>NZ_JBIWOZ010000003.1:536270-605410 GCF_044767965.1 Streptomyces sp. NPDC101178
ATTTAAATTCCTCCTTTTTCTGGGGGTGGGGGGGGCCCGTGTTGGTTTGCCCCCACCACCCGCCCCGCCCCGGGGCCCCCCCCGGGGGGGGGGGGGGCCCCCCCCCCGGCCCCCCCCCCGCGCCGATCGTCCGGAAGGAGGGACGTCGATGAGCACGAAGGACTTCGTCGAGAAGGACTACTACAAGGTCCTCGGCGTCCCCAAGGACGCCACCGACGCCGAGATCAAGAAGGCGTACCGCAAGCTCGCCCGCGAGTTCCACCCGGACGCCAACAAGGGTGACGCCAAGGCGGAGGAGCGGTTCAAGGAGATCTCCGAGGCGAACGACGTCCTCGGCGACACCAAGCGGCGCAAGGAGTACGACGAGGCGCGCGCCCTCTTCGGCAACGGTGGCTTCCGCGCCGGCCCCGGTGGTGCGGGCGGCAACTTCAACTTCGACCTGGGCGACCTCTTCGGCGGAGGCGCCCCGGGCGGCGGACAGGGCGGTGCGGGCGGCGGGTTCGGCGGCGGCGGAGGCGGTCTCGGCGACGTCTTCGGCGGGCTGTTCAACCGCGGCTCCACCGGCACCCGGGTCCAGCCGCGGCGCGGCCAGGACATCGAGTCCGAGGTGACGCTCAGCTTCACCGAGGCGGTCGACGGGGCCACGGTCCCGCTCCGGATGTCCAGCCAGGCGCCCTGCAAGGCGTGTTCCGGCACCGGCGACAAGAACGGCACCCCCAGGGTCTGCCCGACCTGCGTCGGCACCGGCCAGGTCTCCCGCGGCACCGGCGGCGGCTTCTCGCTCACCGACCCGTGCGTGGACTGCAAGGGCCGGGGCCTCATCGCCCAGGACCCCTGCGACGTCTGCCACGGCAGCGGCCGGGCCAAGTCGGCCCGCACGATGCAGGTCAGGATCCCGGCGGGCGTCTCCGACGGCCAGCGGATCCGGCTGCGCGGCAAGGGCGGCCCGGGCGAGCGCGGCGGACCGGCCGGCGATCTGTACGTCGTCGTCCACGTCGGCGCCCACCCGGTCTTCGGCCGCAAGGGCGACAACCTCACGGTCACCGTGCCCGTCACCTTCCCGGAGGCGACGCTCGGCGGCGAGGTGAAGGTCCCCACCCTCGGCGGACCACCGGTCACCCTGAAACTGCCCGCAGGCACCCCGAACGGGCGTACGATGCGCGCCCGGGGCAAGGGCGCGGTCCGCAAGGACGGCACCCGCGGCGACCTGCTGGTCACCGTGGAGGTGGCGGTCCCCACGGACCTCGGCCAGGAAGGCCGGGACGCACTGGAGGCCTACCGCAAGGCGACCGCGGACGAGGACCCGCGGGCAGAACTGTTCCAGGCCGCGAAGGGAGCTTGAGATGGACGGCCGTCGACGCAATCCGTACCAGCTGACCGATGAATCACCGGTGTACGTGATCTCGATCGCGGCCCAGCTCTCGGGCCTGCACCCGCAGACGCTGCGCCAGTACGACCGTCTCGGCCTGGTCTCCCCGGACCGTACGGCCGGCCGGGGCCGGCGCTACTCGGCCCGTGACATCGAGCTGCTGCGCACCGTGCAGCAGCTGTCGCAGGACGAGGGCATCAACCTGGCGGGCATCAAGCGCATCATCGAGCTGGAGAACCAGGTGGCCGCGCTCCAGCAGCGCGTCGCCGAGCTCTCGGCGGCGGTGGACGGCGCGGCGGTCGCCATGCAGCAGCGCGAGGCCCAGGTGCACGCCTCGTACCGCCGCGACCTCGTGCCGTACCAGGACGTGCAGCAGACCAGCGCGCTGGTGGTGTGGCGGCCCAAGCCGAAGAGGGCGACGGGGGAGTAGGAGCGCGCACGCCTTGTGCGTTGCGCACGTCTTGTGCGGTTGCGCGCGCCTTGTGCGGCGGGGCCGGGAGAGCGTTCATGACGCCTTCCCGGCCCCGTCGGCGTATGCGCTCCGGCTGCCCCAGGTGCCGCCGTGGCCGGCCCTGGCGGTGCCCGAGTGGGCGAGGAGGGCGCCGAGGTGGGTGCGGCTGGTGGCGCCGAGGGTGTGCCTGAGTTTGGCGATGTGGGGGCGGCAGGTGCGGACGCCGATGCCCATCCTGCGCGAACGGTCTGAGCAGCCGCGTGAGCGCGGCCGACGCCGGTACGGCGCGTCCCCACCGCTCGTCGTGCGGGTCCGGGTGGACCAGGCCGCGCTCGAACAGGCAGGACACCCGCTAGTTCCGGTCGTCCGGACGTGCCGGAGCCGTCCGGGGCGACTGCTCGGCTGCGGTCGCCTCGACGATGCCCGACTCGACGAGCAGCGCGCCGAGATGGGTACGGCTGGTGGCGCCCAAGGTCTGCATGAGCTTGGCGATGTGGGAGCGGCAGGTGCGGACGCTGATGCCCATCTTGCGGGCCACCACGTCGTCCACATGGCCTTCGGCGAGGAGGCGGGCGATGCTGAGCTGGACGGCGGTGACCGGGGCGTTAGGTGCGGTCGCCTGGTGGTTCTCGGCCAGCGGTACGGCCTGGGCCCAGAGGACCTCGTACACCTGGATCAGGTAGGAGACCAGGGCCGGATGGCTGATCCGCAGCGCGGTGCTGCGGTCGGCGGAGGCGGGGATGTAGGCCACCGTCCGGTCGATGATGATCAGCCGTTCGACGGTCAGCTCGGTGGTGCGTACCTGCAGATGCTGGGCCGGGACCTGGCAGAGGTAGTCCCTGATGGAGCCGCTGTAGCGGGCCGGATGCTGGTAGATGTGGCGGATTCTGGCCCCCCGCCGGATGGCGGTGTTGGCGTTGGCCAGCCCTTGCCGCAGGGTGCTGGCCGGCCGGTCGCTGCCGGGCTGGGCCGTGAGGATCTCGTCCGTTGCGGTGGCGGTGGCCTCGTTGATGGACGCCTGGATGGCCGGGACCCCCTCCAGCACGGTGATGGCGAGGTTGGGGTCGTCGTGGGCCACGGCGGTCAGCGGGAACAGGGACCGGCTCAGCGCGGCCGCGAGGCGCAGGCGCTCGTCGATCTCCCGGGAGACCGGTTGCAGGAGGTTGGCCAGCGCGGCCGACGGCGGCACGGGCCGCATCCAGGTGTCGTCCCACGGGTCGGGATGCAGCAGGGCAAGGTCCGTCAGGCAGGGGGCTTCGGCGAGGTCGGGGCGGGGTATTCGTCCGGCGCGCAGGGCTTTCTCGTACAGGCGGAGCGCTGGATCGCACAGCACACCGTTCTGATGTGGGCTATGTCCTAATCTGTCTTCACTGCTGGCCATTTGGGATCCCCCTGCTTTATGCAGTGCAACAAGTTGACGGTGGTGCCCGTGTGGTTCTGCGGGGAGTGTGGACCTGTCGGGGGAGCCGGGAACTTCCTCGGCACAACCCGGGCGCCGGCTGTGCTCTCCCCCATTGCGCGGTCACGCCCGGGTTCCCACGGGGGGATCGTTCGCGCGGTCAGGAGTCCGATTC
This sequence comes from Streptomyces sp. NPDC101178, assembly GCF_044767965.1. Classification (NCBI taxonomy): domain Bacteria; kingdom Bacillati; phylum Actinomycetota; class Actinomycetes; order Kitasatosporales; family Streptomycetaceae; genus Streptomyces; species Streptomyces sp. NPDC101178. The sequence continues at coordinate 539,665 of NZ_JBIWOZ010000003.1, forward strand.
CAGAATTCCTGACCGCGCGATCAGATAGCCGAGTTGTGCCCGGCTGGTGCTGCCGAGGGTGGCGGAGAGCTTGGCGACATGGGCGCGGCAGGTGCGTACGTTCATTCCGAGGCGCCGGGCGATCGAGTCGTCCACGTGGCCTTCCACCAGCAGTTGCGCGATGGACCGCTGAACGCCGCTGACGCCCTTGGGAGGTGGGTCGTACTGAAGCTCGCCGAGAAGGGGTGACGCACGGCTCCAGAGCTGTTCGAAGACCTTGACCAGATAGTCGATCAGTCCGGGATGGCGGAGTTCCAGGGCGACCTGGTCGTCGTTGCGCGCGGGTATGAAGGCAACAGTCCGGTCGAAGACTATCAATCGCTCGATGAGCTCTTCGAGCGTGCGGATCTCCACCTTGCTCTCGGCCAGGCGGGCCGCGTAGGCGAGCGTGCCCTGGCTGTGCCGCACGGTGTGCTGGTAGAGAGTGCGCATGGCGACGCCGCGATCCACCACGGACAGGGCGCGTTCGAGGCCCTCGCTGAGGCGGTCCTCGCCGCGGTCCCCGCCGGGCTGGACGGTGAGGACCTCGGTGCGGCACTCGGCGGTGGCGAGATCGAGGGCGGCGTTGATCCGGTGGCCCCCTTCCAGCACCGTGATGGCGTGGGTGGTGGGAGGATCCTGGGCGCTGATGTCCATGAACGGCTCGAAGGAGTCCGCCAACTCCACGGAGCGTCGTCTGCGTTCCTGGATCTCCCGCTCGATCGGGTGCAGGCGCTGGGCCAGAGCCGCGGACGGGGCGATGGGCCGGAGCCATGCGGTGTCGTCCGGATCGGGGTGCAGGAGCGCGAAATCCATCAGACAGGGAGCAGGTTCGACTTCCGAACGAGAGATTCGTCCGGATCGTAGTGCGCTGGCGTAAAGCCGTTTGCCCTCGTCACACAGCTCCGTGACGCCATGAGGATGTGTCGGCTTTGTCTCTCTTGTGGCCATATCTCCACCCCCCAGGTTCCTGAACATGCAGGAACATGATGCATCGTCCCGGTGGCGTTCCCCTACCCGGTTGAGACATCGTCGTGGATGCGGGGGAGAGGAATCCACAAGTGAGGACGAAGCCGACTATGGATAAGCGAATGCTTCGCTCGGTGCTTGCCGCCGCTTTTGTCGCGGCCCTGGGCTTTGGCGTGGCAGGCGGCGCGGCAGGCAGCTCGGCGGCACCCCAGGCCGACGAGATCAGCTGGTTCGCCGGTGCGTCGGTGAACGGCGGTGAGATCAGCTGGTCCGTGCAGGCTGCAGCGGCTGACGAGATCAGCTGGCGGACCCCCAAGGCGTCGGCGCCGGGCGAGATCAGCTGGTCCGCTCCGGCTGACACGGTCGCATGACCCCCCCGCCGCCGGACGACCGCACCTTCCGGCGCGAGATGGCAACCGCCTATCGCTCAGGGTGGCATTTCATCGATCTGCTCACGGCCCTCCCCCGCCGTGGCGACTCGTTGATGGTCACCCTGTTCGGAGAGCCGATCGTCGTCGTGATGGAAGAGGACGAGGACGTCCGCGCCTATCGCTGTCTCCGACGCCCCCGTGGCGCGCCGCAGCCCGTCCGCTGCGCCGTCAGGTACGGGATGATCTTTGTGAACCTCGATCAGCGGGACCACGAGCTGATCGCGTCAGAACCCCTTTCCGCCACCCCCCGCAGCGCCTGAGCGATTCCCCCGTCGTCACCTGTCGCTCCAGGCGCTTCCCCCACACAGCGGCGCCACCGTGACCTGAACACGGTGGCGCCGTTGTGCTGTCCCCGTACGGGAAGGGCGGGCGGGGCAGGTGTCGGCGGTTGCGGGTGTCAGGCGTTGCCGAGCGCCCGGTCCAGCGCGATCTCGATCACGATGCGCTCCGGGTTCTCCCTCGGCGTGCGCTCGTACCGCTCCGCGTAGCGGCTCTCCGCGTCCGCGACGGCCTCCGGCTCCGTACGGATGGTCGCGCGGCCCTCCAGCGTCGCCCACCGGGCCTTGTGCATCTGGCAGACGGCGACCCGTGCCCCCTCCGGTCCCGCGGCCAGGATGTTGGCGACCTTGCGGGTGTTCCTGCCGGTGATCACGCGGGCCACTCCGGCCTCCGGGTCGTACGTCACACCCACCGGCACCACGTGCGGTGTGCCGTCCGGGCGGAGCGTCGTCAGCGTGCACACGTGCCGCTCGCGCCAGAACGCGAGGTACTCGGGGGTGGGGTTCCGTACGTCTGCCATGGGGGAAGCGTAGGCGCGGGGCGGTGCCGGTGCGGTGGCGGGCGGGTCCGGCGGCCCGTTCACTCGGAACGGCGGGCCGGTGTGCCGTAATCTTGCCTTGAGTGGAATAGACTCAACTTTGTGTACGTCGTAATCATCAAGGAACCCCCAGCAGCGAGGAGGAGCAAGGACCCGTGGACGCCGAGCTGACCAACAAGAGCCGGGACGCCATCAACGCGGCCACCGACAGGGCCGTGAAGGACGGGCACCCCGACCTCACCCCCGCACACCTGCTGCTCGCGCTGCTGGGCGGCGAGGACAACGAGAACATCACCGACCTGCTCGCCGCCGTCGAGGCCGACCAGGCCGTCGTACGCGGCGAGACCGAGCGGCTGCTCGGCTCCCTGCCCAGCGTCACCGGCTCCACCGTTGCCCCGCCGCAGCCCAACCGTGAGCTGCTGGCCGTCATCCAGGACGCGGCGCAGCGGGCCAAGGAGCTGGGCGACGAGTACCTCTCCACCGAGCACCTGCTGATCGGGATCGCCGCGAAGGGCGGGCGCGCCGGTGAGATCCTCGACGGACAAGGGGCCGGTGCGAAGAAGCTGCTGGCCGCATTCGAGACGAGCAGGGGCGGCCGCCGCGTGACCACACCCGATCCGGAGGGCCAGTACAAGGCCCTGGAGAAGTTCGGCACCGACTTCACGGCCGCCGCGCGCGACGGCAAGCTGGATCCGGTCATCGGCCGTGACCAGGAGATCCGCCGCGTCGTGCAGGTCCTGTCCCGCCGGACCAAGAACAACCCGGTGCTCATCGGCGAGCCCGGCGTCGGCAAGACCGCCGTCGTCGAAGGCCTCGCCCAGCGCATCGTCAAGGGCGACGTCCCGGAGAGCCTGAAGAACAAGCGGCTCGTCTCGCTCGACCTCGGCGCGATGGTCGCGGGCGCGAAGTACCGCGGCGAGTTCGAGGAGCGCCTCAAGACCGTCCTCTCCGAGATCAAGGAGAGCGACGGCCAGATCATCACCTTCATCGACGAGCTGCACACCGTCGTCGGCGCCGGCGCGGGCGGCGACTCCGCCATGGACGCGGGCAACATGCTCAAGCCGATGCTGGCCCGCGGTGAGCTGCGCATGGTCGGCGCGACCACGCTGGACGAGTACCGCGAGCGCATCGAGAAGGACCCGGCCCTGGAGCGCCGCTTCCAGCAGGTGCTGGTGGCCGAGCCGTCCGTCGAGGACACCATCGCCATCCTCCGTGGCCTCAAGGGCCGTTACGAGGCCCACCACAAGGTCCAGATCGCGGACTCGGCGCTCGTCGCCGCGGCCACGCTCTCCGACCGCTACATCACCTCCCGCTTCCTCCCCGACAAGGCCATCGACCTGGTCGACGAGGCCGCCTCCCGGCTCCGTATGGAGATCGACTCCTCACCGCTGGAGATCGACGAACTCCAGCGCTCCGTCGACCGGTTGAGGATGGAGGAGCTGGCGCTGAAGAACGAGTCCGATGCCGCCTCCAAGCAGCGCCTGGAGAAGCTCCGCCGCGACCTCGCCGACAAGGAGGAGGAGCTGCGCGGCCTCAACGCCCGCTGGGAGAAGGAGAAGCAGGGACTCAACCGGGTCGGTGAGCTCAAGGAGCGCCTCGACGAGCTGCGCGGCCAGGCCGAACGAGCGCAGCGCGACGGTGACTTCGACGCCGCCTCCAAGCTGCTGTACGGCGAGATCCCGGGCCTGGAGCGGGAGTTGGAGGAGGCCGCCGAGGCCGAGCAGGAAGCCTCCAAGGACACCATGGTCAAGGAGGAGGTCGGCCCGGACGACATCGCGGACGTCGTCGGTGCCTGGACCGGCATCCCGGCCGGGCGGCTGCTGGAGGGCGAGACGCAGAAGCTGCTGCGGATGGAGAGCGAGCTGGGCAAGCGGCTGATCGGGCAGAGCGAGGCCGTGCAGGCCGTCTCCGACGCCGTACGCCGTACGCGCGCCGGGATCGCCGACCCTGACCGGCCCACCGGCTCCTTCCTCTTCCTCGGCCCCACCGGTGTCGGCAAGACCGAGCTGGCCAAGGCGCTCGCGGACTTCCTCTTCGACGACGAGCGGGCCATGATCCGCATCGACATGAGCGAGTACGGCGAGAAGCACAGCGTCGCCCGCCTGGTCGGCGCCCCGCCCGGTTACGTCGGCTACGAGGAGGGCGGCCAGCTCACCGAGGCCGTCCGCCGCCGCCCGTACAGCGTCGTCCTCCTGGACGAGGTGGAGAAGGCCCACCCCGAGGTCTTCGACATCCTGCTCCAGGTCCTCGACGACGGCCGGCTCACCGACGGCCAGGGCCGCACGGTCGACTTCCGCAACACCATCCTCATCCTCACCTCCAACCTCGGCAGCCAGTTCCTGATGGACCCCCTGGTCAAGCCCGAGGTCAAGAAGCAGCAGGTGCTGGACGTGGTGCGGGCCTCCTTCAAGCCGGAGTTCATCAACCGGCTGGACGACCTGGTGGTCTTCTCGGCGCTCTCCGGCGACGAGCTGGCGCACATCGCCGGGCTCCAGATCGACCGGCTGGCGAAGCGGCTCGCGGACCGGCGGCTCACCCTGGACGTCACACCGGACGCGCTCGCCTGGCTCGCCCGGGAGGGCAACGATCCGGCGTACGGGGCACGCCCGCTGCGCCGCCTCATCCAGACGGCCATCGGCGACCGGCTCGCCAAGGAGATCCTCTCCGGCGAGATCCGGGACGGCGACACCGTACGGGTGGACCGCGCCGGGGAGGCGGACGCGGAGGGCCTGATCGTCGGCCCGGCCGCGTAGAGCCCGGAAGGAGGCGGGGCCGGCCGCGTAGAGCCCGATGAAGGCGCCGGGCCGGCCGCGTGAGCCGCCGGCCCCGCCGCCTGAAAAACCGGTCCCGCCGGCCCCTCCCCGAACCCGCGGCGTGTCAGCTTGTGGCGGATAGGGGCCGTGCGGGCTTGCCATGCCCCGCCCGCCATGGGAGAGGATGGCCGCCAACCGCACGAAGGGAAATAACGGTGAGCATCGATCCGTCCTCGATTCCTAATTTCGGGGGCCAGCCCGAACCGCAGGCGGCAGGACCGGAGGGCCCCGTCGTCCCTGACCAGGACCTCGTCAAGCAGCTCCTCGACCAGATGGAGCTCAAGTACGTCGTCGACGACGAGGGCGACCTCGCCGCGCCGTGGGAAGAGTTCCGGACGTACTTCATGTTCCGGGGCGAGGACGAGCAGCAGGTCTTCTCGGTCCGTACGTTCTACGACCGCCCGCACGCGCTCGACCTGCGTCCGGTCCTCCTGGACGCCATCGACGACTGGAACCGCCGCACCCTGTGGCCCAAGGTCTACACCCACGCCCACGAGGGCGAGGAGGGCGAGGCGGGCTCCGTCCGGCTGATCGGTGAGGCGCAGATGCTCATCGGCACCGGCGTCAGCCTGGAGCACTTCGTCTCCTCGACGGTGAGCTGGGTGCGCGCCTCGATCGAGTTCGACAAGTGGCTCGTCGAGCGCCTCGGCCTCGCGCCGGCCGAGGAGAAGACGGACGGCGAGGGCACGGAGTCCGCGGGCGCCTAGTCCGTACGCGCCCGAAGGCCCGGTGCGGGTCGGTGGTCGAGATGACCGCCACCCGCACCGGGCCTTTCCCGTCCCCGCGTCTCCGCGCGTCCACCCGCGTCTCCGCGCGTCCACCCGTGCCTCCGCGCGTCTCCCCGCGTCTCCGCGACGACCGCCCCGATCTGGCACAACCGGAAGACCCGCCAACGCATCGCACGATCAGTGGTCGCCTACGACCACAGATCGTCCGGAACGACTCGTCTACGGTGAGCCATGGCCCCGGCGGGTTCCGCCGAGACAGCGGCACCCTGACCCGCGAGGGCGTCCCCCTCATCCCGTCGGCACGGGCCCGGTCGGTCCAGGGGCCCGGGCGTACGAGGGGGGAGGGGGACATGGCGAAGCGCACACCGCCGGCCGGTGCCGAGGACCGTCCGCCGGGCCGGTTCGCGGGGCTCGGCCAGGATCACCTGGCCCTGCTGGGCGCAGCCGGCGTCGTCCATGCCTGGTCACGCGGCGAGATTCTGATGCGCCAGGGCGAGCGGGGCGACCGTGCGATCCTCCTGCGGCAGGGGCTCGTGAAGATCACCACCGAGTCCGCCAACGGCTACACCAGCCTGCTGGCCTTCCGCGGGCCGGGTGAACTGGTCGGCGAGCTCGCTGTCCTGGACGGGGGTGCCCGCTCGGCGACCGTGACCGCCGTGCGCCCGGTGCGCGGGGTCATCATCCCGGCGTCGCGATTCGCCGCACTGATCCAGGAGCACGGCGATCTCGCCCTGGCGGTGCTGCGCGGGGTCAGCGGCAGACTGCGCCATTCCGACCGGCACCGTGAAGCCCTGGGCTCCCGCTCCGCGGCGGTGCGCATCGCGCACGTACTCCTGGAGTTCGCCGAGCGCCACGGAACGGCGGCAGCCGACCGGGGGCCGACCGCGCTGGCCGTTTCGATGACCCAGCAGGAGCTCGCCGGAGCCGCGGGCACGTCACGCGAGTCGGTGGTGCGCACCCTGCGGGACCTGCATGACCTCGGACTCGTCGCCATGGCGCGCGGCGTCGTCGTGGTGCTGGATCCGGCGAAGCTCGACAGCTGGGACTCGGACTCCGGTTGAGGCGGCCCTGTGCGTCATCTGATGCAGAACTCGGCGCGTGAACGGGTTACTCATGGAGGGCGGTGTCCGGCGCCTCGCCCGTCGCGCACGGGGGGCGACGGGCGAGGGGCGGCCGTGCGGGGACAGGCCGTGCGGGAGGGCCTCCGTCGCCGCACGGCACGCCGTCGACCGCTCGACGTGATCGGAATCGGGGGACCACATGCCGGATCAGGGGCGTACGACAGGTGATTTCGAGCCGGGGGCCGATGCGGCGCTGGCCATCTCGCAGGTGACCGGTGTCATCTTCGCGGCCGACGCCAAGGCGGGGTTGCTGGCGACCGCGCTGGGGATCTTCACCGGCGGGCTGCTGACGCAGGCACGGGCGCTGCGCGGGCTGACTCCCCCGCACTCCGCCGCCGAGGTGCTGATGGCGGCCCTGGCACTGGTGGTGACGGCGGCGGTGACGGCGTCCGGCTGGTTCCTGCTGCGCACGCTGTCGCCGCGGTCCACGACGAGCGCACCGACCCGGTACGGCTGGCCGACGCTGCTCACGAGGGACCCGGCCTCGCTCGTCGCCGCCGAGCCCGGGGCGGCCCGGCGCGAAGCCTGGCGGCATGCGGCGGACCTGGCGGCCATCGCGGAACGCAAGTTCGCCGCTTTCCGCAGGGCTCTGATCTGGGCGATGGTCGCCGGTGCGGCGCTCCTTGCGTCACTCATCGCATCCCTCTGGGTCTGATCTGATGATCAATTAGTAAATATCACCGCACGTGGCTATTCTCGCGTCCTCACCTCTGCGGGTGGCATGCCGGCCGGTCGGCCGGACGGGAGACCTCCAGGCCGTGCACAACTCGGAAGCAGGGCGTATGCCGAACACTTTCGGACCGAATCCCATCCATCACGTCATGCTCGGTGTGGACGTGAAGGGCTCCTCCCACCCCGACCGCGATGACAGTCTGCTGCCTCAACTCCGTTTTTCACACACGGAGTTGGTGGCCGAGGCGCTGCGCCGGCAAGGGCTGGACGCCGACGACTACGAGCTGCGGAGCCGAGGTGACGGCGGGCGCTACGACTTCCGGCCGGGCATCTCCCCGGTACCGGTCGTCGAGGCGGTGACCGTGGAGCTGGGCAGGCTGCTGCGCCGCCACAACAAGAGGTCGTCGGAGGCGCTCGGACTCAGGCTGCGGCTGGCCGTGCACGGTGGATATCTGCTGCCGACCGCCGACGGGACCGACGCCGACGGCGCGGACGTCAACCTCCTGCACGGACTGCTGGACGCCGAAGAGCTGCGCAGCGCCCTCGCCGGCGCCGACAGTCCGTATGTGCTGGCCGTGTCGGAGCCGATCTGGCACGGAGCGGTCCGGCACGGCCACGGCGAGCTGGACCCGGACGACTTCACGCCGTACCGACTGACGGTGAAGGGCGGTTCGGCCGTACCCGTCTGGCTGCACCCGGCCGTCGGGGGCCCGGGCCGGGGCCGCGAGGAGGGCGCCGCCCGGGGGAAGCCCGCCGGCTCGCCCGCCTCCGGCCACCGGGACCCGGCCCCCTCCGGCGGCATGGTCTTCAACGGCGAGGTCCGCGCCCGGAATGTGGTCGGCCGCGATCAGGTGACCTACCGGTGAGCGCCGCGGAGTCCGACGCCGATCCGGGCCGGGCGGACGGGAGGGATCCGGACGGGCGGGATCCGGACGGACGGGGTTCGGACGGCGTCGGCCCGAACGAGGCGGACGGTGACCGTGCCTACGGTGACGAGCAGTTCGACCTCGACACCATGCACCGGCTGCGCTCCGACCTGGACGAGGACGTGGACCGCTTCGGCGGCGCCGCCTCGATGCACTTCGCCCGCCAGGTCCGGGCCCACTCCATCGTCGGCGGCGACCAGTTCGTCCTGAACACGGGCGGCGCCCGGCGGCCGAGCTGGTACCGGCTGTCCGAAGCCGGGCGGGCCGAGCTGCAACAGGTCTACGTCCGGCCCGGATGCGCCGACGCCGCCGAGAAGGTGTTGCGCCGTCAGCACCTCCTCGTACTCAGCGGGGCCCGGCACACCGGACGCCGCTTCCTGGCCTCCGCCCTCGCGCTGGCGGTGCTGTCGGCCGCCGGCGAGTGCCGCTTCCTGCAACCGGGCACCCATCCGGACACGTTGACCACGGAGGACGTCCGGGAGGGCTGCGCCTACGTCCTGGAGGCGGGCGCCGGGTCCGGGGCGCTGACCGACTTCGTCCTCACCCGGCTGTCGGGGCTGATGGAGCGCCGCCGCGCCTACCTGGTGATCACCATGGAGGATTCCGCACAGATACCGGAGAGCCTGTCGGAGTGGACGGTGCGCGGGGACAGCCGCCCCGAGGCGGCCGCGGTGTTCCGCAGCCATCTACGGCACCGGCTCCCCGGCGGCCGGGCCGGGCGCGCCGACGCGCTGCTCCAGGACACCCGGATCGCGGCCTGGCTGGCGGAATCGCCGCCCCCCGGCGAGATCGCCCGTATCGCCCGCGAACTGGCGCTCACCACCGATGACGAGTCCGCCGTCGCCGCCTGCATGGCGCAGGTCACCAGTCAGACCGAGCTGGTCGCCGCCGAACTGCTCGCGGAGAACGGAACGGCCCGTGAACTCGCCATCGCCACAGCCTTTTTCGGCGGGTTCCCCTACGCCACGGTCCGCCAGCTGGAGCACCGGCTGGCCGACCTGGTGCACGAAGCGAAGGTCCACGACGCGCCCCGCTCACGGCAGTTCCTCACCGAGACGCGGCAGAGCCGGCTGGAGGACATCCGCGCCGTCACCCGCAAGGGCATCGCGCACACCCGCTACGGGAGCAGTCCCACCGAAGTGGTGGACTTCGCGGGAAGCGGTCTGGCGGCCGCCCTCGTGGACATGCTCTGGCGGTACGACGACTCCGAACCGCTGCTGCGGTGGCTGTCGGACCTGGTCCACGACCCGTCCGAGGCCGTCCGCCGCCGGGCCGCGTTCTCGCTGGGCCGCCTCTCGCTGCTCGACTTCACGCAGATCGCCGAGGGCGTGTTCCAGCCCTGGTCGCTCTCCCCCGACCACCGGGACCGGGTCGCCGCCGCGATCGCGCTCTCGGTCTCCGTCCAGGACCCGACCGTGGCGCCGCACGCGCTGGGGCTGGTCGAGTCCTGGAGCACGGCCGGAAACCGGCACCGGCGGATGACCGCCGCGCTGGCCTGGGGGCTGGCGATCAGCCCGGCGCATCCGGTCGCGGGCGTCCAGGGGCTCGGCAACCTCCTGGACACGGGCGACGCGGGCGTGGCCTGGTCGGCGAAGGCCGGCTTGACGGCGGCCTTCGTGGGCGGTCTGTCCGGCCTCGTCCTTGAGGCGATGGGCCTGTGGTTGCGGGATGCCCAGGGCGCCGCCCGCGCCAACCTGCTCGGCGCGTTCCTGCGGGTGTGCCGGGCCCGGGGGGCGGAAGGCCGTCCGGACGCCGCGCACTGGCCGACCCCCTTGTGGCTGTTCGAGAGGTGCCAGAGCACGGATCGCGGGGGCGCTTCCCCGAGGGGCGACGGTCCGGTCGACACCGACCACGACGTGATCGAGCTGTGGCAGGCGGCGCTCTCCCACCGGGCGACCTCGGCCGAGGCGCTGAGGACGCTGAGCTCGTGGTTCAGGCAGGCCGACCGGTACGGGGAGTCCCGTGAGGCGTTGCTCGACCTGCTCGACGAACTCATCGACAGCCCCCGGGACTTCCGCCGTCTCGACCACCTTCTCCGACGACTGGCCCGCGATTCCGCCCAGCCCTCGCACACGGCGGAGCTGGCCCTGCGGGAACTCGACCAGCTCCGTTGAACGACATCACCAGGGAGTGACAGTGACGATCGACGCCGACGGCCCGGTGCGCGGGCCCTTCGCGGTAGTACGCCCACGGGACGTGGCACCCGAGGCCCGGCCGGGCGCGGGTGAGTGCGCGGTCCTGCGGACGGGCACCCATCTGCGGCCGCTGCCCAGGGGCGAGGTCCCCACCTCGGGCATGAACTGGTTCCGGGCCCGGGAGGACTACTGGATCGTGGACCTCCGGGAGCACACCACGACGCTGGACGTGGAACTCGACAGCGCCGACCGCGGGCTGCGCTTCCAGGGCAGCGTCGACGTGGTCTGGCGGATCGGGGACGCCCGGGCGGCGGCGGAGCACGGCCCCGTCGACGTACGGCGTCTCCTGGAGCGCCGGCTGCTGCGCAAGCTGACGGCGGAGGCGCGGCGCTACGAGCTGGAGGAGATCGCGGAGTTCGAGTCCTGGATCGACCGCGAGCTGTCCACCGCCTCGATGGCCGGCACGGTGCTGGAGGTCCTGGAGGTGTCCTGCGTCCTGCGACCGGACGGTGAGGTCACCGACATCACCCGCACCGGCCGCCTCAGCCAGCTCAAGCGGACCAACGCGCGGGACATCCTCGACGGGGGCGAGATCGGGCTGATGGCCGAGGCGCTGGTCCGGGACCCCGACTCCGTCGTGGAGTTCCTCCGTACCCACCGGGAGGACAAGCGCGCGGCGGTGGCCGCTCATCTGGAGGTGGTCAAGGCGGTGCACACGGCCGGCGGGAGCGAGGAGCACGAACGGGTCGCGGCCATCGACCAGCTGGTCGAGCGGCTCGGCGGCGCGATGCCGGGGGCACGGGCCGAGTTGCCGGGCCCGCCCCTCTCCCCGATCCAGCAACTCGCCAACGGCAGGCCCCGGCGCAGGGACCGGCGGGCCTCCCGGCGAGAGGACGGACAGCCGCTGGACAACGAAGGCGGGACGAAGGACCCGGCGCCGTGACCGGTCCGCTCGGCTTCTTCGCCGACCTCTGGTCCGACGCCTTCTCCTGGCTGGTCTATCCCCTCCGGATCGTGGCGCTGGTCATCGCCTCTGCCCTGCTTCTCCGGGTCGTGCTCCGCCGGGTGCTGCCCGCCCTGCACGGTGCGGCCGACTGGGCCGGCGCCAGGCTCTCGCGGCTGCTGGGCAGCGTGCTGCTGGCGCCGGAGTACGGCTGTACGCTGCTGCTCCTGCGGGCCGACCGCGGCATCCCGCTGCCGCTGCGGCTGTACGGGCGGTGGGTGGAGAACGTCACGGACTGGGTGACGTCGGCGGGCGGCGCCGTCGGCAGGGCCATGCGCGCCTCCTCGCGCGCGTCCTACAAGCTCGTCGGCGGCCTGCTGCTGGTGTACCTCACCGCCTACAACTTGCACGCTCTCGGCGGCGCAGAGGACGCGGTGCGCCAGGAGGCGCCGGTCGTGGTGTGGTGGGACTCGGTCCAGGTGTGGCTGGAGAATCCCGACCATCCCGTGCTGGAGGACACCTTCTAGGCCTCGGACCGGGCGCCGGGGGGCGCGCCCCCCGGCGGTGGCACTGCGTCCGACGAGGCTCATGTCCGCAGCTTCGACAGCCTCTCGACGGCTGATTCCAGCACGTCCTCCCGCTTGCAGAACGTGAACCGGACCTGGCTGCGGCCCGCCTCCGGGTCGTCGTAGAAGACCGAGACCGGGACGGCGGCCACCCCGCACCGCTCCGGAAGGGCCCGGCAGAAGGCGTACGCGTCCTCCTCGCCGAACGGGGAGATGTCGGTGGTGACGAAGTACGTCCCCTCCGGCTCGTAGACCCGGAAGCCCGCGCTCCGCAGGCCCTCCGCCAGCAGGTCGCGCCTGCGGCGCATGCCCTCGCGGAACTCCGTGAAGAACGCGTCCGGCAGCTGGAGCGCCTCCGCGATCGCGTACTGGAACGGGCCGCCGCTCACGAACGTCAGGTACTGCTTCGCCGAGCGCACCGCCGTCAGCAGCGGCGCGGCGGCCGTCACCCAGCCGATCTTCCAGCCGGTGTACGAGTACGTCTTGCCGGCCGACGAGATGGAGACCGTCCGCTCGCGCATCCCGGGCAGGGCGGCGATCGGGCGGTGGGAGCCGGCGAAGACGAGGTGCTCGTACACCTCGTCGGTGACCACCAGCAGGTCGTGCTCGACCGCCAGGGCCGCGATGCCGCTCAGCTCCTCGGGGGTGAGGACCGTGCCGGTCGGGTTGTGCGGTGAGTTGAGGAGCAGGAGGCGGGTGCGCGGGGTGATCAGGGAGCGCAGTTCGTCGAGGTCCGGGCGGAAGGCGGGGGCGCGGAGGGTGAGCGGGACGCGGACGCCGCCGGCCATCGCGATGCACGCGGCGTACGAGTCGTAGTACGGCTCGAACGCGATGACCTCGTCGCCCGGCTCCACCAGGGCCAGCAGCGCGGCGGCGATCGCCTCGGTGGCCCCGGTGGTGACCAGGACCTCGGTGTCCGGGGACCAGTCCAGGCCGTAGAACCGCTTCTGGTGGCCGGCGACGGCCGCGCGCAGCTCCGGGATGCCGGGGCCCGGCGGGTACTGGTTGCCGTGGCCGGAGCGCAGCGCCCGGACCGCCGCCTCCCTGATCTCCTCCGGGCCGTCGGTGTCGGGGAAGCCCTGGCCGAGGTTGATCGAACCGGTCCGCGCGGCCAGCGCGGACATCTCGGCGAAGATCGTCGTCCCGAACCCGGCCAGGCTGCGGTTGAGCAGCGGCCGTCGTCCCTCGGGTCCGTGCCCCTGGTGTCCCTGGTCCTGCCCGTGTCCCTGTGTCATGGGCGCCATCCTGCGCTCAAGCTCTGGAGTTGCTCAAGTCTGCTTTGGCGCGTTCGTGACAGGGGGATCCCCCTGTCACGAAGGAAGACCGGGAAACCGGAGAGATCCGGGAAGCGACGGGGGAACCGCTCGCTTTGGGGGAGAGAAAGGCGGGTGAGGGGCATGACTGTCCTCGTCACGGTGCTGATCGGTGTGGGGATTCTCGTCGGCCTGCTGGTGGCCCTGGCACGGGCGACCCGGGTCGGGAGCGGACCGTCCGGGCGGGCCCGGCGGCGGTCCGCCGCGAGCGGTTCGACGGCGGGCGGTGGTGGATGGTGGGCCGGCGGTGACGGTGGCGGAGGCGACTCCTCGTCCTGCGGCTCGTCCTCCGGCGGCCACTCGTGCGGCGGCGGGTCGTCGTGCGGTGGCGGCGGCGGTGGTTGCGGCGGAGGCAGCTGAGCGGGCCGGGAGGCCGTCGCCGTCACCGACAGTGACTCCAGGGCCGGGCGCCCGGAGGGTGAACTCCCTCCGGGCGCCCTGTCGTTGAGCCACGCAGACGAAAACGGCTGAACAGTTGAACCGGGCTGCCCCCGAGGGGATGGAAACCACGTCAAGTTGGGTAAAAACGCTGCGAGTGCGGCGTACTTCGTGATTCCCTCGTCGAAGAGAACATTCAGCCCTCGGACCCCAGTTGGACCAGATCGGGCGCTCCCCTCCTCCCATGCGCACGTTCGGGGGAAGCCCGCTGTCCATGCGTCCATGTGTGTTTGCGGAGCCGACCCATGCTCACCACCCTCCAGACGGCCTATTCCGATACCCGCGCCGCCGACCTGGCCTGGACCCTGGGGCGGGAGCCGCTCCCGGCCCTCGCCGTCCTCGACCTCCGGCTCGGCGGTGCCGAACTGCAGTTGAGGCTCCTCGGCGCCTCCCACCAGGTGCTCCTCCAGGAGGACCGCGGCGTCTGTTCCGAGACCGTCGCCTGTATCCCGGGCAGCAGCACTCCGCTCCCACTCGGTGTCGCCAAGCGGCTCGGGGACTGGGAGTACGAGTTCGCGGCCCGCGTCGAGACCCTGACGCAGGGCCAGTTCGCGGGACGGGCGCAGGAGCTGCTCGCGCTCGTGAGCGACCACCCGCACGGCCTGGCGGGCACCTTCCCCGGCTCCCCGTACGCCTTCACCGCGATGCTCGCCCAGCGCATCGAGGGCCAGGTGCGGTGGCGGACCTGGCACGCGTACCCGCAGGAAGGCCAGTTGGTGGCCACCCGGACCCGAGTGGGGGTGCGCATCCCGGCACCCGCTCTCTGAGGGCCGTGCGGCCGGGGGGCTGGCGCCTCCCGGCCGCGTCACTAGAACTCCTGTGGTTACTTGCACCCTTGTGGGTGACAGGCGGCGACCGGGCCGTGACGTAGCGTTCGCAGCATGATCGACCAGCAGGTGTCGCTGCGAGGGGGCGCGGCGCGGCTTCCCGTACGGCCGAGGACCGGCCGGTTCCTCGTGCTGGCCGCCGTCTTCGTCTGCGCGGCCTGCGGTCTCGTCTACGAGCTGGAACTGGTCGCGCTCGCCTCCTACTTGATCGGCGACTCGGTCACCCAGGCCTCCGTCGTGCTCTCCACGATGGTCTTCGCGATGGGCATCGGCTCACTCCTCGCGAAACGTTTACGCTGCCACGCCGCCGTCGGTTTCGGGCTGATCGAGGCGGCCCTCGCGCTCATCGGCGGCTCCTCGGCGCTCGTGCTGTACGCGTCGTTCGCCTGGCTCGGTGAGTCGCGGTACGCCGTGGTCGGGTTCTCGCTGGCGATCGGCGTGCTGATCGGCGCGGAGATACCGCTGCTGATGACGCTGATCCAGCGCGTCGACCGGCAGGACGCGGGCGGGGCCGTGGCCGATCTCTTCGCCGCCGACTACGTGGGCGCGCTCGTCGGCGGGCTGGCCTTTCCCTTCCTCCTGCTGCCGATGCTCGGCCAGCTCACCGGCGCGCTCCTGACGGGCGCGGTGAACGCGGTCGCCGGCGGGGCGCTGGTCCTGTGGGTCTTCCGCCGCGACCTCACGCCCCGCTCCCGCCGGCTCCTCTTCCTGGTCAACTTCTCGGTGATCGCCGTCCTGGCCACCGCCACGTTCCTGGTCGACGACTTCGAGCGGGCGGCGCGGCGGGCGGTCTACGGGGACCAGGTGCGGGTGGCCGTGCAGACCGGGGTGCAGGAGGTCGTCCTGACCGGCACCGACCGCGACTCCCTCGGCCTCTACCTGGACGGCCGGCTCCGGGTCAGCGCCCGCGACGCGTACCGCTACCACGAGGCGCTGGTCCACCCGGCGATGGACGGGCCCCGCGCCCGCGTCCTCGTCCTCGGCGGCGGCGACGGACTCGCCGCCCGCGAGGTCCTCCGGTACGCGGACGTCCGCTCGGTCACCGTCGTGGAGATCGACCCGGCCGTCACCCGGCTGGCCCGCACCGACCCGGCCCTCTCCCAGCTCAACGGCCACGCCTACCGCGATCCGCGCCTCACCACCGTCGGCGCGGACGCCTTCACCTGGCTGCGCGCCGACCACCACCGCTACGACGTGGTGATCTCCGACCTGCCGGACCCGGGGATCACGGCCAGTACGAAGCTGTACTCCGCCGAGTTCTACGGGCTGGTCGCCGAGGCCCTGGCCCCGCGCGGCCGGCTCGTGGTGCACGCGGGCCCGCCGGCGGTCCGGCCGCGGACCTTCTGGACGGTGGAGGCCTCGGTACGGGCCGGAGGCCTCGCCACCCGCCCGTACCGCATCCCGGCCCGCCCCTCCGGTCACCCGTCCGGCTCCACCGCGAGCCCCGACCGGCTCGCCTCCGGAGGCCGGTCCGCGGACGGCTGGGGCTTCCTGCTCGCGGCGGCGGAGGCGGTGGGGGAGCCGGGGCTCGGCGCGGGTGTACCCGTACCGCGTTCGCTCGGGGAGGCGGAGCTGCGGGAGGGGGCCCGGGCGGCGGACCGGCTGCGGCTGCCGGGGCAGGCGCCGTCCACGCTGGTCCACCCGCGGTACCCGGAGGAGGCGTGAGGGGCTCCCGGGGGCCTCGTGCTGTGGCGCGGGGCGCGAGGGCCGGGCGGGTGGAAGCCCTGACGGGCGGGCCGGGGGCGATTAGGCTCGGTTGTATGGAGCATCAGGTGTTCGTTCCGGTCCCGGTCCCGGCCCTGCGGCGCACGCTGGGCGACCCCGCCCGGGTCGCCCGCTGCGTACCGGGCTTCCAGCGCGACGCCGACGCGTCGGCGTCGCCGCTGGCGGGCCGGTGGAAGTTCCGGGCCGGCGGCCACACCATCACCTACCGGGGCGAGCTGAAGCTCTCCGGGCCCGAGGGCGACCGCTTCTCGGTGACCGGCGAGGGCGTGGAGGCCCGGGGGACGGGCGCGGTGAAGCTGGCCCTGACCCTCGCCCTCACGGAGACGGTGACGGGGGCAGGGCCGGGGACGGAGGGCGGCACGACTCTCACGTACAGCGGTACGGCGAGCGGCGACGGCCGGCTGGCCGAGCTGGAGGAGGGCGCCGCGTTCGCCGCCGCCCAGCGCCTCCTGGACCGCTTCACCCAGCAGCTGGTGACGGAGACGCTGGCCGTACGGGAGGGAGACGGCGGGGACGACGGCGCGGAGGACGTGTCGGCCGAAGGGCTTGAGGGAGACGTCGAGCCCTCCGACCCGGCCGGCCTCCCGAAGTCCTCCGACCCCGCCGGTGGACCCGCCGCATCCGCCGGGCCCGCCGGTGGACCCGATGAACCCGCCGGTGGACCCTCCGAACCCGCCGAGCCCGCCGGAGGACCCGCCGCATCCGCCGGTGGACCCTCCGAACCCGCCGAATCCGCCTCCGTGTTCGACTCGCCCGTCCCGCCGCCCGCCCTCGACCCCGTCGCCGGAGTGGAGTTCACCGTCCCCGACGAGCCGCCCGCCGAGGCCGCGCACGCCCGCCGCACCATGATCGGCCGCAGTGCGGAGGAGGTCGACCACGCGCCTCCGCGCGGCCGGTACGCCCCTGTGCCCTCGCCGGACGCGGGCGGGCCCGGAACCACTCTGCGCTGGGTCGCACCGGCCGCCGCTCTCGCGCTCGCCTCCGCCGTGGTGCTGAGCCGGGCGTTGCGGCGCCGTAGGTGAGGCACCGCCAGAAGACCGCCAGTAGGGTCGTCGGGTGAGCAGCAGCGAAGAGACCACCCAGAACGCAGAGAGCGTCAGGCTCCGTGCCGGCGACGCCGAGTTGACCGTCGACCCCGCCCACGGCTGCCGGATCAGCAGCCTGCGGATCGGCTCCACCGAACTGCTGCGCCAGGGCGAGCGGTACGGCTGCTTCCCGATGGTGCCCTGGTGCGGCCGTACCGGTTCCGGGAAGTTCCGCAACGGCGACGCCGCCCACCAGCTGCCCCTCAACTCGCCGCCGCACGCCATCCACGGCACCGGCCGGGACACCGCCTGGCAGACCGCACACGTGGACAAGGCGCAGGCCGCCTTCTACTACGACCTCGCCGAGCCCTGGCCGTACGAGGGCCGGGTGACCCAGACCTTCGAGCTGACCGAGGACGGGCTGACCCTCGGCCTCGCCGTCGAGACGTACGGCACCTCCTTCCCGGCCCAGGCCGGCTGGCACCCCTGGTTCCACCGCAGCCTCGAAGACGGCCGGCCCGCCGAGCTCTCCTTCGACGCCGCCTGGCAGGAGGAGCGCGGCGAGGACCACCTGCCGACCGGCCGCCGCATCGACCCCGTACCGGGTCCGTGGGACGACTGCTTCGGGATGCCCGACGGCGTGGACGTGAAGCTCACCTGGCCGGAGCAGCTGGAGCTGACGGTGAAGAGCCGGAGCGAGTGGGTGGTGATCTACGACGAGCAGGACGAGGCGATCTGCGTCGAGCCGCAGTCCGGTCCGCCGAACGGCCTGAACACCACACCTCGCCTGGTCACGCCGATCGACCCGCTGGAGATCACGACGACCTGGAGCTGGACGCGGCTCTGAGGCGGGGCGTGCTCGGGGGGTTTCGGCATGCGCATACCCTCGTGGACATGACTGACGTACGCGCTGACCTGCTCCAGCAGATCAAGGACAAGGCCGTGGTGCACGGCAAGGTGACCCTCTCCTCGGGGCTGGAAGCCGACTGGTACATCGACCTGCGCCGGATCACGCTGGACGGCAAGGCCGCGCCGCTGGTCGGCCAGGCCATGCTGGACGCCACCGCCGAGCTGGACTACGACTGCGTGGGCGGGCTGACGCTCGGCGCCGACCCGGTCGCCACCTCGATGCTGCACGCCTCCGCCGCGCGCGGGCAGAGCCTGGACGCGTTCGTCGTCCGCAAGGCGCAGAAGGCGCACGGGATGCAGCGCCGGATCGAGGGCACCGACGTGAAGGGCCGCCGCTGCCTGGTCGTCGAGGACACCTCCACCACCGGTGGTTCGCCGCTGACCGCCGTCGAGGCCGTACGGGAGGCGGGCGGCGAGGTCGTCGCCGTCGCCGTGATCGTGGAGCGCGGTGCCGCTCCGGCCATCGCGGAGGCCGGTCTGCCGTACATCCAGGTCTACTCGGTGGCCGACCTCGGCCTCGCCTGAGCCATTTCGGACCTCACGGACTGTTTCACGTGAAACAGGGTCCGCCGGGTGGAGCCGGATGAGGAGTCTGGGAAGATGGGGGCGACGATGACGTCGCCCCCAGGTCAGGGACTTACACGCCTGTACACCCGCACATCCCAAGGAGCGGTCAGATGCCCATCGCAACCCCCGAGGCTTACGCCGAGATGCTCGACCGGGCCAAGGCGGGCAAGTTCGCCTACCCGGCCATCAACGTCACCTCGACGCAGACGCTGCACGCGGCCCTGCGCGGCTTCGCGGAGGCCGAGAGCGACGGCATCGTCCAGATCTCCACGGGCGGTGCGGAGTTCCTGGGCGGCCAGTACAACAAGGACATGGTCACGGGCGCGGTCGCGCTGGCCGAGTTCGCGCACATCGTCGCGGCCAAGTACGACGTCACCGTCGCGCTCCACACCGACCACTGCCCCAAGGACAAGCTGGACGGTTACGTACGTCCGCTGCTCGCCGTCTCCGCCGAGCGCGTCGCCAAGGGTCTGAACCCGCTGTTCCAGTCCCACATGTGGGATGGCTCGGCCGAGACCCTGGCCGACAACCTGGCCATCGGCCAGGAGCTGCTGGCCCAGGCCGCCGCCGCCAAGATCATCCTTGAGGTCGAGATCACCCCGACCGGTGGCGAGGAGGACGGCGTCACGCACGAGATCAACGACGAGCTGTACACGACCGTCGACGACGCGCTGCGCACCGCCGAGGCGCTCGGCCTGGGCGAGAAGGGCCGCTACCTGCTGGCCGCCTCCTTCGGCAACGTCCACGGCGTCTACAAGCCGGGCAACGTCGTGCTCCGCCCCGAGCTGCTGAAGGACCTCCAGTCGGGCGTCTCCGAGAAGTACGGCAAGCCGGCCGGCAGCCAGCCGTTCGACTTCGTCTTCCACGGCGGCTCGGGCTCCACCGCCGAGGAGATCGCCACCGCGCTGGAGAACGGCGTCGTGAAGATGAACCTCGACACCGACACCCAGTACGCCTTCACCCGTCCGGTCGCGGACCACATGTTCCGCAACTACGACGGCGTCCTGAAGATCGACGGCGAGGTCGGCAACAAGAAGACCTACGACCCCCGCACCTGGGGCAAGGCCGCCGAGGCGGGCATGGCCGTGCGCGTCACCGAGGCGTGCGCGAACCTGCGCTCCACCGGCACCAAGCTGAAGTAACCACGCATCAGTACGGATGTACGGCTGTACGGCGTCGGGCCCGGTCCTCCTCCCGGAGGGCCGGGCCCGTTGCCGTGCCGAGACCGTTCACAGAGGGAGGGCCCGTCATGGCCGAGCTGTACGACTTCGACACCGCCATCGACCGCCGGGGCACCTGGTGCGTCCAGTGGGACGGGGTCGCCGACCGGTTCGGGGTCGACGGGCTGCTCCCGTTCACCATCTCCGACATGGACTTCACCACCGCGCCCGAGGTGCTCGCCGCGCTGCGGGCCCGGCTGGACCACGGCGTCTTCGGCTACACCACCTGGTGGCAGGACGACTTCCGCTCGGCCGTAGCGCACTGGTACGCCACCCGGTACGGCACCGAGATCGACACCGGGCAGCTCGTGTACGGCCCGTCCGTCCTCAGCCAGCTCTCCCAGCTCCTCCAGATGTGGACGGCCGAGGGGGACGGGGTCGTCGTCCACACCCCCACGTACGACGGCTTCCGCAAGGCGATCACCGGGCTCGGGCGGGAGCTGCGCGGGGTGCCGGTCGGGGACGAGGAGGCGTTGGTACGGGAGCTGGCGCGGCCGGACGCCAAGGTCCTGGTGCTCTGCTCGCCGCACAACCCGACCGGGCGGGTCTGGACGGCCGCCGAGCTGACCCGGATGGCGGAGCTGGCGGAACGGCACGGGGTAGCGGTGGTCAGCGACGAGATCCACGCGGACTTCGTGCACGAGGGGCACGTCCATGTGCCGTGGACGCGGGTGGCCGGTGAGGGCCGCTGGGCGCTCATCACCTCCGGGTCGAAGGCCTTCAACTTTCCGGCGCTGACCGGTTCGTACGGGCTCATCGGCGATCCGGCGGACCGGGCGGAGTACCTGCGGCGCATGGAGACGGCGGAGGGGCTCGCCTCGCCGGCGGTGCTGTCGCTGACCGCGCACATCGCGGCGTACCGGCAGGGTGCGGCGTGGCTGGACGCGGTGCGGGCGTATGTGGCGGGGAACCTGGGTCACGTCGCGGAGCGGCTCTCCACCGACCTGCCCGAGCTGGGGTGGGAGCCGCCGCAGGCCGGGTACCTGGCGTGGATCGACCTGCGGGCGGCGGGGGTGGACGACGCGGAGTTGCAGCGGGTGCTGGTGGAGCGGGAGAAGGTCGCGATCATGGGGGGTTCCGTCTACGGGGCGCCGGGGTTCGTGCGGCTGAACGTGGGGTGCCCTCGGGCGAAGGTGGAGCGAGGGGTGGAGGCGCTGGTGCGGGCGGTGGGCGCCGTGCGGTAGCCGCGTGATTTCGGGGGCGCTGCCCCGGGCCCCCGGCTCCTCGATCGCCGGAGGGGCTCAATGTGTGCGGGCCCTCCGGGAGTGGGTTCTCCTCGATCGCCGGAGGGGCTTGATTGGGGCAAGCTGGCCCCATGGCTGCTGCTGGCTCCGCTCCCGGGGAGATCCGGGTCGCCTCGCCCGTCGGGCGGTGGGTCGTGCTCACCACCGTGCTCGGCTCCGGCATGGCGATGCTCGACTCGACCGTCATCAACGTCGCCCTGCCCCGCATCGGCGCCGATCTCGACACCGATCTGGCCGCGCTCCAGTGGACCGTCAACGCGTACATGCTCACGCTCGCCGGGCTGATCCTGCTCGGCGGGGCGCTCGGCGACCGGTACGGGCGGCGGCGGGTGTTCGTGGTGGGAGTGGTGTGGTTCGCCACCGCCTCGCTGCTCTGCGGGATCGCCCCGAACGCGGAGATGCTCATCGCCGCCCGCGCCCTCCAGGGGGTCGGCGGGGCGCTGCTCACCCCGGGGTCCCTCGCGCTCATCCAGGCCAGCTTCCATCCCGACGACCGGGCGCGGGCCGTGGGGCTCTGGTCCGGGTTCGGCGGGGTCGGGGCGGCCGTGGGGCCGTTCGTGGGCGGGTGGCTGGTCGACGGGCCCGGCTGGCGGTGGGTCTTCCTGCTCAACCTGCCGCTCGCCGCGATCTGCGTGCCCGTCGCCCTCCGCCACGTACCGGAGTCGCGTGATCCGGCGGCGCACGGCCGGTTCGACGTGCTCGGGGCCGCGCTCGGCGCGCTGGCGCTGGCCGGGGTGACGTACGCGCTCATCGAGGCGCCGGAGCAGGGCGCCTCGCCGCTCGTCATCGGGGCGGCGCTCGCCGGGGTGCTGCTCGGCGTGGCGTTCGTGCTGGTGGAGCAGCGTCGGGCGGATCCGATGCTGCCGCCGTCGATCTTCCGCTCGCGCCTGTTCACCTCGGTCAACCTGGTGACGTTCTGCGTGTACGCGGCGCTCGGCGGCTTCTTCTTCCTCTCCGCGATCCAGCTCCAGGTGGTCGCCGGTTATTCGGCGCTGGGGGCCGGTACCGCGCTGCTGCCGACGACCGTCCTGATGCTGCTGTTCTCCGCCTGGTCCGGTGAGCTGGGCCGCCGGATCGGGCCGCGCATCCCGCTCACGGTGGGGCCGCTGCTGGCCGCCACCGGGATGCTGCTGATGCTGCGGGTGGGGCCGGGCAGCGCGTCCTTCGGCGGGTACGCCGGTGAGGTGCTGCCCGCCGTCCTGGTGCTCGGTGCCGGGCTCGTCGTGGTCGTGGCCCCGCTCACCGCGACCGTCCTGGCCGCCGTGGACACCGGGCGCGCCGGGCTGGCCAGCGGGATCAACAACGCGGCCGCCCGGGCCGCCGGCCTGATCGCGGTGGCCGCGCTGCCGCTGCTCGCCGGGATGGGGCCGGAGGCGTACCGGGACGCGGGCGAGTTCGCGGCGACCTTCCGGCGGGCGATGCCGATGTGCGCCGGGCTGCTGGTGCTGGGCGCGGTCATCGCCTGCTGGACCGTCCGCACCCCGTCGCACGCCGCCGAGCGGAAACGTGGGGAGGAGCGGCCCGAGTGCACGGTCCACTGCGGAATCGTGGCCCCGCCGCTGGAGCCGGAGCGGGCGCGCGAAACCGGGCGGTAGGGCGGCCGGTGCGGTGTCCCCGGCGGCCCGGTCCAGGCACACTTGATCCATGTCCATCCACGAGAACCTGCTCGGGGGCCCCGCCCCGACCCATCTGCCCGACGACCCCGAGCCGCGCGAGCTGCTCGCCGCCGGCACCCCGCCCGCCGAGGTCGCCGCGAAGTACCCCACCTCCTCGCTCGCCTGGGCGCAGCTCGCCGACGAGGCGTACGAGGGCGGCCGGGTCATCGAGTCGTACGCCTACGCCCGTACCGGCTACCACCGGGGCCTCGACGCCCTGCGCCGGGCCGGCTGGAAGGGCCACGGCCCCGTACCGTTCGAGCACGAGCCGAACCGCGGCTTCCTGCGCGCCCTGCACGCCCTGGCGCGGGCCGCCGGGTCCATCGGGGAGACCGGGGAGCACGAGCGCTGCTCGACGTTCCTGCGCGACTCCTCGCCGACCGCCGCCGACATCCTCAGCTGACTTCCTGAGCGGCTCCCCGCCCAAGCACGCCGGGCGGGGAGGCGCTTAGTATGCGAGCAGGGGACCGGAGCTCCATCACCTCACGGAAGGGGCGGACCGCTACCCGGAAGCTCGTGTCGAGGAGACAGCGATGTCGACCAATCACCCCGACCCCGAAGCCACCGGTGCGGACACCCCGTACCTGGACTTCGCGGGAACGACTCCGTACGAGGACTATGTCCAGGCGGATGTCCTGACCCACCTCCAGCACCTCCGCTCGGACGACCCCGGCGAGATGGTCTTCCTGGTCACCACCCAGGTCATGGAGCTGTGGTTCACGGTCATCGTCCACGAGTGGGAGACCGCCACCCGCGCGCTGCGCGAGGACCGCATACCCGTCGCGCGCGACGCCCTGAAGCGTTCGCTGCGCGAGCTGGAGGCGCTCAACGAGTCCTGGCGGCCGCTCGCCGGACTCACCCCCGCCCAGTTCAACTCCTACCGTGGCTCGCTCGGCGAGGGCTCCGGATTCCAGTCGGCGATGTACCGGCGGATGGAGTTCCTGCTCGGCGACAAGTCCGCCTCCATGCTGGTGCCGCACCGGGGCGCGCCCCGCGTCCACGCCGAGCTGGAGAAGGCGCTCGGAGAGCCCAGCCTGTACGACGAGACGCTGGCGCTGCTGGCCCGGCGCGGGTACGCCGTCCCGGAGTCCGTCACCGGCCGCGACCTGACCAAGCGGTACGAGCCGTCGCCCGAGGTCGAGGCGGTGTGGGCGGAGATCTACGCCTCCGACGACCAGAACGACGAGCTGGTCCGCCTCGGCGAGCTGCTCACCGACGTCGGTGAGCTGGTGTGGCGATGGCGTAACGACCACCTCGTCGCCACCCGCCGTGCGATGGGCTCCAAGACCGGCACCGGCGGTTCCGCCGGAGTGGCCTGGCTGGAGAAGCGCGCCACGAAGAACGTGTTCCCGGAGCTGTGGACGGCGCGCAGCCATGTCTGAGACCTTTCGCCGACGGGCACTCGCCCTCGATGCCGCCGACCCGCTGGCCGACCGCCGCAAGCTCTTCGCGCTCGACGACGGCGTCTACCTCGACGGCAACTCGCTCGGCGCCCTGCCCGTCCACGTCCCGGCCCGCGTGCGGGACGTCCTCACCCGCCAGTGGGGCGAGCTGCGCATCCGGTCCTGGGACGAGAGCGGCTGGTGGACCGCGCCCGAGCGGATCGGCGACCGGATCGCGCCGCTCGTCGGGGCCGCCGCCGGGCAGATCGTCGTCTCCGACTCGACCAGCGTGAACGTCTTCAAGGCCGTCGTCGCCGCCACCCGCCTCGCCGCTCTCGCGGGCGGGGGACGCGACGAGATCCTGGTTGACGCGACGACGTTTCCCACGGACGGGTACATCGCCGCCTCCGCCGCCCGGCTCACCGGCCACCGGATCGTGCCGGTCGCACCCGACGACGTACCGTCCGCGCTCGGGGACCGTACGGCCGCCGTCCTCCTCAACCAGGTGGACTTCCGTACGGGACGGCTGCACGACCTGCCCGGGCTGACCGCCGCCGTCCACGCGGCGGGCGCGATCGCCGTCTGGGACCTCTGCCACAGCGCGGGCGCCCTCCCGGTCGGGCTGGACGAGCACGGCGTGGACCTGGCGGTCGGCTGCACCTACAAGTACCTGAACGGCGGCCCCGGTTCGCCCGCGTACCTGTACGTCGCCGAGCGCCACCAGGCCGCCTTCGACTCCCCGCTGCCGGGCTGGAACTCGCACGCCGACCCGTTCGGCATGACCCCCGACTACGCCCCGGCGGACGGTTCCGTACGGGGCCGGGTCGGCACACCCGACATCGTCTCCATGCTCACGCTGGAGGCGGCACTCGACGTGTGGGACGGCGTCTCGGTGGACGCGGTGCGGGCCAAGTCGCTGGCGCTGACGGACTTCTTCCTGGAGTGCGTCGCGGCGTACGCACCGGAGGGCCGGGTCGTCCCGGTCACGCCGGTCGCGCACGCCGAACGCGGCAGCCAGGTCGCTCTGCGCTGCGCCGAGGCAGAGCCGGTGATGCGTCGCCTCATCGAGCGCGGGGTCGTCGGCGATCTGCGGCGGCCCGATGTGCTGCGGTTCGGATTCACGCCGCTGTACGTCGGGTTCGCCGACGCGGAACGGGCGGCGCGGGTCCTGGCCGAGGTGCTGGAGGAGACACCGGCGGGCTGACGGGCCGTCAACCCCTGTGCGGCCGGGCGGGGACGGTGCTGATCACTGGTACCGTCCCCGCAGGTCAACCCAGTTGGGCACCTGGCACCGGCACAGGACCCTGGCACAGGACACAGGCATAGGACGGTTGAGCAGCATGTCGGATTCCCCGGGTCTCCCGGACTCTGTCGCGCGTGATCGGGACGAGGTCGAGAGCGCGTCGGCGTTCGCTCATCCCGCCGTCGCCCCCGACCGGACCGCCGCCTACGGCGACCACCCCGACCAGGTCATCGACTTCTACGCCCCGCACGGCGGCCGCACCGCCGCCCCGCTCGTCGTCCTGCTGCACGGCGGCGCCTGGCGGGCTCCCTACGATCGGGCGCACGTCTCCCCGCTCGCGGGCTTCCTGGCCCGGCGGGGGTTCGCCGTGGCGAGCGTGGAGTACCGGCGCGGCGGCGAGGGCGAGGCGGTGCCCGGCGGTGACCCGGTCGCGGGGCGCTGGCCGGAGACCTTCGACGACGTGGCCGCCGCGCTCGACGCCGTTCCGGCCCTCGCCGCGCGCGAGCTGCCGGACGCCGACGTGCGCCGGATCGTGGTCACCGGCCACTCCGCGGGCGGCCACCTCGCGCTCTGGGCGGCGGCGCGGCACGTGCTGCCCGAGGGGTCGCCGTGGCACCTGCCCGCCCCGCCGCCGCTGCGCGGGGTCGTCGCGCTGGCCCCGATCGCGGACTTCGCCACGGCGGTGGGGCTGGAGGTGTGCGGCGGGGCGGTCACACAACTCCTCGGCGCTGGAGAGGAGTTCGATGACCGTACGGCCCAGGCCGACCCGGCCGTCCTGCTGCCCACCGGGATCGCCACCGCCATCGTCCACGGCGAGGAGGACATCGTCGTCCCGCCGGCGGTGTCGGAGGCGTACGTCGACGCGGCGGCCAGGTCCGGCGAGATGGTCGGGCTCACGCTGCTCGGCGACGTCGGGCACTTCCCGCTGATCGACCCGGCCGCCGACGCGTGCGCGATCGTGGCGGAGGAGATCACGCAGCTGGCGTGGTGAGGTCCTCGATGTGCTGTCCGGTTGCGGACAGAAGGTGACCGCAAGGGTTCCTAGGTTGGTTGATGTCGAACCGCAGCCGGTCGACGTCGAACCGAACGAAGGAGACCCGCCATGACGATCCTGGTGACCGGAGCCACGGGAACGGTCGGCCGTCGAGTGGTCGAGCAGCTGCTGGAGCGCGGCGAGCACGTCCGGGCCGTGACCCGCGATCCGGCGCGTGCGGAGCTCCCGGCGGGCGTCGACGTCGTCCGCGGTGACCTCGCCGATCCGGCGTCGCTGGAGAGCGCGCTGGACGGCGTGACCGGGCTGCACCTGATCACCTTCGACGGCGGCCTCTTCGCCCCGCTGGCGACCGGTGAGCAGATCATGGAGCGGGCCCGCGCGGCCGGGGTGCGGCGGGTGACCGTGCTCAACGGCGGCGGGGACACGCCGATGGAGAGCGCGGTGCGCGCGAGCGGGCTGGCGTGGACGGTCGTCATGCCGGTCGAGTTCATGGCGAACGCGCTGGAGTGGGCGCCCGGGATCAAGGCGGACGGTGTGGTGCGCGAGCCCTTCGTCGACCGGCTCAGCGCGATGGTCCACGAGTCCGACATCGGTTCGGTCGCGGCGACGGCGCTCACCGAGGACGGCCACGGCGGCCAGGTGTACCTGATCACCGGCCCGCAGGCGCTGACCGTCGGCGACAAGGTGACGGCGATCGCGGCGGCGCGGGGCGAGGCGATCGAACTGGTCGAGCTGACCGAGGAGGAGGCGCTCGCCGGCTGGCGGGCGAACGGGATGCCGGAGGATGTCATCGCGTTCCTCATCGAGGTCTACCGGGACACCCCGCCGGAGGGGAAGACGGTGATCGACACCGTGGAGAAGGTGACCGGGCGGCCGGCCCGGACGTTCGCGGAGTGGGCCGGTGAGCACGCGGAGTTCTTCCGTCCGTGACTCCGGAGGGCGCGGTGCGCCGGGCCGTGGGAGGCCCGGTGGGGCCACCGGCAGGGGGTATGTAGTCCTTGAGGGGGACGGTCCGGAATCACCATCTGTAGGGACGACCCGTACGCGGCCGCCGCCTACCGTGGAAACGTGACCGAGACCCAGACGAAGACCAGTAGCCCGGAATTCCGGGCGGCCGCCGGCGCGATGGACGGCCTGCGGGAAGACCTCTTCCGCCATGTGTTCGCCTACCGCCCGCTGCCGCCCCTCTCGCCGGAGGGGCGGTTCATCCGCCGGCTGCCCGAGGGGCTGAGGCGGGCCGTCGTCTGGACGCCGCACGCGCTGGTGCTGTTCGCGGCCTTCCTCGTGATGATGGCCGGGTTCGCCAACTGGCACTTCCGCATCTTCATGGGGCTGGTGCCCGCCATCGCGGTCGCGATGACGCTGGTCCGCCCGGTCGCCGCGTTCTGGGCGTCCTGGGTCGCGACCCTCTTCTGCGCCCTCCTGGGCAGCGAGGGGCTGTGGGGGCCCAGCGCCTTCGCCGCGCAGGTCGTGGTCCTGGTGGTCGTGGCGGCCCGGACCCGGCCCCGTACGGCGGTCTGGATGTGGCTGCTGACCCTGCTGCTCGGAGTGGTGCTGGAGGGCGGGGACCCGTCCGTCACCGCGCCCATGGCCGTCCTGTCGGCCTTCGCGCTGCTCGTCGTCGCCATCTACCAGGTCCGGCGCGACGCCGAGCAGGAGGTCCGTGACGCCGAGCGCGAGGTGACCGTGCAGCGCACCGTCACCGCCGTCGAGCGCGACCGGCGCACCCTGCTGGAGGAGCGCACCACCATCGCCCGGGAGCTGCACGACGTGGTCGCCCACCACATGTCGGTCGTCGCGATCCAGGCCGAGGCCGCGCCCTACCGGGTGGAGAACCCGCCGCCCGAGCTGGAGCAGGCCTTCGTCACCATCCGGGAGAACGCGGTGGCCGCCCTCACCGAGCTGCGCCGCGTCCTCGGAGTCGTCCGCGCCGAGGACTACGAGGCCCCGGACGCCCCGCAGCCCACCCTCGCCGTCCTGGACGGGCTCCTGGACAACGTCCGCGAGACGGGTCTGGAGACGGAGAAGGTGATCACCGGGGCCGTCCGCGAGCTGCCCCAGGGCGTGGAGCTGTCGGCGTACCGGATCATCCAGGAGGCTCTCAGCAACACCCTGCGCCACGCGCCGGGCGCCACGGCCAGGGTCGAGATCTCGTACGTGCTCGGCGGGATAGGCCTGCGGATCGTCAACGGGCCCCCGAGGGGCCTGGTCAAGCCGTCACCCGGGGCCGGACACGGGGTCACCGGGATGCGGGAGCGGGTCGCGATGCTGGACGGTGTGATGACGGCGGCGGCGACGGAGGACGGCGGGTACGAGGTCGCGGTGTTCCTGCCCGTACCGCCGGTGGAGAGCGAGCCGGACGAGCGGGGTGGCCGGGACGCCGCGGCGTCGACGGTCGTCATCGAACGGGACGGCGGCGCATGAGCGGCACCGGCACCACCGCGGGGGCGGGCACCGACATCCGCGTCCTGATCGTCGACGACCAGATGATGGTCCGCGAGGGCTTCTCCGTCCTGCTCAACGCGATGCCCGGGATCACGGTGATCGGAGAGGCGGTGGACGGCCGGCAGGCCGTCTCCCAGGTCACCGCGCTGCGCCCGGACGTCGTCCTGATGGACATCCGGATGCCCCAGATGAACGGCATCGAGGCGACCCGCGAGATCGTCGCGCAGGACGCGGACGCCAAGGTGCTGGTCCTGACCACCTTCGACCTGGACGAGTACGTGTACCAGGCGCTGCGGGCCGGAGCCTCGGGCTTCCTCCTGAAGGACGCCTCGGCCCGGCAGCTCGCGGACGGCGTACGGGTGGTGGCCTCGGGCGAGGCGCTGCTCGCGCCGACCGTGACCCGGCGGCTGATCACCGAGTTCTCCAAGCTCGCGGAGGCCCCGAGACCGCCCGCGCTCGCCCGGATCGGGGACCTCACGGAGCGTGAGACGGAGGTGCTCGTCCTGATCGCGCAGGGGCTCTCCAACGCGGAGATCGCCTCGCACCTGATCGTCGCGGAGTCCACGATCAAGACCCATGTGAGCCGGATCCTGGTGAAGCTGGGGCTGCGCGACCGGACGCAGGCGGCGGTGTTCGCGTACGAGGCGCGGCTGGTCACGCCGGGGTGACCCCGGGCCTTCGCCGGCCCCCTTGCGGTGGTGGCGGGCGCGGGTAGCGTCGGGTCATGCATGTGTCCTTCGACCCCTGGTCACCCGCGTTCGTCGCCGATCCCTACCCCGCTTACGCCGCCCTGCGGGCCGCCGGCCGGGCGCACTGGTTCGAGCCGACCGGGCAGTGGCTGATCCCGCACCACTCCGACGTGTCGGCCCTGCTGCGCGACCGGCGCCTGGGCCGTACGTATCTGCACCGCTTCACCCACGAGGAGTTCGGCCGCACGCCGCCGCCCGCCGCGCACGAGCCGTTCACCACGCTCAACGGGCAGGGGCTGCTCGACCTGGAGGCCCCCGACCATCCCCGGATCCGGCGGCTCGTCTCCAAGGCGTTCACCCCGCGTACGGTCGAGAACCTCATCCCGACCGTACGGCGGCTGGCGGCCGGGCTGGTCGACGCGTTCGTGGCCAAGGGCGGCGGGGACCTGCTGGCGGAGGTCGCCGAGCCGCTGCCGGTCGCGGTGATCGCGGAGATGCTGGGCGTGCCGGAGGAGGACCGGGGGCCGTTGCGGCCCTGGTCGGCGGCGATCTGCGGGATGTACGAGCTGAACCCGTCGGAGGAGACGGCGACGGCGGCCGTGCGGGCGTCGGAGGAGTTCTCGGCGTACCTGCGCGGGCTGATCGCCGAGCGGCGGACCGCCCCCGGCGACGACCTGATCTCGGCGCTCATCGCCGCCCACGACGAGGGCGAGCGGCTGACCGAGCAGGAGATGGTCTCCACGTGTGTGCTGCTGCTCAACGCGGGCCACGAGGCGACGGTGAACACCACGGTCAACGGGTGGCGGACGCTCTTCCACCACCCGGAGCAGCTGGCCGCGCTCCGGGCCGCGCCCGCGTCGCTGCCGACGGCTGTGGAGGAACTCCTGCGCTACGACACCCCGTTGCAGCTGTTCGAGCGGTGGGTGCTGGACGACATCGAGATCGACGGGCAGGTGATCGGGCGCGGTTCGGAGGTGGCGCTGCTGTTCGGGTCGGCCAACCGGGATGCGGAGCGGTTCGCGGACCCGGAGAGGCTGGACCTGACCCGGCCGGACAACCAGCATGTGTCGCTCGGCGCGGGCATCCACTACTGCCTCGGCGCTCCGCTGGCGCGGCTCGAACTGGCGGCATCCTTCGGGGAGTTGCTGCGGAAGGCGCCCGCGATGCGGATGGTGGCGGAGCCGGAGTGGCAGCCGGGCTATGTGATCCGGGGGGTGAAGGAGCTGGTGGTGGAGGTGTAGCGCGGCCTTCTCAGCAGGGGGAGCCAGGCCGCGGTGCCCGCGAGGGCGGTCGCGCAGCCGGTGGTGCCGGTGACGGCTTCCTGTCGGTCTCCATGTGCGGGGGGACGCGGTGGGGTGAGCGGGCGGTTCCAGTGCTCCAAGCCCCTCCGGCGAACGAGGAGCGGGGGTTCGGGGGCGGAGCCCCCGACTACGTCAGCGGGTACGACGTCCGGCCCGACGCCTCGTCGATCTCGTCGTGGGCCTTGGTCAGCAGCTTCATCGCCAGCTCGTTGAGCGCTCGCGCTCCCGCGATCTCCTCGCCCACCCGCTGCTGGTCCTCGTCCGAGGGGTGGCGGCTGGCGTAGCCGTGGGCGCGTACCTCGGTTCCGTCGGAGAGGCGGACCATCGCCGCCGCGCGGGTGCGGTGCGAGTCCTCCTCGAATTCGAGGTCGATGTGCCATCCGACAGTGACTCGGGGCATGGTGGTGGTGGTCATGACGGTCACCTCCGCGGCCGATTCCCGTACGTACCCCTCTAGCGTCCCCCCGTAGCCCCGTCCGCGCTCGCCGGGAGCGGCAGCATCAGGCCCCAGGCGCCCGCCCGTACGGTCCAGGTCCGGGTGCGGACCGGGCCGCCGGTCTGTATGTCGGCCCGGTAGCGGAAGTCCGCGCCGGAGACGGTGACGGCCTTGGCCTCCGCCGTGACGTCCTCGCCGGCGGAGGTGCGGACGACCACGTCGGCCAGGCCCCCGTCGCCCTGGGAGTGCACCGAGACCCCGCGCACCGGCGCGTCCAGGTCGCTCAGCAGCACCCCGTCCGCCTCGACCCGCAGCCGGTACGTCCCCGGGGGTGCGGTGGCCGCGCCCGGGGCCGCCGGGCGGACCAGGGACGTCACCAGTGAGCGGCAGGTGTCCCAGACGGCCGTGACGCCCGTGTGCGGGGTCCCCGTTCCGGGCACCGGCGTGGGGGCGGGGATGCAGAGCCGGCCGAGCACCACGCCGTCGCTGTCGTCCACCAGCAGGTCCAGGCGCCGCGCCACGCCGTCCAGCGCCGTCCGCGCGGCCGCCACCGCGCTCCGGGGCACACCGAGGGCGTGGGCCACCTCCAGGGCGTGCGCGGCGCCCACGGGGATCAGCGAGAGGACGCCCCGGGCCAGCTCGCGTTCCCGGTGGAGCTGGGCCACGGCACGCAGCAGCGCGTGGTCGTCGCCGACCACCACCGGGCGGCGCGAACCCCGCCGGGACAGGGCGCGGGCGAACTCCTCCGGGGTGTCCGGAAGGCAGATCTTGGCGTGCGAACCGGCGCTCAGCACGTCCTTCGCGATCCGGACGGACTCGCCGTCGGTCCGGCGGGCGGCCGGGTCGATGACCACCAGAAGCTGGTCGCCGCCGTCGCCGGGGGGCTCTGCAGCCGACACCTCGGTCCTTCCTCGGGTAGCATCTTGGTGCAAGAGCCCCTTGCGCTATTGCGCCAGGGGCTTCGTCTATTCCGGGGCACCCGGTTCGACGGCTCAGGCTTTGCCGTACATCGTCGTGCGGCAGGTACGACCTTTACGTACGCCCCCTGGCCTTGGACATGCCCCGCCCGGAAGGGGTGTACGCCTGTGCCCGCACTTGTGCTGCTCGGTGCTCAGTGGGGTGACGAGGGCAAGGGGAAGGCCACCGATCTCCTCGGTGGATCCGTGGACTATGTCGTGCGATACCAGGGCGGTAACAACGCCGGTCACACGGTCGTCGTGGGCGACCAGAAGTACGCACTGCATCTCCTCCCCTCCGGAATCCTGTCGCCGGGCTGTACCCCGGTCATCGGGAACGGTGTCGTGGTCGACCCGGCGGTCCTGCTCTCCGAGCTGAGCGGTCTGAACGAGCGAGGCGTCGACACGTCCAAGCTTCTGATCAGCGGCAACGCTCATTTGATCACTCCGTACAACGTCACGCTCGACAAGGTGACCGAGCGGTTCCTCGGGAAGCGCAAGATCGGCACGACGGGCCGGGGCATCGGCCCGACGTACGCCGACAAGATCAACCGGGTGGGGATCCGCGTCCAGGACCTCTACGACGAGTCGATCCTGGAGCAGAAGGTGGAGGCGGCCCTGGAGCAGAAGAACCAGCTCCTGGCCAAGGTCTTCAACCGCCGCGCGATCGAGGCCGGCAAGGTCGTCGAGGACATGCTCCAGTACGCGGAGCAGATCAAGCCGTTCGTCGCCGACACGACCCTGATCCTGAACGACGCCATCGACGAGGGCAAGGTCGTGCTCTTCGAGGGCGGCCAGGGCACCCTGCTCGACGTCGACCACGGCACGTACCCCTTCGTCACCTCGTCGAACCCGACGGCCGGCGGCGCCTGCACCGGTGCCGGTGTCGGCCCGACGAAGATCAGCCGTGTCATCGGCATCCTCAAGGCCTATACGACGCGTGTCGGCGCCGGTCCGTTCCCGACCGAGCTGCACGACGAGGACGGCGAGGCGCTGCGGCGCATCGGCGGCGAGCGCGGTGTCACCACCGGCCGTGACCGCCGCTGCGGCTGGTTCGACGCCCCGATCGCGCGGTACGCGACCCGGGTCAACGGCCTGACCGACTTCTTCCTCACCAAGCTGGACGTCCTCACCGGCTGGGAGCAGATCCCGGTCTGCGTGGCGTACGAGATCGACGGCAAGCGCGTCGAGGAACTCCCGTACAACCAGACCGACTTCCACCACGCGAAGCCGATCTACGAGAACCTGCCGGGCTGGTCCGAGGACATCACCCAGGCGCAGACCTTCGACGACCTGCCGAAGAACGCGCAGGCGTACGTGAAGGCGCTGGAGGAGATGTCGGGCGCGCCGATCTCCGCGATCGGCGTCGGCCCCGGCCGGACCGAGACGATCCAGATCAACTCGTTCCTGTAGGTAGGACAGCGGTATGCGCAGGGCCCCGGAGCCTCATCGGTCCGGGGCCCTGCCGCGTAGGCGGCCGCTCAGTCCTCGCCGCAGACCCGCAGTCCCTTCGGCGTCGCGCACGGCAGGTGGCCGTGGATGTGGATGACGTCCTGGCCGCGTCCCCGGCTCAGATAGCCGAGGAAGCTGGAGGCGAGGGAGTCGGCGGGCGGGCGGCCGTAGGTGTAGGCGTACTCGATCTCCCGGTACGGGTACGGGCTGGTGCCGATCGTGTCGACGGACGGGTGGACGCCGTCGATCGCGATGCGGTGGAGGCCGCGCGGCTCGCTGCCGGAGCGCAGTTCGCTGTAGCCGAGCGCGCCGTCCAGCCGGGCGACGGTGGCCAGGACCTGGTCGGTGCCGTCGAGTTCGCAGCGGGTCACCGGCGCGCGCGGGTCGTCCTTGGTGGCGCAGTCGCGGGAGGACTGGGCGGGTTCGTTGCGGTCCAGGACCCGGCGCTGGAACACCTCGCGGGTACCGGAGTTGGCGTCCCGGCTGACCAGCAGGATCTCCAGGTCCGGGCCGCCGAGCTCGCGCCAGTTGCGGATCTCGCCCGCGTAGATGCGGCGGATGTCGGCGAGGGCCAGGTCGCGTACCGGCACCCGGTCGTTCACGACCAGCGAGAACAGCGACACGGCGACGCGGGTCTCGCGCAGCTCCGGGTGGCCGGGCGGCTTCGGCCCGTCGGAGAGGGCCACCAGCGCGGGTGAGCCGCCCTTCCCGGCCCGCGCGCCCTCGTCCGACAGCTCGCGGATGCCGGAGTTGCTGCCGTGCGGGTCCACCTCGATCCGGGAGCCCTCGCACTCCTTCATGTACGTCGCGGCCAGCTCCCGTACGACCGGGGCGAAGGCGGTCGATCCCGTCACCCGGAGTTCGCCGCGTGCGCAGTCGAGCGGCGGCGGGGTGTCGTCCCGGACCAGGATGATCCCGGCGAGGGCCATGACGCAGACGGTCAGCGTCACGGTGATGAGCCGGGCGGCCCGGCCGAACAGCGGCGGCTTGTCGTCGGGGCGGGCGGCGCGGTTGACCGTCACCTCGCCGTCCCGGATGCCGCCGGTGATCCGGATCGGGCTGCCGACGTCCGCGCCGGTCAGCAACACCAGCAGCTTGAAGTGCTCGCCGCGGTTGAGCGGGGCGCGCGGCAGCCGGATCAGCGATCCGGTGTGCCGCATCCCGGCGGCCGGGGTGAAGTGCTCCATCAGGTGGGCGGCGCCGGGCGGCTGGGTGACGGCTATGCCGCGTACCGTACGCCCGGTGAACTCGGCGGTCAGGCCGTGCAGTTCGCGCCCGGTGTAGTCGCTGTCGACGATGGACTGCGAGCCGTCGTTCTCGATGCGCAGCAGGACGAGCGTGGCGTCGGACATGTCCGGGGTCTCGTTGAAGAGCCCGAGGCGTACGTTGGCCCGGCCCTGGCTCACGTCGCTGCCGATGGGCGTGTCCATCTGGACGCGGTAGCCGATGCGTTTGCGGCGCGGCACCCGGCGCTCGTACCAGAGCACGCCGACCGAGGCCAGGACGCCCAGCACGGCGGTGAGGACCGCCACGACGTTCTCGGCGCTGAACCACTCCACGGCTGCCCCCCGGTCCCCGTGCTCGCGCGCCTGGCCCCCGTGCCCGCGCGCGTCGGTGCGAGTCACCGTAGGCGGGCCGGAGGAGGAGCGGGAGGGGCGGACGGAAAGCGACGCCTGCTGTTCGCCCGCCGTTCAGGCCCGACCGCATGGCGTGCGGAACCGTCCCGCATGCTGGACGCGCCCGAATCCTTTACCTTCGGTTCCGGCCCTGTTCGCAGCGTGATCCGGATCGACCGGCTCCGGAATCAGAGCAGTTGAGCGCGTTGATGGCATCGTTGTCACCGGCGGCAAGCGGCCCCCGTGCGGCGCGCGGCATGGTCACGAAAGCTGGTCTAGACCTTGACAGGTCCAGACCATCGTCGCTTGAGTATCGGCACCCCCACGGCGGCGCACGGCCGGACGCCGCGCCGCGTCTAAGGAGTGTGTTCACGTGATCAAACGTGCCCTCAGCCTGCTGGTCGCGCTCGCCGCGGTCGTCGCGGCGTTCGTCGTGCTCCCCGCGGCAACCGCCCAGGCCGCCAACTGCTTCAGCGCCTGGAACTCCTCGTCCGTCTACACCGGCGGCCAGACCGCCTCCCACAACGGCCGCAACTACACCGCCAAGTGGTGGACCCAGAACGAGCGGCCGGGCTCCTCCGACGTCTGGACCGACAACGGCGCCTGCGGCACCGGTGGCGGTGACGGCCCGGGCCAGAGCAACGGGTTCGTCGTCAGCGAGGCCCAGTTCAACCAGATGTTCCCGAACCGGAACTCCTTCTACACCTACCAGGGCCTCACCGACGCCCTGAGCGCCTACCCGGCCTTCGCCAACAGCGGCAGCGACGAGATCAAGAAGCGCGAGGCGGCCGCCTTCCTCGCCAACGTCAGCCACGAGACCGGCGGGCTGGTGTACATCAAGGAAGTCAACGAGGCCAACTACCCCCACTACTGCGACGCCAGCCAGCCCTACGGCTGCCCGGCCGGCCAGTCCGCGTACTACGGCAAGGGCCCCATCCAGCTCAGCTGGAACTTCAACTACAAGGCCGCCGGTGACGCGCTCGGCATCGACCTGCTGAACAACCCCTACCTGGTCGAGCAGAACGCCTCCATCGCCTGGAAGACCGGTCTCTGGTACTGGAACACCCAGACCGGCCCCGGCACCATCACGGGCCACAACGCCATCGTCAACGGCCCCGGCTTCGGTGAGACGATCCGCTCCATCAACGGCGCCATCGAGTGCAACGGCGGCAACCCGGCGCAGGTCCAGAGCCGCATCGACAAGTTCACGCAGTTCACCCAGATCCTCGGCACCACCACCGGCTCGAACCTGAGCTGCTGATCCTCCGCGTGTGAACCACCCCGGTACGGGGGGTGCGTCCGGCTCCGGCCGGACGCACCCCCCGTTCCCGCGTTCCGGGCCGGTTGGCAGGATCGGGGTGCGCACGGGCATACGTCTCCTGTGACCCGGGCCACGGGAACCCGGTGGCCGCCGCGGAGAGGTACGGGGCGTGGAGCACAACGAACAGCCGGTCCGCCCGGCACCCCCGCCCGACGACGGCCGGGACGACAGCGAGGACCGTGACGGCCGCGACGACTGTGACGACCGTGACGGCCGGGACGACGACGCACGCGTACGGGAACGGATCCGCGCGGGCGACCGGGAGGCCTTCGGCGGTCTCTACGACCGCTACGCGAAGTCCGTCCACAGCCACGCCTGCCGCCTCACCGGCGACCTCTCCGCCGCCGAGGACGTGATGTCGGAGACCTTCCTCGCCGCCTGGCGCACCCGTGAGCAGATCGACCCGGAGGGCGGCTCGCTGCGGCCCTGGCTCCTCGGCATCGCCACCAACAAGGCGCGCAACCACCGGCGCGGCGTCGGCCGCAGGCTCGCCTTCCTGGCCCGGCAGCCGAAGCCGAAGGAGACCGAGGACTTCGCGGAGGCCTCCGCCGAGCGGCTGGACCACCAGCGCGAACTGGCCGCCGTACGAGCGGTCCTGGACCGCCTGCGGCAGCCCGAGCGCGAGGTGCTGGCGCTCTGTGTCTGGGCCGGGCTGGACTACGCGCAGGCGGCGGACGCGCTCGGCGTGCCCGTCGGCACCGTACGGTCGCGGCTCTCCCGGGCCCGTACGCGGCTGCGCGGACTGGCGGGCGAGCACCTGGAGCGGGATCGGATGGAGCCCGGGCGGGAACCCCGACGGGGCCGCGGAGAGGGAGGAGGCAGGGCGGCATTCGTCGTCCTGCCGGGCGAAGGGGGATCGCGATGACCGCGACGACGCGTGACGACGACGGCTGGACCGGCCGGACCGGCCGGATCGTTCGTACCGGCCGAAACGGTCACGACGGCCGCGACGGCCGGAGCAGCGGGAGCGACCGCGACGGCCGCAGCGGCGACGACCGCGCCGAGCTGGCGCGGCTGCTGCCGCCCACCACCGGATTCGACCTTCCGCCGGGCCGCCACGAGCACCACAGGGAACGCCTGATGAACCAGATCGACCACGACACCACCGCCGCCGCCTCCGGAAGGGACCGCGCTCCCGTCCGTCCGCGCCTCCTGCGCCCGTCCTTCCTCGCCCCGGTCACCGCCCTCGCGCTGGCCGGCGCGCTGGTGGCCGGTTACACCGCGCAGAGCGGTGGTGAGGGCTCCGTACGGGCGGGCGGCGGGACGTCGTCGGCCTCGGCGAGGGCCGGGGACGCGCAGCCGGTGGCGCTCGTGCTCGGCCGGATCTCGGACGCGGCGGCGAGGAGCGAGGTGGGCCCGGTCCGCGACGACCAGTTCGTCTACGTCCGCAGCCAGGTCCAGAACGGCGACCTCACCAGCGGCACGCTGGTGACGACCCCGCTGGCGGAGCGGGAGGACTGGTACTCGCAGAAGCCCGGCCCGCAGATGCAGCTCGGCCTCAGCCGCGAGGACGGTGAGACCCTGCCCATCAACGCCCAGCTCGGCGACACCGAGGGCACGGCGCCGGGCATCGGCCGGCCCACCTACCGCTGGCTGGCGGCCCTGCCGACCGACCCGCGGAAGCTGCTCGACCACATCACCGCGCTGACCCCGAAGCCGGAGGGCCAGGAGCACGCCCAGGCCGTGTTCGACGAGATCGGCCACATGGTCGGCTTCAAGATGATGCCGCCGGAGACGGCCGCCGCGCTCTACCAGGCCGCGGCCCTGATCCCCGGCGTCACCGAGGCCCCGGACGCGCTGGACGCGGTCGGCCGCAAGGGCGTCGGCATCGCCCGCGTGGACACCCGCAACTCCTGGCGCTCGGAGTGGGTCTTCGACCCGGAGACGCTGGTCTACCTGGGCTCGCGCAGCTTCCTGACCGCCGACACCGCGTACGGCAAGAAGGGTGCGCTGCTCAGCGCCGACGCCGTGGTCAAACGGGCCGTGGTGGACAAGGCGGGCGTACGGCCGCAGGACTAGGACGTACGGAAGCGGCGGGCCGGACTCCGTACGGGTCGTCCGGCCCGCCCCGGCCGCATGACGACGGCTCACGCCAACGCCGGCTCAAGCCAACGGCGCCCCACGGTAACGGCGCCTCACGCCGACTGCGGTTTCACCGACATCAGCAGGTGCCGGTGGGCCTCCGACTCCGGTCCCTCTCCGCCGCCCGTGATCAGGGCCCGCTGTCCCGCCCCCATCAGCAGCAGCCGCAGCGACGGCTCCTCGAACGAGGCCAAGGCGTCCGCCAGATAGCCGGGGTTGAACGCCACGGTGATCTCCCGGGCGCCTTCGAGCGTCGCCGGCAGCCGCTGGGACGCCACGTCGTCCTCGTAACCGGCTTGCAGATGTACGGAGTTGTCGACGGCCGAGAACGCCATCTGCACCGGGCTGTCGCCGTCGGCCACCACAGAGACCCGCTTGACGGCCTCCACCAGACGCGCCCGGTCCACCACCGCCACCGCCGGGCCCTCCATCGCGAAGAGCTTGTCGTGGCGCGGGAGCCGTCCTTCCAGCAGTCGCACGGTGGTCCGCATTCCCGCGTGCTCGAACCCCGCCGAACCGGCGTCCAGCGCCACACTCACCAGCCCGGACCGCCCGAGCGAGCGCGCGATCTCGGTCAACCGCCGGGCTGAGAGGAGCACATCGCCGCTCTCGCCCCCGGACTCGGCCGCCTTCCACGGCAGCGTCCGCACCACGAACCGGTACCGGTCGGTCGCCGCGAGCGTCATCGTCCCGGCCTCCGCGTCGAGCCCCAGCCGGATCCCGGTGAGCGCGGGCACGGTGTCGTCCCGCCCCGCCGCCACCGCCACATCCGCGACGGCCGACGCGAACGCGGCCGCCTCCACCGCGCCCCGCACCCGCGGCAGCGAGGGCAGCGCCGGGTAGTCGTCCAGCGGCAGCACGGAGAGCCCGAAGCGCGCGCCGTCCCCCGAGACGGTGAACCGCGATCCCTCCACCGCGCACTCCACCGGCCCCTCCGGCAGCACCTTGCAGATGTCGTTCAGGCGCCGCCCCATGACGAGCACCTTGCCGGGACGCACCACCTCGGCGGCCTCCACGTCGATGCGCGCGGACGCCTCGTAGTCGAGCCCGCTCACGCGCAGCCGCCCGTCCTCCGCGTCCAGCAGCAGCCCGCCGAGCACGGGAACGGGCGAGCGGACCGGCAGCACGCGGGCGGCCCAGGCGACGGCCTCGGTGAGGGCACTGCGTTCGATGCGGAACTCCACGGTGGGGCCTCTCTCACAAGTCGTCCGGTCAAGAAACGACGTTAGAGGCCACCACTGACAACCGGCCGGGACCCGAGACGAGGACCGGGGAGAGGAGACGCCCCGGCCCCGGCGGCAGCGACCACCCCCGTGAGCCGCTGCCGCCGGTACCGGAACACCACGTTCGGACCATAGACCGGTGGGTAGTGGCACGGGGAGGTTCAATGCGCCCAGTGGGGCGCGGGTGGGGGTAACACCCCGCACAGTGATGCGACACAGCGATGCACATCGATGATCGGGGGATCATGTGCGAGCACGTCAACGGGCCGACGACCTGCTGCGGATGCAGCGGCTGGCCAGGAACGGCGGGACGGCCGAGCTGCTGCGCTGGCTGGCGGGCCGCGCCGACGGCTGGGCCGGAATCGCGGGCTCCGACGGTACGTTGCTGAGCGCGTCCGGGACGGTGCCGATCAGCCCACCCCGCCCGGAGGCCCTGGGAGCCCCGGATGGCCGGAGAGCCTCAGCAGCCCCGAGAGCCCCGTACCCGTCGGGGGTGCCCGTCGCCCCCGACGTGACCGCTCTCGTAGCCGAAGGCGTACGCGCGCTGACCGAGCGCGGAGCCCTGGCGTACTCGCACGACACCGGCGCGCACACCACCCTGCTCTTCCCGCTCCCCGCGCCGCACACGGACGACCCGCAAAGCACCGCGCCCCTGCTCGCCGTGGTCACGCCCCGGCCCGTGGCCGCCGGGCTCGCCACGCTGCTGGCCGACGCGCTGATGCCGCTCGCGCTGTGCCGGGAGGCCGAGACGGTCGCGCGCAAGCGGCGGCGGGTGGAGCTGGCCGAGTCGCGCGGCCGGGAGGCGGTGCTGCACCTGCTGATGACGGGCCAGCTCTCCATCGCGCACCAGGTGGCCGGCGCGCTGCGTCCGCGCCTGCCCGACCCCGTACGAGTCTGTGTCGTGGAGTGTTCCGGTGGCAGCCGCGACGAGGTGGCGAGGGTCTGCGCGGAGGCGGACGGCGGCCGGTCCTGGATCGTGCGGTGCCCGGTCTACGCCCGCCACCTGATCCTGGTGATGCCGGCGGCGTACGAGGAGGCGGCGCCCACGGCGACCGACGAGACGGTGGCCGCGCTGGTGGCGGAGTGCGTGGTCGGGGTCAGCGAGCGGCTGCCGCTGGCCGACACGGCCACCGGCTACCGCCAGGCCTTCCACGCCCTGGCCGTGGCCCGCGAACTGCCCGGCCGGCACGTCCGGTTCGGCGCCGCACCGGAACCGGCGCTCGTCGTCGGCCCGGCCGGACGCCGGTGGGCCGAGGCCCTGCTCGCCCCGCTCCTGACGCATGCGCCGCGCCGGGCCCAGGACCCCGGGAGCCAGGAGCTCGCGGCCACCGCCGCCTCCTGGCTGGCGTTCGCCTCGCACGCGACCGACCACCTCAAGGTCCACCGCAACACGCTCGCCGCCCGCCTCAAGCTCATCGGCGAGCTGCTCGGCCTGGACCTCCACCGGCTGGCCGACCAGGCGGCGCTCGACCTGGCCCTCCGCATCCGCGCCACGCCGACCCCGGTCTGCACGCCGGAGACGGACGGCGGGGAAGCGCCCGGAAAGTGCGACGGCGGGGAAGCGCCCGGACACCGCGACGGCGAGAAGGCGTCCGGACAGCGCGACGGCGGGGCGGCGCACGACCTCGATGAGGTCCTGCGCCGCCCCGCCGTCCAGGAGTGGGCCGCCCGCCAGCTGGAGCCGGTGTCCGGGGCCGCCGAGGCGACCCTGCGCGCCTGGCTGGGCTGCGAAGGCCGCCTCGGCCCGACAGCCGCAGAACTCGGCATCTCCGTCCCCGGCGCCCGCAAGCGCCTCACCCGGCTGGAGACCGTGCTCCAACGCTCACTGCTCCGGCCCCCGAGCGCCCGCTACGACCTGTGGCTGGCGCTCAGAGCCCGCGAGACGGCGGCGGCTACTTCGTGAAGATGAAGTACTTCCAGGCCGAGTGCGTCGTGTAGTTGACGCTGTCACCGGAGGAGCCGTTGATGTACGAGGTGCGCACGCGCATCTTGTAGCCGGTCTCGTGCGGTCCCTCCAGCGTCACGACGGACTTGCCGCCGGAGCCGAGCGGGAAGTACTGCTGACCCGCGT
Source organism: Streptomyces sp. NPDC101178 (assembly GCF_044767965.1). Lineage (NCBI taxonomy): Bacteria > Bacillati > Actinomycetota > Actinomycetes > Kitasatosporales > Streptomycetaceae > Streptomyces > Streptomyces sp. NPDC101178. The sequence goes on from NZ_JBIWOZ010000003.1 coordinate 581,938, forward strand.
CGTACCAGGTGCCCTGGTAGTTCAGCTGGAGGGTCAGCAGGTGGGCACGGCCCTTGTGGTAGGCCATGCTCGTGGTGAAGACGGGGTTCTTCTTCTTGCTGTAGTACGCGTAGGAGGTCTTCCCGATCTTCGCTGTCCTGTAGTGCTTGGACAGCTTCACGGAGGCGTTGACCTTGGCGTACGCGGTCGACTTCACGGTCCTCGGCGCGTACCGGGCGTCACCGGCGAACACGGCCGTGACCGTCGTGTCGCGCTTCATGTTGACGGTGACGGACAGGTTGCCCTTGGAGTTGACCTTCGCCTTCCTGACCAGCTTCTTCGGCTTGTCGGCGCCGAAGGGGTCGGCCCAGATCTCGACGACGCGGTTCTTGTACGTCTTGCCGAGGGTCGCGGTGAAGGAGACGTTCTTGTTGTACGCGTGGACCGACTTGTTCCGGTTCAGCTTCAGCGAGGTCGCGGCCCGGGAGACGGCGACGGAGGCGGACGCGGTGGACCTCGTGTGGGAGGCGTTGCCCGCGAACGACACCTTGTACGTCACCCTGCCACCGGCCGGCGGGGCGTCCTTGAAGGCGTACCTGCCCCTGGCGTCGACCTTGGCGGAACCGATCGCCCTGCCCTTGGGCGACTCCATGTCCGTCCGGACGACGGCCAGCTGCGTGCCCGCGGGCAGCGGCAGGCTCGCGCTGGTGCTGCCGCTGACCGTCAGGGCCTTGCCGCGGGTCGCCTTGGCCGGGGCGCTCGCCGTGGTGGTGGTGACGTACGAGCGGGGCGCCGTGAGAATCGTCATCGGCGTCGTCGGGCCGCTGTGGGTGTCGTGCAGGGCGAACAGCTTGCGGCCGTCGGGCGACCAGTGGAGGCCGCGCGCGGCGAGGCCGGTGGTGTCCTGCAGGTTGCGCGTGCTGCCGGCCTGGCCCGCGCCGCGCGTGTACACGTACAGGTCCGGGTCCTCGAACCAGTCGGCCGTGCCGGTCGCGACCGTACCGTCGGGCGCCACCGCGATGCTGGCGCCCTCCTTCGGGCCGCGGAAGACCCGCTGCTCCGCGAGGTCGCTGAGCCGGTACTCCGCGACGGACGGCCCGCGGCGGCCCGCCACGACGATGTTCTGGCCGTCAGGGGTGAAGTCGACGTCCGTGATGAAGCCGCCGGTGTTCTGGTGCACGCGGATGGCGGGAACGCCGGTGGTGATGTCGTACACCACGACCGGGCCGTTGCTGATCCCGCTGTCCACGGCGACGAGCGTGCCGGCGGCCAGCGGATCGGTGTGGAGCGTGGGCGGAGTCGACCAGTTGAAGTCCGCTCCCTGGTCGAGTGCCACCACCGGCTCGGCGCCGCTCAGGTCCACGGAGCCGAGAGCCGAGTCCCAGTTCTCGCCGTGCCCGAACCAGATCCGGCCGTCGGCGAAGGCGACCGTGGACGGCTTGGTGCCCTCCCCGGTCGGGTACTCGGCCGTCACCCGCAGCTCGGAGGCGTCGACGGCCACGATCTTGTCGGCATACGGCACGGCCGCGTACAGCGTGTTCGTGTCCGGGCTGAGGGCGAGGTCCGTCACGCCCGGCACGCCCGTGATGGTGGCGAGTGTCCGCCCGGTGAAGTCGGTGGCGACGATCTTGCCCGAGGAGCGGTCGCTGAGGAACAGCCGCTGGTTGACCCCGTCCAGTACGGAGTCCGACAGCCAGGTGACCGGAACCTGCACCCGGCTGTCGGCGGCCGCCGGGCTCGCCGTGCCGCCGACGAGCACCACGGAACTGAAGAGGACCGCGAACGCCGCCGCGGTCGAAATTCTGCGCGTACGCACAGTTACTGATACCCCCACGGTATGAAAGGGGCCGCGCGTCGCCCGAGATGAGAGAAAGAAGAGGTGGGGCGCGGCCAGGCTCGCAGAATAAGGCATGCCACCGACAAGCGAGCGCCACTTTTCGCGCCGCCTGCACGCCTCCTTCGCGCCCCCTGCGCGCCTTCAAGCTCCCCACGGCGGCCGGGCACTTAACCGATTGCCGCCGCCGAGCCTCGTCGGCTAGGAAGAGCCCATGCTGAGAGGCGGAAAGGTCGGGCTCAGGGCTCGCCACGATGACGACACACCGATCCTGCGGGCCGAGCTCTTCAACGACGTGGACCACTCCGCGCGGTTCGAGAGCGGGCCGTGGCGGCCGATGCCACCGGACGCGAAGCGGGCGAGTCCCGCGACGGGCGGCGAGGAGGAGACCGTCCGGTTCTCGGTGGTGGAGCTGAGCGGCTCCACGCTCATCGGCCTCGCGACGCTCTGGGGCATCGACACCCACAACCGGTCGGCGCACATCGGCCTGGCGCTGCTGCCGTCCGCGCGCGGCCAGGGGTACGGGACCGACGTCGTCGCGACCCTGTGCCGCTACGCGTTCGTCGTACGCAGCCTGCACCGGCTCCAGATCGAGACGCTGGCGGACAACCCCGCGATGCTGCGCGCCGCCGAACGCAACGGCTTCGTCCGCGAAGGGGTCCTGCGCTCGTCGGCCTGGGTCATGGGCGAGTTCCTGGACGAGGTGACGCTCGGCCTGCTCGTCGAGGACTGGAAGCGGGACACGGCCTAACCCTTGGCTCCCGGCCTGCGGTCCGCCGGGAGCGCGCAGGCCGGTGAACCGCCAGGCAGGCGCGTGCGGTTGGCGGCGACGAGCCGGTAGACGCCGTGGGCGATCCACCGCACCGGCGGCAGCGTCAGCAGCCCGCCGAGCCAGGCCCAGCCGCCACCGGCGCTCAGCAGGAGCTTGGCGACCGCCTGCGCGCCTCCGTACACCGTCCCGAGCGGCGAGACCCACAACACCTCGCGCTCGGCCCGCTCCTGGGTGATCCCGAGGGCCTCCAGGCCGGCGAACTGCCACGGCGTGACGGTGCAGCGCGGCCGCACCCACCGGGTCAGGAAGTTCACCGACGACGTGCAGAAGGCGCAGTCGCCGTCGTAGACGAGGACGGGCGCGGATCGCGTGGGCATGACCCCATCCTGCCCCGGCGGGCCGCCGGCTTCCGGCAGGCGCTGCCCCCGAGTGACGCGGCGGTACAGCGAGTACGTCAGTCGGCCCAGGTGACGAAGGTGGACCAGGCGTCGGGGGCGACGGCGAAGGCGGGCCCGTCGGTGACCTTGGAGTCACGGACGTGGACGGCATGGGGGCAGGCGGCGACCTCGACGCACTCGCCGCCGCTGGAGCTGCTGTGGGAGGAGGTGCGCCAAGCGGCGGACACCTCGACGCACTCGCCGCCGCTGGCGTTGCTGTAGGAGGACGTACGCCAGTCGAAGGCGACCTCGATGCAGTCGCCGCCGCTGCCGCTGCTGTAGGTGGACTTGAACCACCGGAGGGTGCTGCTCATTCCTTCACTCCTGCCAACCGCATGATGAGGTCCAGCGATTCGCGAGGACCCAGGGCCTGTGACCGGATCTTCGCATAGCGCTGCGCGTAGATGCTGACCTTTGCCGGGTCGCTGATGAGCAGGCTCTCCTCCTGCGCCTCCAGATAGACGAGATGCTCATGATCAGAGGTCTCCACCAGGCTCATTCCGCCGTGACCGGCCGCGTACTCCCCATACTTCCCGGCATCCATAGGCAGCACCAGCAGCGTGACATTACGCCGCCGCGCACACTCCACGAGATGGAGCAGCTGCTCCCGCATGATCTCCTCGCTGCCGATGACGCGGCGCAGGACGGCCTCGTCGATGATGACCTCGATCATCGGGAGCGGGTCCCGGTCGAAGAGGGCGGCGCGTGCCATCCGCAGCTGAACCAGCTCTTCCACGCGCTCGTCGGAGAGCGGTGGATATCCGCCACCGATGAGCGCTCGCGCGTACGCCTCCGTCTGGAAGAGCCCGTGAATGACGTTCGCGGCGAACAACTGGAGGCTGATCGCGGCCTGCTCCAGCAGCGCGTAGTCCTGGAACTGCTCGGGCAGCCGCTCCATCCGCATGTACAGCCGTGCCGTCTCGAAGACATCACTGCCCTCGGGCAGGACGCTTTTCAGCGCCACCAGCATCGCGTCACTGGCGGGCTGCGCGCACGTCTCCATGGCGCTGACGGCAGCCGCCGAATAGCCCAGCTCGTCCCCCAGCCGGTCCTGCGACCAACCGCGCTGGACGCGCAGCATACGGGTCACTTTGGCCACCAGCTTCGCGGCGGGACTGGCTGAATCCTTGTTCTCCGCACTTGCCATGACGTGATCTCTTTTCGACTCAACCGAACTCAACCGGTCACTACGCGATGTGGCTCAAATCAACTGCCCAACAGCGAAGTTCGTGCAGGTCAACGGGTGTGCGACGAGCCTCGCCAGCCGTAGAGAACGCTAGGTGATCAGGGTCACAATCGTCCTGTGAATGCACTGAATGGTGAACGCGATATCGGGTGGATCCCGGACTCCGGATTCCAACTCCGCAAGGCGGGCGTGCAAATCGACGCGGTCCGCGTTGACGGCGAGGCGGGGCGGCGACTGGCCGACCTGATGGAGGAGCTGGTCGGCGGAGAGCCCGGCCCGGTGGTGACCGAGGCGAACGGCCGGCGCGGTGTCTACTTCTTCGTACCGCCGGGTTCGACGGCCCACCGCTGCTGGCCGCGCGAGGTGACGATCCTGAACGGGACGAGGAACCGCGTGAGTTACGTACCGGTCCCGGCACTGGAGGGCCACACCTGGCCGCTGTCGTGGCGCTACCCGCCGACGGCTCCGGGCCGCTTCGTCCACACGCTGATCCTGATCAACGCGGCGACGTCGCTGCTGTGTTCCGGCCGGGACAGGTGACGGGCCTGGGCTCCGGGGCGGCGATCTCGTGGAGGCCGACGCGGTCGTAGAAGGCGCGGGCGGCGGCGTTGGCGGTGACCATGGAGAGGTGCACCGCCGGAACGCCCTGGTGGTGGAGGGTGCCGTGCTCGTAGTGTGCCTGAATGCCGAATCCACGGCGGATGAGCCGCCGCGCCTGGGTGCTGACATGGGCGGTGCTCTGCGCGACCGGCCTCGCCGCCACCGCCTGGCTGCAGGCCGCCGCATCGCCGCCGGAGTCGCGGCCCGAGCGACCCGTCAAGGCTGAGTGCCGCGAGTACATCGCGGAGGTCGAGGGCCAACTCGCCGATGTCACGGTGGACGACTCGGGAAGGGTCGGAATCGTGACGGTCTTGCCCGGCGGCCTGGATTGCAGGAACGAACTCGACGACCTCCTCAGGGGCGGCGCTCGGTGACGGCCCCGGGCGGCCGCCCGCTTGATGTGTGCGCCGAGCGGGAGGGATCAGGCGTCCACCGGGCCGGTTTATGCGATGACGCCAATATCAAGGTTCCCGCATGGACGGCCCATGCGCCGCACTCGTACCGTCGTCACAACCGGTCCGCAGGGGGCCGTCCGAGGGGGTTCGCAGTCATGGCCATGGCTCGTGAGGAACTGACCCGGCTTACCGGAAACGGCAACGGCACGTGTGGAAAGGACGACTGCCCGAACGTCTACCGGACCGCATCGGGGTCATTCGTGGTTCAAGGTGACGTGTCCGATGCCTTCGCGGCGCCCGACGGGGAAGGGCTTGTGGAGATTCCGGAGGAGACGTTGAGGGAGGCCGTTCGTGCTCTTGGCTGGTGAGGAGTGGACTGCTCGCTTTGCGGCGTTTCAGCGGGAAGCCTGGCGCCTGGAGACCCTGCCGCAGTACCTCATGCCCCAAGAGGCGGAGGAGTTCGAGGCGTTCAAGGGCGGTGCTCGCACCGATCCGGTGGCCGTGTCGAACGAGTACACCGAGCGGCTGCGTCGGCAAGTCGCACAGGGGCGGAGCCAGGGGCGGGTTCATGTGCTGGCCCGTCCGCTCTCCGACTACCTGCGGTTCGAGTTCCATCACTACTACAAGGCTCACGCCCTGGCCGGTGAAGAGATCCGCATTCTCGACGTGACGAACCGACCCAACCCCCTTGAGGGTGTACAGGACTTCTGGCTGTTCGACTCTTCCGAAGTGGTGCTCATGAACTACCACTCCGACGGTCGGCAGATCAGCCGAGAAGTGTTCGGCGGTGACGTGCGCCCGTTCCTTGAGCACCAGCGGATCGCGGTCGAAGAGTCAGTGGCCTTCGAGGAGTATGTGAAGGGCCTTGGCCTTTGACCCCGAGGACCTGGGTCATTCCAGGTCGGACCTGGCGGCAGCGCTGAAGGAGCAGCGCAGGCGGGCCGGATGGACGCAGGTCCGGCTCGCCAAGCGCTGCAACATGAGTCAGACCAAGGTGAGCAACATCGAAAGCGGGAAGTTGACCCCCGCCCTGGTCGATGTGGAGCTGATCCTTGAAGCCCTGGGCGCCGAGGGTCCGTTGGCTGCTGAAATACGTTTGCTGACCCGCTCCGCCAATACCGAGTGGCAAGACCATAGAGCTTCTCGCCGCAGGGGGCTGGACAAGAAGCAGGATGAACTGGCTCGCCTGGAGGCGGCGACCAGAGACTTCCGTTTCTTTCTTCTATCCATGGTCACCGGCCTGCTGGCCACGCCCGATTACGTGCGGGCGAGCATCGCTGATGTTCCCGGTGACCAGTCCAAGATCATTTTTAGGAAACTTGAACGACAGCGTGTCCTTCTCGAAGCTGAGAAATCGTTCACTTTCATTCTGACCGAGCAGGCTGTCAGATGGCCAATTCTCCCGCCCCTTGCCATGGCTATGCAAATGGATCGACTGGCCTCGGTCTCCCGTCTGCCCAATGTGCGGCTGGGTGTTCTCCCTCTCGCCGGCTATATACCCGAACGTCCCTTGAATACCTTCACGGTCTACGACCGTCGGATTGCCACCGTGGAAACCGGGACAGGCGCTTTGATGCTTCGGGACCACCGGGATGTGAACGCCTACCGCGATGACTTCGAGCGGTACGGGGGGTATGCGGTCTGGGGCGAGGACTGCCGGAGGCTGCTGTCCGAGTGGTCCATGATCTTTACCCGACAGTGCGAATAAAGCGCCGAGTTCGGGCTGGGCGGAGGGATCATTTTCCCGTACTCACGAAGCGGTAGGCGGGACTGCGGAGGCCTGGGCGTGACCCGCGCGCCACGCCACGGGTTGAGCAGGCACCGCAAGCGTGTTCAGCGCTTGCTCCTTCGAAAGGGTGCGCATGAAGCGAATCGTTGCCCGAGTGTGGAAGCTCATTCGTGGCCCTCTGCAATGGCGAGTTCTGTGGTTCGCACACGCCAAATTCATGATCGGGGTGACGGGCGTGGTGCGGAACGAGGAGGGGGAAGTCCTGCTTCTCAAGCACCGTACGTGGCCCACGGACCGGCCATGGGGACTTCCTACCGGCTACGCGATCAAGAGCGAGGAGTTCCCGAGGACCATCGTCCGAGAGGTCCGGGAGGAAACCGGCCTGGAGGTCGTCCCGGGCCGGCTGGTTCAGGTGACCAGCGGTTACAAGCTCCGCGTGGAAATCGCCTATGAGGCGCTGCACGTGGGTGGAGCTCTCAAGATCGACAGTTTCGAGATTCTGGAGGCGAAATGGTTCAGCCCGGACGCGCTCCCGGAAGGGATGCAAGGGGCCCATGTCCAACTCATCAAGGCGAGTTCGTCGGCCTGACGGGACTCGCGCCGAACGAGTCCGTCGCAGGTGCCCGGGCCATGGCAGGTCTGGCGGCCATGCGCGCCGACGCGTCCGCCCTGACGGAAAGGCACCCCGCGCACATGTTCAGGCCTCTCTCGGAGACGCTCAACCGGTGGGCTGCTGAAGGTATCGACACCACGCCCTTTCACGCAGGCCTCGAATCGGCCGAGCGCCGGTACGCCGGATACGGGCTGACGACGATGTTGCCGCTCGACCGGGTGCTGGTCGGCTGCGCGTCCTCGCGAGCCGGCGCCTTCGGCGGATTCCACCACCCGGACCAGGGCTACCGGCACCTGCAAATGATGGCTGTCATCACCATGTACGGGCCGATGGAGCGCCCGGACCCCGAGCGTCCCGCGCTGGCCCTGCTCGACCTGCTGCGCGCGTACGCCCATGACTGCCTTCACTACGGGTCGCGCCGGCGGTACGTGGAAGTGGCGGGCATGCCCGTCCGCACGCAGTACGGAATCAACTACCGCCGGGTGACCGGGCAGTCCTACTCGGCTGCCGATCGAAGCGGAAGCCGCCACACGCGGAATCTCGGGATCGTCATGGAAGGTGCGTGCGACAGGGAAGCACAGTCCATCACCCGGCAAGCAGCGGAACAGTTCGGCATCACGGAGCCCTCGGACGCTGCCGGAGCGCTCGCGTTCCGGGACGTGACGGGAACGCTGACCGACCAGGACGTGAGGCGCGTGGCAGACGTACCGGAACTGGGGGAGCAGGCGCGCTACGCGGCGGCTCTCACTGGCTACGAGACGGGCATCAACCGCCGGTACGGCCACTTCCTCACGGAGTTCACGCCTGGGGAGGAGAGCGAGTGCCACAGGCGGATACTCACGGCCGTCATCACCGGCGACGTGACGGAGCTGGGAGTGTGGCTGGACGAACGCCACGGCCCGGGAACCTTCACCGGCCTGTTCCGCACGCCGGGCTACTTCGAACCGGTCCTGACCGCGTAGGCGGCGGCCGGACCGGCGCGTGCCGGGTCAGGCGAAGGAGGGGGCAGCTCCGACGACGAACTCCGCGACTTGCTCAGAGGCGACCAGTGACGGCCCCGGACGATCCGCCGGTCTGCTGTGTGCGGCGGGCGGCGCTCAAGGGCATGGGCGAGCGGGTGCCAGCGGGGGCGTGGGGGTCGTCGCCGGTGAAGACGTAGTGCGTGTCGGGCGTGATGTGCAGCCCGAGGTCGTACATGCCGGGTGCCCCGTGCTCCTCCCACGCCCAGGGCACCTGCTCCACGGCGTAGGTGGAGATGACCCGGTCGAAGGCCTCCGCCTCCGGCAACTCGGCATCACCGGTGATGACCCGGACGCGGTCCCGGGGAACCGCCTCCACGGCCTCGCGGACCCAGGGCGAGTCCACCGGCCACAGGATCCGTCGGTCATCGCGGAGAGCAGACGGAGGCGGTGCTCTTCCAACACGTCGGCTACTTCCGGAGGTTGTCCTGCGGCGCGGTGGTGATGCGGCCGATCGCCTCGACCGTCAGCGCGCGGTCGTGCGGCTCCGTCTCCAGGGCGCGGTGGATGGACAGGCCCTCGATGAGCGCGTCCAGCTGGCGGGCGGTGGCGGGGTCGAAGTGCCATTCCAGGGCGCGGCGGCTGCGGCTCATCCAGGTGCGGGTCAGCTCGCGGTAGGCGGGTTTGCGGGCGGCGAGGGTGTAGAGCTCGTGCGTGAGGACCAGCTCGCGCTGGTTGCCGCTGGAGAGGTGGTGAACCAGGTCGGCGACGGCCTCGCGGGCCTCGCCGGGGGTGGTGGCGGCGCCGAGGCGGTCCTCGAAGACGGCGACGATCGTGCCGGAGAAGCGGGTGAACGCCTCGTGGAGCAGCTCGTCCATGCTCGAGAAGTGGTACGTCATCGACCCGAGCGGCACTCCGGCACGGGCGGCCACCTTGCGATGCGACATACCCGCGACACCCTCGTCGGCGATGAGGTCGAGGGCCGCGTCGATGATGCGGTCCCGCCGGTCGGGGTCGGTGCGCCCTGTCGCCACCCGGCGCCTCCTTGTTCGGCCTGGTCCCTCTTGGCCTCCCTAGGCCTCTCGCAGCATAGAGCGCGGGGCGGGGGCGGGATCATTCGTCTGCCGGGCCGGGCCGGGCCGGTGCCAGCGATGGCGCCGAGCCGTCCCGGACGTCGCTGAACCGCTTCGGCGCTCGGTCGCGTACCTATCCGCTGCGGCTGACGCCGGCCGTGATCGCTTCGCCCGCGTGGATGATCGAGCTGAGCATGGTGTGGGCGGACTGGAGCTGTTCGATGGAGTGGCGCATGCGCTCGCGTTCGTCCTTGAGGTCCTGGGCCATTTCCTCGCAGGTCGGCGCCAGGATGGCTCCCTCTTCGGCCATGCAGGGCAGCACTTCCCGGATCAGGTCGGTGTTCAGTCCGGCCGCGAGCAGGATCCGGATCCTGCGCACGACGGCCACATCGGCCTCCGTGAACTCGCGGTAGCCACTGGCCCGCCGCTGTGGTCGCAGCAACCCTTGCTGCTCGTAGTACCTCAGGCTCCTGGTGCTGATGCCGCTCCGTCTCGCCAGCTCTCCGATGAACATGTGACCCCCGTCACCGACCTTGACCCTGACATTGACGTCAAAGTCTAGCTTGGCCGACATGACAACGAACCGCAGCACCCAGCAACGCTCAACCATCGATCCGAAGGCCCTGGCAGGGAAGAAGGCGGTCGTCACCGGCGGCACCATCGGCATGGGCCGGGCCATCGTCCAAGCCCTGACCGACCGCGGCGCCGAGGTGGTGTACACCGGGCGCAGCGACCGGCGACTCGCCGAGGCCCAGTCGGCGCTCGCCACCCCGCTGGCCCATCCGGTGCGTTCCGACGCCACTGACACCGATGCCATCGCCGCCCTCCGCGACCAGGTCGCCGACCGTCTCGGCTCCATCGACCACCTGTTCATCAACCAGGGCATCGCCGAGTTCCAGACGCTCGAAGAGGTCACGGTGGACGCGTGGGACCGCATCTTCGACGTGAACACCAAAGGCGCCTTCTTCACCGTCCAGCGACTGGTGTCGTTGATGTCCGAAGGGGGTTCGATCGTGTTCACGACCGTCTCCAACGACCAGATCTTCCCCGGTCTCAGCGCCTACTCGGCGGCGAAGGAGGCCGTCGCCGCCTTCACGAAGGTGCTCGCCGCCGAGCTGCTCCCCCGCGGGATCCGCGTCAACGCGATCGCCCCGGGCTTCATCCTCACCCCCACCATGGGCGTCGCCGAGCTGACCGAGGAGCAGCGGGCCGAGTTCGTCGAACAGGGCAACGCCTCCACGCCGATGGGCCGCGGAGGCACCGTGGAGGAGGTCGCCGCCGCCGCGCTGTACCTGGCTGCCGAGGCCACCTTCACCACCGGCTTGGAGCTGCCCGTGGACGGCGGGTTCGGCCAGGGACTCGGCGCATGACCGCCGCCGCCCGGCATGATCGGCAAGACACCCCCTGGGTCAGGCGAGCGTGCGGCGGTACGTGCGTGGGCTGACGCCGGTCGTTCTGCGGAAGCGGTCGCGGAAGGCGGTGGGGGAGCCGAACCGGACCTGGGCGCCGATCCGTTCGACGGGATGGTCCGTTGTCTCCAGCAGGTGCTGGGCCTGGCGGAAGCGGGCGCGTAGTCATGGACGATGAACTGCGCCTGCCCTCCCGTTCGATGGGCCGGCGGATGCGGCTCCGGAGCCTCGGTCCTGAGTGGTGGGCGGCGAGGCGAGGTGGCGTGTGTACGATCGTACGCCTTAGGTGTACGATCGTACGCTCCATCCCCCTCCCCTCGCCGAGGAACCGCCCTCATGAAGGTCACGCCGGTCATCGACGCCCGCACCCGCCGCTGGCGCGCCGCGCTCTTCCTCTTCATGCTCGCCATCGGCGTGAGCATGGCGTCCTGGGTGGCCAGGACACCCGGCGTGCGCGACGCGCTGGACGTGTCCACCGGGGCGATGGGGCTCGTCCTCTTCGGGCTCTCGATCGGCTCGATGGCCGGTGTGCTGGTCTCCGGCGGGCTCGTGCGCAAGCACGGTGGGCGGCCGGTGATCGCGGTCGGCGCGGGACTCATCGTCGCCGGGCTGCTGGGCGTCGCCGGAGGCGCGGCGCTGGAGGTGTCCGGCGGGGTCTTCGGCGGGCTGGCGCTGTTCGGAGCCGGGATGGGGCTCGCGGAGGTGGCGTTCAACATCGAGGGCGCTGCCGTGGAGCGAACCGTGGGCCGCCCGGTCCTGCCGGTGCTGCACGGCTGCTTCAGCCTCGGCACGGTGGTCGGCGCGTTGCTGGGGATGGGGCTGACGGCGGTGGCCTTCCCGGTCGGCTGGCACCTGGCGGCGGTGTCCGTGGCGGTCGCGTCGGCCGCGGTGTGGACCGTACGGGCGGTTCCGCCGGGCACGGGCCGGGAGGACGGCGAGTCCGGCGACGGCGAGCGGGCCGGGGCCGGTGGTGAGCCGGCCGCGTCCGGTGGCTGGCGGGCGCAGGTGGAGGTCTGGCGGGACCGGCGGCTGGTGCTGATCGGGTTGATCGTGCTGGCCATGGCGTTCGCGGAGGGCTCGGCCAACGACTGGCTGCCGCTGCTGATGGTGGACGGCCACGGGACGAGCGCGACGGCCGGTTCGCTGACGTTCCTGCTGTTCGCCGTCGCGATGACGACGGGCCGGTTCACGGGCGGGCCGCTGCTGGTGCGGTACGGGCCCGCGGCCGTGGTGCGGGCCAGCGCGGTCGTGGCGGCGGCGGGCGTGGCACTGGTGGTGTTCTCCTCCAGCGCGCTGCTCGCCGGTGCGGCGGTCGTGCTGTGGGGGCTCGGCGCCTCGCTGGGGTTCCCGGTCACGGTCTCGGCGGCCGGGGAGGGCGCGGGGGCGCGGGAGGCCACCGCCCGGGTCGCGGCGGTCTCGACGGCCGGCTACGCGGCGTTCCTGGTCGGCCCGCCCTCGCTCGGCTTCCTGGCCGACCACGTGGGGCTGCGGTCGGCGATGATCGTGGTGCTGGTGCTGCTGGCCGGCGCGGCACTGGTCACGAGGGCGCTGCGGCCGACGGGAGCGGTGGGGGGTACGGGCGAGGCGGCGTCCTCCGAGCCGTCGTCGCCCGCGCCTGCACCTTCGTCGTCCTCGTCCTCCTAGGGGCCAGCCAGGTCATCCACGCAGGGTCACGCCGTACCGGTTGCGCAGCCGGTGGATCTCCCACCAGGCCAGTGCCGTCACCGAGGCGGGGCCGCCGAGCAGGGCCAGCAGCTGCACCGGCAGTGGTCCGGGCGGCGGACCGCCCAGAGTCAGGCCGATGGCGGCCAACTCCCAGACCAGGACGCCGGTGAGCAGCGCGGGCAGCGCCGCGTGGATCTCCGCGATGGTGAACGCGCTGCGCAGGGCCGGCCCGGAGGCGAACACCACGAACAGCAGCAGCCAGAGCGCCGGGGTGAACGAGAGCATGAAGAGAGCTGGGCCGGCGAAGAGCTCCAGCAGACTCACGTTCACCTGCGCCCGGAGGTATTGCAACGTCCAGCCACCCGCCACCGCGAACACCGGAATCAGCGTGAACGCTCCGAAGTACACCAGCACCGAACGCCCGGCGGGACGCAGGCTGCGCCGCATGGGCCCGCGCCGGTCCGGTGGGGCCCAGTAGGCCAGCAGCCCCACCACCAGCGGTGCGGTGAGCAGGAGGAGCCACGGCGTGATCACCAGCCGCAGCCAGTACTGCTCCTGGGCCTGGGCCAGGTCCTCCGACGTGCCGTACGCGATCAGGATGGCGAGGGAGGCGCCGGCGGCCGTCCAGGCGCGTGCCTTCTGCACGCGCCACACCTGCGGGTCCTGCAGGTGACGGTGACCCTGTGCGGGAAAGAACCGCCGTGCTCGGGTACGGGCCGAGCGAGCCAGCGGATAGCCCCATACCAGGGGCAGGGTGATCATCCACAGACATGGAAGCGCCAGCAGCGCCCATACGCACCCGTGGACACTCTGCCGCCCGCCACGCAGCACGGTGCCGAGGGGCGGCCAGTCGTCCGCGCGTAACCGCTGCCACCAGGAGGCGCGTCCCGGGCCCGGACCGGGCGGGTACGGACCGCGCGGGCCGGGCTGCGGCGGCACGTTCGGAACGTAGGGGGGACGGCTCGGCGGCGGCGGGTGCGGGGCGCCGCCCGGAGGCGGTTGAGGCGCACCGTGCGGTGGCGGCGGAGGCTGGTGCGGGTGGTTTCCCCCGTTGCTCATGTCGCGGTCCTTCCTGAGCTGTCGACGGTGCCTCGCAGAGGCCAACCCCCTTTCTAGCGGCAGGACATGGGGTGTGGGGCGTGCGGCCCTGCATCCGACCTGCATCCGCCCGGAGCGCGCCCGGAGCCCGCCCGGCGGCTGCTGGGAGGATCTCCGTATGGGGACCATGTACGCCCTGTTCGTGGGCATCGACGACTATCCCGGAGCACCGCTGCAGGGGTGCGTGAACGATGTGCGGGAGGCGGAGGGCCGGCTGCGGCGGTGGGCACACGGCGCGGCCGACATCCGGCGGTTGTACGACGGCGCCGCCACCCTGGCCGCCGTGCGGGACGGGTTGGAGCGCCACCTGGCCCGTGGCGGACCCGGTGACACCGCGTTGCTGTGGTTCAGCGGCCATGGCAGCGAGGAGCACACCGACGCACCGTGGGAGGGCACCGGACGATCACAGGCCCTGGTGTGCCACGACAGTCTGGACGAGTCCGGGCAACCGCTGTGGGACACCGAACTCGGCGCGCTGCTGGACGGTATCGCCGCGAACGGCGCTCACGTGGTGGCCGTACTCGACTGCTGCCACTCCGGCGGCGCCACCCGCGACGGAGCCGCCGTGCGGGCCGTGTCCGGGCGGCCCTGGTGGTCCCCGCGGCGGCCGGTCGGCGCACGGGACGGCGGGGGAGCGGGGCCTGCGCAGCCGCGGCACACCCTGCTCGCGGCCTGTCGGCCGCAGGAGCGCGCACACGAGAGCGTCCTCGACGGGCAGGTGCGCGGATATTTCAGCCACGCGCTGCTGGAGGCCCTCGGCAAGCTGGGGTCCGGTGCGTCGTACGGGGGCCTGCACGCGCTCGCCGAGGAACAGGTGCGCCGGCTCAGCCCGGCGCAACACCCCGAGCTGCGCGGGAGCGGGGACCGGCTCTTCCTGTCCGGCGAACCGGTGCCCAGCTCGCCCTTCCTGCTGCGGCACACGTCTGCGGGCTGGGAGGTCAACTGCGGCCAGGCGCACGGCCTGCGCGCGGTGGGCGGGGAGTTCACCCTGCTGGACGGGGGCGGGGTGCCCAGGACCGTGGTCGTCCGGGAGGTACGCGCGGAGGCGGCTCTGGTGGACCCGGTCGGCTGGCGCCCGGAACCCGCGGCCCGCGACACGGTGTTCGGGGTGACCCCGTCCACGCTGGCCTTCCCTCCGGCCGGGGTGACCCTCACCGGGGACCTGGGCACCGTACGGCTGATCGAGGCCGCTGTGGCGGGCGTGCCCATGCTGGCGGTGGCCGGAGCGCCGGTGGCCTCCGCGCCGGGGGCCTCCGCGCCGGTGGCCGGAACGGGCGGTGTGCCGCTGCGGGTGGAGGCGGACCGGGGCTGGGCGCGGGTGTCCGGCGGCGGCCGGGAGCTGCCGCCGCTGCCGGTGAGGTCGCCCGCCGACGCGGTCCACGTCGCCGACTGCCTCGCGCACATGGCGCGTTGGCGGCATCTGTGCGACCTGGCCAACCCCGATCCGTGGCTGTCGTCACTCGTGCGGATCACGGTGGAACCCACCGACGTGGGTACGGTGCGATACACCGCAGACGGGGAGATCGTCTGCTCCTACACCGCCGACGGCCGGCCGCCCCAGGTGATGGTCGGCATACACAACGACTCCGACCGCCCGCTCTGGTGCGTCCTGCTCGACCTGACCGACAGCTACGCCTCTTCGCCGAGCCTGTACGACGGCGACTTCGTCGGCGCGGGGCGAACGGGCCGGGCCCGGCGCGGCCAGCCGGTGTGGCTGTATCTGCCGCCCGGAAGTCCGGTGGTGCGGGGAGCGTTCACCAGGGACCGGCTGAAGGTGATCGTGGCGGAGAGCGAGCTCAACACCGCGCCGTTCGTCCTCGGGCCGTGGCCTCCCGGCCCGCGTCCGGCCGCCCGGACGGACGGCGCGTGGGGTCACCGCGCGGACGGCGCGCTGCGGCTGACCGCGCTGCCGGGCGTCCGGGACGCGGGCGGTCCGCCCCATGGACCGGGGCGCTGGGGCACGGCCCAGGTGCGCGTCCGGACCGAGGTGTCCTGACCGGCAGCGGCAGCGGCAGCGGCGTCGGCGGACTCGGCGGGGGCAGCGAGCGCCACGGAGGCCACGGAGGTCCGGGGAGCGGCCCGCTCACCACCCGAGATGGATGAATCCGGCCCAGGCGGTGAGGTCTTCGCCCCGGATGCGCTCCACACGGGCCCGCAGGGAGGCGGGCATGCCGGCGGGAGGCGTGCGCCGGTCGTCGAGCATCCAGAGCTGGGCGCCGCGCAGCGCCTGCCCGGGTGACAGCCCTTCACGGTGCAGGAAGTGGTGGGTCATGTACATCAGCAGCGAGGTCGCCTCGTCGGGCACCGGCCAGAGCGATCCGATGACCGAGCGCGCTCCGGCGACGAGGAACGCCGTGGACAGGCTGTACGCCTCGTCGTAGCCGTGGCCGGAAACGTTGGTCCGGCAGGCGGCCAGGACCACCAGCTCCAGTCCGCGGTAACGGGCCACGCCCTCGGTGAGAGTCTCCGCTGCCAGGTTGCCGCCGGACAGGGCCAGATAGGTGCTGTGCCGCTCGCCTCGGCGTACCACGCCATGACAGGCGAGATGGAGCACACCGCCGCGCTGCCGGTCCAGCCAGTCGGAGACGGCGGCGGGGGTGGCGGTGCCGGGGCCGAGGGATTCGCCGCCGGGGTGGAAGTCGCGGTGGATCGCTTCGGCCTCCTCACCGGCATGGGGGAGGTCGCGGGTCGGGTTGCCGACCACCAGTGCCTGGCGTCGTGGGAGGGCCGGCCGGGCGGCCACCTCGCACAGCAGGCGGGCGGACGGCAGGTAGGAGATGTCCGCCACCTGACAGGCTCGACGCCCCCGGGAGATGCGTGCCGCATGCCAGGGCACCGTCCCCAACTCGCCCATCGGCACCAGGATGACGGACGGGGTGCGGCCGTCCTCGCGCGTCAGCTCGTCCAGCAGCTTGTCCATCACCGCGTCGCCGGCCCAGTCGCACAGGCGCTTCAGCGCGGTGCGGCTGCTGTCCGGGTCGGCCGGTGGGACGGGAGGGGCGTCGGAAAGAGGTGGTCCGCCGGCGTCACGCCCCGGGGAGCCCGCGGCCCGGTAGGCGTCCAACGGGCCCGCGGCCGTGGAGAGCCGGGGCAGGTCGACGACGCGGGTGGCGCCGTCGGCGGTGATGACGAGGGCGCTGCCGGGCTCGTGCCGCCGTCCGAAGAAGAGCCGGTCCTTGAGGTCCGGTTGCTCGTCGGCGGCCGGGATGAGGTAGACGAGCGCCGTGGCGCCCAGAGTCCGCAGGGCGGCGGCGATCTCCTCGGTCGACGGCGCGTCCAGCAGCCGCCGGCGCAGCGGGGAGGCGGCCAGCGCCCGCAACACCCGTCGGCGCAGACGGCTGTCGGGACCGCCGCCCACCGGAGCCTGTCCCGGGCCCGGATCTCTCACCCCGCCCGCGAGGCGCCACTCGCGGGCGAGGTCGTCCTGGCCCAGTGCGGCGAGCATGTCGGGAACGGTGGCCGCCACGGTGGCCGCGTGCAGGGTGAGCCCGCGTCCGGCGTCCAAGGCACGGACGGCATCGGCGTGGGCTCCGTCGGCCAGGCACCAGCGGGCCACGGAGACGGCGTTCTCGCCGGCGCGCCGGGCGGTCTCGGCGCCGTGCGCCGTACCCGACTGGAGCAGGACCGTCCAGGCCGCCGCTCCCAGGGACTTGAGGCCGATGCGCCGGGCCTCGTCGTGGTCGGGGCGCTTCGCGGACGGGCCGTACGGGTGCAGGAGGTCGCCACGGAACCGGTGCGCGTCGGCGAGGACCGACCCGGTGTTCTTCCAGTTCGGATGCTCCGGCCCGGCGGCCAGCCGCCAGGTGTGCCGGAGCCAGGAGATGCCCTGGTCCAGGTGGTGGGGCCGTCGCCGGTGCGGGGCGATGGACAGCATCGAGAGGGCGGAGTGGCTCATACCGAGGGTGGAGGTGGCGTGTATCCAGCGTGCGTCACCGGGGTCGTCGAGCAGGTCCAGGACTTCCTCCAGCATCTGCTGGGCGTCCAGAGCCCCTTGGTGGTCCCTGGTCTCCAGGGCCAGGGAGGCTTGGACGACGCCTGCGTTGAGGAGCTCGGTGATCCGGGCATCGCGCGGCAGGGCCGCGATCCGGCGTCGTACGTCCTGAGGTGAGGCAGCCGTGGGCAGCGGCTCTGTGCTCGGCTCGCCTCCGGTGCGACGCGTGCGGAGGAAACGCAGCACCGCTTCGGCGTGGTCGAGACTCGACTGCATCTGGGGCCTGCTCATGTGGCCTGGCGGCAGCCGGTCCACTGCCGACCTCAGTACGCGGATCTGCTCGACCAGTGCGTCCTCGTCCTCGCGGCGTTGAGCCTGGTGGGCCCGGTACAGGGCCAACTGACCCTCCGCGGCCACGCGCTGCTCACCGTCGAGCAGGGGCGACTCGGGTAATCCGGCCAGGTCCTCGACGGCCGAGTCGAAGTCGTCCTCACCGCCGGTGAGCTGGGCGAGCTGCGCGCGCAGCCCGGCGTGGTTGTATCCGAGGAATTCCCATTGCGGGCTGCCTGGAGGGAGCAGAGCGCGCGCCTCCTCCAGCCGGACGAGCTCCGCCTCCATCGCGGCCGGGTCACTCGCCTGGTGAAGCCCCGACGTGGCGCCCAAGGTGATGACACTGCCCTGCCAGCCGTCCCCGGCCGGGCCGAACGCCCTTGCCTCGTCCCGCAGTTCCCGCTCCCGCTCCGGGGCCGAGACCGGCTGGTCGAACCGCAGCATCGGCAGCAGGCTGAGGATCTGGCCGGCCCGCAGCCCCGACATCATGGTGCTCTTCGGCAGTTCGGCCCAGTCCGCGTAGAGGCGGTCGAAGCACTCACGGCCTGTCGCGCAGCCCAGGTGGTCGAGGGCGATGGCGGTCAGCCGGCTCAGGTCCTGGGAGCTGGCAGCGCCTTCGCCGCGCTGCCGCAGTTCGATCATGAGCGCGTGCAGGTCATAGGGCGGATACGCCACGTCAGTCATCCCTTCCGGGCAGGCGCGGTGCGGTCCGCGCCAGGTAGGGGGTGAGGACGCCGTTGAGCCAGCGTTCGCCCTCCGCCGTGCCGAAGTCGATGGGCGGGGCCCCGGTCGGTTCCAGTGCCGGGCCGTGGCCCCGGTCGTCGAAGAGGACGGCGACCCGCTCGGCGGGCTCCCGCTTGGAGGGCCAGACGAGGCCTTGGGCCCAGGGCTTGGTGCGGGCGCGGATCCAGTGGCCCCAGTCCCGGGTCTGCGGATAGTCCTCGCCCTCGGTTTGGACGAGCCACGGGTCCTGGGCGAGCGCCGAGAGGTCGGCCCCGGACATCAGGGACACGACCTCGATGTCTTCGGCCGACGAGAGGAAGGACAGGCTCCGTCGCTCGAACGACTTCCGGGGCAGCAGCCGCGCTCCGCCGTCCCCGGGAAAGGCGAGCGAGCGCAGCAGCACCTCGCAGACGGCGGCGCCGGGGGTGAACCCGACGTACAGGTAGCCGTAGCGGTCGTAGGGGGTGCTGTCGAAGCGGCCGCCGAAGTAGAAGGCGTGCGAAGGGGAGGAGTTGTACGCGGCCGGATCGCGGTGGGAGGCGTGCACCCGGAACAGGGGTGTGCCGGCGCGCAGTACGGCGCGGGTCGGCTCGCCGGGGAGCGCGTCGGGCGGTGGCTGCTTGGGCATCGGCTAGTCCTCCCGGTCCAGCTCCGCGGCGGCGCCGCGGAGTTCGGCGTCGCGCCCCTGTCCGAGGAGCGAGGCCGGAGCCCTCCGCCACCAGGTGCTCTCGGCCAGCCACCAGTCGGCGACGCCCCACGGATCGGAATCGGCGCCCAGGACGGCGTTCACGTCGAGGACCACCCGCCAGGGCATGGTCCCGACTTCGAACTGGAACAGCGGTACCTGCCTGCGTCCGTCGTCGCCGGAGAGGACGATCAGCAGCGGGTCGAGGCCCGGGTGCCAGGGCGCGGCCGGTTCGGACAGCAGGCGCTCACGTACGGGCCCGAGGAACGGCCCGATCATCGGGTTGCCGTCGACGACGACCAGGCACAGGTCCCGCACGCTGTATCCCTGGTGATGGACGGCCGGGGGCGAGCCGGAGAACCGGGTCCGGTCTCCTTCCTCCCGAAGTGCGGCGGCGATCTCGGGAGGCAGGGCGTCGAGCAGAGTCCGTGCCGCGCGGTCGGCGGCCGTGTCCGGGTCGCCCTCGCCCGCGCGCAGCGCGGCCAGTTGCCGTCCCAGGGTCCGTGTCGCGTCGGAGCCGAGCAGACTCCCGTAACTGCTCCACCGCGCGGCGCCCACGGCGAGGACCGTGAAGGGGTTCATACGCACCCGTGCCCTCTCTCCCCATGGCCGGCCGTCTCCTGGTCCACCCGGCGTGCGCGGAGCACGTCGGCGACCATCCCGGCCAGTGGAGGCCTGCGGACGATCAGGTGGATGTCACGGGTCCGGAGGCTGTCGGCCGCGAGGGCCGCCCACAGGGCGCTGAGGCTGGTCTGCGGTGACAGGCCGCCCCGGCCGGCACCGAGCAGCGGGAAGCAGACCGACCGCAGCGGCGGGTCGAAGCTGTTCCCTTCCTCGTCCATCAGGGCGAGCGCGCGGGTGGCGGCGGCGGTGACGTCCTGCGGGCTGACGTCGTAGCGGTTCGTGCCCGGCCGGGGAACCGCCACCGCCGCGTGGTAGATCCGCCGGATCCCCCGCGCGGCCAGACCGCTGGGACCGGTCGGTGCCACGGTCCCGGGCAGCACGGGGCGGCCGCGCGACCCGTTGGCGGCACGCCAGCCGAGCAGCTCGTCGTGGACGGGGTCGCCGATCACGTCTCCGGCGGCGTCGTGCAGGGTTCCGGCCCGGCGCAGCGCCGCGGCCACGGACGCCTTGTACGTCTCCGGCAGGCTCAGGTGCGTGTTGAGCGGCGAGACGATCACATCGACGTCGCGCAGGAGTTCGATGGGGTGGACGTGCAAGGTCAGCGATCTGGAATCCACGCGCAGCGTGCGGTGCTGCAGGTGCGGTGCGAGGAGCGGCGACGGTGAGGCCCCGTGGTCGCTCGCGGGTGTTCCGGCGATCCAGCAGACCTGCTCGGCGATCTGTCCGAGAACCATGTCCTCATGGCTCTTCCGGAAGCGTTCGACACTGACGCTGTAGACCCTGGCGGCGAGCCGGCGGCGGTCCGCGGCGGGCCGGTCGCGCAGCCCCGGAGCCAGCCCGAGGGTGAGCGCCGCGGCCTCTTCCAGGTCTCCTCCGCCCAGGCCTGCCAGTGCCGTGCGTAAGAGGTTCTCGACCTCCACCGGCCAGGCGTCGGTGACCACCGTGGAGTGCGCGGACGCCGCCCGGCGCAGCAGAGGCAGGGAGAGTTCACGGATCCGTACCAGTCCTTCCGCGCGGATCGTCTTCACCTCCCGGAGGACTGAGGCGACGTCGAAGGTCGCAGTACCGGACGACATGCCCTCATGGTCACGGGCAGTCGACGCGAGAAGCAAGTGGCCCTGCTCGCAGCTCAGTTCACCCTACGGGGGGATGGGTCGCCAGGCCGGTCGCCGACCGGGCGCCGTCAGGGCGGAACCAGGTCGCACGACGACCTCCGGCGGCCGGGCCTTCCCGGAGACCCGGGTGCGCACCCGCGCCGCCGTGCCTCAGTCGGACCTGGTGTAGATCAGGCTCTCGCCCGAACCGGTCGTCGCCCGGCGCAGGCTGCCGTCCGGGAGGAGGGTCAGCTCGGTGGGCTTGCCGGGGGAGCAGGAGGCGGCCGGGCGGCCCACGGAGACGGTGGAGGGGCCGATGAGGACCGGTTCGCCGTCGCCGGGGCGGGCGGCCAGGGGCGCGATGAACTCGCAGTGGTACGAGGCGCCGAGCGCCAGGGGGCCTTCGGCGGTGAGCGAGAGGACCTGGTCGCCGACGTCGCCCTGCCGGATGGTCAGCTTCCGGGTGGACCCTTCGCCGTCGCCGGGGATGGCGGCGGTCCAGGTGCCGAGGTAATCACCGGGTAGGGCGCCCTCGTCGCCGGTCCCCACCGGGTCGCCGGAGGCCGAGGCGGACGGGTCGGGGGTGGGCGTGCCGCCGCCCTTGTTGTTCATGAACGCGTACACGGATCCGCCGGCGCCTATCGCCACGACCAGCGCCACGGCGACGAGAGCGACGGTCGCTCCGGCGGACCGGCGCGCGGGGGTGGGTGCCGGGGCCGGCGGCGGCGTGAAGTAGGCGGGTGGGAGAGGGGTGTTGTACGTCGGGCCTGGGTGGTAGCCCTGGTTGTACGGGACTTGCGGCTGGTGGGCGTACGGGGGTGGCGTCGGGGCCGGCGGGGGAGTCGCCGCCTGCGTGGGCAGGGCGTGGACGGGAGCGGGGGGTGTGGCGGCCGGGACCGCCGGCGCCTCCGGGTCCTCCGCGTCGAGCAACCCCACTGCCTGGCGGCCCAGTTGGGCGATGAGGGTGGCGGGGAGCCAGGGCTCGTCGGCCTGCGGCTCGCCCAGCCGGGCCAGGAGCTCGTCGGTGGAGGGCCGGGCGGCCGGGTCCTTGGCCAGGCACTCCCGTACGACGTCGGCCAGCTCCGCCGGAACGCCGGCCAGATCCGGGTCCTCCTGGGTGATCCGGAACATCAGGGCGTGCACCCCACCGCTCTCGGCCACGCCGAACGGGAGCCGGCCGGTCGTCGCGTACGCGAGCACCGAGCCCAGGCAGAACACATCGCACGCCGTCGTCACGCGCTCGCCCCGCACCTGCTCCGGGGCCATGAACCCGGGCGAGCCGATCATCGCGCCCGTGCGCGTCAGGTCGCCGTCGGCCAGGGACTCCAGGGCGCGGGCGATGCCGAAGTCGATGACCCGGGGGCCGTCGATGGTGAGCAGCACGTTGGAGGGCTTCAGATCGCGGTGGATGAGCCCGGCGCGGTGGATGTGCTGGAGGGCGTGGGCGAGGCCGGAGCCGAGGAGCTGGACGGAGCGGAGTGGCAGCGGTCCGTACGCGCCCGAGTCCGCGACCGGGGCGCCGGGACGGCCGGAGACGATGCGGTGGAGGGAGGGGCCGGCGACGTAGCCGGTGGCGACCCAGGGGACCGGGGCCTCGGTGTCGGAGTCGAGGACCGGGGCGGTCCAGGCGCCGCCGACCTGGTGTGCGGCGCGGACCTCCTGGCGGAAGCGGGCGCGGAACTCGGGCTGTTCGGCGAGCTCGCGGCGGACGAGCTTGAGGGCGACGGTGCGGCCTCTCTCGGAGCGGGCGAGGAAGACCTGGCCCATGCCGCCTTCTCCCAGGCGGGCGAGGAGGCGGTACGCGCCTATGCGGTGCGGGTCGTCGGGTCCGAGCTTGTCCATGTGCGCTTCCTCCCCTGCGGCCCGCACGAGAATAGCCCCGCGGCCCAGGGGGCTGCCGCCGCCCTCTACGACATGCCCCCACGCCCCTTGGTTCCGCCTCCCCCAGCCCGTCCTGCGTTTGAGGAGGGAACCGTTGACCGGGCGGGGTCCGGCGCGAACCCTCCAGCCCGTCCGTCGTTTGAGGACGGAACCGTTGGCCGGGCGGGTCCGGTGCGCGCATTCCCAGCCCGTCCGGCGTTTGAGGACGGAACCGGGGATTGCACGGGTTCGGCGCGCAGAGTGGAGCGGTGCTCCGGGGGAGCGGAGTACTGAGGGTGTGCCCCCCAACAGGGCGAGGGTTCCGTCCTCAAACGCCGGACGGGCTGGGGTGGCCGCCCCCGCCGGACGGGGGGGGGGGGGGGGGGGCCCCCCCCCCCCCCCCCCCCCCCCCCCCCCCCCCCCCCCCCCCCCCCCCCCCCCCCCCCCCCCCCCCCCCCCCCCCCCCCCCCCCCCAAC
>NZ_JBIWOZ010000003.1:605417-861471 GCF_044767965.1 Streptomyces sp. NPDC101178
GCGGGTGGCCGTGCCTCCGGGGGTGGCCCCCCCGCCGGGGGGGGGGGCCGCCCCCCCACCGGGCGCCGGGGTTGGGGGGGCCGCCCCCGCCGGGGGGGGGGGGGGGCCCACCCCCGCCCCCCGTCACCGCCTCCACCGCCCCCGCCAACCGCTCCAACACCCGCACCGCCTCCGCGAACCCCTCCTCCCCCAGCTCCCCCGCCAGCCGCGCGGCGAACTCCGCGTGGGACGGGTCGATCCGGGACACCGCCTCCCGCCCCGCAGCCGTCACCCGCACCAGCTTCGCCCGCCGGTGGGCCGGGTTCTCGGCGTACTCCGCGAGCCCCCGCCCCACCAGCAGATCCGCGATCCGCTGCACGCTCTGCCGGGTGATCCCCATCTCCCGCGCGATCCCCGCCACCGGCAACGGCCCCGGCAGCACCGCCCCCAGCACCTGCCACCAGGCCGCCGTCAGCCCACCAGGTCTGGCCAACTCGTCCGCCACGCCCAGGAACTGCCCGTTCAGCCGGAACACCGTCAGCGCGGCCCGGCTCAGCAACTCCTGCCGGGAAGGGGCTTCCCCCACGTCCCCCGTACGCTCACTCACCCTCCAGCACCTCGTACGCGCTCGGGTCCGAGTCATGGAACAGCCGGTACCAAGCCCCCAGCTTCTTCGGCCCGTACACCCCCAGCAGCCCGAACACCTCCCGCGCCAGTGCCACCGGCTCCGTCGGCCCGGCCGTGATCAGCCCGCCGTCCGTCACCGCGTCCGCGTCCACGTACCGCGCGCCACCTCCGTACCCCGTCGCCGCCAGGTAGAAGGAGACCGCGCTCGTGTGCGCCCGGTCGTCGAGCAGCCCCTCGCGGGCCAGACCGGCCGTCGCTCCGCAGATCGCCGCGACCGGCACCTCCGCGTCGAGGAAGGCGCGCGCCGCACGGGCGAACGGCGCCAGGTCGTCGCCCGCGTCCCAGAGCCCGGCCCCGGGCAGGATCAGCAGCGCGCTGTCCTCGGGCCGCAGCTCGGCGAGGGCCAGATCGGGCTGGATGCGCAGCCCGCCCATGGTGCTGACCGTCTCCCGGTCCGGCCCCACGGTCCGCACGGTGTAGCCGTTCTGCGCGAGGAACGCGGTGGTGTACCCGGTCTCCCAGTCGGCGAGCGTGTCGTACACGGCGAGATGGACCACAGGGCTGGTGCCGGTCATGGCGGCCTCCCGAAGTAGATGACAGAAGACTGTCACAATGACAGCATGCTGTCAATCGCGCTCGGCGACACGCTGTGAATCGGACCGCGGGCGCCCGGACCCGACACCCTGCCGACCCCCGCGCCCCACGCCGTACAACATGGCCATGGAACCGCCCTCCCACCAGCACCTACGCTCCCCGCATGACCCCTCATGCCCCTCATGCCCCGTACGCCGACCCCGCGGCCGGTGCGGCCGTGAAGGCCGCGGACCGCGCGCACGTGTTCCACTCCTGGTCCGCCCAGGGCCTCATCGACCCGCTCGCCGTCGCCGGCGCCGAGGGGTCCTACTTCTGGGACTACGACGGCAACCGCTACCTCGACTTCACCAGCGGACTCGTCTACACCAACATCGGCTATCAGCACCCCACCGTCGTCGCCGCGATCCAGGAGCAGGCCGGCAAACTCGCCACCTTCGCGCCCGCGTTCGCCGTCGAGTCGCGCTCCGAGGCCGCACGCCTCATCGCCGAGCGCACGCCGGGCGACCTGGACAAGATCTTCTTCACCAACGGCGGGGCCGAGGCCGTCGAGAACGCCATCCGCATGGCCCGGCTGCACACCGGCCGTACGAAGGTGCTCTCCGCCTACCGCTCGTACCACGGCGCCACCGCCACCGCGATCAACCTCACCGGCGACCCGCGCCGCTGGCCCTCCGACAACGGCTCGGCCGGTGTCGTACGGTTCTGGGCGCCGTTCCTCTACCGCTCGCCGTTCTACGCGCAGACCGAGGCCGAGGAGTGCGCCCGCGCGCTCCAGCACCTGGAGGACACCCTGGCCTTCGAAGGGCCGTCCACCATCGCCGCGATCATCCTGGAGACCATCCCGGGCACGGCCGGCATCATGACCCCGCCGCCGGGCTACCTCGCGGGCGTCCGCGAGATCTGCGACCGGTACGGGATCGTCTTCGTCCTCGACGAGGTCATGGCCGGATTCGGCCGCACCGGCGCCTGGTTCGCCGCCGACCACTTCGACGTCGTGCCGGACCTGCTGACCTTCGCCAAGGGCGTCAACTCCGGTTACGTACCGCTCGGCGGCGTCGCCATCAGCGCCGAGATCGCCGCCACCTTCGAGACCCGTCCCTACCCGGGCGGCCTCACCTACTCCGGCCACCCGCTCGCCTGCGCGGCCGCCGTCGCCACCATCGGCGTCATGGAGGACGAGAAGGTCGTCGAGAACGCGGCCCACATCGGCGAGACCGTCCTCGGGCCCGGGCTGCGCGAGCTCGCCGAGCGCCACCCGTCGGTCGGCGAGGTGCGCGGCCTCGGCGCGTTCTGGGCGCTGGAGCTCGTACGCGACCGCGAGACCCGCGAACCGCTGGTCCCGTACAACGCCTCCGGCGAGGCGAACGCCCCGATGGCGGCCTTCGGGGCGGCGGCGAAGAAGCAGGGGCTCTGGCCGTTCATCAACATGAACCGCACCCACGCCGTTCCCGCCTGCAACGTCACCGAGGCCGAGGCCAAGGAGGGTCTCGCGGCGCTGGACATCGCGCTCGCGGTGGCCGACGAGCACACGGTGTAGCCGTACGGACACTCTCGCGTACGCGATCGCCTCCCGCCGTGCCCGAAATCGGGCACGGCGGGCCGCTGCCTTAAGGTGACCCGAGCCGAAAGACGGCCGAACCCGGCTGGACACGGCCGGCGAACCGGAAGGGCGGCCACCGATGGTGCCGAGCGGAGGCGTGACCCGCAGTACGCTGCGCCAGCAGATCGCCGACGCGCTGCGCGACGAGGTGCTGGCCGGGCGGCTGCGTCCGGGCCGGGCGTTCACCGTCAAGCAGATCGCGGAGCAGTACGGCGTCTCCGCGACGCCCGTCCGCGAGGCGCTGTTCGACCTCTCCGCGCAGGGCCTGCTCTCCTCCGACCAGCACCGCGGCTTCCAGGTCCACGAGTTCACGACTGCGGACTACCGGGCGATGGTGGAAGCCCGCTCCCTCGTCGTCGAGGGCATCTTCCGCTCGCCCGCCGACCAGGTCTCCGTCCGCCCCGAGGCGCTCGCCCCGATCCGGCGCCGGGCCGCGGAGGCCGTCCGCGCGGCGAAGGGCGGCGATCTCGACGTGCTGATCGGGTACGACCTCCGCTTCTGGCGGGAGCTCGGGGCCTTCGTCCTCAACCCGTACATCACCGCCTTCCTCGCCAAACTCCGCGTCCAGGCCTGGGTGTTCGCCGTCCACCGGCTGCGCGGCGAGCGTGCGGACGAGCGGGTGCTGTGGTTCGGCCACGAGGAGCTGGTCGAGGCGATCGCGGGCGGCGACCGCGGCGAGGTGCTGGCGGTGATGCAGTCGTACTACGCCCACGCGCTGGCGTGGGCGGACCACCTGGAGGCGCAGGAGTTCCGGAGGTCCCGGGAGGCGCAGGAGCCACGGGAATCCCTGGGGTCCCCGGGGTCCCGTGGGTGCTCGGAAGGGTAGGGACCCTCCGCGCCGCCTGGCCCCTGTGCGTGAGGTACACCTCGCATTACGCTGTTGCGACGATCGCCGAACCCGTTGGAGAGCGAGACTTCGTGGCCTGTGACCTGTGGCTGGTCCCCCTCGTCGATGTGCTGTGCCACAGCCCCGACAATCCGTTCGCCGAAGAGATCGCCGTCTACGACCGGGCGCTGCACGACGCGGGCCTGCCGCCCGTCCCCGTCTTCGCCTACATGCCGGGCCTCAACGGAGACGTGGCCCCGGTGGCGGGCTTCGACTACGACGCCCTGCACTTCCTGCGCCGCGCCTACCTGCTCCAGCTGAGCGGCCTGGCGGTCACCCCGGTCGAGGGCCTCGGCGGTGACTACGAGCAGCTGCTGGAGATGTTCGAGCAGACCGCGCAGCAGTCGCACCTGGTCTGGCACTACGACCACGCCGGCGCGTACGTACCGCTCGACTTCCCGCACCCGCTCTCGAACGACGCGCTGCTGGAGGGCGGCGGCCCGCTCGGTTCCGCGCACGGCCTGCTGCGCGAGCTGGAGTACGTGGCCCCGTCCATCGGCATCGACCCGGCCAACCCGCCGGCCGCCCCGCAGCCGCCGCCGGGCCCCACGGCCCTGGAGGAACCGGCGAGCCCTCTCCCGTACGACGACAGCCCGTTCGCGAGAGAACGCCACGTCTGGCTGGGCCTCCACGCGGCGGCAACCCGCTCCCTGGCCCAAGGCTCAATGATCATCTTCAGCTGACACCCACACCCCCGGCCCACCCACACCCACTCCAGCCCGCGCCGCGCCCATTCCCGGCCCGTCCGGCGTTGAGGACGGAACCCCGGGGCCGGGGGCTCCCGAGCCGGACGGGGACGGACAGCTCCAGCCCGTCCGGCGCTTGAGGACCCCCCCCGGGGCCACCTACCTCGGCGCCTCAGGCGGCCGCTGCCGAGGCATGTTCGGCCGAGCGGCCACGGACGGCATCGAGAACCGCCCGGGCACTCCCCCCGGCTCCGCCCGCCCGCCCGCCGTGCCCGACACCAACGCCTGCGTCCCCATAGGCGCCGGCCCCGCCCGGAACTCCACCATCCAGTCCGCCGTCTCCGACCGCACCAGCTCCGTGATGTCCTCGGAGAACCGCCGCAACACCCCCAGGCACCGCTCGGCCGCCTCACTGGCCGTCCCCTCGGTCGGCCCGAGCATCTCCCGTACGCACTCCGACGCCCAGTCGAACTGGAGCACCTGGAGCCGCCGCTGCACGGCCTGCGCGGTGGCGAGGTTCCTTATCCAGCCGGAGGTGAGCCCGAAGTACCGGTCGCACACCATGCAGGTGGCGCCCAGCAGCAGCGACAGGTACCCCCACCCCGCCGACCCGCTCAATGTGCCGGTCAGGTCCAGCAGCGGCAGCCCGGCCCCCGCCACGACCCCGAGCGCGGTGCCCAGCCGCAGGGCCCGGGCTCCTCGGCGCTTCCACGCGCGGTCGGTGAGGTACCAGTCCGCTGTCGCGAGGGCGCCGGCCTCGACCCAGCGGTAGAGCTCGTCGAGCCGCTCGGCGGGCTCGCCCCAGTCGCCGAGCGGAAAGGGCCGCCCGGTCAGGTCGCGCCCGCCGGCCCCGGACCCGCCACCCCAGGCCCCACCGGCACGGGCGCCACCACCGCCCCCGGCCCCGCCGCCACCGGACCCCCCGGCCCCGCCACCGCCACTGCCCCCACCGCCACCGGCGGCACGGCCCCCACCGGTCCCCACCCCACGACCCCCGCCGCTCCCACCGGCTCCGGCTCCCGCTCCGGCCCCACCGGCTCCACCGACCGCTCCGGCGCGGGAGCCAGAAGCGGAACACTCCACTCCGATCTCACCGGAACCCGCATCGGACTCCTTGCGGGGCGGCCCCTCGGGCTGCATCTCCGGCTGACTCACCGGGGCACTCCTTCGCACTCTGACGGACGGAACGGACGCTCAGGGCTTCCTCGCGGACGACGCGGGCGGCGTAGGTAACTCTGCGTCACCATTCATGTGCGCAGAAGTACCGATGTGCATGCCCTTCCTACCGCCGAATGGTGGGCTGCGGAGTCGAAATCGCGGGATTCCCGCCTGCGCGGGGCCGCTGGTCAGGTATAGGAGCCTTCACGGCGGTTGACGAAACTCACCCGAAAGAGTTGGTCCCCGGCGGGTGGAGCGCGGTGACCGGTGAGCACGTAGGCTCGGCTTACCGAAACATCTGTCGTCGAAATGCCAGGAGTGACCGTGATTCCCGGTGGTGGCCAGCCCGATATGCAGCAGTTGCTCCAGCAGGCCCAGAAGATGCAGCAGGACCTCGCCGCGGCCCAGGAGGAGCTGGCGAGGACCGAGGTCGACGGACAGGCGGGCGGAGGCCTCGTGAAGGCCACCGTCACGGGCTCCGGCGAGCTGCGGGCCCTGGTGATCGACCCGAAGGCCGTGGACCCGGAGGACACCGAGACGCTCGCCGACCTCGTGGTGGCGGCCGTCCAGGCGGCCAACGAGAACGCGCAGGCGCTCCAGCAGGCGAAGCTCGGCCCGCTGGCGCAGGGTCTGGGCGGCGGGGGTTCCATTCCCGGCCTGCCGTTCTGACCCCACCCCTCCGATCAGGCCCGGGGGCCTACTGGTACCGACCCGTACCCACTACGGTACGGAGCAGGAAGCGAAGAGAGGCGTTCCGTTGTACGAAGGCGTTGTTCAGGACCTCATCGACGAACTGGGCAGGCTGCCCGGCGTCGGTCCCAAGAGCGCGCAGCGGATCGCCTTCCACATCCTCCAGGCCGAGCCCACCGACGTACGCCGTCTCGCCCATGCCCTCCTGGAGGTCAAGGACAAGGTCCGGTTCTGTGCCGTGTGCGGCAACGTCGCCCAGCAGGAGCAGTGCGGGATCTGCCGCGATCCGCGCCGCGACCAGAGCGTCATCTGTGTGGTCGAGGAGCCGAAGGACGTCGTGGCGATCGAGCGGACGCGCGAGTTCCGCGGCCGCTACCACGTCCTGGGCGGGGCGATCAGCCCCATCGAGGGCGTCGGCCCGGACGACCTGCGCATCCGCGAGCTGCTGGCCCGGCTCGCGGACGGCTCCATCACCGAGCTGATCCTGGCGACCGATCCCAACCTGGAGGGCGAGGCCACCGCGACGTACCTGGCGCGGATGGTCAAACCGATGGGCCTCAGGGTGACCCGGCTGGCGAGCGGCCTGCCGGTCGGCGGCGACCTGGAGTACGCCGACGAGGTCACGCTGGGCCGCGCGTTCGAGGGAAGGCGGCTCCTGGATGTCTGACACGAAGGCCACGGCCTCTCAGCCCTCCTGCGTAACGCTCCTCGCTTCCCCGTCTGCTTCACCGTCTGTGACCGCGCCCACGGGAGGTCCCCTCGATGTCTGACGCCACGCTGAACTCCGTCACGCAGGACCCGGGCGACTTCGCCGTCCAGATCGCGGACCAGATCAAGACGTTCATCGTCGCGGTCACCGAGGTGTCCAAGGTCGACGAGCCGGAAGAGGCCGTCCCGGTCCTGCTCCTCCAGGTCTCGCAGCTCCTGCTCGCGGGCGGCCGCCTCGGCGCGTACGAGGACGTCCTGCCCGACGAGCGGTACGAGCCGGACCTCGGCGCAGAGCCGGACGCGGACGGCCTGCGCGAGCGGTTCGCGGCCCTGCTGGAGCCGATCGACGTCTACTCCGAGGTCTTCGACCCGTACGAGCCCCGCAAGGCGCCGGTCCCGCACCGCATCTCCGACGACCTGGCCGACCTGGTCACCGACCTGAGCCACGGCCTCGCCCACTACGAGGCGGACCGCACGGCCGAG
Source organism: Streptomyces sp. NPDC101178 (assembly GCF_044767965.1). Lineage (NCBI taxonomy): Bacteria > Bacillati > Actinomycetota > Actinomycetes > Kitasatosporales > Streptomycetaceae > Streptomyces > Streptomyces sp. NPDC101178. The sequence continues at coordinate 612,829 of NZ_JBIWOZ010000003.1, forward strand.
GCGCTCTGGTGGTGGCAGTTCTCCTACTTCTCCAACTGGGGCTCCACCGCCTCCGCCGCCCTCCGCGCCCTCCAGTCCCTGGTCGCCCACATCCGCCTCGGCCACCCCCTGGAAGAACTGGACGGCCTGGACACCGACCAGGACCCGGGCGAGGACGACCTGGCGGAGGAGGCGGGCCGCGTGATGCTGGAGGAGATCGCGGGCCCGCTGGGGCTGCGACCGGTGAAGTAGCGGGATCGGCGGGACACCCGAGGTGTGGGTTTCGCTCGTCTGAGCTGAGGACAGGAGGAACCGCTTCTGTCGCGGTGCGCGCGGCGGTCCGCACCCCGGCGGACAGCGGGCGGACAGCGGACCTGCTTCGGGCCGGCCACCCCTTGACCTCAACCGCACTTGAGGCGGGAGGCTCGTCCTGCCCGGACCGACCACCGGCCGGCACCACACGGCAGGAGCCCCTCATGAGGTCCGGAACCCCCACCATTCTCGGCGTGCCCGCCCCGCAGGAGGACGTCGACGCGATCGTCGCCTTCGTGGCGGCCGTGCAGGACGCTCAGCGGAAGGCGGACCCCGACGCGTTCCTCGGCGGGTTCCGCGAGGACGCCATCTGGACCACGGCCCACGGCAAGAGGCTCACCGGCCTGCCGGAGATCGCCGCCTTCACCCGCAAGGTGCTCCCGCCCCAGGCGGACTCCGCGGTGACCGCCACGTACATCGTCGACCTCATCCTCTTCATCCGTCCCGACGTCGCCGCGATCAAGATCCGCCAGCGGCCGGCGACCCGCGACGAAGGCCGGTTCCTGGACGAGGTCTTCCACGGCCAGGAGAACCCGGCCGAACTCATCGCCGCCCACCCCGAGTCGGTCCCCGGCAGCCCGACCTACGTCCTGGCGAAGGACGACGGCGTCTGGCGCATCGCGGCAGCGCAGAACACCCCGGTCATCGACGCGGAGACACTGACGGCGGGCTGAGGCGGACCCCGCCGCCCGGACCTCATGCCCGGGCGGCGGTGGCGTTGCCGCAGAGTGGGACGTATGACGACACCCGCAGGGACTCCCTCAGAGACGACCCCCTCAGAGACGACCCCCTCAGAGACGACCCCCTCAGAGCCGCCGATCCCCGCAGAGCCGCCGACCCCCGCAGAGCTGCTCCGCTCCCTCGCCCGCACCCGCGCCTCGCTGGACGGTGAGGAGGTCACGTACTGGTGGTCGGGAGACGTGTACTCCTGGGCGCCCGACGAGCCCTATCAGCGCCTCTTCGGCTTCGAGGGGCTCAACGTCGCACGCCTGGCCCAGGACGCCGAGGCCGGTCCGGACGCGTACCGGCTGCTCACCAGGGAGGCCGCGTTCTACCTGGACCCCGCCACCCGCGAGATCCTGGAGAACTGGCAGGACCGGCCGGTGGTGCACGTCTGGAACGACCCTGCCAACCAGAAGTGGCGCCCCTTCCCCGTGCCGGTGACCGAGCTCGGCGGGCAGGTCTGCTTCAGCCTGGAGATCCCGCTCGCCTACCCGTCGCCGCTGCCGGTCGACCGGTATCCGGACCACTCGGCCGGGGACACCTACCAGGCGCTGGAGCTCTTCCAGTTCTTCGCCGACCGCGCGGACCTGGCCGGACCGGCGCCGAGCGTCCCGGCCACCATGTCGTGGTCCCGCATGTCGCCGTGGCTGCCGTGGATGGCCCAGGGGCAGCGGCCCGGCGGCCTCACCTTCCACTGCCGGGGCCGCAAGCTGGGCTCGTACGGCGAAGTCCCGGAGCGGACCCGCGCGTACATCGCGGACCGCCACCCGGAGTTCGCCCACGCCCCGGCGGAGTGGAGCGAGCCGAACGAGACGAGCTGGACGTACTTCCGCAAGCTCCACCCGGTGCCGTGAGCAGTCATGGCGGGTACCCCGACCGGAGCCGCCGACTCGCGCATTCCGCCCCGAAGGTGTGGGCTGGGACACAAAAGGGAGTGCGCTCCTCCGGTGCTGGGCAGCAGCCTCGTACGAGCAGTTCGGGTCGACACGCCGTACCGGGTTGTGAGCGGGACATCTCACCATCTGGTAAGGACGGGTCGATTCCGGGCTGCTCGTTAAACTGAGCCGACCGCAGTAATGACTGAGCGAGGAGCGCACGTGGGCCTTGTCGTGCAGAAGTACGGAGGCTCCTCCGTAGCCGATGCCGAGGGCATCAAGCGGGTCGCCAAGCGAGTCGTCGACGCCAAGAGGAACGGCAACCAGGTGGTTGTCGTGGTGTCCGCGATGGGTGACACGACGGACGAGTTGATAGACCTCGCCGAGCAGGTTTCGCCGATCCCTGCCGGCCGTGAATTCGACATGCTGCTGACCGCCGGCGAGCGGATCTCCATGGCCCTGCTGGCGATGGCGATCAAGAACCTGGGCCACGAGGCCCAGTCGTTCACGGGCAGCCAGGCCGGTGTCATCACCGACTCGGTCCACAACAAAGCGCGCATCATCGACGTCACGCCGGGCCGCATCCGGACCTCGATCGACGAGGGCAACATCGCCATCGTCGCCGGGTTCCAGGGCGTGAGCCAGGAAGGCAAGAACATCACCACCCTCGGCCGCGGCGGGTCGGACACGACCGCCGTCGCGCTGGCCGCCGCGCTGGACGCCGAGGTCTGTGAGATCTACACGGACGTCGACGGCGTCTTCACCGCGGACCCCCGGGTCGTGAAGAAGGCGAAGAAGATCGACTGGATCTCCTTCGAGGACATGCTGGAGCTGGCCGCGTCCGGTTCCAAGGTGCTGCTGCACCGGTGCGTCGAGTACGCACGCCGTTACAACATCCCGATCCACGTCCGCTCGTCCTTCTCCGGACTGCGCGGAACCTGGGTCAGCAACGAGCCGCAAGGGGACCAGAAGGTGGAGCACGCGATCATCTCCGGAGTCGCCCACGACGTCTCGGAGGCCAAGGTCACCGTCGTCGGCGTCCCGGACAAGCCGGGCGAGGCGGCCGCGATCTTCCGCGCCATCGCCAACGCCGAGGTCAACATCGACATGGTGGTGCAGAACGTCTCCGCCGCGTCGACCGGCCTGACGGACATCTCCTTCACCCTCCCCAAGGCCGAGGGCCGCAAGGCCATCGACGCCCTGGAGCGGGCCAAGGGCGCCATCGGCTTCGACTCGCTCCGCTACGACGACCAGATCGCCAAGATCTCCCTGGTCGGCGCCGGTATGAAGACCAACCCGGGCGTCACGGCCGGCTTCTTCGAGGCGCTCTCCGACGCGGGCGTGAACATCGAGCTCATCTCGACATCCGAGATCCGCATCTCGGTGGTCACGCGTGCCGACGACGTCAACGAGGCCGTGCGCGCCGTCCACACCGCCTTCGGCCTCGACAGCGACTCCGACGAGGCCGTCGTCTACGGAGGCACCGGCCGATGACCGTACGCCGCCCTTCGCTCGCGGTCGTCGGTGCGACCGGGGCGATCGGCGGCGTCATGCTCCGGATCCTCTCGCAGCACGCGGATGTCTGGGGCGAGGTCAGACTCGTCGCCTCACCGCGCTCGGCGGGCCGGAAGCTGGTCGTGCGCGGTGCGGAGAGCGAAGTCCTCGCGCTGAGCGAGGACGTGTTCGACGGCATCGACGTGGCCCTCTTCCTGGTGCCGGACGAGGTGTCCGCCCGCTGGGCGCCGATCGCCGCCTCCAAGGGCGCCGTGGTGATCGACGACTCGGCTGCCTTCCGGCTCGACGACGACGTACCGCTGGTCGTCCCGGAGATCAACTCGCATGCCACCCGGCTCCGACCGCGTGGCATCGTCGCGTCCCCGAACTGCACCACCCTGTCGCTGATCGTCGCGATCGGCGCGCTGCACGCGGAGTTCGGGCTGCGCGAGCTGATCGTCTCTTCCTACCAGGCCGTCAGCGGCGCCGGCCGCGACGGCGTCCGCGCTCTGCGCGAACAGCTCTCGCTGGTGGCCGGTACGGAGCTGGGCACCCACCCCGGCGACGTACGGCGTGCACTGGGCGATGGCGCCTCCGCCGCGGCGAACGCCCTGAACGCCCCGAACGCCTCGAACAGCCCGTTCAGCCCCTTTGCCGCGCCGGTCGCCCTGAACGTCGTGCCCTGGGCCGGTACGGACGCCGGCGACGGCTGGTCCTCCGAGGAGCTCGCCATCCGCGAGGAGTGCCGCAAGGTGCTGGCCCTGCCGGACCTGAAGACCACCGCGACCTGCGTGTACGTCCCCGTCATCGCGACGCACTCCATGTCCGTCCACGCGCGCTTCGAGAACGAGGTCGCCGTCGACCGGGCCCACGAGATCCTGGCGACCGCTCCCGGCGTCGTCCTCTTCGACAGCCCGGCCTCCGGCGATTTCCCGACCCCGTCCGACGTCGTGGGCACCGACCCCACCTGGGTCGGCCGGGTACGGCGCTCGCTGGATGATCCCCGGGCCCTGGAAATGTTCATTTGCGGCGATAATCTCCGTAAAGGTGCCGCTTTGAACGTGGCGCAGATCGCGGAATCGGTGGCTGCCGAAATTACTTCTGCCTGAACGGGTCTTGATCTCGTGCGGATTGGTCGAACCTGTTTTGTAGGATCTGTGAACGCCCTATGAGCAATTACCTGACCGAAACCCCTTGAGCTGGGGCGTTGTCATATCCGACGATGATCTCCCGGCCTTCTGCAACCGCACGTCGGCCGGGCGGCGTCTCAGACGTCACTTCTTGCGTGACGGGGCGCGTTTACGGGGCATTTGGGGAAGAGCAGGTACGTATGAGGGCATGTCGCACAGTGCCGAACGTGGCGCCGTACGCGTACAACCCTGGCGGGGGGAAGCGTGTCCAACAGGCGTGGCAGAGGTTCTCGACATCACCGTGGTGGGCCCGTTCCGAGGTCCGACCGTACGTCCGCCCCGGCGGCTTCGCGTGCCCGGCGGCATGCCGGTGATCGCGCCCATGCCCGCTGCGCGCCCGGCCCAGCTGCCCTCGCAGCGCGGGGGTGCTGACGAGACGGTGGCAGCAGGAACCACGGTCGACCACCTCACCGAGACCTATCGCGCCCACTACCGCTCGCTGCTCGGCCTCGCGGCCCTGCTGCTGGACGACACCGCGTCCTGCGAGGACGTGGTGCAGGAGGCGTTCATCCGCGTGCACTCGGCACGCAGCCGCGTCCGGGAACCCGAGAAGACCCTCGCGTACCTCCGCCAGACTGTCGTCAACCTCTCGCGCTCCGCGCTGCGCCGCCGCATCCTCGGGCTCAAACTGCTCTCCAAGCCGATGCCGGACATGGCGAGCGCGGAGGAGGGCGCGTACGACCAGCTGGAGCGGGACGCGCTGATCAAGGCCATGAAAGGGCTCCAGCGGCGCCAGCGCGAGGTGCTGGTGCTGCGTTACTTCGCGGACATGACGGAGGCCCAGGTCGCGGAGACGCTGGGAATTTCGCTGGGCTCCGTCAAGGCGTACGGTTCCCGCGGCATCGCGGCGCTGCGCGTCGTGATGGAGGCCCAGACATGAGCGGGCCCCGCCGTCACCACGAGCACAGGCACGAGAACGACCCGACGGGAAACGGAACTGTGAACCACGGGCCGGAGAAGACTCCGCACACCGGTAAGGACCATCTGGGCCGGCCGGACTGCTTGGAGGGTACGGACCGTACGGACCGGCAGGACGGTACGGACCGGCTGGACGGTACGGATCACTCGGGCCGCCCGGACGGTACGGACCACTCGGGCCGCCCGGACGGTACGGATCGCCTGGACTACCCGGACGGCGAGGACCGCCCGGATCGCCCCGAGGGTGCAGGCCGCCCGAATCGCCCGGGTGCCCCGCAGGGCGAGGGCGCGGCGGGGGAGCCGGCTGAGCTGGGCGAGCTGAGCGAGGGCCGCGCGGAGGCTGCCGAGGCCGGCGACTCCGGTGGCCCGGGCACTCCGTCCGGTCCCGGTATCTCCGGTGACCGGGACACCGGTATCTCCGGTGACCGGGCCGACCGCACGGGTTCGGCGGATCTCAGGGGTCCGGCGGACGGGACGGGTTCGGTCGATCCCGCTGGCTCGGTTGGCTCGGTCGACTCCGATGGCCCTGGCGACCAGGCCGGTCACGCAAGCCCGGCCGGCCTCGGCGACCAGGTCGGTCCTGGTGGCTCCAGCGACCAGGTCGGTTCTGGTGGCTTCAGCGACCAGGCTGCCCCCGTCGGGCCTGGTGACCCGGCCGAGCTCACCGGCCCGGCCGACCCCGCTGACCCCGTCCCCAGCGGCTTCGGTGCCGTCAGCGAGCTGGACGAGGTCGTCCTGCGACGGATGCTGCACGGTGCCGTGGGGGACCTCGAACCCTCCGACCGGACCCTGGAACATCTCCAGCGCGCGGTGCCCGCCCGGCGGGCCCGGCGGCGCCAGGCCGTCGTCGGCGCGGCCGCGGCGGCGCTGCTGATCGGCACAGCGGTCCCCGCCTTCGTCCACGTGACGACTTCCGACGACCCCGCCACCGCTTTCCCCGCCATCGCCGGGCACGGTGAGCAAGCCCAGGGCGGCAACGGCGAGGAGCCCGACGCACAGGCACCGGCAGACCGGACCGTGGAGCCCACCGACCAGGAGAGCCGGGGCGGCACCGGCGAACCGACCCCCTCCGCCAGCCCCTCGGCGGACCGTACCGAGGACCCGGAGGGCGGCGCCGCGACGGGCGGAGTCTCCACGCCGCCGAACGTGGACTTCGCCGCCCTGCCGGTCTGCGACCCGAGCCAACTCGGTGTCGTCTCCGCGGCAGCAGGTGCCCCGGGCACCGACGGCAAGGTGTACGGCAGCTTCAGGATCGCGAACGTGTCCGGCGCCGACTGTACGGTCAGCAACAACGGCACCGTCGGCTTCACCGCCCTCGGCGCCGCCGACCCGCTCAAGATCACCGTCATTCAGCACACGGCGGGCGACGCGGCCCCTGGACTGCCCGACCCCTCGCAGGAGCCGGGCACGGTGCTGCTGAAGCCCTCCATGGCCTACGAGGTGCAGTTCGCCTGGGTCCCCGCCGACACCTGCCCGACCGTCGCGCCCTCACCCACCCCGACCCCGTCACCCGACGGCAGCGCCACCGGTGGATCAACGGGCGACGACTCCGGCCAGTCCGGCACCGACACGCAGTCGCTGCACCAGGACGGCTCCACGGCGGACGGCAGCATCGCCGTCACCCACACTCCGGAGACGGGCGCACCCACGGCCGAGACGAAGATCGAGAACGCCTGCTCGGGCACGATCTACCGAACGGGCGTCCTGGCCACTTCGTAGCCCGCCAGAAGCCCCGCCCTACCCGAGGCCCCGCCCCACCCGGGGCTACGCCCACCCGGGGGCACGCCCACCCGGGGGCACGAGCGACCGAGGCCGAGGCCGCGACCGACCGAGGCCGCGGCAGGCCCGGCCCGCCCTTCCGGCGAACCGCGCCTACGACCCCTGCACGCTCCCCGGCGCCTTCGCCGCCACAGCTGCGCCGCCCACCGCTCCGGCCTCAGGCTCCGCAGGGCCCCCGGCCTCGGGCTTCGCAGGGCCCCCGACCTGGCCCTCGGGCTGGGCCCCAGGCTCCCCGGCGTCCGCCGCCCCCACGGCCTCCCCGCTCTCCCCGTCCTCCGGGACCAGCCCGAGGGCGACATCGCGGACGGCCTCGGCCTCGCGGCGGACCAGCCGGAACCACATGAAGAGCACGAAGCCCGCGAAGACGAACCACTCACCCGTGTACCCCAGGTTCTGGAACGCCTTCAGATCGAGCCCACTGCCCTGCGGCGCGGCGGCGGGCACCGGCTTCATCGCGCCGCCCGTACCGCCCGCCTCCGTCTCGGGCAGCGTCACCCAGGCGTCGTACACGTCGTAGTCGACCAGGTTCACCAGCGACGCGGCACTGATCATGCCGAGCTGGCCCGCCGGGAGCCCGCCCCTGGTGTTGACGCCGTCGCTGTGGATGTTCTCGGAGGCCTGGAGGTCGCCGGTCACGGTGACCTCGCCCTGCGGCGCGGCCGGTACGGGGACGCTGCCCGCGGTGCCGGGCAGCCACCCGCGTACCACCGGCAGGGCCTTGCCCCCCTCGGTCCGCAGCAGGTTCAGGACGTAGAAGCCCTGCCGCTCGTCCAGCTCACGGCCGGGAACCAGGAACTGTTCGCCGTACGTCCCGGTCGCGACGGCCGGCCGGCCGGACGTCACCTTGTCGACGGGCAGCAGCTCGTCCAGCGGTTTCGCGGCCCGGGTGCTCGGATCGGGCTGCTTCTCCGCCTGCTCGTGCGACTGCACACGGTCCTCGAAGCGGCCGAGCTGCCAGGTGCCCATGAACACGCAGAACGGGATGGCCAGCAAGACGAAGAGGTTGATCCCCCACCATCGCGGGGTCAGCAGGAACCGGTACACCCCACCAAGGTACGGTTCCCCGCTCCGGCCCTCCGGAGCGGGGTCGCCCCTTTATCCACCCCTTACGCCTCCAGCACGTCACCACCCCCCAGATGCTTCAGGGCGAACTCCAGCTCCAGCCGCACCTGCTTGATGCGCTCCTCCACCACGAGCGACCCGTGCCCGGCGTCGTACCGGTACACCTCGTGCACCGCGCCGCGCGCCGCCAGACGGTCCACGTAGTTCTCCACCTGGCGGATGGGGCATCGCGGATCGTTGACGCCAGCCGAAATGTAGACAGGGGCGCGCACCGCGTCGACGTACGTCAGCGGGGACGAGGCCTCGAACCGCTCGGGCACCTCTTCCGGCGTCCCGCCCAGCAGCGTGCGGTCCATCGCCTTCAGGGCCTCCATCTCGTCGTGGTACGCCGTGACGTAGTCCGCGACCGGCACGGCCGCCAGGCCCAGCGCCCAGGCGTCGGGCTGGGTGCCGAGGCCGAGGAGGGTGAGATAGCCGCCCCAGGACCCGCCGGCCAGCACCAAGCGCTGCGGGTCCGCCAGCCCGGACTTCACCGACCACTCCCGCACGGCCGCGATGTCCTCCAGCTCGATCAGGCCGACCCGGTGCTTGAGCGCGTCCGTCCAGGCGCGTCCGTACCCGGTCGAGCCGCGGTAGTTGACCCGCACGACGGCGAAGCCGTGGTCCACCCAGGCGGCGGGGCCGGAGGCGAAGGCGTCGCTGTCGTGCCAGGTCGGCCCACCGTGGATCTCGAAGACGGTCGGGAACGGGCCGTCCCCGGTGGCGGGCTTCTGCACGAGGGCATGGATCCGGCCCCCAGGCCCCTCCACCCACGCGTCCTCGACGGCCACCGACGCCGGCGCCTTGGCACCGGGCGGGTCCAGGACCACCGCACCGCTCGTCGACCGCACCACCGGCGGCTGCGCGGCCGAGGACCAGAGGTACTCCACCGTCCCGTCCGGGCGGGCCGTGGCGCCCGACACCGTCCCGGCGGGCGTCTCCACCCGCACGGGCTCCGCGGCCCCCGGCTTGTACCGCCACAGCTCGCTGCGAGCCTCGAAGCTGTGCTCGATGAGCAGGGCGGAGCCGTCCGGATACCACTCGGCACCCACATCACCGGGCAGGTCCACGGGGAGCGAGGTCTCCGTGCCCGCGACCGGGTCCCAGATCATCGGCTCCCAGCGGCCCCGTCGCTGGTGCCCCACGAGCAGCCGGGTGTCACCGGCCACCGGCGCGAAGCCCAGCACGGCGAGCCCGAGCTCCTTGGTGCCGCCCTCGGTGTCGTCCAGCTCGGCCACCGTGGAGCCGTCGGGCCGCACCACGCGCAGGGCGGAGTGCATGGCGTCGCCGTGCTCGGTGTGTTCCAGCGCGATGAGCGTCCCGTCGTACGAGAGGTCCCCGACCCCGGCGGACTCCCGGTGCTGGTAGATCTCGTGGCTCTCGACGGACGCGCTCCCGCCGCCCGGCTTCCGCACCAGGTGGACGGTGGTCCCGTCCTCATCGGTGGACCGGCCGATCACCGAGGTCCCGTCGCGCCCGATGGCGAGGCCCGCCGGATACGAGGGCGCGAGGCCCGGGGCGGCGGGCTCGTCCTCCCCGCCGCCGAAGGGCTGGCGCATCCACACGCCGAACTCGTCGCCATCGGTGTCGCTGAACCACCAGATGGCCTCGCCGTCCGGCGTCAGCACGCCGTCGGTGGTCCCGTTGGGCCGGTCGGTCACCTGGCGCTGCCGCCCGCTCGCCCGGTCCCAGGCGTACAGCTCGTAGGTCCCGGTGGCATTGGAGACGAAGAGCGAGCGGTCAGGCGCGTCCTCGGCCCAGTCGGGCAGGGACACCCGGGGCGCGCGGAACCGCTGCTCCCACTCCGGCATGGTCGAGATGTTCTCCGATTCGCTCATGCCTCCATCCAACCCGATCACCGACTCGGCCGGAGAAGCCCGTCCACAACCACGCTCTGATCATCAGACCGGCCCATCCGGTGATCGGACCGACCCCGTTCGCCTGTGGATAACGGCTCGCGCCCCTCCCACCCGGTGGGTAACTTTCCGGATATGCACTCCCCGACCCCGGACGACTGGCAGGACGCCAACCGCGCACGCTGGGACGAGCGTGTGCCGATACACGTGGCGAGCGACTTCTACGACCTGGAGGCGTTCCGCGCGGGCACGGACGTGCTGCGCCCGTTCGAACTCGTGGAGGTCGGCGACGTCACGGGAAAGACCCTGCTCCACCTCCAGTGCCACATCGGCCTCGACACCCTGTCCTGGGCGCGGCACGGCGCCGCGCAGGTGGTGGGCCTGGACTTCTCCGAGCCCGCCGTGGAGACCGCCCGGGGCCTGGCGGAGTCGCTGGGCCTGGGGCCGGACCGCGCGGCGTTCGTGACGGCCGACGTGTACGACGCCCCGACGGCCGTCCCCGACTCCTCGTACGACATCGTCTACACAGGCACCGGTGCGCTGAACTGGCTGCCCGACATAGGGCGCTGGGCCGAGACGGCGGCCTCGCTGGTCGCGCCCGGAGGCTTCCTCTACGTGGCGGAGTTCCACCCGCTCACCGACGTGCTGGACGACGGCACCGGCTCGGTCGTGACCCATGACTACTTCAGCCGCGAGGCCTGGGTGGACGAGACCCCCGGGACGTACGCCGACTTCGACGCGCCGACCGTGCACAACCGCAGCGTCGAGTGGCAGCACCCGCTGAGCGAGGTGGTGACGGCGCTGGCCGCGACCGGCCTGCGGATCGAGTTCCTGCATGAGCACGACACCACGCTCTTCCCACGCTTCGGCACGCTGGAGCGCGGCACGGACGGCCACTACCGCTTCCCGGTGGACCGCCCGAGGATTCCGCTGATGTACTCGCTGAAGGCGACGCGCCCCAAGCCGCAAGGGACATGATCACAGCTCAGCGACGGCTCTTCGGCCGATTGTCAGTGCCGCACGACACACTCACTCCCATGACGCACGAGACGAGCGGGAACACCACCACGGCCGGCCTGCGTACGGCGGTGGAGACGTACTGGGCGACGGCCGACGCCCGCGACTGGGACGCCTTCGCGGCGACACTGGCGGACGACGTGGTGTACGAGCTGCCGCAGACCAGGGAACGCATCCACGGCAAGGAGCGTTACGTCCGGTTCAACCAGGAGTACCCGGGCGACTGGCACGTCCGGATCGAGCGGATCGTCGCGGACGCGGAGGGCCGGCAGGCGGCCGCCCGGACCGAGGTCACGGTCGGCCCCGAGGAGACGCACGCGATCCACTTCTTCACCTTCGACGACCGTGGCCTGATCACCGGCGTGACGGACTTCTGGCCGGAGTCGTACGAACCCCCGGCAGGCCGCGAGCACCTGGTGGAGAGGTACTGAACAAGCGGGCTGGGGAAACGCGCGGAGGCGGCCCGCCGGACCACCCGGCGAACCGCCTCATCACAGGTACCGCTGCCGCTCCTCCCCGCTACACCGCGGACCGGAAGGCCGGCAGGTAGCCGCCCGACTGCCCGGCGGCGGTGGGGTGGTACGAGTTCTGGACGGGCACGGTCACGCTGTGGAGCCACGGGTCGCCCGAGCACAGCTCATGCCCCGTGAACTCGTCGACGACGCTGGAGAAGGCGAATCCGGCATCGGCGGCCCGCTTGGCGAGCACCCCGTTCAACACGTCCGACGCATCGTTGATCGCGGCCCGCTCGGCCTCGGTGAGCCCCGCGATGCAGCTGCCCGACAGCTGGTAGAAGCGCGGATACCCGAGGACGACGACCTGGGCCGAGGGCGCCCCGGCGCGGATACCGGCATACAGCGAGTCGAGGCTCCCGGGCAGAGAGCTGTTCATCTTGGCGACCGCGGCGTCGACACTGCTGATGCAGGTGGCCTCGCTCCCCAGCACGCAGTCCTGCATGACATCGGCGAACCCGACGTCATTGCCCCCGGCCGTGACGCTGACCAGCGAGGTGGACGCGTCGAGCACCCCAAGCTGACCACTGGCGACGGAGGAAGTGGTGGCGCCGGAACAGGCGACGAAGGCGAACGAGGTGGGGGAGTTCGCCGCCGCCCACAGCTGCGGATAGGCGTTGACGCTGCGCCGGCAGTCACCGCTGTCGGGGAGATAGTCCCCGGCGCCGACACCGGAGGAGTAGGAGTCACCGAGCGCGACATAACCGCCGGCCGCGGCCGAGTCCGCCGCGACGGCGCTCCCGGCAACACCGAGAGTGGCCACGGCGGCGAGAGCGAGAGTGGAGAGGGATGCCCAGAACCTGCGTACGGACATGGCTGCCGACCTTCGAAGTGTGGGGGTGGGTGGGGGTTGAAGGAGCGATGCAGTGTCTAGCAGCTCCCGGTACCCACCGGTAATGCCCGCGCGAGAAGTCGTCTGATATGCCCGGATGATCGCTCGGAGTCCTATGCCCCGCATCTAGATAAACGCTCAACTCCGTGTCAAAGCAGTCGAGTTCAAGGAAATATTGTGCGCCTGGACGCCCCGTGCTCGGCCGTGATCAGGTCCCGTACAAGCAGGGGAGGCGCCGCCACGCCCGACACCGCTTTCAGCCGTACGGCCCAACGCGACAGCCGTTCCCCACGACCCTCCCCGAGCCGCCCGAAGTGCCGTGGCGGGCACATCGCGGAACCCTCGCCGCGGGCACCCCTCGGAAGCGGGCGAGCTACCCCGCAACCCAGTTGGCCGTTTCCGCCCGTCCGCGTGAGCGTGCGCCCGTGCTCTTTCTCCCCTCCCAGAAACTACTCAGGGGCCTGATCCACTAAGTGGATCAGGCCCCTGACCTGGTACTTCAGCTGTCGGGGTGGCGGGATTTGAACCCACGACCTCTTCGTCCCGAATGAGGGTCGGTTGCTGAGCTTGCCAGCGCGGATGGCATTTGCCCTGGTCAGAGCGTCGGTCTGTCTTGGTCTCGGGTGGTCTCGAAGGGGCTTGGGGAGCGGGTTGGCTCCCAGATGGCTCCCAGCGAGACCTCAGGCAACCGCTGCTGAGTCCGCGTCTCGCGGCACCCACGGAGGCCGACGAGGCGAGCAGTTCGACATTCGGCTGAGCCACGCGGAGCTGGCCCAGCATTCTGCAGCAGGCGACCACGCGACATACGGCGCATGGAACAATCCTGTCAGCCTCAACCTGCCCTGGGCCGAGGTCTGCGCTATGTCCCTTAACCATCGCAATTCTTGCTCACCTCTGCGGATCTACGTGTCAAAGAGGGTAGTGCTCATGGGCTGCCCTGATCGCCGGACCTGTCAGGGCAGCCCAGCCCTACCTGGAGCCTGGCAGACTGCGATTGTGATACGCGAACCAGCAGAACTACAGATCGATGACGACGGCCGCGTGTCCCTGCCGCCGGGGCTCCTCGCGGAGGCGGGCCTGGATGCAGGCGGCCGGATCCTGGCGTTCAGCGACGGCGACGGGCGCATTGTGCTGCAGCGAGAGGTAGACGCCTTCAAGGCACTGCTGCAGGACGGAACTCTGTGAGTGGGGAGCCCACCGCCGCGAGGCCATTCCCGTTGCAGCGATCGGGGAGGTCGGTGTGCAGCCAGGTGGCGTCCGTGGGTGCGAGAGTTGCGATCGCCCGACCTCGGCACGGGGAAGCGCCGAGAATGGAGTTGGACCGACAGGAACAGGTCCCCGCCGGGCGGGACGCCCTGGAGGAAGTTGTCTCTGAGCTGCTGGGAGTATGAGCGAGCAAGAAGTACCAGAAGCGCCGGCCGAGCAGTGGACACTGCCGGAGGGGTCGTGGGCGTCGTCGGCCGCGACCCGGCGGAGCATGCTTGGCAACCGAAGTCGTGATACCGAGCCCGAGCTGCTCCTCCGCTCGCTTGTCCACGCCGCTGGACTGCGCTACCGGGTAGCGGCAAAGCCGCTCCCGAAGATGCGCCGCACGGCCGACATGGTCTTCCGCCCTACGAAAGTCGCAGTCTTTATCGACGGCTGCTTCTGGCACGGCTGCCCGGAGCACTTCGTGATGCCCAAGACGAATCGGCTGTACTGGGAAGAAAAGATCGGCCGGAACATCCAGCGCGACCGGGACACAGACAACCGCCTCACGGAGGCAGGCTGGCTGGTGCTCCGTTTCTGGGAACACCTCGAACCAGAGGCGTGTGCCGCCACTGTCATTGAGGCAGTGGCGGCCCGGCGGCAGGAGGTCCAAGCCTCAAAGCACCCGAAGAAGACCTCCTGACCGTCGCGTCGCTGGCGGCAGCGGTCAGCTGAACTCCGCCGGGTTCAGCGAGAAGAGCTCGTACCAGTGGTGGACTTTTTGGCCTCTCTACGAGATGGAGTTGATCAAACCTGGCGGGACCTGGTCAGCTCCCGTCGTAGGCCACCTGCAGTCGCGTGGTGCTCTTAGCCGTGTGCAAAAGGGCGTCGCCCTGTCCGGCCAGAGCTTCGGCTCCCGTCTCGTCCAGAATGATGCGGCTGTCGGTCGCTGTCTTGACCCGCAGGGCGAGTTGGGCAGGGAAGTTGGAGCGGATGGTCGTAGAGATGACGTCCGCACTCGGTCGCTGCGTGGCTGTAATGACGTGGATGCCCGCAGCGCGGGCTTTCTGCGTCAGGCGCTTGAGCAGCGCTTCGATCTGCTTCTTCTCTTCGGGATCGCTAGTGAGATCGGCGTACTCATCAAGGACAATGACGATCCAGGGCTTTCGATCTGCCTTGTCGACCTTGGCGTTGTACTCGACGAGCTTGCGTGTGCGGATCGCCTTCATGTCCTTGTAGCGCACGGCCATCTCTTCGACGGTTTCCTCAAGGATCTCGATGGCGTCGGCAGCGTCCATACCGATCACGCCGTCAAGGTGCGGGTCATCCTCGAAGTCGACAAGCTCGGTGCCCTTGGGATCAACGAGGCGGAGTCGCAGGGTGCTCTTGTCGTACCGGACCAGGCCCTTGAGGATCGTATCCAGCGCGACGGACTTTCCTGATCCGGTAGTGCCGGCCACCAGCAAGTGCGGTGAGTCTGCGGAGGAGAGATCAATGGTGACCGGGTTGCCCTCGATGTCGGCGCCCAGCGGGGCGATGAGGCTCTCGGGATTGGCCGGGCACCGCAGCCACAGCGCCTTGGCGTCGACCCCGTACTTCTCGTCGTCGATCTTGGGGATCTCGAAGAGCACGGAGCCGCGGTCGCTGCGGGCACGAATGCTGAACCCGGAGGGGAGCGCCAGGGCCAGGAAGATCTCGTCGCGTCGGTTGGTCAGCTTGTCCACGGTGACCCCAGGATTGGGGATGAACCGGAAGATATAGAAGCCGGGTCCCTCCTGCCACTTGCCGACCTCCGGTGCGGTGACCGCGACCTTGTGGCGGGCAAAGACGTCAACGATCTTGTTGTATCGAAGCGCCAGCTCCTCCTCGGAGAGCCCACCGCGGGAAGCTTTCAGAGGTGCAGGACCTGCCTCTGCGGCAGGGTGACGCGCAAGTACCGCTCCTGGCGCAGCTGTTAGAGCGGCCGCCCCGCCGGCCTCGGCAGATGCCGTTGTTTCTTCAAGAGTGGGCGGTTCGGCGGAAAGGCCCACAGAGGAGGGTTCGACAGCAGTGTCAGCGGCCTTCATGGTCCCGCTGAGGTCTCCAGAGACAACAAGGGGATCGGCGTTGGTGGGGTCCTCCTTGGCGCGTAGAGCGCCGATGAGGTTCAGCAGTTCCCGTTTGTTCAACCTCACCAGGGTGTGCCTGCCGAGGCTTCCGACCGCGGGTGCCGACTGATCCTCCTCTGCCGAGATAGCCACGGCAACGCCAGTGACGTGGCCGAGCTGGACATCCTCGGAACGTAGGGCATCAAGGACCTTTGCCTCGACCTGGCGGTGGTCGTCATTACCGATCAAGGTACGAGCTGGAAGGTCTTCGGCCTGCGTGGTCTTTCCACTGGTCTGAGCGATCGCGGCAGCAAGCTCGTCCAGCCAGAAGGGGCGGTCGTGGCGAGCTTCGCCGTCCGAACGGAAGGCGTCCCTACACAGGTCAGTGGTGCGGTTGAGCTGTTCCTCAGCCGAACCGACGTCGAAGGTCTGGCGGAACTTGGACTCGGCGACCAGGACATCCAGGCGAACAGTGCCGTCGTCCTGGACCGTCAGCACAAACCGGCCGAGGTCGGCACGGGTCTTGTGTCCGCGGCCGAACCAGCGGTGGTGCTCGTCGAAGCTGATCCACGTGACCAGGCTCGTGCCCTGCCTAGAGACGGGAAACTGCTGGTCGATGACAAACCGCGTGGCTACCAGGCCGACGACTTCGTTGACCGTAGTGCCAATGCCGAGGGAGCGCAGCACGGCGCCAGGGGCCACGTTGCGGCCGACCTCGTAGATTCGTTTAGCGGTGCTTTCCGAGTCCTGCGGGGTGACGACACCGATCTGCTCAAGGCGGCGGCACAGTCGCTGAACGACGAACTGCCGACCGGTCTGCGAGCTGACAATGAGGGTGTAGGACTCGTTCTTGCCGACGCTGGGCTTGACGAGGATGACGTCAGGGCGGTTGCGGAGGGCGTCGATTTGCTCACGGCCGATGAAGCTGTCGAGAGTGACGACCCAGTGGGCCACACGGTGCAGGGTCTCGAACAGGTTCTGGTGCTGGTCGAACTGCACCTGCATCTCGAAGTAGTCGATGCCGTCGACACTCTCCCGGGAGACCGGGGAACGGCGGTCGTAGCGCACGCACAAGGTCGACCAGGACTCAAGAGTCTCGTCGGCGGTCTCAGGCAACAGCGCTCTCACGACGTTCTCGCTGGTCTGAGCCAGGTTGTGCGAGGCTGGGTGCTTCCAGGGGTTGAAGTAGCCCGACAGGGACTCCTTCTTGGTGCTCTCCTTCATACTGGTCTGCGTGCCGAACAGCGCCGGCGCCAGAGCGAGGTCGATGGTGTCCTCCAGCCCAGACAGGTCTGCTTCCTGGTCGGGCTCCCATGCCTGAAGGATCAGTTGGACGTCGGGCAGGAAGCTGTCGTCGGACATCTCCGTACCGGAGAACTGCAGGTCGAAACCCTGGATGATCTCGTGGTGGGTGGCCTGCGGAGCCAGTACAACGAGATCAACTTTCAGACGAGGGTTCTTGGCCCGCATCTGCTTGGCCACGCGCATCGGTAGGACAGGGTCGCCGTTGCGGTCCAGAAGCAGTACGCGCAGCCCATCAAGCTTGTGGGGGTAGGTCGTCAGGTAGTCGGTGATGACGCGGACCATCTCGTCGATCGCGGTCTCGTCGACGCTGGAGAGCCAGTCCTTGGACTCGTTTCCGCCGTAGCGGACCGGTGCGTACTCCTCGTGCCCGGCCGACTCCCGCATCGGAATGGCAATCGTGCCGCCGGGACCGACGAGGACAGCAGGTGTCCCGTGTGGGGAGATACGGTCAATGGCGTCGAAGAAGAGCTCCTCGTTTTCCTGGTTTAGGCTCAGACCTCCCTCCTTGTTCAGGGCGGTCTCGATGCTGTCAGCAGCCTCCTCGTAGTTCTTTGCCAGCCAGCGCAGCTTCAGCGGGTGAGTGGCCAGCATCATCATGCGGTGGTCGGCAAGCCCGACAACATCGGTCAGGACGACAGCCTCAAGGTCTGCGTTCGGAGCGTTGTCGGGAACCAGGGTGGTGCGAGCTTCGCGGAGCACGCCTTCCCACTCGCGTACGTAATCGTTGATCTTCCCGGCGTCAAGCCCGTCGCAGAAGCGGCTGAAATGCTCCAGCCTGAGGCGCTCCAGCTGACTGGCAAACTGCGATTCGGAAACAGGCAAGGGTTCGTCGGCCTGCCACTGCCGGGGGTCATTGAACCTTTCGAGGAAGGTGTCAAAGGTCAACTTGCCGGTCTGGCCAGGGGGAGTTTGCCAGCCGTGTATGAGAGCCGCCAGCGCGATCTGCCCCGGGATGCCAAGAGGGTCCCAGCGAAAGCGTCGCTGGACGCCGTCCATCTCGACCAGGATGCGCAGCGGGGCCCACTCCGTGTTGGGATCGAACGGCTCGTCCTCCTCCGGGAGGGGCGGCTTGGTCAGGTCCAACAGGCACTTCTTGACGTCCAGAGTCAAGCGAAGACCGGTGGATTCCCGGACATCATCCAGGGTGTTGGCGTACAGGAAAGCAAAGAGCCAACGGCTCCACCGCCCAACTTCCTGGTTGCCTTCCAGCCCGACGACGACGGAGCCTTCCTCTTCATCGGAGAAGTAGGTCAGCTCGCGCAGCAGGGCACGCAGTGGGTCCTGGACGAACTGAGAGTCCGGAAAGGCAAGCTTCTCGACTTTGCGGCGCGAACGCTTGGACAGCAGGTCGGCCAGAGGCTCCGCCCCGCCGATAGGAGCCTCGTCAAGGAAACGCTGTGCGGCTTCCTGATCTCCGAGGTCGAGTGCATCTTCGATCACCATTGCGTCGAACTCGTCGACCCGATCTGCGTCGGCCTTCTCGATCTCCTGCCGGACCTGCTGGCCCAGGCCAATCTTCTTGGACTTCTGCTCGAAGACTTCCAGCCAGAGGGTCAGGTCCTGCTCTCGGCGCAACTGACGAGAATCCTGCGGAGTGGAGCCACTGCGATTGAAGTTAAGTACAAGGCCGCGCATGAGCTCCTTGGCAGTCTCGGAGTCCGTGCCGACGTGGTCCAAGGACTCCGCACTGAACTCGGTCGCGCTTATGCGGTCTATCAGGTCGTCCTCGGTGATCTCCTTGCCCGTGGGCTGCTTGAAGGCACTTACCGAGACGTTCTTCTTGATCCGGGTGGGCAGCGCAGCGGGCTTGACGAAGAGTCCTCGGTCTGGGAAGAGATCAAGAGCCGGCAGGGCAGCAGAGATCTCCGGGTAGACCACGTCAGGAGTGCGGACCTGAGTTGCTGCGACCTTCTGCGCAGTGTCGACCAGGAAGGCTGCCCAGCGGTGCAAGGACCGGGGCTCCTCATCCGTGACGGCACCCCAGATCGCTGGCAGAACGGTGCCCATCGCGGCTGGAACAGTGCCGATACCCCCCGCTTCCCGCCATGCTTCTGCCATGAATCTGTCGAACCCACGCTCGCCGGAGGAGTCATGGTAGTTGCCCAGGATCGTGGCATCGTTCAGGGCGTTCATGGCTGCCAGCCCCTGTGCGTCCGGAGACTGCCCCCACTCGAAGAGCAACACCGCCCTGCCCTGCCCTGAATTTCGCCACTTGGTCAGCTGGTCCTGCGGCCCCAACAGGTAGTCAGCAGGGACACCTTCGATTGGCTCTGAGGTGCCGACCTTGACGACAACCTGACAGTCCTGCGAGCCCAACAGCTGCCGGGCAGTGCGGCGGAGAGCCTCGGCCACGGTCGGTCGGTCGAAGCCGCTGACCCGTAGGACGGCGCGGGCCCCGTTGGCCTCAGTGACCTTGCGAAGTGCTTCGTCGGCGACGAACCGCCCAAGCGCTTGGATGCTGCTGTCGGTCACCGGGGCTCCCCTCGAACCATGCTGGTTGCATCTGAATATTGAGTGAGCAGACCAATAGCGGCGAGTTTCTCCCGGAACGCCTTGCCGTTGTGGTCGAGGACCGATGGGTCGACCTCGTAGGCCAACGGGCTTGCTGCCGCGACCTTGTCCTCCATCACAAGCCCGTACCTCTCGTACAGCAGCGTGCAGAACTTGTCGAACTCCATCTCCGCTTCCTGAGCGACCGTGGCAGAGACCAGAGCCTCGAGCATCGGTGGCTTCATGGTGAAGTGTCGTCGCCCGGCCGTCGCGTTCAAAGCTCCGACAGCGGCGAGGGTCTCGCTGAAGAACGCTCGGGGTGAGGCGACCGCGGTGCCGCCTTCCTTCATGAATCTCTCGTAGCGGCGTTTTCTACCTTCGTCGCCTTCGGCTTCGCCGATCATTACCTGGGCCTGGACGTTGATCGCTTTGACGATGTCGTTGCGGAAGCCAGCGAGGTTCTTCTGCGATTCCCTGCGCAGCGGGGTTGCCTCGTTGCCGAAGTCCAACAGGATCGACTCACGGTTGGTGGCACCGAGCTTGGTGCGTGCGAGGTGGAGCTGATGGCGTGCCAAGCAGTAGGGGACCCAGTGCATGAGGCTCTCCGTGCGCTTGGCCCTCGGGACCGTAGCGATCCGACTGACGATGTTGCAGGTCCCCTCCCTCAGCAGATCAGGCCACGGGCTGAGCTCCTCATACAGCTCGATTCCTGTGTCTGAGCCCTCCACGGGAGCTTCGTCGTAGTCGAAGTCGTGCGCGCTGAGGGCCTTGGCGAGATTGCCCAGCGGGGTTTCGCTGTCCTGCACGAGGTCGCTCAGGCCCTGCCGGGTCGCTTCCTTGCGGTCAGGATCGAGGTCGGCACGAAGGGCTTTGTAGGCCCAACTCCCACCATCGCGGAAGAGGTAGCGCTCGATAGTTGGAGCGTTGATGCCGACATCGACTTTGGTGGCCTGCTTGCGCTTCTTAGCGCTCTTCTTGGCGTCGATTTGCTTGACTCGTCGTTCGACTGCGTCGTAGTGGATGAGCTCACCGACGAACGGATAGATGTGCGCGCCGAACCAACTGGGCTGGCTGCGACGCCCTGGGATCTCAACCAACAGGGAGGAGAACAGGGCGTGGAGCGTTTCCATCGTCTCGGGAGAGTCCAGCTCGACGGCCTTGCCTAGTTCTTCATCGCC
Organism: Streptomyces sp. NPDC101178; assembly: GCF_044767965.1. Lineage (NCBI taxonomy): Bacteria > Bacillati > Actinomycetota > Actinomycetes > Kitasatosporales > Streptomycetaceae > Streptomyces > Streptomyces sp. NPDC101178. Next base: position 633,665 of record NZ_JBIWOZ010000003.1, read on the forward strand.
CTCGACTATGGGGGCCTTGGTCGCGATTCGCCGGGCCAGGTCGTGCGAGGTTCTCTTGTAAGCCGTGCCGGCTCCGTTGTCCAGGAGCCCTGCGAACTGCTCCGGGTCCTCCTGATGCGCCAGGTAGACGCCGCGGGCGATCGCGAGCATCTCAAGCGGGATGTAGAAACCGCGGCCCTGCTGTTCGAGATTCACCCCAAAGAGGCGAAGGACCACCTCGGCCTTGGAACGATCAGCCATTACGCACGCACCGACCTGATCTTGTCGCCGACGTCGATCATGAGCTTTCGCATGACGTTGCCCACCAGTACCTGGATCTCGTCGTCCTTGTTCGACGAGTCAGCCAGCTCAGCCAGGGATCCACTCAGGCCGCGGATCTCTGCCTCGTGCTGCACCTCGCTGCGCAGGCCCGCGGCCCACCGCGTCAACAACTCGAAACGCAAGAGGTCCGCTTCCACCGAGACTGCGTCCCGGTCAGGGCCGACGGCTGGGATACGGATGTAGATGGCTCGGTTGAGCCACTCGACGGCGTTCCGCATCTCGGGGGTGGTGCTCGTCCCAGCTTCCCGTTGCCACTGGGTGACCTGGTCGACCACCTCGACGCCCTTGCTGGGCACTCGCCGGGAGACCACGGCCGCGCGGGCGCGGTGTGTGAAGAAGGCGGGGTCAAGTACGAAGAAGTCAGGGTTGCTCGATGCCCTGTGAATGCCCTGGACGGCCTCCAGGCCCTTGAGAAATAGGTCTCGCACTCTGGTGTCTGCCGGGTCCCGGTTCTTGTCCTGGACACGTACAAAGTCGTCTCCGGCCTGCAGACCCATCCGGGCGAAACGGTCCGTATCGTCGTCACTGTTGAAGAAGTCGGCTCGCCGCAGGAAGGTGTACAGGCCCCGCAACTGTTCGGCCTGCTTCTGGGCGTCCCGATTCGTGCGGACCTTCTGCAGGTAGCTGCTGGCATCCGCGGGAGGGAAGTCGCCCGCCGTATCTGGGTCCAGTCGGTCGTCGACCTGGCGACGGGAGACCCGGCCCGGGTCCAACTTCCGTAGCGCGAAGAAGGCAGGAACCAGGTGACGCTGTTGCTGACTCAGCCGGTCGCCGAAGAGCGCTTGGTGGTACAGATGGGGAGCTTGCCACTGCCGGTTCGAATGCGACCGCTGGTACCTGGCGTGGACGTCATCGCAGGACAGGCCGCCGGTGAGCATGTAGCTGGTGACCGACAGCGCCTGACGTGTTGTGATCACGGCCCCGGTCCGCTCGGCCGCAGCGAACATGTCCCGGATCGCGGCCCGGCGCTGAGGCCCGCGGGTGGGATCACTCAGTTCGTTGCGATTGGCCAGGATCGGGCAGACCTTGCGTGCATCACAGGTCTCGCACCGCTTCCACCGCGATGACTGGGTCGTTGTCCACTGCTTCAGGACCCAAGGGATGAGTCCGCCGTTGGAACTGTCCGACGCCACGGACTGGTAGTTGAGGTTGATGACGGTCACTGCACCATCAGAATCACTGACCTGCCCGCGAACTATGCCTTCCGTGAGGGTCTGCACCAGGACCCCGGCACGCCCCGTGCCAGCTTTGCCAAGGTTGTCATCCTCGGCGACGCACTTGCGCAGTTGGCCCTCGTTCGCGCAGATGATCGCGATGCCTTTGTCCGGAGGGTCGAGAAGCTCCACCAGCTTGTGAGCACCGGCCTGCGGGCTAAGCTCGCTCAGATCGCTGAGGATGTACAGGGGGCGTCCGCTACGGGTCCGGCCGACGGGGCGGCTCGCGCCTTTTGCCTCGGACAGGCCGAGGAAGACCGCCTTCCGGACATCTGGCGTGATCGGCTCGTCACCGGCCCGCAGTTTGGCCAGAAGGCTGGCGCATAGGCTCGTCTTGCCATGCCCGGCGTCTCCGGTGAGAACGATGGTCTTCGTGGCCTGTCGCTCGATGGCGCTCAGCAGGTAGTCCAGTGTCACGACGGGGAACTGTGGCTGTGTCCAGTCTGCCTGCGTCTCATAGACCATCTCAGAGGTGGCGACGTCGAACGGCTGGTAACGACGAATCCGTTCGACGTGCTTGTTGACCTCTAGCGGCATGCTGCTGTCCTTCGTCGAGCGAGCTCGGAGCTGCAGAATTTTAGCTGCCAGTGGGTCTGACAGTAGATCAAATGTCGCGACTCGGCTTGAAAATTCTCCTGGCTTGACTCCGGTCCCCGTGAAGGAATGCAGGCGTCGGTCTTGTCAAGGCCGCAGGAGCAACAGGGGTGCAGGGCGGTGGTCGTTGACGAGCTTGTTCAGGGGTTGCGGAACTGACGTGATCGGCACGTCAGCCCATGCGTAGGTGTCGGTCCGCAGCACGTGATCACCCTTGATCGAGTACGATGACCGCTCGTTCCGCCGGTTCTACGAGCAAGTGCAGATGGGGGTCACACGTGGGTGAGCGACACCCCTTGCGGGCCAAGCGGCGGCCGAAGTTTGAGGAGGGTGTCGGTTCCCTGCGAGTCGTGGACCTCTTCGCCGGCTGCGGTGGCCTCACCCTCGGTATTGCTCAGGCAGCGCACAGGCATGACGTCTCGCTCGATGTTCGTCTCGCGGTTGACTTCGAGGCTGCCCCCACCAAGGTCTTCAAGGCAAACTTTCCCAAGGCCAACGTCCAACAGGGGACCGTCGAATCCTTCTTCGATGGTGACCTTGGCACCTCGTTGACCGCTCAGGAGAAGAAGACTCTATCCACGGTGGGTGAGGTAGAGCTCCTGATCGGCGGGCCACCGTGTCAGGGGCACAGCAACCTCAACAACCACACCCGCCGCGATGATCCCAAGAACCGGCTGTACCTGCGTATGGCCCGGGCCGCAGAGGTTTTGCGCCCCAGCGCAGTCGTCATTGAGAACGTGCTGGCCGTTGTCAACGACAAGCAGCAGGTGGTCTCCCGCGCCATCGTTCACCTCAAGAGGCTTGGATACGATGTCGCCACAGGTCGTATCGACCTGCTCAAGCTCGGGGTCGCTCAGACACGCAAGCGCCACATACTACTGGCCATCCGCGAAGACGCGCTGCCTTTTGGGTTCTCGGCTACTGACTTGCTGAAGGTTGAGGACCGCATTGCCGTACCGCATGACCTGCGTTGGGCGATCGGTGACCTGCTCGACGTTCCCGCCAAATCATTCTTCGATGAAGCTGCCGTACCCAACGCGGACAATCAGCGGCGTATGAAGTACCTCTTCGAGAATGACGAGCATAATTTGCCGAACGGAGAGCGCCCCGAGTGCCACCGCGGCGAGCACAATTACACCTCTATGTATGGCCGTCTATGGTGGGATCGTCCGTCTCAGACCATTACCAGCGGATTTGCGACGATGGGGCGCGGACGCTTTGTTCACCCTGCTGTTCCTCGATGCCTAACCGCCCATGAGGCCGCGCGCATCCAGGGCTTCCCGGACTACTTCAAGTTCGTCGATGAGAGGGTCAAGCCTCGCTACGAGCTGACTCGCACTGAGGTTCAGATCATCATTGGCAACGCCGTACCCCCACCCCTGACAGAGGCGCTGACCTCCAGGCTCTTCGATGCTGAAGTTCTGCAGGCGAAGAGCGACGCGTCTCGGCAGCGCGATGACGGCTTCGCTACCGCTGCTGTAGATCTCGCCTGCTGAGCCTCCAACGAACTAATGTCCTTCCGAGGGCGTTGAGGCGGGCGCATTGCCCGCTGGTGGCCAGGTAAGTTTCTCGCCAGGTTCGCGTAGCTTTCCTGTTGTGCGTTTGGCGAGCCCTCCATGGCTGGCCGCTGAGTTGCGGTCGCTAATCAATGGACATGCCGTGAGCTCGGTTTCAGCGGTCTATTTGAGTGTTGATCCTAAGTGATTTCCATGGCGCCGGAGCTATCCGTCCACCGGTCATGGAGACTCTGATTTCAAGCCCGTCGCATCATAGGGAAGAAGGTGCCTTCGTCCTCCCTTGAATTCGCCTTGGGCTGTGGAACCACGGTTTATCTCTGTCGTCGCTCGGCGCGCTGAAAGGGGCAAGGCGACCGGCGGCACCGGGAGCGACGAAATGGTGTACAAGTAGGAGTCGAGGGCGGCCGGGAAAACGACAGCGCGGGGACAGGTGGAGTGGTCCAGGACAGGTGCCCGGCGTCGGTACCCTGGACCACATGTCTACTGCCCCGGTTCGCGTTCGTTTCGCCCCGTCTCCGACCGGCATGTTCCATGTCGGTGGTGCGCGGTCCGCTCTCTACAACTGGGCCGTGGCACGACAGTCCGGCGGCACCTTCGTCCTGCGGATCGAGGACACTGACGCAGCCCGGAACAAGCCGGAGTGGATCGACGGCATCATCAGCGCGCTCGCGGCGATCGGCATCCATGGTGAGGACAGTGCCTTCGAGGGGCCGTACTTCCAGTCGCACAACGCGGCCCGGCACAGCGGGGCCGCCCAGCAGCTGTACTCGGCGGGCAAGGCGTACTACTGCGACTGCACCCGGGAGCAGCTGAAGGAGCGCACGGGGTCGGAGCACCTCGGGTACGACGGGTTCTGCCGGGACCGCGGGCTGGCCTTCGAGGAAGGCCGGGCGCTGCGGTTCCAGACACCGGACGAGGGCGAGACCGTCGTGGTCGACCTGATCCGCGGGGAGCCGGCGTTCCCGAACAGCGCGATCGAGGACTTCGTGATCGCCCGTGGTGACGGGTCCCCCGTCTTCCTGATCGCGAACGTGGTTGACGACCTGGACGAGGGCATCACGCAGGTCATCCGCGGCGAGGAGCACCTGTCGAACACGCCGAAGCAGCAGATGCTGTGGGAGGCGCTCGGCGCCGAGCCGCCGGTGTGGGCGCACTTGCCGGTGATCGTGAACGAGAAGCGGCAGAAGCTCTCCAAGCGTCGGGACAAGGTCGCGCTGGAGGACTACCTCGCCGAGGGCTTCCTTCCCGAGGCGATGGTGAACTACCTGATGCTCCTGGGCTGGGGCCCGGGCGGCGACAGGGAGCTCATGCCGTACGAGGAGCTGGAGCAGCTCTTCCGGATCGAGGACGTCAACACCGCCCCGGCGTTCTTCGACGTGAAGAAGCTGACGGCGTTCAACGGCGACTACATCCGTGCCCTGGCGCCCGCGCAGTTCGCCGCAGCCTGTGCCCCGTGGCTCGTGGCCCCGTACGCACCGTGGCAGCCGGAGGCGTTCGACCAGGCTCTCTTCGAGACGGTAGCGCCGCTGGCCCAGACGCGGCTGGCGTTGCTGTCGGAGATCACCAGCTACGTGGACTTCCTGTTCCTCGACGTGCCCGTCGAGGACGAGGCGTCGTGGAACAAGGCCATGAAGGCCGGCGCCGAAAACATCCTGGCCGACGCGCGCGCCGAGTTCGCCACCGTCGCGGGCTGGGAGGCGGACGGTCTGAAGGCCATCACGCTCGCCGTGGGAGAGAAGCACGGGCTGAAGCTGGGCAAGGCCCAGGCACCCATCCGGGTCGCGGTCACCGGCCGAACGATCGGACTCCCACTGTTCGAGTCCATGGAGCTGCTCGGCCGGGACCGCGTGCTGGCCCGTCTGGACGCCGCGGCCGAGAAGCTGGCCGCCCAGGCGTAGTCGCTCTGGTCAGGCGACCTGTGCGAGAAGGTCGCCCCAGGCGTTTTCGAAGTAGTTCAGGTCGAACCGAGCCAGGGTCTCGTACGCCGCCTTGGCTTCGATCCGGCGTGCCGCAGCTTGTTCCCGGACCTGCGCCGGCAGACGGTCGAGATCCGGCGTGGGCTGGCCGGTCAGGGCGGCGAGGTCGCCGAGGCCCGCGATCGGCCGGATCAGGCAGGGCAGGCCGAGTAGTAGGGCTTCGGCCGCGCAGCGGCTCCAGCCCTCCTGCATGCGGGGCATGAAGACGCCGACGTCGCACGCCCGCAGCAGCCGTAGGTACCGCTCGCGCTCTACGTCGTAGTGCGCGCCGTCGAGGCCGATGGTGTTGCTACCGCTGGTGATCACCCGTAGCCCGGGTACGCCGGTCAGGGCCGCTGCGACCTCCTCGGTGCCCTTCCAGTGGACGGCCTTGCCCGCGTACACGCCGATCGTCTCCGGGGCCAGACCGAATTCGGCGCGGCACTCGGCTCGGTCGAAGCCCCGCGCCCGCTCGACCTCGGCCATGTCGAAGGCGTTGTAGATCACCCGTATGTTGCGGACGCCGCGGGCGCGGAGGAAGTCAGCCCAGTACGGAGATACGCACACCACGGCCGCACACTGCGGCAATACCCGGAACAGCCGCTCCCAGAGCATGGCCTCGACGGGGGCGGAGTCGTGCTGCAACGGTTCGTAGTGGTGCAGGAGGAACACGGTGCGGGCCCGCATCTCCGGCGTGAAGATCAGCAGGCTGATGTCGTCCCACACGAAGGTACCTGGGGCGGAATGCAGCGCTCGGACGATTGGGGCCAGCTGTACGAGGTGGCGGAGCTTCCGCCAGCGGCGGGCGCGGTAGGTGCGCTTGTGGTCCGGGACCGTGCGCCATTCCACGTTGTCGGCGGTTGCCTCGTGAAGCATCCGGAGGTAGACCCGGCCGCCGGTCCGGCCGACCGGTTCCATCGAGTACGCGATCCGTCTCACGGATGTACCTCCTGCTGGTGGTGGACGTACTCGGCGTTGAGCAGTGTGTATGCGGCTTCCAGGTGGGGATTGAGGTGGCGTGCGGCGTCGGCGAGGGGGAGGTGGAAGTCGGTGAGGTTCCGTACGAACTTCCGCCGGCGCTCTTGGTTCTGCGAGGCGGCCAGGTCGCGCAGGTTGTGGATGCGGTCGGTGAGCCGTACCAGGAGTTCCTCTGCGGGGAGTGCCGCCGTCTTCATGCGCCACCGGGTCTCGTCACCAGGAGCTTTTGGGCGCTGTTCGAGCCGGTGGTCGGGCGTCATCGCACGTAGGCGCTCGGCGAAGGGTGCCCCCAGCTGGTGGGTTACGAGGGCCTCTGATCTCGGATCGACCTCCAGGGCGTCGTGCAGAAGGCCGAGGAGGAGAGTCTCGGGCTGTGTAACGCCGAGCTCGTGCCGCAGGATCGCGACGACGGCGAGTGGGTGCTGGAGGTACGGGGTGCCCTGATCTCGCGTATGGCCGGCGTAGATCGTGAAGGCCAGGCCGGCGGCTACACGGGCGCGGGCACGCTCCCTGGCAGGCCATGCGGTGGTGCCGAGCGGGGTCAGGGTGTGTGACAGATCGTTGGTGGCCATTTCCGTCATCCCTCTCGTAAGGGCGGCTGGGACTGCGCACGGGGGTCGGAGACGTGGTCGGCGATCAGGAGGTTGTCTCCGACGGCGAGGGCGTCGAGACCGAGGTCTGCCGTCGCCTGTGCGGCCTGCAGGGAGGTCCGCAGGATCGGGGTGCCTTTGCGGTTGAAAGAGGTGTTCAGGATCAGCGGCAGTCCGGTGTGCTCGTGGAAATGCTGCAGGAGTTCGTGCAGGCCCTGGTGGTCGGCGGCCACGGACTGGACGCGGGCGGTTCCGTCTTGGTGGGTGACTGCCGCTATGCGGTCGGCTCGGCATCGGCGGACGTGGGCGACACGGTTCATGAAGGGGTCACCCTCCGACATGAACCATTCCGTGGTGTGCTCGGCAAGGACGGCCGGCGCGAACGGGCGGTACGTAGCTCGTTGCTTGATGGCGTTGAGTCGGTCCCGGGTGGCGGCGTGGCCAGGGTGGGCGAGGATCGAGCGGTGGCCGAGGGCCCGAGGCCCGAATTCGAGCGGCCCCTGTACCCAGCCGACGATGCGGTGCTCAGCGAGCAGCGTGGCTGTTGCGGGTGCCAGGCCCGCCCCGAGGCCAGTCAGAGCGCGGTAGCCGGATGGCACCGCATCAGGCATCAGCGTGCCAGGGTTCGGGCCCCAGGCCGCATCGGTCGGTACCGGAAGGCGCTCCTGCCCGAGCTGGTAGTGCCAGGCGTACAAGGCGGCGCCCACGGCGGTGCCCGCGTCGTGTGGCGCCGGCGCCACGAAGAGGCTGTCGAAGCCGCTGTCGGCGGCCAGCCGGCCGTTGAGGTGGGAATTCAGGGCGCATCCGCCCGAGAACACCAGGGACGAGGCCCTTGTAAGCCGCTGCAGGTGGCGTGCGATGTGGACGACCGATTCGGAGAAGATCTGCTGGACTGCGGCGGCCAGGTCGGCCCGTTCGTGTTCGGGCTGCTCCAAGACGTTGGCGGCAGTCCAGACGTGGCCGCGGAGCAGAAGTGGTGTGGTGCTGTCCGCAGAGCCCCAGGGATGGTCGATACGGACTTCGCCGTCGTCGCCGAGCCGTACGAGTTCGCGGATCTGCGGCCCGTAACGCTGGGGGTCGCCGAACGCGGCGAGCGCCATCATGCTGCCTTCGGGCTCGTCGCCGGGTGGGATCACCCTCCGGGCGAGGTTCCGGTAGAAGTGCCCGAGGGAGGAGTGGACACGCCGAGGGCCGACAGGGCCGGGAACCACGGCCGGCATGCTCTGGTGGAGGCGATCGATGCGATCCGGCCGCAGGTCGTAGCCGGTGATGCGTTCCCTGCCCGGGCCGAAGTCGGCGCCGAGGGCGGAGCCGCCGGCGTCGATGACGAGGCCCGCCGCGTGGTCGTGTCCGGAGAGCAGGTAGCCGGAGAGCACGTGGGCAGTGTGGTGGGACAGAAGGCGGAGACGTCCATCGAGCGGGGTGGGCAGGAGGGCGGCGAGCTCTTCCCGTTCCTCGGTGAGCCACCAGCCGGCGGCGGGGTTGGGGCGCATGGAGGCGGCCCAGACCGCGTCGATGTCCTGCGGTTCGATGCCGGCGGCCTCCAGGCACCACTGGAGTGCTCGGGCCGGTGCGGCGAGCGTGCCCTTGCGGGTGGGGTGATTGTGTTTGACACCGCTCCAGCGTTCTTCTTCGGCCGCGTAGAGGCGGCCGTCGACGATCAAGGCGGCGGCGGTGTCGTGATGGAAGTTCAGCCCGAGGACTGCGGGCATGGTCGTGTACCTCCGGTCCGGGGTCAGGCGGTCGGAATGCGGGTGGGTAGGAGAGCGGCGCCGGAGTCCGCGTACTCGTGGCAGCGCAGGCAGAACCGGAAGTGGTGGCCTCGGGGGGCGAACACTTTGGCCGCGAAGTCCGGGTCCCAGATGGAGAACTCGCTGTCGTCCTTCGCCATGGCGTTGAAGCAGCGGTAGCAGGACCCGTCCATCTCGATCATCAGGTGCTGGTCGAGGTAGCGGTCGCAGATGCCGCGCAGGTCGTTCGACGGCTGGCCGACGTCGACGTGGTGCACGTGGTTGGTGACGTGGATCGCCCCGTACGCGTAGCACAGGCTCGCGAGCTCCACAAGTCGGGAGGAACTGATGCCTTCCAGGACGCTGTTGATGACTACGGTCTTGCCGGCTTCACGGAGGCGGGGCACGACGGCGTGTACTTCGGCGTAGTTCTCGTGCTCGTCGTCGCAGCCGATGAGGATCTGGTCGTACGAGCGGAGGGTGGCTTCCATGATCCGCTGGTTGCGAGCAAGGGTGATGGCGTTCGTGCCCAGGACCATGACCTTGTCCGGCAGGCGTGTGCGGGCAGCGTCGCTGAGCGCGGGGAAGTCGCGGTGCACGGTGGGCTCGCCGCCGTTGATGTGCAGCTGCTGGAACGGGATGGTCTCCAGCCGGGCCAGGATGGTGGAGAACAGATCCAGGGACATGTTCTCGCCCTGGGCGCCGTCGGCGAAGATGCAGAAGTCGCAGGACCGGTTGCATTTCGTCGTGATCTTGATCTTCGCCGTTTTCAGGACGCGGGGATGAGACGCGCGCGCGGGCATGGCGAGGCTCCTTGTGTCAGGGGTTGACGTCATCGGGCGTGAGGCTGAGGAAGTCCCGCACGATGGGCTTCTGCCGATGCCAGTGGGCGAGGGTGGCGCGCAGGGTGTCGGCGGTCGTGGGGCCGGTGGGGATCAGTCCGGCCATCCGGGCGGCCAGACGTTGGGCGGGACTGGTCCCGTCTTCCGCGAGCGTGTACAGGGTCTGGGCGGCGGAACGAAGCTCTTTCGCCTCCCGCCGGATCAAGTACTCAGTCGCGACGCCGGACGGCGGATCGAGGTAGTACAGCCAGCGGGCGACGCGTACGCGGAGCATCCCGGCGGTCATGACCCAGTCGGTCCCCGTGGACTCCTTGCCCGTGTCGGGAGGATGGCTCGCATCAGGAATGCGGCGCATGGCAGCCTGCAGGGAGACATGTGCCGCGCGGAGCAGGTGGCGCGGGCTACGGGGTCGCCCGTCGGGTCCGCTCTCCGAGTGCCGGAGGAACAGCTCGGCGTAGGCGTCCAGCCCGTCCGGGCGCCACTGGGTGAGCGCGGCTGTCTTGCCGGGACAGCGGGTCCGTGTCGCGAGCGCGGCAGCGGCGAACCAGCAGGGGGCGAGGTAGTGCCAGGCCACGCAGTGGCGCCGGTACACCGTGATGTCCTCGACCACGTTGTCCGTACTGTCCGCCGCCAGCTGGTACCGGCCGCCGAGCCTCGCCTGGAGGATCCCTCGGTAGAAGCGGTCGTCTACCTCGCACCAGGGCGCCATCTGGGCCCGGGACCTCCAGCGTTGGAAGTCCCGGGCGCTCCCGCTGATCAGCGACCAGGTCGCGAGCTCGGGTGCCGAGATTAGTCGTCCGTCCGCCTCGGCCACGGTGAACGCGAATCCGGGCGGATGCTCCAGAAGCCGTCCGTGGGAGACCTCTCGGCGGACCGCGGACCTGTGCGCGGAGGCCAGGTGGTGGTTCCACTCCTCCCAGTCCTCTGGCGCCTCCGGCAGGAGAACACGTACGTCCATGTCCGAGTGGGGAGCCAGCAGGTCGGTCGACTGCCACTTGTGGGTGAGCATCACGGCCCCGACACCGTGGGCGTCCAGCTCGCGTTCGTACAGCGTTCCGAGTCCCAGGTAGAGGGGCGGCGCTTCGGCCACGACCATCACCGCTCCCCGGTGGAGGCTCGGGTGCAGGAGGACTGAGCCGCGCCTGTGGTCAGGACGGGGAGCAGGGGCAGGACCGGGGCGCCCTCGGGGCGCTCCATCCGGTCCCAGCGCAGGTCGTAGTCGACGTAGTGGAACCCCTGCCAGGCGTCGTTCGTGTCGCGGTCGAGCATGGCCTGGAAGAGGTGGGCGAAGGCGTCATCGAGGGTGCCGTCGGCGAGGTGGGTCTTCAGTGGGATGTCGCGGTTGTGGAGGATGCAGGGGCGGGCCACACCGGTGGGCGTGATCTTGATCCGGTTGGCGTCGGAGCATGTGGCGCAGCTGGAGTTGGAGATGAAGCCGATCGAGCCCGCCCAGCCGTCGGGGCGGAGGTACTGCCCGGGGCTACGGACCCCGAGCTGGTCACGAGAGACCTGCCCCGCGCCCGCGAACCACTCGTGGAGACGGTCGCGGACGTCCGCCTCGCTGATGAACTCGGTGTCGAACAGCGCCTGCGCGGGCCCGATGTTCTGGAGTTCGATCAGGCGGACGGCGACAGGCAGGTCGCGGGCGAGCTCGGCCACGGCGAAGGCGTCGTCCAGGTAGGTGTGCTGGAGAACGCAGTTGATCTTCACCTGCAGGCCGAGGGAGAGGGCGTCTTCGAGGGTGCTCAGGGTGGTGCGCGGGTCGCCGCCTCCCATGATCGTGGCGGATCGTTCCGGGTCGAGGCTGTGGAGGCTGAGGTTGAGGTACGTCAGGCCAGCGTCACGGAGCTTCTCAACGCTCAGCCCGGGGCGCAGGTTGCCGTGGCTCGTCATGCCGATCGCGGCACCGGCCCCGAGGCCGCCTGCGAGTCCCGCGATCACGTCGAGGATGTCCGCCCTCAGGGTCGGCTCGCCTCCGGAGCAGTGCGCCTTCCGGATCTTCCAGGTGCCGGCTTCGGCGGCGATGGCCGCGTAGTCGGTGGTCGTCAGAGGACGGTCCTTGTGCCCGTAGTCCGGCATGCAACGGGGCTTGCAGAACACGCAGTCCAGGTTGCACAGCGAGTTCAGGGTGAAGGCCAGGTAGGGGTGGTTGCGGCCGGTCGCCGCGAAGGCGGCGGCCAGGTCGTGGCGGGTGGTGGGCATCGGTCAGCCTCCGTCGAGGGGAGAGTGGGCGTCGGGCACTTCGGCCAGGCCGTTGAGCGACTGACCGGCGAGGTACCGGCGCAGGTTTGCGGCGAAGAAGTCGACCGCCTCGTTCATGTACGTGCGACAGAGCGTCGAGCTCTTCGGTGTGAGCACGACCCGGGGGTGGAGCCGGAGCGGATGGCGAGCCGGCAGCGGTTTCGGATCCGAGACGTCCAGGGCGGCGCCGCGTAGGTGGCCGGTGTTGAGGACGGCCAGGAGGGCCCGCTGGTCGACGGTCGTCGCACGACCGAGGTTGAGGAACAGCGCTCCCGGCTTGCAGGCCGTGAAGAGGCTGTGGTCGAAGAGGCGGTCCGTGGCACGGGTGGCGGGTAGCAGGTTGACGACCACGTCTGCGACGGCGACGGCTTGGTGGACCGCCGAGGCGTGCATCCAGGTGATCCCGGCCCCAGGTGCCACAGGCGGTGTCCGACGCACCCCGATCACGTTCATACCGAAAGCGCGGGCAGCGCGAGCGAGATGGCCTCCGATGCTGCCGCAGCCGACGATGGTCATCGTCGACCCGGCAAGGTCGAAGAACTCTGCGGCGAGGTCGTCCTTCCACCACATCCGGTTTCGCTGGACGCGCTGGCTCATGAACAACCCGCGGGAGAAGCCGAGGACCAACCCCATGGCATGCTCGGCCATGGGGCGGCCATGGAACCCGTACGAGCGGGTCAGGGCCACCCCGGCGGAGTGGGCCTCGGCGACGGGCAGATGGTCGGTGCCGGCGGCCGGGGAAGCGATCCAGTTCAGGTGAGGCGCGTTGATCAGCCACGACGGCTCGAACCGCCAGCCGAGGTAGACGTGTGCCTCAGCCAGCCGGTACGCCACGTCCTCGTCACCGGCCGTACGGAAGTCGACACCCGGGAAGGCGATACGTAGGGAACGCTCGTGTTCGGCGGACAGCCGCCAGAAGGAGTGCGGGGATTCCAGGCTGACGAGCACCACCGGCCTGCTCATCGGATCCCGCTTTCCCCGGTGGACGACGGAGCCAGAACCCACGGGGCGATGCGGCCGATGACGGAGCCGATGCTGGCCTCGTAATCGTGGTGCGAACGCACCAGAGCGGTTCCGCCGTTCCGGAGTCGCTCGCGTTCTCGGGGCAGGACGGTCAAGGCTCTGTGCAGGGCGGAGGCCAGGGACTTGCAGTCCCGGGGTGCGGAGGTGAAGCCGGTCACGCCCTCGATGACGGTCTGGGCCAGGCCGCCGGCGCTGGTCGCGACCACTGGCCCAGCGCCTGCCGCGAACGCCTCCAGGGGTATCCGTCCGAAGGGCTCCTCGCGCGAGGGAATGACGACCGCGCGTAGCGCCGGACTGTGCAGCCAGGAGCGGACGGAGGGGGTGAAGCGGGTGATGAGCGTCGCGTCCAAGCCGTAGGCGCGGATACCTGCCGCCAGGTCCTTCTGATGAGAGGTGAGGCGCTCATGCCCCACCGAAGTGACGGCCGCCAGGAGCAGGTGAGGAATACGAACCCCACGCTCCTTCAGGATGTGCAGCGCTTCCAGCAGGTCTTCGAACCCTTTGGCGGGCACCGCGCGCCCCATGACAAGCAGGAATCCGGCTCGGGCCTTGAGTGGCAAGGGGAGGACAGTCGCCGGCCTGGTCATCTCCTCCCGGATCAATCCGTTCGGGATGTTCACGATGCTCCCCCGAGGGACACCACAGCTCGCGAGGAGGTGGTCTCGCATATGGGTGGAGATGGCCCCGATCCGCCCGCCCCGGGCGATCGCTGCCCGCAGGGCTTTACGTTCCCAGCGGATTCGCGACAGGTCTTCTGGCCGTGTGAGGGCCGCTGCCGAGCGGGGGACGAGGAGCAGGTCCATGGTTGGGGACGTGTAGGGGGCGAGGCCGAGGAGTGGGACGTCGAGGCCGATGAGCAGGCAGCGGCTGGTGCGGTCGGCGACGCGTAAGGCAGCCTCCCCTGCCAGGTCACACAGCTGCATGTAGGCGTGGACCGAGCCCGGCGGTGCTTGGACCGCAGGGATCGCGATCACCTGGGCCTCGGCCTTTTCCAGCATCTGCTGGACCTCGCGGGTCCACCGCCGATCGTGCGCTCCCGCTGTTTCGGGGACGTGCGGGGTGATCACGGAGAGACGGCCCGTCGGCAAAATGCGGGCGAGGGCTGTCAGGAAAGCGCGGTTGCTGAAGCCGCTACCCGACTCGGCGCCGTAGAAGCCCTCGTGGACAGCTACGACGACGCGGGGCTGGTGACTGGCTTCAGGTGCGTCAGTGGGCGGGGACGGTGGGGTCGCATGGTCGATGCGCACCGTGTGATGCCTCCTTGTAAGACGGGTCTCGCGGGCATGAGCATCAGGGCGTGCTGGTAGGCGATGGGTTGGCCAGCCGCTTCAGTCGGCACCAGGCACGGGTGCCGTGGGCACCGGTGGTCAAGGACCAGGCATCGGCCAGTGCCTCGACGATGACCAAGCCTCGTCCCGATTCGGCCTCCTCCTGGGGAGCCCGGGGAGAAGCAGGCGCTAGGTCAGGGCAGCCTCCGTCGGTGACGGTGATCTCGACCTCCAAGCCGTCGACGGCCGAGCTCTTGCGGTCCACGCACAGGACCAGGGGCGGACGCCCCGAGGTGAAGGCATTCGTTGCGAGTTCCGACCCGATCAGTCGGGCGTCGTCGAGCAGATCAGCCTCGATGCCGTGGAGCGCCACCGCAACGGCTTCCCGAGCGACCTCGGCCGCCCTCAGCCCGTACGGCAGGTCCGTGATCAGCGTGGTCGTGTTGTCGCAATCGGAGTGCCTGGGTGATGGTGGCGCTGAGCCCGGATGCCCGGTGCCGCGCTCCAACACGCTGCCCGGACGGTCTCGGGAGGTGCTCGTGTGGTGTCTCAAGGCCCACCCCTCTCTCCGCCGGCGTCGAAGGCGGCGCCTTCCGTCGTGACTCAAGAACACCGGAGGAGACCGGTCGGGTAGCACCCGATCAGTGGGTCAACTCGGTCAACTTCCACGAGACGCAGGTGATTCGGCTGCGGTCTGCATCACCATGAGGAGCGCGGGGCGGTCGACGAACCGCTGGGGACGTGAGGTGGGCGAACGTGGGGCAACAAGCAGGGGGACCCAACGCCGAGCTGTCGCGGTGCCTTGACGAACTCGGATGGAGCCCCAAGGCGCTCGCGCGAAAGCTCAACAGGGTGTTCGGAGCGGGGACCGTCGCCGAGTCCGCGCCGTACCACTGGAGGGACGGCGGCTCGCTGCCGCGTTCGCCGTTACCGATGATGGCTGCCTATGTGCTCTCCCAGGAACTGGGTAGAGCTGTCTCCGTAGCCGAACTGTGGCAAGGACGCGCGGGAGACTCCTCGGCGCTCGTCCCGGCGGACACGGATCTCGCACGGCCCTGGACCGTGCAGGGCATGGAGGCGATCGTGGAGGACTGGGTGATGGGAGGGCTTGTCGACCGACGCCGATTCCTCGCGATCTCAGGCGCGGGGCTTCTGGCGATCGTCGCCCAGTACCTCGACGGAACCGCGGGGCGAGGCCAGTACACGTCCCGGATGGCCCCGCCGCCCGGCGCTGATCCGCTCGTCGACCAGGTCGAGCAGCACCTGCCCATGCTCCAGCTGCTTGACGACGAACACGGAGGCGCGAGGCATCTCCCCTACGTCGGTGCCCAGTTCCGCGCTGTGGGGCTACTGATTCACGAGGGCGGGCATCCGCCCGCTGTGGCGAGCAGGCTCATCCGCGCGCTGGCGGAAATCGGACAGCTCGCCGGCTGGATGGCCTTCGACGCGGCAGATCACGGTCTGGCCCAGCGCTACTTCGCCACTGCGCTGCGAGCCGCACATCAGGTCAACGACCTGCCCCTGTGCGCGCACATTCTCGGCGACCTCTCCTTCCAGGCGGCGAGCCGGGGACATCCGGCGGATGCCATCGCCCTGGGCGAGGCAGCCCGCCGCGCCAGCGAAGCCGCCCCGCCTGCCGCCCGGGCATCCGTCCTTTCCCGGCTCGCCTACGCGTATGCGGCCGCCGGCCGTGACAACGACTTCGCCCACACCCGCAGCTCCGCGAGAGAACTGATCGCGGGTCGGGACGGCAGCCGGGAGGAGCCCCGCTGGATGTACTTCCTCACCGACAACCACCTCGACTGCCAAGCCGGCTATGGCTTCGTTCAGATGGGGCGCGCCCGGCAGAAGGAGGACGGTGGTACCAAGGGCCGTCGCTTTCTCGCTCAAGGGACCGAGATGCTCCGTTCCGGGGCGTATGACGTTCCGCGTAGCGACCCCAGCCAGCGCAGAGCCATGTTCGAAGGGGCCTGGCTGGCCTTGGGACACAGCGCCCACGGAGACCTGGAGGCGGCCTGCGAGATCGGCCAGATCGCCGCTGGCCGCCTTGACGCCGTACGTTCGCCGAGGAGCGCGGCACTGCTCCATCAGCTTGCGGCGGACCTCCGCCGCCGCCAGCGCAACCCGCACGTCCGCAGCTTCCTGCCGGTCCTCGAAGACGCACTCGCCCGACATGCTCCGTCGACGCCACCCGGCCGTTAGGGTCGGGATCATGACCGCAGGGGAGCGCGTTGTCGTTGTCGGAGCTGGGGTGGCAGGGCTGACCTCCGCCGTTGTTCTCGCCGAGGCCGGAGTATCGGTGCACGTGATCGCCGAGCAGGTGCCCGGTGTCACCTCGCTGGCCGCCGGCGCGATGTGGGGCCCGTACCTGGTCGAGCCGAAGGACGAGGTCGACCGGTGGGGACAGCAGTCCCTGGAAGTCTTCCAGGAGCTGGCCCAGGACCGGGCCACAGGCGTCCGGCTCACCAGCGGCATCGAGGCATCGCGTACTGCCGAGGCCCCACCTGACTGGGCCACCACGCTGCCCGGGTTCCGACCGTGTGAGTTGACCGAACTGCCGGACGGGTTCACGGCCGGTTACCGGTTCACGGTGCCGCTGATCGACATGCCCGCCTACCTCGACTATCTCCTGCGTCGGTTGCGAGCGGGCGGCGGAACGGTCGAGCAGCGACGTCTGACCTCGCTCGCGGACGTCGGCCCGGCCCCTCTGATCGTCAATTGCGCTGGCTTGGGCGCCCGTGCCCTGGCCCTGGATTCAGACCTGCGGCCGATTCGCGGCCAGCACGTAGTCGTCGCTAACCCGGGGCTGACCGAGTTTTTCTCCGAGGACACCGGCACTTCGCCGGATCTGCTGTGCTTCTATCCGCATGGAGAGACCGTCGTCCTGGGCGGCACAGCCATCGACGACGAAGGCGACCTTGCCCCAGACGACACAGCGGCGGCCCGCATCCTCGACCGATGTGCCGAGGTCGAACCCCGCCTCGCCCATGCCCGAATCCTGGAGCACCGGATCGGTGCTCGGCCGACCCGTTCCATGGTCCGCGTGGAGGCGGAGCGACAGGATGAGGTCCTGGTCGTGCACAACTACGGGCATGGAGGCGCCGGCGTCTCGCTGTCGTGGGGGTGCGCCCAGGAAGTTTCGGATTTGCTCGCTTCGAGGTGGCTCTAGATCTATTGCCGTTAGATCTCCCGCCGCGCGCCGCTCTTGGAGGGCATACGTGACGCAACAGAACAGTAGGCGGGGACCGGGCATTGCTGCGGCGATCGTCGTCCACGGGGGGCGGGTCCTCATGGTGCGCCGCCGGGTCAGCGAGGGAGAGCTCTCCTGGCAGTTCCCTGCTGGCGAGGTTGAGCCCGGCGAGTCACGCGAGGGCGCCGCTGTGCGTGAAGCCCGGGAGGAGACCGGCCTGACCGTCTCCGTAGTGAAGCTGCTCGGCGACCGGATCCACCCGAAGACGGGCAGGCTGATGTCGTACACGGCCTGCGACGTGGTGAGCGGTACCGCCCATGTCGCAGACACCGAGGAGCTGGCCGAGCTCGCATGGGTGACCCATGGCGAGATCGCGCGGTACGTGCCGTACGGGCTGTTCGAGCCGGTACAGGCTCACCTCGACGCCGCTCTGCTGTAAAGGGTTGGCGCACGGGCCTGGAACCTGGTCGTATACGCGCCATGAGCCTGTGACCGGGAGTATCCTCCGAGGCTCCCGCCGTGACCGTCGGCTAATCAGTCTCATAGGCATGTTCGAATCCGGGGCTCGGGAACCGGCCTGAGCGATGGTGCTCTTCAAGGGCATGGCCAGGCCGAATTACGGAGGCAACTTCTGGTTGGAGGAGACCGTGCAGGGACGCCCCTGCCGTTGTCCCCGAAGGACGTTGACAGGCGCACTTGTTGTGCTGCTTGGTGCGTGGCTCGTTGCGGTCCGGCCCGGGTGTTGAAAGCGCGGAGTGTACTGCCTGGACAGGACTCCCGTGCCAAATGCCCGCGAACGGAGAGAGGCGCACGAACTGCATCCGATGCTGAGGTGGCGGAGATAAGGCAGCAGCAAGAGAGCCTCGAATTCCGCTCGGGTGGAGCTTCCGACCGAGACATTCAAGTCCATGGCATGCCGTTCACAGGAGACCCATGAACACCGCAACCAAGCCGACCATCGATGGCAAGTCCGCTGCTTCGGCGACTACGTCCCTGCCTGCGACAGTGGACCAGAGCGAAAGTTCCGCTGACCGCACGAGGGTGGGCCCCGACGCCGTCGTCGTAGTCGATGGCAGGCTCACCGAGGCCGGAGAGATGCTCGTCTCAGAACTGGTCGCTGAGATCTTGCCCCTGATCAATCAGGCGCCCAGCCCCGGGGCCGCGCTGGCCGCGTTCGGACAACTCTTGAGAGAGGGGATCGCCAGCATCGTTGCCGGGCGGTGCACCGTCTATAGGTGGTGCGTCGAGACCAACTACCACTTCGACCACACCGGTGCCGACCACACAGTTTCTAGCCTCTGCCGGGACGAGCCCCTCGTATACGCGCACCTGCTCCACCTTTCCGGCTCGAAGCCGATCATCGGTCTGCAGGGCGAAGACCTCGACGCCGACCAGGCCCGTTCGAAGGCGGCCGAGCTGCGCAAGTTGGCGGACACGGTTGACGAGATGGCCGGGTCAATCACGGAGGGCAGGACGGCAACAACGCCTGGCCACTGGCCGTGGTGCCAGCCTGGCGAGTGCGTGACCCGCCAGTACGACGATGGCGAGACGTACATCGAGCACTACGGGCGCAAGGCCACCGCGGTCCTGGTCGACACGGATGGATCCGACATGCTTCAGCTCCGTGCCAACCTCTGCTACGACCAGAGCACAGCCAAGAAGCATCCGGACATATTTCTTGAGGACCCCGATGGTAACTGCGTGTTCCTCGACGTGATCTCCCTCGACGCCACGATCGCCCGGCTCTCGAGCTTCACGGGCGATCTGCGTGGCATGCGTCGGCAGATGATGCAGCCACCGTGCGAGGCCCCCGCCCCGCAGGAGATCGCCGAGCAGGATGTAGATCGGCTCACGGTCGGCTTCTCGGAGCCGCAGCTTGAGGTACGGGCATGACGACACACGACAGGCAGGCAGCCTTCGACGCCTTTCGGAAGCGCATGTGTGAGCATCTCGCCGTCATGCCCGATCACCCGGACCAAGACCTTCACGTCGAGCAGGCGCTCCTCGACGAGGGCACCTTCTTCACTCATCGGCTCGACGGCGACGGCCACCATGTTGTCTACGATCCCAGGCAGATCAGCCCACTCAACGTCCGCCAGTTTCTCGGCATATACGTGTCGTACACCGAGGGCCGCGTCCTCGACCAGATCCGCGACGCCGCCTACGAGTTCGACACGGACGGCTGGATGCAGTTTCACGAGCATCTCATCAGTTGGATCGACCGCTCCCAGGATCCCGAAGGCGTCATCGATCGGGTCCTGGAACTGATCGTCTCTGAGCGGACAGGTCAATCCGGAAGGGCGACCGTGAGCGCTACACCCGTCGTGACGGTGGCATGAGGCGCGGGCGAAACTTCGTGAGTCGTTGTGAGACGGTCGGTCTGACTGAGCCGGATGGGACTGCATAGCGACGCGAGGATCGGCACTGGGGCGGTCGGGCTGAGGCTGATGCCTGGCGCAAGGTCGTTGGGACGGGCCGTACCCCTCTTGCCTGCCCTGTGGGCCATGTGGAGCGTTCCGAGGCGGTTGACCTGCTGGAAGTCCCGAAATCCCAGCATCACCGGGCCTTGCGAGGTTGGTCGGCGCGGCTCGTGGCGGGCCCGGGGGAGCGCCCGTCCGACTGCAACGAGCGGCCGTTGTCCGGCTGAGTCATGGCCGAGGCATCGGCGGGCAAATCGGCCATGTGCCGGAGCCGCCACACCAGCACGTCACTGACCGATTCGGCGGTGCCCAGCTCCCGTCGTCCGACTGCTTCCGTAAGGAGCACGGCCGGTCTATAGCCAGCACTTTCGACGTCAGCGAGAGTGGCCGCCAACGCGTACCAGCCAGGTTCGGCCAGGACCTGCTCGGCCAGATCTGGCACGGCTTGGCGGAGATGGGCAGCCTGCTTGTGCCGCAGGGGCAGGGCGAGGCGCTGACCGCGCTCGTACAAGGCTCCCATAGGCATGCCGGCCGCGGTTCGGTAGGCAGCACGCAGGTGGACGGCGGCCTCTTGGGCGGCGGCTGCCTGCTGGGCGTGCTGTTTCCTTCCGTGCCAGTGGGCGGCGGCGGTGACGAGGAAGAACACCATGTCGATCACCATTGCCGTGGTGGCGCCGTCCTCTCCCCGGCCGAGCGCTGGACCGCTGAGGGCCAGGTCGCGGGCCGCTCGTCGCAGCTGCTGGCCGTGGAGGAACTCCTCGCGAGTGTGGGAGCGGGAGGCCCGTTCGAATACCAGGGCCGCCTGACGTAGTTCCTGGCGCGTGTGCAAGGCAGAGGTCTTGGCGAGAGCATCGAGGACTTCACCGGTTGCAGCGATCTGCGCGGCTGCCGCACCGTCGTTACCTCCATCGAGGACGACCAGGGCCGCCCACGCGGCGTCAGTAGTGGTCCGTCGTGCGACGGACGGCCCGACCCGCTGTGGAGGATGGTCCTGGTGGCCGGTACTGTCCGGCGCACTCGCGACGGCAGTCGTGTCGAACCGGGCCTGGATGCGCGGCAGGGACAGGTCGGGGGCGAGCGTCGAGCCGGCGTAGAAGACAGGTTCGCGGTCCGCGTTGTGGTCGCCGGGGAGGGCGACGGTATAGCCCTTGAGGTCGCCGGAGGGCAGGACCCGTGTGCGTACGAGGAGCCCTGCGCCCTTGAGGCGGTCGAAGAATTCTCGCTCGGTGGCGGCGCCGGCGACCGCACGGCGGACGGTTTCGCGCAGCTCCTCTCGTACGGTGCGGTCCCGACCTTGGCGCTCCGCCTTGTGGTGCTCGGCGCTGGTGGGGCGCTTGGCCGCGGTGCCGTCGCCGGGGGCGACACGGTGCAGGCCGTAGTCGGCTTCGATGAGGCGGGCAGCGGCTTGTGCGCGCTGGCCGGAGCGATGGTGGTCGGGGCGGCGGCCGTCCTCGCGTACGAGGGTGGCGATGATGTGGATGTGGTCATCGGCGTGACGAACGGCGGCCCACCGGCACCCAGCGTCGTCTACGCCGCCGGGGTCGATGCCGGTGGCGGCCACGATGCGGCGGGCGATGTCGCCCCACTCCTCGTCGCTGAGAATGCGGTCGGTGCCTGCTGCGCGTACGGAGCAGTGCCACACGTGCTGGTCGGGTCGCTGGCCTTCGTCGAGCAGGTGCAGTGGCTGGTCGAGAAGCCGCTGGAGATCCTCTTTCGTCGCGGAGGGGTCGCGGCCGGGGTCTGGTGCCATGGAGTCGAAGGAGGCGACCAGGTGCGGGTCGACGTGTTCCTCGCGGGCGCCTTTGCCGTAGAGGTAGTTGAGCAGCCCGCGGGTGCTGCTGCCTTGCTTGTGGATGCGGGGGATCAAGCGGTCTCGTCTTTCTGCCGGTTGTTGATCCGCTCGACGGCCGTCCTGGTCGCGGTGGCCGCGTGGCGGACGGCGGTGAGAGTCTCCTCAATGCGGGCGATATCGCCGCCGGAATTGAGGGCCTTGGTCATCTGGTTGAGGTTGCTGCCGGCCCAGCCGAGCTTGCGTCCGGTGGCGAAGAGCTCGGTGAGGATGTCCTGGTCGGCGGCGATGGTTGCGGCGGTGCGGGCCTGGTCGCGGGCGGCGGCCAAGGCGGAGTGGGCGAGGAACCCGGCGATGCTCATGCCGACGGCGTCGGCGCCGGCCTGGATGACTGTGTGTTCGCGTTCGTTGAGGCGGACGCTCTGGGCGGGACGCTGCTTCTTGTCGCGCGGTCGCGATTTCCCCTTGGGGCGGCGCCTGCGGACGGCCGTATTTGGCTGCGATCCGCCCCCGGTCGCAGCCTTTCCGTCCGGCGCCCCCTGGCGCTGGTCGAACCCCGCCACCCCCGGGGCGGGGCCGGGTTCGGACGCTCCTCCTGCGGGGGAGTGTCCGAACCTCCAACTTGCTCCGCTTTGGGTTGGCGTGGTGTGGCCCGCGTTCTGGTGCACGGGGCGATTGGGGTACGAATCCTGTATGGAGATCAGCTCCTGGTAGGGGAGGGAAGAGCGCACCAGGCCGACGAACGGGCAGTAGCCCCGCCTCCCGCTGGTTCGAGTGGGAGAGCGTGGGGGAGGGCCGTGCGTGCCTGGCATAGCGGTGCGAATGAGGCGGGCCCGCAGATCAGACGGAGTGGCTGGTCCACAGGTCCCCGTGCGGGCGTCCGGGGGGCTGACCGGATATCCGGTCAGCCCGATGGGATGCCGCTCTTGGCGTCCGGCTCTGCGGCTAGGAGGGCCTTGAGTTCGGTGAGCCGGTCTTCGGAGATGGTGAGCTCGGCCGCGCGAATGGCGTTCCGCAGCACGGCGCGAGTGGCTGTTCCGTGCGTAGCGATGGCCCTGCGGCCGATCGCGAGCAGTTCCTCCATTTCGGCACCGGGAGGACGTCCGTAGCGTTGCGCGGCAGGGACGTCGACCTCGGGGGCCGGCTCGGTGGTCTCGCGAGCGGGGGCCGCATCGTGCAGGGGAAGTCGGTTCTGCACGGATCGAGGAGGCAGGAGCTCGGAGCGAAGGCGGGAAGCGGGGTGTTCCGTGGCCTTCTCGCCCTGCGAGGCGTAGTCGGCACCCGGCTGGCCGCGCCGGAGCGTCGTCGTCTCGCCGCGATGCGTCGCGCCCCCATCCAGCGCGGAAGCAGTCCAAGGCGATTCGAGTTCGATGGTGGCCAGCGCTGCCGCGTGACGGCGGACGGCGAGCTGCTGCAGCAGCACTTCGCGTTGATGCTGGTCGATGCCCACCGCAGCTTGGGCGATGGCCTGTGAAAGCCGTCGTGAAGTGCGCCGACCTCGCCAGCCGGCGCGCTGCTTCTGGGTTCGCTCCGCGAGATGGGAGGCTAGGGCGACGGCCTTGCGGGTGGCCCGGTCGCGGGTGATCTGGGAGGCATCACGATCGCGAGCGGCGATGCCGAGGCGGGAGAGAAGGCGCTCGCGTGCTTCGCGTCCGACCCGGGCAAGCACGCTGTGGGAAGCGCTCTCGGGTGTGCGGATGCGCAGTTCGATGCCCATGGCCTGATGCCAGAGCAGTGCGGCCATGATCGGGCCGACGAAAGCTCGCACTGTGCCGCCGACCATGCCTGACTCGGCGTACGCGGGGATCACCTGCACAGCGGTGATCACCCAGGTCAGGGTTCCGGGCAGGCCGGGTGCCTGCTTGGGCCCGTGCAGATTCTGCCGCGCGAGCAGTGCCGTGGCGAAGAGGGCGAGTTCGGCGGCGGCGAACATCGCGATGCGCTCGGTGGTACCGCTCATGTCCAGGTAGTCGGCGGCGAACCGCCAGCTGGTGTCTGCGCTGTAGGCGGTACAGCCGACCGCGGCCAGTGCGGCGACCCTGACCGCAGGTGTACCGGGCTGGTGCCTGCTGCGGTTTCGGGTAGAGCGCCGGCCGCTCAGGAAGCCGAGCAGCAGCATCGTGCAAGTGCCCAGGAGGGCGGCAAGGGCGAGAGACGTTGAGGTCCAGCGCCCGAGTTCGGGCAGGGCGAGTTGCGTCATACAGGGGTCTCCAGAGAGGCCCGCCGCGCCGTTTGGGCAGGAGTGGGCGCGGACGGGCGACATGGGCAAGTGGTGAGGTGGATCGGCGCCGTGTGGTCAGGCGTTGGGCCGGCGTCTGCGGTCTGCGCCGGTGAGGACGACGGTCGTGGTCATCTCGGAGAGACGGGAGGCGACGCGGTCGCCGACGGCGTCGCGCAGGGCGGCGGTCGGTAGATTGGTCGTGATGAGTGTGGGGAGCAGATCGGTGTAGCGGCGGTTGATCAGCCGGTAGGTGATCTCCTCGGTCCACTCCGACTGCTTGGCCGCGCCGAGGTCGTCCAGGATCAGCAGCGGGCAGCTGCTGAGAGCGGCGAGGTCGCGCTCGGCGTCGTGGCCGGGGCGAGGGCGCAGGCGGGCGTACAGGTCGGCCGTGGTGGCTGCCTCCCATCGCAGTCGCACCCCGGCGGTCAGCAGCGACCGAACCGCGCCGTACGCCTGGTGCGTCTTGCCGGTACCGGTGGGCCCGGCGATCAGCAGGGACGGTCCGAGCGCGATGCCCCGGGTGCCGCTCGGGCCCGGCCGCGCGGCGAGGGCGACCTCGTCGACCCAGGCGTCGACCTGCTGGTGGTCGGCGAGGGCATGGCGGTAGCGAGGGGGTATACGGGCCTCGGCCAGTTCAAGTGCGGTCACCCGCTCCGAAGGTGCCTCGGCAGGCAGGGCATTTGCGTCGATGCCCCGGTCGGCGAGGATCGTGCCGAGGCGGGCCGCCAGGGAGCTGATGCGCTGCGGTTCACGCCTGGTGGCGGCTGTGGTCACAGCTGGCCTCCGTAGGCCGCCTCAATGTCAGCGGGTGCCGGGTTGGTCCACGCTCGGTGCGGGGCGGCAGCTGCCTGCGGGGTGTTCATGGCCTCGTTGACCAGGCTCGGCAGCAGGCTCACGGACAGGCCCTTGGCGCGCATGCGCCTCATCCCGGCGCGGATGTGTTCGGCCGAGATGCCCTCGTCGAGCAGCTTGCCGACCGTCTTGCCGAGGCGGCCCAGTACGTCGCTGGGCGGGCGGTGTTCGCAGGAGGCGACGTACTCGCCGACCAGGTCCTTGGCTGAGATCGACCCCGAGACGGTGGGTGGCGCGGGGGCGCTGGCGCTCCCCACCGGAGGTGATCCTAGATCCAGGATCCTAGGTCCTAGATCCGGATCATGATTCCTCACTGCAGCCTCCCGGCGTTGTGGTGAGGGCTCACTGAAATCGCCCTGACCTGCGGGTTCCCGTTTCACTGAGGACTCGCCGCTTTCACGGGACACCTCAGGTCCTCCATCGTGAGGGCTCACGGCTTGCTCACGGAGGACGCCGTGAACAGGCGAGGGCGCCACGTCCGATCGGTTGCCCTGGTGACGCGGGCAGGCAGGGCAGCGGCTGCCGCTGGGACGGTTGATCTTCTGGTGGCGGGCCCAGGTGACGATGTGCAGGTACCGCTTGCCGTCGTCGCCCTCGTACCGGCAGATCAACCCCGCGCTGTCGAGCTGCGTGAGGTCGTCCTCGACCTCCAGCGGGCCGTGTTCGGGGCGCAGGGACCACAAGGCGCCGGCGATGACGGCAGCTTGGTCTCGGAAGCGGCCGTGGTCGTCTGCCTGGGTGAGGAGGCCGAAGAAGGTCCGCTCAGCGTGGACGCTCACTGCGGCGAGCGACTCGGAGATGAAGGCTTCCGGCTTGATCGTGCGTATCCGCGCCATGCCTATCGCCCGGCCTTCGCGGGCAGAGCTGAGGAGTTCGGCGACGAGGATGCGACTACGGCCGCGAGGGCTGTAGCTTGTTGGGGCATAGACGGTTCCTCACCCGGTGGCGTTGTGACCGCCACCGTCTTGGTCGTTCAGGTACGGGCGATATCGGTAGGGGACTGCTTGGCCCCCGGCGTTGGCCCGCCGGGGGTTTTCATGCGCTCGGCACCGCAAAGGTCCCGGGCGTATGGCCAAGACAGTCACACCCTCCCCGCACAAGTCCAGCATTCTGCCGAGAAAGCAAACAGCTCTCGGCGAACGCGTCGTGCACGGCTTCCTTAAAACGATAGACCCGAATCGGCGGTTGACGAAGAAGCGGCGCAAAAGGGGCAACTGGTAAACCATTCCCAGGGTGGCTTTGGTGCACGGGCGATGTGACCGAGTGAGGCAATAACCCCACGTCAGGGAGCTCGAAAGTAGCGCGTTGGCCCCAGGGATACAAGGATTTGGTCAGCGGCGGATTACAGGCTATGTTGCGTCGCTCGCGGGAGCCAGGGGGCCAGATCTGACAAAAATGACGCGCAACATAGCAGCAGATCGCCGGTTACCAAAACCGCCAATGCAGAGTTACAACTGACCCATGCCTGAAAGCCCTCTGGGAATTGGTCCGGCCGGCGTGCTGACCGCCCGCGCCATTACCCGTTCCCGCGCAGCGCGCGGATTCGCTCAGCGCCAGCTGGCCGAACGGGTGACCGCGCTCGGCCGCCCCATGACCATCACGATGTTGTCCCGCATCGAACGCCGGCAGCGCCGTTGTGACGTCGATGACCTCGTCGCCATCGCAGCCGCCCTCGACGTCTCGCCGCTCGCTCTGCTCGCCGAGACGAGGTAGCGGAGCCTGCACAGTGCTCCCGGGTGGGCCAACACCCGGCAGCCGCTGCGTACATCACCTCGCCCGTACCCACGTGATCAACCGGCGCGTCATGAGTCACACCACCGCGCCAGAGAAGGAACCTCCTTGCACCGAGAGGCCATGCGCCCTGCCCTGTTGCCCTTCCTGAGCTGGATCGCGAAGGAGGCGATCCAGCGTGGCTGAGCAGCCAGGTAGCGAGGTGGCGCCGGCCCGCCTCTACCGCCCCGACGAACTCGCGACCGCGCTCGGCTGCTCTGAGTGGTGGGTCAAGGACCGGGCCCGGCGCCACCAGATCCCCTTTGTTCGCGTGGGCCGTGCCTACCGCTTCACCGCCGCCCATCTCGCTGAGATCATCCGCCTCCACGAGGAGCGACCGACCGTCGCCGCGCGACCGCCAGCACCTGCTGCCATAGCTGCGGCTCCTGCCCGACGTTCCAGTGCGCCCGAGTCGGCTGTGCCCTCCGGCCGCCTGCGCGCCAGGCCGCCGCGCCGATCCAGCCGAGCCGAGTTCGACACCGCCGCGTAGAACGCCGCACCGAAGAGGAAGGAAACGCAATTGGGTTTCGCGGAGAAGCGCGGAAGCTACTGGCGTGCCCGATACAAGACCGCTCCCGGTAAGCACCTCACGGTCGTCGATGAGCAGGGCAAGACGATCAAGTTCGCCACCAAGGGCGAAGCCCAACGCTCGGCGGGCGAGGCCGAGAACAAGTACCGACGCGGCGACTGGCGCGACCCCGCCCTGGGGCAGGAGACGTTCGGCGAGTACGCGAGCCGCTGGTACGAGGCCCAGGATCTGGCCGCCTCGACCATGCAGAACTACAAGCGTCACATCGAGGAGCACCTCCTCCCAGACTTCGAGGACCATGCGCTCGCCGGCATCCTGCGCTCGGACGTCGATCGGTGGGAGAAGAAGGAAAGGGCCCTGTACGCGGCCTCCAGCGTCAAGACATGGCGCTCCACGTTCCACCTGATCTTCGAGGATGCGATCGACGAAGGGCTGATCACCTCGAACCCGGCGACCAGGCGGCGCGGGCGGGGCAAGCGCGCGGGCCGCTCCCGTGACCGAGGCCCGGAGAAGGTCGTCACCGATCCGCTCGGCATCCTGCTCACCGCTGAACGAGCGGCTCTCCTGTCTGGCCGCGATGACGAGTTCGTCGCCGTGGTCCTCAAGGGGTACACCGGCATGCGCTGGGGCGAAATCATCGGTCTGGAGACCGAGTTCGTTCGCTCTGGCTCCATCCGTGTCGAGTGGCAGCTATACGAACTGGACTCGGGTGAGATGGTGCGCTGCCCGCCCAAGGACGATAGCTATCGCACCCTCGACTCGACGGACTGGCTGTCCGCTTTGGTCGCCAACCACGTCGCACGCACGAAGCCGACGCCCTGCTCCTGCCACGGCAGGACCTACGTTTTCCGTGGACAGGGTGCAGCTCGCACCGGAGGGCACCAGGGCGCGAAACTCGTCGATGTCGCACGCCGGGCCGCAGTCTCCACTGGGACGGTGTCCAACGTCCTCAACCACCCCGATCGCGTCACCGAGTCGACGCGAATACGGGTGGAGGAGGCCATCACGGATCTTGGGTTCGTACGCGGCGGCACGGTGGTGGAGCCTGCAGCCCACTGGCGCAGGAACGGATTCGCGACGTGGCTGTTCACCCCGGCGGTATCGGGCTGGTATCCGAAGAAGGCACCGCAGGAAGCACGCCCCGTACCGCTACTAGGCGAGCCGTGGCCCGGAGTCCCCGCACGAGGACGCGGTGCCGGCCAACGAGCCGACGCCTGTTGGCTCCCGATCGCCAAGGGCCTCACGCCCCACGGACTGCGCCACACCCACAGGACCGTGATGGAGGACCTCGGCACCGAGAAGGTCCTCATGGACCAGCGCATGGGCCACATCGACGGCTCCGTCTCGGCACGCTATGCCCATGTCACGCCGGGCATGCGCAAACGCCTCATGCTCGGCTTGACCGAGCAGTGGGAGGCAGCGCTCGCTGCGCGCCTGTCGATGTGTCCCACTTCGCCCGTGCACGCGCTCGACGCCCTCCTGCGTGTACGCCGGTAACACGGGCCGCGGCGAAGCCTGGGCTGCGCGAGACACCCGGACTTCCCGATCGCAGGGGTGAAATCCGGGCCGGACCGCCCGGCCCTGCTGGACGTTGGTTCTCGGCTCACGCGGACCGCCTCTTGGGCCTCGGGCGATGAGGGGGATGCGTAACCACGGACATACGGGCCTAATATGAGGACCGCCTCGGCCGTTCGAGACTCGCTTGGCCGCCTGTCTCGGACGGCCGAGCGCCTTTCCGTGCGAGCCCGGCCGACGGTAAACGACTCGGCGGAGTGGCACCTGGGTGCCATACGATTGCGGCGGCTTGCAGATTCGCCTGTCACCATGCGTGACACGGTTGAGCGACCTTGCGCGGTCGCGCCTGCTGCACCCTCCCGACTTTGGCCCGCCGTGGCACCGCCGCCGGCGCCAAACGTACGAAATGGAGCATCCAAGGATGGCTCGACACCTGGTAACCAGCGCGCTTCCCTACATCAACGGGATCAAGCACCTGGGCAACATGGTCGGGTCGATGCTTCCGGCGGACGTGTACTCCCGGTACCTCCGCCAGCGTGGTCACGACGTCCTGTACATCTGCGCGACCGACGAGCACGGGACGCCCGCCGAGCTGGCCGCCAAGGCGTCCGGGCTGTCGGTGGCCGAGTTCTGCGCGCAGGCCCACGACGACCAGAAGGCCGTGTACGACGGGTTCCAGCTGGCCTTCGACTACTTCGGGCGCAGCTCGTCGCAGCAGAACGTCGAGATCACCCAGCACTTCGCGCGCAAGCTGCACGAGAACGGCTTCATCGAGGAGCGGGCGATCCGCCAGGTGTTCTCG
This sequence comes from Streptomyces sp. NPDC101178, assembly GCF_044767965.1. Classification (NCBI taxonomy): domain Bacteria; kingdom Bacillati; phylum Actinomycetota; class Actinomycetes; order Kitasatosporales; family Streptomycetaceae; genus Streptomyces; species Streptomyces sp. NPDC101178. The sequence goes on from NZ_JBIWOZ010000003.1 coordinate 663,026, forward strand.
CCGGTCGACGGCCGTTTCCTCCCCGACCGGTACGTCGAGGGGACCTGCCCGCACTGCGGTTACGACAAGGCGCGCGGCGACCAGTGCGAGAACTGCACCCGTGTCCTGGACCCGACCGACCTGCTGGAGCCGCGTTCGGCGATCAGCGGCTCCACGGAGCTGGAGGTCCGCGAGACGAAGCATCTTTTCCTGCTCCAGTCGAAGCTTCAGCACGAGGTCGAGGCGTGGGTGGCCCGGCACGAGGCCGAGTGGCCGCAGCTGTCGTCCTCCATCGCCCGCAAGTGGCTGACCGAGGGTCTGCACGACCGGGCGATCACCCGCGACCTGGACTGGGGCGTGCCGGTCCCGGCGGACACCTGGCCGGAGCTGGCGGCCGAGGGCAAGGTCTTCTACGTCTGGTTCGACGCCCCGATCGAGTACATCGGCGCGACGAAGGAGTGGTCGGACGCCGCCCCCGCTGGCGAGAGTCGCGACTGGAAGTCGTGGTGGTACGAGGCCGACGAAACCGTCCGCTATACCCAGTTCATGGCGAAGGACAACGTCCCGTTCCACACGGTGATGTTCCCCGCCACCGAGCTCGGCGTGCGCGAGCCGTGGAAGAAGGTCGACGTCGTCAAGGGCTTCAACTGGCTGACGTACTACGGCGGCAAGTTCTCCACCTCTCAGAAGCGCGGCATCTTTACTGACGCCGCGCTGGAGACGCTCCCGGCCGACTACTGGCGCTACTTCCTCATCGCCAACGCCCCCGAGTCCGACGACTCCTCCTTCACCTGGGAGCACTTCGCCGCCACGGTCAACAAGGACCTGGCCGACACCCTCGGCAACTTCGTCAACCGCGTGCTCTCCTTCTCCCGCAAGCGCTTCGGCGACGAGGTTCCCGCAGGCACGGCGGCCGACGAGGCGGAGACCCGACTCGGTGAGGAGATCGCCCGCCTCCTGGCCGAGTACGAGGAGCACATGGACACACTCCAGTACCGCAAGGCTGGCGCGGCGCTCAGGGCTCTGTGGTCGGCGGGCAACTCCTACCTGGAGGAGAAGGCCCCTTGGCTGGAGATCAAGACTGACCCGGAGGGCGCGGCCCTGACCCTGCGCACGGCGATGAACCTCATCCACCTCTACGCGATCGTCTCCGAGCCCTTCATCCCGGCCTCGGCCGCCGCCATGCGCGGTGCATTCGCCCTGGAGAACGACACCGCGACCTGGGTGACCGCCGAGCAAACGAAGTCCCTGGACGCTGTCCCGGCCGGCACGCCGTTCACCGTGCCGCCGGTGCTCTTCGCGAAGATCACGGAGGAGGATCTGGAGTCCTACCGCGAGCGCTTCGGCGGCGCTGACGCCTGAGCCAGGGACCGGTCACGATGGGCTGAGGGCTTCGAAGGGCTCTCAGCCGTCGAGGAGTTGCCGGAGCTCGTCCTCGTGCAGGCGCTGGTCAGGGTCGGCGGTTTCTCCGTTGAAGCGCACGCCTTCCCCGATCAGGACGGTTGCGGCAGTGTCCGTGCGCGAGGGGTCGGGCCATTGGAAGCCGGGGCTGACCTTCCCGGCGGCCGTGAGGACGCGCCAGGGGTTGGGGCATCGACCGCAGGTGCCGAGGTGCTGACCTATGGGGACAGCATGGCTCCCGACCACCGCCGCCAGGTCGCCGTAGGTGGTCCACCGCCCAGCCGGGACACCGCTCAGCAGAGTGTGCAGCCCGGTCCAGTCCTTGCGAGTGCCGCTGAGCTGCCTGGCCAGACCGGTCAGGTCGGACCCTGCCAGCGTGGCCCATTCCCCAGGGTCGACGCCGTCGGGCACGTGGGTGGTGTCCACGTCCCACCACGTCGTTCCCTGTACGACGTCCAGGCTCCGACCGGTCACGCTCGTGAAGATGTGCTTGGCCAGCCCGGTAGGGGAGTATGAATCTCCGTCCGCGTTCCAGACCAGTGGCTTCTCGGTGTCATTGGTCCAGGTGACAGCCCCCCGGTCGGCGTCCTGCGCCACCCAGGACCGGATCTCGGCGCGGATGGCCTCCGTCACACCGTGACGTGGTGTCATCAGCAGCCTCGTCCCGTCGGGCAGCAGGCCCGCACCGACGAGCACGTGGACGGCGTTGCGTGAACGCGAGCGTTCCTGCAGCTTCTTGGCCGCCGCCTCGCCTTCGACCCGGGCCGGGGTGAGCGTGAACTCCTCGGCCTCCGGGGTCGGGTAGACCTTGGTGAACCCGGCGACGAGGTGTCCTTCCACCCGCCACAGGCCGACCTGGACAAGGTCGATGTCGATGCCCATCTCCGACAGCCAGACCACGGAGTGGGTGACCTGCTTGGGGAAGTCGGCGGCGATGATCACCTGCCGGGGTCGCTGGAGCAACGCTGGGCTCCACTCGCCGTCCACGTGGTCGAGCAGCCGCTGCTTGCACGCCTCGATGTCGAGGGTTTGCCCCCTGCGGGACAGGAAGTCACGGTGCGCCTGGGTGAGGGTGTCGAGGTCGAAGCGGGACACCAGGGCGGCGTAGGTGATCGCCTGGAGGTGCACGTCCCGATCGGCCGTCCCCCGCTTCAGCTCGACCACGACGAGGCGTCCGGTCGCGTCCAGCCCCAGCACATCCAGCCGGTCGCGGGCCGGCACCCCGTCGGTGTCGGCCCACCGGTCGTACTCCGCGGTGATCACGAGCACCGACTCCCCGAGTACCTGGGGATGGGCGATCACCCACTCCTGGAGGTGCTGCCGCTCCAGCAGGCTCTCGGCGGCGAGCCCGGTGCGCGATATCGGCGTGGCCGTCCGCCCGTCGACGGTGAAGAGATGATCCACGGTGCCCCCTCGTGCGCCCGGCGCGGTGCGTCGGACGCCCAGAGCGTACGCGGACGGGACCGCCCCCGGGAGCTGTCTCGCCGAATCATCGAAACGCCGAACCACTTCGGGAGCCGATGGGAGCCGGATTCCGGGATCGGCTCCCAAACGGCTCCCAAGACGCCCCCGGAAACCACTCAGGGGCCTGATCCACTTAGTGGATCAGGCCCCTGACCTGGTGTTTCAGCTGTCGGGGTGGCGGGATTTGAACCCACGACCTCTTCGTCCCGAAGCAACTTGGGTGGGAGCTGGGACTTGTGTCTCTGGGCATCTGACGTGCGCTGACGGTCCACCTACGTCCACGCTCGCTTGCCGCCGTTCGCGGGCGTTGTCACGCAGTTAGACACTCAGCCGGTACTTTCCCCTGTGCAGATCGGTGGCGTCCACTGAGAGGTCGGAGATGGGCATCTGCGGCTCGGGGGTGTATGGCCAGCCGCGACGGTCTGTCACCGATCTTGACGTTGCAGGCGACTCAGAGTGCCGTCAATCGCCCACCTGCATGGTCTGCAGACGGACGCTGAATCTCTAGACGCGAGTGAACAGTTCTAAACCCTCGTCGGTACGGCCGCCGGCGGCCTGGTCGGTGCCGTCGGGACGGCAGGTGAAGACTCTGGGGCGCCTCGGCGCCCCGCGTTAGGCGTGTCGGTTGACGAGTTCGCGACTTGCGCACTGCACACCCAGACGAGTTGACCTGCGGGATCAACTGGGCTCGTCTCACGTACTGGTGACGCGATAGCCAGCCATCTGATTCAATCTATGCATCTGTAGATCGAACTAGGCTGGCGGGGGGCCTCGTTGGACGAGTACGAAACGGGGTTCGCCTCGATGGAGAGTGCGATGGTTCGCCCACCCGTGTCCGATGCCCCCGAAGACGAAGCCTGTGGTGGAGGCACGTCTACAGCAGCTCGAGCGGCACTTGTGAGGTCAGCGGGCGAGCTGGAGGAGGCTTTGGCGTCCAAGCTGCGGGAACGGGCCACGTCGACGCCGGAGTTCTGGTCGTTCTCGGGGCGCTCCCGCCGTGAGGCCGGGCACGGCATCTTTGCATACCCAGCGATGATGGTTCCTCAACTGCAGGGCGCACTTTTGGAGGACTTGCAGGCAGTAGATCCTTCTGTGTCCTCAGTCATGGACCCTTTTATGGGGTCGGGAACTGTAATGCTGGAATCGGTAAGTCGAGGGCTTTCTTTTTTGGGTACCGATATCAATCCTTTAGCAGTCCTGCTGGCTACGGTAAAATCCCAGGTGCATGATTCTGAGAAATTAGTAAAGGCTCGCCAGAGGATCGCACTGCGTGTTACTGAGGACACTGCAGAAAAGATTGAAGTTCAGTTTCATAACCGGAATAAATGGTTTCGGCCTGACGTCTCTCAAGATTTGTCGAGGATCAGAAGGGCTATCACGGCCGAGCGTGGAAAAGTGGTTCGTCAGGTCTTTTGGGTTGCTATGGCCGAGACGATCCGTCTAGTGAGTAACAGTCGAACTTCAACCGTCAAATTGCATTCTTACAGTGCTGACGAGATCGAATGCCGACAGATCGATACAGTTGAGACTTTTCTGCGCATTTCGGCATCACAGATTGAACAGCTCAGAGATCAAGCCCGGACATTGTCTCGCGGGTTCGAAAAGAATCCAACCCTGCAAATCCTATGCGCCGTCGGTGACGCTAGAAGTACGCCGACAAAGAAGAATCGCGCATACGCCGACATTTTGATGACATCGCCGCCTTACGGAGACAATGTCACCACCGTTACATACGGCCAGCACAGCTACCTGCCGCTTCAATGGATTGATACCACAGACGTACCAGGTATGCGGCAAGAGCTTTTGGAGAACACCCGCTCCATTGACTCAATAAGTCTCGGAGGGAAGCTTAAAGGTGTTCTCGCCTCGGCTGATGATCTGAGTGATAAATCTCCGGCTTTCGCGTATTGCTTGGATCAACTCAAGATGCATCCAAGGAACGCCCAATTGAGATTTGTTGGATTCATTCGAGATCTGGATGAATCATTGGACGCCATCACGGCCCGCCTGCGAAACGACGCCTGGATGTTTTGGACACTAGGCGAGCGCAAGATCAGCGGAATCTCGGTGCCAACGGTGGCTATTGTTCGCGATTTGCTAATTTCTCGCGGCTCCCGACATATTGAGACACTGGAACGTAAAATTCCAGGCGGAGCGAAGCGCATGGCATACAGGAATGCCAGCGTAGAGACCATGAACACAGAAAGCATCCTCGTTATGCGTGGACCTCGTCACACTGCCTAGGTTCTTGCTCGTAAAGGGAGAGAATGGTGTCTCGGTATTACGAGGGACGTGAGCCGACTGAGACTCTGCACCTTGAGGTGCACCCCTCTGTGGTCTTCAAGCTGGGAGAAGATCTGATCACGGATTCTATGCAAGCTCTAATCGAGCTTGTGAAGAATTGCTATGACGCTGATGCGACGTGGGCAGAGGTTTTAATCAATACCGGGATTGCCGAGACAGATAATTCTGCCAATCCCTCGATTGTCATTCGAGATAATGGCACGGGCATGTCTGTCGAGCAAATCAGGCGCGGATGGCTCACGATCAGCAACTCTATGAAGCGTGAGATGAAGGCGCAGGGGCTCACTACCCATCGCGGCAGGACGCCTCTCGGAGATAAAGGTCTCGGGCGCCTGGGGGCGCAGCGTCTTGGTGACGTCGTATCGATCATCACTAGGCCGGTGGACGCTGGGGTAGAGCACGAGCTTTCGATTGACTGGCGCGCTTTTCAGAGTCGATCATCGCTGCAGGAAGTCGACCTGACACTAGTGACCCGTCCAACTCAAGAGCCGGCCGGGACTACCTTGACTATCACGCAACTACGCGAGCCAGAGCAGTGGCGTGCCGCTTCAAGTAATGGGTCGGAGGATGGTGCGTCTGTTCTACAGAAAGATCTCTCCGTTCTGATCTCGCCATATGGTGGTGAGCGGGGACTCAGAATTCTTGTAAAGGTTGATGAAGAGCGTATTGACCTTTACGATCTGCCGTCACGCATTCGCAAGGCCGCCGAAGTCAGGTACGTCCTCAAATATGCAGACGGAAAGCTTGACATTGTTGGGGAAGCTTCGCTGTCCTATTGGGCGCCGCAAGAAGACAGGCCTGAAGAAGGGAAGCGATCTGAATTTTCCTCTCTTCTAGAGGGAGATTCCGGTGCTGCCTTCGTGGAATGGCTACAGACACACCGCGCTAAGCATATGCAAGCTTTCGGCTGCCGTGCTGCTGACGCCCCATACGTTCTGCGCGCCCATAGAACTATTGCTTTGAGTGAACTTGATAATATCGCGAAGCAACAGCCGGAAAATGGTGAGCCGACCATTGCGGATCCAGGACCCTTCCGTGGGGAAGTCGACTATGTGACCCATGGGCAGGGGCACTCTGAGGCATTCAGCAGCCGACGCGAATTTCGAAACTACCTGAGAAGTCTTGCAGGAATCCGAGTTTATCGTGATGGCTTCGGTGTTCGGATGGATGAAGACTGGCTAGGTCTGCGGAAGTCGCAAACCAGCGGCTCTTCCTTCTACGGCTTGCGGCCCATGAATACTCTGGGTTTTATTGATATCTCGGCACGCCATAATGCTCAGCTCGTCGAGACCACCGACCGCGAAGGCTTTGCCGACACGGCTCATTATCGCAATTTTTTGGCTCTCTTGCAGGGTTGGCATTCCTTTACGGATAAATTCCAGGCTTTCATTCGGCGCTCTTACAATGATTATCGCCAGGAGAGAAAAGCCGTTGAGGCCGGTATTGATCCCGCAGCGAGTTCAGAAGTCCTGATCCAGCACGTCGAGGACACTCGAGTGCGTACGATCGTAACTGCGAAGAAGCGGCTTGCTGCGCTCCGAGAGGACGCCGAGGCTACAGCCAAGAGTCACGAGCGTGTGGCGAATGAGTTGGATGGCAATCAGCGCTCGCTCTTCGCGGACGCAGTGGACCCTGCGATTACGCACGAGCTATCCAATCTGCAGGCTGCGAACAAGCGAAGAGGACAGTCCTTCGCCGAGATCGAGGAAATGCTCGATGCCCTCGACTCTGAACGAGCTGTCCTCCAGTTGCTGCGAGAACAATCCGATCGACTCCGTGAACAGCTCTCTCAGACCTGGGAGACCGTCTCGCTCGGACTCACGGCTGAGGCAGTTTCTCACGAGGTAGCCCATGTGGCTGAGGGCATTGCGGTCAGAAGCGCTCAGATCCGACGACATCTTACTGATTCGTCGACGGTCGATAGGCGGCTTTCGAACTACATCCAATACGTGCAGTCATCAGCGAGCGCGTTGAAACGACAACTGGCGCACCTCAACCCGTCGCTCCGCTACATGCGTGAACGACGGGAGCGGATCGCCCTTGGCGACTTCTGTCAAGATATTGCCGAGTATCATCGCGACAGATGGAGTAAAGGTCCGATCTCAATTAACATTGAGGTGGATCGCGACTTTACCGTTGAGGTCAATAGAGGAAAGCTAACTCAAGTTCTCGATAACCTGTTGCTGAACAGCGAGTACTGGCTCCTGCAAGATCATAGACTTGGCCTCCAGAGCTCTCCCGAAGTGTCACTTCTAGTTAGAGCACCGTATCTGTTCACGAGTGACAACGGTAGGGGAATCGATCGGAGCGTAGAGTCGACGCTATTTGAGCCGTTCGTGTCATTCAAAAAACGCGGTGAAGGCAGAGGGCTGGGTCTATACGTTGTTACGCAGCTACTTGATTCTGAGGGCTGCGGTATCGATTTGGCCCATGAGCGAAACGATAACGGCCGCTTTTACATGTTCCAAGTGGACCTGGGGGGGATGCGTGTTGACGCATGATCAGAGTGTTACGAGCGACGCGGCGACATCTGCGGGTTTGACTCGTGTTCCAGTTCAGGCGGACATGAGTGTAGCGCCAGCCTTCGACGCCAAAGCAGCTTCGGCTGAGCTACTCGAACTTGCTGCGGTAGAGCGCGTCATCTGTGTCGATGATTGGTACGCCGCTAAAGAGGATGACGGGGAGAATATCCTCGCGGCCCTGGCAGAAGAGGCATTGCTGGTATCCGACTGGGAAAAGATCGCCAAGGTCATCCCTGGAGTTGCGCTTTTAAAAGACTCGTCAACCCCTCTGGAACTACTTTTAGACGAGGTGAGAGACAGGTGGGTGTCTCTGGATGAGCATGAGCGTGAGTCGGTACGCAAAATCGTGGACGACCGGCTGGGACCAGACGGGGTTGGGCTCCCCGGGGAAGAAGATGAGCCGGCCGCTGCTTGCTTGCGTGAGCTCCTGGCCGGTTCGAGGGAATTTCTGACGCGCTCACTTTATGACTGGCGCAGGCAAAGAGCGGCATTGCTGGCGGACGGTAAGAGCACGTTGATCCTTTTTGATCGGGACTTCAGTCGAGAGGGTGCGTCGGAGACCGCCGGAGAAGAAGAGATCTCCGGGTTGCTTCAGGACGCTCCTGATAATTGGAGGATTGGCCTTCTAACTCACACAGTGTCTCCAGATGACGCTGAGGTCGAAACGTGGAAGGCGCTTTCGCAACAGTTCGAAGCCGACTCTTCCCGCTTCCTCGTGATCGCTAAGGGTCGCCTTTCAGTGAGCTCTGATGGGTTTCCGCGAATGCTGAAACTAACCCTGCTGGCGCCAGCCCTTGAGCGATTGCAAGGTGGTCTTGCTGAGGCTGTGAATGGGACCTGGGCGGAGGCAATCGATAAAGTTGGTCGGATTGACCCCTACACGCTCGAAGCCGCGCTTAGCGGCGACCGCCTCACCGATGGCACCTGGGGCCCCGAGACGTTGCTACGCATCGCTACGGCGTTTACGCAGGACTCTGTCCGAGCCAAGCTTCGGGCTGATCGCACGGTTCACGTGTCGAGCGAGTTGGTTACCAGCTTGAGCAGAGTCAAGATGCCAAGTGCGGCAAACCCAGACCGCGTGCGTCAGGAGCTCGCAGAGATTGAACGACTTGAGTACTTTGAGTCAGCTGATCATCTGACTGAGCTTCACTTCCCGCTGGAAGTTGGTGACGTTTTCGCATTTCAGAAGTTCGCCGAAAAACCTCATAAGTTCGAACAGCAGCGGATGGGGTCTCCTTCGGTTTCCGGTATCGGTAGTCTTAATCTCCGCCGTATAGGTGACGAGCACTACATGATCCTTCTGGCTCAACCCTGCGATCTGGCCATTCGAGCAGATGGTAAGAGAGGTAACGGTCTGGAATACGTCAGGCTGGCACCTTTGAAAAGCCCCGGCGGGGGGAGGGTGATTACTCATCCAGGGGGAGGAGTGGCGACATCATTTGACCTTCCGTTCTTCTTTGAAGAGTCGGGGGCGGGAGTCGAAGTGAAGCTGAGTCAGCAGCACTACGTCCCGCTGACAGCTCTAGACATGTGTGTCCTGAGCCCGACGGGTGAAGGCTTCATGCTGGCCACTCAGGAGATGCCCGACCATGTCTTGCCGAACTGGCAAGAGCGCTTCAAGAATTTACAGACCTGGGTTGCCAAGCAGGTGACTGCTTACGGGGCCATGGAACCGCACAGGATGCCAGGCAAGGCGGCCGATCAGATCACAGAAGCGATGACTGGAACTGTGGCGTCTAACAGGCTGGAAGCGCTTATTTCGCTGTCGCATTCAGCGATCAATTACGGTGTTAGGAGGATCGGGCGCCTTCGGGAACCATACCGATCAGCGTTGCTTTCTCGGATGGCGCAGCGCGATTCACGGGATGCTTTCGATCCAAGCTTGATCGACAAGAACAAAGCGTAACGAGTAGGTCGGCGGAGCGGGTTTGGCCGGTGGCCTGCCCGGTTTGGGGGCGAGCATGATCAGGGGGCCGTACGCTGGCGGGCAACTCGGGCAGGCTGTGATCCTGCCCGGAATTTGAACGAGTGGCCCCCTGGTCTTGCTCGACGCGGGACCCGAACGGGGGAGGTGGCTAAAGCCGTGGAGCCGACCGCCCCAGCCACAGTGGGTTTCTCCCCACCGTGGTGCTCGCTCCAGCCGCGCGACCGGCGTAGCCGGGGCCAGAGCGGGCCGAAGGCAGGAGCGTCAGGCCCCGGCGGTGAGCCGGGGAGCGCGCGGGGAGCGGAGCGAGCCGCCTTGAACCAGTAGAGAAAGTTTGAATCATGGCGGGCCTTTGAGGCCGCTGCTCTCGTCGGCCTGGGCGCCGTCTCCGTCCTGTGGTGTAGAACCCTGGGTATGGGGAGTGAGCGGCAGGAGCGGATGAAGGTGCTCGGTGCGCGCCTTCGGGCATTGCGTGCTGAGGCCGGCCTGTCCGGTGCAGCGCTGGCCCAGGGAGCCGGGGTCGGGCAGCCCACCGTGTCCAAGGTGGAGAACGGGCGCATGGTCCCCAGCTCCGACGTCTTGGAGCGCCTGGCTCGCGCTCTCCTTCTCGATGAGGCCACTTCGCGTGAGGTGCGGGACCTCTTGACCGCCGTTGAGAGTGCCTCGGACCGGGCGACAGTGGCCACCCCACCTCTCGGCCTGACCGTTGATGACGCCGTGCGGTCGGCTCGGCTGGTGCGTTCGTTCCAGTGCGTGGTTCTGCCGGCCATGTTGCAGAGCGCCGAGTACGCCCGGCACGTGTTCAGCAGCGCGCCGAACGCCACTCCGGAAGCCGTGGGAAGTGCGGTCGCTGCTCGGGTGGAGCGGCAGAGCGTGCTGTACGAGCCCCAGCGGGAGTCGGTCTTCGTGATCACTGAAGCCGTACTGCGGACCTGGCCGGGAACGCCGGACCTGATGCTTGCCCAGTTCGATCGGCTGTTGGCCGTTGAGAGCCTGACCACGGTCCGCCTCGGCATCGTCCCCTGGCCTCGACCAGTGCCGCTCATGCCTCGGCATGGGTTCACTCTGTGCGATCAGGAAGCCGTGGTGATCGAGACTTTCGATCGAGAGCGGATGACCGTCGATTCGGGCGAACTGGCCACGTACGAGGAGGAGTTCGAGCGCTTCGAGGGCGCGGCGGTCTTCGGTGGTGAAGCGAGGGAACTCCTGTTGCGTGTGATGAAGGAGTTCCGGGGTTTGGGTCCGGCCACTCACTCGTAGAGGAATAATTCCTCAAGATGCCTGGCTTGAGCTTGCGCATGGGAATACTCTGCCTTCGGGATGTCTAGTCCCCTAGACGATGACGAGGAGTGTTCATGCGTACCGAGTGGTGCCGTGCTTTCCCTGGTCTGGCCGGGGAGGTGGCCGAGGCCCGTCACTTCGTGGCTTCACTGGTGGAAGGCCATGCCCCTGTCGATGATGCCGTTCTGGTCGTGAGCGAACTGGCGACGAACGCGGTCCGGCACTCCCTGAGCGGAGCGGACGGCGGGTGGTTCCTGGTAGTCGTCGGTTTCGGGGACGATCTCGTGCGGATCGAGGTGATCGATCAGGGTGCTGAGTGCGAACCGCGTCTGTGTGAGGCGACCGAGCAGGAGGAAGGCGGTCGCGGTCTCTCGTTGGTCGCGGGGTGCGCCAAGGACTGGGGAGTCGTGAACTCGGCTGACCGGCGCTCCGTGTGGGCGGACCTGGCGCGGGGGAGCGCGTGATCGAGTACTTCTCCCTCGGTGCGCTGAGCGGTCGGCGGTGAGCCCTCGGGGTGTGCCTCGGAGGCGTAGCGGCTTCTATGTCGTCAGCGTTCGTACGGGACGGCGCCTCCCGCCCGTTTTGTCTAGAGGGCTAGACTCCTGGCACGGGCTAGGAGGTGAGGTCATGTCGGACGAGTTGCGGCGCATCGTGGCCATTGATGATCCGTACCTGCTCCTGCGTGAGGTCACGACGCGGTTGGCCGACGCGCAGCAGGAGGTGACCGAGCTGGCCCGTCTCCGCCGTCGCGTGGTGCAGGACCTCCACGCTCAGGGGCTGTCCTACGCGCAGATCGCCGCGAAGGCGGGCCTCAGCCGTGGGCGTATCCACCAGATCCGGCATACGGGCCCCGCCCCCGAAGGCGCGTTCCTCGGCCGGGGCAGTGTCACCGTCGCAACACCGCTGCGACGGGACGACGAGCGTGGTCGTACGGTCGTCGCGGTCGACGATGTCAGCTCCGGCAAGCGGCTGGAAGAGCTGGCCCGGTCGTACGGGCTCGACGTGACCTCGGAGCACGTCCCGGTCACGGGAGCGATCAACCTCGACCGTGACGGCCTGGTCGTCGTCTGTGGCCCTCGCATGTCCCAGGAAATGTGGGACACGTACGCGCAGGACCCCGTCCTCGCATGGGAGCGAGCGGAAGACGGTCCGTGGACCGTGGTCGACCGGAAGACCGGCCTCGTTCACCGCTCGGGGCAGGACAATGCGCCGGCCCGGCCGTACGACGTCGGATATCTCGGGAGGCTGCCACGGCCGGACGGACAAGGGACGCTCCTCGCCATCGCGGGTATCCACACGCAAGGCTCTCTGGGCGTCGTGCAACTGCTCACCAATGATCTGAACACCTTGTGGGGGCAGGTGGGCGATCAGCGGTTCTCGACGCTCGTGGGTGTCGAGTACGACCCGGACACCAGTGAGCCTCTGTCGGCCGAACTGCTCTGCCCGCTGTACCGGCACGACGAGGTGACGTCGGTGTGAGAGCGGCCCTAGCCACGCTGGCGGCCGATGCCGACCACGAAAACGAAGACTTCGCCGCCGCTGCACCTGGCGCGGCAGTCTTGCTCGACGGCGCAGGGGTCGCAGGAGCAGAGACCGGCTGTTCGCACGGCGTCGCCTGGTTCTCCGCGACTCTCGGTGGCCTGCTGTTGAGCTGTGTTACCTCCCGCCCTGCCCAGCCGCTGACGGACTGCCTTGCCGATGCGATCGGCCGCGTCAGGCGCCTGCATGAGGACACCTGCGACCTGGTGCACCGGGCCAGTCCGACCAGTACGGTCGTCGCCGTCCGCGTCGGTGCGGAAGTTGTCGAGTACCTGGTTCTCGGGGACTCGTCCCTCCTTCTGGCGGACAAGGGCGGAGCCGTGACGGCAGTCAGTGACCGGCGGCTGGATGAGGTCGGTCGGCAGCTGCGCGGGCCGCTCGACTCCTTGCCGACGGGTACGCCTGAACACGCTCGCGCACTTGCTGAGTACCGTGACGCTCTCACCGGCCGTCGCAATCGGCCCGATGGCTTCTGGATCGCTGGGCCCGACTCCTCGGCTGCTGAACATGCCTTCGCTGGCACTCTTCCCCGGAGTGCCCTGGCTTCGGTGACGCTGCTCAGCGACGGCGCGACACGGCTCGTGGATCGCTTCGAACTTGCCTCCTGGCGTCAGGCGTTGGGCGTCATCGGCTCGTCCGGGCCCGAGGAGCTGATTCGAAGCGTCCGGGCGGCTGAGGCCGATGACCCTGACGGGCGGCGCTGGCCTCGCGGCAAAGCGCATGATGACGCCACCGTTCTGCACTGGGTGCTGGCCTAGCTCGGAGCACCGGCGCCACGCCACTCTGAATACCCCCCTAGACAGTTGATGGCGCGTCGGTTTACTGTGAGCGTCAACCCCCCTAGACAGTTCGGGTGGGTCGCCCCTCGCTGTCTAGGGGGGTATGCAGCCGTCGAGTCGCTTGCGGCTCCATCAACCAGTGAGGTTCAGAAGATGCGTGTCATCCCCGTAGACGTCTCCGCCGCCACCCTCCTCGTCACCAAGTTGCCCGAGGTGAAGGTGAAGGACCGCCAGACCGGCGAAGTCGCCGTCGACCCGACGACGAACCAGCGACTCATGGTGCTGGAGCTGGTGTTCATCGCACAGGGTGGTTCGGACATGATCAAGGTGACCGTCCCGGAGCCGGGCATCGGTGAGGGCCTGGTGATGGGCGTGCCCGTCATCCTGTCCGGGCTCGTCGCGCGGCCGTGGGAGAGCGAGTTCGGTGGTCGGATGCGTCACGGCATCGCCTACCGGGCCGACGCGGTCATGGTCAACGCCGCTGCACCGGCAAGGGGTTGAGTGCCATGTCCGACGCCGTATGGGCATTAACGCTCTGCCTGGCTGCCGTTGCCGCGCTGCTGGTGCTGCGCCGTCGTACGCCGGTCGCCTTCTGGTGGCTCGTCGGCTTTCCCATCGTCGCTCTGCGCGTCCTGGCGACCTACCGGGCCACCATGGACGCCTGCGGACTGACGGTTCCGGCCTCCGCCGTCCGCCGGGCCACGGCCCGTCTCGTCGGACGGGAAGCCGCACCCGTACCCCCGCACCGCTCACTGCCACGGCCGACCGGGTCCGGCCTCGTGATGAAGCTCCGCATGGCGACCGGACAGGCGCCGGAGGACTTCTTCGCCTCTGCCGACCGCCTGCGGCACGCCTGGGCCGCACACGCTGTCCATATCCGCCCGACCCGTCCGGGCTGGCTCGAACTGCGCCTGATCGGCTGGGACGTGCTCGCGGACGTGAGGCGTCCTCGGCGTAAGCCGGATGGCGGCGGCCTGCTGTCTCTGCCCCTGGCGCTACGGGACGACGGTCGCTGGCACGTACGGGACTTCCGCACCGTGCCTCATGAACTCATCCTCGGCGCCACGCAGTCCGGGAAGTCCGTCTACCTCCGCAACCTGCTCTGTGGCCTCGCCCGGCAGCCGGTCGTTCTCGTCGGGATCGACTGCAAGTGGGGTGTGGAGCTGGCTCCGTTCGCACCCCGGTTGTCGGCGCTGGCCGATACACAGGACCGGGCGAACGCTCTGCTGGATGCCCTGTTGGACGAGATGGAGGCCCGATTCCGGCTGATCGGAATGACCTCCGTCCTCGGCGCGGACGCCGTACTCACCTCGGATGTGTGGGGGCTGCCGGACAGCGATCGTCCGGTGCCGGTCGTAGTCGTCGTGGATGAGGTGGCGGAACTGTTCCTCGCGGCGAACCGGGATGACGAGAAGCGCCGGGACGCCATGGTCACCAAGCTCATCCGCATGGCGCAGCTCGGCCGTGCCGCCGGCATCTATCTGGAAGTGTGTGGTCAGCGCTTCGGATCGGAACTGGGCAAGGGCGCCACCATGCTCCGGGCGCAGCTCACCGGCCGGGTCTGCCACCGGGTCAACGACGAGTCGTCCGCGAACATGGCACTGGCCGACATCTCAGCCGAAGCAGCCCTGGCCGCAACTGCCATTCCCGCTGACCTTCCGGGCGTCGCGATCGTCGGTGATGCCTCCGGTGGTTGGTCGCGCGCTCGCTCCCCACACCTCACGTTGGACGACGCGGCGGCCGTATGCCGTGCCACCTCCGGCCTGGTACCGGAACTGCCGCGCCTCGACGCGTTCCGCCCGGCGGCCTCCACCGTCGCTGTGGAAGCCGCCCCCTCCACGGGGCCCGTCGCCCGACCGGCGACCGACTAGCTCACCGCTCCCCACGGTCGGCGTGACCGCCTCACGTCATGTCCCTACCCCGCCCATGCCTCGCACCGGAAGGGAACCGTACCGATGCGCGCCCACCTCGCCCGCTTCGATCCCGTGCTCGTGCAAGCCGCCATCGCGGGAGCCCTCTCCTTCTCCCACCTGCACGACCTTGCCGAAGCCGCAGGGCAGGGCGGATGGAAGGCGTGGGCCTACCCGGTCAGCGTCGACCTGCTGCTTGTCGCGGCCTGGCGTCGGATGCGCGAACAGCAGCGCGCCGGACAACCTGCCGGAGGGCCGCGTCTCTGGTTCCTCATCGCCCTGGCTGCTTCCCTCGGAGCCAACGTCGCGACGGCAGGACTCCTCGACCTGGAGCACGTCTCCGCCCCGCTCCGCGTGGTGGTGGCCGGCTGGCCCGCCGTCGCCTTCTTCGGCGGCACGCTCCTCGCTCACGCTCCCCGCCCAACAGCGGTTCGTACGAACCCGATCCCGGAGCCGCCTACCCCGGAACCGCCCGCTGCTGCGGTGGTGGACGACGAGTCGGGGCCGGTCAGTTCGCCTCCTCAACTCCCCGACGCTGAGGCCTCCGAGAAATCGACGTCCGTTCCCGCTCCCGTATCGCCTCTGCCGCCCGCCCTCGTGGACCGCGTCCAGTCGCTGGCGGCGGAGTACCGGGCCTCCACCGGAAGGGCGGCCGATGCCGACACCGTACGGACCCGGCTCGGCCTCCCCGCATCCATGACGCCGTCCGTCGCCGCCCACCTCTGAGAAGGGACCCCGCCCCATGACCCCGCGCTTCCGCAACGTCCGTCGCATCGGCCCCGTCCAGGTCGCCACGTTCCTCGCCCGTGGCCGCAACCGGCACCTCGCCGCCTGCACCGCGCCCCGCTGTGACTTCTCCGCCGAGTACGACAGTCGCCCCGCCGCCGAACTGGCCGCCCGTACCCACCGCTGCAAGGCCTGACAGGAGGTCGTCCCCATGCACGTGCCGCTGTGGTTCGTCGTGCTCGTCGTCGCCGTCCTCGGCATCCAGCTCGCCCGCCCGCCGTGGTGGCTGGTCCTGCTGCTCCTGCTCGGCGGCTACCTCGTCGCCAACAGCTTCCTCGCCCCCGCCGTCGCCGGTCTCCTCGGCTGACCTGAAGAAGGGACCCCGTATGTTCTCGCCGAAGTACCCGACCCCGGACACTCCGCCCGCCCACGTCCCGGCTCCGTACATCCCGTCCCCGCTCCAGGCGGCCCCGGCTCGACCGGCCGTGCGGCTCACTCCCGGAGGCGTCCTCACTCTGGTAGCCGGCGGCGGCGCCCTGGTCCTGGTCGTCGGTACGGTCCTGGTCTCCCTGCTGCTGGCGGTCGCGGTCACCGCTGCGTCCGTCGCCGTCTGCGCCGTCGTCGTCCGCTCGATCCTCCAGAGCGGCCCCCGCTGATCCCCGCTTTCTCGACGCCTTGGCCTGCCCTTGCTGTCTAGCCCCCTGGACGGTATGGGCGGGCCTTGGCCCCCACCAAGGAGGAACCTCACGTGACCCCCCAGGCTCTCGATGCCGGGGCACTCCGCCAGCTGGCCACCCTCGCCCGGTACGGCGACCTCGGCGCTCACGCCCGGCAGATCCAGCACCTCGGCGGCTGTGCGCGGCCCGTCCGGTTGGAAGGCCACCGCCTCGACGTCCTCACCACGACCGGTGAGGTCGTGCGGGAGATCACCGGCGCCACACTTCCCGCCGGTCAGCTCCTCGTCCGTTGCAACAACCGCCGTACCACCCGGTGCGCGGCCTGCGCGGAGACGTACCGCAAGGACACCTTCCACCTCATCACGGCCGGTCTCACCGGAGGAAAGGGCATCGGCCCGGATGTCGCCCATCACCCTCTCGTCTTCGCAACTTTCACCGCCCCTTCCTTCGGGCCTGTCCACAACCGCCCCGGAACCGGCCGCTGCCGCTGCGGACGCCTGCACAGGGAAGGGGACCCCGCCCTCGGTACGCCGCTCAACCCCGACCGCTACGACTACCGCGCCGCCGTCCTCTGGAACGCCCACGCAGGTGCCCTCTGGGCGCGCTTCACCACCTACCTGCGCCAGCAGCTCGCAGCCCGCGCGGGAATCACGCGTACCGCCCTGGGGCAGTGCCTCAAGGTCTCGTACGCCAAGGTCGCGGAGTACCAGCGGCGCGGAGCCGTGCACTTCCATGCCGTGATCCGCCTCGACGGCCCGGAGGGCGCCGAGGACGCCCCGCCCGGATGGGCCACGACCGGGCTGCTCACCGACGCCATCCGGTCCGCCGTCCGCCTGGCCGAGGCTCCGGGGCCGGTGCTGGAGGGGCGCGCCCATACCTTCCGGTTCGGTGAGCAGCTCGACATCCGTCCGATCCGGTCGGCCGACTTCACCGGTACCACGAACCTCACCAGCCGTGCTGTCGCGGCCTACATCGCCAAGTACGCCACCAAGGGCGCCGAGGCCGCGACCGGCACCCTGGACCGGCCCCTTCGCAATCCCGTCACCGATCTCATCGGCGCCGATGTCGGCGAGCACGCACGGCGCATGATCCTCACCTGCTGGCGCCTCGGTGCCCTGCCCGAACTGGAAGACCTCCGCTTGCGAAAGTGGGCCCACATGCTCGGCTTCCGCGGCCACTTCTCCACCAAGTCCCGCGCCTACTCCGTCACGTTGGGCGCCCTCCGCCAGGAACGCGCCGACCACAACGAAGCTCTCACCCGCGAACGCGCCATCGCGGCCGGCCACCCGCTTCCGGAGCCGGACACGGTCCTCGTCTTCTCCCACTGGCGCTTCGCCGGGATGGGCCTGACCGATGCCGAAGCCCTGTTCAGCGCCTTACGACCGCAGTCACCCGACAAGACAGGAGAGCCCCACCATGCGTGATGACGAACTGCTCACCGTGGCCGAGGTGACGAAGCGTCTCCGGCTCGGCCGGTCCACCGTCTACGACCTGATTCGCACGCGGCGCCTGCCTTCGGTCACCATCGGGCGCTGCCGTCGGATTCCTGCCGTCGCCCTGCGTCAGTTCATCGCGGACGAGATGGGGCGGGCGGCCTGATGACGAAACGACGTAGTCGTGGTGACGGCGGCCTGCACTGGGACGAGAAGCGGCAACGGTGGATCGCCACGGCGAACCTCGGCTTCGACCCGAGCGGCAAGCGGATCGTGAAGCGGGGGAGTGGCAGGACCAAGACCGAGGCGAAGAACAAGCTCAAGGAGGTGCTGCGCGACCACGAAGACGGTCTGGCCATCGCGCCGACCAACTACACCGTTAAGGACGCCATCACGGACTGGCTCGCTTACGGCCTGGCCGGCCTCGACCCGAGCACCGTCGCAACGACCACGCTCCTTAGCGAGAAGCACGTCATTCCGTCGCTTGGTGCCCGCAAGCTCCGCGATCTCAGCGCGGAGGACGTTGACCGCTGGCTGGCCAAGAAGTCCAGGACACTCAGCACCCGCACCCTCCAGGGCCTTCACTCCTGCCTGAACCGGGCGGTCAAGCGAGCTATGGCCCGGGACAAGGTCAAGCGGAACGTCGTGGAGCTGTGCTCGGTACCCCAGGGGCAGTCCGGGCGCCCCTCGAAAGCCCTCACCTTCGCCCAGGCCGAGGCCGTTCTCCGGGGAGCTGAGGGGACCTCGATGTACGCGTACATCGTCGTCGCCCTCCTGACCGGTGCCCGCACCGAGGAACTGCGGGCCCTCACCTGGGACCACGTCTTCCTCAAGGGACGGCCCGACCTGGTCCCGCCGCAGCCTCCGCACATCGCCGTGTGGCGGTCGGTCCGGCGGAGCGGCGACACCAAGACCCGCAAGTCCCGGCGCACGCTCGCCCTGCCGTCACGCTGTATCGATGCGCTCTGGCGGCAGTACGAGGATCAGGGCTGGGACCGGCTCGCCGCCGGCGACGAGTGGGAGGAACACGGGCTCGTCTTCTCCTCGGCGGTCGGCAAGCCGCTCGACGCCGCCAACGTCCGCCGCGCCTTCCGCCAGGCGCTCAAGGACGTCGACGGGGTCGACGCTGCCGAGTGGACACCCCGGGAGCTTCGGCACAGCTTCGTGTCACTGCTCTCCGACCGTGGCGTCCCGCTGGAGGAGATCTCCCGACTCGTCGGTCACTCGGGGACGGCCGTGACCGAGGAGGTCTACCGGAAACAGATCAGGCCGGTGATCCAGACGGGCGCCGTCGTCATGGACGGCATCTTCGGCGCGGACCCACGGAAGCCGTAGGCACGCAGAAAGCGATAGTCACGCAGATAGACACACAGCAACGCCAGAGGGCCCTTACCGATTCGGTAAGGGCCCTCTGACCTGGTGCTTAGCTGTCGGGGTGGCGGGATTTGAACCCACGACCTCTTCGTCCCGAACGAAGCGCGCTGCCAAGCTGCGCTACACCCCGATGTCCACCGGTCTCCCGGCGACATCGATTACTTTAGCCCACCTGCGCCCGGAGGCGAAATCCGCTTTCTCCGGGCTCGGCCTCCGCCCCGCGAGAGCGTCACTCCCGCCCCGTCAGCGTCAGCAGGGTGACCTCCGGTGGGCAGGCGAAGCGGACCGGGGTGTAGCGGTTGGTGCCGCAGCCTGCGGAGACATGCAGGTAGGCGCGGTGGCCGCCCGACGTGTGGGTGGACAGGCCCTTGACCCGGTCGGTGTCCAGGTCGCAGTTGGTGACCAGGGCCCCGTAGAAGGGGATGCACAGCTGGCCGCCGTGGGTGTGGCCCGCCAGGATCAGGGGGTAGCCGTCGGCCGTGAAGGCGTCCAGGGAGCGCAGGTACGGGGCGTGGACCACGCCGATGGAGAGGTCGGCGCCGGTCTCCGGGCCGCCCTGGACCTCGGCGTACCGGTCGCGCTTGATGTGCGGGTCGTCCAGGCCCGTGAACGCGATCTCCATGCCGTCCAGCTTCAGCCGGCCGCGGGTGTTCGACAGGTTCAGCCAGCCCGCCTCGTCGAAGGCGTCCCGCATCGGCTCCCACGGGTTGTGCACCACGCCGACCGCGGGTGCGTTGCCGTTGAGGCCGTGCTTGCCCTGGACCTTCTCCAGGAGGTAGCGGCCCGGGTTGCGCAGTTTGGGCCCGTAGTAGTCGTTGGAGCCGAAGACGTACACCCCCGGGAACTCCATCAGCGGCCCCAGCGCGTCCAGCACCTCGGGCACCGCCTCCGGGTCGGAGAGGTTGTCGCCGGTGTTCACCACGAAGTCGGGGCGCAGGCCGGCCAGCGACTGGAGCCAGGCGCGCTTCTTGCGCTGCCCGCTCACCATGTGGATGTCGGACACCTGGAGGACGCGCACCGGACGGGCACCGTGCGGGAGCACCGGAACGGTGACCCGTCGCAGGCGGAACGAGCGGGCCTCGAATCCGGCGGCGTAGGCCAGTCCCGCGGCACCCACCGCTGCGCCGACTGCCGTGACTTTCAGGGGTACTCCGTAGCGTGCGCGCATGGGTCCATCGTCGCAGACGCGGTGCGGCGAGCGGGAAACCGGAGGGCGGCGAGCGCCCCGTACCTGTCACAATCACGGCATGACCACGCTCAAGTCCAAGCTCAAGGAAGACCTCCACACGGCTATGAAGGCGCGTGACGAGCTGACCTCGTCCACCCTTCGGCTCACCCTCACCGCGATCACCAAGGAAGAGGTCAGCGGTACGTCTGCGCGCGAGCTCTCCGACGACGAGGTGCTGAAGGTGATCGCCAAGGAGGCGAAGAAGCGCCGCGAGGCGGCCGAGGCGTTCGCCCAGGGCGGCCGGACCGAGCAGGCGGAGCGGGAGAAGGCGGAGGGCGAGCTGCTGGACGGCTACCTCCCCAAGCAGCTCACCGACGACGAGCTGAACGCGATCGTGGCGTCCGCCGTCGAGGAGGCCAGGGCCGCCGGCGCCGAGGGGCCGCGCGCCATGGGTGCCGTCATGAAGATCGTCAACCCCAAGGTGGCCGGTCTCGCCGAGGGGGGCCGCGTGGCCACCGCGGTGAAGAAGCTTCTCGCGGGCTGACCGTACCGACGTACAAAAGGGTGGGGCGCCCCGGTCGACGGACCGGGGCGCCCCACCCTTCGTATGCCGTACGTGCAGGTCAGGGCCCGGACCTGCCGCCGCCCCGCTGGTTGTCATCGCCGCCGGGGCGGTCGGAGCCGGGCTTGCCGTCCTCGCGGTCCTCGTCACCGCCACGGTCACCGTCGCGGTCGCCCTTCTCCTTGTCCTCCTTCTCCTTCATCCGGGGGACGGAGACGGGGTTGAACTGCGGAGTTTCGGAGGCATCCAGCGCGCCGGTCATCGCGATCCTCCAGATCGGACCGGGGAGGCAGCCACCGCAGACCTTGTCGTAGTACTGGCCGCCGATGGTGACGTCGAACATCGAGCTCTTGTCGCCGATGTCGTCACCGACCCACACCGCGGTGGACAGGTTTGGCGTGTACCCGACGAACCAGGCGTCCTTGCGGTCGTTCGTCGTACCGGTCTTGCCCGCGTTGTCCCGGTCGCTCAGGCCCGCCTGCTGGCCGGTGCCGTCCTCGACGACGCCCTTGAGCATCTGATTGATGGTGTCCGCGGTCTTCTCGCTCATCGCCCGCGAGCACTTCGACTGGGGGACCTTGAGCTTCTTGCCGTTCGGGTCGGTGATCGACTCGATGGCGATCGGCGTGCAGTACGTGCCCCGGTTGGCGAACGCGGCGTACGCGCCGGCCATGGAGAGCGGGGTGCTCACCTCACTGCCGAGGGTGATCGAGGGGGCCTCGACGATCTTCTTGCCGTCACCGCGCTCGTAACCGACCTTCTTCGCCAGCTCCACCGTCTCGCACAGGCCGGCCTTCTGCTCCAGCAGCGCGAAGTAGGTGTTGATGGACTTGCCGAGCGCGCTCGTCATGTCCCAGCGGCCGGCCTCGGACTCCAGCTCGTTCTGGAGGGCCCACTCCGCATAGCCCGCCGGGGAGCCGGTGCAGTTCCGGAAGTCCTGCTCCTGGAGGGTGATCTTCCAGTCCGTCGCGAACGACGTCGCGGGACTGATGCCCTTCTCCAGCGCCGCCGCCGCGGTGAACGGCTTGAAGGTCGAGCCGACCTGGAAGCCGTAGGTGCTGCCGCCCATCTTGTTGCTGACGGACAGGTTGAGCACGGTCTCGTTCTGTTTCTGGTCCAGTCCGTAGGGGCGGGACTGGCCCATGGAGAGGATCTTGCCGCTGCCAGGCTGCACCTGCACCACGGAGGCGGCGAACTTGTCGTCCTTGTTGACCTTCGCGGTCGCGGCCTCGTTGGCGGCCTTCTGGGCGCGCGGGTCGAGCGTGGTCCTGACGGTGAGCCCGCCGAGGTTCCAGAGCTTGGAGCGCTCCTCCTCGGTCTTGCCGAACGCCCGGTCGGTCAGGATCGTCTTGCGTACGTAGTCGCAGAAGAAGCCGGAGCCGCTGACGGCCGTGATGCAGCCGTTCTTCGGCTTGCTGACCTTCAGCTTGATCGGCGTCTCCATGGCCTTGTCGGCCTCGGCCTGCGTGATCGCGCGGGTGGCGGCCATCCGGGTGAGCACGGTGTTACGCCGCTTGGTGGCCTCCTCCGTGTCGTTGACCGGGTCGTAGCGGGTCGGCGACTGGACGATGCCGGCGAGCAGCGCGGCCTCCTCCACCTTCAGGTCCTTGGCGTGCTTGGAGAAGTACCGCTGGGACGCGGCCTCGACGCCGTACGCCTGCTGACCGAAGAAGGTGATGTTGAGGTAGTTCTCCAGGATCTTCTTCTTGCCGAGCTCTTCCTCGACCTGGATCGCGTACTTCAGCTCACGGACCTTGCGGCCGAGTGTCTGCTGGGTGGCCTGCGCGACCTTCTCCTGGTCGTCGCCCGCCTCCTCGACGAACACGTTCTTCACGTACTGCTGGGTGAGGGTCGACGCGCCCTGCGCGGTCCCGCCCGTCTGTACGTTGCGGTTCATCGCGCGCAGGATGCCCTTGAGGTCGACCGCCCCGTGCTCGTAGAAGCGGGAATCCTCGATCGCGATGATCGCGTCCTGCATGTACGGGGAGATTTCCTTGAGCGGGACCACCGTGCGGTCGCGCGAGTAGACCGTCGCGATCGCCCCGCCGTCGCGGTCCAGGATCGTGGTCCGCTGGCTGAGCGGCGGAGTCTTGAGGTTGGAGGGGATCTCGTCGAACCCTTCGACCGTCCCCTTGGCGGCGAGCCCCAACGCTCCGGCTGCGGGCAGCGCGATGCCTGCCAGGACAGCTCCGGAGAGTGCGGCGACACCGAGGAACTTGGCGGCCTGCTGGGTCGTGGTGAGACCCCCGCCCGAGCGCTTCTTTGGCATGAGGGCAGCCTAATCCGTAGTTATGAGCGTTCTGTAGGAACGTGGGCCTCTCGGAGCGTTCGCGTACCAAGCCGTGACATCAGGGTGCGGCTGCGGAGGCATCCAGGTGTGGTTACGCGGTTACGGGGTCGCGGAAGCGCTCGCGGACCCGGTACGGAGGACGGCACGGCGGAAGAGGCGGTGAACGGCCCACCTGCGGGAAACAGCCCATCCACAGGAAACAGCCGACCCGCAGGGAACAGTCCCCCCGCACGGGAAACGGCCCGCGCAGGAAGCAGCCTCTAAGGGAAACGGCACACCCACAGGGGGCGCCTACGTTCTCATTCGCCGGACAGGCGCACAGGCCTTGGCCTAAGCTGCTCTCAACTGTCACAGCAGTCCGGTTCCGTATCAACCCCCCTGCAACCCCATGCACCTCTTCTGGTCATTCTTCTCCCGGCCGGCGCACAGCTGAATCGCACATCGCGGCGCTCCCGAAAACGCCCCGTGTGTCACTGAACGTCCGTTGCCGTTCAGGTGTACTGTCCCGGTTTCGCGGAGTTAGTCGCGCATGTCTTCCCCTCACTCCCCTGGGTGATCTGCCGCATACGCATAGTCCGTTCGGACCATTCAAGATTGGGCCCGAAGGGGGTGTTGTGCTGTCCCCACCTTCCGTAACGTCCTCAACTGGCAGCGGTGAATATGCCGCTACCGCCGTGGGGGAGCCTCGATTCGGGAGAGGACGGCGCCGGCATGGGCTGGGTAACCGACTGGAGTGCGCAGGCAGCCTGCCGCACTACCGATCCGGATGAACTGTTCGTACAAGGGGCAGCGCAGAACAGGGCCAAGGCGGTGTGCACCGGATGCCCGGTGCGGACCGAGTGCCTGGCCGACGCGCTGGACAATCGCGTCGAGTTCGGCGTGTGGGGCGGAATGACGGAGCGGGAGCGCCGCGCACTGCTGCGCCGCCGGCCCACCGTCACGTCCTGGCGCCGTCTGCTGGAAACCGCACGCAGTGAGTACGAGCGGTCCACCGGCATGCTGCCCGGGGTGATCGGGCTGGAGGACGACGAACTGCAGGAGACGTACGCCGCTGTGGGGTAGGGCGGCCGCGGGGCCGGCCTCATGAAGCAGGGTGCTCGTCGGGCGGCGCGCTGCGGAGGTTTACGCGGCTCCGGACGGAGTGTCCGGGGCTGAGCCGGACGCCAGGCGGTCGCCGATGGCCCGCAGGCCGTCCAGGTCGTGCACATCGCCGGGCAGCGCGGCCACCGCGGTCACCGGGACCTCGGGGTGCAGTTCGGTGAAGCGGTCACGTGTGTGCTGTTCGCGCGCGACGACCTGCATCCGCTCGGCGTGCAGCCGCAGCAGACCTGCCGTCAGTTCATCGACGTCCAGAGGAGTTTCGGCGCTGCCGTCCGCCGTGTTCCTCGCATGCGACTCGTGCTTGTCCTCGGGGCTGTTGCCGTGGTCGTGGTCGTCTTCTCCGGTGTTCTCGGGCTCGGGGGAGAGCGGCGGCGCGGTGGCTTCGGGGGCGGAGGCCTTCCGGTCAACAAGACCAGCTTTCCCGGCCGTCTGATCCACAATGCGGGCGTCGTCAAGATTTTCTGCGGCGGTCAGCGCCTGCTCGGCGGAGAGCCGGGAAGCCTCGCTGCCGTGCGCCCGGTTGAGGACGAGACCGGCGAGCGGCATGTCCTCCGCGGCCAGCCGCTCCACGAAGTAGGCGGCCTCGCGCAGCGCGTCCCGCTCCGGCGTC
Source organism: Streptomyces sp. NPDC101178 (assembly GCF_044767965.1). Lineage (NCBI taxonomy): Bacteria > Bacillati > Actinomycetota > Actinomycetes > Kitasatosporales > Streptomycetaceae > Streptomyces > Streptomyces sp. NPDC101178. The sequence goes on from NZ_JBIWOZ010000003.1 coordinate 688,070, forward strand.
GCGACCACGAGGAACGCGGTCCCGGGGGCCTGGAGCAGCTTGTACGTGGCGTCCGCGCGGCTGCGGAAGCCGCCGAACATGGTGTCCATCGCGGCGACGAACGTCTGCACGTCCCGCAGGAACTGGCCGCCCAGCAGCTTGCCCAGCGTCCCGGTCATCATCGACATACCGACATTGAGGAACTTCATCCCGGCCCGGCCGCCCACCTTCGCGGGCGCCATCAGCAGCCGGATGAACTTCCCGTCCAGGAACGAGCCGAGCCGCTTCGGCGCGTCCAGGAAGTCCAGCGCGGAGCGGGAGGGAGGGGTGTCGACGACGATCAGGTCCCACTCGTCGCGCCCCCGCAGCTGCCCGAGCTTCTCCATCGCCATGTACTCCTGCGTACCGGCGAACCCGGCCGACAGCGACTGGTAGAAGGGGTTCTCCAGGATCGCGCGGGCCCTCTCCGGATCCGCGTGCGCCTCGACGGTCTCGTCGAAGGTGCGCTTCATGTCGAGCATCATGGCGTGCAGTTCGCCCTCGCCCGCGACGCCGTCGACCCGGCGCGGAACGTTGTCCAGCTGGTCGATGCCCATGGACTGCGCGAGCCGGCGGGCCGGGTCGATGGTGAGGACGACGGCCTTCCGGCCGCGCTCGGCCGCCCGTACGCCGAGGGCCGCGGCCGTCGTCGTCTTGCCGACGCCGCCGGAGCCGCAGCAGACGATGATCCGGATGGCCGGGTCGTCGAGCAGCGCGTCGGTGTCCAGCCCGGGAAGCTCCTCCGCGACCGCGACCGTACGCCTGGACCCGCCCGTACTCCTCGACTCGTCCGTCCCCCTGGACCCATCCGTACTCATGAATCCGCCCCTTCCCCTACGCCCTGTTTACGGAGCTCCGTGGCCAGGTCGTGCAGTGCGGCCAGATCCACCCCGTCGCCGATCAGCGGCAGCTCGGCGGTCGGCAGGCCGAGTCCGGCCAGTACGGCGCGCTGCTCGCGCTCCAGACCGACGCGCTGGGCGTGTTCGGAGGCCTGCTCGATCAGGGGCCGTACGAGGGCGGCGGAGCCGGTCACGCCGGCACGGGTCAGCGTCTTGGCGATCTCCTTGCGGCGGCCGGTCGCGGCGGTGCGCAGGGTCTCCTCGTCGACCAGGTGCGGGCGAACCATGTTCACGATGACGCGGCCCACAGGCAGCTCGGCGGCGCGCAGTTCGGCGATGCCGTCCGCCGTCTCCTGGACCGGCATCTCCTCCAGGAGGGTCACCAGGTGGACCGCGGTCTGCGGGGACTTCAGGACCCGCATCACGGCCTGGGCCTGGTTGTGTATCGGGCCGATCCTGGCCAGCCCGGCCACCTCGTCGTTGACGTTGAGGAAGCGGGTGACGCGGCCGGTCGGCGGGGCGTCCATGATCACGTAGTCGTAGATGAACCGGCCCTGCTTGTCCTTGCGGCGTACGGCCTCGCACGCCTTGCCGGTCAGCAGGACGTCCCGGACCCCGGGCGCGATGGTGGTGGCGAAGTCGATCGCGCCGAGCTTCTTGAGCGCCCGGCCCGCGCCGCCGAGCTTGTAGAACATCTGGAGGTAGTCGAGGAGGGCCTGCTCGGCGTCGATCGCCAGGGCGTGCACCTCGCCGCCGCCGGGCGCGACGGCGATCCTGCGCTCCTCATAGGGCAACGCGTCGGCACCGAAGAGCTGCGCGATGCCCTGTCTGCCCTCGACCTCGACGAGGAGGGTACGCCTGCCCTCGGTGGCGAGGGCGAGCGCGAGGGCGGCGGCGACCGTGGTCTTACCGGTACCGCCCTTGCCGCTGACGACCTGGAACCTGCTCACGTATTCGAGCCTAACCAGTCAGGCCCCGGCCTACGCACGGGACCGTACGTGCCAGGCGTTACAGTCAGGCCCATGACCAAGTGGGAATACGCGACCGTGCCCCTTCTCGTGCACGCGACGAAGCAGATTCTGGACACCTGGGGCGAGGACGGCTGGGAGCTGGTCCAGGTCGTTCCCGGCCCGAACAACCCCGAGCAGCTCGTGGCCTACCTGAAGCGGGAGAAGGCCTGATGGCGGGCGCCGTCGAGGCTCGTCTCGCCGAGCTCGGACTGACCCTGCCCGGTGTCGTGCCGCCGCTGGCCACCTACCAGCCGGCCGTGCAGTCCGGTGTGTACGTCTACACCTCGGGCCAGCTCCCGATGGTCGAAGGCAAGCTCCCGGTCACCGGCAAGGTCGGCGCAGAGGTGACGCCGGACGAGGCGAAGGAGCTGTCGCGGACCTGCGCGCTCAACGCCCTGGCCGCAGTGAAGTCGGTCGCCGGTGACCTGGACCGGATCAAGCGCGTCGTGAAGGTCGTGGGCTTCGTCGCCTCGGCCGCCGACTTCACCGGGCAGCCCGCCGTCATCAACGGTGCTAGCGAGCTGCTGGGCGAGGTCCTCGGCGACAAGGGCGTGCACGCGCGCAGCGCCGTGGGCGTCGTCGTGCTGCCGCTGGACGCGCCGGTCGAGATCGAGATCCAGGTCGAACTCGACGAGGCCTGAGCCGTACGAACCCCCTTCTCGGCGTTCCTCCCGATCCCGTCCGGTCACCGACCGGGCGGGATCGCGTGTGTACGGGCATGCGTGTGTGTATGGGCATGCGTGTGTGTATGGGCACGCGCGTGTCTACGGGACCCGCCCGTGTCCACGGGACATGCGCGTGTGTACGGGGCATGTCGGCTCCCTGTGGTGATCACGGAGCCCTCGAACATCGGCGCGGTTCCGGATAGCCTCCGGCCATGTCCCAAGGTCAGTGGTACCCACCGGAATGGCCCGACCGGATCCGGGCGCTCGCCGCCGGTGAGCTGACGGCCGCGACACCCAGGCGGGCCGCCACCGTGATGCTGCTCCGCGATCCGGCGCCCCGGGCCGCGACGTCCGGCCCTGTGGTGCACATGCTGCGCCGGCGCACCTCCATGGCGTTCGCCGGAGGCGCGTACGCCTATCCGGGTGGCGGCGTCGATCCGCGCGACGACGACCGGCTGATCGGGTGGGCCGGGCCCTCCCTGGAGCGCTGGGCCGCCCGGCTCGGCGTGGCTACGGTGACCGAGGCGCAGGCCGTCGTCTGTGCTGCGGTGCGCGAGACCTTCGAGGAGGCGGGCGTCCTGCTCGCCGGAGAGAGCGCCGGGACGGTGGTCGGCGATACGACCGGGGCCGACTGGGAGGCCGACCGTGAGGCGCTGGTCGCCCGGGATCTGTCCTTCGCGGAGTTCCTGGACCGGCGCGGGCTGCTGCTCCGCTCGGACCTGCTGGCCGCCTGGGCACGCTGGATCACGCCGGAGTTCGAACCGAGGCGGTACGACACCTGGTTCTTCCTCGCCGCACTCCCCGAAGGCCAGCGCACTCGGGCCGTCTCCACCGAGGCGGACCGTACGGTGTGGATCGCGCCGGCGGAGGCGGCCCGCCGCTACGACCTCGGCGAGCTGCTGATGATGCCGCCCACCGTGTCGACGCTGCGGGCCCTGACGCCGTACAGGACGGCCGCCGAGGCGCTCGGGGCGGCTGATGTCCAGGACCTGACTCCCGTACTCGCGCAGGCGCGTCTGGAGGGGGAGGAGCTGGTGCTGAGCTGGCCGGGGCACGACGAGTTCACCAAGCACGTACCCACGGCGGCCGAGCGCTCCACGGGCGAGAGCGGCGGTGCGGGATGAGCGACGCGGCCGCCCTGCCGGGACAACCGCGCGGAAACGTGTCCTCCGGGCCCGCGACCGCCCGTACGGTCAACGTCCTCGCGCCGAACCCGTCCGCGATGACGCTGGACGGCACGAACACCTGGATCGTCGCCGAGCCCGACTCCGATCTCGCGGTGGTCATCGATCCCGGGCCGCTCGACGACGGGCACCTGAGGGCGGTGATCGACGCGGTGGAGCGGTCCGGGCGCCGCGTCGCCCTCACTCTGCTCACGCACGGCCACCCTGATCACGCGGAGGGCGCGGGGCGGTTCGCCGAGCTGACGCGGACGAAGGTACGGGCCCTGGATCCGGCGCTGCGGCTCGGGGACGAGGGCCTGGGCGCGGGCGATGTGATCACCACGGGCGGTCTGGAGCTGCGGGTGGTGCCGACGCCGGGCCACACCGCCGACTCTCTCTCGTTCCATCTGCCCGCCGACCGGGCGGTGCTGACGGGCGACACGATCCTCGGCCGCGGTACGACGGTGGTCGCGCACCCGGACGGGCGGCTCGGCGACTACCTGGACACGCTGCGGCGGCTGCGCTCGCTGACGGTGGACGACGGCGTGCACACGGTGCTGCCGGGCCACGGGCCGGTCCTGGAGGACGCTCAGGGGGCCGTGGAGTTCTATCTGGCCCACCGCGCGAACCGGCTGGCCCAGGTCGAGACGGCGGTGGAGGCGGGCCTCCGTACGCCGTCGGAGGTGGTGGCCCGGGTCTACGCCGACGTGGACCGCTCCCTGTGGCCGGCCGCCGAGCTGTCGGTACGGGCGCAGCTGGAGTACCTCGCCGGGCACGGGCTCATCTAGAGCGGCCGTGTGAACGTCGTAGGGCCCCGCGGATGCGCAAGGGCCCCGGGCCGGCCGGACGTACTCCGGTCGGCCCGGGGCCCTTCGCGTCAGGTCAGCGCGAGCGCTTCGCGAGGCGCTCCACGTCCAGCAGGATGACCGCGCGGGCCTCCAGCCGCAGCCAGCCACGGCCCGCGAAGTCCGCGAGGGCCTTGTTGACCGTCTCGCGGGAGGCGCCGACCAGCTGGGCCAGCTCCTCCTGTGTGAGGTCGTGCACGACGTGGATGCCTTCCTCCGACTGGACGCCGAAGCGGCGCGACAGGTCCAGGAGGGCGCGGGCGACCCGGCCCGGCACATCGGAGAAGACCAGGTCGGACATCTGGTCGTTGGTCTTGCGCAGGCGCCGGGCGACCGCGCGCAGGAGCGCGGTGGCGACCTCGGGCCGGGCGTTGAGCCAGGGCTGCAGGTCGCCGTGGCCGAGGCCGAGGAGCTTGACCTCGGTCAGCGCGGAGGCGGTCGCCGTACGCGGGCCGGGGTCGAAGAGCGAGAGCTCACCGATCAGCTCGCCGGGGCCGAGCACGGCCAGCATGTTCTCGCGCCCGTCGGGCGAGGTGCGGTGGAGCTTCACCTTGCCCTCGGTGACCACGTACAGGCGGTCACCCTGGTCGCCCTCGTGGAAAAGCGCGTCGCCGCGCGCGAGGGTCACCTCACTCATCGAGGCGCGGAGCTCCGCGGCCTGCTCGTCATCGAGCGCCGCGAAAAGCGGGGCGCGCCGCAGAACGTCGTCCACGAGTTCTCTCCTTGTCGGCCTGTTCAGGGAACCGTGGTCCCCATCATGCCGGACGGTAAAACAGTGCGATCAATCACAAACCAGTTTGACGCACGGGCGCGCCGTTCCCTACGGCAGGGGGCCGATCGGGGGTGGATACGCGGTGACCGGGGCGGTTGTCAGTGGCTGGCTCTAGGCTGGCCGGGTGTCCAGAATGCCGGGGAGTACGCGGTCCGAGGGGGCTGATGGGGTGTCGGAAAGGCGCGATTCCGCCGTGGGCGAACACCCCCCGGTTGGCTCGGAGAGTGGAGCGAATGGCTCCCCGGGAGGGCCGGGGAAACCGGTCCCGAAGTCGGCCAGGAGGTCCGCAGTGACATCGTCAGAGTCCGGTACGACGCCCAGGACCTCGGCCGCGCCGAAGAAGCCCCGGGCCACCAAGGCGTCGACGGCACCGAAGGCGTCTTCGGCACCCAAGGCGCCGAAGATCCCCAAGGGCGAGTCGCACCTCGCGCTGGTCCGCCGCGCCCGCCGGATCAACCGTGAGCTCGCCGAGGTCTATCCGTACGCCCATCCCGAGCTGGACTTCCGCAACCCCTTCGAACTGCTCGTCGCCACGGTCCTCTCCGCCCAGACCACCGACCTGAGGGTCAACCAGACCACCCCGGCGCTCTTCGCCGCCTATCCGACGCCCGAGGACATGGCGGCGGCCGTCCCGGAGGAGATGGAGGAGCTGATCCGGCCGACCGGCTTCTTCCGGGCCAAGACCAGGTCGCTCCTCGGCCTCTCCGCCGCGCTGCGGGACGACTTCGGCGGCGAGGTGCCGGGCCGCCTGGAGGACCTGGTCAAGCTGCCCGGCGTCGGCCGCAAGACCGCCAACGTGGTGCTGGGCAACGCCTTCGGTGTTCCCGGCATCACCGTGGACACGCACTTCGGCCGCCTGGTGAGGCGCTGGAAGTGGACGGACGAGGAGGACCCGGTGAAGGTCGAGGCGGTGATCGCCGACATCTTCCCGAAGAGTGAGTGGACGATGCTCTCGCACCGGGTGATCTTCCACGGACGCCGCATCTGCCACGCCCGGAAACCGGCCTGCGGCGCCTGTCCGATCGCGCCGCTCTGTCCTTCGTACGGTGAGGGCGAGACCGATCCCGAGAAGGCCAGGAAGCTGCTGAAGTACGAGATGGGCGGCTATCCGGGCCAGCGGCTCAGCCCGCCCGCCGACTTCCCGGGCAAGCCCGCTCCCGCTCTGGGAGCCGCATGAGGGAGCGCCGCGGCGAGCCCTCTCCCGACGGACCACGAAATGGCTCGGAACGAAATGGCCGACGACAGGCGTTGTGAAACCAGGCGAACGAGGGGGGTGCCGATGACGCACACGCACACCGAGAACACGCACACGGACATGGACACACACGCGGACACCGATGCGCGCGGCCACCAGGCCGACCCTCGCACGGGCGCCCACGCGGCCGATCCCCACGCGGTCGATCCCTGTGCGGCCGATCCCCTGGCGGCGGTCGGCCGTGCGGCCGTCGACGTGACCACCGCCGGTCTGCCCGCCTGGCTCGACCCCGTGGCCGAGGCCGCCCGCAGCGTCCGTCCGCACCAGCTCAGCCGCTTCCTGCCGCCCGAGAGCGGTGCGGGCCGGCAGTCCGCCGTCCTCGTCCTCTTCGGCGAAGGCGCGCGCGGCCCGGAGCTGCTGCTGACGGAGCGTTCCGGAACCCTGCGCTCCCACGCCGGACAGCCCTCCTTCCCCGGCGGCTCGCTCGACCCCGAGGACGGCGACCAGGCCACCACCGGGCCGCTGCGGGCCGCGCTGCGGGAGGCCGAGGAGGAGACCGGCCTCGATCCCCGAGGCGTCCAGCTCTTCGGCGTGCTGCCCCGGCTCTACATCCCGGTCAGCAGCTTCGTCGTGACGCCCGTCCTCGGCTGGTGGCGTGCGCCCAGCCCGGTCGGGGTAGTGGATCCGGCGGAGACGGCCAGGGTCTTCACCGTGCCCGTGGCGGATCTCACCGACCCGGCCAACCGGGCCATGGCCGTCCATCCGAGCGGCCACAGCGGCCCGGCCTTCCTGGTCGAATCGGCCCTGGTCTGGGGATTCACGGCCGGAGTGATCGACCGGATCCTGCACTACGCGGGCTGGGAATGCCCGTGGGACCGGGCGAGACAGGTGCCGCTCGACTGGCGCGCATGACACGCTGGCTGTCCTGCTGCGCTGTACCGGGCCCGGCCCGGACCCCGTCACCCCCGACGGGCCAGGTGACGAAACTGCGAGGCTATCGACGGTGAACGTGCTGGACATCCTGCTGCTGCTCGCCGCCGTATGGTTCGCGGTCATCGGCTACCGACAGGGTTTCGTCGTCGGCATCCTGTCGGTGATCGGCTTCCTCGGCGGCGGCCTCGCCGCCGTCTATCTGCTGCCGATCATCTGGGACCGGGTGACCGAGGGAGCGGAGGTCTCGACCGCGACCGCCATCGGCGCGGTCGTCATCGTCATCGTCTGCGCCTCGATCGGCCAGGCCTTCACCACGCACCTCGGCAACAAGCTCCGCCGGCACATCACCTGGTCGCCCGCCCGCGCGCTGGACGCCACCGGCGGCGCTCTGGTCAACGTGGTGGCCATGCTGCTGGTCGCCTGGCTGATCGCCCTGCCACTGGCCCGTACCTCGCTGCCGACCCTCGGCAAGGAGGTCCGTAACTCCTCGGTCCTCCTCGGGATCTCCCGGGTGATGCCCCAACAGGCGCCTCCCTGGTTCCGGGACTTCTCCTCCGTCCTCGCGCAGAACGGCTTCCCGCAGGTCTTCAGCCCCTTCGACAACGAGCCGATCACCGACGTCAAGCCGCCGGACCCGGCACTGGTCGGCAGCCCGGTCGCCGCCCGCGCCAAGAAGTCGATCGTCAAGGTCGTCGGTACGGCTCCGAGCTGCGGCAAGGTCCTCGAAGGCACCGGCTTCGTCTTCTCCGACCGCCGTGTGATGACCAACGCCCACGTCGTGGGCGGCGTCGACGAGCCGACCGTCCAGATCGGCGGCGAGGGCCGGCTCTACGACGCCAAGGTGGTCCTCTACGACTGGCAGCGCGACATCGCGGTCCTGGACGTCCCCGACCTCAAGGCCACGCCTCTGGAGTTCACGGACGACGACGCCCGCACCGGCGACAGCGCGATCGTCGCCGGCTTCCCGGAGAACGGCGCCTACGACGTACGCTCCGCCCGCGTCCGCGCCCGTATCGACGCCAACGGCCCCGACATCTACCAGCGCGGCACGGTGCTCCGCGACGTCTACTCCCTCTACGCGACCGTGCGCCAGGGCAATTCGGGCGGCCCGCTGCTCACTCCGGACGGCAAGGTGTACGGAGTGGTGTTCGCCAAGTCGCTCGACGACCCCGACACCGGCTACGCGCTGACGGCCGACGAGATCCGCGAGGACATCGAGATCGGCCGCGCGGCCAACCAGCAGGTCGACAGCCAGGGCTGCGCCCTCTGAGACGTGACAGCCAGGACTGCGCCCTCTGAACCGGGTCAGGCCCTGAAAGACCCCCGCCGGTCAGCGCATGCGGATCGGCGGGGGTGAGGTGGTCGGAAAAGAGCGTCAGGAGAGTCCGGGGAGGTCAGCTACGGGGATGGCGCAGCCGCGCCGAGACCCAGCGGGCCCGACGGCGGAGAATGCGCGAGATCCCGAGCCGGTGGTTCCCGAGCCGGTGGTGGTGAAGGTCCTGCACATCGTGCACCCGGCCCAGAGGGCCGCCCCCCTCATGAATGCTCGCACCGGCTGTCGCGGTGGAGCGGCGGTTGCGTGCTTCGTCAGTGAAGTCGTGCGTCCAGCCCATACCCCGACGTCTGCCCGTGACCCAAGGTCGGTAATCGTGCGCACGTCAGCCAATTGGCTTATGCGGCAGGCAAGTGGCTGTTCGTCGGACAAGTGTGCCTTTGGCGGGCGCGCGGCTACCGGTCGGGCTCAGGATCCTTGAGCCAGTTGATGAGTTCGGTGGAGAAGCCGATCGGATCCTCCTCGTGCGGGAAGTGGCCGACACCGTCGAAAAGTCGCCACCGGTAGGGCGCCTCGACGTACTGGCCGGACCCCGCCGAACTCCGCGTCCGGACCGCCGGATCGAGTGACCCGTGCAGGTGCAGCGTGGGTACGCGGACGGGCCGCTTCATCCGCCGGTTGAACTGGACCCCGTCGGGACGCGCCATCGAGCGGACCATCCAGCGGTACGGCTCGATCGAGCAGTGGGCGGTCGACGGGATGCTCATGGCCCGCCGGTAGACGGCCAGGGTCTCCTCGTCCGGGAACTCCGGGGTCCGCGGCCCGGCCCACTCCTGGACCAGCCGTCCCACCAGGTCGGCGCCGTCTGCGACGAGTTGACGCTCCGGCAGCCAGGGCCGCTGGAAGCCCCAGACGTACGAGCCCGCCCGCGACTGCGCGAAGTCGGACAGCATCGACGAGCGCCAGCGGCGCGGGTGCGGCATGGAGGAGACGGCGAGCCGCCGCACCAGCTTGGGCCGCATCACGGCGGCCGTCCAGGCGAGGTAGCCGCCCAGGTCGTGGCCGACCAGGGCCGCGTCCGGCTCGCCGAGGGAGCGGATCACCCCGGTGACGTCGAGCGCCAGGTTGGCTGGGTCGTAACCGCGCGGTGTCCGGTCGCTGCCGCCCACCCCGCGCAGATCCATCGCGACGGCCCGGAAGCCCGCGTCGGCGAGCGCGGGCAGCTGGTGGCGCCAGGTCCACCAGAACTGCGGGAACCCGTGCAGCAGGAGGACCAGCGGCCCCTCGCCCATCTCGGCGATGTGGAACCGTGCCCCGTTGGCGGCCACATCGCGGTGGGTCCAGGGGCCGTCGAGCCTTACGGGGCCTCCGGCACCGGCCGGGCTCGCCGAGCCCGCCGGACCGGATGCGCTGGAATCGGGAACCGTCATGTGGACGAGCGTGCCACAGCGGAGGCCGTGTCCTTGCCCGTCGGCAGGGCCTCCACGCCCGTACCGGCCGCGAGGCTGGAGCCGGAGCGCCGGAGGATCGCGTCGGCCTCGACGGCCGGACGCGGGTGCGGCTTCGCCTTCTGCAGGACGGCGGCGGTCTGCTTGGCGGAGGCGATGGACTTCTCCGGCGGCTTGATCTTCTTGAACTTCCGCAGGCCGATGAACCCGATCAGGGCGGCCAGCAGGATGAAGGCTCCGGCCACGATCAGGAACGACCACGCCAGGCCGAGACCCAGGTTGTGGATCCCGTACGCGGCGGCGAAGCTCAGCATCGGCATCGTGAAGAGGAGCAGCACCCCCGCCGCGATGAACGCCGCGCTGCCGATCGCCCCGCGCTTGACGTCCTGGCGCACCTCCGCCTTCGCCAGGGCGATCTCGTCGTGCACCAGCGCGGACATCTCGGCCGTCGCCGCGGCGACCAGTTGCCCGATACTGCGATCCGCGCTGCCCACGTAGTTGCCGGGGTCGCTCATCCCTGACTCCCTCTCCGTCTTCGACACACCTGATGTCAGATCATGCCGGACTGTCCGGCTCGTTGCCCGTTGCCCCCGCCTGTTCGGCGCGACGGCGGTGTTCGGCCGCCTTCTTCTCGTAGATCGCGGCCATCCGCAGGTGGTACCCCGGATCGTCCTGTTCATAGACGTCGGGCACCCCGGAACCGTCCTCGTCCCGCTCCTCGGCCTCGTACAGCTCGCGATACCTGCGGACCCGGAGCCGGAGCAGTACACCGGAGAGTACGGCCGCGATCAGCGATCCGAGCAGGACGGCGGCCTTGATCTCGTTGACCATGTCCGCTTCGCCGCCGAAGGACAGCTCGCCGATGAGCAGCGAGACGGTGAACCCGATACCGGCGAGCGAGGCGACCGCGAAGACGTCCGCCCAGGCCAGGTCCTTGTTCAGCTCCGCCTTGGTGAAGCGGGCGGCGAGGTAGGTACCGCCGAAGATCCCGACGGTCTTGCCGACGACGAGTCCGAGCACCACACCGAGGGTCTCGGGCCGCGTGAAGACGTCCGCCAGCGCCTCGCCCTTGAGCGGGACACCGGCGGCGAAGAGCGCGAACAGCGGCACGGCGATACCGGCCGACAGCGGGCGGACCAGGTGCTCGATGTGCTCACCGGGGGAGTGCTCCTCGCCCTCGCGCCGGGTGCAGCGCAGCATCAGCCCCATGGCGACACCGGCGATGGTGGCGTGGACGCCGCTGTTGTACATCAGGCCCCAGATGACCAGGGCGAGCGGTACGTAGATGTACCAGCCCCGGACGCCGAGGCGGAGGAGCAGGAAGAAGAGCGCCAGGCCGAGAGCGGCTCCGCCGAGCGCCAGGAAGTCGAGGTCGTCGGTGAAGAAGACCGCGATGATCAGGATGGCGAAGAGGTCGTCGACGACGGCGAGCGTGAGCAGGAAGGCGCGCAGCGCGGCGGGCAGCGAGGTGCCGATCACCGCGAGGACGGCGAGAGCGAAGGCGATGTCGGTGGCGGTGGGCACGGCCCAGCCGGCCAGGGAACCGCCGCCGACGACGTTGGTGACCGTGTAGACGAGCGCCGGTACCGCCATGCCGCACAGCGCCGCCACGATCGGCAGGGCGGCCGCTCGCGGATCGCGGAGCTGGCCCGCGACCAGTTCCCGTTTCAGCTCGGCGCCGACGACGAAGAAGAAGACCGCGAGAAGCCCGTCGGCCGCCCAGTGCGCCACGGAGAGGTCCAGGCCGAGCGAGGCGGGTCCGAAGTGGAAGCCGCTGACGTCCGCGTACGAGCCGCCGAAGGTGTTCGCCCAGATCAGGGCGGCGACGGCGGCGGCCAGCAGGATCAGGCCGCCGACGGTCTCGGTGCGGAGCGCGTCCGCCACGTAGGTGCGCTCGGGGAGCGGAAGCATGCCGAGCAGCGTGCGGCGGGGCGGTGTGGGGGGCGGCGGGGCAGGGGTGGGTGAGGCAGGGGTGGGCGGTGCCACGGGGGAAACCTCCGGGTGGGGAACGGCATGATGCCACGGCAGATGGACCTGCCGACCAGACTTCCCGGCGCCCCTGTGAGGTTTTTTCCGCCACTACGGCGGTTTCGTGCCGCTACGACTCGCGGGCGGCACGTCCTTCACTGTACGGGAGCACCGATGGGCATCCGGCGCGGTGCCGGATGCCCATCGGAGCCGTACAGGAAGATCTTCTGGTCAGTCCCTGGTCAGTCCTCGGAGGGTGAGGAGGGCAGCTGGGTGGTGATCAGGTCCATCACCGAGGAGTCGGTGAGGGTGGTGACGTCGCCCAGTTCGCGGTTCTCGGCGACATCGCGCAGCAGGCGGCGCATGATCTTGCCGGAGCGGGTCTTGGGCAGCTCGGCGACCGGCAGCACGCGCTTCGGTTTCGCGATGGGGCCGAGGGTGGCGCCGACGTGGTTGCGCAGCTCCGCCACCAGCTCGTCGGAGGCGGTCGCGCTGCCGCGCAGGATCACGAACGCGACGATGGCCTGTCCGGTCGTCTCGTCGTTCGCACCGACCACGGCCGCCTCGGCGACCGACGGGTGGGAGACGAGCGCCGACTCGACCTCGGTGGTCGAGATGTTGTGGCCCGACACGAGCATGACGTCGTCGACCCGGCCGAGCAGCCAGACGTCGCCGTCCTCGTCCTTCTTGGCGCCGTCGCCCGCGAAGTACTTGCCCTCGAAGCGCGACCAGTAGGTGTCGAGGAACCGCTGGTCGTCGCCCCAGATGGTGCGGAGCATGGAGGGCCACGGCTCGGTGAGGACCAGGTAGCCGCCACCGCCGTTCGGTACCTCGTTCGCCTCGTCGTCCACGACGGTGGCGGCGATGCCCGGCAGGGCGCGCTGGGCGGACCCCGGCTTGGTCTCGGTGACGCCCGGCAGCGGCGAGATCATCATCGCGCCGGTCTCGGTCTGCCACCAGGTGTCCACGATCGGGCACCGGTCGGCGCCGATGTGCTTGCGGTACCACATCCACGCCTCGGGGTTGATCGGCTCACCGACCGAACCGAGGACCCGGAGGCTGCTCAGGTCGAACTTGGCGGGGATGTCGTCACCCCACTTCATGAACGTACGGATCGCGGTCGGCGCGGTGTAGAGGATCGTGACGCCGTACTTCTGCACGATCTCCCAGAACCGGCCCTGGTGCGGGGTGTCCGGGGTGCCCTCGTACATGACCTGGGTCGCGCCGTTGGCCAGCGGCCCGTAGACGATGTACGAGTGGCCGGTCACCCAGCCGACGTCGGCGGTGCACCAGTAGACGTCGCTCGAAGGCTTGAGGTCGAAGACCGCGTGGTGCGTGTAGGCCGCCTGGGTGAGGTAGCCGCCGGAGGTGTGCAGGATGCCCTTCGGCTTACCCGTCGTGCCCGAGGTGTAGAGGATGAAGAGCGGCTGCTCCGCCTCGAACGCCTCGGGGGTGTGCTCGGCGGACTGGCGCGCGGTGATCTCGTGCCACCAGACGTCGCGGCCCTCGGTCCACGCGGTGTCCTCACCGGTGCGGCGGACCACGAGGACGTGCTCGACGCTCTCGACACGGGAGACGGCGTCGTCGACCGCGGGCTTGAGCGCGGAGGGCTTGCCGCGGCGGTAACCGCCGTCGGCGGTGATGACGACCTTGGCGTCCGCGTCCTGGATGCGGGTGGCGATGGCGTCGGCGGAGAAGCCGCCGAAGACCACCGAGTGCGTGGCGCCGATGCGGGCGCAGGCCAGCATCGCGACGGCGGCCTCGGGGATCATCGGCAGGTAGACGGCGACCCGGTCACCCTTGCTGACGCCCAGTTCGGTCAGCGCGTTGGCGGCGCGGGAGACCTCGTCCTTCAGCTCCGCGTAGGTGATGGCGCGGCTGTCGCCGGGCTCGCCCTCGAAGTGGATGGCGACCCGGTCCCCGTTGCCCGCCTCGACGTGCCGGTCCACGCAGTTGTACGCGACGTTCAGCTTGCCGTCCGCGAACCACTTCGCGAAGGGCGGGTTGCTCCAGTCGAGGGTCTCGGTCGGCTCGGTGGCCCACGTCAGGCGGCGGGCCTGCTCGGCCCAGAAGCCCAGCCGGTCCGCCTCGGCCTGCTCGTACGCCTCTGCGGTGACGTTGGCATTGGCGGCCAGAGCGGCAGGAGGAGCGAACTTCCGCTCTTCCCGAAGCAGGTTGGCCAGGCTCTCGTTACTCACGACTTCTCCCAGTCCCAGGGTGTCCGTTGTGTCCCGGGGCATAGCTCATCAGGCGCGGGGCCGGGTGACAAGTGTCTGCCGGGAATTGGTTTAGACCTGTGTCTTCGTGTATGGAAGCATGATCCCGCTCCGCTGGTCAGGACGGCTTTACGACGCGTGTTGGTGGTGTTTGGCGCAAAGTCGCTGCGCGGAGTGGGGTCATCAGGTCTCACGGTTCCGGGGGCTGTCCGGTTCAGAGCCGTCGGGGGCCGGGCTCCTCGGGTCGGGGCTCCGCGTGCGCTTCGTCTGTGCATCGCCTGTGCAGCATTCGGGGCAATTCCGCGCCCATTCCAGTGAATAGGCAGCTTTTCATTCGGTATGTCGCTCTCCTTCCTGTGGACCCCGTGCGAGTTTGGCCGCGCCGTGTCGGCACTCAACGCAGATGACCTGCAAGGACCTGCAAGGAAGAGGGTGGGCGGATGATGGCCGCCACGAAGAGGATCGCCTCAGGCGTCATGACCACGGCGCTGGTCGCCGTACTCGCGGGCTGCTCCGGTATGGGATCCGGAGGTTCCGAGCCGGGCGGGGCCGGTGCCGGCGCGGAGAAGGGGGCCCACGGTGCGAAGGAGAACGCTCCGGAGGCCGCCGCACCGAAGGGCGCCGTCAAGCTCATCGGGGACGGCTCCACCGCCTTCACCGGAGTCCAGCCGAAGGTGCCGGCCGCCCAGCGCCTGGCGCCCGGTCAGAAGCCGCCACAGTTCGTGGTGTTCTCCTGGGACGGCGCCGGAGAGGACAGCCAGAAGCTCTTCTCGCACTTCCGCGGCGTCGCGAAGAAGTACAACGCCACCATGACGTACTTCCTCAGCGGTGTGTATCTCCTGCCTGAGGAGAAACGATCCCTCTACGCTCCGCCGCAGCACTCCGCCGGCCGCTCGGACATCGGCTTCAACGACACCGAGGGCATCCGCGACACCCTCGCCGAGGTGCGCGCCGCCTGGAAGGACGGCAACGAGATCGGCACCCACTTCAACGGCCACTTCTGCGGCCCGGACCGCGGTGTGGGCACCTGGTCCGTCGAGGACTGGAAGAGCGAGATCGGCCAGGCGAAGGCTTTCGTCAAGAACTGGAAGACCAACGCGCCGGAGCTGAAGGGCGAGGCCCCGCTCCCCTTCGACTACGACCAGGAGCTGATCGGCGCCCGCACCCCCTGCCTCGAAGGGCAGAAGAACATGGTCGCCGCGGCCCGTGACATGGGCTTCCGCTACGACTCCAGCGGCGTCGGCAACCAGGTCTGGCCCAAGAAGAAGGACGGCGTCTGGGACATTCCGCTCCAGCTCGTCCCGATGCCCGGCCGCGCCTTCGAGACGCTCTCGATGGACTACAACTTCATGGTCAACCAGTCCGGTACGAAGACCCAGGGCGACCCGTCCCAGCACGAGTACTGGGGCAACCAGATGCGTGACGGCCTGCTCCAGGCCTTCGACCGCTCGTACGACGGCAACCGGGCGCCGCTGATCATCGGCAACCACTTCGAGTCCTGGAACGGCGGCACCTACATGCGCGCCATCGAGGAGACCATCGCGAAGGTGTGCACCAAGGAGGAGGTCCGCTGCGTCTCCTTCCGGCAGCTCGCGGACTGGCTGGACGCGCAGGACCCGCAGGCGCTGGCCAAGCTCACCACGCTCGGCGTCGGCGAGGCGCCCAAGGGGGGCTGGAAGACCTACCTCGGCGCCCAGGCCGCCGCTGCCCCGAAGGCCGAGAAGGGCAGGGCCGCCGGCTCCGAGGCAGGCTCGGAGGGCGGCTCCCAGGCAGGCTTCGAGGGCGGAGAGCCGGCGCCCCGGAACGCGGGCTAGCGGCCTCCCTTCCCGTCACCCCGTTCGTAGGCGGTCGGGGTGACGGGAGGTGTGGCGCGGCGGGTCAGGCGGGTGCCGGGACGCCCGCTCCCGCCTCCCGCTCGCCGAGGACGAAGGAGGGGTCGACCTGGGCCGCCAGGTCGGCGCCCGTCTTCTCGTTGCCCCAGCTCTCCGCGTTCTTCAGGTGGAAGTGCACCATCTGCCGGGTGTAGCGCTCCCAGTCGCGCAGCTCGTACGAGTCCTCGGCGGCGTCCTGGAGGGCCTGCAGCGCCATCCGGTTGTCCGCCTCCAGCAGCTCGAACCGGGACGGCCGACCCTTCTCCATCGACCGCACCCAGTCGGAGTGCCCGACTCCGATCAACAGGTCGTCGCCGACCTCCGCGCGCAGGAAGTCCAGGTCGTCCGGGCCCTGCACCTTGTTGCCGACGACCTTCAGCGCGACGCCGAAGTCCCGCGCGTACTCCTTGTACTGGCGGTACACCGACACCCCCTTGCGGGTCGGCTCCGCGACCAGGAACGTCATGTCGAACCGCGTGAACATCCCCGAGGCGAACGAGTCCGACCCCGCCGTCATGTCCACCACCACGTACTCGTCCGGGCCGTCGACGAGATGGTTCAGGCAGAGCTCCACGGCCCCGACCTTGGAGTGGTAGCAGGCCACGCCGAGGTCGGACTCCGTGAAGGGGCCGGTCGCCATCAGCCGGATGTCCCCGTCGTCGAGCCGGACCGTACGCGCACAGGCGTCGTAGATCGGGTTGTCCTCGCAGACCCGCAACAGTCGCGAGCCCTCGCCGGGCGGAGTCGTCTTGATCATCGTCTCGGCGGAGGCGATCCGGGGGTTCGTGCCGCGCAGGTAGTCCTTGATGAGGGGGAGGTGCGCCCCCATGGCGGGCAGCGCGGCCGCCTCCGCCTCGTCGAGGCCTAGGGCGGCCCCCAGGTGCTGGTTGATGTCGGCGTCGACGGCGACGACGTGGGCTTCGTTGGCAGCGAGGTGGCGGATGAAGAGCGAGGACAGCGTGGTCTTACCGCTGCCGCCCTTCCCGACGAAAGCGATCTTCATGTTCACCTAGGGTAGTGGGTCGATCGCGCTGCGCTGTCGATGTTCGTGAAGATGGCCACTTGGGGGCGGTCTGGGTGTAGGGGGCGCGTAGCCTCGCTACTTATGAGTACGACTGCCTCAGACCCCCTCGCCACGCTCGGTTCCCTGCCCGGAGTGCCCGACGCCGTGGACTCCGTACGCAAGGCCGTCGACCGGGTCTACGGTCACCGCGTCATGCGCCGCCGCAGCAACGAGGTCACGGCCGAGGCCGCACTGCGGGGCTCCAGGGGGTCGGCGGCGCTCGCCGGTGCCGACTGGAACCTGGAGGAGGTGCGCCGGCGCACCGACTTCAGCGGCGAGGACGAGGCGCGCACGGTCGGAGCCGCGCTGCGGCTCACCGCGGAGGCCGGGCAACTGCTCTCCATCTGGCGGCAGTCGCCGCTGCGGGTGCTGGCGCGGCTGCACCTGGTGGCGGCCGGCGGGGCCGTGTCCGACGACGCGGTCGGCCGCCCGCGACTGGCCGGGGAGCCCGTCGACGAGCCGCTGATCGAGGCGCCGCTCCCCGGCGCCGACGAGGTGGCCGGACGGCTCGAAGGGCTCTCGCAGCTGATCATCGCGGGCTCCGCCGCCCCGGCCCTGGTGACGGCCGCGGTCGTCCACGGCGAACTGCTGGCCCTGCGCCCCTTCGGCTCGCACAACGGCCTGGTGGCCCGGACCGCCGAGCGCATCGTGCTGATCGGCAGCGGCCTGGACCCGAAGTCCATCTGCCCGGCCGAGGTCGGCCATGCGGAACAGGGGCGGGCGGCGTACGTCGCGGCGTTCGAGGGCTACACGACGGGCACCCCGGAAGGCGTGGCCGCGTGGATCGCGCACTGCGGGCGCTCGGTCGAGCTGGGAGTCCGCGAGTCGACGGCGGTCTGCGAGGCCCTGCAGCGCGGCGCGGCGTAGGCGGCGCCCGGGGGTCTTGCGCCGACGCGCAAGTCCGGAGTGCGGCGGGCGTGAACCGGTCCGGGAAAGGGTTGCGGCGGTACCGGAATGCGGTACCGCCGCTGGCACGTCCGCCCAGTTACCAAGCGTCCTCGTAAGTTGCCCATCAGGTCGGGTACTTCGCCCGTCACCTGGTGCGGCTGGCCCGTAATCGACGGGTCGACGTCGCGTGGGTGCTCGGCTTTCGTGCGCGGTCCGTGGGGCCGTCACTGCGTTGCAGGTCATCCTCACGGATGTCCTTGGTCTCGCGGGCCGTTGAATCCTTTGTACTCCAGGACCGTGGGAAGAGAAACCCCTGGGCCCACTTCTTTACTTTTAGGTTCAATCAAGGGCGAATCGGGCGGCGGTGGCGTCCGAGGGGCAGTGGCTGTGCCCCTCGGACGCGCGGCCCGCCTCGGCCCCGCAGGCGGGCACGCGGGTCTGGCGGGCCGCCGGTAGGCCTCGCGGCGCCTCTCGGCGTCGCCGACCGGCTCAGCCGGGCAGCGCCGAGGTGGCGGTACGCCGGCGGCTGGCGTACCAGACGAGCCCAGCCGTGACGGCTGCGGCTCCGACCGCCGCGGCGGCCACCAGGGCAGGGCGTGGCGGCATGGAGAAGTCGGGGAGCCGTTGTTTCAGCCGGACCGGGCGGTTGAAGACGAGAATCGGCCACTCGCGAAGGGTCGCTTCGCGGCGCAGCGCGCGGTCCGGGTTGACCGCGTGCGGGTGGCCGACCGCTTCCAGCATCGGTACGTCGGTCGCCGAGTCGCTGTAGGCGTAGCAGCGCGAAAGGTCGTACCCCTCCGAGACCGCGAGCGCCCTCACCGCCTCGGCCTTGGTCGGCCCGTAGGCGTAGTACTCGATCTCTCCGGTGAAGCAGCCGTCGTCGCCGACGACCATGCGCGTGGCGACGACACGGTCGGCGCCCAGCAGTTCGCCGATCGGTTCGACGACCTCCGCGCCGGAGGTGGAGACGATGACCACGTCGCGGCCGGCCGTGTGGTGTTCCTCGATGAGGGTGGCCGCCTCGTCGTAGATGATCGGGTCGATCAGGTCGTGCAGGGTCTCGGCGACGATCTCCTTGACCTGCTGGACGTTCCATCCTTTGCAGAGGGCGGAGAGGTAGGCACGCATCTTCTCCATCTGCTCGTGATCGGCGCCCCCGGCCAGGAACACGAACTGTGTGTACGCGGTGCGCAGTACGGCGCGGCGGTTGATCAGTCCGCCTTGGTAGAAGGACTTGCTGAAGGTCAGCGTCGAAGACTTCGCAATGACCGTCTTGTCCAGGTCAAAGAAGGCTGCTGTGCGCGGCGAGAAGCAGTTTTCCACAACGCTGAGCATAGGGGGCCGCCATTCGGCGTAAAGTCCGGTGCGTGGGTTTGCCTGAGAAGGCCCTCGGGTACACCATGGAAGTCACGGATCGTTCGCGACCGTGCTAACCCCGGTCCGGCTCCTCCCCCCCCGAGTCGGCCGTGGGGACGACCCCCGCTCTCCCCCCCGGCGGGGGTCGTCGCATGTCCGGATGCATTTCTGACGCCCGGGCCCAGTGCTCCCCTCCCTTCCGGACCCTGCGGGGCCCGCTCATGTGCGGCGTCGGCGCGAGCTTCGTCTCGTCACAGTGTGTAGCAGCGAGGCTGCGCTCCGGAAGTCGCTGGTTCGGGTGACGGAGTTATTCACAACGCCGAAGTTGTCCACAGTTTTCGAGCAAGATCCACATGTTTTTCCGTGGTGCTGCACGTTGATTCCTCCCGCGAAGTCCGCGGGTACCGGAATCGCGCATCTCGGAAACGCTCCGAGATCGTCGCGAACCGCACCGAAGGACCAGTGAGAAGGGGGCGGAGATCGTGGCTGGATCCCTCACGCGAGAAGGGCTGACGGTCGCCGAAGGGCGACGCGGCGGACCGCTGATCGTGACGGAGGACATGGAGCTGCTCGATGACCTGCTGCGGCTCTGCGCCGCCGCCGGGGCGGAGCCGGAGGTCCATCACGGGCCTCCCGGGCGCCGGGGCGGCTGGGAGCGGGCACCGATGGTCCTGGTCGGCGACGATGCGGCCGCACGGTGCCGCGGTGCCGCCCGCAGGCGGGGGGTGATGCTGGTCGGGCGGGATCAGGACGACCCGGACGTCTGGCGTCGGGCGGTCGAGATCGGGGCCGAATACGTGCTCCGGCTGCCGGATTCTGAGGGCTGGCTCGTCGACCAGATCGCCAACGCCGCCGAAGGCGTCGGCAGGCCGGCGCTCACCGTCGGGGTGATGGGTGGACGGGGCGGCTCCGGCGCGTCGACGCTGGCCTGCGCCCTTGCCGTCAGCGCGGCCCGGTCGGGCCGACGGACGATGCTGATCGACGCGGACCCCTTGGGCGGAGGCATCGACGTCCTGCTGGGCGGCGAGCGAGCCGAAGGTATGCGGTGGCCGGATTTCGCCCAATCGAAGGGCCGCCTCGGTGGGGGTGCCCTGGAGGACTCCCTGCCCGCGCTCCACGGACTGAGGGTGCTGAGCTGGGGCCGTGACGACGAGGTGGTCATCGCGCCGCAGGCCGTGCAGGCGGTCCTGGCCGCCGCGCGCAGGCTCGGCGGTGTGGTGGTCGTCGATCTGCCGCGCCGGGTGGACGAGGGCGTCGCGGAAGCCCTGGCCCAGCTCGACCTGGGCCTGCTCGTGGTGCCGGGCGAGCTGCGGGCGGTCGCGGCGGCCAAGCGTGTGGCCTCCACGGTTCGCATGGTGCTCGACGACGTACGGGTGGTGGCTCGGGGACCGTATGCGGCCGGCCTGGACGAGCGCTGGGTCGCCCAGGCCATCGGTCTGCCGCTCGTCGGTGAACTGCCCCTGGAGTCCGGCCTGCCGGCCGCTCAGGACGCCGGAATGCCGCCGGGCGCCGATGCCCGAGGCCCGCTCGCGCGCTTCTGCGCGGAGTTCTGGGAGCAGGCGGCGGCAGCGGCGGGAGAGCTCGGTTCCGCCGGAGCTCCCGCCGGGGGAGGCGCACCATGACCGACGCCCTGCTCGATGCCGTACGCCAGCGGCTGGCGCGCAGTGGTGACGCGCCCACACCTGCGGGGGTTGCGGCCGCGCTCCGGGCTCAGGGGCGGCTGCTCGGCGATGCTGAGGTGCTCGGGGCAGCGGCCGAGCTGCGCGGCGAACTCGTCGGGACCGGCGTGCTGGAGCCGCTGCTCGCCGACCCAGAGGTGACCGACGTGCTGGTGTCCGCGCCCGACCGGGTGTGGGTGGACCGGGGCGGTGGACTCCAGCTGACGGCGATCACCTTCCCGGATGCCGCGGCGGTCCGGAGGCTGGCTCAGCGGCTCGCCGCCGTCGCGGGCAGGCGGCTGGACGATGCCCGGCCGTGGGTGGACGCGCGGCTGCCGGACGGGACGCGGATGCATGCCGTGCTGCCTCCGGTCTCCGTCGGCTCGACCTGCCTCTCCCTGCGGGTGGTGCGCCCGCGGGCCTTCTCCCTGGCCGAGTTGGTGGAGGCCGGCACCGTGCCACCGGGAGGCGACCGGATTCTGCGGGCCATGGTGGAGGCCCGGCTCTCGTACCTGATCAGCGGAGGCACCGGGGCGGGCAAGACGACCCTCCTCGCCAGCCTGCTCGGCGCCGTCGGCGCGGACGAACGGATCGTGCTCGCCGAGGACTCCGCCGAACTGCGCCCCGACCACCCGCATGTGGTGCGCCTGGAGTCCCGCCCCGCCAACCAGGAGGGCGCGGGCCGCGTGACCCTGCGCGACCTGGTGCGGCAGGCGCTGCGGATGCGGCCCGACCGGCTGGTGGTGGGAGAGGTCAGAGGGGTCGAAGTGACAGAGCTGCTGGCCGCCTTGAACACCGGACACGAAGGAGGCTGCGGAACGGTCCACGCGAACGCCGCCGAGCACGTGCCCGCTCGTCTGGAGGCGCTCGGCACCGCCGCCGGCCTGGACCGGACCGCGCTGCACAGCCAGTTGGCGGCCGCGCTCTCGGTGGTCGTCCATCTTGTACGGGACCGGGCCGGCCGGCGCCGGATCGCCGACGTGCACGTGCTGGAACGGGACGCGGCCGGCCTGGTGTTCACGGTGCCCGCTCTGAGCTGGGGCGCGGACGGGTTCGTCCCGGAGCGGGGCTGGGCGCGGCTGGAGTCGCTGATCAGGGGTGCGCTGTGACGGCGGGTAACGCGGGTTACGCGGCTCATGCGGCGGCGCTCTGCGCGGGTGCGGCGGTGTGGCTGGTCGCGATGCGGGGGTCCGGGGCCCGACGGGCGCGGGTCCTGTTCGTGGACGGGCCGGCGGATCGGTGGCGGGGGTGGCGATCGTGGCCGCCTCTGCTGCAGGCCCGGGAGTTGATCGTGGAGCGGCGCGAGTGGTGGTCCGTTCCGGTGGCGGTGCTGCTGGCCGTGCTCGGCGCGTCGGTGCTGCCGCTGCTCGCCGGAGCTGTGGCGGTGCCGTTGGTGCGGCGGTGGCTGCGCGGCCGTGCCCGGCGGCGGCAGCGTGAGCGGGCGGCGGACTCGGTGGCGGCGCTGTGTGCGGCCGTGGTCGGAGAGCTGCGGGCTGGGCAGGAGCCGGGCCAGGCGCTGGTGGCCGGGTTGCGGGAGTGCGCGGCGGACGGGGAGCGGCGGGTGAGGGGCGGGCCGGGCGGTGAGGCGTGGCTCGGTGAGGCGGAGGCCGCTGTGCTGGCGGCCGCGCGCTTCGGGGGCGACGTGCCCGGGGCGCTGCGGCAGGCGGCGGGCGGGCCGGGGCTGGAGGGCCTGTCCGGGGTGGCCGCGTGCTGGCAGGTGGCGGTGGACGGCGGGGCCGGTCTCGTGGCGGGCCTGGACCGCCTGGAGACGGCGTTACGGGCCGACCGGCGCAGGCGGGAGGAGTTGCGGGCCCAGTTGGCGGGAGCCTGGTCGACCGTCGTGGTCCTGGCGCTGCTGCCGGTGGCGGGTCTGGGGCTGGGCGCCGCGCTGGGGGCCGATCCGCTGCGGGTGCTGCTCCACACGCCGGGCGGGCTGCTCTGCCTGGTGGTCGGTGGGTTGCTGGAAGCGGCCGGGCTCTTCTGGGCCTGCCGGATCGTGCGGGGAGGGGAGGCGCCGTGAGCGTGACGGCAGAAGTTCTCCACAGCCTGGGGATGCTGGCGGCGCTGTCGGGCGCGGCGGCGCAGTTGGCACTCGCCGGGGCCTCGGTCCGCCGGGGACGGGTGGTGCGGGGGCGGGGCGCACTGCTGCTGGAGGTCGCGCCGGCCGCAGGTGGCGGCTGGTGGCGTTGGGCGGCTGCCGTGCGGGTCGGGGTGGGCGGTGACGTCGGGTCGAGCGGTGGGCTCGGGTCCGGAGGCCGTGTCCGCACAGACAGCGGTGCCGGTGTCGACAGAGCTGGTGGGGTCCTGCGGTGGGCGGCTCCTGCGGGGGTGTGGCTGACCGGGTGGGTCCTGGTCGGTGGGCTGGTGGGGTCTGCCGTCGGGGTGGCCGCGGCGTACGGGACGTGGCGCTGGCAGCGTTCCCGGCCCCGGTCCGGGCCGGGCGAGTCACGTGAGGAGCGGGCCGCGATCGCTGGGCAGCTCCCACTGGCCGCCGATCTGCTGGCGGCGTGCGTCGCCGTCGGTGCCGGGCCCCGCGAGGCGGCGGAGGCGGTCGGCGAGTCCATCGGCGGCCCGGTGGGCGACCGGCTTGCCCGTGTCGCTGCCGAGATCCGCCTCGGCGGAGAGCCTGACGAGGCGTGGGGGCGGCTCGGGGAGATACCGGGCGCCGGACCGCTGGCCCGCTGTCTGCACCGGGCCGGTTCGACCGGAGCTCCGGCGGCGGAGCCGGTCTCCAGGCTGGCCGATGCGATGCGCGCCGAGCAGGCCGGTGCGGCTGTGGCACGCGCCCAGCGGGCCGGCGTCCTGATCACCGCGCCGGTCGGACTGTGCTTCCTCCCTGCCTTCCTGGCGGTCGGAGTGGCGCCGGTGATCATCGGCCTGGCCGGCGGACTGCTGACCACGGGTTAGGCCAGGCCGCTTCTTCCACACACATGGGCGTTCCGTGCGGACGCCTGCTCGATATCGATCGATGCCCATCGGGGGACGAGATGAACAAGAAGTTCGAGGAACGAACCGAACGTGCGGGACGAGCGGTTGCTGCGCTCTGCCGTGCCCGCGGGGCGACGTGGGTGATGCGCAGGCTGAGCCGGTCGTCCGACCGGGGGATGACCACGTCCGAGTACGCGGTGGGCACCATCGCCGCGTGCGCCTTCGCCGCGGTGCTCTACAAGGTGGTCAACAGCGGGCCGGTGATGTCGGCGCTGCAGTCCATGATCGAAAGCGCGCTCGATGCGCAGTTCTGAGGCCGGGCCCGGGCGCCGGACCAGAGGCTCTGAAGCGGGGAGCGGGCGCCGGAGCACCTATCGGCCTCGGGACCGTGGGGCGGTCACGGCGGAGGCGGCCGTGATGATTCCGGTGCTGGTGGCCTTCGTCATGGTGCTGCTCTGGGCGCTGATGGCTGCCTCGGCTCAGATCCGGTGCGTGGACGCGGCACGGGCGGGGGCCAGGGCCGCGGCCCGTTCGGAGCCGGAGGCGGCGGTCCTGACGGCCGCGCGCGACGCCGCGCCTCGTGGGTCTCGGGTCGAGGTGGGCAGGGCGGGGGAGTTGTGGCGCGTCACGGTGGAGACACCGACCCCGGGCCCTGCGGCGCTGGCCCTGACGCTGCGCGCCGAGGCGGTTGCCCTGGCCGAGGACACGGTGGGAGGTGCTGTGCCATGAAGGTGACGGACCCCGGGGTCCGCGGGCGTCGGGCGGGCTACGGGGCGGAGGCCTGGGACCGGCTCCGGACGCGGGTCCGGCGCGGGTGGGCGGACAGGAGGTGGCTCGGGACGCGGGCCCGGCGCGGGCAACCGGGCAGCGGGTGGCCCCGGGGTGCGGACCGAGGAGTGGCGACGGTGTGGGTGGCTGTCACCACGGCGGCCCTGTGCGCGGTGTTCGCCCTTGTGCTGGAGCTGGGTCAGGCGGTGACCGCACGTCATCGGGCAGGTAGTGCCGCGGATTTGGCGGCGCTGGCGGCCGCGGACCGGGCGCTGGAGGGGCCGGAGGCCGCGTGCGAGGTGGCCCGGAGGGTGGCCTCGGCGCAGGGTGCGGTGCTCGTCCGTTGTGCCGTGCACGGGGAGATCGCCGATGTGGTCGCCCGGTCGAGCCTCGGTCGCTACGCGCCGACGGTCAGGGCCCGGGCCGCCCCTCCGACGGTCCGGTGGCGGGCCGGGCGGCCTGCCGATTCGGCCACCGGCAATCGTCCGGCGCCAGTCGGCCGGCCTGTATGGGGCATGGGGAGATTGCTCAGGGGCGATAGGGAGAGGACTGGTTGGGCGGAAGACGTTCCTTCGGAAATAGCCCGGGAGTGTCCGTCCGAAAGGGAAAGGCGATGCGTGCGGAGCGGCCTTGGGCGCACTGAATCGGCTGTGCCGATGTCAGAGGCGGGCGGTGTGGTGAAAACCGATCTCTGTCGTCACCGTGCCACGGAGGTCTGTTGGAGGGAGCGGGGATCAGGGAGGGCCGGGAATGACCACGCGGTCCGAGGTGGTGGAGACGCCTTGGGGCCTGCTGCCGCATGACGGCGCGGCTTGCGCCGGTTCCGTACCAGGGGCGGGCGCAGGACCGCCCGGTCGGTGCCGCCTTACGGTCGGCGCTCCCAGGGTGAGCCGGTCGATCTTGCGCCCGAGCAGGCCGAACCGAACTCGGTCCTGAGTAGGCCGACCGGACTCGGTCCCGAGCAGGCCGAACCCGTTCTCGAGGGAGCCGAACTCACCTGCTGGGACGGCTGAACTCACCCCTGGGCGGCGGAATACCTCTACGACCGGAGGCACGGTGAGGTCTGCGCTATCGGTGTGATGAGGGGCGAGAGCTCGACAAGGATCTCGTCCGGTGTCTTGGGGGAGTTGGTGACGGTGACCTCGGTGGCCGGGGTGCGGCCGTAGGTGATGATCACCTTCTGGTTGTCGCTGGATCGCGTGGTGTCGATGACCCAGTCGATGCCGTCAGCCGCGAAGCAGGGGTCCGCGGTGGGCCCGGTATCGGTGACACCGCAGCGCAGGACGATGTTGCTGTCACCCCAGAGCGCGACGCCGGCCAGCTCGGTGTCGTGCTTGGGGTGCCCTGCCAGCTTGCCGGGAGCGTTCTCCGTGATGCGTCCGCAGTGGGCGTTGTCGGCCTGGGCGCCCGGCCGGACGTTGTAGTGCGGCTCCTTGGACACGACGAAGATCAGTACGGCGGCGACGGCCACGACTGCCGCCGCCAGAGGGAGGGTTGTGCGTTTGCCAGGCATGGTCAGCAGTCGTCTTCCCGCTCCGGGAGAGGTGGTCGTGCGACACGCTATGGCATGGGGTCAAGTGCTCTGAATGCGGGTCATTCCGCTGCCCTTTGAGGCGGCTGTCCTTATGGGGACCTCTCCAAGAGCTCTGATGCGGGGCGGAGTTCATCTCCGGGTTCGAGTGGTCAGCCTTTTTGTTTCTCATGGAGGAGGACTTCGAAGCGCCGATCTCCAGCAGGCAGGCGGGTAAAGCCATTGCCTTCGAGCAGGGCGCCTTCGCCCCTGCCGGCCAGCCGGTGATCCGGAGCCGGCGGGGAAGCGGAACTGAAGGAGCTGGTCACACCGTTGCTGCCGGCCTGACCTGCGTCGCCGTGCCGCCGGCTCGTGCCTTCGCCCTGGCTGTCAGGTCTCGGACCCGTTCTCCGCGGGCGGTGGCTCGGTCGGCGGTGGGTCCGATGGCGCTCCCTTGAGGAGTTCGGTGAGGAGGCGCACGGCGCCGCGTTTGTGCAGGGGCTCGTTGCCGTTGCCGCATTTGGGGGACTGGATGCAGGAGGGGCAACCCGCCTCGCACTCGCAGGACGCGATGGCTTCACGGGTCGCCGTCAGCCACGTACGAGCGGTGTGGAAGGCGCGCTCCGCGAAACCGGCGCCGCCCGGGTGGCCGTCGTAGACGAAGACCGTCGGCAGCAGGGTGTCCGGGTGCAACGGTATCGAGACGCCGCCGATGTCCCAGCGGTCGCAGGTGGCGAAGAGCGGGAGCAGGCCGATCGACGCGTGTTCGGCCGCGTGGAGGGCGCCGCCGAGGATCTCCGGGTTGATCCGGGCGGCGTCGAGCTGGTCCTCGGTGACCGTCCACCAGACGGCGCGGGTGCGCAGGGTGCGGGGAGGCAGGTCGAGCTTGGTCTCGCCGAGGACCTCGCCGGTCATCAGTTTGCGGCGGAGGAAGGAGACGACCTGGTTGGTCACCTCGACGGAGCCGTAGCAGAGCCGCCCCCGGCCCCACGGGATCTCGGTGTCGGTCTCCAGGACGGAGATGGCCGTGGTGTCGCGGGCGACGGTGGAGTACGGCGGGTCGGCGCGCTCGACCAGGGCGACAGAGTCCTCCAGATCCAGTTTCCGGACCAGGTGAGTGCGGCCCTGGTGGAGGTGGACGGCGCCCTCGTGGACGGCGGTGTGGGCGGCGGCCGCGTCGACCGTGCCCAGCAGGCGCCCGGTGGATTCCTCGACGATCTGGACGGGGCGCCCGCCGCCGCCCCGGATGTCGGTCAGGTCGGCGGCCCGTTCGCGGCGGGTCCAGTGCCAGCCCGATGCCCGCCTGCGCAACAGCTTCGCGGCCTCCAGCTGCGGCAGCAGCTCTGGCACGGCGGGGCCGAAGAGTGCGATGTCGGGCTCGGTGAGCGGCAGTTCGGCGGCGGCCGCGCACAGGTGGGGGGCCAGGACGTAGGGGTTGTCCGGGTCCAGCACGGTCGACTCCACCGGCTGCCGGAACAGCGCTTCCGGGTGGTGCACCAGATAGGTGTCCAGCGGATCGTCCCGGGCGACGAGCACGGCCAGGGCACCCTGCCCCGAACGGCCGGCGCGGCCCGCCTGCTGCCATAGGGAGGCCCGGGTGCCCGGATAGCCGCAGATGACGACGGAGCCGAGACCGGAGACGTCGATGCCGAGTTCGAGGGCGGTGGTGGCCGCCAGTCCGAGCAGTTCACCGGAGTGCAGCGCGCGCTCCAGGGCTCGGCGCTCCTCCGGGAGGTAGCCGCCGCGGTAGGCGGCGACCCGCTGCGGCAGCGAGCGGTCCACCTCCGCGAGGCGCTCCTTCGCGATGACCGAGATCAGTTCGGCGCCGCGCCGGGAGCGTACGAAGGCGACCGAGCGGACGCCCTGGACGGTCAGGTCGGTGAGCAGGTCGGCGGTCTCGGCCGTCGCGGTACGGCGTACGGGGGCGCCCTTCTCGCCGTGCAGGTCGGTCAGCGGCGGCTCCCAGAGGGCGAAGACCAGCTCGCCGCGCGGGGAGGCGTCGTCGGACACCTCCTCGACCGGCAGGCCCGTCAGGCGCCCGGCGGCGACCGAGGGGTCGGCGGCGGTGGCGGAGGCGAGGAGGAAGACCGGCTCGGCCCCGTAGCGGGCGCAGAGGCGGCGTAGCCGGCGCAGGACCTGGGCGACGTGGGAGCCGAAGACGCCCCGGTACGTGTGGCACTCGTCGATCACGACGAAGCGCAGCGCGCGCAGGAAGGAGGACCACCGCGGGTGGGACGGCAGGATTCCGCGGTGCAGCATGTCGGGGTTGGTCAGGACGTAGTTCGCGTACTGCCGCACCCACTCGCGTTCCTCGACCGGGGTGTCGCCGTCGTAGGCCGCGGGCCGGATCGCGTTGCCGAGGGGGGCCGCCAGGCCCTTCACCGAACGCCGCTGGTCGGCGGCCAGAGCCTTGGTGGGCGCGAGGTACAGGGCGGTCGCCCCGCGGCCGTTGGGGGCCTCGGAGCCCTCCAGCAGGGTGCTGAGGACCGGGGCGAGGTACGCGAGCGACTTGCCCGACGCCGTACCGGTGGCGATCACGACCGATTCGCCGTCCAGCGCGTGCTCCGCGGCGGCCGCCTGGTGGGCCCACGGATGGTCGATTCCGGCTCTTTCGATCGCCGAGATCACTTCTGGCCGGATGCGATCCGGCCAGATGGCATGGGTTCCCGATCTAGGGGGCAGGTGCTCCGTATGAGTGATGCGCGCGGCCCGGCCCGCCCCTGTGGCGAGCCGGTCGAGGATCATGCTGGGAGGGGGGCGCGTGTCCCCACTCTCGGGTGGTCGTCCGGGACGGTGATTCTTGGCCATCGGCACCGAGTGTGTCACTGGCGTGACGGACAATGGTCCCAAGGCGTCGTGCATGGCTGCTGGTAAGTGATTGAATGCCATCGCGGCTGGCGATCCGTCCCCTGGCCTCCGTCGGGGAGACCGAGGGGCGACCGCTCGATAGCAAGGTGCTGGAGGATCCGTGGACCTGTCCCTGTCGACTCGCAATGTTGGCGACCGTACGGTTGTCGAGGTCGGTGGCGAGATTGATGTGTATACCGCGCCCAAGCTGCGCGAGCAGTTGGTCGAGTTGGTGAATGACGGCAGCTACCACCTGGTTGTCGACATGGAAGGTGTCGACTTCCTCGACTCCACCGGCCTCGGCGTGCTCGTGGGCGGCTTGAAGCGTGTCCGGGCCCATGAGGGCTCGTTGCGCCTGGTCTGCAACCAGGAACGTATTCTCAAGATCTTCCGGATCACGGGCCTGACCAAGGTGTTCCCGATTCACACCACGGTCGACGAGGCTGTCGCCGCCACCGACTGAGGTCGGCTTCCCGACCGGCCCGCGGGCCGGTCGTCAGGCAGTGGACGGACCGGCAGCGACCGGGCCGCGACGGGCGGACGGTCGGCCTTCGGGTCGGCTGTCGGTTCCGTCGATCCCGCGGATCTGCGGATCCGTGGATCCTGTCGGCCTCCGGAGGAGGAGAGCAGGGGTGCCGGGCTTCAGGCCCGGAACCTCTGACGCGTACGCCCGAACGTTCCAGGGGGATCGCATGGCCACCGTTGAACTCCGCTTCAGTGCCCAGCCTGAACATGTCAGGACGGCCCGCCTGGTGGCGGCCGCCGTGGCGCGCAGGGCCGGCGTCGACGAGGCGGTGCTCGACGAGGTCAGGCTCGCCGTCGGCGAGGCCTGCAGCCGTGCCGTGGGACTGCACCGCAGCCATGGCATCACCGAGCCGGTCAGCGTGGTGCTGACCGAGGAGGAGAAGGCGTTCTCCATCGAGGTCGGGGACAGCGTCCCCGATCCCGGCAACGGCTCCGCCGCGACCGGAGCGCGCGGCGGCTCGTCCGGTGGGCCGGACGAGCCCGAGAGCGATGGGAGCGACGGCGGCGAGGACGAGATGGGTCTCGCGGTCATCAGCGGCCTCGTCGACGAGGTGGAGGTCCGGTCCGGTGCGAACGGCGGGACCATCCGCATGAGCTGGCCGGCAGCTCTCGCCGGGGTACGCCCCTGAGGCGTGGCCGGCGCGTAGGACGCGGGGTGCGCGAGTCGCGAGGCAGGCCGGCCGGTCTGCCTCGTACGGCGTAAGCCCGCGCTATCCGTACGTGTGAGTTCACCCCGCCTCCGTACGACACAGGCCCCCGAGGCCCCGCCCCGTCCTGTACGGCACAGGCCCCGGGGCCCCGCCCCGCCCCGCCCTGTACGGCACGGAACCGCTCCGTCCCGTGCGACGCGAGCCCAAGGCGTACGTACGCCTTGGGCTCCCGCCGCGTGCCTGTCGGCGCCGCCTTTCCGGGCCCTGCCGTGCTGAGCAGGGCCTTTTCGCTGTGGCCTTGCGCCGCTTTCCCATGCGATTTCCCCGGTAATGCATCGGCGTAATGCGCCTGTCCCGTTACTGCGTTCGGGGAAAATTATCCGGTGATCTTTCGGCGTTGGGGGGAGAGCGATCAATTCTCTTCCGGACCACTGTTTTGATCCCGTTCCGCTCCCTACAATCCGTCCACGTCTTGAGCGCTGAGCGTCAAGGAGGACGTATGGCGGAGTTCTTCACCACCCCAATGGCTGCACCGGCCGCATCGGCTGCACCGACGCAGGAATCCGCACTTTCCGACGGGCCCGCTTCCCTCGCGGCGGCGGTCCTCACCGACGACAACCGGCTGATCGTCATCATCGTGGCGGTCGTCGCCGTCGCCGCGCTCGTCGTCGCCAGGCTGCTGGTACGCCAGGTGCTGGCGGCCGGCGAGGGCACCGAGCGTATGAAGGAGATCGCCGCGGCGGTCCAAGAGGGCGCCAACGCCTATCTGGCCCGGCAGCTGCGGACGGTCGGCGTGTTCGCCGTGATCGTGTTCTTCCTGTTGCTGGTGCTGCCGGCCGACAACTGGTCGCAGCGCGCAGGGCGTTCGCTCTTCTTCCTGGTCGGTGCGCTTTTCTCGGCGGCGACCGGATACATCGGTATGCGACTCGCCGTACGGAGCAATGTGCGGGTGGCCGCCGCCGCGCGTGAGGCGACTCCGGGAGAGGGCGAACCGGAGAAGGATCTCACCGCCGTTTCGCACCGGGCGACGAAAATCGCCTTCCGTACCGGCGGTGTGGTCGGAATGATCACGGTCGGGCTCGGGCTGCTCGGCGCCTCCTGTGTGGTGCTCGTCTACGCGGCCGACGCGCCCAAGGTGCTGGAGGGCTTCGGCCTCGGTGCGGCGCTGATCGCCATGTTCATGAGGGTCGGCGGCGGGATCTTCACCAAGGCCGCCGATGTGGGCGCCGACCTCGTCGGCAAGGTGGAGCAGGGCATTCCGGAGGACGACCCGCGCAACGCCGCCACCATCGCCGACAACGTGGGCGACAACGTCGGTGACTGCGCGGGCATGGCCGCCGACCTCTTCGAGTCGTACGCCGTGACGCTCGTCGCCGCCCTCATCCTCGGCATGGCCGCCTTCGGCGACTCCGGCCTGGCCTTCCCGCTGATGGTTCCGGCGATCGGTGTGGTCACCGCGATGATCGGGATCTTCGCCGTCGCTCCCCGCCGCGCCGACCGCAGCGGGATGACCGCGATCAACCGGGGGTTCTTCATCTCCGCGGTCGTCTCGCTCGTCCTGGTGGCCGTGGCCGCCTTCGCCTATCTGCCGTCCTCGTACGCCGAGCTGACCGGGGTCACCGACGAGGCGATCACCGCGCACGGCGGCGACCCGCGCGTCTTCGCCCTGGTCGCCGTGGCCATCGGCATCGTGCTGGCCGCGCTGATCCAGCAGCTCACCGGCTACTTCACCGAGACCGAGCGCCGTCCCGTCCAGGACATCGGGAAGTCCTCGCTGACCGGCCCGGCGACCGTGGTGCTGGCCGGAATCTCCATCGGCCTGGAGTCGGCCGTCTACACCGCGCTGCTGATCGGCCTCGGCGTCTACGGGGCGTTCCTGCTGGGCGGTACGTCGATCATGCTGGCCCTCTTCGCGGTGGCGCTCGCCGGGACCGGGCTGCTCACCACCGTCGGGGTCATCGTGGCCATGGACACCTTCGGGCCGGTCTCCGACAACGCCCAGGGCATCGCCGAGATGTCCGGGGACGTCACCGGCGCCGGCGCTCAGGTGCTCACCGACCTGGACGCCGTCGGCAACACGACCAAGGCCATCACCAAGGGCATCGCCATCGCCACCGCCGTCCTCGCGGCGGCCGCGCTCTTCGGTTCGTACCGCGACGCCATCGCCACGGCCGTCGCCGACGTGGGCGCCGGCGCGGGGGATCTCGGGCTGAGCCTGGATATCTCGCAGCCCAACAACCTCGTCGGCCTGGTCCTCGGTGCGGCGGTCGTCTTCCTGTTCTCCGGGCTCGCCATCAACGCGGTCTCCCGGTCCGCCGGAGCCGTGGTCCACGAGGTGCGGCGGCAGTTCCGCGAGCACCCCGGGATCATGAACTACACGGAGAAGCCGGAGTACGGCCGGGTCGTCGACATCTGCACCAAGGACGCCCTCCGCGAGCTGGCCACGCCCGGCCTCCTCGCCGTCCTGGCGCCGATCGCGGTCGGGTTCACCCTCGGCGTCGGCGCGCTCGGCTCGTACCTCGCGGGCGCCATCGCCACCGGCACCCTGATGGCCGTCTTCCTCGCCAACTCCGGCGGGGCCTGGGACAACGCCAAGAAGCTGGTCGAGGACGGGCATTACGGCGGCAAGGGCAGCGACTCGCATGCCGCGACCGTGATCGGCGACACGGTCGGCGACCCGTTCAAGGACACCGCGGGCCCGGCGATCAACCCGCTCCTGAAGGTGATGAACCTGGTCGCGCTGCTCATCGCCCCGGCGGTGGTGCAGTTCAGCTACGGGCCGGACGCCAACCCCTGGATCCGGGCACTGGTGGCGGTCTTCGCCATCGCGGTCATCGTCGGCGCGGTGTACGTCTCCAAGCGGCGCGGCATCGCCGTCGGCGATGACGACAGCGGTGCGCCGGGCGGCGGCGGTCCGTCGCTGCCGTCACCGGACCCCGCAGCGGCTCCTTAGGGCGTGTCCGGCGGATCAGGGCGGGACACACCCTTGAGTCGCGCTCCCAGGTGACCTGTCGTCACTCCGCGGGCGGACGGTGCGCGTTGGCGTACCGCCCGCCCGTGTCCCTCTGCGGGAGCCGGAGATCTGATCCCGTCGTTCCGGTGAGTGACCGTACGGGTGTCGGAATCTCCTGCCGAGTGGCATCTCCCTCACTTCTCTTGGTGCAAATGGCTTCAAAAGGGTGTGCATCGGATGACCGGCACCCGGATGGAGCCCTCTTGGCGTGTAAGTTCCGGGGCCGAGAGCCTTGGAAGGGACCCAAACCGGTGAACAAGAAGCTTGCAGCCGCACTGTCCGGCGGTGCGGTACTCGTACTGACGCTGTCGGGCTGCAGCGATGACAGCGACGACAAGGTGAACGACTGGGCCAAGAACGTCTGCGACCAGTTCCAGCCCCAGCTGCAGAAGATCACCAACGCCAACGCCTCCATCCAGCAGCAGACCTCGGACAACAGCAAGCCCGTCGATGTCCAGAAGGCCGACTCGCTTGCCTTCCAGCAGATCTCCGACGCGTACAAGGCGCTGGGCAAGGCCGTGGAATCGGCCGGTCCGCCGCCGGTCGACGACGGCGAGACCATGCAGAAGGATGCCGTGAAGGAGCTCGACGAGGCCTCGGCGGCCTACGCGGCCCTGAAGACCAAGGTCGACGCCATCGAGACCAAGGACCAGGCGAAGTTCGCCGACGGTCTCAAGGACATCGCCGTCGAGCTGGACAAGATCAGCAAGAACGGTGACCAGGCGCTGAAGAAGCTGGAGTCCGGTGAGCTCGGCTCCGCGATGTCGAAGCAGAAGGGCTGCCAGAAGCTGAAGGCTTCGACCGGGCCGGCCAGCCCCGGCGGCTCCGCGGCGCCGGACGCGGCTGCGGTGACGCCCTCCGCGTCGGCTTCGGAGGAGAAGAAGGCGTAGCCCTTCCCGTACGGCGGCTTCGCCGGAACGGCTTCGGCGGCTTCGGGGGAACGGTCTCCGTGGCTCCGCCGAACGGCTTCGGTGGCTTCGCGGGAACGGCCTCGGCCGGGCGGCCCGGACACTCGGTGGGTGTCCGGGCCGCTGCCGTTGTCAGTGGGACCGGCCACAATGGTCGGGTGAGTGAGACCAGCCTTCCCGCACCCGACCACACCGCCGGCCTCCGCGGGGCTCTGCTCGCCGCGGCTTTCACCGCCGACGGCCTCCTCGACCGGCTCGGCGCGGCCGCCTACGCCGCGCTCGCCCGCAGCGAGACCGTGCCCGCCCTGCGCGCCACCCGGGGCGTGTCGCCGCTCGACACGCTGGTGCGGCTGTTCCTGCTCCAGCGGCCCGTCCCCGAGGAGCAGGCCCGCGCGGCCCTGCCGCTGGAGGAGTGCGTCCGGGACGGCTGGGTGAGCACCGAGGACGGCCAGGTCCGCGCCACCGTCGACGTGCGGCCGTACGGCGGTCCGGACGGCGAGGACTGGTTCATCGTCTCCGACCTCGGCTGCGCGGTCGGCGGTGCGGGCGGGATCGGCTCGCGCGAGGAGGGCGTCGTCCTCGGCGTCGGCGGGGCCTCCACCACCCTCGCCTCTATCACCGTGCGTACGCCGCTCGCCTCGGCCCTCGACCTCGGTACGGGGTCCGGCATCCAGGCGCTGCACGCCGCCCAGCACGCCACCCGGGTCACCGCCACGGACCTGAACCCCCGCGCCCTGGAGTTCACCCGGCTCACCCTCGCCCTCTCCGGCGCCGCCCCCGCCGACCTCCGCGAGGGCTCCCTCTTCGAGCCGGTCGGCACGGAGACCTTCGACCTGATCGTCTCCAACCCGCCCTTCGTCATCTCGCCCGGCGCCCGCCTCACCTATCGGGACGGCGGCATGGGCGGCGACGACCTCTGCCGCACCCTGGTCCAGCAGGCGGGCAATCATCTGAACGACGGCGGATACGCCCAGTTCCTCGCCAACTGGCAGCACGTGGAAGGCGAGGAGTGGCAGGACCGGCTGCGGTCCTGGGTGCCCGCCGGGTGCGACGCCTGGATCGTGCAGCGCGAGGTCCAGGACGTCACGCAGTACGCCGAGCTGTGGCTGCGCGACAGCGGCGACCACCGCAGTGACCCGGCCGCGTACGCCGAGCGGTACGAGGCGTGGCTCGACGAGTTCGAGGCGCGCGGCACCACCTCCGTCGGCTTCGGCTGGATCACGCTGCGCCGCTCCGCCGCCGCGGCCGCCGGGAATCCGTCGATCGTCGTCGAGGAGTGGCCGCACGCCGTGCAGCAGCCGCTCGGCCGGGCCGTCGAGGAGCACTTCGCCCGCCAGGACTACCTGCGCGACCAGGACGACGCGGCGCTGCTCGCCGGGCACTTCACGCTCGCCGCAGAGGTCGTGCAGGAGCAGGTGGGCCTGCCCGGTGCGGAGGATCCTGAGCATGTGGTGCTGCGCCAGCACCGCGGGATGATGCGGGCGACCAAGGTGGACGCGGTGGCCGCCGGGTTCGCCGGGGTGTGCGACGGGTCGCTGCCCGCCGGGCGGATCCTGGACGCCATCGCGCAGCTGATGGCGGAGGACCCGGTGCTCCTGCGCGACCGCACCCCGCAGGCGATCCGGCTGCTGGTCGAGGAGGGCTTCCTGGAGCCGGTGCCGGGGGCCGTTGAGGGGACTGCTCCGGGGGAGGGCCTCGGGTGAGGGCGGCGCGATCCGGATCGAGCTGGACGAGGCCTCGCTCCGGGCCACCCGGATCGCCGTCAGCCCGCTGTGGGACGCGTTCTGCAGCCTGCACCTGGCGGGCCCGGGCCGGATGCCCTCGTGGCCGTACGGGGAATGGGTCGTCCGGGCCCGCGAGGTGCTGCGGGGCGACGCGCGGACGCGGCCGCTGCGGCTGCTGACCCACGGGCCGTACAGCTTCCGGACTTCCTGCTGCCCCGGCCGGTCGGTGCCGCGTCCGTCGACGCCGAGCTGGAGAGCGTCCGGGCCACCGGGGCCGACTACCGGGCCGGTGAGCGGCGGCTGCTGCTGATCCCGCTCGTCTTCGCCGAGGGCTGCCGGCTCTACTCCACCGACGACCCCGAGGTCCTCGCTGTCTCCTTCCAGGCCCGAGGCGGGTTCAGGGGGACGGTGTCCTGACCTGAGGCGGGTGCCGGGGGTCGATTCGGGACCGCCCGAATCGATGGCCCGGCGCGGCTCGCGCTCCCAGCGTCACCGCCATGCCTGTCACCGAAGCCCCGCCCGCCATCGAGGCGTTCGGCCTCCGCCGTACCTACACCACCCGCACCGGACTCCTGCGGCCGCGCACCACCGAGACCGAGGCCGTGCGAGGCATCGACCTCCAGGTGGCGCGAGGCGAGCTCTTCGGCCTGCTCGGGCCCAACGGCGCGGGCAGGACCACCACCATCAAGATGCTCAACACCCTCCTGCTGCCCGCCTCCGGCACCGCCCGCGTGCTCGGCCACGACGTGGCGCGTGAACCCGTCGCCGTACGACGCCGGGTCGGGTACGTCTTCGGCGGCGACCGGGGCCTGTACGACCGGCTCACCGCGCTCGACAACCTCCGCTACATCGCCGAGCTCCACGGCGTCGAACCGCGCGACCAGCGGCGCCGGATCGCCGAACTCCTGGAGCTGATCGGTCTGCTGGGCCGGGAGAAGGAGCGGGTGGAGGACTACTCGCGCGGTATGCGGCAGCGCCTCCACACCGCCCGCGGCCTGCTCCACCGGCCCGCCGTCCTCTTCCTCGACGAGCCCTCCATCGGCGTCGGCCCGGTCGCCGCCCGCGATCTGCGCCGTACGGTGGCCGATCTCCGGGCTGACGGCACCACCGTGCTCCTCACCACCCACTACATGGCCGAGGCCGACGAACTGTGCGACCGGATCGCGGTGCTCGCGGGCGGTACGATCCGGGC
Source organism: Streptomyces sp. NPDC101178 (assembly GCF_044767965.1). Classification (NCBI taxonomy): domain Bacteria; kingdom Bacillati; phylum Actinomycetota; class Actinomycetes; order Kitasatosporales; family Streptomycetaceae; genus Streptomyces; species Streptomyces sp. NPDC101178. Next base: position 725,316 of record NZ_JBIWOZ010000003.1, read on the forward strand.
GCCCGGCACTCCCGGCCACCTCAAGTCCCGCGTCCAGGAACGCGACATCCTGGAGACCGAGGCGTACGGAGCGGGCGCCGATCACCTCGACCGGATCCGCGCGCTGCCCGGGGCGCGGCGGCCGAGGAGCGCGGCTCCCCCCAGACCCTCACCGTGCTGCCGGAGTGGACGTTTCCGGTCTCCTGGGCGCTGCCGACCACCTGGGGGTCGCGGGCCGTGCACGCGGCGACCTCCGGCGGGACGGACCGGGCCGGGGTGCTGGTGCCGATGGCCGAGGCCCTGGCCCTAAGCCCTGTCGTCAAACTGCCGCCTGCCGGGCGGCGTCTGGCACGCACGCTCGCGGCGTTAGGGGGTGTCCTGGTCGATCATGCCGGGCTCGCGTGCCCTGGCACCGCACCTCGCGGCGTTGTCGTCACTCGCCGACGCTTCTTGCCCAAGCTCTCAACTCTGTTCGAGCAGGGGAGACCCCATCCGACTCTCTCCTCCGCCTTGCGACGCACGGCACCGGACCCCGCTCCCTGATCCGGCCTGACCGGCAAGACACCCCCTAGGCGCGCCGTTCGCGCTGCTCGCCGTGCTCGTCCTCGGACGGGTCGAACGCCGTGCCCGCGCCGCCGCCACCCTCTCGCTCGCCTGATGATCAGGAGCCGCCGCAGGACCGCCACACCCACAGCCCCGGCCGCCCTCGGCACCCTGCGCCCGGTCGTCGTCGGCGGACCCATCTCGTACCGCGCGCTGTTCAACTGGACGACGCCGCCCATGTTCATCGGCGCGCTGCTGGTCGGTCCGCTGCTCCAGCTCCTCTTCTTCGTCTTCCTCGGACGGGAGCTCCAGGTGGCCGACGATCACTTCTACCTGCTGGGCAACGCGGTCCTCGCCTCCTCCACCGCCTGCTTCTACGGCGGCACGACGGCGATCTCCAACGAACGCCGCCACGGCACCCTCGGCGCTGTCCTCCTCAGTCCCCGCCACCGGACTCCGCTCTGGACCGGCCGAGCTCTTCCCTATGTCCTCAACGGCCTCCTGATCAGTGCCTTCACCCTCACCGCCGCCTCTCTCCTACTCGGTCTGCGGATTCCGCTCGCGGCTCTGCCGGGGCTCGCCGTGGTGCTGGCGGCGGCCGACGCCGGGTGCTCGGCGTTCGGGCTGGCGCTCGGCGCGCTCGGGCTCCGCTTCCGTGACGTGTTCCTGATCTCCAACGTGGCCGGATCCGTACTGCTCCTGCTCGCCGGCGCCAATGTGCCGCACGCGGAGCTGTCCGACTGGATGCGGGCGGCCGGCGACGCGCTGCCGCTCACCCACGCCATGGAGGCCGCCCGCGCGCCGACCACGGGTGGCGGTCCCGACCGTGCGCTGCTCGGCGCGGAACTGCTCGTCGGCGCCGGATACGCGCTGCTCGCCGTGGCGCTGCCGGCCGTCTTCGAGCGGGGCAGCCGCCGCCGGGCGATTCCTGACGTCATGTGACGGGCTCGGTACTCCCCGTGGGTGCACGCTGTTCACCCGGGGTTCGTGTCGGCGTCGCCCCGGGCTGGCAGCCTCCCCATGATCGAGCGGTACGAACATGCGCGAGCGGTACGAACAGGGTCGAGGAGTACGACATGGAGAGCGTCGCAGCAGTCTTCGCCGGCACGGCCTTCACGCTGTTCGGCGCCGCGCTCCTCGTCTGGACCGGGGCGCGCGCCCTGCACCGCGCGCCGGTGCTGCACGGTGTGAGCCCCGTCGCCTCCACCGCACTCACGACACTTTTCGGCGTAGTTTTCCTGGTCCTCGGCGTGTGGTGCTTCACCCTCGTCTGATCCTCGCTCCCGCCGGGGCCGCGCCCGGGTCAGGGGGCTGCCGGCCGGGCACCGCGACCACCTCCGGATGTCCGAACGTCAGGCCTTCGCGCCGCCCGGACCCGACGGTCCGGGCGGCAGGAATGGCGGAAGTCGGGTTACCGTTCGAGTGGCCGTTGCGGGCTTTTGCCGTTTGACACGGGGGCGGGTTGTACCGTCACACTCCGCAGCGACAGCACCGCGGGCAGCGTCACGACGCTGCCCGGATGCCCATCGAGTGTCGACCGGAGAGAAGAGCGAAGTTGTCCCCGACCAGCGAGACCGCACAGGGCGGCCGCCGACTCGTCATCGTCGAGTCGCCTGCCAAGGCGAAGACGATCAAGGGCTATCTCGGCCCCGGATACGTCGTCGAGGCGAGCGTCGGGCACATCCGCGACCTCCCGAACGGCGCGGCCGAGGTCCCGGACGAGTACACCGGCGAGGTGCGCCGCCTCGGCGTGGACGTCGAGAACGACTTCCAGCCCATCTACGTGGTCAACGCCGACAAGAAGGCCCAGGTCAGGAAGCTCAAGCAGCTGCTGGCCGAGTCCGACGAACTCTTCCTCGCCACCGATGAGGACCGCGAGGGCGAAGCCATCGCGTGGCACCTCCAGGAAGTCCTGCGGCCCAAGGTCCCGGTCCACCGGATGGTCTTCCACGAGATCACCAAGGACGCGATCCGCGCCGCCGTCGCCAACCCGCGCGAGCTCAACCAGCGCATGGTCGACGCCCAGGAGACCCGCCGTATCCTCGACCGCCTCTACGGCTACGAGGTCTCGCCGGTCCTGTGGAAGAAGGTCATGCCGAAGCTGTCGGCGGGCCGCGTCCAGTCCGTCGCCACCCGCCTCGTCGTCGAGCGGGAGCGCGAGCGCATCGCCTTCCGCTCCGCCGAGTACTGGGACCTGACCGGAAAGTTCGCCACCGGCCGTACCGGTGACGCCTCCGACCCGTCGACCCTCACCGCCCGCCTCAGCGCGGTCGACGGCCGCCGTATCGCCCAGGGCCGCGACTTCGGCCCGGACGGTCAGCTCAAGGCCGGCTCCGCCCAGACGCTCCACCTGGACGAGGCGAACGCCCGCGCGCTCGCCGCCGCGCTCACCGACTCCTCCTTCTCGGTCCGGTCCGTCGAGTCGAAGCCGTACCGACGCTCCCCGTACGCCCCGTTCCGTACGACGACCCTCCAGCAAGAGGCGAGCCGCAAGCTGGGCTTCGGCGCGAAGGCGACCATGCAGGTGGCGCAGAAGCTGTATGAGAACGGCTTCATCACCTATATGCGTACGGACTCCACGACCCTCTCGGACACCGCGGTCGCCGCGGCCCGGGCCCAGGTCACGCAGTTGTACGGCGCGAACTACCTGCCCGACAAGCCGCGTACGTACGCCGGCAAGGTCAAGAACGCGCAGGAGGCGCACGAGGCGATCCGCCCCTCCGGCGACCGCTTCCGCACGCCTGCCGAGACCGGCCTCACCGGCGACCAGTTCCGGCTCTACGAGCTGATCTGGAAGCGGACCGTCGCCTCCCAGATGAAGGACGCGACCGGCAACTCGGTCACCGTCAAGATCGGCGGCCGGGCGAGCGACGGCCGGGACGCCGAGTTCTCCGCCTCCGGCAAGACGATCACCTTCCACGGCTTCATGAAGGCGTACGTCGAAGGCGCCGACGACCCGAACGCCGAGCTGGACGACCGCGAGCGCCGGCTGCCGCAGGTCGCCGAGGGCGACGCGCTGTCCGCCGACGAGATCACGGTCGACGGCCACGCCACCAAGCCGCCGGCCCGCTACACCGAGGCCTCGCTGGTCAAGGAGCTGGAAGAGCGCGAGATCGGCCGCCCCTCGACGTACGCCTCGATCATCGGGACCATCCTGGATCGCGGTTACGTCTTCAAGAAGGGCACCGCGCTCGTCCCGTCCTTCCTCTCCTTCGCCGTGGTCAACCTGCTGGAGAAGCACTTCGGCCGGCTCGTCGACTACGACTTCACCGCCCGCATGGAGGACGACCTCGACCGCATCGCGCGCGGCGAGGCCCAGTCCGTGCCGTGGCTGAAGCGCTTCTACTTCGGAACGACCGGTTCCGGTGACGACCCGGCCGGTGTGGGCTCCGCCTCCGACGCGGGCAACGGCGACGGCGACCACCTCGGTGGCCTGAAAGAGCTGGTCACCGACCTCGGCGCGATCGACGCCCGGGAGATCTCCTCCTTCCCGGTCGGCAACGACATCAAGCTCCGCGTCGGCCGCTACGGCCCGTACATCGAGCGGGGCGAGAAGGACGCCGAGGGCCACCAGCGCGCCGACGTGCCGGAGGACCTGGCGCCCGACGAGCTGACGGTCGAGCTGGCGGAGGAGCTGCTGGCCAAGCCGAGCGGCGACTTCGAGCTGGGTACGGACCCGGTCAGCGGCAACCAGATCATCGCCAAGGACGGCCGCTACGGCCCGTACGTCACCGAGGTGCTGCCTGAAGGGACGCCGAAGACCGGCAAGAACGCGGTGAAGCCGCGGACCGCCTCGCTCTTCAAGACCATGTCCCTGGACACGGTCACGCTCGCCGACGCCCTCAAGCTGATGTCGCTGCCGCGCGTCGTCGGCACCGACGCCGAGGGTGTGGAGATCACCGCGCAGAACGGCCGGTACGGCCCGTATCTGAAGAAGGGCACCGACTCCCGGTCGCTGACCTCCGAGGACCAGCTCTTCGACATCACCCTCGAAGAGGCCCTCGCGATCTACGCCCAGCCCAAGCAGCGCGGCCGGGCCGCCGCCAAGCCGCCGCTGAAGGAGCTGGGCACCGACCCCGTGAGCGGTGCGCCGGTCGTGGTGAAGGACGGCCGCTTCGGCGCGTACGTCACCGACGGCGAGACCAACGCCACCCTGCGGACCGGCGACAGCGTCGAGGAGATCACACCGGAGCGCGGTTACGAGCTGCTCGCCGAGAAGCGCGCCAAGGGACCCGCCAAGAAGAAGACGGCGAAGAAGGCCCCGGCGAAGAAGGCGACGGCCAAGAAGACGGCCGCCAAGAAGACGACGGCCACCAAGACCGCCACGGCCGCCAAGAAGACCGCCGCGAAGAAGACGACGACCACCAAGAAGGCGACGGCCGCCAAGAAGACGACGACGGCGAAGAAGACGGCTTCCGCGTCTGCTTCCTCGGCCTCCTCCTCTGAGGACTGACCGCTTCCGTGATCGTGTGATGCTGCCCGGCACCTGCCCTGTAGAGGTGCCGGGCAGCGCTGCGTCAAGGGCACGCGCCTTATAGAGGTGCTGGACAGCGCTGCGTCAGGGCACGCGCCTTGTAGAGGTGCCGGGCAGCGCTGCATCAAGAGCACGCGCCCTATAGAGGTGCTGGACAGCGGTGCGTCAAGGGCCCGTGAGCGAGTCGGCCGGAAATCATCCGCGGCCATATGTTCGGACGGGCCGACAGTCACCGCACCGCTGCCGATAGGCTGGGCGGATGACGCGAGCCGAGCAGCCAACGGTCGTGAGCCCCACCTCCGACACACTTGCCGCAGACTCACGCGAGCGCGCCGTACGGGCCCTGTTGCGTGTTCCCCCGCTGAAGCGGTTGTGGAGCGCCCAGCTCGTCGGCGGTATCGGCGATGCACTCGCCCTTCTCGTGCTGGTGCTGTTGTCGCTGCAAGCAGCGGTCCTGGAGGGCTCATTCGGGGCCGGATACCGCGGGGCGGCCTTCGCCGTCGCCGCCGTGTTCGGCGCCCGCATCCTGTCCACCGTGCTCTTCGGAGCCGTACTCCTGGGGCCTTTGACGTCGCTCACCGCGCCCGGCGGAAAACTCGACCGGCGATGGCTGATGATCGGGACGGACGCGCTGCGGCTCGCCCTGCTGATCATCGCCCCGCTGTGGATCGACTGGGTGCCGGACAAGGCGCTCATGATGATCCTCATCACCGTCTTCGTGACCGGCGCCGCCGAGCGCCTGTGGTCGGTGGCCAAGGAGAGCGCCGCCCCGGCGCTGCTGCCGGCCCCGCCACTCGAGGGAGCGGCCGTCCGTCCGCTTCCCGACCATCTCGACGCCCTGCGCAGGCTGTCGCTGCGTACGAACTTCCTCGCCGTCCCCGCCGCCGCGGTGGTCCTGCTGGTCGCCACGCTGATCGGCAACCTCCTCGGCACCGGCCTGGAGTGGTTCTCCTTCCACCAGGCGGCGCTGGCTTCGTACGTGGCGGCGGGTCTGTTCTCGGCCTCCATCTCGATCCTGTACTTCCTCGAACTGCCCGGTACCCAGACCCCCCGGCCGCGCTCGCCCCTGGAAGGCCTGCGCCGCCCCACCACCGGCAGCGGCCCCGACAAGGGCCGCACCGGCGCGCTTCCGCTGACCGTCGCCGTCTGCGCGGCCGTCGCCGGAGCGATCGCCGCGGCCGCCGCCGTATCGGTCCTGCACGCCTACGACCTCGGCGGCGGACCCGCCACGTACGCGCTGCTGATCCTCGCGCTGACCGGCGGTACCGCCCTCGGTATCCGTACGGCGCAGAAGGTGCTGCCCGCGCTGTCGCGGCGCCGGCTGCTCGCGCTGGCCACCGCCGTCACGGGCCTCGCACTGCTGGCGCTCGGCCTGGTGCCGGACACGGCGACCGGGCTCGGGATCGCGCTGATCGCCGGTTACGCGGCCGGGGTCGCCGCCGGCATCGGGCACGCGATCATCGACCAGGAGACCGAGGCCGCCCGGCAGGCCCGGACCACCGAGCACCTCCAGGCGCTCGTCCGGGTGCTCGTCGCGCTCGGCGCGGTCGCGGGCCCGCTGCTCGCCGCCGCGATCGGGCAGCACCGGCTGGCCTCCGCCTCCGGTGACTTCGTCTTCGCCCACGGCGGTGCGGCCTTCACGCTGATGCTGATCGGCGCGCTGCTGCTGCCGCTGGCCGCCATCGTGGTCGCGAAGACCGACGACCGAGCGGGCGTACCGCTCCGCCGCGACCTGCGCGAGGCGCTGCGCGGCGGCGACCCGGCGGTCGCCCCGGCGGCCACCGGCTTCTTCCTTGCGCTGGAGGGCGGCGACGGGGCGGGCAAGTCCACCCAGGTCGAGGCGCTCGCCGACTGGATCCGCTCCAAGGGCCACGAGGTCGTCGTGACCCGCGAGCCCGGGGCCACACCGGTCGGCAAGCGGCTGCGGTCGATCCTGCTGGACGTCTCCTCCGCCGGCCTCTCCAACCGCGCAGAGGCGCTGCTGTACGCGGCCGACCGCGCCGAGCACGTCGACTCCGTGGTCCGCCCGGCGCTGGAGCGCGGTGCGATCGTCATCTCGGACCGGTACATCGACTCGTCCGTCGCCTACCAGGGCGCGGGCCGCGACCTGGCGCCGACCGAGATCGCCCGGATCTCGCGGTGGGCGACGAGTGGCCTCGTACCGCATCTGACGGTGCTGCTGGACGTCGACCCGCAGACCGCACGGGAGCGGTTCACGGAGGCGCCGGACCGGCTGGAGTCGGAGCCGGCGGAGTTCCACGAGCGCGTACGGTCCGGGTTCCTGACCCTGGCCGCCGCCGACCCGACGCGCTATCTGGTGGTGGACGCCGGGCAGGAGCCCGAGGCGATCACCACGGTCGTACGCCACCGGCTCGACCGGCTCCTTCCGCTCTCCGAGGCCGAGATCGAGGCCATCGAGGAGGCCCGGCGCAAGGCCGAGGAGGAGGCACGGCGCAAGGCGGAGGAAGAGGCCGCCCGCAAGGCCGAGGAGGAGCGCCTGGAGAAGGAGCGCCAGGAGCAGCTCGCCCGGCTGCGCGCCGAGGAGGAGGAGCGCAAGCAGCGCGAACTGGAGGAGGCCCGCCGCCGTGAGGCCGAGCGCCAGGCGGAGGAGGCCCGGCAGCGCGCCGAGGAGGCCCGCCGCCGCGCCGAGGAGGACCGCCGCCGGCTGGAGGCCGAGGAGCGGGCCCGCGAGGCCGAGCAGGAACGCCTCCGCAAGCAGGCCGAGGAGGAGGCGCGGCTGCGCAAGGAGGCCGAGGCGCTCCGGCTGGAGAAGCAGCGGAAGGCGGAGGAGGCGCTGGTACGGGCCGAGGAGGCGCGGCGGCGGGCTGAGGCCGAGGCGGCTGCCCGTACGGAGGCGGCTCGCGCGGAGGCTGAGCGGACTTCCCGTGAGTCCCGTGACTCACAGCCTGAGGCGTCCTCGCGGTCTGAGGGGCACGGGCCGACCGTTCCGGAGAACGAGCTGACGGTGCCCACGCCGATCGTGAACCCGAACGAGATCACGCAGCCGGTGCCGGCGGCGCGGCCGGAGGGACCGGGTTCCGGTTCCGCTTCCGGTTCCGCTTCGGGTTCGGGATCTTCCGGAGATGACGAGACGGCGATGCTGCCGCGGATCACGGACGAGAGGCCTGGGCGTGACGCCCCTCGTGACGCGCAGGGCGCCCGGGGTGCTGGGAACGCTCGCGACGCCCGGGCCGCCGACGAGACGGCCGTGCTGCCGCCCGTACGCGGTGATCAGCCCTCCGACCGGGTGCCCAAGGGCTACTTCCGGGACGAGGGCCCGGCGACCCCGCCGGCCGAGAGCGAGAACGAGCGCACCCGGGAGCTGCCGCAGGTCGAGGACCCGGGGGCGGCGGGCCGGGCCGACGACTCCCGCGCCCGCCGCAAGCGCCCGCGTCCGGACTGGGCCGAGGAGACCCCGCTGGACGACCTGCCGACGCTGGCGGACGAGCTGCTCGGCGGGCACGACGACGAGGAGCCGAGGGGCCGGGGACGCCGGCCGCGCGGCTGATCCGTACGTGTTCTCGAGTCCGGCCCGTCCGCCCGTGAGGGGCGGGCGGGCCGGACTTGTCAGTGCCGTCCCCCACAATGGAATCCGACGAGGGAATCGCGCGACAGGAAGGGCGGGGACCGGTGACCGTATGGGACGACCTGGTCGGGCAGGACCGGGTGAGGGAGCAGCTCGCCGCCGCCGCCAAGGACGCCGACGCGCTGGTCACGGCGGTCTCGGACGGTAAGGCGGCAGACGCCGAGGCGCAGGGCTCGAAGATGACCCACGCTTGGCTCTTCACCGGACCACCGGGTTCCGGACGGTCCACCGCCGCCCGGGCCTTCGCCGCCGCGCTCCAGTGCACGAGCCCGGACCGGGCGCTGGGCGGCGAGCCCGGCTGCGGGTTCTGCGACGGCTGCCACACGAGCCTGATCGGTACGCACGCCGACGTCCAGGTGATCCGCACGGACCTGCTCTCCATCGGGGTGAAGGAGACCCGCGACCTGGTCCGACGCGCCCAGCTCTCCCCGGCGGTCGGCCGGTGGCAGGTCATCGTGATGGAGGACGCCGACCGGCTGACCGAGGGCGCGGGCAACGTGCTGCTCAAGGCGGTCGAGGAGCCCGCGCCGCGCACGGTGTGGATGCTGTGCGCGCCTTCGCTCGAAGACGTGCTGCCGACGATCCGTTCCCGCTGCCGCCACCTCACTCTCGGCACGCCGCCGGTGGAGGCCGTGGCGGACGTCCTGATCCGCCGCGACGGGGTCGATCCGGACCGGGCGCACGCCGCGGCGCGGGCCACTCAGGGGCACATCGGCCGCGCGCGCCGCCTGGCCACGGACGAGCGGGCGCGGGAGCGGCGGGCGGCGGTGCTGAAGGTTCCGCTGCGGGTCGCGGATGTCGGCGGCTGTCTCAAGGCGGCCCAGGAGCTGATCGACACGGCCACCGACGACGCCAAGCAGATGGCGGAGGAGGTGGACGCCAAGGAGACCGAGGACCTCAAGGCGGCGCTTGGCGGAGTGGCGGGGGGCCGGATGCCGCGCGGCACGGCGGGGGCGATGAAGGAGCTGGAGGACAAGCAGAAGCGCCGCAAGACGCGGACGCAGCGCGACAGCCTGGACCTGGCGCTCACCGAGCTCACCGGCTTCTACCGCGATGTGCTGGCGCTCCAGCTCGGTTCGCGGATCGCCATCGCCAATGTGGACGTGCAGGACTCGTTGGACCGGATCGCGGAGTCGTCCACGCCGGCCCAGACGCTGCGCAGGATCGAGGCGGTGATCGCGTGCCGGCAGGCGATGGACCGGAATGTGGCGCCGCTGCTGGCGGTGGAGGCGATGACGGTGTCGCTGAGAGCGGGCTGAGGGGTTCTCCCGGCCGGCCTCCTTCACCCGATTGAGCAGGGAATCGGACGACTCGTCACCCGCCGGATACGCTCCCAGGATGGATACCAGGCGCCTGCTTCGCACCTTCGCCATCGGGATCGGCACAGCCGGTCTGCTCATCTCCGGCTGCAGCGGCGGCGGCTCGTCGCCGAACGCCTCCGCCACCGGCACAGCGGCCCCGGCCGGGCTGGACGCGTACTACGGGCAGAAGCTGAGCTGGCGCGACTGCGGGGTGGAGGGGTTCGAGTGCGCGACGATGAAGGCGCCGAAGGACTACGACAAGCCGGATGACGGCGACATCGACCTCGCCGTCTCCCGTAAGAAGGCCACCGGCCCCGGCGAGCGGATCGGTTCGCTCCTGGTGAATCCGGGCGGCCCCGGCGGCTCCGCGATCGGCTATCTCCAGGGGTACGCGGCACTCGGCTACCCGGCCCCGGTGCGCGCCCGCTACGACATGGTGGCCATCGACCCGCGCGGCGTGGCCCGCAGCGAACCGGTGGACTGCCTGACGGGCAAGGAGATGGACGCCTACACCCAGGTCGACCAGACACCGGACGACGAGGCGGAGGTCCGAAAGCTCACCGCCGCCTTCGAGAAGTTCGCCGCGGGCTGCGAGAAGCGGAGCGGCGAGATCCTCCCGTACGTCTCCACGGTCGACACGGCCCGCGACATGGACGTGCTGCGCGCCCTGCTCGGCGACGAGAAGCTCCACTACGTCGGTGCCTCGTACGGAACGTTCCTGGGCGCCACGTACGCGGACCTCTTCCCGGACCGGGCCGGCCGCCTGGTGCTGGACGGCGCGATGGACCCGTCCCTCAAGGCGATCGACATGAACCGCGACCAGACGGCGGGCTTCGAGGGGGCGTTCCAGTCCTTCGCCGCAGACTGCGTCAAGCAGCCGGACTGCCCGCTGGGCACCACGTCCACGGCGGACGCGGCGACGAGCCTGAAGCAACTCTTCAAGGACCTGGACGCCAAGCCGATCCCGAGCGGTGACGAGGACCGCAAGCTCGGCGAGTCCCTGGCGACGACCGGGGTGATCGCGGCGATGTACGACGAGGCGGCCTGGCCCCAGCTCCGCGAGGCGCTGACGGGCGCCCAGCGCAGTGACGGCTCCGGCCTCCTCTCGCTGGCGGACAGCTACTACGAGCGCGGCCCGGACGGAAAGTACGCGAACCTGATGTTCGCCAACGCCGCCGTGAACTGCCTCGACCTCCCGCCCGCCTTCGACGGCCCCGACGCGGTGGAGAAGGCGGTCCCGGACTTCGAGCAGGCCTCCCCGGTCTTCGGCCGGGGCTTCGCCTGGGCCTCCCTGAACTGCGCGTACTGGCCCACCAAGGCCACCGGCACCCCCCACCGCACCGAGGCGAAGGGCGCGGACCCGATCGTCGTGGTCGGCACCACCCGCGACCCGGCCACCCCGTACAAGTGGTCCGAGGCCCTGGCGGCCCAGCTCGACTCCGGCACCCTGCTCACCTACGACGGCGACGGCCACACGGCGTACGGCCGCGGCAGCGACTGCATCGACACGGCGATCAACACGTACCTCCTGGACGGCACCCCGCCCACCAACGCCAAGAAGTGCACCTGACCACCCCCGACCCGCTCTGACCAGGCCGAACGCCTCCGGGCCCACCGTGTACGGAGCACCCCCGGAAACTGTGTAGACTTGGCCCCGCTGCTGATCGCACCATAGTGCGACAGGGCGTGCCGCCTTAGCTCAGTTGGCCAGAGCAACGCACTCGTAATGCGTAGGTCTCGGGTTCGAATCCCGAAGGCGGCCCCAGAAGAACCCCAGGTCACGTAGCTCGTGACCTGGGGTTTTCTCTTGCTCGGGGCACGGCGGGTCATGCGGCCGAGTTGCCGTCACGTTGCTTGCGTGAGCGATGCGTGAGCGCCCCACACTCAGCGCCAGGCTTGACCTCACCGGCGGGCGCCAGCGTGACCGGGGCGGTGGCTTAATTACGGCGGAAGAGCCTGCCCTGGCCCCGATGCTTGCCGGTTGTCCTGCCAGATGCCTACTGCCCCACCTCGGCGGATTCGCTCGGCCGAGTGAAGCCGGCGGGGCGGTTCTCGTTGAAGAAGGATTGCCAGACCCGTTCCTGCAGCGCGCCGATGCAGGCGCCGCACGCGTACATCGGGGCCTGGGCCCCGGCGACTCTGGCGGGGCCGATCCACAGGACGCGCGTCCACAGCCGCCCGCAGTAGAGCCAGCGGGGGCCGTCGACCCACTCGTTGCCGTCGTCGGTGGCCGCCGGTGAGGGCAGTCCTCCCCGGGCGAACTTGGCGATCCCGGGGATCACCCTGTGCTGTAGGGCGACTTCCGTCAGCATCGCTCGTCTCCCTCCGCGATCAACGGTCCTGGGCGGTGAGAAAGGCTTCCTTCTGCTTCTCGGTTTCGGAGAACAGGAGCGTGGGTTCGGAGAGGATGTCGCGGTTGGACTCGCTCTTGTAGATCTCGTCGACGCTGCCGAACCGGGCTTCGGAGTAGTCGAGGTCCAGCAGGGCGGCGGCCTGGCGCACCGATGCCTCGTCGGGTCCTTCGATCTCCAGGAAGGTGGGGAGGTCCGGCCAGGTGTCGAAGTCGAAGGCGACCTCGCCCAGGCGCCATTCCTCGCGGTAGTTCTCCTGGTACCGGACCTCGGTGAGGCCGACCCGGCGCAGGATGTCGGCCATGGCGTGCAGGTCGGTGACCTCGGTTTCGATCTCTTTGGTGCCGTCGATCGTCGTGGCGTCGGTTACCTGCTTGAGCGTGAGCGTCGAGCGGGTGCCCTCGTCCCGCAGACGGATCCAGGCTCCGCCGTCGAGGGAGTCGTTCTCGAAGATCTTGCGGGTGAGGAGCGTGCGGGGGAATGCCTGGACCGCATTGAGCGCGCTCAGTTTGTTCTGGAGGTCGGCGACGTCGACGGCCAGGAACTTCGCCTCGTATTCGTGCTTCACGGGGTCTTCTCTCAGAAGTGGTCGGTGAGGGTGGACGTCCGGGCCGCGAGCAGGAGGCCCATGCGGTGGGTGTGGTCGTGTAGCTGGCCGATGTGGGCGCGCTCCGTGAACTCAGTGGTGCGCAGGGTGAGCAGGACCTCCCAGTCGCCGATGAAGTGGGGGTGAAGGCGTTCCGGGGAGGTGTAGTGCTCGATCATGTGGTGGCGTCTTTCGACGGGCATCATGAACTCCGCGCCGAAGATGCCGCCTGGGCGAACCAGGCGCTGCATACGGTCGACGAACTCGCCGAGCGGGCGGTGGTGGTTGGCACTGTAGTGCCACGAGCAGCTCGTCCGGACCGCGTCGCACTGCAGGCCCAGGGGCTCGCCGTTCAGGAAATCGTCCTCAACAACCTCTACGCGTTCGTGGAGTTCTTCGAGCTTCAGGCGATCGATCAGTCCCAACGCGTGGGCCTGGCTGTCACCCGGGAGGTGGACGTCGCCCCCGTGGAGGGCGACCGCGTCGCGTTCGATGGCGACGACGCGGTAGCCGGCGGCGGCGAGGGGCAGGACGAACTTGCCGTCGCTCGCGCCGACCACCGCGACGGTGGCGTCAGGGGCGACACGTTCCCGCAACGTGGCGAGGAACTGCGGGAAGAACGTGAGGGTGTGCTCCCACAGGCTCTGAGTCTGCATGGGGGTGCGCTCCTTGCGTATCGGTATCCATGATCACTCGGAGGACCTCGTCGGGGCTGCGCCCTGTGGTGTCGACGCGATGCATCGGGAACGAGGCGTAGGCGTCCGTCACCCGGTCCGTAGCGGTCTCGATCAGTGAGTCCCACCGCGACACCGGCTTGTTCCGCCCAGCGAGTCGACGTTGTCTCTCGTCGTCGTCGCAGACGAGGTGGTAGGTAGCGGGTGTCGGCAGCCAGCTCGGCAGGGTGATACCGAGCTGTGCCCCCAGGGCCCGGTGAGTGGTGAGGCACCGGGCGAAGTAGCTCTCGACGACGACCGGGACGCCGGCGTCGAGGTGGTGCTGGATCTCCTCGGCCGCGGTGAACAGGCCCGAGAGGTAGAAGCACATCCGTGCCTCTACATTCGTCCGCTCGTCCAGCGCCTGTCTGAGCGGCTGGTAGGGCAGCGGGACGGTAGCGACGAGGACGGCCTGTCGGGCGGCGGCGAGCATGGGCGCCAGGGTGGATTTGCCGGTGCCGCGTAACCCCTCCAGGCTCTCGAAGCGTGGGTGATCAGGCACGGCCGTACACCACGTCCGGTACCGCGAGGGTGAGTTCGTCGACGGACGAGGGCTTGTGGACGATGCGTCCTGCCGCCTTCTCGTACCAGAAGGCGTGTGCGTCCTTGCCCACGGCCTTGCAGGACATGGTCAGCGCACCGCGCGGGTCGACCTCGATGCGGTCGATTTCGCGAGGACCTTCGGAGGGCGCGCACACCTGCGGGGCACCGTCCTCGGAGAGGTCCTCGTCGACGATCACCTCCAAGGGCAGATCGGCTGACGCCAGCTCGTCCCGGAGCCGCCCGTAGGCGGAAGGGGAGGTGACCAGCAGTTCGGGGTGGTCGGCGGCGTTGCCGACCGGCCGCAGGTGATGGAGCTTGAGCTGCCGGACCCCGAGTTCCGCCAAGGCCCTTCCGAGGGGCAGGACTTCGGCGATGTTCCGCGAGGTGACGGTCATGGTCGCACCGGTCGGAACGCCGAGATCCCGAGCCAGACCGAGCGCCTCCAGGGCGCTCTTGTAGCTGCCCTGCTTTCGGATGCCGTCGTTGGTCGACCCGACGCCCTCCAGCGAAACCCTGAGCAGGTCCAGGGAGGAGGCGATCTCGGTCAGACGGCGCTCGATCCGGTACCCGTTGGTGCAGATCTCGACGCGCAGTCCCAGTTCCTCCTTGGCATGGCGGACGACCTGCGCGAGGTCCCGGTGGACGAAGGGCTCTCCACCGAGCAGGGTCACGGCCTCGGTGCCGTACTCGTCCCGCATCAGGGTGAGGAGATCCGCGGCTTCGTCGACGGTGAATGCGTCGGCGTACTGGAGCCGCTTGCCGTGGAAGCAGTGCAGGCACGTGAAGTTGCAGCGGTAGAGCAGCTGCAGGTACAGCATGCGGATCTTCTTGATCCCGGTGACTTCCTCGATCACGTCGACTCCTTCGGCTGGTTGCCTGGTGGGAGCCTGATAGTGGCCTTCTGCTCGGGGACCTCGACACCGCGTTCGGGGACGGTCCAAGGACGTCCTGGGACGTTTTCAGCGACCTGCGAAGGACTCCAGGATGCCGAGTACACGCTTTGTGTCCGACAGGTCGGGCAGGACGTCGACGGCTCCGGCGCCGGTCAGTTCCTCCTGGGTGTGGATGCCGGAGGCGACAGCGAGGACGCCGGAACCTGTGGTCAGAGCCGCTTCCACGTCACGAGGGGTGTCCCCCACGAGGACGGTGGGAACGTCGGCCGGAACACCATGAAGCCGCTGTGCGCGCTCGCGGGCGACAGCGACCAGGTGGGGGCGGAGCTCCGCGTCCGCTCCGTAGGCGCCGGCCGGTAGATCAAGGAGGGAGTCGAGCCCGAACGCGGCAAGCTTCACACGGGCGTTGGCGGCGACATTGCCGGTGAGGACTGAGGAGACCCAACCAGTCTGAGCCGAGGCGGCTTTCAGGGCGTTGTGCACACCGGGCAGGGCGGTCCCGCGCCTGCGCAGCTCCTCCAGGCGCGCTTCCCCTGCCTGGGCGAGTGCTGCTTCGATGAGGTGCCAGTCGGGCACGGGCAGCCCTTCGCGGGCGAACATGTCGCGCATGATCAGTCGATCCGTACGCCCCTCAGTTCGCGCCGGCTCCGTGGGCTCGCGACCTGAGAGGGCACGAAAGGCAGCGGCGTAGATCTCCTTGCTGACCCCCGCGTTCTCGATGAGGGTGTGGTCGATGTCCCACAGGACGAAGAGCTCCATGCCACCAGAGTAGGCAGTCCGCGAGGTGTCACTACAACGGACTGCGTCCCAAAACGTCCTTGCGCGATCACGTGCCGTGCCGATTCGATGGCAGCTGTGAACAACCGACTGCGCACCGTGCTCGGCCAACGCGGCGTCTCGCCCGATGCACTCGCCGAGATCTGCGAGGTGGATCCCAAGACGGTCAGCCGATGGCTGGGCGGACGGATTCCTCATGCACGGCACCGCTTCCGCGTCGCGCGACACCTGCGCGTCGAAGAGACCTTTCTCTGGCCCGAGCCGTCCAAGCGTCCAGGCCGGCCGCGGGACGGGTTAGGCACCGAGCTGGTCGGCACCTACCAGAACCGAGCCAGCGTGCCCCGGGACGTATGGCTCGCACTGCTGCGAGAGGCGCGGCACGAGATCGGCGTCCTCGTCTTCTCCGGCACCTTCTTCGCCCAGTCCAACCCCCACGTCGCCAAGATGCTCTCCGAGCGCGCCGCCGACGGCGTGCGGGTTCGCCTGTGCTTCGGCGACCCCGACGGGCAGGCAGTCGCCGTACGGGGGCGCGAGGAGGGAATCGGCGACACCCTCGCCGCCAAGATCCGCGCCTCACTGACGTACTACCGCCCGCTGCTGGGCGAGGCCGGGTGCGGCGTACGACTCCACGACACCACCCTCTACACGTCCATATTCCGCTACGACGACAACTTGCTCGTCAACCCGCACATCTGGGGCCAACCGGCCAGCGCCAACCCCGTCCTGCACCTCAAGAGGGCAGGCGATACAGGGTGGTTCGACAACTACGCTGAAAGCTTCGACGCCGTCTGGGCCGCCGCGAGGCAATGGGCACCCGACCAGGAGAGGACCGCCGACCATGGGGAGGACTGAGTACTACAACGATCCCTCTGCTCCGAAGGCGAACACCCTCATCCCGGCCAGTAACCTGCTCGTCGCCGACGAGACGGGCGCCATCCTCCTCCAGCGTCGCCGCGACACCGGCCAGTGGGCACTCCCCGGCGGAGCCCAGGACATCGGTGAGACCGCGGCCGAGTGTGCGGTGCGCGAGTGCTTGGAGGAGACCGGGATCATCGCGGAGCTCACCGGGTTCCTCGGCGTCTACACCAACCCGAACCACATCGTTGCGTACACCGACGGCGAGATCCGCCAGCAGTACGAGAACACCTACATCGGCCGACCCGTCGGAGGAGTGCCCACGATCAACGACGAGGCCGACGGCGTCCGCTTCGTCCAGCCGGCCGACCTCGACCAGTACGACATCCACCCGAGCATGCGCCAGCAGATCGGGGACTACCTGGCCGGCACCTACCCCTACCTCGGCTGAGCAGCAAGGGCGGCTTCCACCCGCTCCACGGAGGCAAAGATCTCCGGAGCCGCCCGGCGGATGAACCGCCCGACCACGCTGTCGTCCCCGTAGCGGCTGCGGATCTCCGCGACCCGGTCCTGCGCGGTGGTTCGGTCGCCGTCGGGCGTGGTGGTCATGTCGCAGTACACGAGGGCGTCCACCAGCAGCGGCTCCTCCGGCAATGGGAACTCCGCCGCCAGCTCCTCGTGCAACCCGCGCTCCTCTGCCTCAAGGAGCGCAAACGAGTGGTTTGCGACCAGCCGCACCAGCCGCTTGTCGGCCCCATGCTCGTCACGGAGGAACCGAGCCCCGTCCAGTGGATGGAATCCGGTCGCAGCGAGCCGGGGTGCGTACCCGACGTCATGAAGCGTGGCGGCAGCAAGGAGCAGGCCAGCGTCTACGCCGAGGGCCTGACGCACTTCAATCGCACGCTGAGCCACTCCTTGTGTATGTGCCCACCGTCGTGGAAGCGGACCGCTGAGTTCGGTTTGCGCTAGTTCCATCGCCAACTTGCCGAACTTGTCATCCATATCGTGGTTCGTGTCCAGGGTGCCTCTCGCTCATGCCTATCGATAACGAGTCTCAGCGGTTTGAAGCCTGATGGACCGGTATGGCCTGTTATGAGACTAGGGTGACGCTGCGGCACGCGAGTGGGGCTGTGCCAGCAGGCGCACCTGCACGACAATGGTCGACGGGACCAGACGTCCCCCCGCTTACCCGCAGACCTTGATGCTCTTGGAGCTCTCGCCGTGACGCTCTCCGTACCTCCCTCGCCCACCGCGCTTGAAACTGTGTTCAAGCGGGTCATCGAGCGCAAGGCTGTCCGCGCTGAAGCGACACTGCAGGCGGACATCCGCCAGTTCCTGCTCGATGCGGATCTCAATCTTGGCGAGCATGATCTCCTGACCCCTGTGTTGGAAGCGCAGGTGGGCGGCGGTACCGGTCACCGCATTGATATCGAGATGGGCGCGACCGTCATAGAGGTCAAGAAGGACATCAGCCGCCCAAAGATCCGCAAGGACGCGGTCGCGCAGCTGGCGAAGTACGTGCGGGCCCGTACAGAGCAGCGCGAGCGGCGGCACGTCGGCATCCTCACCGATGGCGCTGACTGGCGCGCTTACACGCTGGTCAATAATGAGCTGAACGAGGTCAACCAATTCGATGCGCGGGAGCGTAACGTCAAGTCGCTGGACTTGGTCCGGTGGCTCGAAGGTGTCCTGGCAACGTCCGAGGGCGCGGTACCTACGCCAGATGCCATTGCAACCCGCCTTGGAGCGGACAGCGTCGCCCACTCCATCGACAAGGCGGTCTTGGCCGCGCTGTACGAGAAGAACAAGAGTCTGCCGACAGTTCAGCTCAAGAGGGACCTGTGGTCGCGGCTGCTGCGCAGCGCCCTGGGAGCCCAATTCGAAGACAGCGACGATCTGTTCATCGAGCACACGCTCTTGGTGAATACCGCCTCGATCATCGCGCACGCGGTGATGGGGATCGATGTGAAGGACACCCCTCCTGCCTCGCTGGTCAACGGCCAACTGTTCACGCAGGCGCGGATCTCGGGTGTGGTCGAGTCGGACTTCTTCGGCTGGCCGTTGGAGATCGAGGGCGGCGAGGGTTTTGTTCAAGACCTGTCCCGTCGCCTCGCTGGCTTCGACTGGTCAAGGGTCGAGCACGATGTGCTGAAGGTTCTGTACGAGTCGGTGATCGCCGCGGAGACCCGTAAGAAGCAGGGGGAGTACTACACGCCGGACTGGCTGGCGGAAGCGACGGTGACCGAAGCTGTCCCCGATCCGCTGAATCTGCGGATCATGGACCCGTCGTGTGGTTCCGGCACGTTCCTCTTCCACGGCGTTCGCCGCTACCTGGCGGCTGCACGGGACCATGGATTGTCACTGCGAGAGGCGCTGGACGGGCTCCATGACCATGTTGCCGGCATCGATCTCCACCCCGTCGCCGTGGCCCTTGCCCGCGTTACCTACCTCCTTGCCATCGGACGCGAGACACTCACCTCCGAGGAGCGCGGCCCGATAAGCGTGCCTGTCTACTTGGGTGACAGTCTCCAGTGGGACCAGCGCACTGACCTCATCGACCACGGTCACCTCGTCATCCAGACCGGTGCGGGCAACCAACTCTTCACCAACGAACTTCGCTTCTCCGAAGCCTTGTTGCAGGATGCTAACCGCTTTGATGCGATTATCAACGAGCTCGCTGACAAGGCAGCCGATCCGCACCGGGCTAAGGGCAAGCTGCCCCCTCTCAGCGCTCTCTTCAACCGACATGGGGTCTCCAGCTCGGACGACCAGGAGGAGCTGACGGACAACTTCCGTGTCCTGTGTGACCTGGTCGACGAGGGTCGCAACCACATTTGGTCCTATTACGTTCGCAACCTGGCCCGCCCCATGTGGCTGTCGCGCGCCGAGAACCGTGTTGACGTCCTCGTTGGCAATCCGCCTTGGCTGTCCTACCGGCACATGCCGAGCGACATGCAGACGACTTTCAAGGACATGATGCAGGCCCGCGGCCTGTGGAAGGGCTTTGAGGTCGCTACCCATCAGGACCTGTCTGGCCTCTTCATCGCTCGCGCTGTTCAGCAGTACCTGCGCGAGGGCGGTTCTTTCGCCTTTGTAGTCCCCAACCCCGTTCTAGATCGCCCCTACTGGACCGGTTTTCGCAGTGGGGAATGGACGGATCCCGACCACCCCGTCAAGGTCAACTTCACTGGCTCCTGGGACTTGCGACGGCTGCGTCCGCACTTCTTCCCCCGGGCTGCTGCAGTCGTCTTCGGCCGCCGCCGCTCCCTCGCCATCGGCCAGCGCGGCAACAGCGCCGTCGCACTGTCCAAGGAGACCGAGATCTGGACCGGGAAGATCGCTAGGAGCGCTGCGAATTGGGAGCGGGCCAAGGGCTGGATCACGCGTAAGCCCGGTGAGCTCCGCTATCCCAAGGAGGGGCTGATTAACTCTCCGTACCGGGACCGCTTCGGTCAAGGGGCTACCGTCGTCCCCAGGGTGCTTTTCTTCGTCAATGAACAAGCTGCCAATCCCCTCGGGCTCGGCGGCGGTCGAGTCTCGGTCCGCTCACAGCGCAGCACTCTGGAGAAGAAGCCCTGGAAGGGGCTTCCCGACCGCGAGGGATCAGTCGAGAAGCAGTTTGTCCGCCCCGTCCTGCTCGGTGAGCACGTCGTTCCCTACCGGATTATGGGTGCCAACAAGGTCGTCCTGCCTATCGAGGGGACAAAAACACTCATGGACGGTGAACATGACCACCTGGACCGGTACCCCGACCTGGCGAATTGGTGGCGCGACGCAGAACGGCTCTGGGATGACAACCGCTCAAGTGAGCGGCTCACGCTGGCTGAGAGACTCAACTTTCGTAGGGGCCTGACCGATCAGCTCCCCGGCGCACCCCTACGGGTTGTGTATGGAAAGGCTGGCATGTATGTCACCGCCGCGCTTGTGGAGGACTCGAACGCGATCATCGACCACAAGCTGTACTGGGGAACCGTCGCAACCCGCCAGGAGGGTACGTACCTGCTCGCGGTACTGAACTCTTCGTACAGTACCGACGCCGTACGCCCTCTCATGTCTTACGGTAAGGACGAGCGAGACATTGATAAGGCCGTATGGGAGCTGCCGATCCCGGCCTTCGACCCGGCCGACGAAAGTCATGCACGCATCGCGGAGCTCGGCCAGGCCGAGTATCAGCGGATCGCGGAGCTGAAGTTCGAGGACGGCAAGAGCTACATCCAGATCCGCCGCACCCTGCGCGACTTCCTCCTCAGCTCTCCCGACGCGGAGGAGCTTGATCAACTAGTTACCGAACTGCTCGGCTGAAACCGCCGGCCCTTCGATCCTTCGTCTCTTCTCCGCACTCAGGGCGGAGAAGAGACGAAGGATCACCCGCCCAGCCTCGAGTTGAGTGGGCGCCAGGGCTGTCCCACACATCGAGGCATGCGGAAGGAGGCATCCCTTCTCTAGCGTGGCCAGTAGGACGGCGGGAAGAGGGACGGGTCCACACGCTCGAAGCGGTGCTTGCTCAACGGGTTCAAGCCTTATATGTGGATCAGCTGCTGAGCGGCTGCTTCGTTGAGCTCGCCGACGATCAAGGGCATGGCCGCTACCACCGCGCCCATAGACAGGCCCAGACCGGCCATGCCCTTGTGTGCCTGGCTGAAGCGGATGTGGTGCATTCCCGACTTCTTGATGGCCTCCGTCTCCGACGGATCCTCCAGCTGTCGAGCGTCCCTGGTCAGGAAAATGTCGAAGCCCTTTTTTGCAGCATCGGGGAGAAGCGCGAGATCCTTCTTGCCCGCCCATTTGATCTCGCTGACGTGCGTTACCTCATGCCCGGGCAGGATTCGTCTGAGCATCTCCAGCACCTGCACGGGGACGTTCTCGTCGACGAGGATCCGCATCAGGCAGCGCGCGCTCCCGTGCTGTAGCTGTCCACGTAGAGCGCGAAGGAAGCAGCGTCACGTGCTGCGTCAGCGGTGACGCCGGGGTAGTAGTCGGCGATCTCCTCAGGGGGGATGCCGTCCTCGATCAACTCCGCGACGGAGTCGAAAGGGGTCCTTGTGCCCGTAATCACGGGCTGCCCGCCCTGAGTTTCGGGGTCGACAGTGACGTGCTGCTTCGGCTGGAGAAGGTGGGGGACGACGACGCCGGCTCGGGGAGCGAACTCTTCGAGGATGTCGGCCATGGTGGCGATCACCCGTTGCCCAGGACGTTTGACCAGATCGGTGCCGTGGTCATCATGACCTGCAAGGACGATCGAGTCGCCCTCGGCTACCAGGGAGTAACTGGACAGGTGCTCGACCTCCCCGATCCTTCTCAGGGTGGCCAGGGCTACGCGAATCTTCTGGAGTGACACGTCCTGGCGAAGGTGGGCGAACGCACGCAGCGCGAGTACGTCCCGGAAGGAGTACAGGGCCGGCCTGGCTGCCAGCCCGGGCTGAAGTACCGGCCCGTTGCCGCGGTCTTGTCTCCACGTGCGCAGTTGTCCGACTGTCGCTCCCGAGAGGGCGGCAGCCATGCGGGTCGAGTACGCCATCCGCTGCCTCCCATCCTGGTCGCGTGCTGTGGGGTGCCATCATCCCAGTTCTCCGAGCGGGAACGCTACAGAACGACGAGAGCCCGGATGCTCCAGATCTTCAGCGGCGAACCGGTGAAATGTCCAGCGTGCGTGAGCCGTGCGTGAGCGGACAGGTTGGCACGGGCCGGACCGGACGAGCACGTGCCTCTCGATCTCACGCCGCTGACCAGCAAAAACAGGACCCAGTGCCACGGCTTGGCATCTACCGTCACGATCTTGCGCGCTCTCGTAATGCGTAGGTCTCGGGTTCGAATCCCGAAGGCGGCCCCGTGGAGGCCCAGGTCAGATGTTGTCTGACCTCGGCCTTTGTGTTTATCTCGAAGACTCCTTGTGCGGTCGCGATGCCGTTCCGGGCCTCGCAGCAGCCGCCGGTGGCCGACCGGTGGACAAGCGGGTGGCCGTCCAAGGGGGCTGGAGGTGGAGGCGCCCACCGCGACGAAGGCCGGCAGATTGTCGTCATCGTCGAGGCCCCCGCCGGTGACCTCCGAGGGGCTGGAGGTCGCCGGCGCGCTTCCGCGAGCCTCCGGCTTTGTGAGCAGCGCGAAGGAGGTCCTGTTTCTCGGCATGGCCAAAATACGTTCTGCGGGTCAGTCCGCTTCCAGGGCGTCCAGGGCCAGTGTGTGTGCGATGGCGAGGCGGCGGTCGACATCGGGCGCGAGGATCTCCAGTACGTACCGGGTGTGCAGCCCCAGCTTCTTGGTGACGGTCATCAGCGGCTTGCCGCTCTCGGTGTACGTGAAGCGGTACGGCCAGATGAACGGCACGTACTCGAGATAAGGGATGAACTCCCAGACGAACCGGACGAAGGCCACCACCCGGCTGCGCTCGCGGCCGGTCAGCTTCATCGTCCCCGGCTGCCGCACCTGCCATGTCCTGCGGAGGAAAGACGCGCCCGCGTCCTCGTAGAACGACCCGAAGGACTGGCCCGAAGCGTCCCGCACGTCGTACATGTAGCCCACTTCGTGGTCGCGGCCCTTGAAGGCGGCGAGGACGGACTTCCTGGACGCGTCCGTGTAGACGGTCACCTGCCCCCTGAGCGACAGCCGCTTCTCGCGTGCGTAGGCGACGGGCTCGCCCTCGGAGCCGTCCGGCCGGGCCACGCTCACCATGTACTCGCCTGCCGTGAGGCTCAGTTTCTTCTTGATGACGAAGGTGTCGTGGGACTGGATGTCCGGTGCTTCCGCGGGTGCGGGGGCCGGAGTTGGGGCGGGGGTGGCCTTGGTGAGGCTGAAGGCGGCCTTGTCCTTCTCCGTGCCCGTTCCGGTACTCGACTCCGTGCCCGTGCTGTCCATGTGGCATCTCCCGTTGTCCCCGTGTCCCCGTTTCGGTCCGTCCATGGTCGGCCGCACGACCGGCTCGGGTCAGTCTCCGGAAGTCGCGATCCCGGGCGACGAAAGGTGTCAACTTTCGTCGTACGGTGGCACGACGCTCGGCCGATGCGCGCGTTCTTCCGGGGGTCCTACCGTCGGCCCGGTGTATGCGGACAGGGAAGTGGATGTGGGTGTGAGGGCGGGTACGGGTGTGGGAGACCGACGGGTACGGTCCGCAGGGCTCGCCCTTCGGGGCCTTCGGCGGCGGTTGACCGGCGGTGTGCTCTGGAGCCCCGCCCGTATCGTCGGGGAGGCGGTCCTCGCCGTCACCCTCGCCGGGCTCGCCGCGGGCATCGGCGCGTGGATGGGCACGTTCGGGGCATGGACCGTCCTCCTCGCCGGGGCGATGGCGCTGCTGGCACCCGCGCGCCACGCACTGCCCGCGACCGTCCTGATCCTCTCCGCCCCGCTGGCCGGGGGGTGGAACGTCATGGCCTCCGTGCTGCTGGTCTGCGCCGCATGGTCGGCGGGGCGGCGGATCACGGAACCCTGGCGGGTGGCCGCCGCGTTCGGGGCCGCGGGTGTGCTCCACACCGTCCCGGGCCTGTACGACGACATCACCTCCGGGGCCGCGCCCGTGCTGGCCGTCACCCTCGGGTGGAACGTCGTGACATTCCTGACCCTGGCCGTGGTGCCGGCCCTCGTCAGCCGCTACCGGGACCAACGGCGGCGACTGGTCGACGCGTTGTGGCAGAACAATCAGCAACTCCAGCGCGAGCAGGCGATGGTGGCCCGTGAGGCCCGGTTGCTGGAGCGCAACCGCATCGCCCATGACATGCACGACAGCCTCGGCCACCAGCTCGCCCTGATCTCCGTGCACGCGGGCGCCCTCCAGGTCGACCCGGAGCTGACCGGGAACCAGCGGGAGGCCGTAGGAATCCTCCGGGATGCCTCCGTCACCGCGATGGCGGAGCTGCGGGCGGCGGTGGGGGTGCTCCACGACGAGGCGGAGTACCGGGAGCGACAGGGCGAGCAGCAGTACCAGGAGTACCAGTCTCACCAGGGGAGTCAGGGGGGCTTTCCCGCCGGGGGTACGGGGAGGACCAGGGGCCAGCAGCAGCCGGTGGGCGGCGGTGCCTCGGTGACGTACGTGCCCCGTACCACCGCCGCCATCGACGGCCTGGTCGAGTCGTCCCGGGGCGCGGGCACGGCGGTGTCGCTGGACCGGAGCGGTGTCCGGCGGCCGTTGGCGCCCGCCGCCGACCACGAGGCGTACCGCATCGTCCAGGAGGGGCTGACCAACGCCCACAAGCACGCGCCGGGCGCCCCGATACGCCTTGCCCTGCGGTACGAACCGGACAGCCTGGTCGTGGAGGTCGCCAACGGGCCCGTACCGGGCGGAGCGCCCGAGGTGCCGCCGGAGATCAGCGGCGGCCAGGGGCTGAAAGGGCTGCGCGAGCGGGTCGGCCGGGTCGGCGGCATGGTGCACACCGGGCCTACCGAGGACGGCGGCTTCCGGATCGCGGGGATGCTGCCGTACGGGGAGGAGAGCGAGGCGGGAAGCGGGGCGGAGGGCCGGACGGGGAACCTCGGGGCGCACGGGGCGGGGAAGGGCGGACGGGGCGCGGGGCCGTACGGCGCGACCTCCGTCGTACCGGCTCGCGACGTTCGGGGGCAGTGGCGCCCGGGGGCGGTGGGCGACGGTGGAACGGTCATCGACGGGGCCGATCCACAGAGGGAGTTCACCACCATCATGAGTACCAGGAAGAACGTCGCCATCGGCTGCGCCGTCACCGCCGTCGTCCTCGTCGCGGGCGTGGTCGGCCTGGCGGTCTGGGGGGTGGGCGTCATGACGGAGGAGGTGAAGAAGGCGGACATCTCGCCGAGCGTCTACGAGGAGGCGAAGGTCGGGGACGCCGAGGCGGACATCCAGGCCAGGCTCCCCGCGGAGGACTCGTGGCTCACCTCGGACCTGGCGGACCAGGGGCCCGAGCTGCCCGAGGGAGCGACGTGCCGACACTTCACCTCCGAGGACGATCAAGGGGTAGACGAGCTCACCGTCTTCCGGTTCTGCTTCCGGGACGGGAAGTTGGTTTCCAAGGAGACGTACAAGGCGAAGTGATGCCGGGCTCCGTGCGGCGGGCCGGTCCGTACAGGGCATGATGGCGGGGCCACTCCGTCCGTTCTCCTTGACAACGTCATGACCGACACCGCGCAGGAGGCTGTGTGATCCGGGTCCTGGTCGCCGACGACGAGCCGCTCATCAGGGCCGGCATCAGAGCGATCCTCACCTCGGCCGACGACATCGAGGTGGTCGCCGAGGCCGGGGACGGCCGCGAGGCGGTGGAGAAGGCCCGGGGCGGCGGGGTCGACGTGGCGCTGCTGGACATCCAGATGCCGGTGATGGACGGGCTGACGGCGCTGGTCGAGCTCGGCCGTACCGCGCCGAAGGTACGGGTCCTGATCCTCACCACCTTCGGCGAGCGGGACAACGTTCTGCGGACGCTCGGCCACGGCGGTGCGGGGTTCCTGCTGAAGGACTCCGCGCCCGGCGAGCTGATCCAGGCGGTGCGGGCCGCGGTGGCGGGCAACGCGTATCTCTCACCCGCGGCCACTCGGCATGTTGTGGACGCGCTCTCCTCCACCGGGGCCACCACCCGCGGGGAGGCCGCGCGGCGCCGGCTCGACGGGCTCTCCACCCGGGAGCGCGAGGTGCTGGCGCTGCTCGGAGAGGGGCTCTCCAACGCGGACGCGGGGCGGCGGCTGCACATGAGTGAGGCCACGGTGAAGACGTACGTCAGCCGCATCCTCGCCAAGCTCGACTGCGACAACCGCGTCCAGGCCGCCCTCCTCGCTCGCGACGCGGGGCTCCAGCCGGGGGGACTTCAGCCGGGCGGGCACTGACCGGACGGAGCGTCATGTCCGTGCGGTCCGACGTCTGTACGGGGGTGCGGCGGCCGTACGGGGCCCCGTACGGCCCGTCCCTGGGGAGCCCCCTTCCGCCCTCCGGATGCCCCCTTGCCTGACCCATTGGTCTAGTCCAAACTGATCCGCGGCGAAGCCTCCGGAGAGTCGGCCGTGCACGGCCCGCAACGGCGCCGTGGGCCGTGATCGGCGGGGGCGGTCATCGGACGAGGGGGATGCCATGTCAGAGCGGACGTCGGCCGAGGTGCTGTCCCCGGGTGGGCCGGTGGGGGAGCAGGGGGCGTTCGGGCATCGGCTTCAGACGTACCGGCGGCGGACCGGGCTGAGTCAGGAGGCGGCTGCTTTACGGGCCGGGATCAGTACACGGGCGCTGCGGGACATCGAGCGGGGGCGGGTGCAGCGGCCGCAGGCCCGTACGCTTCAACGGCTCGCCGAAGTGCTGGAGTTGAGCGGGGGTGAGCTGGCGGAGCTGCTGGCCGTCACCCGTACCGGGCCACCGCGCGGCGCCGCCCGGCCGCGGCTGCTGATCCTCGGGCCGCTCGCCCTCCAGCGCGGCCGGGCGCCCGTCCCCGTCACCAGTCCGATGCTGCGCCGGCTCCTCGGGCTGCTCGCGCTCAAGCACCCCGAGCCCTCCACCCAGCGCGAGATCACCGACACCCTCTGGCCGGCCGGGCCGCCCAGCTCCCACCAGAGCCTGATCCACACCTATGTCAGCCAGGTCCGCCGCCTCCTGGACCCCGGCGGGCCGCGCAACGCGCCCGCGCCCACCGTCGTCCGCACGCCCACCGGCTACCTCCTCCAGGCGTCCCGGAGCCAGACCGACCTCGGCCACTTCGACGAGCTGCTGGCCCAGGCGGAGCGCCTCCACCGCGCGCCCGACCCCCAGGCCGCGTACGAGTCGCTCACCCAGGCGCTGCGGTGGTGGCGCGGTCCCGTGCTCGCGGACGCCGATCCGGTGCTGCGCCAGCACCCGGCCGCCGTCGTCGTCAACGAACGGCGGGTCAAGGCCGTGCTGCTGCACGCCGACACCGCGCTGCTCCTGCGCCGGCCCGAGGAAGCCGTCCCCGTGCTCTGGTCCATGGTCAACACCGAACCCCTCCACGAGGGCCTGCACGCCCGGCTGATCCTCACCCTCGGCAGCTGCGGCGAACAGGCCGCCGCGCTCAACGTCTTCAGCCGGCTGCGCGACCGGCTCGACAAGGAGCTCGGCATCGCCCCCAGCGCCGAGGTCCGCGACGCCCACCTGCGCGTGCTGCGCCAGCAACTGCCCCGCGCCCAGCACCCGGACCTCCCCGCCCTGGCCGGCCGCACCGCCGCCACCGGACCGCTCCCGGCCCAACTGCCCGCCATGTCCGGCTCGTACGTCGGACGGCTGCGGCAGATGCGTGACCTGGACGCCCTCGTCTCGCCCGACCCGGACCGCCGCTCCCACGTGATGGCGGTGGTCGGCGCGCCCGGCGTCGGCAAGACCGCCCTGGCCAAGTACTGGGCGCACGCCCGGCGCGAACACTTCGCGGACGGACAGCTCTTCGTCGACCTGCGCGGCCACTCCCCGCTGCCGGCCCTGCGCCCCGGCGACGTCCTGGCGCAGTTCCTCCGCGCGCTCGGCGCACCGCCCGGCCGGCTGCCCGCCGACGAGGACGAGGCCGCCGCGCTGTACCGTACGCTCCTCGCCGACCGCCAGATGCTCATCGTGCTGGACAACGCGCGCGACGCCGAGCAGGTCAGACCGCTCATCCCGGGCGCCCGGGGCTGCGCGGTGGTGATCACCAGCCGCAGCCGGCTCGCGGGGCTCGTCGCGAACGACGGCGCCCGCCAGCTCGCCCTGGACGTCCTCGACCCGGACGAGGCCCGCCGGCTGCTCGGCAGCATCGTCGGCGAGTGCGTCGCCTCCGCAGAGGAGGAGGCGGCCCGCCGGCTGGTGCGCGTCTGCGGCGGGCTGCCGCTGGCCATCCGGATCGCCGGTGCCAACCTGGTCGCCCGCGACACCGGCATCGCCGGCTACTGCGCCGAACTGGCCGGGGACGACATGCTCAGCCGGCTGCGCGTCGAAGGCGACCGGCGCTCGACGGTACGGGCCGCCTTCGACCTCTCCTACCTCGCGCTCCCCGCCGAGGCCCGCCGGATGTTCCGCCTCCTGGGCCTCATGCCCGGCCCGGACGTCTCCGCCAACGGTGCCGCGGCCCTGGCCGACACCACCTCCGCCGCGGCCGCCGGACTGCTGGTGACCCTCACCGACGCCCACCTGGTACGGGAACGGGGCGCCGGCCGCTTCGGGCTGCACGACCTCGTCCGCTCCTACGCCCGTGAGCTGGCCGGCGCCCAGGAGGCGCACGCGGCCCGGCAGCGGCTCTTCGAGTGGTACCTCTACCACGCCGACGCGGCGGCCCGGCTGCTCTACCCGGCGGAGCCCGCCGCCGGTCCGCCCACCGGGGACGCGGCCTCGGCCGCGCTGGTCTTCTCGGACCACGGAGAGGCCTCGGAGTGGCTGGACGGCGAGCGCGAGAACCTGGCGGGCGCCGTCCAGCAGGCCGCCGCCGCCGGATTCACCACCCTCGCCTGGCGGTTGGCGGAGAGCCTGCACGGCTTCCTCTCGGTGGGGATGTACATGGGTGAGTGCCTCAAGGTCGCGACCGCCGGGCTGTTCGCCGCGGTGGCGGACGGTGAACCGCGCGCCCAGGCCGCCGCCCAGCTGCGGCGGGCCGAGTGCCTCTGGCTGCTGGCGGACCGGGCGCAGGCCGTGGAGCTGTTCGGCAGCGCGCTGGAGCTCGCGCGGCAGGCGGAGTGGGCGGACGGACAGGCGCTGGCGCTGCGCCGGATCGGGGCGGCGCGTCGGGAGGACGGTACGGTCCGGCCGCCCGGCGACCGACCCTCGCCGCATCGCGAACTCACCTGCCATGGCGGCGCGTCGGGGACGCCCGAGGGCGTGGTCGGGCTCGGGCTGAGCCACTGAGGTCCGCGCCGCCTCCGGACCGGACGCCGTGATCATGTCCTGCCCCGGGCTCCGGCGGCAGGACAACTACTCCGGCAGTTGGACCAGTTCTGCCGGTCCCTGTGAGCCCGTCGGCAGCGGTCGGGGTAAGTCCAGCTCAGGGTGGGTCTGTTCGGGCCGGGCCGCGCTTCTGGTGGGCTTCTGGGGCTCTGGTCCGGCTGTAGGAGACCGACCAGCCCGTGACCGTACTGTGGCCGCACCGAACCGCACGCACAGCAGTGCACGCACCGAACGCACACCACCGAACGCACAGCACCGCAAGGCCAGTACCCGTGCCGACTCATGAGGTGGCGCGTTGCCACAGCTCGACGGTGGCCCGCGCCGCCCTCCGTGCGGGGCGCGTTCCGGGCCCCTCTCCTTCGGCCAGGCCGCCATCATCCGCGCGCTGAGAATGAGGTAACGATGCAATTCGTGGCACCGGCCCCCGGTCAGGAAGGCTCACGGCCGGAAGGCTCATGGCCGGATGAAATCGACGAGTTCGCCGTCGCGTTCTATGAACGGGCGCTCGGGCGCGGCCCGTTCGACCCGTCACGGATCGCCGAGGAGCTCGGCGCCCCGCCCGCGTACGCCGAGCGGGCGGTCGGTGTGCTGCGCGAACTGCGGCTGGTCAAAACGGCGGAGGGCCGGGCGCAGGGGCTGGTGGCGGTCGCTCCGGAGGCGGCGCAGATGGAGCTGCTGGTCCCGCTGGAGCGGGAGATCCTCGACAGCCGTCACCGGCTCGCCGGATTCCAGGGGCAGTTGAGCGCCTTCGCGGCGGCGTTCGAGAGGCAGTCCCGAACCCGCGCCGAACCGGTGGTGATCACCGGCGACCAGGACGAGATCGAGCTGCGGCTGCTGGAGGCCGCGCAGAGCTGCACCACCGAGGTCCTCGTCATGCAGCCCTGCGTGGCCCGCGAGACCCGGGAACTGCGCCTGGCCCGACCGCTGGTGCTGGAGGCGCTCCGGCGCGGCGCGCACGGGCGGATCCTCTACCCCCACACCGCCCGCGGCGACTCGGGCACCCGCGCACACCTCCGCGAACTCCTTCCCGCCGGCGGGAAGGTGCGCACCACCAAGGAGATGAGCGACCGCTTCCTGGTCTTCGACCGGAAGACCGCCTTCATCCCGTCCGGGACCGACGGCGAGGACGGCGAGATCGCCGTCGTCTACGACAGTACGGTCGCGGCCTTCCTGGCCGGGCTGCACGCCCGCGTCTGGGAGTCCGCCGTCGACTTCGACTCCGGTGCGGCCGGTTACGCCGGGACCATGGAGGAGCTCAAGGCCACCCTGCTCTCGCTGCTGGCCTCCGGCGCCAAGGACGAGGTCATCGCCCGCCGGGTGGGCATGTCCGAGCGGACGCTGCGCCGCCATGTCGCCACGATCATGCAGGACCTGTCCGCCAGCAGCCGCTTCCAGGCCGGCGTGCTGGCCGCCCGTACCGGCCTGGTCGACCTGGCCCTGGGGAGTGCCTTATGAGCCGCTTCAACCAACTCGCGCAGACCACGGCGGTACGACAGGTCCAGGAGGAGATGGGCAGTGCCTCGGCGGCCGGACGGCGGCTGCGGGAGCAGGCCGAGGAGCCCGATCCGCTGGACGCGCGGTCGGCCGACTTCATCCGGAGCCTCGACGGCTTCCTCTTCGCCAGCGTGGGTGAGACAGGCTGGCCGTACATCCAGTTCAAGGGCGGGCCGCAGGGGTTCGTCCATGTGCTGGACCCGTACACGCTCGCCTTCCTGGACGTCCGGGGCAACCGGCAGTACGTCACCACCGGCAACGTCCGCGGCGACGACCGGGTCGCGCTCTTCTTCATCGACCACGCCCGGCAGGCCCGCCTCAAGGTGTTCGGCCACGCCACCGCCGTACCCGTCGACGAGGACCTCGCGCTCGCCGAGCGGCTGGAGTCGCCGCGTACCGAGGGCCGGGTCGAACAGATCATGACCGTCCGGGTCGAGGCGTACGCCTGGAACTGCCCCAACCACATCACGCCGCGCTTCAGTCAGCGCGAGGTCTCCGAGGCGCTGGCCCCGCTCCACGAGCGGCTGGCCCGGCTGGAGCAGGAGAACGCCACCCTCCGCGCGGAGCTCGACGCCCGGACCTAGGGGGTGTCTTGCCGACCTTCACCGGCTGTCCGGAAACGGCAGCCGGATCCGGTCATCCAGCACCTCCACGAGGGAAATCCCTGACCAGAACCGAAAGGCCCACTGGCCGAAATCGGCAGCCGGTTCCGGGCATTGAGGAACCCGTGCCGGGATTCCTAATCTGGATTCAGCAAAGAGCCCTCGAAGCGAACGGAGGAATCACTCGATGGTCAGCGAAGTGATCGACCGGAACGACCGGTTTCGGGGAATCCTGGACCGGCTCGCCACCAAGTCGATCGACGACTACTACAACCCGTACCGGCTCTTCGAGTGGCCGGACGAGCTCCCAGAAGACATGTGGTGGATGAGCCCCGAGCTCACCACCACGTACGGCACGGAATGGGCCGAGAAGCTCAGCCCCGAGCAGCTCCACCGGCTGTCCAAGCACGAGAGCATCAATTTCTACAGCCTCAATGTCCACGGCATCCGGGAACTGCTCGTCGAGGTCGTCAACCGTATCCACACCGCCGGTTTCGAAACGCCGTCGGAGTTCTTCCACCATTTCATCGGTGAGGAGAACGAGCACATGTGGTTCTTCGCCGAATTCTGCCTCCGCTACGGCAAGAAGATCTACCGGCAGCCCGCCGGCGGCGCCGAGACGGCCGCGCCCTCTGACAAGGTCCAGAGCCTGCTGGTCTTCGCCCGCATCCTGATCTTCGAGGAGCTGGTGGACCACTTCAACTCGGCGATGGCCGAGGACGAGCGGCTGCACGAGACGATCCGCGGTATCAACCGGATCCACCACCAGGACGAGTCCCGGCACATCGCCTTCGGCCGCGAACTGGTCAACCTGCTCCACCAGGACCTGAAGCGGACCGCCACCGAGCAGGAGCTGGACGAGGTCTCCACGTACCTGCGCCGCTACATGAGGCACAGCTTCGAATCCCTCTACCACCCCCAGGTCTACCGGGACGCCGGCATCGAGCGCCCGCACGAGCTGCGCCGGGCCCTCCTGGATTCGCCCGCACGCGCCGAGGCCGAGCTGCGCACCTTCCGTAAGACCGCCAAGTTCCTGGAGAAGACGGGACTCATCCGATGACGGTGACCGGATCGACCCGATCGACCCGAGCGACCCGGCTGACCGGCAGCGACGGGGAGCAGGCCCTCGCCATCCTCGGCCCGCGGGCCACCGCGCTCGTCAAGGAGCTCGACCGGGTCTTCACCGGCTGGGGCCTGGCGGACGGCGCCGAGGAGATCAGCGCCCCGCCGCTCTTCCCGGTGACCGACCTGGAGAAGTTCGACGTCTACACCAACTTCCCCCACCTCGCCTGGGTGGCGGGATCGCTGAAGCTGACGGAGGATCAGTTCAAGCCGGTGGAAGGGCGGTTCGGTCCCGGTGCCGTGACCGAGGCGCGGTACGGGCTGCCGCACGCCACCTGCTACGGCGCGTATCTCTTCCACGAGGGCGGCCAGGTCGCGGACGACTCGCTGGTGACCCTGGTCAACCGCTGCTTCCGCAACGAGGACCACTACAGCGGACTGCGCCGCCTCGCCAGCTTCCAGATGCGCGAGATCGTGGCGCTCGGCAGCTTCGACCACACGCAGGAGGTGCTGGCCCGCTTCACCGGACGGATCCAGTCCTTCGCCGCCGCGCTCGGCATCGAGCTGGGCCGGGAGGCCGCCGGCGACCCGTTCTTCCAGAACGACAGCGGACGGGCGCTGATGCAGAAGCTGAGCCCGGTCAAGTACGAGTTCCAGTACGGCGATCTCGCCATCGCCTCGGTCAACACCCACCGCAACTTCTTCGGCGAGCGGTGCTCGATCCGGCTGGAATCCGGCGAGCACGCCTACACCTCCTGTGCGGCGTTCGGGCTGGAGCGCTGGCTCGCCGTGCTGACCGAGCACTTCGACGGGGACCTCGACGCCGCGCTCGACGCCGTACGCACGGCCGCACAGGGCACGCAGGCACCCGCCGCCGCGCCACCGTCGTGAGCCATCCCCTCATCGGCGTCGACCTCGTCCCGCTCGCCCGGGTCGGCGAACTGCTCGGCCCCGCCGCCGGGCCGGTGCTCGGCCGGTTCCTCTCCGCCGGTGAGCTGGCCGCGTCCCGGACCCCGGACGGGGAGCCGGACCGGGCCGGGATCGCCGGACGGCTGGCCGCCAAGGAGGCCGTCTTCAAGCTCCTCGGCGCGGTCGGGCGCCCGGTCCCCTGGCAGGGCATCGAGGTCCTGCGCGGACCCGGCGGCCGGCCCGGTGTCCGGCTCTCGGGCGTGGCGGCCGAGTTGGCGCAGCACGCCGGACTCGGCCCCATCGACATCAGCATCAGCCACGACGGCGGCTTCGCGATCGCCGTCGCGGCGGCCACCACCTCGCGAACACCACCGCTCGACCGCCTCATCCCGCTGGATCACTGACTTCGAAGGGAATGCCATGAGTTCCGCAGGTATCGACAAGGTCCGGGACTGGATCCTCGGCCGCCACCCCGAGCGCACCGAACTCGCCGCCGACGTCGACCTCATCGAGAGCCGGCTGGTCGACTCGCTGGCCTTCGTCGAGCTCGTCTACACCATCGAGGACGCGGCGGGCGTCGAGATCGACTTCGACTCCATCGACATCGAGGACTTCCAGACGCTCGCGACCATCGAGAAGGCGTTCTTCGCCTGATCCCCGCGGTTTCGCCCGATCCCGAGGAGGGGTCTTCACCATGGATGCAGTCTCGTACACCGCCCAGTGGATGGCCGCGGCCCGCGCACAGGAGTCCGAGCGGGAGGACGCGCTCTTCACCGACCCGCTCGCCCGCGACCTGGCCGCGCCCCGGGGCTTCGAACTGATCGAGCGGTACGTCGGCGGCGGCGTGATCCCGTTCATCTCCATCCGGACCCGGTTCCTGGACGACACGATCAAGGAGGTCGTCGCCGGCAGCGGAATCCAGCAGGTGGTGCTGATCGCCGCCGGTATGGACACGCGGGCGTTCCGGCTCGACTGGCCGGACGGCACCGAGCTCTACGAGGTCGACCACGCCGCGCTGATCGCCGAGAAGCGCCGCCGGCTCGACGCGCTCGGGGCCGAGCCGCGCACCGACCGGCGCGAGGTCTCCGCCGACCTGACCACCGAGTGGCTGCCGGAGCTGGGGGCGGCCGGGTTCGACCGCGACCGGCCGACGCTGTGGGTCGCGGAAGGGCTCACCTTCTTCCTCACCGAGGAGCAGGCCGGCGGGCTGCTGCGGCTGCTCGCCTCCGCCTCGGCCCCCGGCAGCCACCTGGCCTTCGACGTCCTCGGGCGCGCCATGCTGCGCAGCCCGTTCTCCAAGCGCTTCCTGGACGCGCTCGCCGCCGACGGCACACCGTGGGTCTTCGGCACCGACGAGCCCGAGGAGTTCCTGACCGCGCACGGCTGGAAGACCACCGACCTGCGCGAGCCCGGCCAGACCGGTGCGGGCGAGAGCCGGTGGCCGTACGAGGTGCAGCCGCGGGGCCGCCGGGGCGCCAACCGGCTGTGGCTGATCCGCGCCGAGGTCGTGACGGACTGATGGCGCACGCGACCACCGGCCGGCCGGCCGGCCACCGGCGGATCACGCTGGAGCGGATCGAGTCGTACGTGCCCGAGCGCAGCGTACGGATCGAGGAGCTGGGCGAGCGGCTCGGGCTGCACCGGGCCCAGCTCGGCGTGTTCCGGAAGTTCTACGGCCTGGACACCCTTCGCTTCGACCCCGAACTCCCGCTCCTGGACCTGCTGCGGCCCGCCGCCCGCAACGCCTTGGCCGCCCTGCCCGAGGGCGGCCGGGTCGACTACCTGGCGTACGCGCACACCACCCAGGCCGTCGCCCCGCCCGACGTGGACATCGCGCAGGTGGTCGGCGAGGACCTCGGGCTGCCCGAGGCCGAGGCCTTCGGCTTCAGCCACCAGGCGTGCGTCAGCAGTCTCGGCGCCATCGAGGTGCTCGGTGAGCTGCTGCGCGCGGAGGGGGAGGAGGGCGCGTACGCCCTCATGGTCACCGGCGAGCAGGCGTACTCACCGATGGTCCAGCACATCCCCAACACCTCGATCATGGCGGACGCCGCCGCCTCCTGCCTGATCACGCTGGACGGCGAAGGCGATGTGGTCCGGTCCTTCGCCATCCGGACGCTCGGCGAGTACGCGCAGTGGCTGGAGCTGACCCCCGAGCAGAACACCGAGTTCGGCGAGCAGTACGGCCGACGGATCGCCGATGTCATCCACGAGGCCCTGGCGGATGCCGGGTTGACGCTCGACGAGGTCGACCTGGTGATCCCGCACAACGTCAACAAGCTGGCCTGGCGGCAGACCATCAAGGAGCTGGAGGTGGCGCCGGAGAAGGTCTTCCTGGACAACGTCCCGCGCTTCAGCCACACCTACGCCTCGGACGTCTTCGTCAACTACACCACGCTGCGGGACGAAGGGCGCCTGGTCGACGGTGCCCACTATCTGCTGGTCTCCGTCGGCCTGGGCGCCACCTTCGGCGCGATGGTGATCACCCACCGTGCGGGAGGCGGTGCCTGATGGAGCGTCGGGAACTTCTGCTGACCATCGAGAAGGCGATCGGGGAGGTGCTGGAGCGGCCGGTGAGCGGGCTGACCGAACAGACCGCGCTCTTCGACGAGCTGCAGCTGACCTCCATCGCCGTCCTCGGGATGCTGATGAGCGTCGAGGAGGCGACCGGGATCTCGGTCGACCCGGAGGGGCTCGACATCGACGACCTGCGGACGCTCGGGTCTTTCGCCGACTACATCGAGGCCGCGATCCGCGCGGAGGAGGAGGCGTCATGAGTCGCGTCCGTGGAGGGCGTGCCGTGAGCCGCGTCCCTGGAGAGCGCGTCGTGAGCCGCGCCGTGGAGGAGGCGTCATGAGCGCGCTCACCGTACGGGCCGCCGCCTCGGTGCGGTCGCCGCAGGGACGGACACCGGAAGGTGTTCCGGCCGCGCTCGACTACTTCCGTGATCTGCTCACGCCGTTCGGCGAGAAGCCGGACGAGGAGCTGCTGAGCCGCGGCCCGCACGTCCACCACCGCGACCTCGTCGACCTGCTCGTCGCCGACGAGGCCGTCGGCCGCAGCCGGCCGGAGCTGGCGATCGTCGCGCACGCGCTGCCGGACGTGGTGCCGTTCACCGCCGTCGCACCGCACCTGACCGAGCGACTCGGCGGCCGGGCCGTGAACTTCGCGATCGGCCAGCAGGGTCTGGCCGCGCCCTTCACCGCGCTGCGGATCGCCTCGGCGTACCACCGCTCGGGCCGGGCGGCGGAGGTGGTGATCGCGGTGCTGGAGCAGACGACCCTGCCGACACCGTTCCCGCTGCCGCGGGAGGTCCCGCTGACCGACTCGGCCGCCGCGCTGGTGCTCGGGTCCGCAGGCGGCGAGGGGCTCGGGTTCGTCCGGGCGCACGCGGCCGGTTCGGCGGCGGCCGCCCTGGGGCGGGAGCCGGGGGAGGACGGGACGCTGCTGGTCCTCGGGCCCTGGGTCACCGAGGACGTCCCGGCGCACGGCGCGGTGCACCGGGTGGCGCCGGGCGGCTACTGCACCAGCCTCTGGCTGGAGCTGGCCGACCACTGGCAGGAGTGGCGGCGCGCGTACCGGCGGATCGTGCTGTGCGACACGGACCCGCGCTCCGGCCGCAGCCACGTGGCGGTCTTCGCCAGGCCCTAGGGCGGGGCCGTCCGGCCCGGTCACCGCAGAGCGCCACCACGGACACAGACATCGGACGAGGCAACGGAAAGGAAGGCGGGAACACGATGACGACGGCCGAGGACCGGACCATCAGGCTGGACTCCGCGAGAGCCGGGAGCGGCCCGGCGACCTGGGGGCAGCGGGCGATCTGGGGGGTCGTCTCCCGGCTCGGCGACGACGCGCCCCGCTACAACCTGCCCGTCGAACTCGCCGTCTCGCCACCCCGCCCGGCCGACCGCGTCCTCGCGGACCTCACGGAGCTGCTCCTGCTCCACGACAGCCTGCACACCCGGTTCCTTCCCCAGGGGGAGGACGGCCTGGAGCAGGTCGTGGACGGCAGCGGCGAGCTTCCGGTGGAGGTGGTCCGTACGGGCACGGCCGAGCGGGCCCCGGAGGCCGGCGCCGCCCTGCTGAAGGAGCTGGGCGGCCGCGCCTTCGACCACACGCGGGAGTGGCCGCTGCGGGTCGGCCTGGTGGAGAGCGAGGGCCTGGTCCACCGGCTGGTGCTGGTCGGCGCGCACACCGGGATGGACTACTGGGGCCTCGGCCGGCTCCTCCGCGACCTGGAGTCCGTCCAGGCCGGCGCCACCGCCGCCTCGCTCCGCGCCTCCCGGTCCGCCACCCAGCCGCTGGAGGCCGCGGAGGTCCAGGCCTCTCCGCTCGGCCGCCGCCGGGACGAGGCGGCCCGCCGCTACTGGACCGAGCAGCTGACGGCCGGCCCCCGGCGGATCTTCGGCGTCCCCGCCGCGCCGGAACTCGCCGGTGACCCGGACCGCCGCTTCCCCAACGCGCTGCTGCGCTCGCCCGCGCTGGCGGTGGCCGTCGGACAGGTGGCCGAGGCGCTCGGGGTGAGCGACGCCGTCGTGCTGCTGGGCGCGGTCTCGCACCAGCTGGCCCTGTCGTCCGGGAGCGATGAGGTGCTCTTCCAGGTGGTGGTCGGCAACCGGTTCCAGCCGGCCGCCGCCGCGGCCGTCTCCACGGTGGCGCAGGAGGCGCTGTTCCGGCTCACCGACGCCGGCCGGGACTTCGAGGACGCGGTGCGGCGGACCCGGTCCGTCGCGTTCACCGCGTTCCGCAACGCCGCGTACGACAAGTGGGCACTGGACCGTGAGGTAGCGGCGCTGATCGAGAAGGAGGCGGCCGCCGACCACTCGTACTGGTGGAACGACACCCGCGACCCGGCCGTCACGCCGTTCGACACGGTGGAGCGGCCGGGCGTGCCGCTGAGCGAGCTGACCGGCCGGACCGAGCTGACCTGGCCGACCGAGTTCCTGCCGCGCAGGAACGTCTCCATCGCGGTGGACGCGCTGACCGCGCCGGGCGCGCTGGACCTCGCCATGACCGCCGACCCGGCCGTCATCAGCCGCACCGGCATGGAGGAGTTCCTGCGCGGCGCCGAGCGGCTGATCGTGGACAAGGCGATCGCGCTGGAGGGCCGATGAGCAAGCGGTACGCGGGCATCGCCTGGACGGAGACGGGCTACCGGGTCGAGGTCCTGGACGACGCGGGACGCCAGGTGGTCTCCCCGAGCGGCTGGAGCGGCGGTCAGGTCGCCGAACTCATCGGCTGGCTGGGTGAGTTGGGTGACGGGCAGGAGGCTCCGGCGGTCGTCCTGGACTCCACCAACGGGCTGCTCGACGGCCCGATGACGGCGGCCGGCCTGGAGGTGTACCGCGCGGACCCGTGGCTGCTGCCGCCGCGCCCGGGTTTCGGCTCCGTCACCGCCGTACAGCTCGCGGAGCAGGCCAGGACCGCGCCCGGCGCGCTGGCCCGGGTCACCGCGGAGGGCGGCACGCTGACCGGGCGCGCCGAGGAGTTCTTCGCGGGTGTGGAGCGCGGTGAGCCGGCCCGGGCGGCGCTGACGGCGGCCGGAGGCTGCTTCGACCACGGCCGCCGGGACGACCCGCGGGTGGCGCTCACCTTCGACGACGGGCCCGACCCGGTCTTCACCCGCCAGGTGGTGGAGATCCTGGAGCGGTACGGGGCCCGGGCCACGTTCTTCTGCGTCGGCCACCATGTCGCGGCGCTGCCCGACGAGGTACGCCGGATCGCCGCGGCCGGACACGAGCTCGGCAACCACTCCTGGTCGCACCCGTACCTGCCCGACCTCACACCGGCGGAGCTGCGCGAGCAACTGGACCGCACGGCCGAGGAGTTGGACCGGGTGGGCGGCGGGGCCCCGGTGTGGTTCCGGCCGCCGTACGGGGCCCTGACCCCCGAGGTGCTGGCCGCCTTGGACGGCTACCCGACCACGCTGACCATGTGGGACGTCGACGCCCGCGACTGGTCGAGGCCGGGGCCCGAGCAGATCGCCGCGACCGTCCTGGAGAGCGCCGGGCCGGGCTCGGTGGTCCTGATGCACGAGGGCGCCGGCGACCGGGCGCAGACCGTACAGGCGCTCCCGTCGATCGTCGAGGGCCTGCTGGAACGCGGCCTGGAGCTGGTCACGGTCGGGGAGCTGGCGGCGCCGCCCGACGCCGCCTGAACACCCCCCGCGAAGTCACCGATCACCGACCGAAGGATCTGAACGGCTATGGAAGAGCGCTTGGCAGAGCACGCCGCGGCGGAACCGCCTCCGCCACCGGTACCGCCGAAGGACGGCCCGGGCGGTTCCGACGGCCCGGGCGGGTCCGGCGGCGGCCCGTCGGCGGGAGAGCCGGCGATCTGGTCCCGCAACTTCAAGTTCTACTTCGTCGGCCGCAGCGCGGGGCTGCTCAGCTGGGCCATGCTGCCGGTCGCGGTCGCCGCCGGTCTGCTCATCGACGGGTACGGCCTGGAGACCGCGGGCTACTCGATGGCCTTCCTGGTCGCCCCGTTCGCCGGTCTGGTGCTCTTCGGCGGCGTGCTCGCCGACCGGTTCACCGCGCGCCGGATGATGATCCTCGCCGACCTGGCCAACCTGGTCGCGCACGTCCTGCTGGCCCTCCTCTTCATCCACGGCATCGACCATCTCTGGCAGCTGTACGCGCTGCTGGTGGTCGCCGGTACCGCCAACGCGCTCTTCCAGCCTGGTGCCGCCTCCACCGTCCCGCTGGTCTCCCGGGACGTGCAGGGCGCCAACGGCATCCTGCGCACGTCGGAGGCGATCACCGGGCTCGGCGGCCCGGCGCTGGCCGGAACGCTGGTCGGGTTCGGCTCCACCGGCTGGGTCATGGTGATCTCCGCCATCGCCTACGGCACCAGCGCCATCTGCCTGTTCGCGCTCAAGCTCGGCGTGGTGCCCGCACCGCCGGCCGGTGAGTCCATGTGGCACAACCTGGCCGTCGGCTGGCGGGAGTTCTGGTCCCGCAGCTGGCTGTGGGGCGTCATCGTGATCTGGATGTTCTACGCGGTGCTCGCCTGGGGCCCCCAACTCTCCCTGGCGGCAGGGGTGATCGTGCCGGAGCACGGCGCGCGCGCCTTCGGTCTGGTCAACGCGGCGCTGGGTGCCGGAACCATCATCGGCGGGCTGCTCGCCATCCGCTACAAGCCCGAACGGCCGCTCGCCGCAGGCGCGGTGGCGATGATGGCGTACCCGCTCTACCCGCTCGGCATCGTGCTCGGCTGGCCGGTCTGGATGCTCATCGCGGCACAGGTCGCGGTCGGGACCGGGATCGGCGTCTGGGGCGTCATGTGGTCCACCAGCGTGCAGACCCAGGTGCCGGGCGAGATGCTCAACCGCATCCACGCGTACGAGGTCGCGGGCTCCGTCGGCATGTACCCGATCGGCAGCGCGCTGGCCGGCCCGGCGGTCGGCCTGTTCTCGACCAAGACGGTGCTCATGGTCGGCGTCGTGGTCTCCTTCCTCACCGCCTCCTCGCTCCTCGTCGCCCGCCCGATCCGCGAGCTGCGGCGGGTGCCGGACCGGCTCTGAGCGCGATCCGGCCCGGGCGGCCGCTCCGCCGGCGTACGGCCGCCGACGGCGTGCACTACGTGGTCGGCCGGAGTACGGAGGTGCTGGACGCGCTGCCCGTCGCCGCGCGGGACCGGGCGGCCGTGTCGCGGCTGCCGCCGTGGCGGGGGGAGGAGTACGCCGCCGCGCGGACGCTGCTGCGCGCCTTGCTGCGGGAGCTGGGCGAGGACCTGGAGGGCGGGGCGGTCGCCGCGGATCCGGGCGGCCGCCCGTACCTGCCGGACCGGCCGGACCTGGGCGTGAGCCTCTCGCACTCCTCCGGCTGGGTCGCGGCGGCGGTCGGCCGGGACCGTGACGTCGGCGTCGATGTGCAGATCCCTTCCCACGCCTCCGGCCGGCTGCTGCGCCTGTGCTGTTCGCCGGCCGACGCCGAGGCGCTCGCCGGCCTGCCGGAGGCGCGGCGCCGACGCGAGTTCGCCTGGATCTTCACGGTCCAGGAGGCGTGTGTGAAGGCGGTGGGGCGCGGGCTCTCCGGCCGACCGTGGAGTGTGCCGGTGGCGGCCGGCCAACAGGCGGGCGAATGGGGCCCGGTGAGCTGGTGCGCTCCACGCGGCGGGGCGCAGGTTCCGGTCGGCTGCGCCTGGAACGTACGTCTGCCGGAGGTCAGTTGAACCTGTCGATCACCCCGGCCCCGGCCCCCGGCAGCGGCTACCGCTGCCACCGCGCCTGAGCCGACCGGACGACAGGGCCGCGGCAGGACCTCAGCCCGCCGCCTCGTCCGGGTACGCCACCTCGAACGCCGAGCGGAACAGGGCCGTCACGTCCTCGCCCGTGAGCCCCTCCGTCCGGGCCTCGTCCATCCACGCTGCCAGGGACGCGCGGAGCGGGGAGTCGGGGCCGGACTGGGGCTGGGCGAGGGTGCGGGTGATGAACGTGCCGGCTCCCTGGCGCACCTCGGCGAGACCGGCCCGTTCCAGTTCGCGGTAGGCCTTCAGCGTGGTGTTCGGATTGACCTTGGTCGTGGCGGCGACCTGCGCGGCGGTGGGCAGCCGGTCGCCCTCCTCCAGCGCTCCCATGCGCAGCGCCTGCTCGACCTGACGGACGATCTGGAGGTACGTCGAAACCCCGCTGCGCCGGTCGATGCGGAACACGACCACCGACTTCACCTTCCGCTCGTTTGCCGACACTTTACGTAGGGGATGCGCACCGCCCCTACAGCGGTCGGCGCGAGACCCGCCACAGGACGAACCCCGTGAGGAGCGCCGTCCCGGCGAGCAGGAGGCCTGCCGCGGTCCACTGCATCGTCGCCATCTGGTCGTAGTCGAGGTACTCGATGACGTCGTTGATGATGCCGTGCTTCGCGATGCACGCGTTCTGCGCCTCGTCGGTGGCCTCGGCGCAGGTGCCCCAGCCGAAGAGATCGCCCTTGGCGTTGCCGACCCAGCGGTCGACCTCGTACGCCTCGTCGAAGCGGGCCGGGAGCTCGCTGTCCATCGGGTAGGTGAACATCTGGGTGGAGCCGAGCCGGATCCGGATCTCGTCCCAGGCGTACGAGGAGACGGCGGTGAAGGCGAGCGCCACCGCCATGGCGGGCACCAGACGGCGCAGCAGGACGCCGATGGTGATGCCCGCGGCGGTCATGAAGAGCAGCATCGCGGGCAAAACCGGCCCCGTGTTGTCGAAGAGGGGGCCCTCGACCCACTTGGTGAAGAAGAGGGAGCGGTGCGGCCGCCACCACCAGGTGAACGCGGCCGAGAGCATCAGGCCGCAGACCAGGGCCAGGGTGTAGGCGAAGCCCAGCTTGGCGATCAGCCACTGGCGGCGGGTCACGGACTGGGTGGTGACCAGCTGAGCGGTGCCGTTCTCCCGGTCGCCCGCGATCAGCGGGGCGCCGACGAAGACGGCGAGGATCAACGGGAGGCCCGAGAGGAGGGAGGAGATGTAGTCGAAGCCCCGGCTTTCCTCGACCGAGTACCGGACCTCCTTCTCCGGCCAGCCGCGCGCGTCGAGGAGCTGGACCGTCTCGAAGCGCTGGTACACGATCCAGAGCGTGCCGAGCACGGCGATGCCGAGGACACAGGCCAGCGCGGTGCGGTGCTGGCGCACGATGAGCCAGGGCAGCCCGCGCAGCAGGCGGCGCCGGGGCCGGAGTCCGGTGGGGGCCTCGGTGAGGTTGGTGGTGGTGGTGCTCATGCGGCCTGGGTCCCTTCGGCGTCGACGCGGGCGCCCTGGGTATAGAGCGAGGGTGCGTCCGGGGAGCGGAGATGGGCGAGCAGGACTTCCTCCAGGGAGGGCTCGACGCTCTCCCAGTCGGCGGGCAGCGGCCCCTTCGGCCGGATCATCGCCTGGAACTGCCGTCCCTGGACGCGGGATTCGACCACGGTGTGCCGGTCCAGCCCGGCCGGCAGGGCGCCGTCCCGGGTCACGCCCGTCACCAGGGTGTGGGCGGGTACGAGCGCGTCGGCGTCCCCGGCCATCCGGATCCGGCCCTCCGCGACGACCAGGAGGTAGTCGCACATGTCCTCCAGCTCGGTCAGCATGTGGGAGGACATCACCACCGTGGTGCCGCGCTCGACGGCCTCCGCCATCAGCAGCGTGCTCATCTCGTCGCGGGCCAGCGGGTCCAGGTCGGACATCGGCTCGTCCAGGAGCAGCAGGTCGGGGCGCTTGCCGAAGGCGAGCGCGAAGGCGACGCGGGTGCGCTGGCCGCCGGAGAGCGTGCCGATCCGGGCGTGCGCCGACACGTTGCCCGAGCGCACGATCCGCTCGGCCGCCGCCGCGTCCCAGCCGGGGTTGAGTTCGGCGCCCATCCGCAGGGTGTCGGCCACGGTGAACCGCTTGAACAGCGGCTTGTCCTGGCCGAGGAAGGCGAACCTCGGCAACACGGCGGGGTCGTCGACGGGGACGCCGAAGATCCGCAACTCACCTGTGGTGCGCTGCACCTGACGGGTCGCCAGGCCCAGCAGGGTGCTCTTGCCCGCACCGTTCGGGCCGACCAGTCCGCAGATGCGTCCGGCCGGGATGCGGAAGGAGCAGTCGCGTAGCGCCCAGTTGCCGAGATAACGCTTGCCCAGGCCGCGGGCTTCCAGGGCCCAGCTGCCCGCGGTTCCGTTCGGAGTGCTCGTGTCTGCCACGCGCCTCGCCTCGATTCCATTAGTCAATTAATGGAATCATGGTGTTCTGGGGGAATGCCTGTCAAGCGCACGGCCGG
The DNA here is from genome assembly GCF_044767965.1 of Streptomyces sp. NPDC101178. Classification (NCBI taxonomy): domain Bacteria; kingdom Bacillati; phylum Actinomycetota; class Actinomycetes; order Kitasatosporales; family Streptomycetaceae; genus Streptomyces; species Streptomyces sp. NPDC101178. Next base: position 769,483 of record NZ_JBIWOZ010000003.1, read on the forward strand.
AGCCGCGCGCCGGTCAGTCAGCCGGCGTGTCCGTCAGGGCGCGCAGCCCCGCACCATCTCCACCGCCGCGTCCAGGCAGCCGCGTTCGGGGGCCGTCAGGAGCGGGTTCTCGTGCTGGCGGGTCCGGGCGCGGGCCAGGTCGGCGGGTTCGGTGCCGCCGTCGGCGGCCAGCTCCGCCAGGAGCGCGGCCAGCAGCGCACGGGCTTCCGCCTCCGGCGCCGGGAACTCCGGGTCGAGCGCCACCCGGGCCAGCGTCAGCGCCGACATCGCCCGGTCGAAACCGGGCGGGCCCTCCTCTGCGGTGGACCAGTCGATCACCACCGGACCCCGCTCCGTCAGCATCACGTTCTGCGGATGCAGGTCGAGATGGAGGATGCGGTCCCGCGGATCGGCCGAGATCCGGGGCGGGATCGCATGCAGGTCGCGCAGTAGCCGGGCCAGCAGCGCGCCTCCCTCTGCGGCGTCCAGGTCCCCGGCCAGCAGGGCCTCGGCCATGGTCGGGCCGGACAGCCGCTGGAGCACCAGGTCGGTCGGGCGGGCCCCGTCGGCGGGCGGGCCGATGCGCGGCACCGGATACCCGAAGGCGCGGACGTACGACATCACGGCCAGCTCCTCCGTGGTGCCGGCGCGGTCGCGGTAGCGGCGAAGGACCCAGGAGCCGTCGAGTTCGTATACGTCGGCGGTGCGTCCCGAGCCCAGCAGTTGCCCTGTGTGCATGGCGCCGAACCTACCCGGGCGTACCGGTGAAGGGGAGACGCCGGGCGGCTTCGCGCGCGGACGCCTACCAGGCCCCATAACGCGGGAGGAGGGGGCGAACGGGATCTCCTGCGCCGGCTCCGGGCGCGGCTACGGTGTCGGCAGTTCCCTGGTCCGGACCAACCCCCCACCGGACCCGGACACCCCCCTGAAACAAGGAGAGTTACGTGGAGAAAACCAAGCTCCGCAGACGCGTGCTCACCACCGCGACCGCCACGGTGGCCATGGGTGCGCTCGCCCTCGCGGGACTGACTTCAGTGGCGTCCGCCGGCCCGCCGGGCACCACCGCCCCGGCCGTCTCCGCGGACAGCCTCTCACCCGGCCTGCTGGCCGCCATGGAACGCGACCTCGGCCTCGACGCCGATGCTGCCAAGACCCGGATAGCCGGCGAGTACCGCGCCGCCGCCATCGCCGCAGGCCTGGAGAAGTCCCTCGGCACCAGCTTCGCCGGGGCCCGGGTCAGCGGGGACACGGCGGACCTGACCGTCTCCACGACCGACGCCTCCGAGGCCGCCCTCATCACGAGGGCGGGCGCCACGGCCGAGGTCGTCGGCCACAGCCTGGACCGCCTCGAAGCGGCCAAGGACGCCCTCGACAAGGCGGCGCTGGCCAAGGCCCCGAAGAACGTGCCCGTCTGGTACGTCGACGTCGCGGCCAACCGGGTCGTCGTGAACGGCGCGAGCACCTCGGCCGCCGAGGCGTTCGTGAAGGCCGCCGGGGTCGGCGGCCAACTGGTCACCGTGGCCCGCTCCACCGAGCGGCCCCGCGCCCTCGCGGACATCCGGGGCGGCGACGCGTACTACATGGGCGGCGGCGGCCGCTGTTCCGTCGGCTTCTCCGTGACGCGCGGCTCCACCCAGAACGGCTTCGTCACCGCCGGCCACTGCGGCCGGGTGGGCACCACCACCAACGGCGTCAACCAGCAGGCCCAGGGCACCTTCCAGGGCTCGACCTTCCCGGGCCGTGACTACGCCTGGGTCGCCACCAACGCCAACTGGGTGCCGAAGCCCCTGGTCAACGGGTACGGCCGCGGCGATGTGACCGTCACCGGCTCCACCCCGTCCGTCGTCGGCGCCTCGGTCTGCCGCTCCGGCTCCACCACCGGCTGGCACTGCGGCACGATCCAGCAGCTCAACACCAGCGTCACCTACCCGGAGGGCACCATCTCCGGGGTGACCCGCACCAGCGTCTGCGCGGAGCCGGGCGACTCCGGCGGCGCGTACATCTCCGGCAGCCAGGCGCAGGGCGTCACCTCCGGCGGCTCCGGCAACTGCTCCTCCGGCGGTACGACGTACTTCCAGCCGCTCCTCCCGGCGCTCCAGGCCTACGGGCTGACGCTCGTCACCAGCGGCGGCACTCCGCCGACCACTCCGCCCACCACCCCGCCGCCCACCGACCAGCCGGGCGGCACCTGGGCGGCGGGCACGACCTACGCCGTCGGCGCCACCGTGACGTACGGCGGGGCCACCTACCGCTGCCTCCAGGGGCACACGGCCCAGGCCGGCTGGACCCCGGCGGCCGTCCCGGCCCTCTGGCAGCGCGTCTGACCGCCGCTCCGGCGGCCTTCACCCCACCGGCCCGGCGTCACCGAACCTCCTGAACCTCTCCGCCTCCCCGCACCGAGGACTCCGAGGAAACCGTCATGACCCCACAAATGGACAACGCAACCCCCCACGAGCCGAACGCTTCCGACGAGGTCGGAACCTCTGACGCGACGTCGGCCGATCCGCGGCGGATCAGCCGCAAAGGCCTCCTGAAGGCCGCGATCGTCGCGGGCGCGGCTCCTCTGCTCGCCGGAGGAGGCGTCGCGCTCGCCCGGGACGCCGCGTCGTCGGGCGGGGGCGCTCTCCTGGCCCCCACCCCGCAGTGCGACGACGGCGACGACACGACACCGCCGCAGATGGAGGGCCCGTACTTCAAGCCCAACTCCCCGCGGCGCACCAGCCTGGTGACGTCCGGCACCCCGGGCGTCCCGCTCACCGTGAGCGGCTACGTCTTCGGCCGGGCCTGCCGGCCGATCTCCGGAGCGCTGCTCGACTTCTGGCAGGCGGACACCAACGGGTCCTACGACATGGCCCAGTACGCCTTCCGGGGGCACCAGTTCACCGGCGCCGACGGGTCGTTCACGCTCACCACCATCGTGCCGGGGCTCTATCCGGGGCGGACCCGCCACATCCATGTGAAGGCCCAGGCCCCCGGAGGCCGCATCCTCACCACGCAGCTGTACTTCCCGGGCGAGCCGCGCAACAACACCGACGCGCTGTTCGACCCGGAGCTGCTGATGAACGTCCGTACCGTCGGCAACGGGCGCCAGGGCACCTTCGACTTCGTGCTGGACGTCGCCCAGTCGCCCGGCCCGACCGATCCGCCCACCGTTCCACCGACCGACCCGCCGGGCTCCGCCTGGACGCCCGGAACCTCCTACCGCGCGGGAGACCGCGTCACCTACGGCGGGGTCGCCTACCGCTGCCGGCAGGCACATCAGTCCACGAGGGGCTGGGAGCCGCCGAACGTCCCCGCGCTGTGGGAACGCGGGTAGCGACGGCAGCAGCGAGAGGCGCATCACCGCCCCGCGCCCCGTTCACGCCGTCCGGCGCGTGAACGGGGCGCTTTCGGCCGTGTGCCCGGCGGTGGGTTCCGTGGGTGGGCCTGGCCGTGGGTCCGGCGGTGGGCCCGGTCACTTCGCGTCCGAGTACCGCTCCACCACCGCCGTGGTGAACGGGAACCGCACCGGCGTCTCTCCGAAGGCGATGCGGCCGGCCAGCTCGCCGGCCGCCCGGATCGCCTCGGTCACGGCGTCGGCCTCCTCGGCCGGGCAGTGCACGACCACCTCGTCGTGCTGGAAGAAGACCAGCTCGGCGCGGAGCCCCTGTTCGTGGAGGGTGCGGCGCAGCGCGGCGAGGAGGAGGAGCGCCCAGTCGGCGGCGCTGCCCTGGACCACGAAGTTCCGGGTGAAGCGGCCCCTGGCCCGGGACAGGCCGCCGTCGGACGCGCTCTCGCCGCCCTCCTGTGGAAGGCCCGCCTCCTCGTCCTGGCCCGCCAGCGCCACCGGCGGGCTGGTGCGGCCCAGCCAGGTCCGCACCGTCCGGCCCTCCTCACCGGCCCGCGCCGCGTCGTCCACATAGGCGACGGCGAGCGGGAAGCGGCGGCGCAGGGCGGCCAGGTTCTTCAGGCCGTCGCCGGAGGTCTGGCCGTAGACCGCGCCGAGCAGCGCCAGCTTCGCGTGCTCGCGGTCACCGTGGAACGCCTTGTCGGAGAGGGCCTTGTAGAGGTCGCCGTCATGACCGGCCACCTCCATCAGACCCCGGTCGCGGGAGATCGCCGCCAGCACCCGCGGCTCCATCTGGTCGGCGTCCGCGACGACCAGCCGCCACCCCGCGTCGGCGACGACGGCCTGCCGGATGACCTTGGGGATCTGGAGGGCACCGCCGCCGTTGGTCGTCCAGCGGCCGCTGACCGTGCCGCCCGGCTGGTACTCCGGGCGGAAGCGGCCCTCGCGCACCCAGTCCTGGAGCCAGCTCCAGCCGTGGGCCGTCCAGATCCGGTAGAGCTTCTTGTACGCGATCAGCGGCTCGACCGCCGGGTGGTCCAGCTCCGCCAGCTCCCACCGCCGGGTCGACTTCACCGCGATCCCGGCCTGCGCGAACGCCTTCACCACATCGGCCGGCAGGTCCGGGCGGACCCGTCTGCCGAAGGCCGCCGACACCTCCTCCGCCAGCTCGGCGAGTCTGCGGGGCTCGCCGCCGCCCGCGTACCGCTCGCCCAGCAGCCCGTGCAGCACCTCCCGGTGGACATCGGCCCGCCAGGGCAGCCCGGCCCGGTGCATCTCCGCCGCGACGAGCATCCCGGCCGACTCCGACGCGGTCAGCAGCCGCATCCGGTCCGGGTGTTGGGCCGTGTCGTGGCGGCGCACCTGGTCCGCGTAGACCCGCAGCAGCCCTTCGAACGGGACCTCGGGGCCCGACTGCGGCTCGAAGAGCGAGGACTGCGAGCCGGGTTCGGCGGAGCGGGCGGGCGGATCCGGCGGTACGGGCGCGTTCTCCAGCCGGGCCAGCGCGGCGGCGGCGGACCGGGGCTCGCCGAGCCGGCCCGCGTGGCCGAGCAGCAGGAGCTCGGCGCACTCGATGTCGTAACACCGCTCGACGCGGACCCCGGCGGCGAGCAGCCGGGGGTAGAGCTCGGCGGTGGACCGCCAGACCCAGCGCTCCACCTCGGGCCGGGAGCGGACGGCCGCCACGAGATCGGGCTCGGCCAGGACGGGCCCGGCGGCCGCACCGTCCCGCCCGAGCGGAGCGAGCAGCGCCCCGCCCCCTTCCACCGCCGCCACCGCCCACCGTCCGGTCATGGAGGCGAGTCTGGCACCCGCCACTGACACCGGCCGCGACCCCGGGCCCACGCCGAAACGGCGACCCGGCCACCCGCCTACCCTGGTCGGATGGAACCGGTGATCGACCAGGCATGCGCGGCGGCGCTGTACGCGGAGGGCGACGCGGCCCTGGACACCGGGGCCTCCCTGCTCGCCGCCGCCCCCGACGCGGACGACGACCTGCACCGGCGCGGCGAGGAGTTCGTGACCCGGGCCTGGGAGCGCGGCTGGCACCCCGCCGACCTGGTCCGGTTCGTGCGGCTGGAGCTGGACGAGCGGCGGGCGGTGCTGGCGGCCACGCTGATCGCCGCCGAGACCGCCCGGTACGCGCAGCTGCCGCCCCGCTGGCGCGCCCAGCTCGCCGAGCTGCCAGGGGCCCTACCTGTACCGCGCAACAAGCCCGACCGTTTCAGTTACGCCTCCGACCTCCTGGAGCTCTACCGGCTGCTGCTCCGGCTCCCCGCCATCGAGCCCGTCGGCCCGGCGCCCGGCACCGCCGCCGGCCACCTCCACCGGCCGCCCGCCCCCGACGAACCCCGCATGCTCACCCGGATCCGGGCGCTGCTGGCGAAGGCGGAGGCGACCGGCTTTCCGGAGGAGGCCGAGGCGCTGACGGCCAAGGCGCAGGAGCTGATGGCCCGGCACAGCATCGACGAGGCCCTCATCGCCGCCCGCGGCCACAGCACCGAGACGCCCGGAGCCTGCCGGATCGGGGTGGAACCGCCGTACGAGAGCGCGAAGGCGATCCTGCTCGACGCCGTCTCCTCCGCCAACCGCTGCCAGGCCGTGTGGAACGGCGACCTCGGCTTCAGCACGGTCGTCGGCTTCGAACCTGACCTGGAGGCCGTGGAACTGCTCTTCACCTCCCTCCTCGTCCAGGGCACGGCCGCGATGACCCGGGCGGAGGCCGGACAGCGGGCCTCCGGCCGTAAGCGGACCAAGACCTTCCGCCAGTCGTTCCTGATGGCGTACGCGCAGCGGCTCGGCTCCCGGCTGGCCGACACCACAGAGCGGGCCACGGCGGCTGCGGAAACGGGCGCGGGCACGGGCACGGCTGGAGGCACCTCCGGACTGCTCCCCGTCCTCGCCGCCCGGGACGTCGCCGTCACCGAGACCGCCGAGCGGATGTTCCCCCGGACCACCACCACCCGCGTCCGTGGCGCCACCGACCTGGATGGCTGGAACCACGGCACCGAGGCCGCCGACCGGGCCCGCGTAGGTGGCGCGGGCGGCTCCCGCAGCGGCCCGCGTGACGGCGAAATCATGGCGTAAGTCTGATTTGCCCATGTTCCGGGCTAGGCTCGGCCCATGAGCTGGCTCCGGGCGCTGAAGGAGACCGCCCGCTCGGGGCTGGAGATCGAGCGGCAGAGACTCGAACCGCTCATCGCCTTCCGCGGTGCGGCCGGTCTCGCCCTCGTCGTCGGCACGAGCCTGGTCCTCTTCGGTCCGGAGATCGCGGCGAGTTCGGCGTTCGGCGCCTTCCAGGCGGCCATCGCCACCTTCCAGCGCAGCTGGCGTCCGCGTCCCGTGCTCGCGCTGGTCTCCGGCGCCAGCCTCGCCGTGTCGACGTTCGTCGGTTACGTCTCCGCCTCGCAGCCCGTCCTCTTCCTCTGCCTGCTCGGCGCCTGGACGTTCCTCGCCGGCCTGGCCTGGGCGGCGGGGCCGACCGGCGGGATCATCGCCTCGTCCAACGTCGCGATCATGCTGGTGACGATCACCCTGCCGACCTCCGTGGCGGACGCCGCCGCCCATGCCGGGATGATCCTGGTCGGCGGCGTGGTCCAGGCGGCGCTGATCGTCCTCTTTCCGGTACGGAGATGGGGCGCCCAGCGTGACGCGCTCGCCGACGCCCTGGCCGCCGAGGCCGACTACGCCCGGCGGCTGCGCCACGACCCGGTCGCCCCCTTCGACCCGCTGCCGCTGATGACCGCCCGCAGCGCCGCTGCCGTCACCCCTCGCGAGGCCCGCCGCCGCCCCGCCGAGCTCCACGGCGCCCGGGGCATCGCCGAGCGGCTGCGCCCGGTCCTCGCCTCGCTGGCCGATCCGGCGATGGGCGTACCGGCCGACGGCCTGGAGCGGGCCTGGGTGAACGAGCTGCTCGGCGCGGCCGGGTCCGTGCTCGACGCCGCCGCGCGGGCCGTCCGGTACGGCGAACCGGTCCACCTCTCCGCCACCGACCTGGGCGTCCTCAAGACCCCCGACAACGACGTGATCCTCGTCGGCCCCGCCCTCCGCGCCGCCGACCGCCTCGCCGCCCTGCTGGACGATGTCCTGGAGATCGCGGAGGGCACCGGCACCGACAGCGGCGTCCCCGAACACCTCGCCCCGGACACCCGCCACCGCCCCACCCTGCTGCGGCTGATCCCGGTCGTCCTGAAGGCGATGCGCCGGGAGCTGCACCCGGGCTCCCCGATCCTGCGCCACGCGATCCGGGTCGCCGTGGTCGCCGTGGCGGGCTACTTCGTGGGCGCCGCCCTGCCGCTCGGCCACGGCTACTGGGCGCCGATGACCGCCGTCATGGTGATGCGCCCGGAGTTCTCGCAGACGTACGGCCGCTCCGTGGCCCGCTTCGGCGGCACCCTGGTCGGCGTCGGGCTCGCCACCGCCATCGTGCAGACCGCGAGCCCCGACGCCAGGCTCTCCGCGCTCCTGGCGGTGGTCTGCGCCGGGCTGATGTACCTGCTGATGCGGACCGGGTACGCGGTCAGCCAGGTCTGCGTCTCCGCCTACGTGGTCTTCCTGCTCGGCATGGCCGGCGACGACTGGTCCCAGACCGTCACCGAGCGCATCGTGCTCACGCTGGTCGGCGGGCTCCTCGCGATGGTCGCCTACGCCCTCTACCCGGCCTGGGAGACGCCGCGGCTGCGCAACCGGCTGGCGGAGTGGCTGGTGGCGGACGGGCGGTACGCGGCGACGGTGGTCGACCGGTACGCGGATCCGGCCCACCGCGACCTGGAGGAGGTACGGGACGCCCTGATCGCGACCCGCGAGGCCAGGGTCGCGTGGCAGGAGGCGCTGGCGACCGCCCAGCACGAACCCGTACGCCACCGGGGCATCTCGCGGGCCGCCGCCACCGATGCCCAGCACGCACTGGCCCAGCTCGGCCGGTCCGCGATGGTGCTGGAGGCCCACCTCCCGGCCCGCTCCGCCGACCCGGTGCCCGGCGCCGCCCAGCTCGCGGAGGCGCTGCGCCGGGCCACGGAGAAGGGCGCGAAGGCGGTACGGGAGCGGCGGCTGCCGGACTGGCAGCCGGTGGTGGACGCGGTGGCCCACTGGGACGTGCCGACGCCGACGGAGGACGGGACGGCCCCGGTCGGCGACCCGGTGGTGCGCCGGGGTGCGGCGCTGCTCCTGGAGGCGCTGGAGGAGTTCACCCGGGCCCTGGACGAGCGCGGTGGCTCGACCCGGGTGAGCAGCACCCTCGCGGAGAGATGAGTGGTCCGGGCCTCAGGAGGCCGACGGCAGCGACGGCAGACCCGAAGACAGCTCCGTCGGCAGGTCCGAGGGCAGAGAGGTCGGCAGGTCCGACGGCAGTTCGGTCGGCACGTCCGTCGGAAGGTCCGTCGGCAGCGTGCCCGAGGCGGCCTTCTTCAGGGTGTCCTTGACCCCGCCGTCCCAGGAGAGGACCAGCTTCTTGCCGTCGTTGGACTCGATCGCGCCCATGGTGCGGTCGTTCGCTCCGCCGGTGCACTTCAGCGCGAGCATCACCTCGCCCATGTCCTTCACATCGCCCTGGCAGACGGCCTGGTCGGCGACGAGGGCGACCTTGCCGGCGGTGATGGAGACGGTGACGTGTCTGCCGTCGGTCAGCCCCACCCAGGTGCCCTCCAGCGCGGCGGCGTCCGTACCGGCACCGTCCGGACCCTGGCCGTCGCCGGGCGTCGCGCTCGACCCGGCGTCGGGGCCGGAGCCCTTGCCCGCGTCGTCGTCACTGCCGCACGCGGTCAGCGCCAGCGCGGCGGCCAGAGCGGCGACCACGACACCTCCGGTGCGTACGAACCTGGTCACGTGGAGTTCCCCCTTGCTGTATTCCGGTCGAAAGACCGCGCCACGTTACCAAGCTTCTTCCGGCCAACTCCGTTAAGCGGGAGCCAAATAGGCGTGCCGTTCGTCTCTCCTCCGGGGTCTGCTTGAGGATCTCCTCCGAGGTCGTCTTCAGTCAGGAAAGCCTGTAATCAAAGCAACACCCCGTGTGCACGTGCATCTGCTCATGCATCGGCATATGAACAGAGCTATGATCCGATCTAGTTGACACTTGCACTTTGCAACTCGGGGAGCGTCCTGTGCACCACGTGTACAACGGCATGGCGGCCACAGAGCTTCGCGGAGTCGTCTGGCAGAAGAGCAGACACAGCAACTCCCAGGGATCGTGCGTGGAGTTCGCGAAACTGCCCGGAGGCGATGTGGCGATGCGGAACTCGCGCCACCCGGACGGGCCGGCGCTCGTCTATACGCCGGCCGAGATCGAGGCGCTGCTGCTCGGCGTCAAGGACGGCGAGTTCGACCACCTGGCGATCTGAGGCCATCGGGTGACCGAAGGCCACCTGGCGGCCGGAGGAGGAGACCGGCGGCCGGGCGGCCCTGGATGACGCTGTCTGGATCTATTCGCTCTTCGCGCGGTCCGAGAGCCGGAACAGCGCCCAGACCACCTTGCCGTACAAGGGTGTTGACGGAAACTCGCTCACCGGCGCCGGCGACGGGTGCCAGCCCCAGCTGTCGCTGACGCACTCCACCAGGAACAGACCCCGGCCCGACTCGGCGGAGTCCGCCGCCTCGCCCGCCACCGGGCTCTCCCGGCTGGGATCGCGCACCGCGCAGACCAGCCGTGAGCTCCAGCGCATCAGATGCAGCCGCACCGGCGGGTCCGGGAACTCGCGGGGCGGATCGCTCGGCAGCGCGTGGCGCAGAGCGTTGGTGACGAGCTCGGACACCACCAGGGCGACATCGTCGAAACGCTCGCTCAGCTCCCACCGCTCCAGGGTGGACCTGGTGAACTGCCGTGCTCCACCGACCGCTTCGTAACGGGCGGGCAGAGCGCAGGAGGCCGAGCCGGCGACCCCTGAGGGGTCGGTCGGGGGAAGCCCCTGCCGTAACGGCTCGAGCATCGTCGATCCATTCGTCCCCATACGAGGCACTCCCGGGATTCGCGGCTGTAGCGGCACTGCCTGTCAGCGGTACTGCGGGGGGTACAGCGGCACAACACGAGCACGCAGGTGCGCAGGGGTCATGCTTCCCAATGCGCACAGCAGATGCAAGGGCAGATGCACGTGCACGCGCCGGACCTGCCCGGTACCGTGGTGATTCCGGCGCATTTCTTCCGTCGGGCAGTTTCGGAGCTTTCCGGACGTCTTCTCATTTCCGTAATCGAATGAGTACGGGCTGAAGCGTTTTGGTGGCAGAATCCTTGGCTTCGGGGTCGAGGGGTTTCTGGGGGCGCCCCGAGTGCCCGGTAGGCGATGGGAGGGTCACACCAGTGTCGGCAGGCGAGTCGAGTGGATCGGTGGTGCGGCGCATCCTGCTGGGCTCTCAGCTCAGAAGGCTGCGGGAATCGCGCGGCATCACCCGTGAGGCGGCCGGCTACTCCATCCGGGCCTCCGAATCGAAGATCAGCCGCATGGAGTTGGGACGGGTGAGCTTCAAGGCCAGGGACGTCGAGGATCTGCTCACGCTCTACGGTGTCGCGGACGCCGCGGAGCGCGACGCGCTCCTCGGCCTGGCGCGCGAGGCCAATGTGGCGGGCTGGTGGCACAGTTACGGCAATGCGCTGCCCGGCTGGTTCCAGACCTATGTGGGTCTGGAGGGAGCGGCCTCGGTCATCCGTATCTATGAAGTCCAGTTCGTGCACGGCCTGTTGCAGACCGAGGCCTACGCCCACGCCGTGGTCGCGCGCGGTATGCGCGGCGCCTCGGCCGCCGACATCGAGCGCCGGGTGGCGCTGCGTCTGGAGCGCCAGAAGGTTCTCGTCTCCGAGCGGGCCCCGGCCTTCCACGCCGTGCTGGACGAGGCCGCGCTCCGCCGCCCGTACGGCGAACGCGACGTGATGCGCGCCCAATTGCGACACCTGATCGACATGTCGGAGCAGCCGAACATCACGCTCCAGGTCATGCCCTTCAGTTACGGAGGGCATGCGGGCGAGAGCGGTTCGTTCACCATGCTGCGATTCCCGGAATCCGATCTGTCGGACATTGTCTATTTGGAGCAGCTGACAAGTGCGCTCTATCTGGACAAGCCAGAGGAAGTCGCGCAGTACGAAAAGGCCATGGGGTGCCTGCGCAAGGACAGTCCCAGTCCTGAGGAGAGCCGGGATCTCCTGCGCGGACTCCTCCAACTGGCTTGATTAGTCGTTACGATGACGCCACATCAGGAGTGTGGAGACGCCTGCAGTAAGGGATTGCATGTCCTTCTTCCATGAACTGGCCCACCAGTACATCGATGGCGAGTGGCGCACGGGCAGCGGCTCATGGGACATCATCGATTTCAATCCCTACAACGGCGAGAAACTCGCCTCCGTCACCGTGGCGACCGCGGTGGAGGTCGACCAGGCCTACCGGGCGGCCGAGCGCGCGCAGCAGGAGTGGGCCGCCACCAATCCGTACGAGCGGCGGGCCGTCCTGGAACGGGCCCTGCGCATCACCGGCGAGCGCACCGAGCAGATCGTCGAGGCGATCATCGACGAGCTGGGCGGAACCCGGCTGCGCGCGGAGTACGAGGTGCGCGGCGCGAGCGAGGTCCTGCGCGAGGCGATCCGGCAGTCGCTGCGGCCCACCGGCCGACTGCTGCCCGCAGTCTCCGACGGCCGGGAGAACCGCCTCTACCGGCTTCCCGTCGGTGTCGTCGGTGTGATCAGCGCCTTCAACTTCCCTTTCCTGGTGGGCATGAAGTCGGTCGCGCCCGCGCTCGGGCTCGGCAACGCGGTCGTCGTGAAGCCGCACCAGAGCGCGCCCGTCGTCGGCGGCGGACTGATCGCCAAGATATTCGAGGACGCCGGACTGCCGGCCGGGCTGCTCAACGTCGTGGTCACGGACAGTGCCGAGATCGGCGACGCGTTCATCGAGCATCCGGTGCCGAGGGTGATCTCGTTCAGCGGCTCCGACCGGGTCGGCCGCCACATAGCCGCGACGGCGGCCGGTTCCTTCAAGCGGACCATCCTCGAACTCAGCGGCAACAGCGCCCTGGTGGTGCTGGAGGACGCCGACATCGACTACGCGGTCCGGGCGGCGGTCTTCAGCCGCTTCCTCTACCAGGGCCAGGTCAGCATGGCGGCCAACCGCATCCTGGTGGACCGCTCGGTGGCCGCCGAGTTCACCGAGCGCTTCACCGCCGCCGTGGCCGCGCTGAAGTCCGGCGACCCGCGTGACCCGGAGACCCGGATCGGCCCGGTCGTCAACGCGCTCCAGGCCGACGCGCTGACCGCCCTGGTCGACCGCGCGGTCGCGGACGGCGCGACGGCGCTCGTACGGGGCCGGACCCGCGGCAACGTCGTGGAGCCGACCGTCCTGACGGACCTCCCGGAGGACTCGCCGCTGCCGGCGCAGGAGATCCTCGGCCCGGTGGCCCTGCTGATGACGTTCGACGGCGAGGACGAGGCCGTGGCGATCGTCAACGACAGCCCCTACGGACTGAGCGGCGCCGTGCACACGGGCGACGCGGAGCGCGGTGTGCGGTTCGCGCAGCGGATCGTGAGCGGGATGTTCCACGTCAACGACTCCACCGTCCAGGACGACCCGCTGGTGGCGTTCGGCGGCGAGAAGACGTCCGGCGTGGGGCGGCTGAACGGCGAGGCGGTCGTAGAGGCGTTCACGACGCTGAAGTGGCTGTCGATCCAGCACGGCCGCTCGGTCTTCCCGTTCTGACCCGCTCCGACGGCGAGCCGCCGCCTCACCGGGCCGGCGGCCCGCGGAACGTCGTACGGTAGGCGCTCGGCGAGACGCCCAGCGCCTCCTGGAAGTGCCGTCGCAGGTTGGCCGCCGACCCGAGCCCGGTCCGCTCGGCCACCTGCTCGACGGCCAGATCGGACTCCTCCAGCAACTCCCGCGCCAGTTCGACGCGTTGCTGGTTGAGCCAGGTCATCGGAGTGGTGCCGACCTCCTCACGGAAGCGCCGGTTGAAGTTCCGTACGCTCATGACCTCGCGGGCCGCCAACTGCCCCAGTGTGATGGGGTCCTGGAGCCGCCGCAGGGCCCACGCGCGGGCGGCTGCGGTGCCGGACGAGGCCGGTGGCGGCACGGGCCGCCGGATGTACTGCACCTGCCCGCCCTCGCGGTGAGGCGGTACGACGGTCCGCCGGGCCACGTCGCCCGCGACGGCCGTCCCGTGGTCGCGCCGGATCATGTGCAGGCACAGGTCGATGCCGGAGGCGCATCCGGCCGAGGTCAGGACATCGCCGCCGTCCGTGTAGAGCACGTCGGGATCGAGTCGGACCCGGGGGAACAGCCGGCCGAAGAGCTCCGTGTACCGCCAGTGCGTGGTCGCGGTGCGGCCGTCGAGCAGTCCGGCGGATGCCAGCACGAAGGCGCCGGTGCAGATCGAGGCCACCCGGGTGCCGGGCCGGATCCGGGCGAAGGCCTCGGCGAGCGGGGCCGCGAGCGTCGGAGTGTCCTGCGCGTAGTCCTCGTACGACGACAGGACGATCACCGTGTCGGCCTCGGCCAGCGCCTCCGGCCCGTGCCGGACCGCCACCGTGAAGTCGCCGTCCGTACGCACGTCACCCGGCCGGAGCGAGCAGGTGACGACCTCGTACAGCGGCTCCCCGTCCACCGAGCCGCCCGCTCCGGCCTGGCCGAAGAGCTGGTGGACGATGCCGAGCTCGATGGGGAGCAGGACGGCACGGGCGAGGACGGCGACGCGGTGCCGCCCGGGATGGGTGAAGACCGTGGGCATGGCCATATTCTTGCGCACCTGGTCCATCTGGACACTCGCAGCGGCGGGCCGCCGGTCGCCAGGCTGGTCCCATGGCCCCGTCAACGCCCGAAGAGACCACGGAACAGACCCCGGACCGGAGCGCGGAACAGACCCCGGACCGGACCACCGCGCCGGCCCGCCGCCTCCACCGCGCCTGGCTGATCGCCACCGTCGCGGGCGCGGCCGTCGTCACCGCAGGGGCGTTCACCACCGTGCCCGGACTCCTGGTGGCGCCGCTGCACGAGGAGTTCGCCTGGGAGCGGGGCCAGGTCGCGCTCGCCGCCTCCGTCAACATGGTCCTGTTCGGCCTCACCGCGCCCTTCGCGGCGGCCCTGATGGACCGGGTGGGCGCGCGCCGGGTGGCCGGCGGGGCGCTGCTGCTCGTCGCGGCGGGCGCCGTACTCACCGGCTTCATGACCGAGCCGTGGCAACTGGTCGCGTACTGGGGTGTGTTGACCGGCCTCGGCAGTGGCTGCCTCACCATGACGTTCGCGGCCGGTGTCACCGCCCGCTGGTTCGACCGGCGCCGCGGCCTGGTCGCGGGCGCGCTCAGTTCCTCCAGCCACCTGGGCCAGTTGCTCTTCCTGCCGCTGCTCGCCGGGGCCGTGGAGCGGCACGGCTGGCGGCCACCGGTGGTGACCCTGGCGCTCGTGGCGCTCGCCGTCGCCGCCCTGGTGTTCCTGGCGCTCCGCGACCACCCGGCCGATATCGGCGTAAAGCCTTACGGAGCAACGGAGTTCGTGCCCGCGCCGCCCCCTTCCCCCGGGGCCGCGACCCGTACGCTGAAGGTACTCTCCGGCGCTCTGCGCACCCGCCCGTTCTGGTTGCTGGCCGGGATGTTCGTCCTCTGCGGCGCCTCCACCAACGGCATCATGTGGTCCAACTGGGCCCCTGCCGCACACGATCACGGCATGAGGCCGACGGCGGCGGCCTCGCTGCTCGCGCTGATCGGGGTCTTCTCCGCTCTCGGCGCGCTCCTCTCCGGCTGGCTGACCGACCGCTTCGACCCGCGCCGCCTGCTGGCCGTCTGCTTCGCGGTCCGGGCGCTGGCCCTGCTCGCTCTGCCCGCGCTGTTCTCCTCGGCGGTGACGGCCCCGATGCTCCTCTTCGTGTTCGTCTACGGCCTGGTCGACGTGGCGACCGTGCCGCCGGTGATCGAACTCTGCCGCCGCGCGTACGGGGCCGACGGCCCCATCGTCTTCGGCTGGACCAACGCCGCCCACCAACTGGGCGCGGGTGCCTCGGCCTTCCTCGGCGCGACGGCACGGGACGTGTTCGGTGCGTACGACGTGGTGTGGGCCGCGCTCGGTGCCGGATGCCTGGTCGCGGCGCTGCTGGCCACGACCGTACGGGCTACCCTAGTCAAAGTTGAATAGGAAGCCCGGGATCCGAGCCCCGGGACGGGATGGATGGGTGCCATGTCCGCAATCCGGCTGCTGGTCCTCGGCGCGGTGCGCATGCACGGCCGCGCGCACGGCTACCAGGTCCGCAACGACCTGGAGTACTGGGGCGCGCACGAGTGGTCCAACGCCAAGCCCGGGTCGATCTACCACGCGCTGAAGCAGATGGCGAAGCAGGGACTGCTCCTCGCGCACGAGACGGCCCCGTCCACGGCCGGCGGCCCGCCGCGTACCGAGTACGAGGTCACGGAGGAGGGGCTCGCGGAGTACCGCACCCTGCTGCGCGACGCCATCCGCTCCTACGACCAGGATCTCGACGTCCTCTCGGCGGCGATCGGGTTCATCGTGGACCTGCCCCGCGAGGAGGCGGTCGCGCTGCTCAAGGAGCGGGTGGAGGGCATGGCGGAGTGGCGGGCCTCGGTCACCGAGTACTACACGCCTGAGGCGGGCCCGGAATCCCTCGGCCACATCGGCGAGATCATGAACCTGTGGGTGCACTCGGCCGACGCGGGCGCGGAGTGGACCCGCGGCCTGATCGAGCGGATCGAGGGCGGCGCGTACACCTTCCACGGTGAGGGCGAGCCGTTCGTCGGGGTGCTGGCGGAGGGTGAGGAGAACCCGTACGCGACGGGCGTCCCGGACCCCGGGGACAACGACTAATCAAGTTTGACGAATGGCAGAACTGGGTTTACCTTCGAGCTTCTAGTCAAGTTTGACTACAGAAGGATGGCGGGGAACGTGACCGAAGCGATCGTCCTGGACGGCGTGCACAAGAGGTACGGCGAGAAGCGTGCCCTCGACGGGCTGGACCTCGCGGTCGGAGCCGGCACCGTCCACGCGGTGCTCGGCCCCAACGGGGCGGGCAAGACCACCGCCGTACGGATCATGTCGACGCTGCTGCGCCCCGACGCGGGCCGGGTCACCGTGGCCGGGCTCGACGTCCGCGAACGGGCGTCCGACGTGCGGCGGAGGATCGGCCTGCTCGGCCAGCACGCGGCGGTGGACGAGCAGCTCGGCGGCCGGCAGAACCTGGAGATGTTCGGGCGGCTGTACCACCTGGGCGCACGCCGGGCGGGCAGCCGGGCGGACGAGCTCCTGGAGCGGTTCGGGCTCGCGGACACCGGACGTAAGGCGGTCAGGCAGTACAGCGGCGGGATGCGCAGACGGCTCGACCTGGCCGCCTCGCTGATCACCGAACCGGCGGTCCTCTTCCTGGACGAGCCCACCACCGGCCTGGACCCGCGCGGCCGGGCCGAGGTCTGGGCCGCCGTACGGTCGCTGGTCGGCGGCGGCACCACCGTCCTGCTGACCACGCAGTATCTGGAGGAGGCGGATCAGCTGGCCGACCGGATCTCGCTGATCGACGGGGGCAGGGCCGCCGCCGAAGGCACCGCCGACCAGCTCAAGGCGCTCGTCGGCGGCGACCGCATCGACATCGTCCTGCGCGACGCGGCCCGGCTGGCGGAGGCGGCCGCGCTGCTGGGCGCAGAGGCGCCGGCGCTCGACCCGGACCGCCGCCTGATCAGCGCCCCGGCCCCGGACCGGATGGCGCCCTGACCGGAGCGGTCCGGGCGCTTCAGGAGGCGGGCATCGAGGCGGAGGACATCGCGGTGCGCCGCCCGACGCTGGATGAGGTGTTCCTGTCGCTGACGGGAGGACCGGGAGCCGGAGAGCGGCCCGCCGGGGCCGGAGAGCCCGCCGGCGACCAGGCGGTACGCGAGACGACGGAGGCGGCGGCATGAGCGCGACGACAG
This sequence comes from Streptomyces sp. NPDC101178, assembly GCF_044767965.1. NCBI lineage: Bacteria > Bacillati > Actinomycetota > Actinomycetes > Kitasatosporales > Streptomycetaceae > Streptomyces > Streptomyces sp. NPDC101178. The sequence goes on from NZ_JBIWOZ010000003.1 coordinate 786,660, forward strand.
CGGTCGACGACCTGACCACGGCACCTGGAGGAGGCGGCCGGCTCACCTGGGCCCTGGCCGACTGCTGGACCATGACCCGCCGCGAACTCGCCCACTGGGCCCGGCAGCCCGTCGCGGTGGTCGTGGGCCTGGCCTTCCCGGTGATGCTGCTCCTGATGTTCACGTACCTGGTCGGCGGCGGCCGGGGCGTGGCGGGCGATCCCACCGAGTTCCTGGTCCCCGGGATGCTCGCGCTGACCATGGCCTTCGGCCTGGAGAGCACGATGCTCGCGGTGACCCAGGACCTGGACAAGGGCGTCATCGACCGGTTCCGCTCGCTGCCGATGGTCCCGGGCGCGGTCCTGGTCGGCCGCAGCGCCGCGGACATGCTCCAGTCGACGGCGGCTCTCGCGGTGATGGGCGGGGTCGGCTACGCGGTCGGCTGGCGCTGGCACGACGGGGCGACGGCCGCCCTCGGCGCGGTGGGGCTGCTGCTCCTCCTCCGGTTCGCGATGCTCTGGGTCGGCATCCACCTGGCCATGGTGGCGGGCCGGCCCGAGCTGGTGCAGGCGGTCCAGATCCTGGTCTGGCCGGTCGGCTTCCTCTCCAACGTCTTCGCCGCACCGGCGTCGATGCCGGGCTGGCTGGGCACGGTGGTCGAGTGGAACCCGATGTCCGCGACCGCCACCGCCGTACGGGAGTTGTTCGGCAACCCGGGCGGCGCGACCGGCTCCTGGGCCGCGGAGCACGCCCAACTCCTCGCGTTCCTCTGGCCGGTGGCGATCATCGCGGTGTTCTTCCCGCTGGCGGTGGGCAAGTTCGCACGGCTCAGCAGGTAGCGGCGGGCGGTGGCGGCGGACCACCCGCCGGGGCGACGGCCCGTGCCGCCTCTGCTGGAGACCCCCGGCCTGCTCCACGGCCCCCGTGACCGCAGGGTCGTCCGGGACCCGCCCCGCGGCGACTCCTGAAATCCTCTCAGTGGTGGAAGGCCGTGGCGGCCTTCCGGTCGTGGCTCGACGGGTGCTTCTGCGACCGCAGTTCGGGGAGCAGCAGCTTCAGGTCCTCGACCAGCAGCGCGGCCAGGTCGGAGGAGAAGCCGTTGCGGCACACCACCCGCAGCACCGACAGGTCCTGCCGGTTGGCCGGGAAGGTGTAGGCCGGGACCAGCCAGCCGCGCTCCCGCAGCCGGCGGGAGACGTCGAACACGTCGTACGCGTGGACGTCCGCGGTCGTCGTGAAGGCGAAGACCGGCAACTCGTCGCCCCGGGTGAGGAGTCGGAAGTCGCCCAGCTCCTCCACCGCCCGGGCCAGCCCGCACGCCACGTCCCGGGAGGCCTGCTGGACCGCGCGGTAGCCGTCGTGGCCCAGGCGCAGGAACGTGTAGTACTGCGCCACCACCTGCGCGCCCGGCCGCGAGAAGTTCAGCGCGAACGTCGGCATGTCGCCGCCCAGGTAGTTGACCCGGAACACCAGCTCCTCCGGCAGCTCGTCCGCCGTACGCCACAGCGCCCAGCCGACGCCCGGGTAGACCAGCCCGTACTTGTGGCCCGAGGTGTTGATCGACGACACCCTCGGCAGCCGGAAGTCCCACACCAGCTCCGGGTCGAGGAAGGGCGCCACCATCGCGCCGGACGCGCCGTCGACATGGACCGGGATGTCGAGGCCGGTGCGCTCCTGGAGGGCGTCCAGGGCCGCGCACAGGTCCGCGACGGGCTCGTAGGAACCGTCGAAGGTGGAGCCCAGGATCCCGACGACGCCGATCGTGTTCTCGTCGCACAGCTCGGCGGCGGCCTGCGGGTCGAGGTGGAAGCGCTCGCCGTCCATCGGGACCTGCCGGGCCTCCACCTCCCAGAAGTTGCAGAACTTCTCCCAGCAGACCTGCACGTTGACGCCCATCACCAGATTGGGCCGGGCGGCCGAGGGATACCGGTCCGCGTTCCGCTTCATCCAGCGGCGCTTGAGGGCGAGCCCGGCCAGCATGCACGCCTCGCTCGACCCGGTGGTCGAACACCCCACGGCGGTCGCCGGATCGGGCGCGTTCCACAGGTCGGCGAGCATCGCCACACAGCGCCGCTCCAGCTCGGCGGTGCGCGGGTACTCGTCCTTGTCGATCATGTTCTTGTCCCGGCACTCACCCATCAGCACCCCGGCCTGCGGCTCCATCCAGGTGGTGACGAAGGTGGCCAGGTTGAGCCGGGAGTTGCCGTCGAGCATCAGCTCGTCATGGACCAGCCGGTACGCCGTCATCGGCGGCAGCGGCCCGTCCGGGAGCCGGTGCCGGGGCGGCGCGGTGTTCATCGCCGCCGTCGGATCGGCCTCGCCGTAGAAGGGGTTGAGGGCGAGCCTGCGCTGCTCCTCGGAGGGTTCGTCCTGCTGCGGGTGGGCGCCTCGGTGGAGCGGCATGGGGGAGTCCTCTTCCTCAGCTCTCGGCTTCTCGGGCTGTCGGCTCTGGGGGCTCTGGGGGCTCTCGGCTCTCGGGTCTCTCAGCCCTCGGCGGCCAGTCCGGCCTTCAGCGCCCGGGTGAACTTCACGACCCGCTCGGCCTGCACCCGGGCGGCGGTCAGCGTCACCTCACCGACCGGGAGGTCGCCCTGCCCGGACACGTGCGAGGTGCCGTACGGGTTGCCGTCGGCGAACTTCGACGGGTCGGTGTACCCGGGGGCGACGAGGATGCCGCCGAAGTGGTGGATCGTGTTGTAGAGCGCGAGCAGCGTGGACTCCTGGCCGCCGTGGGCGGTGGCGCTGGCGGTGAAGCCGCTGTAGACCTTGTCGGCCAGCTGCCCGGACTGCCAGAGCCCGCCGAGCGTGTCGATGAACTGCTTGAGCTGCGCGGTGACGTTCCCGTACCGGGTCGGCGAACCGAAGATCACCGCGTCCGCCCAGACCATGTCGTCCGGCGAGACCTCGGGGATGTCGGCCGTCGCCGCGATGTTGGCGGCCCACGCCGGGTTGGAGTCGATCGCCGTCTGCGGAGCGAGCTCGGCCGCCCGCCGCAGCCGCACCTGCGCCCCGGCCCGCTCGGCGTCCTCGGCGATGGCCCGGGCGATGGTGGTGATGGTGCCGGTGGACGAGTAGTAGATGACGGCGACGTTGACGGGCGTGGACATGCGGGGACCTCCGTCGGGACAGCAGCAGGGCTGAACGGTGCTTAGTGGTACGAAAGCGACGATACGGATATCCACCGCACCCGGCGCGCCGGACGCCCCGACCCCGTACGGCTACGGCCCTCGGCCTCGTACGCCTTCGGCCCTCGGCCCCGTACGCCGGAGGCTCCCGCCCCGTACGCCTACGGCCCTCGCCTCACCGCAGCGCCTTGCCCTCCGCGTCCAGCAGCATCTGGGGCCGCCCGGTCACCAGCAGCCAGGCGGGCAGGGTGGCGGCGCAGAGCATCGGCAGTACGGACGCGTCGCCGGCCAGCACCGCCGCCGTGAACAGGCTCAGCCACCCCTGCCGGGAGACGGCGAGCAGCACGCCCAGGACCGCGCAGGAGACCGCGAGCGCCGGTGGCACGGCGTCGACCAGCGCATGTGCGCAGAGCCCGAGCGCCACGCCCACGAAGACCGCCGGGAAGATCCGCCCGCCCCGGAAGCCGCAGGTCGCCGCCACCACCAGGGCCGCCGCCTTCACCACCGCCATCACCGCGAACTCCCCGGCCGACCACCCGTCCGGGTCACCGGTGATCTCCTTCACCTCCTCCAGCCCCTTGAAGAGCGTCAGATGGCCGCCCAGCGCCCCGAGCAGCCCCAGCACCAGCCCGCCGGCGGTCAGCGTGAGCACCGGCTGCCGCAGCGCGTGGAAGACCCGGTGCGCCACCGGGAACGCGTACACCGCCAGCAGACCCAGCAGCGCCCCGGCCGAGGCGATCAGGAGAGCGGCGAGCAGGTCGCCCCAGTGCGGTCCGGAGTAGGCGGGCAGCGAGAGGTCGAAGCTGGGCTCCGCGATCAGCGACATGGTCAGCGCGCCGGCGGTACCGGCGGCCAGCGGCGCGAAGAGCCGGTCCCAGAACGCGCCGGGGCCCGGCTGCGAGGCCAGCGTCTCGGAGAGGATCAGCGCGGCGGCGATCGGCGTGCCGAAGAGGGCGCCGATCGTCCCGGCCGCCGCGAGCACCACCCAGAGCTCGGCGGGTGCGCCCGGCGCGGCGCGGCGGCCGAGCCAGTAGGCGAGCGCGATGTTGGCGGCGGTGATCGGGTTCTCCGGCCCGAGGCTCACCCCGCCCGCCAGCGCGAGGACGGTCACCAGGAGGAGCCCCGGGACGACGCCCGGCCGCATCGGCTCGTCCACCAGCCCGGTGGTGGCCGGATCGGGCCCGCCGTGCCCGGGTGCGGCCCGCAGGACCAGGCCCACCGCGAGCCCGGTCGCGGTGAGCATGACGATCATCCAGAGCGAGGAGAACCTCCCCACGCCGAGCGTGTCGGGCAGGGTCTCCCAGAGCACGTCCTGGAGCTGTTCCGCCAGGAGACTGACACCGAGCAGGATCAGCGCGCAGGCGATGCCGACGACGATCGCGGGCGCGACGAGCGGCAGGAGCCGGCGGGCGGGAGCGGCCGGGGGGTGGGGAAGTGCGGGGGATTCGGGAGCCACCGGCTCACCCTAGGGCGACGAAACGGCTAAACCGCCCCAATTCGGGCTCCAGAGAAACCGCGCCTCACCGCTCCGCCCCCGGGGGTCACACCTTGCTGATCACCGCCGCCGTCCCGTACGCGCAGACCTCCGTCCCCACGTCCGCCGCCTCCGACACGTCGAACCGCATCATCAGGACCGCGTTGGCGCCGCGCGCCCGCGCCTGCTCCACCAGCCGTTCCATCGCCTGGTTACGGGTCTCGACCAGGGTCTTGGTCAGCCCCTTCAGCTCGCCGCCGATCATCGACTTCAGCCCGGCGCCGATCTGGCTGCCGAGGTGGCGCGACCGCACGGTCAGGCCGAAGACCTCACCGATGACCTGCGTCACCTGGTAGCCCGGCACGTCATTGGTGGTGACGACCAGCACGTCCGCCTGGGCCGTCTGGCCGCCGCCGAAATCCTCAATGCCCATGTTTGTGGCACCTCCTGTGGTCAGCCTCACCCTGCTCCGTAGGATGCGCATTCCCGCTGTCCGCCACTGGAACCAAGGGCGTTCACCGGGCGTTGATAGCTTGGGGCGGCCTACAGAGCCGCCATCGCACACATCCTGGAGCCCGGACCCTTGAATACGCTTGCGCTCGGCCCGAGCTGGCTGGACCCGGACTATCTGCTCAATACGTTCGGCCTCCCCGGCCTTCTTCTCATCGTCTTCGCCGAGTCCGGACTCCTGATCGGCTTCTTCCTGCCCGGCGACTCCCTGCTGTTCACCACGGGGCTGCTGGTGACCACAGGACAGCTGAAGTACCCGCTCTGGCTCGTCTGCACGCTGATCGCCGTCGCCGCGATCCTCGGCGACCAGGTCGGCTATCTCTTCGGCCGCAAGGTCGGCCCGGCCCTCTTCAAGCGCCCGGACTCCCGCCTCTTCAAGCAGGAGAACGTCGAGAAGGCCCACGTATTCTTCGAGAAGCACGGACCGAAGTCGCTGGTCCTGGCACGGTTCGTGCCGATCGTGCGGACGTTCACGCCGATCATCGCGGGCGTCAGCCGGATGAACTACCGCCTGTTCGTCATCTACAACGTCGTCGGCGCACTCCTGTGGGGCGTGGGCGTCACGGTGCTCGGCGCGATGCTCGGCAAGATCGACTTCGTGCACGAGCACATCGAGAAGATCCTCATCCTGATCGTGCTGCTCTCCGTGCTGCCGATCGTGGTCGAGGTCCTGCGCGCCCGCAGCCAGAGCAAGAAGGCGGCCGCCGCCGAGGCGCTCGGCACCCCCGACGGCCCGCCGGCCCCCCCGGCCACCGGCCGCGGCCGCCACGCCAAGCGCTGACCCCTTCCCGTACGGCCGCCTCCTTCCCGTACGTACGCGTACGAGAGCCGCCCCTCCCCGAACCTGCGGGGAGGGGCGGCTCTCTCGTACGCCGGACTAGAACCCCCTGGTCCGCTTCGCCGCCCGGCGGCTCGCCCCGCCGACCGCGCCCGGCGCCCCCATGAACAGCCGCGAGACCTCGCTCCCCAGGTTCACCCCGATCGCGATGGCCAGCGCCGTCGCGACGGCCGTGGACAGCGAGGCGAGCCCGGCGTCCAGCTCGTTCTGCGCCACGCCCAGCAGACCGAAGTACGTCGCGGAACCGGGCAGCAGCGGACCGATCGCCGCCGTGATGTACGGCAGCGAGGAGGTGAACCGGTAGCGCGAGAACAGCTGGCCGAACAGGCCCACCAGACCGGCCGCCACCGCCGTCGCCGCGACCGGCGAGATGTGTCCGGTCCGGGCCATCGCGCCGAAGATGATCCAGGCCACACCGCCGTTGAGGGTGACCGCCAGCACGGTGTGGCGCTCCTGCTGGAGCAGCACCGCGAAGGCCAGGCTCAGCGCCATCGACGCCAGGATCTGCACCGCCGGCTCGTCGTACGGCGAGAACCGGGCCTCCGGATTGAGCTGCGCCCCCAGCTGCAGCCCCAGGTACAGCACGATCAGCACGCCCGCGACGATCCCGATGAAGAAGTACATGACCTCCAGGAGGCGGGCGGAGGCGGTGATGTAGTAGCCGGTCAGACCGTCCTGCACCCCCGCCACCAGCGCCCGTCCCGGCAGCAGCGCGAAGAGTCCACCGGTGATCACCGCGGACGGGCGGATGTCCGTCGAATGGGTCAGCGTCAGCGCCACCCCCATCGCGGCCGGCGGCATCGCGGCCACCGTGAACTGGTAGAACTCCGGCAGCCCGCGCCCGGCGCAGAGCCACGCCAGCCGGTCGCCGAGCATCGCGCCCGCCGCCGCCACGATGAAGACCAGCACACCACCGCCGACCAGCACGGAGGCCGAACCGGCGAGCAGCCCGGCGGCCGCCGTCAGGACCCATCCTGGGTACGGGTGCCGGTTGCGCCGGATCTCCGCGAGCCGCCGGTAGGCCTCCTCCAGCGAGACCTCGGCGTCCTCGCTGGTGATGTCGTCGACCAGCCGGAAGACGGCCGCCAGCCGGGTGTAGTCGGTGCCCCGGCGGCGTACGGTACGGCTCGCCGTCACCGGGTCGTCGACCAGCGAGGGCTGGTGCGAGATGGACAGCAGCGTGAAGGTCACGGTCGGCTCGCTGCGGTCGAGCCCGTACGACCGGGTCACCGCGAACATCGCCGCCTCGACGTCCTCGGCGCCCTCGCCGCCCGCCAGCAGCAGCTCGCCGATACGGAGCGTCAGGTCGAGCACGCGCGGTACGGCGGGACCGGTGTCGTCGTCGGTGCGCTGGACGGACTCCGGGGCCGGGCGCTCGGTCACCGGCATCCGGAGCATCGTGCGCATCCGGTCCTGCCAGGGCGCCTCCTTGGTCAGCTTGACCATCGGAATGCCCTGCGCCGGGGTGAACGCGGGCGGCGCCTGCTGGGCGTTGTAGGAGCTCGGCGGGGTGAAAGCGGAACTCAGTGTGTCCGAGTTCGGGCCGCCGGTGAAGCCGCCACCGGAACCACCGGCTCCGCTCGCCTCTGGGTGAACCCCGGTCGGGATCGCGAACTCCGACGTCGGATGGTCGTCCTCGGGCGGCGACACCGGCTGCATCGTCCCGGCAGGCGGGGCGAAAGCGCTCCGTGCCTCGTCGGACTGGGGCTTCTGGTCCTCCGGACCGCCCGATTCCGCCACCACTCGACCTCGCTCCTCCTCGGCTGATCTTCCGGGCGCACGTGTGCCCAGTATGGCCACCGGCATGACCGCCGCATGACGAGACGGTGCGCACAGCGGAACGGGCGGCACACCCGTGAAGGTGTGCCGCCCGTTCCCGTACGGCCGTCCGGCTCACAAGCGGAACCGGAAGAGGGACGTCAGTGCTTGCCGCCCTGCGCCTCAAGACGCTTGTACGAGGCCTCGATCTCGGCCTCCGCCTCGGTACGGCCGACCCAGTCGGCGCCCTCGACGGACTTGCCCGGCTCCAGGTCCTTGTAGACCTCGAAGAAGTGCTGGATCTCCAGGCGGTCGAACTCCGACACGTGGTGGATGTCGCGCAGGTGCTCCACCCGCGGGTCCGACGCCGGGACACACAGCAGCTTGTCGTCGCCGCCGGCCTCGTCCGTCATCCGGAACATGCCGATGGCGCGGCACTTGATGAGGCAGCCGGGGAAGGTCGGCTCGTCCAGGATGACCAGCGCGTCCAGCGGGTCGCCGTCCTCGCCGAGGGTGTTCTCGACGAAGCCGTAGTCGGCCGGGTAGCTGGTCGAGGTGAAGAGTCGACGGTCCAGGCGGATCCGACCGGTCTCGTGGTCCACCTCGTACTTGTTCCGCGAACCCTTCGGGATCTCGATGGTGACGTCGAACTCCACGGGTGGCTCCTCCATGATCAACACATACGACGGGTGATTAAGTGTCCCCCACGCAGAAGAGTGCTCGCGAAAGGGGCTGGTCAACGGTGGCCGAGCCGGTGGAAGAACCGTCGAACCGCCCGTCGGACCCGTGGGGCCGGATCAGGAACCTGAAGAGCGAGAGCAAGCGCAACGGGTCCGACACCTGGCTGGTCGTCGCAGGCTCCGCCGTGCTCGGCCTGGTCGTGGCCACCGGCGCCGTCCTCGCCGCCGGTCCCTGGGACAACGGTCAGCGTAAGGCCGAGCGGCAGCTCGCAGCCGCCGAGCACCCCACAGGTGGCGTACATCACGGCCGCAGGCTCCCCGGCGCCCCCGAACCGGCCCCCAGCGCCCCCGCCGTCCTCGGCGCGCTCGACACCGTCACCCGTTCCGCCCCGCAGGACCCGGCGAGTCTGCGCACCGCCCTCGCCCCGCTCATCGGCGCACCCGAACTCGGCACCGAGGTCGCCGCCTCCGTCGTCGACACCGCCACCGGCAAGCAGCTGTACGGGCAGGACGCGGCCACCCCGATGACCCCGGCCTCCACCGTCAAGATCGCCACCGCCGCCGCCGCGCTCTCCGCCCTCGGCCCCGACCACCGCATCGCCACCACGGTCCGGCTCTCCGAGGACGCCCGCACCCTCACCCTCGTCGGCGGCGGCGACCCCACCCTGACCCCGGCCGCCCTGAAGTCCCTGGCCGCCTCCGCGGCGCGCGCGGTCGCGGAGGCCGACGCCACCGGCGTACGGCTCACGTACGACACCTCCCGCTACACCGGCCCGGAGCGCCACCCCATCGGCAAGAACCCCAACCTCGCGCCCGTCACCGCCCTGATGGTCGACGAGGGACGGCTCGACGACACCGACCGCGGCCCCGCCACCCGCAGCGACGACCCGGCCGGCGACGCCGCCCGCGCCTTCGCCGCCCAGCTGGAGAAGGCGGGCACCGAGGTCACCGGCGAACCCCGCGAGGCCCGCGCGCCCGGCAAGGCCCGTACCGTCGCCACCCACCACTCCGCCCCGCTCGCCGCCCTCGTCGAGCGCACCCTGACCAACAGCGACAACGACATCGCCGAGGCCCTCGCCCGGCAGACCGCCATCGCCAAGGGCGAGAGCGCCGACTTCGCGGGCGCCCGCCGCGCCGTCACCACCGAGCTCAAGAAGCTCCAGGTGCCCACCGCCGGAGCCCGCCTCGCGGACGGCAGCGGACTCGACCGCGAGGGCCGGGTCACCCCGGCCCTCCTCACCACGCTGCTCGCCCGCGCCGCCGACCCCGAGCGGCCCGGACTGCGGTCCGTCCTCACCGGCCTCCCGGTCGCCGGCTTCACCGGCACCCTCAGCACCCGCTACCGGGACGGCACCGACACCACCGCCGCCACCGGCCTGATCCGCGCCAAGACCGGCACCCTCAGCGGCGTCAACGCCCTCTCCGGCACCGTCGTCGACCCTCAGGGCCGGCTGCTCGCCTTCGCCTTCCTCGCCGCCGGCTCCACCGCACCCGCCGACGCCGAAGCAGCCCTCGACGCCATGGCCGCAGCCCTCACCGGACCGGCCGGCTGAGCCCCGCTCCTTCGAAGTCCCCACCCGAAGAGCCGCACAAGACCCCACCACCGGGCGAGCCGCTCACGTACGGTTGACGCATGACGAGCATCGGTGGTGCAGAGATGGTCGACTGGAACCTCGCGGTCGCGACCGCGACACGACTGGTGCGGCCCGGGCCCGAGATCAGCCGCGAGGAGGCCCGCGCCGTCGTCGCCGAGCTCCGGCGCCACGCCAAGGCCTCCGAGGAGCACGTCCGCCGCTTCACCCGGATGATCCCGGAAGGGACCGAGCCGGAGGACACCCCGGTCCTGGTCGTCGACCGGGCCGGCTGGATCAAGGCCAACGTCGCCGGCTTCCGCGAACTGCTCCGCCCGCTGCTCGCCAAGATGGAGGCCCGCCGCTCCGGCGGACCCGGCGGCGCCGTGCTCGGCGCGGTCGGCGGCAAGGTCACCGGCGTCGAGCTGGGCATGCTGCTCTCGTTCCTCGCCTCCCGGATCCTCGGCCAGTACGAGACCTTCGCCCCCGCCACCCGCGAGCTGCCCGGCTCCGCCGACGGCGGCGGACGGCTGCTCCTCGTCGCGCCGAACATCGTCCACGTCGAGCGGGAACTCGACGTCGACCCGCACGACTTCCGGCTCTGGGTCGCGCTCCACGAGGAGACCCACCGCACCCAGTTCACCGGCGTCCCCTGGCTCCGCGACCACCTCCAGGGCGAGATCCAGTCATTCCTGGACGAGACCGACGTCGACCCGATGACCTTCCTGGAACGGCTCCGCGAGGCCGCCCAGTCCCTCTCCGGCGCCGGCCGGCCCGAAGGCGAACGCGGCGACGACAGCGGCCGCAGCCTTGTCGACGTCGTCCAGACCCCGGCCCAGCGCGAGGTCCTCGGCCGCCTCACCGCCGTCATGTCGCTCCTCGAAGGCCACGCGGACTACGTGATGGACGGCGTCGGCCCCGAGGTCGTCGGCTCCGTCGCCGAGATCCGCGAGAAGTTCCAGAAGCGCCGCGCCCAGGGCGCCGGCCGGCTCGACCAGGCGCTGCGCAAACTGCTCGGCCTGGACGCCAAGCTCCGGCAGTACAAGGACGGCGAGAAGTTCGTACGATCGGTCGTCGACGAGGTCGGCATGGACGGCTTCAACCGCGTCTGGACCTCGCCCAACACCCTCCCCACCAAGGCGGAGATCGCCAAACCCGCCGAGTGGGTCGCGCGGGTGCACCGCAAGGCCGAATCGTGACCCTTTTCCGGCCCACCGCCGGGAATCCGCCTTCCAATCACCCATCCGGGGGACCATGAGGGCATGGGAAGGCGTGCAATGCTCGATGAACAGCTTGCCTCTGTCACCATCGACGCACTCTGAGTGACGGGACTCACGCGTTCCGGCGCTCGACGCTCCTCCCGAACCTTCACGAAGGGCACCGGACATGGGTCCCCATCCTGCGGTCGCGGCGATACGCCTGGCGGTCCGCCGCGTACTCCACGACGTCCTCACCGAATTCCACCGGCACGACGGCTCCGGCCGCCCCGCCGAAGCGGCCCGGCGCACCGCGCCCGCCTCCCGCTACGCCGAGGCCGGCACGGCGAGCAGCCCCGCTCTCGCCGAGCGGCCCGCCGCCCCGCTCGTCCTCGTCGCCTGCTCCGGCGGCGCCGACTCCATGGCGCTCGCCTCGGCCCTCGCCTTCGAGGCCCGCAAGCTCGACGTCCGGGCCGGCGGCATCACCGTCGACCACAACCTCCAGCCGGGATCCGGCCTCCGGGCCGCCGAGGTCGTCACCCGGCTCGCCGCCATGGACCTCGACCCCGTCGAGGCCGTCGCCGTGCACGTCGGACGCGAGGGCGGCCCCGAAGCCGCTGCCCGCGACGCCCGCTACGCCGCGCTGGACGCCGCCGCCGAACGCCACGGCGCCGCCGCCGTGCTGCTCGGCCACACCCGTGACGACCAGGCCGAGACCGTCCTCCTCGGCCTCGCCCGCGGCTCCGGCATCCGCTCGCTCTCCGGCATGGCCGCCGCCTCCGGGCCGGCCGGCCGCTACCGCCGCCCCTTCCTCCAGCTCGACCGCCAGACCGCCCGCAAGGCCTGCCTGGTCCAGTCGATCCCCGTCTGGGACGACCCGCACAACATCGACCCCGCCTACACCCGCTCCCGCCTCCGCCACGAGGGCCTGCCCGCCCTGGAGAAGGCCCTCGGCAAAGGCGTCGTCGAAGCCCTCGCCCGTACGGCGCAGCTCTCCCGCGACGACGCCGACGCGCTGGACACCTGGGCCGCAGAGGCCGAGCTCGCCGTCCGCGACGAGACCGGCCGGCTGGAGTGCGCCAAGCTCTACGCCCTGCCGCCCGCCGTCCGCCGCCGCGTGCTGCGCCGGGCGGTCATCGAGGCCGGGGCGCCGGCCGGCTCCCTCTTCGCCCGCCATCTCGAAGAAGTCGACCGCCTGATCACCGGCTGGCGCGGCCAGGGGGCCATCAACCTGCCCGGCCGCGTCGAGGCCCGACGGCAGGGTGGCAGACTGGTCATTCGGCAGAGCTGACGCGCGAGCGGCCAGCCGCAGGCGAACAGCCGGACCGGGCCCGGGGCACACCTCCGGGCCCGGCAGGCGAGAAAGAGACGCGGGTGAACGAGAAGGACATGGGCAGCGACCTCCAGTCGGTGCTCCTCACCAAGGAAGAGATCGACGCGAAGCTCGTCGAGCTGGCCGCGAAGATCGACGCGGAGTACGCGGGCAAGGACCTGCTCCTCGTCGGTGTCCTCAAGGGCGCGGTGATGGTGATGGCGGACCTGGCGCGCGCGCTGTCCACCCCCGTCACGATGGACTGGATGGCCGTCTCCTCGTACGGGGCGGGCACCCAGTCGTCCGGTGTCGTACGGATCCTCAAGGACCTGGACACCGACATCAAGGGCAAGCACGTCCTGATCGTCGAGGACATCATCGACTCCGGTCTGACGCTGTCCTGGCTGCTGTCCAACCTGGGCTCCCGGGAGCCGGCCTCGCTGGAGGTCTGCACCCTGCTGCGCAAGCCGGACGCCGCGAAGGTCGCGATCGACGTGAAGTGGATCGGCTTCGACATCCCCAACGAGTTCGTCGTCGGCTACGGCCTGGACTACGCCGAGAAGTACCGCAACCTCCCCTTCGTCGGCACGCTCGCCCCGCACGTCTACGGCGGCTGACCGGCAGGGAACCCTCGCGGCCTTCGGGCCGTTGAAGCTTCGAAAGCGGGTTTATCCGCCGTACGCAGCGGTCGCGGGCCTCCTCGCTGGGGTACCGTCCGAAGAGCACTCTTTTCCAGCAGAGCTTTCACACACAGCAGCATTTACCTACGGGCAGGAGGGACGGGGCGTCTTCGCTCCGTATGGATGGACGTGAAGCGATACTTCCGTGGGCCGGTCATGTGGATCGTGCTGGCCGTCCTCGCCGTGGTCGTGTTGATGCAGGTCGTCGGCTCGTCGGGCGGCTACAAGACGGTGGACACCGCCAAGGTGATCCAGGCGATCAGCAAGGACCAGGTGGAGCAGGCCAAGCTGACCACCGGTGATGAGCAAATTCTCAAGATCGAACTTAAGGACGGCCAGAAGCTTGCCGGCGAGTCCGGCACCAAGTTCCAGGCGAGCTACATCGGCAACCAGGGCGTCCAGCTCGCCGACACGCTCCAGGAGAAGTTCGAGGCGGGTGACATCGAGAAGGGTTACACCGTCTCGCCGTCGAAGCAGTCCCCGTTCGTCTCGATCCTCCTCTCGCTGCTGCCCTTCGTCCTGATCGTCGTCGTCTTCCTGTTTCTGATGAACCAGATGCAGGGCGGCGGCTCCAAGGTCATGCAGTTCGGCAAGTCCAAGGCCAAGCTGATCACCAAGGACACCCCGAAGACGACCTTCGCCGATGTGGCGGGGTCCGAAGAGGCGGTCGAGGAGCTCCACGAGATCAAGGAGTTCCTCCAGGAGCCGGCGAAGTTCCAGGCCGTCGGCGCCAAGATCCCCAAGGGCGTCCTGCTCTACGGGCCGCCCGGTACGGGCAAGACGCTGCTCGCACGCGCCGTCGCCGGCGAAGCGGGCGTGCCGTTCTACTCGATCTCCGGCTCCGACTTCGTCGAGATGTTCGTCGGTGTCGGTGCCTCCCGGGTCCGTGACCTCTTCGAGCAGGCCAAGGCGAACGCCCCGGCGATCGTCTTCGTCGACGAGATCGACGCCGTCGGCCGGCACCGCGGTGCGGGCATGGGCGGCGGGCACGACGAGCGTGAGCAGACGCTCAACCAGCTGCTCGTCGAGATGGACGGGTTCGACGTGAAGGGCGGGGTCATCCTGATCGCCGCCACGAACCGCCCGGACATCCTCGACCCGGCGCTCCTGCGCCCGGGACGCTTCGACCGGCAGATCGCGGTCGACCGCCCGGACATGCTGGGCCGGCTGGAGATCCTCAAGGTCCACCAGAAGGGCAAGCCCGTCGCGAAGGACGTCGACCTCGGCGCCGTCGCCCGCCGCACGCCCGGCTTCACCGGTGCCGACCTGTCGAACGTGCTGAACGAGGCCGCGCTCCTGACGGCGCGCAGCGACAAGAAGCTGATCGACAACGAGAGTCTCGACGAGGCCATCGACCGCGTCGTGGCGGGTCCGCAGAAGCGGACCCGGATCATGTCCGAGAAGGAGAAGAAGATCACCGCGTACCACGAGGGCGGACACGCCCTGGTCGCGGCGGCCTCCCCTCAGTCGGACCCGGTCCACAAGATCACGATCCTCTCCCGCGGCCGCGCCCTCGGTTACACGATGGTGCTCCCGGAGGAGGACAAGTACTCCACGACGCGCAACGAGATGCTCGACCAGCTGGCGTACATGCTGGGCGGGCGCGCGGCCGAGGAGCTGGTCTTCCACGACCCGACCACCGGCGCGGCCAACGACATCGAGAAGGCCACGGCGACGGCCCGCGCGATGGTCACGCAGTACGGCATGACGGAGCGGCTCGGCGCGATCAAGTTCGGCGGCGACAACTCGGAGCCCTTCCTGGGCCGCGAGATGGGCCACCAGCGCGACTACTCGGAAGAGGTCGCGGCGCTGGTCGACGAAGAGGTCAAGAAGCTCATCGAGAGCGCCCACAACGACGCGTGGGAGATTCTCGTCGAGAACCGCGACATCCTCGACGCCCTCGTGCTCGAACTCCTGGAGAAGGAGACGCTCGGCAAGGACGAGATCGCGGAGATCTTCGCCCCGATCGTCAAGCGTCCCGCCCGCCCGGCGTGGACCGGCTCCGCCCGGCGCACCCCGTCGACGCGGCCTCCGGTGCTCTCTCCGAAGGAGCTGGCCCTCACCAACGGCGCCTCCACCGCCAACGGCTCGGCCACCCCGCCGGAGATCGCCCCGAAGGCGGACCTCACCAAGGACATCGCCCCCTCCCCGGAGGCGATCCCCGAGGACCGTCCCGAGAGCTAGACCCGCACCGCATCCGGTGAGACCTCCGTCACGGGGCGCTCACCAGGTCCGGAATGGAAGCCGCGCCCCCCAGGTTTTAGCCTGTGGGGGCGCGGCTTTTCCGTATGCCGGCGATGTCCACGTGCGAACCGCGCACGGGGCAGCCATGAGGAACGAGGCACAGATGACCGACCCGGTGACGCTGGACGGCCAGGGTTCGATCGGCGATTTCGACGAGAAGCGGGCCGAGGCGGCCGTACGCGAACTGCTCATCGCAGTCGGAGAGGACCCGGACCGCGAGGGCCTCAGGGAGACGCCGGGGCGGGTGGCGCGGGCGTACAAGGAGATATTGGCGGGTCTGCGCCAGGAGCCCGAGGACGTCCTGACCACGACGTTCGACCTCGGACACGACGAAATGGTCCTGGTGAAGGACATCGAGATCATGTCCCTCTGCGAACACCACCTCCTGCCCTTCCACGGCGTCGCGCACGTCGGCTACATCCCGGCCGACTCCGGCAAGATCACCGGCCTGTCGAAGCTGGCCCGCCTGGTCGACGTCTTCGCTCGCAGGCCCCAGGTGCAGGAGCGCCTGACCACGCAGGTGGCGGACTCGCTCATGCGGATCCTGGAGGCGCGCGGAGCGATCGTGGTGATCGAGGCGGAGCACATGTGCATGTCGGTGCGCGGCATCCGCAAGCCGGGCGCGAAGACGACCACGTCGGCGGTACGGGGACAGCTGCGCGATGCCTCCACCCGCGCCGAGGCGATGAGCCTGATTCTGGCCCGCTAGCCTGTCAGCCCGCTTTGTCGGTGGTGCCCGATACGCTCCTCGGCCTGAGGTGGTGAGCAGGCCGAGGAGCGTCGCATGGACCACGGGTTACCGAGGGCCGTCGCCCGGATCCACGCCCGCAAGCCCTGCCGCGAACGGCTCACGTTCCGGATGGGGTACGCGTTCGGCTACTTCGTGGGCGCGACCTGTGCGGACGGCACGGTGGGGAAGAACTACGTCTCCCTCGTCGTGAACGACGAAGCGGTCGCCGGTCGGTACGCGCGCAGTCTCACCGAGGCGACCGGGCTGGGTGACGGTCCAGGCCGTGCGGCCCGGCGTCGCCCCGGGCAGACCGCGCACCCTGTACAGCTGCCGGCTCCGGCCGTATCCCACCTTCCTGGTCCACGGCCACCTGGTGCGGGAAGCGGGGTGAGACGGGCCGGTGCCGCTCTAGGCGGCCGCCGCCCCCGTGCCGTCGTCGTTGTCGCCGTTCTCGGGGAGGCGGCAGACGCGCTCCAGGAAGAAGGCGGCCGCGATGACGCCGATGCCCGCCACCACCGCCGCGCCGGCGTAGATGGCCTGGTCGCGGCGGGGCGGGACGTCGAGGAAGCCGAGCAGGAAGACGCCCGTGCCGCCGTACATCCCGGCGACCAGGGCGGTGACCAGGGCGCTCGCCTGGCCGAAGACGACCGCCCGCGCCGCCATCAGGGGTTCGACGCCCTTGGCACCGGGGCGCCGCTCCCGCTGGGCGCGGAGGCGGGTGCGAATGGAGAGGGCGGTGGCCAGGAGGATCACCGCGATCACGGCAAGCACGATCGAGGCGGCCAGCGGGACGCTCGGGAGGGTGCCGAGGGAGTCCCAGAGGCGGGCGCCGCCCCAGGAGAGGATGCCGGCGGCGGCGAAGAGGCCCGCCAGTACCCCGAGCCGTAGTTGCTTCACCGCGTGAGCCGCCCTTCGTCGCCTGCTGCCAGCTGTTGCTTCAGCTCGTGCCCGTCGAGCCTAACGATTACTCCGGCAGGCGCAGTTCCAGGTCGGCGCGGGGCAGGACGCCTTCGCGGCCGACCCCGGCGAGCAGCTCGGCGACCGGGCCGGCGCCGGGCAGTTGGGCCTCGGGGTCCATGTCGTGCCAGGGGGCGAGGACGAAGGCCCGCTCGTGGGCGCGGGGGTGGGGGAGGGTGAGCACCGGGTCGTCGGAGAGGACGTCGGCGTACGACACGATGTCGACGTCGATCGTGCGCGGGCCCCACCGCTCCTCGCGGACCCGGTCGAAGGCCTCCTCGACGGCCTGGCCGCGCTCCAGCAGGGATGCGGGCGGCAGCGTCGTCTTCACGAGGATGACCGCGTTGAAGTAGGAGGGCTGGCTGTCGGCCGCGACGCCCCAGGGCTCCGTCTCGTAGACCGGGGAGACGGCCTTGACCCGCAGGCCCGGGGTGTCCTCCAGCGCGTCGACGGCGCCCTGGAGGGTCTCCAGCCGGTTGCCCAGGTTGGAGCCGAGGGCGATCACGGCCATCTTGGGGTTGGAGAGGGTGATGTCGGCGGCGTCCACCTGCTTGACGACGGCGGTGGGTACCGGCTGGACGGTCGGGTCGCTCTGCCCCGCGGTGGAAAAAGCGGTCATGCTCGGCTCCGGGTGATGGTGATGGTCACGTCGTCGAAGGGGACGGTGATCGGCGCGTCCGGCTTGTGCACCACGACCTCGACCTCCTGGACACCTTCGTGCTTCAGGCACTGCTGGGCGATGCGC
The DNA here is from genome assembly GCF_044767965.1 of Streptomyces sp. NPDC101178. Taxonomy (NCBI): domain Bacteria; kingdom Bacillati; phylum Actinomycetota; class Actinomycetes; order Kitasatosporales; family Streptomycetaceae; genus Streptomyces; species Streptomyces sp. NPDC101178. The sequence goes on from NZ_JBIWOZ010000003.1 coordinate 804,459, forward strand.
TCGGCGAGCGTCTCGATCAGGTCGACCGGCTCGCCCGTCACCACTTCGACGACCTCTTCGGCCACCACGCCGTAGTGCACGGTGCGGGCCAGGTCGTCGGTGGCTGCCGCGGGGCGGGTGTCGAGGCCGAGCACCAGGTCGACGATGAAGGTCTGGCCCTCTTCCCGTTCCTTGGGGAAGACGCCGTGGTGCCCACGGGCCTTGAGGCCGCGCAGCGCGACACGATCCACGCGAATCACTCCTGCTGTCGTTGGTCCAAGAGGCACCCGGCCGCGTGCGGGCGGCGAGGTGCCTTCTTTCGAATCTACCTGCGAGCACCGGCAGTGCTCGCCCGTGGGGGCCATGGACAGCGCCTCACGGGACTGGTAGCCGCCCATACCCGCGGTCGGGGACTCCAACCCCTGCCCGTCCCTTACCCACTCGGGAGGGTGGCTGCGCGTCGTCAGGACGACGGTTCGTCGTCGTCCTCGTCGTCGGTCTCCGCCAGGACCGGCGAGCCGTGGTGGGACCAGAGCTTCCACCCCTCGGGCGTGCGCCGGAACACGTTGGTGGCGACGACCAGCTGGCCCACCAGCGGCCCCAGGTCGCTGCCCTCCTCGGCCGGGCCGCCGCTGAGGATGTTCTCGGTGCAGGTCACCAGCGCGGTGTCCCCGGTCATCGCCACGTTGACGTCGGTGAGGAAGAACTGGATGTACTCGGTGTTCGCCATGATCAGCGCGTAGCTGCGGAGCACGTCGCCGCGGCCCGTGAGCACCGGCCACCCCGGGTGGACGCAGGAGACGGTGAGGTCCTCGCCCGGCAGCCACCCGTCGGAGAGCGCCTCGTGGTCGCCGCGCTCCAGCGCCTCGTAGAAGGCGGTGTTGGCGGCCTCGACCTCCGCGATGTCGGCGGCGGCCGACGCGTGGTCCTCGTTCACGCGGCTCCCTCGACGGCGCGGGCGACCCGTACGGCGTCGGCGGTGGCGCCGACCTCGTGGACCCGGACCGCCCAGGCCCCCGCCCGGGCCGCGAGGGCGGAGACCGCCGCCGTCGCCGCATCGCGTTCGCGGGCGGGCGGCAGGGTGGCGCCGGGCCCGGCCAGGACGTGGCCGAGGAAGCGTTTGCGGGAGGCGGCCACCAGCAGCGGGCGGCCCAGCGCGTGCAGATCGTCCAGGTGCGCGACGAGGGCCAGGTCGTGCGGGGCCAGCTTCGCGAAGCCGAGGCCGGGGTCGATCACCACGCGTTCCGGGGCGACGCCGCCCGCGATCACCGCGTCCATCCGCTGCCGCAGCTCGCCGAGGACCTCGGCGACCACGTCCTCGTACACCGCCCTGCTGTTCATCGACTCGCTGAAGCCCCGCCAGTGCATCACCACGAACGGCACCTCGGCGGCGGCGACGGCCGGGATCATGTCCGGGTCCGCGAGGCCGCCGCTCACGTCGTTGACCAGGACGGCCCCGGCGGCGACGGCCTTCTCTGCGACGCGGGCGCGCATGGTGTCCACGGAGACGGTGACGCCCTCGGAGGCCAGCCCCTTGACGACCGGGACGACCCGCCGCAGCTCCTCCGACTCGTCCACCCGGCTGGCACCCGGCCGGGTCGACTCACCGCCGACGTCGACCAGGTCGGCGCCTTCGGACACCAGGTCGAGACCGTGCTTGACGGCGGCCGTGGTGTCGAACCAGCGGCCGCCGTCGGAGAAGGAGTCGGGCGTCACGTTGACGACCCCCATGACCGCACAGCGGTCCCACTCCGGCAGTCCTCGGACCGTGCCGCGCACGCGTGACGTACTCATGCTTCCAGCCTAGGCCCGCCACGCCGTCCGCTACGCCGCGCTCACCTCGCGCTCCGGGGCCGTGCGCAGCGCGTGACCGCACGGGTGTCGGTCGCGGGAGCGGAACGGGCGGGGCAGCGAGACGTTCACGAACCCCTCCGCCCGCATCGCCGCGATCCCGATGCGCGGCAGGTCGCGGCTGGTGCGGAAGACCACGAAGCGCGGCTCCCAGCGCGGCTTGAACTTGGCGTTGAACTTGTACAGCGACTCGATCTGGAACCAGCGCGAGAGGAAGATCAGCAGCCCGCGCCAGCCGCGCAGCACCGGTCCGGCGCCGAGCCGCTCGCCACGGGCCAGCGCCGAGCGGAACATCGCGAAGTTCAGCGAGACCTGCTTGACGCCGAGCTTTCCGGCGGCCTGGAGCGAGGCGACGATCAGCAGCTCGTTCATGCCGGGGTCGGCCGAGCGGTCGCGGCGCATCAGCTCCAGGGACATCCCGTCGCGGCCCCACGGTACGAAGTGGAGGACGGCCTTCAGGTCGCCGTGCGGGGAGTCCTCCGTACCGGAGCCGGGCAGATGGGCGGTGGCGATCACGCAGTCGCCGTCGGCGGGGTCGCCGATCCGGCCGAGCGCCATGGAGAAGCCGCGCTCGGTGTCGGTGCCGCGCCAGTCGGCGGCGGCGCGGCGGATGCGCTCCAGCTCGGTGGGGCCGATGTCACGTGCTCGCCGGACCCGGGTCTCGTAGCCGCCTCGTTCGATGCGCCCCACCATCTGGCGTACGTTCCGCATGGCCCGCCCGGCGAGGGAGAAATCCGCGACGTCCACCACCGCCTCGTCGCCCAGCTCCAGGGCGGTGAGTCCGGTCTCGCGGGTCCAGACCTCGCCGCCGCGCTCGCTGCACCCCATCACGGCCGGCGTCCAGGAGTGCGCCTTCGCCTCGTCCATGAACCGCTCGATGGCGCCCGGCCAGGCCTCCACATCGCCGATCGGGTCGCCGCCGGCCAGCATCACCCCGGAGACGACCCGGTAGCAGACGGCGGCCTTGCCGCTGGGGGAGAAGACGACGGCCTTGTCGCGGCGGAGCGCGAAGTGGCCGAGCGAGTCGCGGCCGCCGTGCGTCGCCAGCAGCGCCCGCAGCCGGCTCTCGTCGTCCTCGGTGAGGCGGGCGGCCGGGTGCTCGGGCCGGAAGGCGAGGTAGATCGTGGTGACGGCGGTCAGCAGGCCGAGCGCGCCGAGCGAGTACGCCACGGTCCAGCTGGTCCGCCCGGCGTAGTCGACCGGCCCCTCCACGCCGAACAGGCCGTACAGCACGTGCTGGAGCCGGTCCGCGATGGACGGGGCACCGACGACGCGGCCGGGGTGGACGGAGACGATGACCAGGCCGAGCGCCAGCGAAGAGGCCCCGAGCAGGACGAAGTTGGCCAGCGCCCGCCAGCGGCTGCGCGGGTCGGGCAGCGCCCGGAACTGGTCCCGGTGGCGTAGGAGGAGCGCGCAGAGCGTCAGCGAGACCAGCACGCCGACGACCGAGTGGCGGTACGCGAACTGCGCCACGGCCCCCGCCGGGAGCAGCACCACCGCCGCCCGCCAGGCCCGCCGCTTGCGCCGCTTCAGCCCGTGTGCGAGCAGGAGCAGCAGGACGCCCGCGCTCAGCGAGAGCGCGGCGGCGAACGGGCCGAGCGCTCCGGGCAGCACCTCGGCGAGGCTGTGCATCCGGCTGTGCCGGAAGCGCGGGAAGACCCCGGCGACGACGTCGATCAGGCCGACGACGGTGCAGGCGGTGCCGACGACGGCCGGTACGGCTTCGGGGCGCGGGCCGCGCAGCAGCCGCCGCATCCGCTGCGGAACCGATACCGATTTATCCCCATCTACCGTGACAGACATCGCTTCCGTGGCTCCAGATGAGAGTGCAGGTTCGTGGGTCCGTCGGCGGTCGGCCGTTCCGGACGATGTGCTCCCTCTAGGACGGGGCGCGGGTGGTGAGGGTTCATCCACATTCCGGAAATTTCCCCTCGGAGACGCGGCGGGAACGCGGCGGACAAGTAGCGAAAGACGGAGAAAGCAGACTCATGGGTCTCACCAGCAAGGTAGTTCTGGCGGTCGTGGCGGCCTTCGCGGTGGCACTGTTCGCCGCCACGGTCTGGCTCTGGCCACGGCTGGCCCGGCGGAGCGCCGCCGCCGTGACGGGCCGGGTGGGGCTGCTGCTGGCGACCCAGCTGACGCTGTTCGCCTCGGTCGGTCTGGCGGTGAACAACGCGTTCCTCTTCTACGGTTCCTGGGCGGACCTCTTCGGCCAGAAGCAGGAGTTGGGCGTGGTCAGCGACCACCCGGACGGCGGTCCCGGCTCCCCCAACATGACGCGGATCGGTACGCAGCGCCCGGATGTGCCGGGCGGCGGAGCGCCGTCGGTGGGCGGGCGGATCGACAAGGTGGTGGTCTCCGGGCGGCTCTCGGGCCTCAAGACACCGGCGTACGTCTATCTGCCGCCGGAGTACTTCCGGAGCGCGTACGCGAAGCGGACGTTCCCGGCGGTGGTGGTGCTGACCGGCTATCCGGGGATGGCGGAGGGCCTTCTCACGGGCCTGCGGTATCCGCAGACGGCGCACGAGCGCGTGAAGGCGGGCAAGGCGCAGCCGATGATCCTGGTGATGCTGCGGCCGTCGGTGGCGCCACCGCGCGACACCGAGTGCGTGGACATACCGGAGGGGCCGCGGACGGAGACGTTCTTCGCGAAGGACCTCCCGGAGGCGATCGGACAGTCGTACCGGGTCGGGAAGAACGCCCGTAACTGGGGCATCATCGGCAACTCGACCGGCGGCTACTGCGCGTTGAAGATCGGCCTGCACCACCCGGACCGGTACGCGGCGAGCGCCGGGCTCTCCGCGTACTACAAAGCCGCAGAGGACCCGACGACCGGCGACCTGTTCCACGGGAAGCAGGAGCTGCGCGACCGGGCCGACCTGATGTGGACGCTGAAGAACCGGCCGCCGTCCGGCGGCTCCTTCCTGGTGACGACCTCACGGCAGGGCGAGAACAACTTGAGGAGCACGATGGAGTTCATCGACCGGGTGAAGGCGCCCGCCCAGGTGTCCTCGATCGTGCTGGACAGCGGCGGGCACAACTTCACGACCTGGCGGCGGGAGATCCCGCCGGCGCTGGAGTGGCTGAGCGGGCGCCTCAGCGCGCAGTGAGGGGCCGGCCCGCCCACGGGCCCCGCAGTGCGCGCCGGGGCCCGCGGCCCGGCTACGCGGAGGCGACCGTCTCCACGGCGACCTCCGCGCGCGGTACGGCTTGCGCGTCGGCGTCGATCGAGCGGCGCAGCGCCTCGTGCAGCCGGGCCGGGGTCAGTACGCCGAGGAAGCGGCCCTCGCTCTCCTTGTCGATGACCGCGATCCAGCCGGCGTCGTGCTGGAGCATGGTGGCGAAGGCCTGCTTGAGCGGCGCGCCGAGCGGAAGCCAGGCCTCCATGCGGCGGGCGTGCTCGCGGACGGTGCCCTTCGCGTCCGGGGCGGACGCGCTGCCGACGGGGATCCAGCCGTGCAGGTTGTCCTGGCCGTCCAGGACGACCGCCCAGCGCGCGCCCTCGGAGCGGAGCCGTGCGGTGGCCTCTGCCAGCGAGTCGTCGAGGTGGACGACGGGCGGCTGGTGGAGGTCGCTCTCCTCGATGGGGGTCACCGAGAGCCGCTTCAGCCCGCGGTCGGCGCCGACGAAGTCGGCCACGTACGGGGTGGCGGGGGCGCCGAGGACGGTGGCGGGGGAGTCGAACTGCTCGATGCGGCCACTCCCGTACACCGCGATCCGGTCGCCGAGACGGACGGCCTCCTCGATGTCGTGCGTGACGAACAGCACGGTTTTACGGACCTGGGCCTGGAGTTTGAGGAATTCGTTCTGGAGCCGTTCGCGGACGACCGGGTCGACCGCTCCGAAAGGCTCGTCCATCAGCAGGACGGGCGGGTCGGCGGCCAGCGCGCGGGCGACTCCGACGCGTTGACGCTGGCCGCCGGACAACTGTTCCGGATAGCGGTCACCGTAAACGGAAGGGTCGAGTCCGACGAGGTCCAGGAGTTCGGCGGCGCGTTCGCGTCCCTTTCCGCGCTTCCAGCCCAGGAGATGGGGGACGGTCGCGGTGTTCTCCAGCACCGTCTTGTGCGGGAAGAGGCCCACCTGCTGGATCACATAGCCGATGCGGCGGCGGAGTTCGACGGGGTCGATGGCGGATATGTCGTCCCCGTCGAGGAATATCGTGCCCTCGGTCGGTTCGATCAGCCGGTTCACCATCTTCATGGTGGTCGTCTTGCCGCAGCCGGAAGGTCCGACGAGCGTGACCAGTTCACCCTCGGCGACCTCGAAGGAAAGGTCGTCGACGGCGGTGGTGCCGTCCGCGTACCGCTTGGTGACGTGCTCGAAACGGATCATGATTCCCCATTGTGGAGGGTGTTCTGTGAAGGGCGTGTTGCCGGAATGCGACAGCCTCCGCGATTGTCAGTGGTCGAGGATAGGCTCGCCGGGCATCAGTTCGACACGGGCGCGACACGGAAACGGGAGGTGGGGCCGGATGGCCGGAGCGGACTGCCTGGCGACGAACGACTGGATCTGCGGCGAGTATCTGCGTACTCGCAGCCAGGAGTTGACCGACGCCACCGTGCAGCACATCGGGATCACGGTGGTCTCGGTGCTCATCGGGCTCGCGGTCGCCTTTCCGCTGGCGCTGCTCGCCCGCCGGGGCCGCGGCTTCGCCGGACCGGTGCTCGGGCTGACGACGATCCTCTACACCGTGCCCTCGCTGGCGATGTTCTCGCTGCTGCTGCCCCTGTTCGGGCTCTCGGCCGCGCTCGTCGTCACGGGCCTGGTGCTCTATTCGCTGACCATCCTCGTACGGAACATCCTGGCCGGCCTCGAAGCCGTCCCCGAGGAGGCCAAGGAGGCCGCCCGGGGCATGGGATACGGGCCGTGGCGGCTGCTGTGGGAGGTGGAGCTCCCGCTGGCGCTGCCCGCGCTGATGGCGGGGCTGCGCATAGCCACCGTGTCGACGGTCGCGCTGACCACGGTCGGCTCGCTCGTCGGCAAGGGCGGCCTCGGCAACCTCATCGAGGACGCGCTGCCGAGCTTCTTCAAGGCGCAGGTGCTCGCCGCCTCGGTGCTCTGCGTGCTGCTCGCCGTCACCGCCGACCTGCTGCTCCTGGGAGTTCAGCGGCTGCTGACGCCCTGGACGCGTATACGGGCGGCGACGGGGGATACAGGTACGGGTACGGACGGTGTGGACGGTTCCCGTGGTGCGGACGATCCGCGCGTTTCGGGTGGTTTGAGCAGTGCGGGTGCTCCTGGCGGTTCGGGTGGTCCGGCGGGCATGTCCGCCCCGGCGAAGGTGGAGGCGGGCTGACCCGTGGGAGTCATCGGCGAAGCCTGGACCTGGCTCACCACCGGGGCCAACTGGTCGGGCGACGGCGGCGCCGCGCACCGGCTCGGCGAGCATCTGTACGTCAGCGGGGTCGCCCTCGCGGTGGCCTGCGCCATCGCCCTCCCGCTCGCGCTCTACCTGGGCCACATCGGCAGGGGCGGCGCGCTCGCGGTCAACATCTCCAACGTGGGCCGGGCCATCCCGGTCTTCGCGGTGCTGGCCCTCTTCATGGTCACGCCCCTGCGCAACTCCGGCTACTGGCCCACGATCATCGCGCTGGTGCTGTTCGCCGTGCCGCCGCTGCTGACCAACGCCTATGTCGGGATGCGGGAGGTGGACCGGTCCGTGGTGGAGGCCGCCCGGGGCATGGGGATGTCCGGCGGGCAGCTCTTCGTCCGGGTCGAGCTGCCGCTCGCCTACCCGATGATCATGACCGGGCTGCGCTCCGCCGCCGTCCAGGTCGTGGCCACCGCCTCGATCGCCGCCATGGTCGGCCTCGGCGGCCTCGGCCGGATCATCACCGCCGGGTTCAACACCTACGACACCGCGCAGGTCTTCGCGGGCGCGATCCTGGTCGCCGCGCTGGCCCTGCTGGTGGAAGCGGTGCTGGTGGCGCTGGACCGGGTGCTGTCACCCCTGCGCCGCCGCCGGATCGCGTGAGGCACCGGCGGCCCCTCATCTTCCCTTTACGTCAACCTTTCTTGAGTTCGGACGGAGAACAGACATGAGCAGAACCTCGCGGATAGCCGGAGCGGTCATCGGCATCGTGGCGCTGACCGGGTCGCTCGCGGCCTGCGGCGGCGACAGCCTGGAGCAGGAGAAGGGCGGCTCCGGCTCCTCGGGCGGCGACGGCAAGAAGGGCTCGCTCGTGGTCGGCTCGGCCGCCTTCACCGAGTCCAAGGTGCTCGCCGAGCTGTACGCGCAGATCCTCGGCGACGCCGGGTACAGCACCTCGGTCACCACGGTGAAGAACCGTGAGCTGTACGAGCCCTCGCTGGAGAAGGGCGAGATCGACGTCGTACCCGAATACGCCGCCACCATCACCGAATTCCTCAACGCCAAGGTGAACGGCGCGGAGAAGGCGCAGAACGCGCCCCTCGCCTCCGGTGACGCCGCCGCCACGGTCGCCGCACTGGAGAAGCTCGCGGAACCGCTGGGCCTCAAGGTGCTCCCGGCCGGGAAGGCCGTCGACCAGAACGCCTTCGCGGTCTCCAAGGAATTCGCCGAGAAGAACAACCTCAAGACCCTTTCCGATCTCGGAAAGTCGAAGCTCAAGGTCAAGATCGCGGCGGGCGACGAGTGCGAGGTGCGGCCCTTCTGCGCACCGGGTCTGAAGAAGACGTACGGCATCGACGTCACCGGTATCGACCCGAAGGGCGTCGGCACCCCGCAGTCCAAGCAGGCCGTCCGCGACGGCAAGGTCGAGCTGGTCCTGACGACCACCACGGACGCGGTGCTGGACGGTCTGGTGTTCCTGGAGGACGACAAGAAGCTCCAGAACGCCGACAACGTCCTGCCGGTGCTCAATGCCAAGGACGCGGGTGCTCCGGAGATCGCCGCCGCGCTCGGAAAGCTCACCGACACCCTCACCACGGAAGATCTCGCCGAGCTGAACCGCAAGGTCGACGCCGAGCGCGCGAAGCCGACCGACGTGGCGAAGGAGTATCTGGAGTCGAAGGGCCTGATCAAGAAGTAGGTCTTGATCAGGAAGTGAGCCCCGGTCGCGGAGAGTTCCCGATCAAGAACCAGGGGGCTTCGGGGGGCCGTCAGGTAACCGGCCGGGAAAGATTGCCGGGCGGCCCCCCAAGTAGCGCGTACACACGGTAAATTTCAGGCCATGCCACGTGGACGCCACCGCCATTCGCCACCCCTTCACAGAATCCTGCCGCCCTCCGCGGTGGCGGGAGTGTCGGTCGTCGGTGCCACCGGCGCCTGGTTCCTCGCCGAACCGCTCGCGCTGCGCGGCCTGGTGGCCGCCGTGGCCGCCGCCGCCCTGACCGGCGCGTATCTGATGCGCAGCTGGGACCGGGCCGCAGGGCTGCGGGTCGCCGAGCTGGAGCGGGCCCGTACCCGTGACGAGTGGCGGGCCGAGGAGCGCATAGCCGAGCTGGAGCAGGATCTGGAGGAGTCGCGCGAGCTGCGCACCCGTCTGGAGACCAAGCTCCGCCGCAAGCGCGTGGAGCTCGCCGGACTGCGCGGCGAGCACGCGGGCCTGCTCCGCCGGTACGCCAACGCCGAGACCGAGCGGGCCAGTGCGCTGGAGGGCCGCAGGCAGCTCGCCATCGAGGCCGCCTCCTCCCCTGCCGAGCTGCCCGCCGGACGGTCGACGCCGACCCCGGAGGCCTACCGCCGCGCGGACGAGGCCCTGCTGCACCTCACCCGTAACGCCGCACTCCAGGAAGCGCGTCGCGCGGAAGCGACCGCCCGTGCCATCGCCGGTGACCGGAGCGCGGAGGGGGAAGACCCGCAGGGGAAGGACGCGGCGGTCTCCGGGGCCGGCGAGCACCACCAGCACGGCCGCCCGTCGACCACCCCGCCGGCCCCGGTCTCCGCCGCGCCCGTCCACGTACCGCGTAGGGTCCCCGCCGCCTCGGCCGTCGTGCCGTACGCGACGGCCCGCCGACACCTGGTCCCGCAGGGCAACTTCGACTTCTTCGGCACCCAGAACGCCCAGAACGCCCGGAAGGCCAACGCCGCGATCGAGTCCGTGCAGAACGAGGACCTCGCGGACGTCGTCGGCGAGGAGGCGCTCGCCGTCCACCGCACGGGAGCGGTGCAGAACCGGGCCGTGGGCAAGGTCATCGACCTCACCGCGCACGACGAGACCGAGCAGATCGACGTGGCGGAACTGCGCGGCGCGGTCTCCTAGGGCCACGCGGTGTCTTAGAGCCACGCGGTGTCCTAGGAGCCCGCGGTAGCGGTCCGCTACTTGTCGATGTCCCCGACGACGAAGAAGAGCGACCCCAGGATCGCCACCATGTCGGAGACCAGCGTCCCCGGCAGCAGTTCGGTGAGCGCCTGGATGTTGTTGAAGGAGGCGGACCGCAGCTTCAGCCGGTACGGGGTCTTCTCCCCCTTGGAGACCAGGTAGTAGCCGTTGAGGCCGAGCGGGTTCTCCGTCCAGGCGTACGTGTGGCCCTCGGGCGCCTTGAGCACCTTGGGCAGCCGCTGGTTGACCGGCCCGGGCTCCAGACCCGCCATCCGGTCCAGGCAGGCGTCCGCCAGGTCCAGCGAGTTCAGGGTCTGCTCCAGCAGGCACTCGAAGCGGGCCAGGCAGTCGCCCTCGGTCCGGGTGACCACCTTCAGGGTGTCCTGGAGCTCTCCGTACGCGAGGTACGGCTCGTCGCGCCGCAGGTCGAAGTCGACGCCCGAGGCGCGCGCGATCGGCCCCGACACCCCGTACGCGTGCACCGCTCCGGCCGAGAGCACGCCGACGTCGCGCGTACGCGCCCGGAAGATCTCGTTGCCGAGGACCAGGTTCTCGTAGATGTCCATGCGGGAGCGGACCGAGGCGACGGCGTCGCGCACCCGGCCCGGCCACCCCGCCGGGACGTCCTCCTTGAGCCCGCCGACCCGGTTGAACATGTAGTGCATCCGGCCGCCGGAGACCTCCTCCATCACCGCCTGGAGCTCCTCGCGCTCGCGGAAGGCGTGGAAGACCGGCGTGATGCCGCCGAGTTCGAGCGGATAGGAGCCGAGGAACATCAGGTGGTTGAGGACCCGGTTCAGCTCGGCGAGGAGCGTCCGCGTCCAGACCGCGCGCTCGGGGACCTCCATGCCGAGCATCCGCTCGACGGCCATCACGACGCCCAGTTCGTTGGAGAAGGCGGAGAGCCAGTCGTGGCGGTTGGCGAGCATGATGATCTGCCGGTAGTCGCGCGCCTCGAAGAGCTTCTCCGCGCCCCGGTGCATATAGCCGATGACCGGCTCGGCGTGCTGGACGCGCTCCCCGTCCAGGACGATCCGGAGCCGGAGCACGCCGTGCGTGGAGGGGTGCTGCGGGCCGATGTTCAGCACCATGTCGGTGCTCTCCGCCGCGCCGCCGATGCCGATGGTCGTCTCCGTCATGGGACCAGTATTCCCTGCCTGTTGCCTGCCTGTTCCCTGTCCGCCGCGGCCCTGCGGGCGGTCACCCCCGGCCCGGCCCCACCCGGTGCAGCAGCCACCCGAAGTCGCCGAGCCCGCCGCGCGCGGTCAGCTCCGCCGCCTCGCCCGCCGAGGACAGGCCCCGTACGTACGCCGCGGGATCGGAGGCCGCCAGGCTCAGCGGCGGCCGCTCCCCGGACACGCCCAGCCGCCCGAGCGCCGCCCGCTGGTCCGTCAGCTCCGCCGTCCCCCGGCGCACCGCCGCCGCGCACGCGTCCAGCGCCACATGCGCGGTCAGGTCGCACGACCCGTCCGGCACCGGCCGCACCTCCCGTCCGCCCCGGAACCCGGTCAGCGTCCCGAAGGGCGGCCGCCCGCCCCGTACATGCGCGTAGTCCACCGCCACCGCCAGCCCGGCGTCCAGCGAACCGACCGCCCGCGCCCACGCCTCGTCCCGGGGCCGCCCGATCTCCGCCCGCTCACCCGGCGCGGACAGCGGCCACCACCGCTCCAGCCACGCCGCGTCCGCACCCGTCACCGGCGGACCCGGCCGCTCCGCACCGTCCGAGGTCCGCACCTGTACGTACCGGGCGACCCCGGCCCCGTCCACCTCCGCCACCTCCACCGGCACGTTGTCCAGCCACTCGTTGGCGAAGAGCACCCCGCGCACGCCCCGCGGCACCTCGGCGCACCAGACGATCCGCGGATCCAGCTCCGGCGGACGGGCGGCGACCTCCACCCCGTACGGGATCACCTCCAGCCCCTCCGGCACCGCGGCGAGCACCCCGGTCAGCAGCTCACCGCGCCCGGCGCCGACATCGACCAGCGCGACCGTACGGGTGGACAGCTCCCTCGCGGTCGCGGCCAGCAGCCCGGCCACCGCCCGCGCGAACAGGGGCGATGCGTGGACCGACGTACGGAAGTGGCCCGCCGGTCCCAGAGGGCTGCGGACCGGGCTCCGGTAGAAGCCCTCGTCCCCGTACAGAGCGGTCTTGGCCGCCTCCCGCCACCCGCGCCACTCCTCCGTCATGTGGGCCAGTCTCCACCTTGGGGAGTACGGTCCCGGGATCTGGATCGATCCTCCGGTTGACCCGGGCACCTATCCGCTGTCCTTACGCTGGGCTACGTGCAGCGCCTCTACGATTTTCTCCGCAGACACCCGCTGGGCGTCGACGTCTTCTGGGCGGTCGTCCTCCTCGGGCTCTCCGGCATGTCGATGGCGTCGGGCATGTACGACGCCGGGCGGGAGGAGATCCTCGCGATTCCGGTTGCCCTCGGCCTCTCCACGGTCGTGGCGCTGCGCCGGCGGCTGCCCGAGAAGATGCTGCTGCTCGCCATCGCGGTCGGCGTGCTCCAGCTGGTCGGCGACGTCCGGCCGGGCATCGGCAACTTCGCGATGCTGGTGATCACCTTCACGGTGGCCACGATCGGGGAGCGCTGGGCCTCCCGGCTGGCCCTGATCTGCAGCCTGAGCGCGGCCGGACTCTCGCAGGTGCGCTGGGAGGCCGAGCCGGGCGGCTCCTGGCCGCAGCAGATCTTCGTGACGGTGATCATGACGGTGCCGTTCGTGCTGGCCTGGGTGATGGGCGACTCGCTGCGGACCCGGCGGGCCTACTTCAGCCAGCTGGAGGAGCGTGCCGCCCGGCTGGAGCGGGAGCGCGAGGCCCAGTCCAAGGTCGCGGTCGCCGCCGAGCGGGCCCGGATCGCCCGGGAGCTGCACGATGTCGTCGCGCACAACGTGTCCGTGATGGTGGTTCAGGCCGACGGGGCCGCGTACGTGATGGACGCGGCGCCGGACCAGGCCCGGCAGGCGCTGGAGACGATCTCCTCCACCGGCCGGCAGGCGCTGGCGGAGATGCGGCGGCTGCTCGGGGTGCTGCGGACCGGTGACGCGCCGGAGAGCGGGGAGTACGTTCCGCAGCCGGACGTGGAGCAGATCGAGGACCTGGTCGACCAGGTGCGGCGGACCGGTCTGGCGGTGGACTTCAAGGTGGAGGGCACCGCGCGGCCGCTGCCGAGCGGCGTGGAGCTGACCGCGTACCGCATCGTGCAGGAGGCCCTCACCAACACCCGCAAGCACGGCGGCCCGGACGCCGGTGCCAGCGTCCGGCTGGTCTACTTCGACGACGGCCTCGGGCTGCTGGTCGAGGACGACGGCCGGGGCGCGGCGCACGAGCTGTACGAGGACGGCGGCGCGGACGGCGGCGGGCACGGGATGATCGGGATGCGGGAGCGGGTCGGCATGGTCGGCGGCACGCTGGACGCGGGGCCGCGGCCCGGAGGCGGCTTCCGGATCAGTGCGCTGCTGCCGCTGAAGCCCGCCGAGTGACGTTCCGACCCACCACCCACAGGACAGGACAGACCCCCATGGCCATCCGCGTGATGCTCGTCGACGACCAGGTGCTGCTGCGCACGGGCTTCCGGATGGTCCTGGCCGCCCAGCCCGACATGGAGGTGGTGGCGGAGGCCGGGGACGGCGCGGAGGCGATCGAGATCCTGCGCGCCACGGCGGTGGACGTGGTCCTGATGGACGTGCGCATGCCGCGCCTGGACGGGGTGGAGGCGACCCGCCGGATCTGTGCGCAGCCGAATCCGCCGAAGGTGCTGATCCTGACGACGTTCGACCTGGACGAGTACGCGTTCTCCGGGCTGAAGGCGGGCGCGAGCGGCTTCATGCTCAAGGACGTGCCGCCGGCCGAACTGCTCTCCGCGATCCGCTCGGTGCACAGCGGCGACGCGGTCGTGGCCCCGTCCACCACCCGCCGCCTGCTCGACCGGTTCTCGCCGATGCTGCCGAGCAGCGAGAAGGAGCCGAAGAACAAGCACATCGAGAAGCTCACCGAACGCGAACGCGAGGTGATGCTCCTGGTCGCGCAGGGCCTCTCGAACGGCGAGATCGCCGCCCGCCTCGTCCTCTCCGAGGCCACGGTCAAGACCCATGTCGGCCGCATCCTCACCAAGCTGAGCCTGCGCGACCGGGTCCAGGTCGTCGTCCTCGCCTACGAGACGGGCCTGGTGCGCGCGGGCGGCGGTGCGGGCTGAGCGGCAGGCTCCGGCTACCGCAGCACGCCCTCCAGGAAGTCGCTGCCGATGCGGGCGACGACCGTCAGGTCCAGCTGGTGCATGACGTACCGTCCGCGGCGCCGCGTCGTGATCAGGCCCGCCTTCTTGAGCACCGACAGATGCCGGGAGACCTCGGGCGCGGTGATGCCGTGCGACTCGGCCAGTTCGCCGGTGGTGTACGGGGAGCGGGCGAGGTTGCGGCACAGGCGCATCCGCATCGGGTGGGCCAGCGCCTCCATCCGGCGCTGGAGCAGCTCCACGGAGGCCGGGGTCGGCAGGTCGGGCATCCGGACCGGGTAGTGGAGCACCGGTCGCCAGCCGGGAGCGTGCAGCACCATCAGATGGGGCCAGCCGAAGGTGCTGGGCATCAGGGTGAGGCCGGCGCCGACCTGTGGGTCGACGGCGGTCGTCCGGCCCTCGGCCAGTTTGTCGACGGAGATCCTGCCCGCCTCCTCGTCCACGGTCAGCGCCGGTGAGACCGCCCCGACCGCCTCCGCGAGGCCCTTGCGCCGCAGCAGCTCCGACTTGTGCCGGGCGTCCGCGACCAGCTGGACCTGGACCCGGCGCCAGGTGTCCGCGAAGAACGCCTGGTCCAGGTCCTCGAAGAGCCGCCTCAGCCAGCGGCGTACGGGAGCGGGGTCGGCCAGCAGCCGCCGGGTGAAGTCCACCTGGCGCGGGCCCCGGGCCGCCGCCATGTCCAGGGCGCGGGCGCGCATCGCCGGATCGGCGAGCGGGGAGGCGGCACCGGCCCCGTACAGGCTGCTGCAGGTGAACTCCAGGGCCGCCGTGACGAACCGCTCGTCGTCCAGCCGGTCCAGGATGTCCAGGTCCTCCGCCAGGGTCGCCCCGGTCCGCCCGTCGCCGCCGCGGATCCCGGCGAACGGCATGAGGATGTCGGAGAAGGTGTTCCGCCAGAGGAACTCCGCCTCCATCAGCCGGTCCGCGAGATCGGGCTCCAGCCCGGCCGCCGTGGCGGTGGCCCAGCCGTGCACACCGGGGTGGTGGCCCGGCTCGGAGAGTGCGTGCAGGGCGACGCCCAGCTCGGCCAGCGGGGAGATCGCGAAATCGATGCGGTCGGGGGTCAGGCCCGCGATGTCTATGTGCACGCTCACGCGTCCCATGGTGCGGGGTACGGGGACGGGCCGTCGCCTCATTTGACGGCCGCCGTCAATCAGCGCGCGGCCCTGCGGCGACAGGCGGACGCTGGATACATGGACGCCATCCAGCAGCACATGCTCGACACCTACCGCGCGGCCCGCCTGGACGAGCCGGCACCGCCCCCGCCGGGCCGCCACGACCGCAGGACCCTGCGCGACCTCTACCACCACTGGCTGACGCATCCGCCGACGCCGAACCGGCCCGCCGGGCCCCGCTCCAGCCCGCCCGGCGTCTGAGGACGGAAACCCGAGGTCAGGGGGCCGGCCTCTCAACAAGGGCCCTGCTCCAGGAGCTACTCCAGCAACCCCGCGAACACCCCGACCGCGTCCCGGACATCCCCCGCCGACCACTCCAGCCCCGCCCCGGACACCGTCACCTCGGTGACCGAGACCCCCGGCGGCAACCCGGCCGCCCCCGCCGCCCCCGACCCCCACCGCCGGAACAGCGTCACGCCCGTCTCCTCCGCCTGCCGCACCGACGCCTCGTCCAGCACCTCCGCCCCGTACGGCAGCCACACCTGGAACTGATGCGTGTGCGGCGGCTCCGGACGCACCCGGAACCACGGCAGCCCCGCCGCCGCGAACCCCTCCGCCATCGCCGAGGCCACCACCTTCGCGTGCGCCACGTACGACGGCAGCCGGGGCAGCTCCCTCTCCAGCCCGATCAGCGCGGAGAGCGCCGCCGGATACTGCTGGAAGAGCTGGCCCCCGTACCGGTGACGCCACACCCGCGCCTCCTCCACCAGCACCGAAGGACCCGCCAGCGCCGCCCCCGACAGCCCGTCCAGCGACTTGTAGAAGGACACGTACACGCTGTCCGCGAGCGCCGCAATCTCCTTAAGGCCCCGCCCGAAGTGCGGCCCGCACTCCCAGAGCCGCGCCCCGTCCAGATGCACCACCGCGTCCCGCTCCCGGGCCGCTGCCACGGTCGCCTCCAGCTCGTCCCAGGTGGGCAGCGTGAACCCGGCGTCCCGCAACGGCAGCTCCAGCATCAGCGTGCCGAAGGGCTCCGGATGGTCCCGTACCTCCTCGGCGCCCGGCATCCGCGGCTCGGCCGTCAGGTGCACCGTCCGCAGCCCGCTCACCGCCCCGAGCGCGCCTTCCTCGTGCAGCTCCGGGTGGGCCAGCGGATGCAGCGCCACCGTGGCGTTGCCCGTACGCCCGGCCCAGCACCGCAGTGCCACCTGCTGGGCCATGGTCCCGGTCGGGAAGAACGCCGCCGCCTCCGTCCCCAGCAGCCCGGCCACCCGCCGCTCCAGCTCCGCGACGACCCCGCCCCCGTACACATCCACCGCATCGTCCGGATCGTGTACGAGACGGGGACGGGCGCCGGTTCCGGAACCGGCCTGCGAACCGGCCCCGCCGCCTGAACCGGCCCCGATCCCGGCCATCAGCGCCGCGAGCCCCTCGCCGACCGTTCCGTCCGTGGACCGGCGGTCCAGCATCCGGTGCGACCCGCGCCAGGCGGCCAGCCGGCGCCGGCGCTGCTCCTGCTCATCCATGGCTGTCATGGGACGATCATCCCCTGGACGACCGGCTCCACGCCGCACGATTCCCACCCGTTCCGCAGAGTTATCCACAGGCTGTGGGCGGCGGGCGGGGATCGCCGAAACGCTGGCGTAGCATGCAGAGAAATCGTCCGGTACCCCCCGCGGACTGGAACGGAAGGCCATCGCCGCGTGAATACGACAGTTCCGAAGGAACCCCTCGACGCGAGGGACCGCCCCGCCCGCCTCACCGTCGGCGTCGTGGGAGCGGGCCGCGTCGGCCCCGCACTCGCCGCCGCGCTCCAGCTCGCCGGCCACCGCCCGGTGGCCGTCTCCGGTGTCTCCGACGCCTCCCGGCGCCGCGCGGCCGCCCTGCTCCCCGACGTCCCCGTGGTGACGCCCGCCGAGGTCCTCGCCCGCGCCGAGCTGGTCCTGCTGACCGTCCCGGACGACGCGCTCCCGCGCCTGGTCGAGGGCCTCGCCGAGACCGGTGCCGTACGGCCGGGACAGCTCCTCGTCCACACCTCCGGGCGGTACGGAGCCCGGGTCCTG
The DNA here is from genome assembly GCF_044767965.1 of Streptomyces sp. NPDC101178. Lineage (NCBI taxonomy): Bacteria > Bacillati > Actinomycetota > Actinomycetes > Kitasatosporales > Streptomycetaceae > Streptomyces > Streptomyces sp. NPDC101178. The sequence continues at coordinate 821,951 of NZ_JBIWOZ010000003.1, forward strand.
GACCCCGCGCTGCGGGCCGGGGCCCTGCCGCTCGCGCTGCACCCGGCGATGACGTTCACCGGCTCCTCCGTCGACGTCCAGCGGCTCGCGGGCTGCTCGTTCGGGGTCACCGCCCCCGAGGAGCTGCGGCTGGCCGCCGAGGCGCTGGTCATCGAGATGGGCGGCGAGCCGGAGTGGATCGCCGAGGAGTCCCGCCCGCTCTACCACGCGGCCCTGGCTCTCGGCGCGAACCACCTGGTCACCCTGGTCGCCGAGTCGATGGAGCTGCTGGCCAAGGCCGGGGTCACCGCCCCGGACCGGATGCTCGGCCCGCTGCTGGGCGCCGCCCTGGACAACGCGCTGCGCTCCGGCGACGCGGCGCTGACCGGCCCGGTGGCCCGGGGCGACGCGGGCACGGTCGCCGCGCACGTCGGCGAACTGCGCGCGCACGCCCCGCAGATGGTCGGCGGCTACCTCGCGATGGCCCGCGCCACGGCCGACCGGGCGCTCGCCCACGGCCTGCTCAAGCCGGAGCTGGCGGAGGACCTCCTCGTCGCCCTGGCCGACCAGGAAAGCCGCCCGGGCTCCACCGGACCGGGGGAGACCCGATGACCACCAGCAGCCGCACGGAAGACACCGGCACGACAGCCCCCGCCCCCGCCCTCCTCCGCACCGCCGCCGAGCTCGACGCGCTGCCCCGCCCCGCCGGGGCCGAGCGGGCCGTCGTCATGACGATGGGGGCGCTGCACGACGGCCACGCCACCCTGATCCGCGCGGCCCGCGAAGCGGCGGGCCCGGACGGCCAGGTCGTGGTCACGGTCTTCGTGAACCCGCTCCAGTTCGGCGAGGCCGCCGACCTGGACCGCTACCCGCGCACCCTGGACGCCGACCTGGAGACCGCCGCGGCGGCGGGGGCCGACGCGGTCTTCGCCCCCGGCGTGGACGAGGTCTATCCGGGCGGCGAACCCCAGGTCCGGATCACCGCCGGCCCCATGGGCGAGCGCCTCGAAGGCGCGGCCCGCCCCGGTCACTTCGACGGCATGCTCACCGTCGTCGCCAAGCTCCTCCACCTCACCCGCCCCGACGAGGCGTTCTACGGCCAGAAGGACGCCCAGCAGCTCGCCCTGATCGCCCGCATGGTCCGCGACCTGAACTTCGGCGTCCGGATCACCGGCGTCCCCACCGTCCGCGACCTCGACGGCCTCGCGCTCTCCAGCCGCAACCGGTTCCTGTCCCCGCAGGAGCGGCACACCGCCCTCGCCCTGTCCCGGGCCCTGTTCGCGGCGCAGGACCGACTCGCCGCCCAGCAGGCCCTGCACGAGCGCGCCAAGGCCACCGCACCCGGCGGTGACCGGGCCGCCGGGCTCAACCGGCTCGGCGAGGCCCGGGCCGCCGCGGACGCCCAGGCCGTGGCGCTGGCCCGGCCGAACGGAGCGCCCGCCGCCGTCCGGGCCGCCGCGCGCGCGATCCTGGACGAGGCCGCCGCCCGGGACCGGCACCCGCTCGTCCTGGACTACCTGGCCCTGGTCGACCCGGCGGACTTCACCGAGATCCCCGACGACCGCGAGAGCGGGGAGGCGGTCCTCGCCGTCGCCGCCCGGGTCGGGGAGACCCGCCTCATCGACAACATCCCCCTCACCTTCGGAGCCCTGACGTGACCGGAATACGGCTGACCGCCCCCGCCCCCGGCTGGGCCATCGACGCGGACGTCGTGGTGGTCGGCTCCGGAGTCGCCGGTCTCACCACCGCGCTGCGCTGCGCGGCGGCAGGCCTGGACACCGTGGTCGTCACGAAGGCCCGGCTCGACGACGGTTCGACCCGCTGGGCCCAGGGCGGCATCGCCGCCGCGCTCGGCGAGGGCGACACCCCCGAACAGCACCTGGACGACACCCTGGTCGCGGGCGCGGGCCTGTGCGACGAGGAGGCCGTGCGGACCCTGGTCACCGAGGGCCCCGACGCCGTACGACGCCTGATCACCACCGGCGCCACGTTCGACACCACCGACAGCGGCGACATAGCGCTGACCCGTGAAGGCGGCCACCACCGCCGCCGCATCGCCCACGCCGGCGGCGACGCGACCGGCGCGGAGATCTCCCGGGCCCTGGTCGAGGCGGTCCGCTCGGCCGCCCTGCACACCATCGAGAACGCGCTCGTCCTGGACCTGCTCACCGACGCCGAAGGCCGTACGGCAGGGGTCTCGCTGCACGTCATGGGCGAGGGCCAGCACGACGGCGTCGGCGCGGTCCGGGCCCCTTCGGTCGTCCTCGCGACCGGCGGCATGGGCCAGGTCTTCTCCGCCACCACCAACCCGTCGGTCTCCACCGGCGACGGCGTGGCGCTGGCGCTGCGGGCCGGGGCGGAGGTCTCCGACCTGGAGTTCGTCCAGTTCCACCCGACCGTCCTCTTCCTCGGCGCCGACTCCGAGGGCCAGCAGCCGCTGGTCTCCGAGGCGGTACGCGGCGAAGGTGCCCACCTCGTCGACGCGACCGGCACCCGCTTCATGCTCGGGCAGCACGAGCTGGCCGAGCTGGCCCCCCGCGACATCGTCGCCAAGGCCATCACCCGCCAGATGCACGAGCACGGCACCGAGCACATGTATCTGGACGCCCGGCACTTCGGCGCACGGATGTGGGAGCAGCGCTTCCCGACCATCCTGGCCGCCTGCCGCGCCCACGGCATCGACCCGGTCACCGAGCCGATCCCGGTCGCTCCGGCCGCGCACTACGCCTCCGGCGGCATCCGCACCGACCTGCGCGGCCGCACGACCGTCCCCGGCCTGTACGCCTGTGGCGAGGTCGCCTGCACCGGAGTGCACGGCGCCAACCGGCTGGCGTCGAACTCGCTCCTGGAGGGCCTGGTCTTCGCCGAGCGCATCGCCGCCGACATCGCGGAGACCCGCCCTCCGCGCACCGAACCGGCGGAGGCCGCGAGCGAGGGCGGCGACGCCCCCGTCCCGCTGCTCGCCCCCGAGACCCGTACGGCGATCCAGCGCGTCATGACCCGGGGCGCCGGAGTCCTCCGCTCCGCCGGATCCCTGGCCGCCGCCGCCGAGGAGCTGGACGCCCTGCACCGCAGCGCCGCCGCCGACGCGGACGCCGCCGACCCCAAGGACGCGGTCCCCGGCGTCGACAGCTGGGAGGTCACCAACCTGCTGCTGGTCTCGCGGGTCCTGGTCGCCGCCGCCCGGGAGCGCGAGGAGACCCGCGGCTGCCACTGGCGCGAGGACCGGCCCGACCGCGACGACGCGCACTGGCGCCGCCATTTGGTCGTCCGGATCGCCGCCGACCGCACACCGGTCGTCCACCGTACGGAGACCGCCGCATTCCCACCCGTACGCGCGGCGGATTGACCAGACTGCTGGGAGCAGCGGCGCGAGCCGCACCCGCACAGCGACAGCGGCCGCCCCCGAACAGCGGCCGCACCCGAACAGAGAAGCACCGCACCACCCGCCACGCCCCCGAGGAGCCGCAACCGTGTCCACGCCCGAAGAGAATCCGCGCCCCACACCGGTGGACGTACCGCTGATCCGGGTCGGCGCGCCCGCACCCGCCGCGTCCTCCGGGGGCTGTGGCGACGACTGCGGCTGCGGTGACGGCTTCGACCCCGACGCCCTGGAGTGCGGGCTCGACCCCGCGCTCGCCCTGCTCCTCGCCGAGGCGGGTCTCGACCCCGTCCAGGTCGAGGACGTCGCCCATGTGGCGATCGAGGAGGACCTGGACGGCGGGGTGGACGTCACGACCGTGGCGACCGTCCCCGAGGACGCCGTGATCACCGGTGACTTCACCGCGCGCGAGGCGGGGGTCGTGGCCGGGCTGCGGGTCGCCGAGGCGGTCCTGTCGATCGTCTGCACCGAGGAGTTCGAGGTCGAGCGGCACGTCGAGGACGGCGAGCGCGTCGCCCCCGGCCAGAAGCTGCTCACCGTCACCACCCGCACCCGCGACCTGCTGACCGGCGAGCGCAGCGCGCTCAACCTGCTCTGCCGCCTCTCCGGCATCGCCACCGCCACCCGTGCCTGGGCGGACGTGCTGGAGGGCTCCAAGGCCCAGGTCCGCGACACCCGCAAGACGACGGCGGGCCTGCGCGCCCTGGAGAAGTACGCCGTACGGTGCGGCGGCGGCGTCAACCACCGGATGTCGCTCTCCGACGCGGCCCTGGTCAAGGACAACCACGTCATCGCCGCGGGCGGGGTGGCGGAGGCGTTCAAGCGGGTCCGCGCCGAGTTCCCCGACCTGCCCATCGAGGTGGAGGTCGACACGCTGGCGCAGGTCCGCGAGGTGCTGGACGCGGGCGCCGACCTGATCCTGCTGGACAACTTCACCCCGGCGGAGACCGCCGAGGCGGTGGCCCTGGTCGCCGGCCGCGCGATCCTGGAGTCCTCCGGCCGCCTCACGCTCGACTCGGCCCGCGCCTACGCGGACGCCGGCGTCGACTACCTGGCCGTCGGCGCGCTCACCCACTCCTCGCCGATCCTCGACATCGGCCTGGACTTCCGCGACGCCTCCCTCACCGACGGGGCCGACGCCTGATGCTGCTCACCATCGACGTCGGCAACACGCACACGGTCCTCGGACTCTTCGACGGCGAGGAGATCGTCGAGCACTGGCGGATCTCCACCGACGCCCGCCGCACCGCCGACGAGCTGGCCGTCCTCCTCCAGGGCCTGATGGGCATGCACCCGCTGCTCGGCATGGAGCTCGGCGACGGCATCGAGGGCATCGCGATCTGCGCGACCGTCCCGTCCGTCCTGCACGAGCTGCGCGAGGTCACCCGCCGCTACTACGGCGACGTGCCCGCCGTCCTCGTCGAGCCCGGCGTCAAGACCGGCGTCCCGGTCCTGATGGACAACCCCAAGGAGGTCGGCGCGGACCGCATCATCAACGCGGTCGCCGCCGTCGAGCTGTACGGGGGCCCGGCGATCGTCGTCGACTTCGGCACCGCCACCACCTTCGACGCGGTCTCCGCACGCGGGGAGTACGCGGGCGGGGTGATCGCCCCCGGCATCGAGATCTCCGTCGAGGCGCTCGGCGTCAAGGGCGCCCAGCTCCGCAAGATCGAGCTGGCCCGGCCGCGCAGCGTGATCGGCAAGAACACCGTCGAGGCCATGCAGTCCGGCATCGTCTACGGCTTCGCGGGCCAGGTCGACGGGGTGGTGGCCCGGATGAAGAAGGAGCTGACCGCCGACCCGGACGACGTCACGGTCATCGCGACCGGCGGCCTTGCTCCGATGGTGTTGGGCGAGTCCTCCGCCATCGACGAGCACGAGCCGTGGCTCACGCTGATCGGGCTGCGCCTGGTGTACGAGCGGAACGTGTCCCGGTCGTAGGGATCCGGCCGCGCAGGCGCGGCGTACCTGCGGGAACGGCGGTGGGCGACGGCCCGTGGCACCGTTCGCGGACGCCGCGCCACCGACGACCAGTTAAACGGATTTTGTCCATTTAGCACGTATTGTCGCGCTATGCCCACGCCCTACGGTTCACGAGGCGGCATGGCGTTCAGCGCGGACGAGCTGCGGGTGCTCCGACGTGCCCTCGCCATCGCCCTCCACCCCATGCCCCTGTCCGACGAGGATGTCCAGGACTGCCTGCGGCTCGCGGGCTCCGTGGACGAGGCGGTCGGGGAGGCGGGCCGGCTGCGAGCGTTCCTCCTCGCCGACCTCGCCCGCTACCGCGCCGCCCTCCCCGGCTCCGTCATTGGCTACCTGGAGCTGCTCCAGGACGCCCTGGCGGCCGGTTACGACCCCCGCCCGGACGATCTGGCGGCCCTGCGCGCGCTGCGCGGTAAGCCGCTCGCGGCGGCGCTTCTGGAGCGCTGTCAGATCCTCGCCGAGCGCTCCGTACGGGCCCGGCTCGCCGGCCGCTCCGCCGCCGCGTCGGCCCCCGGCCCGCGCTCCAGGCTGCTCGCGCTGCCCGGCGGCCGGGCCGCCGACCGGGAGCCGGACCGCCCGAAGGCCCCGGCCGCCCCCGCCCCCGCCCCCGGCCGCTCGCCGGCTCCGGGGTCGCGCCCGGCGCCCAAGCCGTCCGAGGTCTTCCCGCGCCGCCGCCCGTCGCCGCCACCGGCGGAGGAGGAGCGCGCCGCCGGCTGACCGGGCTCACATGCGACGGATTGCGGCGGCCTCCACCGGGAGGCCGCCGCAATCCGTTGTACCGGGCTCGCTACTCTGGACGGCATGGACTACGTATCCGCGCTCGTGCCCCCCGTGGTGATGGCCATCTTCTTCATCGGCCTGGTCGTGACGATCGTCAAGAGCCAGGGCGGTCCGAACAAGGCCAAGGAGGATGACGCCGTGGACGCGGCGATCGCCCGCGCGGAATCCGTGAAGCAGACCGCTCGTCCGGAGAATGCCTGACCGCACGGTCCGTTCCTCGCATCCCCGGAGCGCACGGCTCATGAGAGCCGTGCGCTCTTTTGGCTCTGTGAATAACCAGCCATTCGGGACATGTGGCACTAAAGTGAGCCCGTGCCCCGTCAATTGGGAGAGCTGGAAGACGCCGTGATGACGCGCGTCTGGCAAGGGAACCGTCCGGTCACCGTGCGGGAAGTCCTCGAGGACCTCCAGCAGGAACGGTCCATCGCCTACACGACGGTGATGACGGTAATGGACAATCTCCATCAGAAGGGCTGGGTCCGCAGGGAAGTGGACGGCCGGGCATATCGATATACGGCCGTGTCCACCAGGGCCGCCTACTCGGCCGCACTGATGAACGAAGCCTGGTCGCAGAGTGACAACCCGGCCGCCGCACTGGTGGCGTTCTTCGGCATGATGTCGCCGGAGCAGCGCGAAGCACTTCAGGACGCGGTCCGCATGGTTTCCCCCGGTGCGGCGGACACGCCTGCGGGCAATCCGGGGGACAACCCGCCGGAACCGGCCGCCGCGAACGCCGAAGGCGCTGACCCGGTCGATGACACGGAGTCCGAGGGCGGGCGATAGCGTCGGCCCATGTCCTCAGAGCAGCCGCAAACCGAACCGGATACCGAACCGGATACCGACTTTCATACCGACCCGTCGGTAAATAGACCCGCCATCACCGTCCGCCGGGCCAGGACGAGTGATGTGCCATCCGTACGCGGGCTCCTCGACGGCTACGTCTCCGGCGGCATCCTGCTCGACAAAGCGACCGTCACCCTTTACGAGGACATCCAGGAGTTCTGGGTCGCGGAACGCGACGAGGATGCCCGGGTCATCGGCTGCGGCGCTCTCCATGTCATGTGGGAAGACCTCGCGGAAGTCCGGACACTCGCCGTCGACCCCCGCATCAAGGGGGCCGGGGTGGGGCATCACGTACTGGAGAAGCTTCTGCAGACGGCCCGCTGGCTCGGGGTCCGCAAGGTTTTCTGCCTCACCTTCGAAGTCGACTTCTTCGCGAAGCACGGGTTCGTCGAGATCGGAGAGACTCCGGTCGACACGGATGTCTACAGTGAGCTGCTGCGTTCGTACGACGAGGGCGTCGCCGAGTTCCTCGGTCTCGAACGAGTGAAGCCGAACACCTTGGGCAACAGCCGGATGCTTCTGCACCTGTGATGCGCGGATGATGCGCTCAAGCCGCGGCATCATCCCGGCATCCCTATGTCCGAATCGCGTACGTTTCCCGTGTTCTCGCGCTCCCGAACCTCTCCCGGGGGTTTGTGTTTTCCCGAGAAAAGCGGTTTCCTTTCCGCGTACTCCATTTTCGATGAAAGGAAATCCCGTGGCACAGAAGGTTCAGGTCCTTCTTGTCGATGACCTCGACGGTGTCGAGGCGGACGAGACCGTGACGTTCGCGCTCGACGGCAAGACGTACGAGATCGACCTCACCACGGCCAATGCGGACAAGCTTCGCGGTCTTCTCGAGCCCTACACCAAGGGCGGTCGCCGCACCGGTGGCCGTGGAGCGACGGGCCGCGGCAAGGGCCGTGCCGTGGCCGGTGGCAACAAGGACACCGCGGAAATCCGCCGGTGGGCGCGGGAGAACGGCCACAATGTGAATGACCGCGGCCGCGTTCCCGCCGAGATCCGTGAGGCTTACGAGAAGGCCAACGGCTGATCTGCCGGACTGCCCTTACGCAGGCCGGCCCGGGCACGCGACAACCGGACCCGATGGCATTCCGTCGCCGCGGCGTCCACCAGTCGCACGAGATCGGGGGCATCCTCACCGCTGCTCCCGAAGCCCGCGAGAGCGGGCAGCGCCGGCCCGGGCGCAAGCCCCGGCTCGGGGGGCCGCAGCCACACGGCGGCCCCCGGCGAGCCCGCACCACCCCGGGGTGACGGAGCTGTGACCCGGCCCCCGGCCCCCACGGCGGTCAGATCCGGCGCGATCGGGCCCCACTCCAGCCAGTCGAGCAGCCCCGGCAGCTCGTCGGCGCCGCCCGCGGCGACCAGCAGCCCCATCCGTACGCCGCTCAGCAGTACCGGCCCGGTCCGCACGGGGCGGCGCAGCAGGGCGTGACCGGCCTCGGCGGGAAGCTCCAGCACGTCGAAGCGGACCCCGGTGACCAGCCGCACGGGATCGTGCCCCTCGGTCGCCCAGCCGAGCCCCTCCTCGTACCACCGGGTGAGCGCGACGGGGCCGGGACCGACGGGACCGGGACCGACGGGATCCGGACCGGTGCCGGATGAAGGTCGGGGCGGCGGAACGGTGAAGGCCATGTCCGATGAACCGCTGAACCGACGGCGAAGTTACGCAGGGTTCCCGGACGATCACGTGGGGTCCGGGTCCCGGGGGCGCGCAGGAGCGTGTCGGAGCGCAAGGTTGTTCGCCCGTAGCGGAGGGAACCGGGGCGCGCCGCATGGACTGTCAGTGATTGCGGGTAAGACTTTCCCTAGTGGGAAGGGGCGACACGCTGGCCGAGGCGTCTCACGTTCGCCATCGGCGTACTGGCGAAAGGGGTATCTGCCTGGCCTGCGGGAACATCGTCTCGCACCATCGGGTTGGAGCAGTTGTCAGCTGTTCGGCAGTAAGAATCCCCGCCCGGTGCGGGGTGATCCGGACGGATGTCGGCAGTTGGAATGAGCTGTCCCGTCCTGCGGGACTAGCATGCGGAAGGACTGGGAGGGGACCGACCCCTCACTGACCGACCGCTCTGAGGAGCGATTAACGATGTTCGAGAGGTTCACCGACCGCGCGCGGCGGGTTGTCGTCCTGGCTCAGGAAGAAGCCCGGATGCTCAACCACAACTACATCGGCACCGAGCACATCCTCCTGGGCCTGATCCATGAGGGTGAGGGTGTCGCCGCTAAGGCCCTGGAGAGCCTCGGGATTTCGCTCGAGGCGGTCCGCCAGCAGGTGGAGGAGATCATCGGGCAGGGCCAGCAGGCTCCGTCCGGCCACATCCCCTTCACCCCGCGAGCCAAGAAGGTCCTGGAGCTGTCGCTCCGCGAGGCCCTTCAGCTGGGCCACAACTACATCGGCACCGAGCACATCCTGCTCGGCCTGATCCGCGAGGGCGAGGGCGTCGCCGCCCAGGTCCTCGTGAAGCTGGGCGCCGACCTGAACCGGGTCCGGCAGCAGGTCATCCAGCTGCTTTCGGGCTACTCGGGCGGCAAGGAGACGGCGGCCGCCGGCGGCCCCGCGGAGGGCACGCCCTCCACCTCCCTGGTGCTCGACCAGTTCGGCCGGAACCTCACCCAGGCCGCTCGTGAATCCAAGCTCGACCCGGTCATCGGGCGCGAGAAGGAGATCGAGCGGGTCATGCAGGTGCTGTCCCGCCGGACCAAGAACAACCCGGTCCTCATCGGCGAGCCCGGCGTCGGCAAGACGGCGGTCGTCGAGGGCCTGGCCCAGGCCATCGTCAAGGGCGAGGTGCCCGAGACCCTCAAGGACAAGCACCTCTACACCCTGGACCTCGGCGCCCTGGTCGCCGGTTCGCGGTACCGGGGTGACTTCGAGGAGCGCCTGAAGAAGGTCCTCAAGGAGATCCGCACCCGCGGCGACATCATCCTGTTCATCGACGAGCTCCACACGCTCGTCGGAGCGGGTGCCGCCGAGGGCGCCATCGACGCGGCTTCGATCCTGAAGCCGATGCTGGCCCGCGGTGAGCTCCAGACCATCGGTGCCACCACGCTCGACGAGTACCGCAAGCACCTGGAGAAGGACGCCGCTCTTGAGCGCCGCTTCCAGCCGATCCAGGTCGCGGAGCCGTCGCTGCCGCACACCATCGAGATCCTGAAGGGTCTGCGCGACCGTTACGAGGCCCACCACCGGGTCTCCATCACGGACGAGGCCCTCGTCCAGGCCGCGACCCTGGCCGACCGGTACATCTCGGACCGCTTCCTGCCGGACAAGGCGATCGACCTGATCGACGAGGCCGGCTCCCGGATGCGCATCCGCCGGATGACCGCGCCGCCGGACCTCCGCGAGTTCGACGAGAAGATCGCGGGTGTCCGCCGCGACAAGGAGTCGGCCATCGACTCCCAGGACTTCGAGAAGGCAGCCTCCCTCCGCGACAAGGAGAAGCAGCTGCTGGCGGCGAAGGCCAAGCGGGAGAAGGAGTGGAAGGCCGGCGACATGGACGTCGTCGCCGAGGTCGACGGCGAGCTGATCGCCGAAGTCCTGGCCACGGCCACCGGCATCCCGGTCTTCAAGCTGACGGAGGAGGAGTCCTCCCGTCTGCTGCGCATGGAGGACGAGCTCCACAAGCGCGTCATCGGCCAGAAGGACGCCATCAAGGCCCTCTCGCAGGCGATCCGCCGTACGCGAGCCGGCCTGAAGGACCCGAAGCGCCCCGGTGGCTCGTTCATCTTCGCCGGCCCGTCCGGTGTCGGTAAGACGGAGCTCTCCAAGACGCTCGCCGAATTCCTCTTCGGCGACGAGGACGCGCTGATCTCCCTCGACATGTCGGAGTTCAGCGAGAAGCACACGGTTTCCCGCCTCTTCGGCTCGCCTCCCGGTTACGTGGGGTACGAGGAGGGTGGCCAGCTCACCGAGAAGGTGCGCCGCAAGCCGTTCTCCGTCGTTCTCTTCGACGAGGTCGAGAAGGCCCACCCCGATATCTTCAATTCCCTGCTCCAGATCCTGGAGGACGGTCGCCTGACCGACTCCCAGGGCCGGGTCGTGGACTTCAAGAACACGGTCATCATCATGACGACCAACCTCGGGACCCGGGACATCTCCAAGGGCTTCAACCTGGGCTTCGCCGCCCAGGGCGACGTGAAGACCAACTACGAGCGCATGAAGGTCAAGGTCAACGAAGAGCTCAAGCAGCACTTCCGGCCGGAATTCCTCAACCGTGTCGACGACACGGTGGTCTTCCACCAGCTGACCGAGGAAGACATCATCCAGATCGTCGACCTCATGCTCGCCAAGGTCGACGAGCGGCTCAAGGACCGCGACATGGGTATCGAGCTCAGCTCCGAGGCCAAGTCGCTCCTGGCGAAGAAGGGCTACGACCCCGTGATGGGCGCCCGGCCGCTGCGCCGGACGATCCAGCGGCAGATCGAGGACGTCCTCTCCGAGAAGATCCTCTTCGGCGAGCTGCGCCCCGGTCACATCGTGGTCGTGGGCACCGAGGGCGAGGGTGACGACAAGACGTTCACCTTCCGCGGCGAGGAGAAGTCGGCCCTGCCCGACGTCCCCCCGATCGAGCAGGCGGCAGGCGGCGCCGGCCCGAACCTGACGAAGGACGCGTGACACCCGTATAGGGCGTCATTGAAGGGGCTGCCCCGGAATCGGCTTCACGGCCGGGTCCGGGGCAGCCCCTTTTTCGCGTGCTTCAGCCGGGAGGTGCGTCGAGCCGGTCGCCCAGCTCCTCCGCCCCGATCAGACGCTGCCGGGGCAACCCCGTGACCCGCACCCGCAGGTCCGGCCAGGAGTGCAGCGGCGTGAGATCCAGTGGGCGCAGGCCGGAGGCGCCCAGGTCGAGTTGGGTGACCCCGGGGAAGAGCGGTCGCAGCATCCCGAGGTCACCGGCGTGGTCAGGGGCCGTTACGAACAGCTTCTCCACGGAGGGTACGGACACCGCACGGGTTGGCCGGTGTGCCCAGGGGAAGGCGGGGAGGCGGAGCGCGGTGATCCGGGAATGCTCCCGCAGCGCGTCGAGGGCATCGTCGAACGCGGCGAGTTCCCTGACCTCCAGCTCCCTGAGCGACTTCCAGGCACCGAGCCCGTCCAGGGCCAGTGGACGCCCATTGAGCACCGCCAGCTCGGTGACACCAGGGTTGGCCGCTATCTCGCTCAACCGGTCCGCCTCAAGGCGCCGCAGCACGAGATAGGACAGGGCGGGCAGATCGGCCAGCGGAGCCAGGTCGGCAGGGGACGCATCCGGCGTGTTCAGAAACAGGGTTCTGAGCTGGTGGAGCCCGGCGAGAGGCGTGAAGTCCCGGAGTGCCGGGCACCATCCGAGGCTCAGTAACGACAGGGAGTCCGCGAAGGCACTCAGGAACGAGAGCCCGGCGAGCGGTTCGGCCCTACTCAGGAGCAGCCTGTCGATCCGGATGCCCGTCAGGGCCGCACCGATCTCCGCATCGGTCAGATCCAGGCGCAGGGACAGTGCCGGAACATACGGAAGGTGACGCAGCGCCCTCAACTGCTGCCGGTCGCTCACCGTGAGGACCGCGCGCCGGAGGTCGCAGTGCGTCAGTACCTGGGCGGTGTATGCCTCGGGCGGAAAGCGTTCCCACGCTTCCGCGAAGAATCTGCCCAGCTCCGGGCGCGCCAGCGCCCAGGCGCGGGCGTGGGGGATCGCGGAGGCTCCCCCGATGCCGGTGATCAGGGTGGCCACAAGCCGGGCTTCCGGCCCGGTCCCGGGCGTCGTGCGCGGATCGGGCAGAAAGGCCAGCGCCGCCGGCCCGAGCCGGGCCAGGGCAGTCACCTGGTCGTCGCTGACCGGCGGGAAGAGCGCCGCCGTACTCTCCCGGACGCCCGCCCGTACCGCATCGTCCAGCCAGGTCGCGTGCTGGGCGCACAGGGCGGCCAGCACGTGGACGGTGGTACGCGCCGCCGACTGGTCCCCATGCCGCAGACCCGCGTCGAGCAGACCCCGTACGAGCAGGGTCAGTTCCCGCCGCCCGCAGTGCCCCGCCGCCAGCAGGATCACGTCCTGCCAGGTCTCCTCCCCCGCGTGGCGCAGCAGTTCGTTGAGATGGTCGTCCTCGACGAACTCCTTGGCCGCCAGGTAGTCCTGGAAGGTGCGGTGGATGAACTGGTAGGTGTCGTCGGAGCGTTCCTGGAGCAGGCCGCTGCGGTTGAGCAGGTGCGTGAGGATCCTCTCGGGCAGGCCCTGGGCGCTCACCCGCTCCATCCCCGCCAGCGCCCGGCCGAGCTGGCGCAGCGCCTGCTCCCGCGTGAACTCCGACTGTCCCTCGCGGACCAGCCAGACCGCGATGCGCTGGAGGAGCTGGGCGTGCTCCTCGACGCTCAGGTTGATGCCCTCCGGGTCGCCGATCCGGCGGCGGCGGTCGCGCTGGCCGAGGAGCATCTCCAGGGCCGAGCGGTACAGCTGCCAGCGAGTCTCCGGCAGGAAGCCGTCGCGGCGGCGGTGCAGGGCGCAGATCACCGCGCAGAGCAGAGGCGCACGGGCCAGGTCACGGAGCGTGGGATTCTGGTCGAACTGGCGGGAGAGGTCGCGTTCCAGTTCGTCCAGGCGTTCGGCGTCGTCGTCTTCGGAGACCCGGGCCGCCCGGTGCCAGGAGGCCACGAACGCCTGGATGTCCTCGTTCCGCATCGGCAGCAGCCGTAGCTCCGCGAAGCCCTCGGAGCGCAGCCAGTCCGGTTCCACGGCCAGCGGTCGTACGGTCGCCACGCACCGGGTCTCCGGGTAGCGGGCCAGGAGCTGCGACAGCCACGCGTGCGCCTGCTCCCGGTCCTCCCGCGGCACCTCGTCCAGCCCGTCCACCAGCAGCAGGGCCCGCCCGGACTCCAGGATCCGGCCGGCCCATCCCTCCGGGGCCGCGTCGACCACCAGGCCTGCCGCGCTCGTCAGCTCCGCCGGGCCCGGGAACGTACCACCACGAGCCCGCAGGGTGCGCAGCGGCACCACGAAGGGGACCAGGCCGTTCAGCGGGGCCAGGTCGTCGTCCAGGGTGCGGGCCGAGGCGTGGGCGGCCAGCCACCACAGCAGCGTCGTCTTGCCCGCGCCCGCCTCGCCGCGCAGCAGGACCCGGGGGCGGTCGGTGAGGAGGGTGTCGATGCGCTGGGGGAGGGGCGGGGCTGGTGCGGACCGGTCCTGTGCCTGGGCCTCCAGGCTGAGGTAGGCCGTGTCCAGGTCCCATGCGGAGTCGTGCCGGCTCAGCTCGTCGAGGCCGAAGACCTTCGTACGGCGGTACGCGACGCCGAGCGCCTGCGCGTACTCCGCCTCGTACCGCAGGTCCCTCGGGAAGTGGCCGTGGACGCGTTCCGCCCGCAGCAGGGTGCCGGTCCTGCGGTAGGCCTGCACGAAGGGCTCCGCTGCGACGACCGGGCCGAGCGGTACGCACTCCACCCGGCGGCCCTCCCGCCGCTGTGGGACCTGGCGGACGATGCCCAGGAGGATGTCCCCGGCGAAGACCGGGCCGCCGGACAGTCCGGACAGGGCCGGCGGCTCGTCGTCAGGGCCGGTGGCGGGCGGGCCGTCCAGCTCGCAGACCAGCAGGTCACGCACGCGGCCCGCCATGGGCAGGACCGTCGTCGTGTACTGGTCCACCTCCAGCCGCCGGTCCGGCCCGTACCGCTGTACGCGCGGGAAACCGGTGATGTCGCACCCCGGGATCGCCTCGGTGGTGTCCACCATGCCGAGCCGGACGGGGGCGACCCGCCGCACCGGTCCGGCGGCCTCCAGCAGCGCCACGTCCAGCCGGTCGTCGATCCAGGCGACGGCGGCCGGCACGCGGTCCTGGTGGGCGGGGTGGGCGACCACGGCGGGCCCTGCCCCGACCACATGGGCGCAGGTCAGGATCAGCCGGTCGGTGAGCAGGACTCCGCTGCCCTGGAGGGAGCCGAAGACAGCCACCGTACGGTCGCCGGGGTAGGTGGTCATGACGCTCATGGCCGACCCGCCCCGTCACCGTCCCCGAACCCCGCCGTCGACCCGTCGTCCTCCGTCCCGATCGCCCACGCCTCCCCGGTCACCGCGTTCCGCGGGCTCAGCGTGAAGGCGACCTTGTGCGTGCGGCCCGTGGAACGCGACGCGTCCGCGCCCGCCTCGACCACCCACGCCTTCACCTTGCCGCCCGCCTTCGCCTCCTTGCGGAGTTCGAGCGTGAACTCCATCTGGATGTCCCCGACCGCGAAGGCGAGCGGGCGGCCCGTGGCCCGTGCGGCCGCCTCCACCAGCTGGTTGCGGATGGATTCGACGGCATCGGCGAGCTCGATGCCGTCGAAGTCATGGGTGTTCTCGGCCGTCATGCTGGTCCCCCCGGGGCGCGGATCCGCTTTCCCGTCAGCGTAGTGATGGAGCGGGCCGAAGGTCCCGAATCGGACGGACTTAGGTCCCACCGGCGGTGACAAGGCGCACAGGCCGAAACAGGCCTACTACCCGTGCTAGGAGATGGCGCCGAAGCCGGGCGAGGGACCTTCGGCCCGGCGGAGACAGGCCGGGTCGGCGCGGCGGGCGATACAGCCCGTTCGCGGTGCCATGTCCAGAAAAGTGCCCGTAGAACAGCGTTTAAACCTCATTCGGGTGAGGGATTTCGTCGCCCGCCGCGGGCTCCCGAAACGGGACAACCGAGACGAATTCCCAGCCCCTTCTCTACGGCTTTTCTTCGTAGATGGGGTGTTTGAGCACCGGCGGGGGTGCGGGTTACCAAGGTGGAGCAAGCCCGGACAGCACGCCGGGTCCACTCACCTTCGGAGGACTTCACCGTATGAAGCGCGCAACGAACCAGCACACCATCCGCCCGTCCGCCTCCCGCATCCGTGGCGCAGTCCTGGCCGCCGGCCTGGGAGCGTCCGTGGTGCTGGGTGCAGGCTCGGCGTTCGCGGCCGGCAACGCCGACGCCGCCGCCCCGCTCGCCGCGGGCAGCGCCGCCGAGTCGGTCGCCCAGCAGGCGGCCGCGCAGAGCAAGGCCGCCGAGACGGCCAAGAAGACGGCGGCCAAGAAGGCCTCCGACGCGAAGAAGAAGGCCGAGGACAAGAAGAAGGCGGCCAAGAAGAACGCCGCCTCCTGGAAGGCCCCGGTCAAGAAGTACACGCTGAGCGCCAGCTACGGCACCGGTGGCGCCCGCTGGGCCGCCAAGCACTCCGGCCAGGACTTCGCCGTCCCGGTCGGCACCCCGGTCACCGCCGCCCACACCGGCACCATCGTGAAGGCCGGCCCGAACGGCGGCGGCGACGGTCCCGCGTACGGCAACGCCATCGTGATCAAGCACTCCAACGGCAAGTACTCGCAGTACGCGCACCTGTCGAAGATCAACGTGAAGATCGGCGAGAAGGTCAAGACGGGCGAGAAGATCGCCCTGTCCGGCAACACCGGCAACTCCAGCGGCCCGCACCTGCACTTCGAGATCCGCACCAGCCCGAACTACGGCTCGGCGCTCAACCCGGCCGCGTTCCTCCGCTCGGTGCACGTCTCCATCTGATCCGGCCGGCGTAACCGCGCGGACCTGCCGGAGAGACCCGGCGGCCGCGCAGCACAACCGAAGAGAGTTCAGTGGACCCGTTACACCCCGGTACCCGGGGCGTGCGCCCGGGTCACCCGACCGACGGCGACGTCGAGGACAGCCTCACGGCTCACTCCTCGGGGTCGCCGTCGGCGTCGTACCCGGTGGATCCCGGGAACCTCACCCTTGCGGCTGCCGCTCGTCCGCCGTCCTCAGCATCGGGAAGCTGCCCGTCGCCGTCGGCGCGTGTTCCGGCAGCCACAGCACCGCGATCGCCCCGCCCGTGCCCTCCGCCGCACCCACCGGCCCCGCGTTCCGGAAGGTCAGCCGGGCCCCCAGCACCCGCGCCTGGCCCGCCGCGATCGTCAGGCCGAGCCCGTGTCCGTGGCCGGCCCGGTCCATCGAGCCCGTACGGAACCGGCTCGGCCCGTCCCGCAGCAGCTCCTCCGGGAACCCCGGACCGTGGTCCCGGACCCGTACCACCCGGCCCTCCACCGTGACCTCCACCGGGGTGGAGCCGTGCTTGGCGGCGTTGCCGAGGAGGTTGCCGAGGATGCGCTCCAGGCGGCGCGGGTCGGTGGAGACCCAGGACTCGTGCACCACCCGCACGGTCACGTCCGGGTCCAGCAGAGCGATCCGCCGGCTGACGAACTCCCCGAGCGGCAGCTCCTGGAGTTCGGCCCGCTCCGACGCGCTGTCCAGCCGGGCCACCTCCAGCACGTCCTCGACCAGCGTCCGCATCGCCTGGGCCCGGTCCCGTACCAGCTCGGTCGGGCGGCCCGGCGGCAGCAGCTCGGCCGCCGTGAGCAGCCCGGTCACCGGCGTACGCAGCTCATGGGCGATGTCCGCGGTGACCCGGCGCTCCGCCTCGATCCGCTCGTTCAGCGCGTCGGTCAGCGCGTCGACCGCCCGCGCCAGCTCGTCCGTCTCGTCCCGGACGACCCCGCCGACCGCCTCCCGGACCCGTACGTCGGTGTGGCCCTCGGCGACCCGGCCCGCCGCGGCCGCCGCCTTGCGCAGCCGGCGCGAGAGCTGGCCGCCGATGAGGACGCCGAGCGCGCAGCCGCCGAAGACGACGGAGACCGATCCGATGATCAGCGCCCGGTCCAGGTCGTCCATGATCGTGGCGGAGCGGTCCGCGAACCGGGTGTGCAGCGAGAGCACGTCCCCGTTGGCCAGCGGAACGGCCGCCCAGACGTCGGGCACGCCGTCGGCGGTCTCCGTGACGTGCGTGGCGCGCCGGTTCTTGCGGACCTCGTCGCGCAGGCTCGGCGGGATGGCGGGATCGTTGAGCTTCGCGCCGAACTTCGGCCCGTTCTTCTGCATGCTCGTCGCCTCGTAGAACCGCTGCGCGCCGAGCAGCCGCTCCAGCTGCACCTCGCGGGCGTTCTCGATCATCGAGACGCGGGCCGCGTTGTGGACGACGAGGCTCAGCGCCACCGCGATGAGCGCGCCGACCGCGGCGATGGCGATGCTGATCTTCCAGCGGACACCGGTCCGCAGCGCCAGTCGTTTCATCCGCCTGTCACCGGCCGCTTCCCCTGTAGCCGGCTCATCCGCGCAGCTTGTAGCCGAAGCCGCGGACCGTCTCGATCCGGTCCTGGCCGATCTTGGTGCGCAGCCGCTGGACATGGACGTCCACGACCCGGGTGTCGCCGCCCCAGCCGTAGTCCCAGACCCGTTCCAGGAGCTTGTCGCGGGAGAGTACGGTGCCGGGCGCGGAGGAGAACTCCAGCAGCAGCCGCATCTCGGTCGGCGTCAGCGCCACCTGCTCACCGCCGCGCCGCACCTCCATGCCGTCCGTGTCGACCTCCAGGTCGCCGAAGACCAGCACCCCGCCGAACCCCTCGGCCTCCCCTTCCGTACCGCTCTGGCCCTGGCCGCCCTCCGGCCCGGCCGCGTGGCCGAAGCGGCGCAGCACGGCCCGGATGCGGGCGACCAGGACCGCGCCGTCGAACGGCTTGGTGACGTAGTCGTCCGCGCCGGCCTCCAGGCCGAGCACCACGTCGATGGAGTCGGCCCGCGCGGAGAGCATGATCACCGGTACGGTCGACTCGTCCCGGATGCGGCGGCACAGGCTCACGCCGTCGAGCCCCGGCACCATCACGTCGAGCAGCGCGATGTCCGGCCGGTCGGCGCGGAAGGCCTCCAGGCCGGAGAGCCCGTCGGGCATCGCGGTGACCGTGAAGCCGACCCGCTCCAGAGCGAGCTGGGTGGCCTCACGGATGACATCGTCGTCCTCGACGAAGAGGACGTGGGTCTCGGCCATGGACGTTGCGTCTCGCTTTCAGTTCCCGCTCGGGTCGGCCGGTTCCACCGGTTCCGCCTGCGTGGGCGCCTCGATGTCGCCGCCGTCGTCGACGGCACGGCTGAAGTCGTTGTGCACCCGGTCGTGCTCGGTGAAGCGCTCGTCGGCCCAACGGTAGGTGACCACCTCGGAGCCGGACGGATAGGCGAGCGGGTCCTTCGATCCGTAGATCTGCGTGGTCACCACGAGGTCGCCGCGGTCGATGGTTCCGTAGACGGCCGGCACCTCGGCCATGAAGACGTTCTCGTACGAGCCGTCCTCGCGGGCCCGGTAGACGTACGTGCCCATTCCGACGGAGTCGGCGCAGCTCATCACGTTGACCACGACGTCGGTGGACGGGCCGCCGGTCATCCTGCCGTACGAGGTGTCGACCGGGTAGGCCTTGCCGGCGCAGGGCTGGAGCCCTTCCCGGACCCGCTCGCTGACGGTCGGGTCGCCCTTGAGGAGGGCCACGACGTCGACGCGCCGGGTGGGCGGGGCCGTGCCGGAGATGGTGGGCCGGGGCGAGACCTGGGCGACGGGCTGGCTGCCGGCGGGGCCCTCGTCGCGGGTGCCGGTGCCGCCGGTGCCGCAGCCGACGCAGAACAGGCCGAAGGCGGCGAGTCCGGCCAGGGCCGTACCACTCGCCGCCACACCTGCCCGGAACCCGCGGTTCCGGCGGGGTCTCCCGGAGGCGCCCCCGTCGTCGGCGCCGGTCCGGCTGTCTCCGCCGTTTCCGCTGCCGCTCCTGCCGCTGTCGTCGCTGCTGGCTGTCAGGCCGCGCACCGCTCCCGCCCCCGCTCGTCGTGACGCCCGTCGCGGAGCGCCGCCGTGTGTCCCCGCGCCGCCGTGACCGAGGTGACCGCCACCGTGGTGGAGGCGGTGGCCGCCGAAGGGGCGGTGGCCCTCGTCCGCTGGGCCGGGACCCGGCCGGTGGCGGCGGGCGCCGCGCTGCGGACGGTTCCGTTCCGCCGCGCGTTCCCGGTCTCCGGGACGCTCCCGGCCCGCCGCTGGTTCCCGGACGTCCGGGCGCTCCCGGCTTCCGGGGCACCCCCGGCCGCCCTGGCGCTCATCGCCTCCCGCCGGGCCTCGGCCTCTCGGTGGCCACCGGTCTCCCGTCGTCCCCCGGTCTCCCGGGCGACCGCCTCGCGGCTCGTCAGCTCCCGGCTCTCCAGCTCCTGCCGCAGCCGCGCCAGCGCCCGGTGCAGGGTGCTCTTGACCGTACCGACCGACATGCCGAGCGCCGCCGCCGTCTCCTCCGTACTCATCTGCTCCCAGTGTCGCAGCACGACCACGCTGCGCTGCTTCGGAGCCAGGATCCCGAGGATGTCCATCAGCAGGGCGCGGTCCGCGCGCTGCTCACTGCCGTCGTCGACGCTCGCGTCGGGCAGCTGCTCGGTGGGCACCTCGTCGAGCTTGCGCGCCCGCCACCACTCCGTACGGGTGTTGATCATGACGCGGCGGAGGTAGGCGTCGGCCAGGGACTTGTCGGCGATGCCGTCCCAGCGGCCGTACGTCCGCACCAGCGCGGTCTGGAGAAGGTCCTGGGCGTCGACGGGATCGGGGACCAGGCGCCGTGCGCTGCGCAGCAGCGCCTCCTGCCGTGTGCGTACGTAGTCCTCGAATGCGAGCACCTCGCCCTGCGCCATCACAACCGCCTCCGTCCCCGTGAATCCCCGTGTACCGCTGTCGGAGACGCTACGGAGGCGTTGTCACGAGGTTGTGCGGAGCAGCCGTACGCCGACGCACGGCTGTCCATCGGTTGTGTAACAGCGCCGGGCGAGGTGCCAGGGGCCGCCTACGTCAGCGGCAGCCGGTACCGGCCGTCCGCCAGCGGTTCGACCAGCCCGTCGGCCACCAGTCCGTCCAGTGCCCGGGCCCGCTGCACCGGCTCCTCCCACACCGCGTCCAGAGCGGCCTGGGGTACGGGAGTGAGCGCGTCCCGCAACACCGCGAGCAGCCGGCCCCGCACCTGCCGGTCGGTCCCCGCGTACGTCTGGCCCTTGCGCGGCGGCCCTTCGTGCGCGGGCTTCCCGGCCAGCCGCCACGCGCACTGCGAGGCGATCGGGCACCGCTCACAGCTCTCGTTGCGCGCGGTGCACACGAGCGCGCCGAGCTCCATCGTGGCCGCCGCCCACCGGGCCGCGCGCTCGTCCTCGTCCGGGAGCAGGGCGCGGGCCAGCTTGCGTTCGGCGGCGGTGGTCGCGTTCGGCGGGTACTGGATGCCGTTCGCGGCGCGGGCGAACACCCGGCGGACGTTCGTGTCGAGCACCGCGTGGCGCTGTCCGTACGCGAACGAGGCCACGGCCGCCGCCGTGTACTCGCCGATCCCGGGCAGCGCCAGCAGCTGGCCGTGCTCGCTCGGTACGTCACCGCCGTGCCGTTCCGTTATCGCCTGCGCGGCCCCGTGCAGCCGCAGCGCGCGGCGCGGGTAGCCGAGCCGGCCCCAGGCGCGGACCGCTTCCCCGGGCGCCTCGGCGGCCAGGTCGGCGGGGCGGGGCCAGCGGGCGAGCCACTGTTCGTACACCGGGAGGACCCGGCTCACCGGGGTCTGCTGGAGCATGAACTCGCTGACCATCACCCCCCAGGCGCCCGCTTCGGGGCGGCGCCAGGGAAGGTCGCGGGCGTGCTGCTCGAACCACCCGATGACGGGGGTGTGGAGGGAGGCGGCGGCGGAGGGCGTCTGGGGGGAAGTCGAAGTCATGGCAGTCATGGCACTGACGATCCTGGCACGGAAGCCGGGAGCGGTGTCGCGGACGCGGGGGTGTCGGGCCGCACGGCGGTCCCGGCGGGTGAGAACGCCACCCGTTCTGTCCCCTGTGACCGGGTCCGCGACCGGCCACCGTGATGATCATCGGGAAAACTTGATGATGATCGGCAAAACTTGTGACCGGAGCGGCGGGTGGGGCCTGAGACGGCCGCGATCTCTCGTACAGTTTGGCGCGTGGGATCTATGCGCAATCCGGTCGGTCCGCTTCCCTCCAGCATCTACTGGCGCCGAAGGGCGGTAGCGGGGCTTCTGGTTGCGCTGCTCGCGGTGCTGATCGCCTGGGCGGTGACCACCACCGGAGGAGGCGGCACCCAGGACGACGGCAAGCCCGGCGGCTCCGACCCGGTCGAGTCGATCACCCCGGGACCCGGCAGCTCCGGCCCGGCGATCAGCCAACAGCCGGGCGGCCGCGACGAGTCG
Source organism: Streptomyces sp. NPDC101178 (assembly GCF_044767965.1). NCBI lineage: Bacteria > Bacillati > Actinomycetota > Actinomycetes > Kitasatosporales > Streptomycetaceae > Streptomyces > Streptomyces sp. NPDC101178. Next base: position 843,893 of record NZ_JBIWOZ010000003.1, read on the forward strand.
GACGGCTCGGAGGACTCCGGCGGCGGGAGCGGATCCGGTGGCACCGGCGGCTCCGGTGGCTCCGGCGGTGACGCGGGTGCGGGCTCCGGCGGCGGTGCGGGATCCGACGGTACGTCAACAGGCGGCGCGGACACGGCCGGTGCGGGCTCAGGTGGCTCGGGCTCCGGCGGCTCCACGACCGGCCAGCAGGTCCCGGCCAACTCCCCGCTCCCCGCATGCAAGCCCGGCGGGCTGGAGTTGACCCTGCGCACGAAGGTCAGTTACGGCCCCGACGACCGGCCCAAGTTCGAGATCATCGCCCGCAACACCTCGTCGGCCGCCTGCAAGGCCGACCTCGGGCCGAAGAACGTGGTGCTCACGGTCACCGAGGCGAGCGCGGAGAACGACGACGTGATCTGGTCCTCGAAGGACTGCCCCGCGGCTCCGGGCCCGCTGTTCCTCCAGGTCCCGGCAGGGGCGACGATCGTGCACACGGTGGACTGGAACCGGGTCCGCTCGGCGCCCGACTGCGCCACGCCGCCGCCCGGCAAGGCCGCGCCCGGCACGTACCTCCTGGAGGCGGAGACCACCGGCACGAAGATCCGCCCGGCCTCCTTCGTCCTGAAGAAGGACTAGCCGCACTCCCGGCCCGTCCGGGGCCCCTCAAGCCCGCACCGGGCGCGCCTCCCGGCCCGTCCGGCGTGCGAGGACGGAACGGTCCCCGTGGAAGGCCTCGCCCTCCCGGCCCAGGGCCGGCCCATGCGCACCGCCCGCCCCGCCCAGGCTTCCGTCCCCGAACGCCGGACGGGCTGAATGGGTGCGGCCGCCATCCGCCGGACAGGCCGAGAGGCGCGCCGGACAGGCTGGATGGGTGCGGCCACAGCGTCGGTGCGGCCGGCTCAGACGTACCGCTCCAGGATCGACGACTCCGCCAGCCGCGACAGCCCCTCGCGAACGCTGCGGGCCCGGGCCTCGCCCACCCCGTCCACCGTCTGGAGATCGTCCACGCTCGCGGCAAGAAGCTTCTGCAGGCCCCCGAAGTGCTCCACCAGCCGCTCGATGATCGTCCCAGGAAGCCTCGGCACCTTCGCCAGCAGGCGGAAGCCCCGCGGCGACACCGCCGAGTCCAGCGTCTCCGGCGAGCCGCTGTACCCCAGGGCCCGCGCCACCACCGGCAGCTCCAGCAGCTCCGTGTGACTCAGCGCGTCCAGCTCCGTCAGCGCCTCCGCCACCGTGCGCGACCGTTTCGCCGTCGGTTCGGGCACATAGTCCCGGACCACCAGCTCCCGCTCCGGCTCCACGCCCGCGATCAGCTCGTCCAGCTGGAGCGAGAGGAGCCGGCCGTCGGTGCCGAGCTCGACCACGTACTCCGCGATCTCCGTCGCGATCCGCCGCACCATCTCCAGCCGCTGCGCCACCGCCGTCACGTCCCGGACGGTGACCAGGTCCTCGATCTCCAGCGCGGAGAGCGTGCCGGCCACCTCGTCCAGGCGGAGCTTGTACCGCTCCAGCGTGGCGAGCGCCTGATTGGCCCGGGACAGGATCGCGGAGGACTCCTCCAGGACCCGCCGCTCCCCGTCCACGTACAGCGCGATCAGCCGCATGGACTGGGAGACCGAGACGACGGGGAAGCCGCACGCCTTGGAGACCCGGTCCGCCGTCCGGTGACGGGTCCCCGTCTCCTCCGTGTGGATCGAGGCGTCCGGCACCAGCTGCACACCGGCCCGCAGGATCTTGGTCATGTCCTTGTCGAGGATCAGCGCCCCGTCGAGCTTGCACAGCTCGCGCAGCCGGGTCGCGGTGAACTCCACGTCCAGCACGAACCCGCCGGTGCACATCGACTCGACGGTCTTGTCCATGCCCAGCACGATCAGCCCGCCGGTGTTGCCCCGGAGAATGCGCTCCAGGCCGTCCCGCAAGGCCATTCCGGGCGCGACCGCGCTCAGCGAGGCGCGCATCAGCGCCTCGTTACCGGTGCCTTGGCCGGACTTTCCGGGCGTTGTCGCCCGGTCGTTGGCTGCCACTGCACTCCTCCGGTCGACAGGTTCGCGGTGCCCCGGCGTCCCCCGTGCCGTGTCCACGGGCGGGCGAGACCAGGGCAAAGTCTACCGGCGCGCGTTGTCTTCCTGACGAGGCTGCGGCGCCTCCTGACGAGACCGGCGCGGGAGGACCCGCAGAGCATCCCCCATGTCGGCGACTTCTGTGACCTTCATACCCGAAGGAACCCGTCCCGGGTCGGTCGGGACCAAGGCGTGGGTGAAGCCGAGACGGTGTGCCTCGGCCAGTCTCCGCTGGACGCCGGTGACCCGTCTGACCTCGCCCGCGAGACCCACCTCACCGATCGCGACCAGGTTCTTCGGGAGCGGGGTGTCGCTGGCGGCGCTGGCCAGCGCGAGTGCGATCGCCAGATCGGCCGCCGGCTCTGTGAGCTTCACACCGCCGACCGTCGCGCTGTAGATGTCCCGCTTGCCGAGCGCGCTGATCCGGCCGCGCTGCTCCAGAACGGCGAGCATCATCGAGACCCGGGAGGTCTCCAGACCGGAGGTGGTGCGCCGCGGCGAAGGGATCTGCGAGTCGACCGTGAGCGCCTGCACCTCGGCGACCAGCGGCCGCTTGCCCTCCAGCGTCACCGTCAGACACGTGCCCGGCACCGCCACGTCGCGCCGGGTCAGGAAGAGGCCCGAAGGGTCGGCGAGGCCGGTGATGCCCTCGTCGTGCAGCTCGAAGCAGCCGACCTCGTCGGTCGCCCCGTATCGGTTCTTGACGCCGCGCACCAGGCGCAGCCGGGCGTGCCGGTCGCCCTCGAAGGAGAGCACCACGTCGACCAGGTGCTCCAGCAGCCGGGGCCCGGCGATCGCGCCGTCCTTCGTGACATGGCCGACGAGCAGCGTGGCCATCCCGCGCTCCTTGGAGGCCCGGATCAGCGCCCCGGCCACCTCCCGGACCTGGGCCATCCCGCCGGGCGCGCCGTCGATCTCCGGCGAGGCGACCGTCTGCACCGAGTCCAGGATCAGCAGCGAGGGCTTCACCGCGTCCAGATGCCCGAGCACGGCCGACAGGTCGGTCTCCGCCGCGAGGTAGAGGTGGTCGTTGATCGCCTTGATCCGGTCGGCCCGCAGCCGGACCTGGCTCGCGGACTCCTCGGCGGTCACATAGAGCGTGCGGTGGTCGTCGCTCGCCGCCTTGGCCGCCACGTCCAGCAGCAGCGTCGACTTGCCGACGCCCGGCTCGCCCGCCAGCAGCACGACGGCCCCCGGCACGAGCCCGCCGCCGAGCACCCGGTCCAGCTCACCGACGCCGGTGGACCGCGCGGTGGCCTGGCGGCTGTCGACCTGGCCGATCGGCAGCGCGGCGGTGGAGACCCGGCCGGCCGCGGTGGTGCGCACGGCGGGGGCGCCGCCGAACTCCTCGACCGTCCCCCACGCCTGGCACTCGGGGCAACGGCCGAGCCATTTGGCGGTGGTCCAGCCGCATTCGGTGCAGCGGTAGGACGGCCGGTCCTTCGCGGATTTCGTACGGGCAGCCATGGCGTCACCGTATAGGTGGGGTCTGACAACGCCCGCCGCACGGGGGCGCGAGGTGGTGCCGCCGCACGCAGGGCGCACGGAAGCACTCCGCATGGATTCCGTGATCCCCGGGCCGCGGAACCCGTGATTTCACGGGATACGTTCACCCGTAAGGGTTAAATGTGCTCAAGGGGCGCCAAGCGCACGTACTCCTCTGTCTACGGTCACCGGGTGACGAGCAGCAGGATCCAGGCCCCCACGCACACCACCGGCGCACACGGGGCGCACCGGCGAGCACCGCACGCCTCCACCCAGCGGCCGGCCGCTCGTCACGAGCCGCACCTCGACGGCCTGTTCACCTACTGCCTCTCCGTGCTCTGCGACCACGACGCGGCGACCGAGGCGCTCGGTGCCGTCCTGGCGATCGCGGAGCGGCACGGAGCCCGGTGCCCCGAGGCCGAGGAGGAACATCGATCCTGGCTCTACGCCCTGGCCCGCTGGACCTGCCTGCGCACCCTCACCGAACGCGGACGCGGACGCGGACGCCAGGCCCACCGCAGGCCCGCTCCGGCGCCGACCACCGCCAAGGGCCAGGAGAACGCGCCCGGCGAGGACGCGCCCGCCACCCCCGAGGACGCCGCCGCCCCCGCCCCCGCCGAGTCCCCGGCCGCCGAGGCCCGCCGCCGGGAGCTCGCCACGCTCGCCTGGCCCGAGGCCGCCGGCACCACCCCGGAGCAGCGCGAAGCGCTCGAACTGGCCGTACGCCACCGGCTCACGCCCAGCGCCGTCGCCTCCGTACTCGGCCTGGCGCCGGTCACCGCGCGGGAGCTGCTGGCGGCGGCGGCCTGCGAGGTCGAGCGCACCCGGGCCGCGCTCGCCGTCGTGGAGACCGCCGGCTGCCCCACCGTCGCCGGGCTCACCGGCGACCACCAGGTGCTCCTCTCCGCCGCCCTCCGCCGCGAGCTGGTCCGCCACGTCGACGACTGCCCGCGCTGCCGCCGCGCCGCCGAACGGGTCGACGCGGCCGGACCCTGGCCCGGCGCCACCGTCGCCCCGGTCACCGCCCGCCTGCCGCTCGTCGAAGCCCCGCGCCCCTCCGTCCACGTCGCCCTGGCCCAGGCCCGCCGCACCCGCTCCGGCGGCCCCCGCTTCGGCCGCACCGGCTACCCGCTCGACCCCAAGGACCATGCCGCCCGCCGGGACCGGCTGCGCGCCCGGGTCGTGACGACGACGGTGGTCGCCACCGTGGTCGCCGCCCCGGTGATCGCGCTGTGGGCCGCGTACCGGGGCGCCCCGCTCACCGGCGAGGGCCATGACGGCTCCAAGGTCACCGCCACCGAGCTCGAGGGCGCGGAGGAGCACAGCGACGACCCCGGAACGTCGTACGAGAAGACCGGCAACGCCCGCCCCGGCGACCGGCGCGGCGTCCACTCGCCGGACGTCACGGCCGAGGTGGTCTCCACCGGCGGCGACCGCGAGAGCGCGGGCCGCCTGACCGTCACCGCCCGGACCTCCGGCGCGCTCACCACGATCACGCTGACCGCCTCGGCCCGCGGCCCGGTCGACTGGACGGCCGCCACGGACGCCCGCTGGCTGCGCCTGAACCGTACGGCGGGCACGCTCGCGGCCGGGAAGTCCACCACCGTCACGGTCGCGGTCGACCACGCGGCGGCCCCGCGCGGCCCGTGGCGGGCCCGTATCGCGCTGGACCCGTCCGGCTCAGCGGTGATCATCGACGGTCACGGCGCCACCGCCCCGCCCACCGGCAGCACCCCGGACCCGACGCGACCCGCCCCCGGCACCCCGGACCCCACCGACGGAACCGGCCCACGCCCGACCGACCCGACCCCGACCGACCCGACCCCCACCGATCCGGGCCCGAGCTCCACCGACCCCGGCCCGACCGATCCGGGCCCGACCCCCACCGATCCGGCCCCCACGGACCCCACCCCCACCGACCCCGCCCCGACCGACCCCACGGACCCGCCCGACCCGGACCCCACGGACCAGCCCCCGACGGACTCCGGCCCCAGCGAACCGGGCCCGACGGAGTGACGGCTCCTGAGAGCTACTTACCGGTCACCGGAGGGTCCGCCGGATGCGGCGCCATCGGCAGCAGCGAGGACAGCCGCTCCTCGCACAGCTCGACCAGCCGGTCGTACCCCTCCTTGCCCATCAGCTCGACCAGCTCCGGCCGGTAGCTCACGTACACCGGCTCCCCGGCCCCGTGCGCCGAGGTCGCCGAGGTGCACCACCAGTGCAGGTCGTGCCCGCCAGGACCCCAGCCCCGCCGGTCGTACTCGCCGATCGTCACCTGGAGCACCCGGGTGTCGTCGGGCCGGTCGATCCAGTCGTACGTCCGCCGTACCGGCAGCTGCCAGCACACGTCCGGCTTGGTCTCCAGCGGCTCCTTGCCCTCGCGCAGCGCCAGGATGTGCAGCGAGCAGCCCGCACCGGCGGCGAACCCCGGCCGGTTCTGGAAGATGCAGGACCCCTCCCAGCGGCGCGTCTGCCGCTCGCCGTCCTCGTCGACGTCGACCCAGCCCGTCTCCGTACCGACGTCGTGGAACTGCCACAGCTCGGGGGTGAGCCGCGCCACGTTCTCGGCGACCCGCTTCTCGTCGTCCTCGTCGGAGAAGTGCGCGCCCAGCGTGCAGCAGCCGTCGTCGGCGCGGCCCGCCTGGATGCCCTGGCAGCCGCTGCCGAAGATGCAGGTCCAACGGGAGGTCAGCCAGGTCAGATCGCAGCGGAAGACCTGCTCGTCGTCGGCCGGATCGGGAAACTCCACCCAGGCCCGCGCGAAGTCGAGGCCCTTCTCGTCGGACGGGTCCGGTCCGTTCGCCTCCGGCTGTGACGCCTGCTTGTTCGACTTCGGTTTCTTCGTGGCTTTGTCCTGCTTAGCCTTTTTCGTCTTTGGCACGCGGACAGCGTAAGTCCGATGGCGCAGTAGCGTTCCCCTATGAGACTCGGAGTCCTCGACGTGGGATCGAACACCGTTCACCTGTTGGTGGTCGACGCCCACCCCGGCGCCCGCCCGCTGCCCGCCCACTCGCACAAGGCCGAGCTCCGGCTCGCCGAACTGCTCGACGAGACCGGTGCGATCGGCCCGCTCGGCGTGGACCGGCTGGTGGCGACGATCGCCGGGGCGGTCCAGGCGGCCGAGGACAAGGGGTGCGAGGACGTGCTGCCGTTCGCCACCTCCGCCGTGCGCGAGGCGACCAACGCGGACGAGGTCCTGGAGCGCGTACGGGTCGAGACCGGTGTCGACCTCGCCGTCCTCAGCGGCGTGGAGGAGGCCCGGCTGACCTTCCTGGCCGCCCGCCGCTGGTTCGGCTGGTCGGCCGGGAAGCTGCTGATGCTGGACATCGGGGGCGGCTCGCTGGAGATCGCCTTCGGGATCGACGAGGAGCCGGACATCGCCGTCTCCCTGCCGCTCGGCGCGGGCCGCCTCACCGGCGCCTGGCTCACGGCGGACCCGGCCGATCCGGAGCAGGTCAAGGCGTTGCGCCGGCATGTGCGGGCCAGCATCGCGCGGACGGTCGGCGAGTTCAGCCGGGCCGGGCGGCCGGACCACGTCGTCGCCACCTCCAAGACGTTCAAGCAGCTCGCCCGGATCGCCGGCGCCGCCCGCTCCGCCGAGGGGCTCTACGTCCAGCGCCGCCTCAGCCGCAGCGCCCTGGAGGAGTGGGTCCCCAAGCTCGCGTCGATGACCGTCGAGGAGCGCGGCCGGCTGCCCGGCGTCTCCGAGGGCCGGGCAGCGCAGCTGCTCGCCGGAGCACTGGTGGCGGAGGGGGCGATGGACCTGTTCGGCGTGGAGGAGCTGGAGATCTGCCCGTGGGCGCTGCGCGAGGGCGTCATCCTGCGCCGCCTGGACCACCTCCCGGTGGAACGGGCCGCGCTGCCCGGCTGACTTAGGGCGGTGGACGTACGCGTAGGCCCTACGGCGGTGGACGCACGGCGGTACGCGACGCTCAGCACCGGTCACGTAAGGTCACCGAACCATGGCCCTGATCACTTTCCGCCAGGGCCCCTCGGCGCCGCGCACCGGTGCCCGTACGCTGTCCAGGTGGCAGAACCAGTGGTGCGCATCCCCGATGCGAAGGTCGCCCTGTCAACGGCCTCGGTCTACCCCGAGTCCACCGCGACGGCCTTCGAGATCGCGGCGCGCCTCGGGTACGACGGCGTCGAGGTCATGGTCTGGACCGACCCCGTCAGCCAGGACGTCGAGGCCCTGCGCCGGCTCTCCGACTACCACCAGGTCCCGATCCTGGCGGTCCACGCGCCCTGCCTGCTGATCACCCAGCGCGTCTGGTCCACCGACCCGTGGGTCAAGCTCCAGCGGGCCCGCGCCGCCGCCGAGAAGCTCGGCGCCTCCACGGTCGTGGTGCACCCGCCGTTCCGGTGGCAGCGCAACTACGCCAAGGACTTCGTGACCGGGATCTGGCGGATGGCGGACGAGACGGACGTCCGGTTCGCCGTCGAGAACATGTACCCGTGGCGGTACCGGGACCGCGAGATGCTCGCGTACGCCCCCGACTGGGACGTCACCAACGACGACTACCGGCACTTCACGGTCGACCTCTCGCACACCGCGACCGCCCGCACCGACAGCCTCGCCATGGTGGACCGGATGGGCGACCGGCTCGCGCACGTCCACCTCGCCGACGGCAAGGGGTCGGCCAAGGACGAGCACCTGGTGCCGGGCCGCGGCGACCAGCCGTGCGCGGAGCTGCTGGAGCGCCTCGCCCGTACGTCGTTCGACGGCCATGTCGTCATCGAGGTCAACACCCGGCGGGCGATGTCCTCCGCCGAACGCGAGGCCGACCTCGCCGAGGCCCTGGCGTTCACCCGCCTCCACCTCGCCTCGGCCGCCACCACCGACCCGGCCCCCGGACCCAGCCGCCCGTGACCGAGGACCACCGGCGCCCGCGCCCGGCCTCCCCGACCCCGGACCGCCCGTGACCGAGGACGCGCCCGCCCCGCGGCGCCGGGGCCGCCCCTCCCGCAAGGCCGCCGCCGAAGGCCCCGACGCCCGTACGCGCATCCTCCAGGCGGCCCGTACCGAGTTCGCCGAGCGCGGCTACGACAAGACCTCCATCCGCCAGGTCGCCAAGGCGGCCGGGGTCGACGCGGCCCTCGTCCACCACTACTTCGGTACGAAGGACGAGGTCTTCGCGGCCGCCGTCGAGCTCTCCTTCGAACCGGCCCTGGTCATCACCTCGGTCCTCGGCGGCCCGCCGGAGGGCCTCGGCGAGCGGCTGGCCCGCTACTTCCTCTCCGTATGGGAGAACCCGGCCACCCGCGCCCCGCTCCTGGCGATCCTGCGCTCGGCGCTCACCCACGAGGCGGCGGCCAAGGTGCTGCGCGGCTTCGTCCTGCGGCGGCTGCTGGAGCGGATCGCCGCGGACCTCGACGTCCCCGACGCCACGTTCCGCGCGGAGCTGGCCGCCTCGCACATGATCGGCATCGCGATGCTGCGGTACGTGATCCGGGCCGAGCCGCTCGCCTCGGCGGACCCGGAGGACATCGTCGCCATGGTGGCGCCGACGCTCCAGCGATACTTGACGGAGAGCTGACGGCACACGGCGCCTGCACACGGCGCGTGCCCACGTACCGGCCATCGCATCCCGCATTCCGGACAGCCTGTCCAGATCTTGGATCCGGGGCGTACGCTCGAAGGCAGTCTTTTCTTATCTGTCGGAGTCGGAGGCAGGCCCCCTGCCGAAGGAGCGAGCGACGATGCCCCAGCTGAGGTCCCGCACGGTCACCCACGGACGCAACATGGCGGGCGCGCGCGCCCTTATGCGCGCGTCGGGCGTAGCGAGCGCGGACATCGGCAAGCCGATCATCGCGGTCGCCAACTCGTTCACCGAGTTCGTCCCCGGCCACACCCACCTCGCGCCGGTCGGCCGGATCGTCTCCGAGGCGATCCAGGCGGCGGGCGCGGTGGCGCGCGAGTTCAACACCATCGCGGTGGACGACGGCATCGCGATGGGCCACGGCGGCATGCTCTACAGCCTGCCCTCGCGCGACCTGATCGCCGACTCCGTCGAGTACATGGTCGAGGCGCACTGCGCGGACGCGCTGATCTGCATCTCCAACTGCGACAAGATCACGCCGGGCATGCTGATGGCCGCCATGCGCCTCAACATCCCGACCGTCTTCGTCTCCGGCGGCCCGATGGAGGCCGGCAAGGCCACCCTCGTCGACGGCACGGTGCGAAAACTCGACCTGGTCAACGCGATCAGCGACGCGGTCGACGAGTCGGTCTCGGACGAGGACATCCTCCGTATCGAGGAGAACGCCTGCCCGACCTGTGGCAGCTGTTCCGGCATGTTCACCGCCAACTCGATGAACTGCCTGACCGAGGTCCTCGGACTCTCCCTCCCCGGCAACGGCTCGGTCCTCGCCACCCACACCGCCCGCAAGGCGCTGTACGAGGACGCCGGCCGCACGGTCGTCGAGATCACCAAGCGGTACTACGAGCAGGACGACGCCACGGTCCTGCCGCGCTCCATCGGCACCCGCGCCGCGTTCGACAACGCCATGGCGCTGGACATCGCGATGGGCGGCTCGACCAACACGATCCTGCACCTGCTGGCCGCCGCGCAGGAGGCCGAGCTGGACTACGACCTGGACGACATCAACGAGGTGTCGCGCCGCGTCCCGTGCCTGTCCAAGGTCGCGCCGAACGTCGCTCCGGGCGGTACGTACTACATGGAGGACGTCCACCGCGCCGGCGGCATCCCGGCCCTCCTCGGCGAGCTGCACCGCGGTGGCCACCTCAACGAGGACGTCCACTCCGTGCACTCCGACACCCTCGCCGAGTGGCTGAAGAACTGGGACGTGCGCGGCGGCTCCCCGTCCCCGGAGGCCGTCGAGCTGTGGCACGCGGCCCCCGGCTGCGTCCGCTCGGCCACCGCCTTCTCCCAGTCCGAGCGGTGGGACACGCTCGACCTGGACGCGGCGGGCGGCTGCATCCGCGATGTCGAGCACGCGTACTCCAAGGACGGCGGCCTCGCCGTCCTCAAGGGCAACCTGGCCGTGGACGGCTGCGTCGTGAAGACGGCCGGCGTCGACGAGTCGATCTGGACCTTCGAGGGCCCGGCGGTCGTCTGCGAGTCGCAGGACGAGGCCGTCGACAAGATCCTCCGCAAGGAGATCAAGCCCGGAGACGTCGTCGTCATCCGTTACGAGGGCCCGCGCGGCGGTCCCGGCATGCAGGAGATGCTCTACCCGACGTCCTTCCTCAAGGGCCGGGGCCTGGGCAAGGTCTGCGCCCTGGTCACCGACGGCCGCTTTTCCGGCGGCACATCGGGCCTCTCCATCGGCCACGCCTCACCCGAGGCGGCCTCCGGCGGCACGATCGCCCTGGTGGAGGACGGCGACCGCATCCGCATCGACATCCCGAACCGCTCGATCGAGCTGCTGGTCGACGACGCGGTCCTGTCCACCCGCCGAGAGGCCCTGAACGGCGTGTACGCCCCGAAGGCCCGCGACCGCAAGGTGTCTGCGGCCCTGCGCGCCTACGCGGCGATGGCCACGAGCGCGGACAGGGGCGCGGTCAGGGACGTCTCGAAGCTGAGCTGACCTTTCCAGGGGGAGCCCCGGTTTCCAGCCCTTCCGACGTCTCGGGTGGTGCCTTTCCGGGGCCCTTTCCCCAGACTCTCCGGCTGACCTTCCCAGCCCCTCCGGCGCTTGAGGGGCGGGGTCGGGGGCGGAGCCCCGGATGCACCCGCGCGGGCCCCCGGCCCCCACCCCCGCTCACCCCACCGCTACCAACCCTCCGCCCCCGCCCCATCCACCGCGAACACCGACCCGTCCGGTGCCGTCCCCACCACCACCCGCCCCGCCGTCACCGGCGCCGGCAGGTCCGACGCGTACCTCAGCTTCCCCTCGCTCAGCCGCGCCCGCGTCTGCCCCACCAGGGCACCCCGCTCCGTGTCGACGGCCAGCAGCCGCCCGTCCGCCGCCGAGAAGTACAGCTGCCCGCCCTCCCCGAGCACCGGCGCGGACGCCCGCCCCACCCCGGTCTCCAGCCGCCACAACTCCGCGTCCCCACCCGCCGGCGCCCCCGTGTCCACCGCCAGCAGCGACCCGCCCCGCGCCAGCAGGTACGCCGCGTCCCCGCCCATCACCACCTGCGGCTCCTCCAGCCGGAAGGGCAGCGCGATCCGGACGGCCTCCCGCTTCCCGGGCGCGTACCGCACCAGCCCCACCGTCTGCATCTCCGCGTTCATCTCCGTCAGGACCAGCTCCCCGGCCCCGGCGGTGGCGACCGGCGTGAGCACCCCGTCCAGCCGCCGCTGCCACGCCGCCCGGCCGCTGCCCGCGTCCACGGCGGTGACCAGGGTCGAGGCGCCGTCCGCCGCGTGCTCGAAGGCGTACGCGAGACCGGACGCCTCGTCGTACAGCCCGAAGTCGGGCCGTACGTGCTCCGCCGGCGCCCACTTCCACCGCTCCACCCCGCTCGCGCCGTCCAGTGCCGTGACCGTGCCGCCGTCCGCGACGACCAGCAGCGTGGAGCCGGCAAAGAACGCGGAGCCGGGACTCGCGGAGAGGCCGGTATCCCGTACGGGAACGCCCTTCACCGGGTCGTACGCGCGCAGCTTCCCGTCCGGACCGGCCGACAGCACGACCCCGCCCGAGACGACCGGCGCCGAGGCCCCGCGGAGCGCGGTGTTCCGGTCCGACCAGAGCACGCGCCCGTTCGCGGGGTCGATCCGCGCGGTCCCGGTCCCGTCCACCGCGCAGTACAGCGCCGCGCCGACCCCGGCGGAGGCGCAGACAGGCGTCGCGCTCCCGGAGGCCCGCAACGTGGTGCTCCACGGCGAAAACGCGGCGGCCTCCCTCCGCTCCGGCGCCTCCGCGGCCCCACCGTCGCCGCCCCCGCCACCACCCCACACCGCGAACCCCCCGGCGCCCACCCCCGCCACCACCAGAAGCAGCGCTGCGGCCACCACCAGCCGCCCCCGCCCCCGCCGAGCCGCCACGGCCGCCCCGCGCACATGCGTGGCGTCCTCGGCCCCTTGCCGCTCACCGGCACCGGCCCCCACGATCCCCGGCCCCACCCGCCGCTGAGCCGGTATGAACGCGGCCGCCTCGTACGAAGGCGGCCGCAACTCCGCCATCACCTCGTCCGGCGTCGGCCGCTGAGCCGGGTCCTTCGCCAGGCAGCGCCCGACCAGCTCCGCGAGATCCTCCGGCACCCCGCTCAGATCCGCCTCGTCGTGCACGACCTGGTACGCCACGATGTACGGGCTGTCCGAGTCGAACGGCCCCCGCCCCGTCGCCGCATGGACCAGCACCGCCCCCAGCGCGAACACATCGGCGGCCGGCCCCACCTCACGCGGCCGCTGGAACTGCTCCGGCGCCATGTAGGGCGGCGAGCCGATCAGCTTGCCGGTCTCGGTGCGCAGATCACTGTCGTACGGGCGCGAGATGCCGAAGTCGATGACCTTCGGGCCCGCGTCGGAGAGCAGCACGTTGCTCGGCTTCAGGTCGCGGTGGATGACACCGGCCCGGTGGATGTCCCGCAGCGCCTCGGCCAGTCCGGCGGTCAGCCTGCGCAGCTCGGCGGGGGCCAGCGGGCCGTTCCGCTTGACCTGCTCGGCGAGGGTCGGGCCGGGCACGTACAGGGTCGCCATCCACGGTCGTACGGCCTCCGGGTCGGCGTCCACGACCGGCGCGGTGAACGCCCCGCTGACCCGCCGCGCGGCCGCCACCTCCTGCCGGAACCGGGCCCTGAACTCGGGGTCCGCCGCGTACGGTCGGTGCACCACCTTCACCGCGAGCTGGAGCCCGGAGGCGGACCGGGCCAGGTGGACGACGCCCATGCCGCCCGAGCCGAGACATGCCTCAAGACGGTAGGTACCCGCGTATTCCGGAAACTCCGCTTCCGGATGCGCTCCGGCCCCTGGCAGCGGCGGCATCGCCCACCCCCGTGTGTTGATGCGCAAGCGCGACGCACGGAGCCTAGTCGATGGTGCGTGCGAGCGGCGTGGGGGTTGTTAGCCTGCGCGTCGTACGGCTTCGTACGCATCGTTTCTCAACGGGGGAGGCCCTCATGGGCGTTGACGAGCAGGCCACGGACCAGGCGGCGAAGCCCGCCACGGCACCGGACGAAACCACCACCACCAGCACCACGGCGGCGACCTCGTCGACCCACAAGTACCCGATCGCCCCCGGCTACCGGGTCAACGTCCGCACCGGCCCCGGCACCAGCTACCGGATCGTGCGGACGCTCCCGGTCGGGATGAGCGTCCCGATCTACTGCCAGAAGCCGGGGGAGCGGGTCACCGGCCCGTACGGCACGTCCAACCTCTGGTGCAACATCGCCAACGGCCAGTTCATCTCGGACACCTACGTCTACACGGGCAGCGACGGTTACGTCGCTCCGCGCTGCGACTGACCGGCCCGCCGAGCCGCTCGCTCACGGGACCGGCCCCGGCCCGGGGATAATCGACCCCGTGAGCGAGAACAGCGAGAACAGCGAGAACAGCGAGAACAGCGAGAACAGCCGAGCACCCGGCACCCCGAAAGCCTCCGGCACCCCCACAACCTCCGGCACGCCCCAGGCCACCCCGCCCGGCCCGCGGCCCGAGCCCATCCGCTTCTTCGGGACGACCTGGGTCGACCACGACGGCGGCTACGCGCTGCGGCGCACCGGCGTCGCGGCCGGCTCGCTCGCCGCCGCCGTGGCCGCCTGCTTCGTCCTGCGCTTCGCCTTCCAGGGCCTGCAGATCGCGGAGGTCGGCAGCCTGGTCGGCATGCTGGTGATCGTGATGTTCGCGATCTGCAGCGCCGTCGCGTTCCGCAAGACCTGGGAGTCCTTCGGCGCCCGCCCCAAGGACCCGGCCCGCGAGGACGCCCTGCGCGGCCTGAAGTCGATCGGTTTCATCGGCTCGCTCCTCGCCTACTTCGTCCGCTCGCTCATCGAGGCCCCGGGCGAGAAGCTGCGCCGTACGGAGTACGAGACCGCCCGCACGCAGTTCGAGAAGCGCCGCTCGACCCGCACGGGCAACCCGGCGGCCCGCAAGCGCCCCAAGCGCCGCTGACGCGGCCGCCACCCACCACACCCTCTTGACGAAGGGACCTCCCAGCTCTCTAATTCATCACATGATGAATAACGACGCCGGAAGGAACCGGCCACCCCCCGCCCCAGCCGTGCGGGCCCACGGCCTCACCGTCGTACGCGGCACCCGCACCGTCCTGCGCGGCCTCGGCTTCACCCTCGAACCCGGCACCATCACCGGCCTCCTCGGCCCCTCCGGCTGCGGCAAGACCACCCTGATGCGCGCGGTCGCCGGCACCCAGGCCAAGGTGACGGGCACGCTCACCGTCCTCGGCCACCCCGCCGGCGCCCCGGCCCTCCGCCCGCGCATCGGGTACGTCACCCAGGCCCCCTCCGTCTACACGGACCTCACCGTCCGGCAGAACCTGGACCACTTCGCCGCCGTCCTCCACCCCGGCCGCACGAACCGGGCCACCCGCCGGGCCGCGGTCACCCGGGCCATCGCGGAGGTGGACCTCACCACCCACGCCGACGCGCTCGCCGCCACACTCTCCGGCGGCCAGCGCAGCCGCGTCTCCCTGGCGGTGGCCCTGCTCTCCACGCCCGACCTGCTGGTCCTGGACGAACCCACGGTCGGCCTGGACCCGGTACTCCGCCGCGACCTGTGGGACCTCTTCCACCGCCTCGCCGCCGACCGGGGCGCCACGCTCCTCATCTCGTCCCACGTCATGGACGAGGCCGAACGCTGCCACCGCCTCCTCCTCATGCGCGAGGGCCGCATCCTCGCCGAGGACACCCCCGAGGCCCTCCGCACCCGCACCGGCACCGGGACGGTGGAGGCGGCCTTCCTCCACCTGGTCGACGAGGCGGCAGCCACCCAGGGGAAGGAGCCGCAGCCATGACGGCGACCACCACCGGCCCGCTCACCTACTCCCGTACGACAGCCACCGCCGCCCGGGTCCTGCGCCAGCTCCACCACGACCCGCGCACGGTCGCACTCCTCCTGATCGTCCCGGTAGCGATGATCACGCTGCTCCGTTACGTCTTCGACGGCGCACCCGGAACGTTCGACTCGATCGGCGCCTCGCTCCTCGGCATCTTCCCGCTGATCACGATGTTCCTGGTGACCTCGATCGCCACCCTGCGCGAACGCACCTCGGGCACCTTGGAGCGCCTCCTCGCCCTCCCGCTCGGCAAGGGCGATCTGATCGCCGGGTACGCCCTCGCGTTCGGCGCGGTCGCCGTCGTCCAGTCGGCCCTGGCCACCGCGGTCTCCGTCTGGCTGCTCGGCCTGGACGTCACCGGCTCACCGTGGCTGCTGCTCCTGATCGCGCTGCTGGACGCCCTGCTCGGCACGGCGCTCGGCCTCTTCGTCTCGGCGTTCGCCGCCTCCGAGTTCCAGGCCGTCCAGTTCATGCCGGCGGTGATCTTCCCGCAGCTCCTGCTCTGCGGCCTGTTCATCCCGCGCGACCGGATGCACCCGGTCCTGGAGGCGATCTCGAACGTCCTGCCGATGTCGTACGCCGTCGACGGCATGAACCAGGTCCTCCACCACGCCGACCTCACCGGCGCCTTCCTCCGGGACATCGCGGTCGTCGCGGGCAGCGCGCTCCTGGTCCTCTGCCTGGGCGCGATCACCCTCCGCCGCCGCACGCCGTGAGACGCCACCGCACCCTCCGGAACCCCGGTGCGAGGATGACGGGAAGACGACGGCTGCGCACCGACGCATCCCGACCCCAGCACCGCCCGGAGGGTGAACGCATGACCCAGACAGTCGCAGTCCTCGGCACGGGAAAGATCGGCGAGGCCCTCCTCAGCGGCATGATCCGGGCAGGCTGGCGACCGGCCGACCTCCTGGTGACCACACGCCGCAGCGAACGGGCCGAGGAACTGCACACGCGGTACGGAGTCGAGTCCGTCACCAACGCGGAGGCGGCCAAGAACGCCGACATCCTCATCCTCGCGGTCAAGCCGCAGGACATGGGCAAGCTCCTGGACGAACTGGCCCCGCACGTCACCGCCGACCGCCTGGTCATCAGCGCGGCCGCCGGCATCACGACCACGTTCATCGAGGAGCGCCTCACGCAGGGCACCCCGGTAGTCAGGGTCATGCCCAACACCCCGGTCCTGGTGGACGAGGGCATGTCCGTCATCTCGGCCGGCAGCCACGCCACCGGCGCGCACCTCACCACCACCGAGGAGATCTTCGGCGGCGTCGGCAAGACGCTGCGCGTCCCGGAGTCCCAGCAGGACGCGGCCACCGCCCTCTCCGGCTCCGGCCCCGCCTACTTCTACTTCCTGGTCGAGGCCATGACCGACGCGGGCATCCTGCTCGGTCTGCCCCGCGCCCAGGCACACGACCTCATCGTCCAGGCGGCCATCGGCGCCGCGGTGATGCTCCGGGACAGCGGCGAACACCCGGTCAAGCTCCGCGAGGCCGTCACCAGCCCCGCCGGCACCACGATCAGCGCCATCCGCGAGCTGGAGAACCACGGCGTACGGGCCGCCCTCATCGCCGCCCTCGAAGCCGCCCGCGACCGTAGCCGCGAACTGGCCTCCGGCAACGGCTGACCCACGCCCCCGGCCGGGGGTTGACAGGCCCCCGGCACGTCCGTAGTGTGCTCCGAGTTGTCCGACGTGAGTGCCGACCCCGGTCGGTCCCCGGACAGCCATTCCGCAGTGACCACGACCAGCAGCGACTCCGTGTCGCGTGCTTTTTCGTGCGCATTCGCGAAATGAGGAATCCGCGTTCGAAGGAACGGACCCCGATTAGCGTCGGGGGCCGGGAATCCGCTAATGTCTCACTCGTCGGAACGGCCCAACGGCTGGGAGGACAAGCCCCGCTGACTGGGGATCAGGCCCGAAAGGATCTGATAGAGTCGGATTCGCCGGAAAGGGAAAACGCGAAAGCGAAGAACCTGGAAAGCAAGACTGCACGGCCCGCTTCGACCGGGAGTCAGGCACTGGAAAGTGTCTGATAGAGTTGGAAACGCAAGACAGCGAGACAAAAGAAGTAAATGAAGGGAAGCGCCCGGAGGGCCCCGGTGATACGGGACCGAAGGAAGCGTCCGTTCCTTGAG
>NZ_JBIWOZ010000004.1:0-4733 GCF_044767965.1 Streptomyces sp. NPDC101178
ACCACGAGCGCATGGAAGCGTTCACCGACTGGCTGCACTGGTACAACTACCACCGACCCCACACCGGCATCGCAGGCCAAACCCCCGCCAGCCGCAGCACCAACCTGTCCGGACAACACACCTAGGGCCTGGAGGATGTTGCGAGGATCAGTCCCCGGCCGGGGTGTGATGAGCATGAGCCGATCCTTCCAGCAGCCGTACGGCCCTGGGGGCCGTTTGGCTTCCGTCTCACGACCTCCGCACCCGCGGTTCTCTTCCCGCTCCTCCTCGCCGACGTGGCCTGGTCGGATCGCCTCGCTCGCGGCTGCCGGATTGGGAATCGGTGCTGCTCGCGGCAATCAACCGGGACCTGGGCTATGACGGGTGTTCCTCCAGTGGGCCGTACGGGAACGCACTGCTGATGCAGCACCTGCAGAGCGTCGCAACCTCGCCTTTTCAGACGCTTATTGATCGCTTTGAGCCTGGTTGCCATAAAGGTGAGCAAGGCGTAGCGATGTCCCCTAGGGTTATCGAACGCACATCCGATACACGGATGTCGACCCGGGGGAAAACCATGCATCTGTCACGAACGCGCACCGCTGTCATCGCGGCCGGCGCCAGCCTCGGCAGCACCGTCGCCCTTCTGTCCTTCGGGGCGGCTCCCGCTCAGGCCGCGGGCGAGAACTGGACGGTCTACTCCACACACTTCTCGCCTAAGGGGCACGACATCCCGCTGCGCCTCGGCCGGCACGACAACTCCTCCGGCCACACGACGGGCTTCGGGAAGTACCACATCGATGACCGCGGGCACCGGATCAACCAGTCCTGGAGCGAGTTCAAGGACGACATCGACGAGACCCTGAACAGCTCGTCGATCAAGTGCACCGAGAAGAACGGCACTTACACCTGCAACTCCAACAAGATCAGCGGTGTGAACTCGCAGTGGGGGAACATGAAGGTGGTGTACACCCACAGCACGACGGGCACCCCGGACGGCCGAGCCCGTGGGATCATCACCGCCTACTACCTCAACGACTGCGGCTGCCTCGCCGCTCGGGAGAAGACTTCAGAGTGAACCTCCGGGACCAGTACGCCGACCACCTCCGCAAGTTCGGCGCCGCCGCGACGGACGGAATCGAAAGCGTCCTGGCCGAAGGGAACTACGGGCAGCTGCGCAAGTTCGGCTTCGAGGAGGACGAACAAGGCGTCTTCGCCACCGTCGACATCTCCCTGAGCGGGGAGGTCGTTCAGCGCTGGGGATCGGACGTCTACCGGCGCCGCCACCTGATCATTCAGCGGCAGGACGGCCCCATCGACCCGGCGGACTTCGGCGCCGCCCTCGTACACACGAGCGTGATGGAAGACCTGGATACCGCCGGCCGACGCCCACCGGCGTAGCCGGACTGCCACGCAGGGCGAGGGGCTCCACGACCGGATCGTGGAGCCCCTCCTCCGTGTCAGCCCCCGAACTCAGTACTCCCGGGGGCCGGGGGTGCAGCCTCCTCCTGCTCCTGCCCGCCGCCCGGCGGGTCGAAGATCGCCACCACCTTCGGGTGCTCGTACACGGCCTTGCGTAACGCCCCGGCGGTCAGTCCCGCCCTCCGTCGTCCCAAGACCGTCCGGCGCCTCGTGGTCATGGAAGCCGTACTGGGCGGGCTGCCCGGTGCCGAGGACTTCCTGGCCGCCGGACCACCGCGGTGGTTCGGTTTCCATGCGGCCGAACCCCGCCTCGCCGAAACCGTGCTGAGAGGCAACGAGGCCGCCTACATCGACTGGTTCCTGCGCGCCGGGACGCTCGGCGACGGGGTGCCCTCGGCAATCCGGGACGCGTTCATCCGCTCGTACGCGAAGCGCGGCGCGTTGAGCCGCGCGTTCGCCTACTACCGAGCTCTGCCTCACAGTGCGGTGCAGACGGCACAGGCCGTCAGCGCGGCCCGACTGACAGTGCCGACCCCGGCAGTGGGCGCCCAGCCCGTGGGCGCCGTCCTGGAACGCCAGCTCCGCCCTGTAACCGACGACCTGACCGGACACCTCATCGAGGACTGCGGCCACCTCATCCCCCTGCATCGTCCACACGCCCTCCTGGAGCTGCTGATTCCTTTCCTGGCCGGAAGGAAACGACATTCCAGCCCCTGAGACGCGTATCGAGAGGTGGTCAATCTTCGAGGACTGCCCTCATCGCAGCCCTGATGCGCCGATCCCTTTTATCTCTTCATGTGACTGTCCGCCTGTGATATCTCCTGCTCGCCGGCGCGGTCGAACTACGCGTTCGACCGCGTGAACGGGCTGATCATGCTCGACAACCCCTCGCGCAGGGTTCGATCGGCAGCCCGCTTACCGAAATCCTGCCTGCCCGCCCGATACGGGGTCCGTTCTGCAGCCCGGGTGCTCGGGCCGGTCCCCGGGGTGGACCTGCCGTGTCCATCGGAGCACGCGAGGTTCGGTCTGGTGGGCGGAGGCGCGCGGGTCTTAGGCAGGGCCATCAACGCGGCTTCCTCAAGGCATGGGGCGTAGGAGTGGACGCGGAGGATCGCGGCAGCTCTGGACCGGTCGACCCCGGCGCGGTGCCATTCCCAGCTGGGGGCCATCCGCCACCGGGCTGCGGACGGCGGTACCGCATCCCTGCCGGAGCCGGGCCCGGGGGTTCTTCGCCGTACGCGGTGAGGAGAGGATACGGCGCCAGGCTTAGCGGGCACTGCCGGTGGTGATCAGCTGCTCCGGCACACTCGGGATGAAGGATTCCAACACCAGGCCGGTGCGTACGAGCCGGAGCCCTGCGTGCTTGCGGTGCGCGGCGGCCACCACCCGATGCCGCGGCCCACGATCTGTCGTGTCCATCAATATGCCGTTGGCGCCGGCCTCAACGGCCAGTACCAGAAGGAGCCGCGGTGCGGGATCGGCACCCAGCCCGACGACCACGGGCTGGGCCGGTCCAGGAGAGGCTTCACCACAAAGATCGCGGACATCGGTCGCTTCGCTACCTCCGGGAGCTTCCCGCCGGGGGACTGCCCGTAGCGCCGATCCCATCCTTCTTATGGCTTACCGAATGCGGGCAGTTTCGAACTCACGCTCGCGGGCACCCAGGTTACGGCCCCGATGACGATCTGGCGCTGGACTCCGATAACCGCCTTGAAGGCGGCGACCCTGTATCCCGCTGCCCTGCCCGAGAGACTCCCGGGGCCTAGCGGCCCGCTCCCGGACCGCAACGGTCAACCGCCCGGACGAAAAAAGAAGTTGAGGCCACACGTGTCGATCACCACCGTGGGCGCGGTGTACGGGTGCCTCGGCATAGGAGCCTTCCTCGCCGCCGCGCTGCCACGACTGCTCTCCCGTCTGCCGGTTTCCGTACCGATGGTGTTCCTTGCCGCCGGCGTGCTCCTCTACCTCACACCGCTGCCGCTGCCCGAGATCGACCCGGTCGCCGACCGTTCCTGGACGCAGCACCTCACCGAGCTCTGCGTGATCACCTCGCTGATGGGGGCAGGCCTGGCCATCAACCGCCCCTTCGGGTGGCGGTCCTGGGCCGCCACCTGGCGGCTGCTCGGGGTGGCGATGCCGCTGACGATCGGGGCGACGGCGCTCGCCGCCAGGTGGCTGCTCGGCTGGCCGGCCTCCGCCGCGCTCCTGGTGGCCGCGGCCCTCGCGCCGACAGACCCCGTGCTCGCCTCCGAGGTGCGGGTGGGAGAGCCGTCCGACGACGAGCACGACGAGGACGAGGTCCGCTTCGCGCTGACCAGCGAGGCCGGGCTCAACGACGGGCTGGCCTTCCCTTTCGTCCTGGCGGCGGTCGCTCTCGCGGCGGCCGGGGAGAGCTGGACCGGCGGCTGGCTGACGCACTGGGCGTGGAGCGACGTGCTCGTGCGGATCGGGGTGGGTGTGGCGGCGGGCATCGCCATCGGGCTCCTCCTGGGCCGGGTGCTCTTCCGGGCCCGGGCGAAGTCGCTGCGGCTCGCCGAACACGGCGAGGGGTTCGTGGCGCTGGCCGCGATGTTTCTGTCGTACGGCGTCACCGAGGCCCTGCACGGGTACGGCTTCCTCGCGGTCTTCGTCACCGCCTGCGCCCTGCGCAGGTCCGAGCGTGATCACGGCTACAACAAGGTGATGCACGGTTTCGTCGAGCAGGTCGAACGTCTGCTGATGGCCCTGCTGCTCTTCGCCGTGGGCGCGTTCGTGGCCTCGGGCGGCCTGACCGCACTCACCTGGCGGGGCGCGGCGATCGGCGTACTCCTGCACGTCCTCATCCGCCCGGCCACCGGCTGGCTCGCCCAGCTGCGGGGCCCGGGGCTGCCGACCGAGCGGGCGGCGACCGCCTTCTTCGGGATCCGGGGCATCGGCTCGTTCTTCTATCTCGCCTACGCCGTGGGTGAGGGCGGTTTCGGGCGGTACGAGCGGGAGATGTGGGCGGTGGTGGTCTTCGCCGTCCTGATCTCCGTGGTCGTCCACGGGGTGGCGGCGACCCCGGTGACCGCGTACCTCGACCGTCGCGCGGCCAAGGCCCCGGCCGGGAAAGCGGCTGGGGAGTGAGGTGCCCCTCGGCGCAGGAGGTCGTGGAGCCGTTGGGCGTCGTGACCGGCGGCTGACGAGTCTGTCCGACCACCCGTGGCCAGGCTTCCATGGCCTACGTCGTGGGGGGGGGGGGGGGGGGGCCGGGGGGGGGGCGGGGGG
The DNA here is from genome assembly GCF_044767965.1 of Streptomyces sp. NPDC101178. Lineage (NCBI taxonomy): Bacteria > Bacillati > Actinomycetota > Actinomycetes > Kitasatosporales > Streptomycetaceae > Streptomyces > Streptomyces sp. NPDC101178. The sequence goes on from NZ_JBIWOZ010000004.1 coordinate 4,645, forward strand.
GGGCCGGCCGCCCCCGCCCCCCCCCCCCCCCCCCCGCCGGCCGCCGCGGGGGAGCCCCCCCCGGGCGGCGGGCCCGGGGGGGCGTCTTT
>NZ_JBIWOZ010000004.1:4743-267537 GCF_044767965.1 Streptomyces sp. NPDC101178
GGCTTTGGCGGCGCGCCGCACCACGTTCGAGGTCAGCGGGGTCGCCGCCCCCCCGCGGGCCCCCCCCCCCCCCCCCCCCCCCCCCACGACGCTGCTGGAAGGCCCGCGCCTACCTCAGCGCGTACGCCGCTGCCTGCGCGAGCGTGCTCGCCGCCTCGGAGCGCTCGGCCTTGGTCGACTTCTTGTCGGCCAGCACCTTGGCGGCCGCAGTGAGTATCTTCTTGCGCGGTCGGCCCGAGGATGTGGTCGACGCCTGGGAAAGAGCGCTTGCTGCAGCCCTCTTCTCAGACTTCGACCCCTTCTTGGACCCCACCGTCCTACCCGCAGCGGATGCCGACTGGCCACCTGTCGTCTTCTTTGCGCCCGCGCCCGCCTTGCCGGGGCTCTGCGACAGTGCGCTGGCGGCGGCTTTCCTGCTGCTCTTGGTCGTGCCCTTCCGTGTGGAACGGCTTGCTGCCGAGGCAGCCTTCGGGCCCGTGCTGCCAGAAGCCTTCTTCTTCGCCATCTCGCTGTCTCCCTGTTCATCCGCCGGTTCGGCCGTGACCGCCTGGTACCCGGACTTCAGGACAAGGAACACCGGTGCCGCACTTTCTGATACCTCACCGGCACAACGGGGTCCCCGCGTGCGCGAGGTGAGATCACAAGCGCGAGGCCGAGACCGGTATACGGGGCGTGGGAGGCTGCACCGCTCACGGAGCCCTCGCGGGCGGGGGTACCCACATCCGCAGCGCCGTCGGCGTCCGGCCTGGTCGGGTCGGCTTACGCGTTAGCTGTGCCCGCGTAGGCGATGGTGAGGATGGTCATCGTCGCTGTGTCGTGGCCGAGGAGGATCACCGCGGTGACGTGGCCCCGGGCAACGGTGCGGATGGTGCCGTCGTTCTGCGTCGTACGCACCGTACCCCCGGGACCCGTCCGTCAGATGCGGGCGCAGTCCCGGAACGCCGGACGAGTCATGTCCCCGGCCCTCTTCCAGCTCTGCCAGCGGACGTGCGACTGAGGGACTCCTTGCCGCAGTCAGCTGCCCTTAGCTTTCCGGCCTGGCCCAGATGTCACTCACGGCACCCAGGCCATTTGCGGGAGAACGGGCGATCCTGGTGAAGCACCTGTCCGACGGTGGGAATGCGGTGGCCGTGCGAGGCCTCGTCCTCACCGCGGCTGTACCGGTGACGACGTGCCTATACGCGGTCTTGATCACCGGTCTGGCCGCGTGAGGCCCACCGGGTGGCCTGGCAAACGCGCAGATCCTCAGGCCGCGGGTGGTGCCGTGACCAGTTGAGCCCTATTGTCAGGCTCGCCCGTTCTTCCCTCTCTGAATGAAGAAGTAGCCCACTACAGAAATGCACCCGAGAATTCCTAGAAGTGCCCATCCTCCGCTCTTTCCAGAAGTAATCAAAAAAATGGAGAAGGCGATGCCCAGGGCTGCGAATACAGCAGCGAACTGAACGTACCGCTTCACGGCAGCCCGCTGCCCCATCGTCCATCCGCCGTGTGGCTCTGACATACCGAATTCCTTTCGGTGTCCTGGGTTTGGGCGGTTCGTCAGCATCAGATACGGACACAGCACGGCCCCGCTGGAGCGGAGCTCCGCGGGGCCTGATGCAGTCGGCCGGCCTGTGTCAGTCGGTGAGGGCGTCCTTGACCTTCTCCTTGGCCTGCCGGGCGTCGCCCTTGGCTTGATCGGTGCGGCCTTCGGCCGTAAGTCGTTCGTTGCCGACGGTACGGCCGGCGACTTCCTTGATCTTGCCCTTGGCCTGTTCGGTCTTCGCCTGGGCCTTCTCATCAGCAGCCATGACACTCACACCCTTGATCTGCTCGACGTTGCTGTCATCCACCGTCTGACCCCCGACGCCGTCTCCAAACGTGCCTCTCCACTCGCGAGTGGGCACGGTCCTCGTAGGCGGTCACAGTGGAAGGGTTATTCCGAGTTCCTGCATGGCGGTGGAGGGTGGTCCGCCTTCGGAACGTTCGGTCTTGTAGCCCTTGGTGGCGGGCGCCAGGGTGCGGGGGTCGACGGCTTCGGCCGGGGCGCCGGTGGCGGAGAGGTCTGGGGGCTGGGTGTCGCGGTCGTGCGGCAGAAGCCGGAAGACACGTCGGCGGAAGGTCCCCGAGGAGCGGGAGGCTTTGGCCTGGGGGCTCAGGAGTGCGTAGCCGATCATGCGACCGTCGCGGTGGTAGGAGGCTTGCCGCGACGGGGCAGGAGGCGATCCGGGCGTTCCGCGCGTCCCTCGTCGCCACCCGCGCGCAGTTCTACTTCGACGTCCCCTCGGGGCCGTTCTACGGGTACAACCGGCCCGGCGCCGAGGTGTCCCAGGGAGTGATCGACAACTGGTGGCGCCAGGGGATGCGAGGAGCCGCCAACGCACACTACGAGTGCATCAAGGCGTTCTCCGAGACGGACTTCACCGAGGACCTCAAGGCGATCGACGTCCCCGTCCTGGTCGCGCACGGCACCGACGACCAGATCGTGCCGTACGACGACTCGGCGCCGCTGTCGGCCGAGCTCCTCAGATACGGCCGCCTCAAGAGCTACGACGGTCTCCCCCACGGGATGCTGACGACCAACCCCGACGTGCTCAACCCCGACCTACTGGCGTTCGTCAAGGAGTGAGGGCCAAGGCTCGGAGGAGCCGAGGCGCGGCCGGCTCGTCCTCGGACCTTGCCACGCGTGGATGGCGGCGCACCGGAGCCCCGGTGTGCCGCCATCCACGTGTGAGACGCCTCCCTACGTTCCCGTGGAGCATGGGTCGCAGCAGGAAGGTGCGGGGTCCACGCAGATGGTGACCGCGTCGGTGTTGTCGGTGGCGTCGGGGTCCTTCTCGTTCCCTTCGGCCGTCGCGGTGTTCGTGAGTGCGCCGGGCTTCGTGGCCTTGGCTCGGAGCACGAGCGTCGCCGTGGCATCGTCGGCCAGGTCGCCCACCAGCCAGCGCCCTGTCGTCGGGTCGTAGTCACCCGAGGTTCCGTCGGCGGAGAGGAAAGCCAGGCCGTCGGGGAGCCGGTCGGTGACAGAGACGCCGGTGGCCGGGTTCGGGCCGGCGTTGTGGACCGTGATGCGGTAGGTGACCGTCTGGCCGACGGTGACCGTGGTCGCGTCGGCCGCCTTCGTCACGGACAGGTCGGCGGCGGGCTTGACCTGGGTGATCTGCTCGTCGGATGTGGACGTCAGAGGCTGCGGGGTGTCGCCGAGCCGGTTCTCGTAGGAGGCCGTCGCCGTATTGGTTATCTGTCGGCCGCCGCTCTCCCGGTCGATGACGACGCGGTACTCCACCGTGGTCCCGGCCGGGAGGGTCTCGGTGCTGGGCAGGCTGCCGCCCGAGGCGCCCGAAGCGCCGTTGCCCAGATGGAAGACGACCTGGTCGGCGTCGGTGTCGTAGTACGCCTGGTCGTCGCCCTGCCCGTCGCTCTTGGTCCCGGTGTTCGGGCCGTCCACGATGCGCAGGGAGCCGGGCAGGTACGTCGTCCCCTGCGGGATGACATCGGTCAGGACGAGGTTTTCCGCCGCTCCCCCGCCCTCGTTCCTGGCGGTGACCCGGTAGGTGACCGTGTCACCCACCTCCAGAGGCCCCGCCGGAACGGCGATCTTGGTGAGCTCCACGTACGGAGCGGTGCCGAAGAAGATGCCGTCCAGGAAGTTGCCGATGCCCTGATTGCCGCCGGCGGCCGAGATGGAGCGGAACGCGAACCGTGTCAGCACCTGGCCCGCCGGAACCGTGTAGGTGCCGGTGTAGTAGCCCCAGGCATTCGTACCGTCGGTGAACCGCCGCTGCTCCACCGTGGAGCCGGGCGCGCCGATGTCCAGCGCCATGGTGTCGTCCCCTTGGCGGCCACGATGGTACAGCCGCCAGTACAGCGTCGTACCGGGCGTGCTCGGCAGGTCCTGGTAGAGCGTGGACACCTGATTCGCGTTGAGTTCGGCGAACTGGGCGCCGTGGGCCGCCGGCACCCCGTTGAAGCCCGACCGCCACAGCTCGATCCTGTGATCGGTCGCTGTGGTCAGCCAGCCCGGCACATACTTGGCCGCCTGCGCCTGGGAGGCGTCCGGCAGGATCTCCACCCCGGACACCACAGGTTCCTCGAAACTGCCGTTGGCAAGCGCGACGCGAAGTGGAGCGGAAGGTGTGGTCATGGGTCTTCCCCCTCAGGTCGATGCCCGGACCCTCCGTAGCAAGACCGGACAGCCAGTAGCTCAAGGCATGCGACTCATTACGTAAAGCGACCACTGGCGGCCGCCAGCCAACCCCGTGCGCCGCGTTTCACGCCGTGGGCGCCGACCGTTGCCATGGGCCGATCACCGGTGTCGGAACGCTCCCGTCCCACTCGCCTCACGCCGCTCTTCCTGCACCCACGTCCTGGCCGGAAGCCCACCTTTTCCCTCCTGCCCGGAGTGAAACAGCCGCCGGACGGTTGACGCCGACGGCCGCTGCCGGAACGGGAGGGCGGCGTGCCCGCAGTCGGAGCAATTCGCGTCCGGTGATGGGCGAGGGACCAGGGTGAGCCAGGTGAGCAATGCCAGCGCTTCAGCACGCCCCGACCGTCTGATCACGTTGTCCGACGGCATCTTCGCGATCGCCATGACGCTTCTCGCCCTCGACGTCAGGATCGCGCCCGGTCTGGACTCCGAGCAGTTCCACGACGCGCTGCGCGAGAGCACACCCCAGCTCGCCGCCTACGCTCTGAGCTTCCTCATCCTCGCCATCTTCTGGCGCGACCAGCGGCAGATCCTGCTGATGTCCGCGAAGACGGGCGGCCTTCCCCAGCATTTGACGCTCGCCGTGCTCGGCGTGATCGCCATCGTCCCGTTTCCCACGTCACTGCTGGCCGAGTACGGAGCGCGCGAGACCTGGGCGGTGGTGATGTACGCGGCGACCATCTGCGCCATCGACCTGCTGCAGCTCGCCATGTTCGCGACGCTGAGGGGCCGGCACGGTGTGCGCGCCGTGGGTGAGTGGCAGGACACCGCGGCGGACCTGATCGCGCCGGTCGTCGTCTTCGGCGCCTCCGTACCCGTCGCCCTCATCGACCCGCAAGTGGCGATGTGGTGCTGGCTCGCCCTCTTCCCGCTGAAGACCGTCCTCGGCCGGCGGGAGCGGCGGCTGCGGAGCACCCGGCGGGAGGGCTGAGACCTGTGCCGTTTCCGTGCGTACGGGAGCACGCCCCGGGGACAGGTGCCCGGCACTCCGGTTCCTGGAGTGTGCGAGGAGCGGCGCCGGTCGGGCCGGGCGCCGCTCGCTCGCCGCGCGTTCCGTTAAGGCGCGTCCACCCGGACCCGTCCGTCGGCCGGCGTGCGCGAGGCCGCGCCATTGGCGTAGAAGGATTCGACGCGGGACCGCTCGGTGGCGTTCGGGACCGCGTTCCGGCAGCTGATACCGGCGCTCGACCCCGACATCAGCTGGGAGCACGGGCCGGGCTTGGTGTCCGGCAGACCCAGGCTGTGGCCCAGCTCGTGAGCGGTGATACGGGTCTTGTCATGGCCTTCGGTGACAGCCTGGCTGCCGAGCTCCACCCGTACCTGGCCGCCCGGCCGTACCGGCCCGAGTGTGGCCTGGGGCCAGCCGTTGGTGGCGACGATCTGGATCTCGGCGCGCGTCCCGGGCGCGGCCTTGACCAGTTTGACGTTGCCCACGTTCGCGTTCCACGAGGCGACCCCGGCCGTGATCGCCGCCTCCCAGCCGCCGGCCCGGCTCGCGTCGTAACGGAGGGTCACCGCGGCTGCCGCGCTCTCCGCGACGCGCGGGGTCGGCGCCTGCGTGGCGTTCGCCGCCGTGACGGTGGTCAAGGTGATCAACGCGGCGATGCCGGCCGCCTTCAGGCCTCTCGAATTCAGCATTGCTGTCCCTTCACTCATGGGGGCTCGGCCCCGGAGCGGAGCCGAGAGTGCGGGGCGGGCGGTTGCGCCAACCAGCGGGTAGAGAAGGCCGGTTGGCGAACCTCCAGGGCCGCAGGACCTATGCCCACCGCGAGGTGTTCGCCATGCCCCTGACATCCGACATAGGCCGGAAATCACCGGTGCCGATTACGGATCGGCAGCACCTTCGCGTACCGGCCGAACCACACTCACGCAGCCATGGCCGGATCGAGCCTGTCGCCCATGAGCACGGGACGATGCGGGACGGTGCGGTGGCGACGGCAGAGAACCGTGGCCGTTCCGTACTCTGAAGACATGCGGATGCGTCCCACCCTGAGCTGGACCCCCACCGAGGAGGCGTCGCCGGGCACCACCGATCTGGAGCCGGTCGCCGACGCCCTGGACAGGGGCGGCGTGCTGGTACTGAGCGGGGCCGGCATCTCCACCGAGTCGGGCATCCCCGACTACCGGGGCGAGGGCGGGAGCCTGAGCCGGCACACTCCGATGACGTACCAGGACTTCACCGCCGAGGCCCAGGCCCGTCGCAGGTACTGGGCGCGCAGCCATCTCGGCTGGCGCACCTTCGGCAGCGCCCGCCCCAATGCCGGGCACCGGGCCGTGGCCGCGTTCGAACGGCACGGCATGCTCTCCGGCGTGATCACGCAGAACGTCGACGGTCTGCACCAGGCCGCCGGCAGCGATGAGGTCGTGGAGCTTCACGGGAGCCTGGACCGCGTGGTCTGCCTCTCCTGCGGCACCTTCAGCCCGCGCCGCGAGCTCGCCCGGAGGCTGGAGGAGGCCAACGAGGGCTTCGCGCCGGTCGCCGCCACGATCAACCCGGACGGCGACGCCGACCTCACCGACGAGCAGGTCGGGGACTTCCGCGTGGTGCCGTGCACCCTCTGCGGCGGCATCCTCAAACCCGATGTGGTCTTCTTCGGGGAAACCGTGCCCCCGCAGCGGGTGGAGCGCTGCCGCTCACTGGTCCGCGAGGCGGACACGCTGCTGGTCCTGGGATCCTCGCTGACGGTGATGTCCGGGCTCCGGTTCGTCCGCCAGGCCGCCCAGGCCGGACAGCCCGTGCTGATCGTCAACCGGGATCCGACCCGGGGCGACCGTCACGCCGTCACCCGCGTCGCGCTCCCGCTGGGAACGGCCCTCACCACCGTGGCCGACCGGCTGGGTATTCCTGTCGACGACGGGTCGACCGCTATCGGGTGAGCCAGGCGGGCACCAAGGCCTCAGCGCAACCCTCCGTAACAGATCGCGACACTCGGTGAGCACTTTCCACCCATGTGGATGCTTTTGGCTAGTTTCCGGTCCACCAAGTCGGGTACCCCGCACTGAGGCGGAGCGCAGCGTTCCGCCTCGTGCACCACCCGTCGTTCTGGAGATTCCATGTCAGAGCAGCGCAAGAGTTCGTTCGCCACCGTCAATCCGTACACCGGGGAGACCCTCGCGGAGTTCCCGGCCATCGAGGGGGCGGAGGTGGACGCCGTCCTGGAGACCGCGGGCGACGCCTTCGACGCGTGGCGGAAGCGGAGCGTCGAGGAACGTGCCGCGCTGGTCGGGCGGGTCGCCGAGCTCATGAAGGAGCGCAAGGAGACCCTGGCCCGCCTGATCACCCTGGAGATGGGCAAGCTGATCGCCGAAGCGCGCGGCGAGGTGGACCTCGCCGCGTCGATCCTCACGTACTACGCGGAGCACGGGCCCGGCTTCGCCGCCGACGAGCGGCTCGACGTCGAGGAGGGCGAGGCGTATCTCGTCGACGAGCCGCTCGGGGTCCTGCTGGGCGTCATGCCGTGGAACTTCCCGCTCTACCAGGTGGTGCGTTTCGCGGGCCCCAACCTGGTGCTCGGCAACACCGTCCTGGTCAAGCACGCCGGGATCTGCCCGCAGTCAGCGCTCGCCCTGGAGGTGCTGTTCCGCGACGCGGGCGCGCCGGAGGGCGTCTACACGAACCTGTTCGTGAGCCATGACGAGATCTCGCGCATCATCGACAGCCCGGTGGTGAAGGGCGCTTCGCTGACCGGCAGCGAGCGGGCCGGGGCGCAGGTCGCAGAACGCGCCGGCCGCAACATGAAACCGAGCCTGCTGGAGCTGGGCGGCAGCGATGTCTTCATCGTCCTCGACGGTGAGGGGCTGGAGCGTACGGTCGGTGCCGCGGTGGCCGGACGGATGGCCAACACCGGGCAGAGCTGCGTGGCGTCGAAACGCTTCATCGTCCTCGCGGAGGTCTACGACGACTTCGTCGCGGGGATGCGCCGTGCGTTCGCGGCGCTCACGCCCGGCGATCCGTCCGACGAGGCGACGACGCTGGGGCCGCTCTCCTCCGAGCAGGCCGCCTCCGACCTGGCCGAGCAGCTCCGCGAGACCGTGGAGCAGGGGGCTGAGCTGGTGATCGGCGGCGGACGGATCGACCGCCCCGGCGCCTTCGTCGAGCCCACGATCCTCACCGGCGTCAAGCCCGGCATGCGGGCGTACGCGGAGGAGCTCTTCGGCCCCGCCGCCGTGATCTACCGGGTCCAGGACGAGGACGAGGCCATCGCGCTCGCCAACGACAGCCAGTACGGCCTCGGCGGGTCCGTCTTCTGCTCTGACGTGGAGCGCGGCCGCCGGGTGGCCGAGCGGGTGGAGACCGGCATGGTCTGGGTCAACCACCCGACCTCGACCCAGCCCGACCTGCCGTTCGGCGGGATCAAGCGCTCCGGCTACGGGCGGGAGCTGTCGAAGCTCGGCATGCAGGAGTTCGTCAACCGCAAGCTCGTACGTGTGCTGCCGCCCGACGCCGAACTGCAGGGCATCGCGGGCTGAGCAGCAGCACCCGGGGCCGTACCCCGTCCCTCGCTGCAGGGCCACATGGCAGCAGCGCATGGCGGTCCGCCCGGAGCGCCCTACGTACGCATCACGTTTCCGGCCCGCGCGGAGGACCGGCACGACCGCCCCTCCCGGACCCATCCCCCACCGCCTTCCGAGGCGTCGACAGCAAGGAGTTCACCGTGCCCGCGGTACCCGGCATCACCCTCAACAACGGTGTGACGATCCCCCAGCTCGGCTTCGGGACCTTCCAGATCCCGCCTGAGGAGACCCGCGAGACCACGCTGGCCGCTCTGGAGACCGGCTACCGGCACATCGACACGGCGCAGATGTACGGCAACGAGAAGGAGGTCGGCCAGGCGGTCCGGGACTCCGGGATCGACCGTGCCGACGTCTTCGTCACCAGCAAGCTGAACAACGACGCGCACCAGCGTGACGACGCCCTGCGGGCGTTCGACCGCACCATGGACGAGCTCGGTCTCGAGTACCTGGACCTCTTCCTCATCCACTGGCCCCTGCCCGGTTCCACCTCGGGCGACTTCGTGGACACCTGGAAGGCCCTGGAGGAGGTCTACCGGTCGGGCCGGGCCAAGGCGATCGGGGTCTCCAACTTCCAGCCCAACCATCTGCGCCGGCTCCTGGAGAGCAGCACGGTGGTGCCCGCCGTCAATCAGATCGAGGTGCACCCCTACCTCACCCAGGACTCCGTACGGGCTTTCGGCGCCGAGCACGACATCGCCACGGAGGCCTGGTCGCCCATCGCCCAGGGCAGGGTGCTCTCGGACCCGGCGATCACCCGCATCGCCGAGCGGCTGGGCCGGTCGGCCTCGCAGGTGGTGCTGCGCTGGCACCTGCAGCGCGGGGACGTCGTCTTCCCCAAGTCGGTGACGCTGAAGCGGATCCAGGAGAACTTCGCGCTCTTCGACTTCGAGCTCACCGAAGGCGACATCGGTGAGATCTCCGCCCTCAACCGTGACGAGCGCACCGGCCCCGACCCCGACACGTTCAACGGCTGACCGGACGTCGAGGCGGTGTGCGAGGGCCCGTCCGCGGGGCTGCTCCCGGGGCCGGGCCCTCCCGCATCACGGGCGGGCTACGAGACGGACTTCCGCAGATCCTCCGCCAGCGAGCTGATGGCCGCCGGGTTGCGCGGGCTCTCCACCAGGTCCACGTAGTCCAGGACGACGATCCGGTCGTTCTTGATCGCGGACACGTTGGCGAGCGGCTTGTACGACTTCAGGAACGCGCGCTTCTGCGCGGCGGTGGTGTCCCCGTAGTTGTTGATGACGATGACCTCGGGGTCACGGTCGACCACGGTCTCCCATCCCACCGTCGTCCAGCTGTCCTTGAGGTCCTTCATGATGTGGTCGCCGCCGGCCTTGGTGATGATGTCGTGCGGTCCGGCGTACGCGCCCGAGGTCAGCGGCTTGTCCTTGCCGTCGTCGTACAGGAAGACACGCGGGCGGTCGCTGCCCTTCGGCGCCTTCGCCCGAGCCTCCTCGACCTGCTTCTGGAAGGACGCGACCAGGGTGTCCGCGCGGTCCTTCACGTCGAAGATCATGCCCAGGTTCCGCAGGTCGGTGTAGAGCGCTTCGAGAGGCGGCATGACTCCACGCGCCTTGCCCTGGCCGTTGCGGCACGATTCGCTGAGGAGGTACGAGTCGACGCCGACACGCTTCAGTTCGGCGGGCGTGAAACCTTCGCCCTCGTTGAAGCCGTAGTTCCAGCCGGCGAAGACCAGGTCGGCACGGGCGTCAAGGACGAGTTCCTTGTTGATGCGCTCCTTGGAGAGCCACTTCGTCTTCTGGTAGCCGTCCTTCCACGGGACGGACGTCATGTCGCCCTTGTCGTCGGGCATCACGTAGCCGGCCATGTGGTCCTCAAGGCCGAGGGCGAACATGATCTCGGTGATGCCGACGTCGTTCGTCACGACGCGCCGCGGCGCCTTGTCGAAGCTCTTCTTCTCGCCGCAGTTCTCGACGGTCACCGGGTAGTGCCGGTCGGCCTCGGAGTTACCGTCCTTTCCGTCGCCCTGGGAGGTGACGTCCGCTCCGCAGCCGGTGAGGGCCAGGGCGGCGGCGAGCACGACGACTGCGGGGCGTATGCGGTTCTGCATGGCGGGTGAGGCTCCTCAAGGAGTGGTGGGAAGGTCGAAGAGCAGCTGGAGAGCGCCGGTCTCGGGGTGGGCGACACGGTGGGCGCGTACGCCGAAGACCTCGGCCAGCAGCTCGGTGGTCAGGACGTCGTACGGGGCTCCGGAGGCGACGATCCGGCCGCCGTCGATGACGTGGACGAGGTCGCAGTGGAGAGCGGCGAGGTTGAGGTCGTGCAGGGCGGTGAGGACGGTCAGGCCGCTGGCCCGGACGAGCGCGAGGATCTCCAGCTGGTGGGCGATGTCCAGGTGGTTGGTCGGCTCGTCCAGGACCAGGACCCGGGGCTCCTGGGCGAGCGCGCGGGCGATCAGGACGCGCTGCTTCTCGCCGCCGGAGAGCGTGAGGAAGCCTCGTTCGGCCAGGTGGGCCGCGCCGACCCCCGCCAGTGCGTCGACGCAGCGGCGGCGGTCCTCGTCGGTCGTCCGGGCCATCGGCCCCTGGTGGGGCATCCGCCCCATGGCCACGACCTCGGCCACCGTGAAGTCGAACTCCGCGCCGGCCTCCTGCGGGAGTGCGGCCAGCCGGCGGGCGCCCTCCCGTGCGCTCAGGGCGTGCAGGTCCTCACCGCCGACGCGGACCGCGCCGGCGGTGGGGCGCAGGGCCCGGTAGACGCAGCGCAGCAGGGTGGACTTGCCGCTGCCGTTGGGACCGACCAGGCCGACGAACCGGCCCTCGGCCGCGCCCAGGGTCACCTCGTCCACCAGCCGTGCGCCGGCGATCTCGACGGTCAGCGCGTCGATGTCGATCCGCATCAGATGCCTCCGAAGGAGTAGGACCGGCGGCGCATCAGCAGGATGAAGCAGGGGACGCCGATGACGGCGGTGAGGACGCCCACCGGAAGTTCCACGGGTGCCAGCACGACGCGCGAGAGGATGTCCACCCAGATCAGCAGGACGGCTCCGGCGAGCGGTGCGACGGCCAGCAGCCGGCGGTGGTCCGCGCCCACCAGCATCCGTACGGCGTGCGGGACCATCAGGCCGACGAAGCCGATCGCTCCGCTCACCGCGACGACCGCTCCCGTGACGGCCGCGGAGACCAGGAAGAGCTCCTTGCGCAGTCTGCCGGGGTCCACGCCCAGCGCCGCCGCGGTCTCGTCCCCCATGGCGAGGGCGTTCAAGCGCCGTGCCGACCAGGCGAGATGGGCGAGGCCGGCGAGTACCACGGCCGCGGCGATCGGTACGGAGGCCCAGTTGGCCCCGCTGAGGCTGCCGAGCAGCCACATCATCGCGGAGCGGGCCGCCTCGCCGCGCTCGGCCGCGAAGACCATGAACGTGGTGACGGCCGAGAAGCCGTAGTACATCGCGGTCCCCGTCAGGACCAGCCGTAGCGGGGTCAGTCCGCGTTCGGTGCGGGCGACCGCGTAGACGAGCGTCATGGCGAGCAGCGCCGAGACGAACGCCGCGGTGGACAGGGCCCAGATGCCCAGCGCCCCCAGCGCACCGAAGATCAGGACGGCGTTGGCGCCGACCGCCGCTCCGGAGGAGATACCGAGCACGAACGGGTCCGCGAGCGCGTTGCGGACCATGGCCTGGACGGCGACACCGATGGCCGACAGACCCGCTCCGACGATGGCGGCCAGCACGGCCCGCGACAGGCGCAGTTCCCAGACGATGGTGTACGCCGACACCTCGTCGGGCCCGATGGCTCCGCCGGTCAGCCCGGCCCACAGATAGCGGAGCACCTCGCTCCAGGAGAGCCCGGACGCGCCGAGTCCGGCCCCGCAGACGAGCGAGAGCGGAAGGGCGAGGGACAGGGCGGCCAGGAGGACCGGCACGGGTACGCGGCGGGGTGGTGCCGGTCCGGTGCCGCCGCGCGAGGGGCGCGACGGCTTGGCGGGTATGCGGTCGGGAGACGTGGCCACAGGGCGGTCGCTTTCGCCTCGGGCCGTACGAGCGCGCAAGGAGGAGCAGCCCGGACGGCGGCCGTCCCGCGCAGCGCCCTTCGCAGTCCACGGCGAATGGTCAGGAGCCTGTTCCGCCACGGGTGATCGGGCTTACAGAACCGAGGGTTCCGCCTACCGTTGCGGGTCAGCGCCGGACTTCGACCGGACTTCCCCCGCGGGGAGGTCGCAGCATATCGGTTGCGTCCGCACTGTCTTCGGGGCAGGGCTCCCGGTCGGCCCAGGATCCTGGACGTCGACCCGATCCGGCGCCGGATCGTCCGCTCGCACCGGCGGGCCGTAGCGGGGGCCTGATGCCAGGAGCCGGCTCGGGCGGCCCGGCTCGTTCGCCTGCGCGGCGGGGCCGCCGCTCTTCCGGGCGGGGGCCGTACGGCAGGATGAGGACATGAGCGTAGTCAAGATCAATGTGCTGACCGTCCCCCAGGAACAGCGCGAGGTGCTGGAGAAGCGCTTCGCGTCCCGGGCCCATGCCGTCGAGAACTCCGACGGATTCGAGTGGTTCGAGCTTCTCCGGCCCGTCGAGGGCACGGACAACTACCTCGTCTACACGCGCTGGCGTGACGAGGCCTCCTTCCAGGCCTGGATGGAGGGCCCGATGAAGGCCGCGCACCAGGGCGGTGGCGGCGCCGAAGGCGGCGAGCGTCCCAAGCCGGCGGCGAGCGGGTCCACCGTGTGGTCCTTCGAGGTGGTGCAGCAGGCCGGGCCGGCTACCGCTGAGTAGACAGCCGGGTGGCATGGGTGTGACCCTCCGGTATGAGAGTGCGCCCGTGTCACCCGGTGCTGTCGTATCCCTTCGCGGCGCCCCGGGTCAGACTCAGGGCCCACGGCGTCTCCTCCCGGCGGTTGATCCCCTGCGGCCAGGGCGTTTCCTAAGATCGGTAACGGGGGGCCGGTGAGCGGTGATCGGGGCGAGGTCCCTCCGTAAGAGTTCAGCGCGCGCCTTGCCGCGCGTGTGGAGAACGTACCGGGGGACGACGACATGACACTGCTGGATGTACTGCTGGGCGCGGTCCGTGAGGCTCCTGGCCAGGTGGTCGTTCATGTCCGCGGTGACGGCAGCGAGTTGACCGTCGCCCTGCCTGAGCTGCTCGACGATGCGCTGCGTGTGGCCGGCGGTTTCCGGGAGGCCGGTGTCGTGCCGAGGACCTGTGTGCCGTTGCTCGCCGATCGCAGCGAGGACTTCCAGCCCATGTTCTGGGGCGCGCTCGCCGCCGGGCTCGTCCCCGTGCCGCTGGCTCCCGACGCCCGGCGCGTGCTGCCGGTCTGGGAGCACCTGGGCCGGCCACCCGTCGTCGTGGACGCGGCGACCAGGCCGGTGGCCGGTGAACTGCCCGACGGCGTACGCGCTCTCACGCTCGATGTGCTGCGGGAAGGGCCGGTGCTGCGGGAGCCTTTCCGGGCCGGGCCGGACGAGGTCGCCTTCGTGCAGTTCTCCTCCGGGAGCACCGGTGCGCCCAAGGGGGTGGAGGTGACCCATCGTGCGGTGCTGGCCAATCTGGCGCAGATACGGGAGGCCTCGGCGCTCGCGGCGGACGACGTGGTGGTCAGCTGGATGCCGTACTTCCACGACATGGGGCTCATCGGGACCCATCTCGCCCCGCTGGCCGCCCGCGCCAAGCAGGTGAAGATCGGGCCGCTGTCGTTCGCCAAGCGGCCCCAAGTGTGGTTCGAGGTGGCGGACCGGCACCGGGCCACCGTGCTGTCCGCGGCCAACTTCGCGCTGGCACTGGCCGTACGGCGGGTTCCCGGCGCGGTCGTCGAGCGGCTGGATCTGTCGAACGTACGGCTGATGCTGGTGGGTGCGGAGCCGATCGCGGCCGCGGTGTGGAGGGAGTTCGCCCGCAGGATGCGTCCGGCCGGGCTGGATCCGGCGGCGCCCCAGCCGGTCTACGGGCTGGCGGAGGCGACGCTGGCCGTGACGTTCCCGCCGCCGGGAGAGGTGGCCGAGCCGCTGGTCCTGGACCGGGAGGCGCTGAGCCGGGGCGAGGCAGTCGACGGCGTGGCGGGCGCGGGGGCGGTCGAGCTGATGGACGTCGGGGTTCCGGTGGCGGGCTGTGCCGTACGGATCGTGGACGACGGCGGTGCGGAGCTCGGCGACCGGCGGGTCGGGCACATCACGGTGCGAGGCCCTCAGCTGGCCCGTGGCTACCACGGCCTTCCCGGTGTGAGCGCAGATGTGTTCTCCGGCGGGTGGCTGCGTACCGGCGATCTCGGGTTCCTGCGGGACGGGCGGCTGTGCGTCACCGGGCGCCACAAGGATGTGCTCTTCCTCAACGGCCGCACCTTCCACGCCCCGGACATGGAGGCGGTCGCGGCGGCGACGCCCGGGCTGCCGCCCGGCGCTCCTGCGGTGATCGGCTCGACCGATCCCGTGACGGGTGGCGAGCGCGTGGTCGTCTTCGTCCCTTGGGCCCGGCCGCCGCGCGAGGCGGCGGAGGTGCTCGAACGGGTCGCGGCCCGGGTTCGCGAGGCACTGCTCCACGACGACGTACGGGTGCTGGCCCTGCCTCCGGGCGGCTTTCCCCGGACGACGAGCGGGAAACTGCAGCGGCAGCGGCTGCGGGAGCGGTTCGAGGCGGGCGCCCATGGGGGGAGTGACGCGGCTGCGGTCGGTGGTGCGGCCTCGGCTGGTCGTGTGGCTCCGACCGTTGATGCGGCCTCGGCCGGTGCTGCGGCCTCCGGTCCCGCACGGGCCGGGGCTCCGCGCTCGCGCGGCGAAGCCGAACAGCTCGTACGGGAGGTGTGGGCGCGGGTGCTGGGGCGGGCCGTCGAGTCGATCGGCCTCCATGAGGCGTTCGGGAGCCTCGGTGGGACGTCGCTCAAGGCCATGGAGGTGCTCGTGGCCCTGGAGGACACGTTCGGACTGACCCTGCCGCCTGCGGTGATCCGGGACCACGGGACGGTCGCGGCGCTGGCCGGGCATCTGCTGGCGGCCTTGCCCGTTCCGGAACCCGGGCCGGTGCGTCCCGCGTCCGCGCCTCATGACCGGCAGGACCGGGCAGCCGCCGCAGCGGTCATCGGGATGGCGTGCCGGTTCCCCGGCGCCGATACGCCCGACGCGTTCTGGGAGCTGCTCGTCGGCGGGCACGACGCCGTCACCTCCGTACCGGACGGGCGATGGGACGACGCGAGCTCCCGGTCGGCCGCTCCGCCGAAGCGCTGGGGTGCTCTGCTCGACGATCCCGCCGCTTTCGACGCCGGCTTCTTCGGCATCGGCGAGGACGAGGCCCGCGCGCTCGACCCGCAGGCGCGGCTCTTCCTCGAACTCGCGCATGAGGCGCTCGAACGTGCCGGATACGCGGGGCCCCGTCGGCGCGGCCGCAGGATCGGGGTCTTCGCGGCCGTCGGGGAGAGCGGCTACCGGGAGGTGCTGGACCGGGCATCCGCCGGCGGGTCTCCGCTGCCCGGCACGCTCACCGGCAACCTGCCGAACCTGATCGCCGCCCGCGTCTCCCAGTGCCTCGACCTCGACGGTCCCGCGCTCGCCGTGGACACGGCCTGTTCGTCGGGGCTGGTGGCCCTGCACCTCGCGCGGCGCAGCCTCCTGGACGGCGAGTGCGATCTCGCGGTGGTCGGCGGGGTCAACCTGCACCTGACGTCGACCGGTCACCGTCTGCTGGAGGAGGCCCAGGCCCTCTCCCCCACCGGCCGCAGCCGCGCCTTCAGTACCGACGCCGACGGCTTCGTCCCCGGTGAGGGGGGCGCCGCCGTCGTCCTGACTCGTCTGGACGACGCCCGTACCGCCGACGACTCCGTACTCGCGGTGGTCCGGGGCACGGCCGTCAACAACGACGGCCGCTCGATGAGCCTCATGGCGCCCAATCCGCTGCGGCAGCGCGAGGTCATCACCCGGGCCTACGAGACGGCCGGGGTCGATCCCGCCTCGGTGACCTACGTGGAGGCTCATGGGACGGGCACGGCCGTGGGTGATCCGATCGAGCTGCGTTCGCTCGCCCACGCGTTTCCGGTACGGGCCGACGGCGAGCCGCGGCTGCTCGGTTCGGTGAAGACGAACCTCGGCCATCTGCTCAACGCGGCCGCCCTGCCCGCGCTGGTGAAGGTCGTGCTGGCGCTGAACCACCGCACGCTTCCTCCGTCCCTGCACCACGCGTCCCCTTCACCGGGCCTCGCGTCCGCCGGTTTCCGCGTGCTGACGGAGGCCCGGCAGTGGACGTCTGCCGGGCCGCTCGTGGCGGGCATCAACGCCTTCGGTTTCGGCGGCACCAACGCCCATGCCGTACTGGAGGAGGCGCCGGCCCGAGCCCCGTACGAGAGCGTGGACGGCGGGCCGCGTCTGCTGACCCTGTCGGCCCGCAGCGCGGACGGCCTGCGGGAGGTGGCGGAGCGGCTCGCCTCCCATCTGGGCAGCCGGCCGGAGCTGGATGAGGGCGATGTCTGCCTCAGCGCGAGCACGTCCCGGGACGACGGTCCCTACCGGCTCGCCGTCGTCGCGGACGGTGATCTGCGTGCCCGGCTCACAGCGTCCGTGGAGCGTACGTCGGGCGTCGCCCGTTCGCGGCCGCGACTCGTCTTCCTGTTTCCCGGGCAAGGTGCGCAGTTCCCCGGGCGGGACCGGGCGCTGTACCGTACGGCGCCGGTGTTCCGGGAGACCCTCGACGAGGCGTCCGCGCTCCTCGGGCCGGTGGGCGGGCGGTCGCTGGTGGAGTGGGCGGTGGAGCCTGATGTGGACCGCGATGCCCAGGCTCTGACGGAGGTGGCGCAGCCGCTGCTCGTCGCCTCCGGGATCGCGCTCGCCCGGCAGTTGCGGGAGTGGGGCGTGGAGCCCGACGCCGTCGCCGGACACAGCGTCGGGGAGATCGCGGCCGCCTGTGTCGGCGGAGTGCTGACTTTGCGGGACGCCGTACGGTTCGCTGCCGAACGCGGCCGTCTCATGGGCGCGTTCACCGAGCCGGGCGCCATGATCGCCGTCCGCGGAGGTGAGGAGGCCGTCGCCGCGGTGGTGGCGGAGGCTGAAGGTGACCTCGCCGTGGCCGCGTACAACGGTCCGGGGCTTCAGGTTCTCTCGGGTTCCGTCTCCGCGGTGGAGCGGGCCGCGCGCGACCTCGACGCTCTGGGCATTCCCGTACGCCGTCTGCGGGTCTCCCGAGCCTTCCACTCGCCGCTGATGCGCCCGGTCGCGGAGCAGCTCGCCGACGCGGCCCGTGCGCTCACGCTCCACGACCCGTCCGTCCCGCTGATGAGCACGGTCACCGGCGCGTGGCAGCCGGTCCTCGGCCCGGAGTACCTGCGCAACCACGCCCTGCGGCCGGTGCTGTTCGGGGCCGCGGTGGAGCGGATGGCCGGGGAGGGGTACGACACGTTCGTGGAGGTCGGGCACGGGGCGACTCTGGCGGGTGCGACGCGTGCGGCGGCAGCTGCGGGGGTGTGTCGGGTGGCCGACACGGAGGGTATGGCTGCCGACGAGCCGCGCGAGGCGGTGGAAGCCCGCCGGGATCGTGGTGTGCTGGTCGTTCCCGCTCTGTCTGGCGGTTCGGACATCCGCACGCCTGGCGGTGACGGGCTCCGGGCGCTGTTGGAGACCGTCGGGCGGCTGTGGTCGCGTGGGGTTCCGCTGGACCGTACCGCGCTCGACGTCGGTCACCGTCGGGTCCCGCTGCCCACCTATCCCTTCCGACGCGACCGGTACTGGGCCGATCCGCCGGTGAACCCGTTGCTGCACCGCGTGCTCTGGGAGGACTCCGCGCTGCCCGAGGCCTCCGCAGAGGCGGCGGTGGGTTCCGTGCTGCTGACCGGGCCTGACGCCGCGTCCGTCGAGCGGCTCGGCGAACAGCTGGCCGCCGAGGGCTTCCGGCTGCACACCGGCAGCGAGGAGCAGGAGCCGCCGGACGCGGTCGTGCTGGTGGCCGGTTCCGCTCCGGAGGTGGACGAGGGCGCCGATGCGCTCGCCCGGGCGCAGGAGATCGCGCTGGCCGCCTTCGACGTGGCGCTCGCCGGGCTCGACGCGACGCGGGCGCGCCGGATGGTGGTGCTGACGGAGGACGTCCACACCACCGGAGCCGTGCCCGAGCGGCCTCGCCCCGCCCACGCGGTTCTGTGCGGGGCGCTGCTGGCCCTGCCTGCGGAGGCACCCGGTTGCTCGGCCACCGGTGTCGACCTCTGCTCGTCGGACACCCCGGCCCGGCGGCTGGCCGCCGTGCTCGCCGAACTGCGTGCGGACGGCGGCGCTCCGGGCGAGGCCATCACCGTCGCCTGGCGGGCGGGCCGCAGGCTCAGCCGTACGATCGCGCCTCTGGCGGTGAAGGAGGCGGCCGGGTCCCCATTGCCGCCCGACGGCACCTTCCTCATCACCGGAGGTGGCGGCGGGATCGGCGGCGCGCTCGCCCGGGACCTGGCCGGGAGAGGCCGCCCCACCCTCGTCCTCGCCGGACGCTCCCCGCGGCCTCCCGCGGAACTCGTCGCGGAACTCCGGGCGCTCGGCGCCACCGTCCACTACCGCGTGGCCGATGTCTCGGCCGAGCGGGACGTCGACGCACTCATCGCCCAACTGCCCGGTCTGGACGGCCTCTTCCATGCGGCCGGAGTCGTCCGCCCCGGCACTCTGCGGAACCGACGTGCCGAGGAGACCGCCGCCGTCCTGGCCGCGAAGACGCGGGGCACCGTGCTGCTCGCCGCGGCCCTGCGCCGGTACGGACTCGATCCGGCGGTCCGTGTCGCGTTCTCGTCCGTCTCCGCGCTGCTGCCGGGACTGGCGGGCGGCCTGGGCGAGTACGCCGGTGCCAACGCCTTCCTCGACGCGTTCGCCGCATCGGAGCGGCGGGCCGGCCGGCCCTGGCAGTCCGTGAACCTCGCCGCGTTCGCCGGGACGGGCATGGCCGCGGGCCTCAACGCAGGATCGGTGCCGGACTCCCCCGCCGTACAGCGGGTGGGCGGCCGGCCGGTGGCCACCGGTCCCGCGCTGGCGGCGCTCCGTACGGCGTGCGGGGTCGATGCGGCGCAGTTGCTGCTGGCCGATCTGGCGGTGTCGTCTCCGCCCGTGGAGGGTGCGGCTGTCGTCGCCGGGGCCTCGCTGCCCGTGGCGGGGGCGGCGGCCGAGTCCGTACCGGATGCACGATCGTCCCGGTCGCCGGTTGTCGCGGGCGCAGATGCGGATACCACCGCCGGTACCGCCGCCCTGCTGCGCCGCCTCCTCGGCGCGGCGTTGCGGCTGCCGCCCTCCGAGATCCCCGACGACGCGCCGTTCCTCACCCTCGGTCTGGACTCGCTCGCCGCCGTCGATCTCGTACGGCAGTTGGAGCGGGAGCTGGGCGCTTCCCTGCCCGCCACGCTGTTCTTCGAGTACCGGACCGTCCGCGAGCTGGCCGCCCACCTCAACGCTCCCGCCGACCACGCACCGGCCCCGCCCATGTCCGCCTCCTCCGTCGCGGACGGGATGCCGTTCCCGCTCACCCCGGTCCAGCTGGCCCTGCACACCAGCGGCCGGCTCCACCCGGACGTCCCGGCCCACGGGTATGTCCGCCAGACCGTCGAAGGGCCCCTGGACAGCGACCTTCTCGGCCGCGCGCTCACCGCGCTCGCCGAGCGGCACGCCATGCTGCGGATCCGCATCGAGAACGGCCCCGGCAAGTCCGGTGGAGCGCCCCGGCAGTACGTCGCGCCCGCCACCGCCTTGGCCCACTGGTACGAGGTGCGCGAGCGGCCCGGTCCCGTCGAGGAACTCGAAAGCGCCCTGCGCAACCGGCCGTTCGACCTCTCCGCCGAGCCTCCCGTCCGTGCGGTCCTCGCCCGCGAGACCTCGGACCTGGCCCATCTGGTGCTGGTGATCCACCATGCGGCCGGTGACGGCTACAGCCTCAACATCCTGGCCGGGGAACTCTGGTCGCTCTACACCGCCCTCGCCCGAGGAGAGGACCCCGCAACCCAACTGCCTTCCCTGCCGACCGACTTCGCGGGGTACTCCGCCGCTGCCGCCGAGGAGCGGTCGTCCGCGGCCGGTGCCGAGGCTCTCGCCGCCGGCCTGCGCCACTGGTCAAAACGGCTGGCCGGCCGGGGCGAGGCGCTTCGGCTGCCGTACGACGGTGATCCCGCCGGCCTTCCGGCCGCGCCTCTGGCGACCCGTCTCAGCGCACTCGACGCGCAGGCGACCGCCGCGCTGGAACAGCGGGCCGCCGCGCTCGGTGTGAGCCTGTTCCATCTGCTGCTCGCCGTCCATGTGCGGTGCCTGGGCCGGTGGAGCGGGCAGCGCGAGGTCGCGGTGAACGTCGCCCGCGCCCGGCGGGACGCCCGGCTGCCGGGTCTGGACCGGCTCGTGGGGCCGCTTGCCGACACCCTCCCGCTGCTGTGCGCGAACGACCCGGACGAGCCGGTCGAAGTCCTGGCCGAGCGGCTCGGGCGGATCTGGCTGGAGAGCGAGCGGCATGCGGCGCCCACCAGCCTCGACCTGGCCCGGCTCGTGCCGGACGACCCGGCCTGGGCGGGGCCGCGGACGGTGAGCCCGGCCGGGTTCAGCTTCGCCCGCTTCCCGGCGGCACTCGACGCGCGGTGCCCGGTGACCGTCCGGCCGACGGCGGCCGGGACCGGCACCCCGGCCACCCGCCTCAGCCTGCTGTGCTGGCAGGACGGCCCGGTCCTGCGCTTCTCGTGGAACTTCCCCGTCCGGCTCTTCGACGCGGCGACGGTGGCGCGGCTGGACCGCGACTTCCACGCCGAGCTGACAGCCCTGGCCGAGGCCACCGGCGCCGCGACAGGATCCGCCACGATCGTGGAGCGGCTGCTCGCCCGGTTCCGGGCCGCTCCGGACGCGGTCGCCGTCGATACGGGCACCGGCAGTCTGACGTACGCCGAACTCGACCGTGCCTCCCAGGCCCTCGCGTCCCGGCTCGTGGCCCACGGTGTCACTCCGGGAAGCCTGGTCGGGCTGCTCACCGAGCCCGGCGCCGACGCCGTCGTCTCGGTCGTCGCCGTCCTGCGCGCCGGAGCCGGCTGGGTGCCGCTGGACCCCGGACACCCGGCCGCGCGCCTCGCGGGCCAGCTCGGCCGCTCGGGAGCCCGTACGGTGCTCTGCCATGCCGCGACCCGTACGGTGGGCGAAGCCCTCGGTGACGTCAGCCTGGTCTCAGCCGATGGGGCGGCGGTCGACGCTCGGGGGTACGGCGAGGTTCCCGGCCGTCCCGTCGACCATCCCGTCGACGCGGACTCCATCGCCTACGTGATCTTCACCTCCGGGTCCACCAGCCGCCCCAAGGCCGTGCCCATCACCTACCGTTCGATGGAGAACTACCTCTCCTGGGCCATCGGCACCTTCGGGTACGACGAGCACGACCGCCTCGCCCAGACGGCCTCGCTCTGCTTCGACGCCTCCGTCCGCCAGCTCCTCGCGCCTCTGCTCGTCGGCGCGACCGTGGTGACGGTGGACCGCGACCTCCTGCGCGACCCCGACCTCCTGCTGACGCATGTCGAACGCGCCCGGATCACCGTGTGGAGCTCGGTGCCCACCCTCTGGGAACAGCTCCTCACCGCTTCCGAGGAGCGGGTACGGCGCGGCGCGCCACGGCCCGGGCTCTCCGCCCTCCGGTGGGTGCACGTCGGCGGCGAGGCCCTGTCGCCCACCCATGTGCGCCGCTGGTTCGATCTCTTCGGCGACGGGCAGCGCATCGCCAACCTGTACGGGCCGACCGAGGCCACGATCAACACGACCTGCCACATCATCGGCGCCCGGCCCGCCGACCACGTACGCCGGCTGCCCATCGGCCGCCCGGTGGCCGGGACGGAGGTGGAGGTCGTCGGGCCCGACGGCGAACTCCGGCAGCCCGGCGAAGCCGGAGAGCTGCTCATCGCCGGGACCGGTCTGACACCGGGATACCTCGGTGAACCCGCCCTGACCGAAGCCGCGTTCACCTATCGGCGCGGGCGGCGCTGGTACCGCAGCGGAGACCGTGCGCGGGTTGCCGAGGACGGCACCCTGGAGTTCCTCGGGCGGCTGGACGACCAGGTGAAGGTGCGCGGCAACCGGGTCGAGCTCGGTGAGATCGAGGCCGTGCTCCGGGCCCATCCAGACATCGCGCAGGCCGTGGTGCTCCTCCAGGAGGGCCGCCTCATCGCGTTCGTGACCCCGAGGCCGGGAGCGTCCGGCGCGGACGCCGTGGGCCTGCGGAACCATCTCTCGCGGACCCTGCCGTCGTACATGGTGCCGTCCCGTATCACTCCGGTCGATGCGATGCCGCTCACCGGGACGGGCAAGATCGACCGGCGGCGGGTGCTCGAACTCTTCTCGGGGCTGTCCTCGGGCGGCCGGGTGGACTGCGGAAGCGGGGCGTCCGCGTCCGGCGATGTTCTGCGTACGCCGCCCGCGACGGCGACCGAGGTCCGGCTGGCCCGGATCTGGTCGGTCCTGCTCCAGGCCGACGACGTGTGCCGTGAGGACGACTTCTTCGCGCTCGGCGGCGACTCCCTGCTCGTGCTGGAGGTGTTCGCCCGGCTGGAGAAGGAGGGCGGCGGTCCGCTCCCCCGGCCGACCGTGATCTACCGTCACCGCACCCTGTCCGCACTCGCCGCCGCCGTGGATGCGGCCACCTCGGAGTCGGACTCCGTGGACGCCACAGGTCCCGTCACGGCCGTGACGGACGGCGCCGGGCCCGCGCCCTTCCCGCTCACACCCACCCAACGGGGCTTCCTGCTGGCGGAAGCCGTCGCACCCGGTGAGGCGTCGTCCTGGCTCACCCGACTCCGCCTGCGCGGCCCGCTCGACCCCGCCCGCTTCCAGCAAGCGGTGGACGCCCTCGTCGTACGGCATCCCATGCTGCGCACTGTCTTTCCCGCCGGCGCACGCCCGGCTGTCCAGCAGGAGCTGCCGCCGTCCCTGCGTCTGCCGGTCGACTTCGAGACCCTCTCCGACCCGCGTGCCGTCGACGACAGGGCCGCCGCCGAACGGGCGCGCCGCTTCGAACCCTGGGCCTGGCCCCTGCTGCGCCTGCGGGTGCTCACCCTCGCTCCCGACGACCACGTACTCCTGGTGCACGCGCACCACATCATCGGTGACGGCTACAGCGCGGCGCTCCTGATCCGGGAGGTGACGGCCGTGTACGACGCGCTGTCCCGCGGTGAGGAGCCGGCCCTGGCCCCGCTGCGCAGCACGTTCCGCGACCACGCCGCCCATCTCGCCGCGCGGACGGAGGCGGCGACGGCGGACGGGAGCCGGTGGGAGCTGCTCAGCGCTCCTTACCGGCAGCCGGTCCTCACCGCCGAAACCACCGGGACCGGCGGAAGCGGCGGAAGCGGCGGGAGCGGACGTGAGGCGAGCCGTCATGTGCCTTTCCACGCGCGAGAGTTCACCATCGAGGCGGACCAGGTGGAGCAGCTGCGCGCCCTCGCCTCCCGTACCGGTGCCACCCTCTACGCTCCCGTGCTGACCGCCTACTACCGGGCGCTCGTGGCGGCGACCGGTCGGGAGGATCTGGTGCTCGGGCTCGCCGTGAGCGGCAGGGACCTCGCGCTGGCGGACGCGCACCGGGTGTTCGGTCCCTATGCCACGGCCGTGCCGCTGCGGCCGGCCGGTCCGGGCTCCGGGCGGACCTCCGACGCGGACTTCGCGGACGATCTGCGGCGGGTCGTCGCCGAGGCGACGACGGCTCAGGTCCACGAAGGTCCCGTACCGTCCCTGCCAGGCGGACTGCCGCTGTCCTCGCAGTTCTTCTTCACCTACCTGGACTTCTCCGCGCTGGGGCCGGAGAGCGGGCGGACCCTCACGGTCGGCCGTCCGGACGGCACCGGCGAGTACACCCCGCCTCCGGTCGGTACGGATGTGTTCCTGGCGGCCGGCCTGGACTCCGGGCGGCTGCGGCTCACGGTCCGCGCATCGGCTGCGGCGTTCGCACCGCAGGCCCTGACCGCGTTCGCGGAGGCGGTACGGGATGCGTTGACGCATGCGGCGGCCGCGCCGGTTCCGGAGCAGCGGCGGGCCGAGAGCCGCTCTGCGAGAGACGAGCGGGCGCAGGGCATGGACGCCGCGCTCATCGGCTATCTGCCGTCCCCGGCCCACCTCGCCCGGCTGGCTCGGCTGCCGGAGGCGGCGCTGCCCCGTGAGGAGCTGCGCACCCTCCTCTTCCCGGACGGGCGCCCGCGCCTCCTGGAGACCCTGAGCACCCCGCTGGGGCGTTCGGGCTTCGTGTGCGTCCCGCTGTTCGCGGACGAACTGGCACCGGGCTCCGCTCTCCTCCACCACACCGCGCGCGGCGTGGAGCTCGCCTCGTCCCTCGGTGCCCGGACCGTCTCCCTCGCCGGCATGATCCCCTCGCTCACCGGCTACGGGTTCGACGTCCTGCGCGCCATCGGCGCCACCGGAGCGGCCACGGCCGTGACCACCGGGCATGCGGCGACCGTCGTCTCCGTCGTCAGGACCGTCCACGCCGCGCTCGACGCCACTCGACAGGAACTGGGCAACCTCACCGTCGCGTTCGTGGGGCTGGGCTCCATCGGCTCCTCGTCCCTGGAGCTGCTGCTCGGCCAGGCGGCGGGCCCGCCCGCGCGACTCCTGCTCTGCGACGTACCGGGCAGCGGACCGCGCCTCAAGGAGCTGGCCGAGCACCTCCGCGAACGCGGTCTGGCCGATGAGGTCGACGTACTCGAATCGGTCGGCGGGCTGCCCGACGCGGTCTACGGGGCGCGCCTGATCGTCGCGGCGGTCAGCGGCGGCGGCACGCTC
This sequence comes from Streptomyces sp. NPDC101178, assembly GCF_044767965.1. Lineage (NCBI taxonomy): Bacteria > Bacillati > Actinomycetota > Actinomycetes > Kitasatosporales > Streptomycetaceae > Streptomyces > Streptomyces sp. NPDC101178. The sequence goes on from NZ_JBIWOZ010000004.1 coordinate 30,114, forward strand.
CTCGACGTGGACCGTCTCGAACCCGGTACGACGGTGGTGGACGACTCGTTCCCGCACTGCTTCGACACCGGGCGGGCCCTCGGCCGGATGGAGCGGGCGAAGGACGTCCTGGTGGTGGGCGGCGGGCTGTTGAGCGTCGGGACCGTGGAGCGGCAGGTGGCCGACGGGCTGCCGGCCGCCGCGGTGGCCGGATACCTCGCGCAGCCCGCGCTGCCCGGCACCATCGCGTCCTGCCGGCTGGAGTCCCTGCTCCACGCCTCCGGAACCGACGTACCGCTCGTTCGCGGGCCGGTCGACGCGGCCACCGGCCTGGCCTACTGGGCTGCGGCGGAAGCCGGCGGAACGGGTGCGGCGCCGCTCCATCTGCTCACCCACGCCATAGGCCCGGATGTGGTCCGGCAGATGGCGGAAAGGACCCGCGCCGAGTAAACGTAAGGATTGTCTCTCCGAGCCCCTCCGGACGGCAGAAGAATCCGGACGGAGGGGCTCCGGAACAGCGGATTCACCTTTCGATACCGTCGCGCCGGGAGAAAAGCCGACAGAGTCGCGCATCTCCGCGCGGGCCGCTTCCCGGAAGCGAATATGTGCCGTCACCCCTCGGTGGTCACCAGGTGGCAATCGGCTGGCAATCGCACTTTCAAGACATTTCTCCGCCGTCCTGTTGGCTGAAAACCGTGGTGCTCCGGGTGCTGGGCTCCGACCTACGCTGCCGAACCGGTGCACACAGGAGCACCGTTCTTGTCGTCTCGACTCCCGGAGAGCACATGTCCCTTCCCGAAATGGCCACCTCCTTCGATCTCGACGGACTGGATCTCGGAGAGATCACCGTCACCGCGATGCGCGACACGGCCGGAATAGGCGAGTCCACCTACTCGCTGTCGTCCTCCTCCTCGACGTCCTGTCAGGGCTGCAGCGGTTGCAGTGTCCAGCCGCCGGTGCAGTTCGACGCCGCGTGACACAGGAGCCGTGAGGGCTTCCGCGGCACCGCCCCGGCGCGTCTCCGCGTCACGGTGCCGCGGAGGCCCGCTCGCGTACGAACCCGGCGCCTCCCGAGATGTGCCGGGGGCTCCGTCCAACGCCCAGCCGACTGGATCGATGTGAACCCGCCCGTACCGGAACTCCAGATGCCCCCAGCCCCCGTTCGTGACGAGCGCGGGGTTCCGCTCCCCCGGATCGCCCCCGGCGCACTGGTCCGTACGACCTTGCTGAGCCTGCCGGCCGAGCCAGGACCGGCCGCCGCGTTCCGGGCCGCGCTGGCCGGCCTGGTGGAGCTGGAGGACCGGCTCACGGCCTTGGCCCCCGCGCTCGGTGACGCGCTGTACGCGAGCCGGGCGGGCCATGCGGAGGACTTCCACCGCGAGGTGGTGCTGCCGCTCCGCCGGGCCGTGCACAACGGGCGCGAGCCTCGGCCCGCCCTCCTCCGCAGCCTGGGCGGCCTGCCCGACCGGATACCCGAACTGCGCGCCTGGCTCGACGCGCGCGGGCGCAAGGAGGAGCTGCTGACGGCTCTCCGCGCCGGGACCGCTCCTGCGCTGGCCGCCGGCCGCTCGGTGCTCGCCGGGCTGTGCCGTGAGCCCTCGTTCCTGCGCGCCGCGTCGTTCACCAGTGCCGACCTGCTGCGGGCGGTGGAGCGGGCCGGGCAAGGGCCGACGGACCGCAGGACGCGGAAGGAGGAGGCGGGCGTGCTGCGACACGCGACGCGGGCGGTCGCCCGTACGACACCGCTGTCGGCCTTCGCCGGGGTGGGGTGGGGGGTGCTGCGGACGGCACCGGACGACGGGGAAGCCGGTTCCTGGAACGGCGCCGATCTGCCGGCCGGTTCAGCGCGGGCCGTGGTCCGCGCCAACCGGACGCTGGTGGACACCCTGTTCGCGGCGCTGGCGGCGGATCCGCGCCGTCGCTCGACCCTGCCGCACCGCCTGTGCAGCAGCCCGCGTGTCTCCGACGGCCGTGTCGCCTTCGCCCGCTCCCGTACGGCCTTCACCGCCGCCCGCTTCCTCGCGGTGGAGGACGACGAGGTCACCCTCGGCGCGGCGGAACCGCTGCGGCGGCTCGCTGCGCTGTGCGACCCTCCGGCGACGCTCGACGCGCTGGCCGGGATGCTCGCGGCGGAACGGCCCAGGGCCCCGGATGCGGACCCGGCCCCGGACTCGGCCCCCGACCCGGGGCAGCTCGCCGCGGCAGCTGCCTTCCTCCGGCAGGTCTGTGACGCGGGGCTGCTCGTCCCGGTGGAGCCGTTCGACCTCCAGGACCCCGACCCCCTCCCCCGGCTGGCCCACTGGTTGCGGGAGACCGGCTCACCCCTGGATCGCGAGCTGGCTGTCCGCATCGAGGAACTCTCCTCGGCCACCGGCGAGTTCGGCGCCGCCGACCCCGGCCGCCGCGCCGCCCTCCTCGCCACCCTGAGGAACCGCTGGATGACGCTCCTGGCCGAGGTGGGCCGCCCGGTGGACTCCTCGTCCTCCCGCCTCACCGTCCTCAGCGAGGACATCGTCATGCGGCAGCAGGTCCGGCTGGACGGCTTCCTCGGCGATGCCGACCACCGGGTGCTGGCTGAACTGGCCTCCCTGGCCGAGGTGTTCGACGTCGGTCCGGTGGTACGGCGGCACGTGCGGGACGCCTTCGTCGCGCGGTACGGGCCCGGCGGCACCTGCCCGCACGTGTGGGACTTCGGCGCCGACGCGAACGCGGCATGGCAGCAGGCCGCGCGCGCCACCGGCGGAGACGGCCCCGGCGTGGCCGGCGACGGCTCCACCGCCGCAGGTGGTGTCCGCCGGCTCGCGGCGCTCCGGGCCGAGTTGGTGGCGGCCGTGCACGCGTCCCACGGCGGCGGGCCCGACGACGACGCCGTCCTGCCCGCCGGCCTGGTGGCCGCACTCGGCTCCCGGCTGCCGTCGTGGGCGGCGCGGCGCCCGGTCTCGTACACCGGGTTCGTCCAGCGGGCGCCCGGCGGGCTGCTCTGCGTGAACCATGTGTACGGAGGGTGGGGACGGTTCAGCAGCCGGTTCCTGGACTCCCTGGACCCCGAGGCCGTACGCGAGACGGCCGCCGCCGTGTCCGGCACGCTCGGCCCCGGCGCCCGCGTGGCCCAGGTGCGGCCGGTCAGCGGCTTCAACGCCAACCTGCATCCCCGGTTCGTACCGGAGGAGATCGGACCGGCCCGCTCGTCCACCTCCCTCGCCATGGACGACGTGGAACTGGTCCACGACCTGGACGGCGATGAGGTGCGCGTCCGGATCAGGGCCACCGGCGAGTGGGCCGATGTGCTCTACGCGGGAGTCTTCGCGCCGCTCCTGCTCCAGCCGAGGCTCGCGCCCCTGCTGATGGACCACCCGCACGGCATGGCCGATTTCGGCGCCCTGGTACCCCGTCACCTCACCGCCGTACCGGGCGGCGACCTGGTGCGCACCCCGCGTCTGCGCCACCGCCATCTCGTGCTGCGCCGGCGCCGCTGGCAGCTGGCGGGCCCGACGGTGGCGGTGCTGCTCGCGGAGCTCGCGGCGGAGGGTGAGGTGCCGGTCGGAACGGTGGCGCGCTGGCGGGCCCTGCTCGGCGTACCCGATCAGCTCTACCTGCACGCCGCGCCACCGGTCCGGGGCGGGCGAGTGGACGAGGACCTGCTGAGCGCACTGGACCGACCCAAGCCGCAGTACGTGGACCTCGGCGACGCGCTGCATCTGCGCTGCCTCGGCAAGTGGCTGGCCCGCCACCCGGACGGGGCGGTCCTGGAGGAGGCGCTGCCGGCGCCGGCCCGGGGCGCGAGATACGCGGCGGTGGAGCTGGTGGTGGAGACCTACCGTGCCGGCGCTTCCGGCGCTTCCGGCGCTTCCGGCGCTTCCGGCGACCGTGCGCTTGCCCGGCAGGCGAACCGAAGGGACGACAGATGACCGTCGATCAGGCGGCGCAGACCGCGACCACCTCGCCTGAAGGCGCGCAGGCGGAGCCGGACGCGCTGGATTCGCTGGGGCGGTGGACGTTACGGCCGGGGGTCTCGGTGACCGTGCTCCACAACGGCGTACATCTGCGGGGCTGGATCACCAGCGTCACGCTGGAGGGCGGCGCCGGGCTGCCGGTGCTCTGGGCCCGCCTGGCGAAGGCGCTCGCGACGGACGGGAGCGCGGAGCCGACGTTGACGGCCCCGGCGGGTTCGCCGCTGCGGGCCGCCCTGGTGACGGTGATCGGCCAACTGCACGACCACGGCCTCCTGGTCGAGCGCCCCGGCGGGGAGGGGTGGCTGGGGGCGGTCGCCGACCGGCCCGCGGCGGCGGCAGCCGCGCTCTCCGGCAGCCGGGTGCGGGTTCTCGGCGCGCGTCCGGACGGTCCACTCGCACGCGCCGCCGTACGGGCGCTGGACCGAGCCGGTGTCCGGACGGAGACCGTGGAAGCGGCGGAGCTGCCGGACGGACAGATCCTGCTGGTCGGCACCGCCGTGGCCCTCGGCGGCGAAGAGGACAGGGCGGTGGTCGCCGGCCTGCGCTCGGGCGTCGGATTCGTCACGCCGGTGGGCAGCCCGCTCCAGGCACGTGCCGACGCCGACGGGCTGGCGGACAGGTTGCGGCGGCGGGAGGCTCACGGCGCGGAAGAGCACGCGGGCCTGGCCGCGCTTCTCGCCTCCTCGGCTGCGCAGCGGCTGGTGTGTGCGGTGGCCGGGCTCCGCGACCCGTCGGCCGAGGCGGGCGATGCCCGGCTGCTGCCCGGACTGCCGGCGGCACTGGTCGCGGAGCGGGAGCCGTTGCGGGGTGAGTACCTGACCTGGGCGGGCTCCGTGCTCGTGGACTCCGACCGGGTCCGGCCGCGTCCCGCGTTGCGTACCTTGGCCGAGGCGCTGGCCCGTATCCCGGTACTCACCGACCGCATGGCCGGAGTGCTGGACGAGCCGGATCCCGGGCCGCTCCCCCAGCTGCCCGCCACGCTGGTCCGCTGCTCGGTGGCGGGCGAGGTCCTGGTGTCCGGCGCGGCCCGGGCGGACCTGGCCCGGCTGGAGGCGGTCTGCCGAGCGGCCGAACTCCGGCTGGGGACGGGGGAAGGGGACCTGGTGGTCGGGGCGGGCCCGGAACACGCGCGCGGGCTGGCGTTGCGGCGGGCGCTGGCGCGGCAGCACACCGGGACAGCCACGCACGTGCCCTGGAGCCCCGATCCCGGACACCACCCGCAAGCCCACCACTGGTGGTCCGTCCTGGTCCGGCGGCTAGGGGTCGACGCGGAGGTGACGGTGTCACGCCTGGATACGGGCGACGGAGCTGTGTTCCGGGCACGGTTCCGGGAGCGCGCATCCGGCCTGCTCTCCACGGCGCTCGAGGCGTCGGCGGACGATGCCGTCGCCTTCGCCGCGCTCTCCGCCGTGGTCAGGGTCCAGTCGGCCACCGACGCCCCGCACGCCCGGCACCTGGTCACACCCACCGGCGCGTCGGCCCCGCTCGTCCGCCCCGAAGCGACGGCCCCCTGGGAGGACACCGGGTGGACGACGGCCTGGCTGGCGGAGGCGGCCGGCCGGGAACCGGCGCTCCAGGAGGCCCTGACCGTACTGACCGGCTGGTCCCCGCAGCCCTGGGAGCCTCCGGCCGACGCGCACGCGGACGTACACGCGCTCCGGTCGGCGCTGCGGCAGTGCGGCTTCTCCGTCCTGTCCGCGCGCCCGGACTCCCTCTCCGCGGAAGGATCACCGTGACCACCGCCACCGACCCGCTCCGCCAAGCCCTCGCCGCGGAGATACCCGGCCCCGTCCTCGATGCCGCGGCTGCCCTGCGCCTCACCGAGGGCAGCGCCGTCGTGGTCCTGGACTCCTGGACGCCGGGGACGGCTGAGGAGCTGTCCCGGCATGCCCTGCGCCATCCGGTGACGCTCGTGCCCGTGCGGGGCGACGGGGCGCTGACGGTGGTCGGGCCCGTGCTGCGGCCCGGTGCGCGGGGGTGCCTGTCGTGCACCGAGTACCGGCGGCTCGCGACGATCGGCGGCCGGGTGCCGTGGCACAGCCCTGAGCTGCGGCTGGCGGGCCGGCCCTCCCCGGCGTTCGTCGACGCCGTCGCCGTACTGGCCGCGTCGCTCAGGACCGGTGGCGAACCTGCCATCCACGTCGTCCACAGCGGCCGGGCCACCTGGTCGACCCACCGCTTCGAGCCCGTGGGCGGGTGCGCGGTCTGCCTGCCGCTGCCGCCCGACGGCCCGGAGGTCGCCGAGGCCGCCTTCGGCCCGGCCGCGCGCCGCGTACCGAGGCCGCCCGGCGACCCGGTGTCGCTGCGCGAGCCCAACGCACGTACGGGCTTGGCGGGTCTGCGGGAGGTGCTGTTCGACGAGCGGTTCGGGCCGGTCCACCAGATCCTGCGTACCGAGGAGTCCGTGCACAGCCTGACCAGCGCGTATGTGACGTACGGCCGTCATACGCGCGACGGCGGCTACGGGCGAAGCATCGACTTCGAGAGCAGCGAGCGCGTCGCCCTGTTCGAGGGGGCGGAGCGCCTGGCGTCGATGAGCCCCACCGGTCACCGGACGGTCCTGCGCGCCCCGTTCGCCGAGCTCGGCCCGGAACGGGCGGTGGACCCGGTGCGGCTCGGGCTGCCCGACCCCGTCCACCGCGGCCATCCCGCATCCGCGACCGTGCCGTACACACCGGAGCTGGAGCTGGACTGGGTGCACGGCTGGTCCCTGACCCGGGAGCGTACGACGGCGGTGCCCGAGCACGTGGCGTACTGGGACCCGAGCCCGGGCCGGCCCCGGGTGGTGTACGAGTGTTCCAACGGCTGCGGGCTGGGCAACAGCCCGGCGGAGGCGGCGTTGTACGGGCTGTTCGAGGTCGCCGAGCGGGACGCGTTCCTGATGGCCTGGTACGCGCGCACCCCGCTGCGCCGGATCGCCGTACCGGCCGACGACCTGGAGACGGCGCACCTCGTGGACCGTGCGGCGCTCGCCGGATACCGGGTGGCGCTGTTCGACGCGACGAACGACTTCCAGGTGCCCGCCGTCATCGTGGTCGCACTGCACCGGGGCGAACCGGCGACGGCTCCGGCCGCGTTCGTCGCCGCCGGGAGCCATCACCATCCGCGTACCGCGATCCGCTCGGCGCTCGCCGAGGTGGTGACCAATGTGGTCAACGCCGTCCACCGGCACCGGGCCGAACCGGAGATGTTCGACCGGCGGCGGCTGCTCCCGATGCTGGAACAGCCCGAGCTGGTGCGGACGCTGGCCGACCATGTGGCCGTCAACACCCTTCCCGAGGCCCGCTCCCGGCTGGACTTCCTCGACCCGGACGGCCCGGTGACGGACTGGCGCGACCTCTGGCCCGGGGCAGCAGGGCCCGTACCGGATGTCACCGCCCTGCTGGAGCGGACCGTGGCCCGGCTGGCCGGTCTCGGCCTGGAGGTGGTCGCCGTACCGCTGAGCGAGTCCGTCGTCCGCGACCGGCTCGGGCTGCACACGGTGAAGGTCGTGGTGCCGGGCTCGCTGCCGATGACGTTCGGCCATGTCAACCGGCGCACGCTCGGGCTGGACCGGCTGCTGGACGTGCCGTTCCGGCTGGGACGTGTGGAGCACAGGCCCCGTCATGACGAACTGGCGCTGCATCCGCACCCGTTCCCGTGAGCCGTCCCCCGAGCTTGTCCATGCGTCCACCGACCGGAACACCGGAACAGGAAGCCATCCCGTGACGAACGGATCCCCTGACACCTGGCTCAGCCTCCACTGCTTCCTGCGCTCGGCCCCCGAGGACGTCGACGCGTTCCTCACCGAGGACGTGGCGCCGCTCCTCGACGGGCTCGGCTCCGGCGGCTGGTTCTTCATCCGGTACGACGAGGGCGGCCACCATCTGCGCCTGCGGGTGCGCGGCGCGTCCGAGGCGCGGGAGGCGTCCTTGTCGAAGGCTCTCGCGCGGCTGGCCGAGCGGGTGCCCGTTGCCGGCCCCGGACACGGGCAGGCCGCACACGGACGGGACGTACCCGGACAGGCGGAGCACGCCGAGGTCCGCGAGGAGCCGTACGTTCCCGAGACCGCGCGCTACGGAGGGCCCGCGGCCCTGCCGGTGGCGGAGGAGGTGTTCCAGCGCTCCAGCCGGGTGGCGGTGCGGGCCGTACGGGACGCACCGCGGGGCAGTGCGCGGCTCGCTCTGGCCATCGATCTCGCGCACGCCACCGCCCTCGCCTGCGGCATGGACCGGTTGGCGGCGGCACGGTGGCTGCGGCTGCACGCCGCGAGCTGGCGGTGGGCCGAGGGTGTGCCGCTGCTCGGTCCTCAGCACATCCACGCGCGGGTCAACAGCGTCTACGCGCTCCAGCGCGACGCGCTCGCGAGCCGGGCGCGGGACCTGCGGCAGGCGCTGGAGGACGGTACGGCCTCCGGTGCGGCGGCCGACTGGTACGACGGCGTCCGCGCCGCCGACCGGGCTCTGGGCGCCGTCTCCCCGCCGGTGGGCCGCCCGTACGTCTGGGCGTCCCAGCTGCACATGCTGTTCAACCGGATGGGTCTGGCGCCCGACGAGGAGCGGGCGGTCTGCCGGCTGGCCGCGCGCACGCTCCTGGACCGTGGCGATCCGGCCTCGTACTTCCCGGACGGCCACACCGCGCCCGACCGGCAGTACCTGGAGCGGAGCAAGTTCCACCTCGGGCGGGAGCAGGACTCGGCGCCACGTGACGTACCGGCCCGGGAACACGGCCTCCGAGGCGGCATCGAACTCCCGCTCCCCGCAGGCCCGTTCCCGGAGGTGTCGCTGCACGCGGTGATGAACGGCCGGGTCTCCCGGCGGGGTTCGCTCACCGGGCCGCTGGAGGCGGCCTCGCTCGGCACGCTGCTGTGGGGCGCGCACGCGTCCGGGCACGAGTCGGTCCTCCGGTTCGCCGGCGGCGGTGAACGGGTCCTGCGCCACCGGCCGTATCCGAGCGCCGGCGCCCTCTACACCGCCGGTCTCCGGCTGATCGCGCTCGACGTCGAGGGGCTCGCGCCGGGCACCTACCAGTGCGTGCCGGAACACCGCTCGCTGCGGTATGTCGGCCCGGCGCCGGCCATGGACGACATCAGGTCGCTGTCCTCGTACCTCTCGCGAGCCGCCGACGACCCCGACGCCATCGTCCCGGACGCGCTGCCGGTGGTGCTCGGTCTCTACGTCGATCTGGGCCGGCTCCGGGAGCGTTACGGTCTCCGTGCTCTGCGCCTGGGTCTCCTGGAGGCGGGCCACCTGGCGCAGTCGCTCCTGCTCACCGCCACCGCGCTGGGCCTGGGCACCACACCGCTCGGCGGGTTCCGGGACGACCTGGCGCACGAGGTCTTCGGGCTCGACGACCTGGACCAGCCGCTCCAGTACATCCTGCCGGTCGGCCGCCCCCTGGATACGCCCACGCCGTAGAGGCCACCGCTCAGGCGAACGCGCCGAGCGCCACCTGCGCGGCTCCTGCGAGCAGCGCGTCGTCGGGCTCGGCGTCCTCGGTGTCGCGGCGGGAGAGGACGGCGATCGCGATCGGGGCGGCGCGCGGGGGCCAGACGATGGCGACGTCGTTGCGGGTGCCGTAGGCGGCGGTGCCGGTCTTGTCGCCGACCACCCAGCCGCTCGGCGTGCCCGCGCGGATGGTGTGGTCGCCGGTGGTGTTGCGCTTGAGCCAGTCGGCGAGCACGGTCCGCTTGTCGGCCGGGAGCGCGGAGCCGAGGACGTACGCACGCAGGTCCGTGGCCAGGGCGCGGGGCGTGCTGGTGTCACGGGGATCGCCGGGCGCGGTGTCGTTGAGGGCGACCTCGTAGCGGTCGCAGCGGGTGACGCGGTCGCCGAGCCCGCGCAGCGCGTGCTGGAGGCCCTTGGGGCCACCCAATTCGCGGAAGAGGAGGTTGGCGGCGGTGTTGTCGCTGTAACGGATGGCGGCGTCGCACAGTTCCCGCAGGGTCATGCCGGTGGAGACATGCTTCTCGGTGATGGGCGAGTGGGGGACGATCTCCTCCTGGCCGTAGCGCACGAGGCGTTCCATCTGCGGCAGGGTCTTCCTGGCCAGGACGGCACCGACGATCAGGGCTTTACAGGTGGAGGCGTAGGCGAACCGCTCGTCCGGGCGGTGGGTGACGGTCCGGCCGTCGCCGGTGTCGATCGCGTACACGCCAAGCCGCGCGTCGAACTTCCGCTCCAGCTCGGCGAAGGCACGGTCGGTACGAGGCGGGGCCGAGGCGGACGGGGAGGGTCCGGAGCCGGAGCGGCTCGGCCCGCTGCGTCCGTCGGTGGCGGTCTCCGCTCCGGCAGGGGAGCAGCCGGTCAGGGGGAGCAGGGCGGCGCCGGTCAGTGCGGCGAGCGCGGAGCGGCGCGAGACATGGGCTGGCGTACGGGAGGGCACGGCGGTGGACCTCTCTCTCGGCGGTTTTCGTTCGTGGAGCCCGGACTTGTTCGCCCGGTCGCGGCCGGACCGCGGGGCCGCGTCGTCGGCCTCCGCGGAGTCAAACCCGCCGCCGGTCCGCATGTCGAATACGATCTCGGCATCGGAGTGATTCATCTGCCATATCGCCGCATGCCAGGGAGGCGGAGTGCTGACGGAACGGCATCTGGAAATCTTCGTCGCCTTGGCGGAGGAGGAGCATTTCGGTGCCGCCGCCCAACGGGTCGGAATCACACAGCCGCCGCTCTCCCAGGGGCTGCGCCGGCTGGAGGCGCTGCTCGGTGTCCGACTGTTCGAGCGGGAGCGCGGGGTGTTCCTCACCGAGGAGGGCGCGTTGCTGCTGCCGCACGCCCGGCGTGCTCTGGCCGCGCTGGCGGAGCTTCGTGAGACCGGTGCCCGTGAGCACGCGGACGGCCGCCGACTGCGGTTGGGGCTGGCGCCCGAGGTGCCGGCGCCGCTCGCCGCCGATGTGGCGGCCGCGCCGGTCCGGGCCGGTGACCGGGCCCGTATCAGCACGGTGACGGCTCCCACCGCGGCCCTGCTCTCCGATGTCGCGTCCGGCCGCCTCGACCTCGCCGTGGTCAGGCATCCCGCCGTGCTGCACGGTCTGGCCGCCGGACAGGTGATCCTGCTGCCGACCTGGATCCTCGCCCCGGCCCACCTGTCGGCCACGGCCCCCCGGCGGCTGCCGGTCGCGGTACGTCCCCGGCGCGAGGCGCCCGCCGCCCATGACCTGTTCGTCGACACACTGGCGAGCCGGGGCCGCCGGGTGGAGACGGTGGTGGTCACCGACGAGCGGGCCGGGCTGGCGCTGGTGGCGGCGGGCCAGGCCGTCCTGGTCACGGCGGACGAGGCGCTCACGGCCTCGCAAGTAGAACGGCGGCCCGCGACCGACCCTCCGCTCCCTCTGCGGCTGCGGGTCGTCTGGAACCCCCGGCGTTCCGGCTCCGGGGATCCGGCCGGGACGGCACGGCTGCTGGAGGACGTCCTCGCCGCCCGTACGGCGGCCCGGTGAACGGCCCGCGGCGCGGCGGCGGGGTGGAGCGGACCATCCGCTCCCTGTTCGACGACGCCGGTGTCCGGGGCTGGCTGCACGTGGCGCAGTTGGACCGCCCGTCGGCCCGCGTGGTCATCGACCCGGACGAGCAGGTGCCGATGGGCTCCGTCTACAAGGTGCCGCTGATGACCGCCTTCTGCCGGCTGACCGACGCCGGGCGGGTCGACCCGTGCCACCGGCTCACACTGGAGGCCGCCGACCGGGTGCCCGGCCCGACGGGCCTGTCCATCCTGCGCGACCCGGTCACGATGTCGCTGCGCGATCTGGTGGTGCAGATGATGAGCGTCTCCGACAACACGGCGGCCCATGCCGTGCTGCGTACGGTCGGTGCCGAGACCGTCGACCGGGTGTGCGCGGATCTCGGCCTGCCGCACACCCGGATCCACGGCGGGGTCGTCGGTACGTTCGACCGGCTGCTCGCCGACACGGGGGCCGGGTCGCTGGACGCCGCCATGGCGCGGGTCGCGGACAACGACACCGTCGTACCGCCGGACGTCTACGACCCCGCGTACAAGGCGTCCTCCACACCGGCCGAGATCGCCCGGCTGCTCCGGGCGATCTGGACGGACGAGGCCGCGTCCCCGGAGAGCTGTTCCTTCATGCGCGCGGCGATGCGCACGCAGCCGTGGAGCCACCGGCTCGCCTCGGGGTTCCCGTACGACGACGTGACCGTCTACGGCAAGACCGGCACGTTCGGCTCGATGCGCCACGAGGCGGGGGTGGTGGAGCTCGGGGACGGCAGCGTCTACACGGCCGTGGTCTTCACCCAGGCCGCCCGCGCCGACAAGAAGCTGCCACGCGCGGACGCCGTGATCGGCGCGGTGGCCAGGGTCGCGGTGGAGGAACTCCGTACGAACCAGGATGCGTGAGCCGCCGCCGGACGCGCGGTGCGGCAGCCCGGCTCAGGACAGCCCCTCCATGGAGGAGAGGTTGTGGCTCCGACCCGTGACGAGCGTGAACAGTTCCTGGCCGCACCGCACATCGCCGCGCCGGCCGTGGACCTGGCCGAGGAGGGGCGCGCCGAGCGACGGGCCGCCGGCCCCGCAACGAGAAACAGGGCCCACCCCCGAGGGGGTGGGCCCTGTTCTCACCGCTGGAGGATCAACGGCCCTGGAGGTACTGGGCGTAGAAGTAGCCGTGCTCCGCCGCGACGTGCTCCCGGCTCTCCGTGGCGTGGGTGATGCCGTACGGGCCGCCGAGGTTGGTGTACTCGGCGTGGCCGCGGTGCGCCTCGACGGCCCCGTAGCCGGCACCGGCCTTTCCGCCCTCCCAGCCATCGGCCGCGGCGGGCGTGGCCGCCACGAGGCCGGCCACGGCGACGGTCGCAAGAGTGACGGCGATACGACGAAGCATGGGTGCTCCTTCTCAGCAACTGCGTAACGGATGGTGCGGAGCCCTAACCATTACGCGGGAGGTGCGGGTCGACCGGGCGGACACGCACATGCCGGAGGCAATACACCTGGACGGCCGCACCCGCCTCCAGCGTCCCTCTTCCGGCATGCCGGCGCTCACGCCCTCCGACAAAAAATCCCCGGTCCGCAATTGCGTGCCAGGGATTCTTCCGCGTATATTTGATTCTTCTGTATTCATGCAGAAAGGCCTCACGCGGAGGCCTTATAAGAAGAACCATATCCGGCAGGGAGCCGTTTTGTCAAACCGGGAAGCCGTCGAATTGCGGGAAGAGCAGGAATTCGTCGACCGTGTGCACGCGCGCGTCGACGAACTGCGCGGGGTCACGGCCCGGCACGTCGAGGAGGCGCTGACACCGGTGGGAACCGGGCTGCAGGCGCGGCTGGAGCGGGATGCGCTCGTCGCGGAGCGGTCGGGTCTGCTCGCCGCGCTGAACGCGGTGGACGGTTCGCTCTGTTTCGGGCGCATCGATCTTTCCGACGGTGGGGCGCACCATATCGGGCGCATCGGGATCCGCCAGGACGACGCCGAGCACACGCCTCTTCTGATCGACTGGCGGGCACCGGTCGCGCGGCCTTTCTATCTCGCCACCGGACATGTGCCGATGGGGCTGCGGCGGCGGCGGCACATCACCTCCGAGGGGCGTACGGTCACCGAGCTCCACGACGAGATCCTGGACCTCGGGGACGCGGACCGGACGGGTTTCGAGGACCGCAACGGCGACGCCGTTCTGCTGTCCGCGCTGAATTCCGCCCGTACCGGCCGTATGGGTGACATCGTTCGGACCATCCAGGCGGAGCAGGACCGCATCATCCGCGCCCCGCACCGCGGTGTCCTCGTCGTCGAGGGCGGGCCCGGCACCGGAAAGACGGCGGTCGCGCTGCACCGGGCCGCCTTCCTGCTGTACGAGCACCGCGAGGTGCTGGCCAAGCGCGCGGTGCTCATCGTGGGCCCCAACCCCGCCTTCCTGCGGTACATCGCGGAGGTGCTGCCCGCGCTCGGCGAGACCGGTGTCCTGCTCGCCACGCAGGCCGAGCTCTTCCCGGGCGTCCACGCCACCGGCATCGACACACCGCGGGCGGCTGCCGTCAAGGGCGGTGCGCCGATGGCGGAGGCGCTCGCCCTCGCCGTCCGCGACCGGCAGCAACTGCCGGAGCCCGGTGCGCCGTTGGTCATCCCGCACGACGACGGCGACCTCGTCCTGGACTGGGAGATCGCGTACGAGGCCCGGCAGGCGGCCCGGGACACGCTGCTGCCGCACAATCTGGCGCGCCCGCACTTCGCGTTCCGGATCATCGACGCGCTCACCGAGCAGCTCACCGAGCGCATCGGCGCCGATCCGTACGGCGGGCCGAACTTCCTCGGACCGGACGACATCGCGCAGCTCGGCAAGGCCGTCGCGATGAGCCCGGAGGTGCACGAGGCGATCGAGTCGCTGTGGCCCGCGCTCACTCCGGAGGAGTTCCTCGCCGGATACCTGGCCGAGCCGGTGTACGTACCGGAGGCGGACGCCGATGTGCTGCGGCGGGCGGCCGGTGACGGCGGGTGGACCCCGGCCGATGTCCCGCTGCTCGACGAGGCGGCCGAGCTGCTCGGGGCCGACGACAGTGGGGCGCGGGCCGCCGCCGAGGCCGAGCGCCAGGAGCGGATCGCCTACGCGCAGGGGCTGTTGGAGCTCTCGCGCGGTTCGCAGACGTACGAGTTCGAGGACGAGGAGTCCGAGGTCCTCGCCGCCCACGACATCATCGACGCCGAGCGCATGGCGGAGCGGCACGAGGAGACCGACCACCGCAGCGCGGCCGAGCGGGCCGCCGCCGACCGGACCTGGGCGTTCGGGCACATCATCGTGGACGAGGCGCAGGAGCTGTCGCCGATGGCCTGGCGGCTGCTGATGCGGCGCTCCCCGACGCGTTCGCTGACCCTGGTCGGCGATCCGGCGCAGACGTCAGAGGAGGCGGGTGTCGGCTCATGGGAGAAGATCCTCCAGCCGTACGTCGGTGACCGCTTCGAGCATGTGACGCTCGGGGTCAACTACCGTACGCCCGCCGAGATCATGGAGCTGGCGGCCCGTGTCGTACGGGAGCGGAACCCGTCCTTCGTGGCACCCGGTTCGGTGCGGTCCACCGGTGAGGAGCCGTGGGTGCGGGAGGCCGGTGCGGATCTCGCGGGCACGGTGGCGAAGGCGGTCGACGAGCTGACGCCCGAGGAGGGCCGCCTCGCGGTGATCGCTCCGCGCGCGCTGCACGAGGAGATCGCCGCCCCGCTGGAGGAGGTCACCGCAGGCGCCGAACCCGACCTCACCCGGCCGGTGGTGCTGCTCGATCCACGGCAGGCCAAGGGGCTGGAGTTCGACCATGTGCTGGTCGTGGAGCCGGGCCGGTACGGGACGAGCGACCTGTACGTGGCGCTGACCCGGGCCACCCAGCGGCTGGGCATCATCCACCGGGAGGCGCTGCCCGCGGCGCTGCGCTGATCCCGGCCGTCACGCCCCCCTCGCCCCCCATCCGTCACGCCCCTCGGCCCGCGCCGAGGGGCGTTCTCGTTGCTCCGGCACCTACCACCCCACCACCTCGCTGCTTGATAATGCTCGAAACTCGGGCCTAATATGCAGCTTCAAGCATCACGCGTGGGATGGGGAGATTCAGATGACGCATGTGGCACGGGAACTGGCCAGTCAGCCCGAGTGCTGGCAGCGGGCAGCCGGGATGGCCGAAGGGCTCGTGGGACAGCTCCCGGCGGCCGGCGAACGCATCGCCGTCGTCGGCTGCGGCACCTCGTACTTCATGGCCCAGGCGTACGCGGCGCTGCGCGAAGGCAGTGGCCAGGGCGAGACCGACGCCTTCGCCGCGTCGGAGTTCCCCGCCGGCCGCCGCTACGACCGGATCGTGGCGCTGAGCCGCTCCGGCACCACGACCGAGGTGCTCGGCCTCCTCACGCGGGCCCGGGGCACCACGCGGCGGACCGTGGTCATCGGGGATCCCGACTCCCCGATGCCGGCGCTGGCCGACGACACGGTGGTGCTCGGCTTCGCCGACGAGAGGTCCGTCGTCCAGACCCGGTTCGCGACCTCCGCGCTGACCCTGCTCCGCGCCCATCTCGGCCTGCACACCGACGCGGTGGTGGAGGACGCGCAGGTCGCGCTCTCCGAGCCGCTGCCGGCCGGTCTGGTGGAGTGCTCACAGTTCACCTTCCTCGGCCGGGGCTGGAGCGTGGGGCTCGCCAACGAGGGCGCGCTGAAGATGCGGGAGGCGGCGCTGGCCTGGAGCGAGGCGTATCCGGCGATGGAGTACCGGCACGGCCCGATCAGCATCTCCACCCGTTCCACCGCGACCTGGATGCTCGGTGACGCGCCGGCCGGGCTGTCCGACGAGGTCCACGCGACCGGGGCCCGGTGGGTGGCGGGCGGGCTCGACCCGCTGGCGGAGCTGGTCCGGGTGCAGCGGCTCGCGCTGGCGATCGCTCAGGCCCGCGGCCTCGATCCGGACCGGCCGCGCCACCTGACGCGCTCGGTCATCCTCAGCACGGCCTGACGGCCCCTCACCCCGGAGTTGCCATGCCCATCGCCGCCACCGGCGAGCTGATCGCCGACGCCGCAGCCCGGCGCGGTGCGGTCGCCGCGTTCAACGTCATCACCCTGGAGCACGCGGAAGCGATCGTGGAGGGAGCGGAGGCCGTACGGGCGCCCGTGATCCTCCAGATCAGCGAGAACGCGGTCAGGTACCACCGCGGCCGGCTCCGCCCGCTGGCCCGCGCCGCGCACGAGAGCGCCCGGGCGGCCTCCGTACCGGTCGCGCTCCATCTCGACCACGTGCACTCCCCCGAGCTGCTGCACCAGGCGGCGGAGTGCGGGTTCGGCTCGGCGATGTTCGACGCCGCCCGGCTGCCGTACGCGGAGAACGTGGCGGCCACCCGCGCCGCCGTCGCGTGGGCGCACGGGAACGGTCTCTGGCTGGAGGCCGAACTCGGCCAGGTCGGCGGCAAGAACGGCGCGGCGCCGCTGGACGCCCATGCGCCCGGAGCCCGGACGGATCCTGAGGAGGCGCTCGCCTTCGTCGCCGCCACCGGCGTGGACGCGCTGGCCGTGGCGGTCGGCACCTCCCACGCCATGACCTCGCGCGACGCCCGCATCGACCACGACCTGCTGGCCCGGCTCCGTGAGGCCGTGCCGGTGCCGCTGGTGCTGCACGGTTCGTCCGGCGCCTGCGACGACGAGCTGACGCGGGCCGTCGCCGGAGGGATCGCCAAGGTCAACATCGGGACCGCGCTGAACATCGCGATGACCCAGGCGATACGGGAACGCCTCGCGCAGGACGAACGGGGCGTCGATCCGCGCGCCTACCTCGCCCTGGGGCGGGACGCGATGGCGCGGACGGTGAGCCGGCTGATCTCCGTCCTGCCCGCGCCCGCCGTGGATGCCGTCTAGCGGGACCGCCTCCGGGCGGGGCCCCGGTCGGTGGGCCTTCGCCCGATGCGCGTTCTCCTGACAGAGTTATTGGTCTATACCTTGACTGGATCATGCCAATTCGCTTGAGTGTGTTCACACCCCCATCACGGACACGCCCGGACTCTGCACATCTCCGGTCCGGGCGGCCCGTTGCGCGTATTGGAGTGATCGAGTGCTCAGACATCGCCTCGCGAGAACGCTCATGGCTCTGCTCCTCGCCACAGGTCTTGCCGTGGCCTTCGCCCCGGCCACCTCCGCCGCCCCCGCCAAGGCCGCCGCCGGCCCGTGCGACACGGCGCCCAACTGGCAGGCGGGCGCCTGGTACACGGCAGGAACCGTCGTCCGCTTCAACGGCAGCTACTACATCGCCGAGCACGACAACCCGGGCTACGACCCGACGATCAGCACCTGGTACTGGGACCCCTACAACTGCGGCGGCGGTGGCAACCCGCCCACCACCGGCTTCCCGGTCAGCCAGGCCCAGTTCAACCAGATGTTCCCGAACCGCAACTCCTTCTACACCTACAGCGGCCTGGTCTCCGCGCTGAGCGCCTACCCGGCGTTCGCCAACACGGGCAGCACCGAGGTCAAGCGCCGTGAGGCGGCGGCCTTCCTGGCCAACGTCAGCCACGAGACCGGCGGCCTCGTCCACATCGTGGAGCAGAACACCGCCAACTACCCCCACTACTGCGACTGGAGCCGCCCCTACGGCTGCCCGGCCGGCCAGGCCGCCTACTACGGCAAGGGCCCCATCCAGCTCAGCTGGAACTTCAACTACAAGGCCGCCGGTGACGCACTCGGCATCGACCTGCTGAACAACCCCTGGCTCGTCCAGAACAACGCCTCCGTCTCCTGGAAGACCGCCCTCTGGTACTGGAACACCCAGAACGGGCCGGGGTGGATGACCGCGCACAACGCGATCGTCAACAACCAGGGCTTCGGCCACACGATCCGCGCCATCAACGGCAGCATCGAGTGCAACGGCGGGAACCCCGCCCAGGTGCAGAGCCGTATCGCGAAATTCCAGCAGTTCACCCAGATCCTGGGCACCACACCAGGTTCCAACCTGAGCTGCTGATCCCCCTCCGGGCGGGGGGGGGGGGGGGGGGCCCCCCCCCCCGCCGTTCCCGTCCGCCACCGTGGCGGACGAAGGGGCAGGACCCGGGGCCTACGGTCCCCAGGCGTGCAGCAACGCCGTCAGGCCGCCGAGCACCCTGCGGCCCGGTGCCGCGTCGATCGGGATCGCGGAGGGCACGGCCACCACCCGGCAGCCCGCCGCCTCGGCCGCCGCGACGCCGGTGGGGCTGTCCTCGACCACCAGGCAGGCGGCGGGCGGGAGCCGGAGGCGCGCCGCCGCCTCGACGTACGGGTCCGGGTGGGGCTTGGAGCGGTCCGTCTCGCCGTCCGCCACCACCGTACGGAAGGCCTCGGCGCCCAGCGTCCTGAGCACCGCGTCCACGACCCGGCGCGGGGAGGCCGAGACCAGGGCGGCGGGGACGTCCCGCTCGGCCAGCCGCTCCAGCAGGTCGCGGGCGCCCGGGCGCAGCCGTACCCCCTTCCCGACCGCCGTGAGGAACGTGTCCTCCAGGTCGTCTTCCAGGGCCGCGTTGCCGGCGGCCCGCAGGTTCAGCGTCGCGAGGTAGGCCGCCGTGTCGGCGCAGGTGCGGCCGAGGACTCCGGCACCCTCCTCGTCGGTCAGGGTGTGGCCGTGGGCGGCGGCGACCTCACGGGTGGCTTCGAGCCAGAGGGGTTCGGTGTCCACCAATGTGCCGTCCATGTCGAGGAGGACGGCCTGCGGCAGGGTCGGCACTGCGGTGCCGTCGAGGGTCCAGTGCGAGTCGGGGGTCCGGTCGAGCGCGGCGTACACCTGGGCGGCCACGTCCTCGTGCCGGACGGGGCGTACGGGAGTGGCGCCCGCCGTGATGTCCGGGCCCGCGCAGGCCAGCCAGGCGGTGCGTTCGGCCTCGCTCGTCCCGCCGTGGCCGCCCTCGTCCCGGTGCCCGTGGTCGGTGACGACGAGGACGGTCCAAGCCTCGCCCTCGTACGTCGGGCGCTCGCGCAGCGCGGTGAGGAGGCGGCCGAGGCGGCGGTCGGCCGAGGTGATGGACTCCTCGTAGGCCTTTCCGCAGCCGAGGTGGTGGGCGGTCTCGTCCGGGGCGCCGAGGTAGACGAAGGAGGCCTCGGGGTCTTCGTGGGTCAGGACGGCGACGGCGTCGCGCACGGTGGCCTCGTCGGCGTCCTCCCAGGCCTGCGGGGCGTCGGCGGCCGGGGCGTGGTGGGTGAGGCGGGTGGGGCGGCAGAACAGCGGGCCGCCGTCGGCCACGGTGAGCAGCGGTTCCCATGCCGCCGCGACGAAGGTGCGGCGGCCGTCCTGGCGGGCCAGCCGGGTGGCGAAGTCCGGGAAGACGCCGAGGCGGTGGCCGGTGAAGTCGTTGGACCACACGGCGTGTTTGGTGACGCGGACACCGGTGACGATGGTCGCCCAGCACGGGCCGGACATGGTGGGGGTGGACTCCGCGACCGTCACGGGGGCCAGGAATCCGGAGTTCGCGACCGTATCGAGGTGAGGTGTGGGGACGCGGCCGAGGGTGTCGAGGCGTACACCGTCGATGCCGACGACGAGCACGCGGCGGGCGCGGGGCATGGGGTGCCTTCCGGGGATCTGTCGGGGGTCAGGCCTGCTGGTGGAGGGTGCTGGGGTCCACCGCGTGGGCGAACGGCAGCCCGTGCGCGTACCGTTCGAGCTCGTCGACCGCCGCGTCCGCCAGCCGGTGCAGCTCACCGCCCTGCGAGCCCGCGATGTGCGGGGTGAGCAGCACGTTCGGCAGGTCGTACAACGGCGATTCGGCGGGCAGCACTTCGGGCTCGGTGTGGTCGAGTACGGCGTTCAGACGGCCGGTGGTCAGCTCCTTGACCAGCGCGTCGGTGTCGACCAGTGAACCGCGTGCGGTGTTGACGAGCGTCGCGCCGTCCCGCATGAGCGCGAGGCGTCCGGCGTCGAACAGGTGCCGGGTCTGCGGGAGTTCGGGAGCGTGGAGGGTGACCACGTCGCTCTGGGCGGCGAGCGCGTCGAGATGCGTCAGCTCCACGCCGAGAGCCCGCGCGCTCTCCTCGTCCAGATACGGATCGTGCACGAGGACCCGCAGATCGAAGGGGCGCAGCAGCTCTGCGACGCGCCGGCCGATGCGGGAGGCGCCGACGATGCCCACCGTGCGGCGGTAGTTGCCGATGGACGGGAACGCGGTGAGGAGGTTGACCCGGGTCCGGGAATCCCGGTAGACGCGGGCGCTCTCCAGGACGTGCTTGTTGGTGAAGAGGACGGCCGCGACCGTGTACTCCGCGACCGGGAGTGCGTTGGCGGTGGCAGCCGTGGAGACGGTGATGCCCCGGTCCCAGACGTCCTGGGTGATGTGGTGCTTGACCGAGCCCGCCGCGTGCACGACGGTCCGCAGGCGGGGCATGGCGCTCAGGGCCTCGGCGGTCAGGCGCGGGCAGCCCCATCCGGTGAAGAGCGCCTCTGTGTCCCGGAGCGCCGCGCGCTGTGCCGGGTCGTCGGCGTCGAAGTCGGTGACGACCAGCGCGGGTTGGACGTCGGCGACCCGGGCGAGGCGCTCCAGCGCCTCCGGGCGGAGGATCGCGTCGCGGGTCTCGCCGCTCATCGCGAGGACGGTACGGGGTCGGGTGCGCGGCCGGCTGGAGGAGGTGGCGGGGCGGCTCACTTGACGGCTCCTGCGGTGAGGCCCGAGCGCCAGAAGCGCTGCAGGCAGAGGAAGGCGACGATCAGCGGGACGACGGCCACCAGGGAGCCGATGATGACCAGGGGGTACAGCTCGGGCTGCTGGTAGACGTTCTGGTTCCACATGAACAGGCCCAGGTTGACGGGGTAGAGCCGCTCGTCGTTGAGCATCATCAGCGCGCCGTAGAAGTTGTTCCAGTTGGCGGTGAACGAGAAGAGGAAGATGGTCACGAAGCCGGGCGCGAGCATCGGCAGGGCGACCTTGGTGAAGGTCGTGAGCTCGCCCGCCCCGTCCACCCGGGCCGCTTCCAGGACCTCGCCCGGTACGTATCCCTCGGAGAAGACGCGGGCCAGGTAGACGCCGAACGGGTTGACCAGGCTCGGGATGAGCACGGCCCAGTAGGTGTCGACGAGGCCGAGCTCCGAGGCCATCAGGTACAGCGGGAGCTGGACGACGGTGGACGGGATGAGGACGCCGACGAGGACGACGCCGAACAGCTTCTCCTTGCCCCGGAAGGCGTACTTGTCGAAGGCGTAGCCGCAGGCGACGGAGACCAGCGTGGAGAGGACGGCCGCGACCAGGGTGTAGAGGAGGCTGTTGAGCAGCCAGCGGCCGTACAGCCCGTCATTGTACGCGAAGAGGGCGTCCAGGTTGGACAGGAGGTGGAAGTCGCCGAGGCTGAACGGGTTGGTGGCGAAGAGGTCGCGGTAGTTCTTGGTGGCGGCGATGAGCAGCCAGGTGAGCGGCATCAGGGTGTAGACGGCGACGACGGCCAGGACGGCGTTGACCGCGACCTTCGAGGTGAGCCCTTGGGTACGCCGGGGGCGCCGGGGCGGGGACGGCCGGCGTGCGGGCGCGAGGGCGGGTGGTGCGTCGGGGGTGGCTGTCTGGGTGCTCATGATGCCTTCCACCGGTTGCCGAGCTTGGTGACGACGAAGGACAGCAGGCCGGCGACGAGGGCGAGGATGAGGGAGCTCGCGGCGGCCAGGCCGTAGTCGTGGCCCTTGAAGGCCGCGGTGTAGATGAACATGGTCGGTGACCAGTCCTCGCCCATGGTGTTGGCCCGGAGCTGGACGAGTTTGGGGGCGTCGAAGAGCTGGATGGCGCCGACGCAGGTGAAGAGCAGGGTCAGCACGACGGTGGGCCGGATCATGGGGACCTTGACCTGGAGGGCGGTGCGCAGGGCGCCGGAGCCGTCGACGGTCGCGGCCTCCAGGACCTCGCGCGGGACCGCCTGGAGCCCGGCGTAGAAGATGATCATGTTGTAGCCGGTCCACTGCCAGGCGGAGATGTTGACGACGGAGTAGATCGCCTCGTCCTGGCCGAAGAAGTTCCAGTTGGCGCCGAGTACGTCGAGCACGTCGGTGACCGGGCTGAGGCCCGGTGTGTACAGGTAGAGCCAGATGAGCGAGGCGATCAGGCCCGGCACCGCGTGCGGCAGGAAGTAGGCGATCTGGAAGAAGCGGCGGGCGCGGGCCATGGCCGAGTCGACGAGCAGGGCGAGGATGAGCGCGCCGCCGACCATGGCCGGGATGTAGAGGACGCAGTAGAAGGCGATGTGGCCGAAGGAGCGGAGGAAGGCCTCGTTGCCCAGGGCCTCGGTGAAATTGCCGAATCCGGCGAAGACGCGTTCGGTGCCGCCGAATCCGAGGCCGGAGGACTCCTCGCGGAAGAGGCTCATCCAGGCCGCGTAGAGCATCGGCAGGACGGTGACGGCGGTGAAGAGGGCGAAGAACGGCACCGTGAACAGGGCGACGGCCCGGCGCCGGCCATGCCGTGCGCCGGGACCGCCTGCGGCTCGGCGCTCCGCCGGTCCGGCGGGGCCGGCGGACGGCGGTGCGGCCTCGGGTGGTGGGGTCTTGGCCGGCCGGGTGAGTGGGGCTGCCACCTGGTGCTCCTTCGGCGGGTTGGGCGGGCGGGAGGGTGCCGGGGCGGGGCGGTACGGAAGGGGATCGCCTTCCGTACCGCGCCCGGACGCCGGACTACTTGTCGAGCTTCAGGCCGCGGTCCGTGACCGCGCTCTCGCCCTTCGCCTGTCCGGCGCTCAGCATCTTGGTGTGGTCCCCGCCCGCGGCCATCTGCGCCGAGGTGACCTGCTGCTGCACCGGACCCCAGCTCCAGCCAGGCACGATGGTGTCGGCGGCCTCGCCGGCGAGCCGGTAGACGTCCTGGTCGCCGAAGTAGGAGTTGTCGAACTCCTTGGCCGCGGCGGCCCGCATGCCCTCGTTGGCGGGCAGGGCGCTGCTCGGGGTCTTGAGGGAGCTGAGACGGGCGGTCATGGCCTTGGGGTCGGTGGTGACCCACTTGATGAACTCGGCGGCCGCTTCGGTGTGCTTGCTGCCCTTGGGAACGATGTAGGAGGTGCCGCCGTACATGCCGGTGCTCGGTGTGCCGTCCCAGGTCGGGAGCGGGGCTATGCCCCACTTGCCTTTGCTGTCCGGGTAGCTGACGGGGAAGTTGCCCGCGCTCCAGGCGGCGCCGATGATGGTGGCGACCTTGCCGGTGGCGCGCTCCTTGGTCTCGCCCTCGCCCCAGAGCGGGGTCCTGGAGGCGAGGCCGTCCTTGAGGAGGCCGTCCCAGTAGGCGGCGACCTTCCGCGAGGCGGGTTCGTCGATGTCCACCTTCCAGGCGTCGCCCTTCGTGCCGTACCACTGGGCGCCGGCCTGCCAGGCGAGACCGGAGAGGAGAGCCGGGTCGCCGCCGCCGAAGTTGGTGATGGTGAGGTCCGGGTCGCCCCGGTGGATCTTCTCCGCGGCCTTCCGGTAGTCCGCCCAGGTGGTGGGCGTCTCGACGCCGTACTTCTTGAAGAGGTCCTTGCGGTAGTAGAGCTGGATGGGCGTCACGTC
This sequence comes from Streptomyces sp. NPDC101178, assembly GCF_044767965.1. NCBI lineage: Bacteria > Bacillati > Actinomycetota > Actinomycetes > Kitasatosporales > Streptomycetaceae > Streptomyces > Streptomyces sp. NPDC101178. The sequence continues at coordinate 53,942 of NZ_JBIWOZ010000004.1, forward strand.
GAAGGGGACGGCCCAGGTGGAGCCGCCGAGGTTGACCAGGGACTGGACGGCCTCGGGGAACTCCTTCCTCACCAGCTCGCCGGAGGTGGGGGTGAGGTCTTCGAGGTTGCCTTCGCTGGCGTACTCGGGGAGGGCGGAGTAGTCCATGGTGGCGATGTCGGGGGCGTTGCCGCCCTTGACCGCGTTGGAGAGCTTGGTGACGCCTTCGGGGCCGGCCGGGACGAGCGAGAAGTTCACCTTGATGCCCGGGTGCGTCTTGTTGAACGCGTCCGCCGTCTCCTTGGCGCCCGCGGTGGCCGACCAGTAGGTGAGCGTGACGGGCTTGCCGTCGCCGGGACCCGACGCGTCGGCGTCCGAGCCGCCACCGCAGGCGGTGGTGAGCAGGGCCAGTGCGGCGGCGGACGCCACGAGGGCGAGGCGGGTGGTGCGGTGCGTACAGGGCATGGGCCGGCTCCTACGGGACCTCGAACTGCGGGAGATGAGGCGAACGGCACACATCATTTTGCGCAGAACCGATCACCGTCAAGAGCAAATGACCGATTCAATCGAATCGATCACCAACTGGTGAGGGTGCGGCGCCTTCGCGTGGCGAGTCGGAGCACGCGAAAAGCCGTACCCCATGGGCCTGTTGGCCCGGGGCACGGCCGGTGGCGGAGTGCGCTCACGACGGCGGAGGGCGCGTCACCTCAGGCGCGGGCAGCAGCCGCTCCGCACGAGACCCGGACGCGCAGCGTGGGCAGGAGGTCGAGGTGACGGCGGGCGGCGGGGGCCTCGCCGGGCACGCCGAGCCGGGAGAGCAGGAGCCTCGCCGCCGCCGCACCGACCCCGTGCTTGTCCGGCGCCACGGCGGTGAGCGGCAGGTCGGCCAGGCTCGCCACCTCGTCGTCGTACGCGATCACCGCCAGGTCCTCCGGCACCCGCACACCACGGGCCTGGAGGCGCGGGATGAGCACGATGGCGTCCGCGTCGCTGTGCACGATCGCGGCGGTGACGTCGCCGCCGGCCACGCCTTCGCAGAGGTACTCCAGAGTCCGCTCGAAACGGTCGGCCTCCGAGCGTGAGGGCGTGCTCTGCAGGGGTGAGGCGGCGACCGGGCTCAACCCGAGCGCGGCGACGGCGGCCGCGTAACCGTCCCTGAGCCGGGGGGCGGTGGGGCTCTCCTGCACGGCGAGCGCGATGGACCGGTGGCCGAGTCCGGCCAGGTGCGCGACCGCCTCGGCCGCACCGTGGGCGTGGTCGGAGCGCACCCGGTCCAGCCGCGCCGCCGGGTGGCCGATCGGGGCCCAGCGCTCCACCAGGACGACCGGAGTGTCCTGCTCGGCGGCCCACAGCCCCTCGCCCGGTTCCGGGTGGCCGCGCTCCCAGCTCGGCGTCAGGAGAAGGCCGTCGGCCCCGGTGGAGAGCAGGCGGCGGGCCTGGGCCGCGTCCTCGTCCGGGAGGTAGCGGGAGAGCCCGATGGTCAGGCGCGCGCCGGCGGCCTCCACCGCTTCCCGGGCGCCGCGCACGACGTCCGCGTAGTAGTACTCGGTGGTCGGCACGACCATGCCCACCACGAGCCCTTCGGCGGAGGGTACGGCGGAGGGCGTCGGCCTCACCTCGCCGGAGGGCCAGACCACCGCGCCGTGCAACCGCTCCACCAGCCCCTGGGCCGCGAGCGTCTCGACGTCCCGGCGCAGGGTGACCGCGGACATGCCGAGTTCCTCGGCGAGTTCGGCGACCCGGAGGCTGCCGCGTTCGCGGACGAGCTGGAGCACCCGCTCGTGGCGCTGGTCGACGTGGAGTCGCATGGATCCCCTTGGCTTCGTGGGACGGCTGTGACGGTGATGGCTGCGCTGGCTCAGCCCCTCAACCATATCGATCGCATCCGCTCGAAACGATCCCACCGGCAGCTTTGCCTCCGCCGTGCGGTGGACGCGCCAATGCACCCGGACAGGGCCATACACCGCCACTGAAGCGATCAACACGATCAATTCGGCCAAAGTTATTGAGCGGGTTGCCGGATGGCTGTTAGAAAGTGCCCTGCTCGCTCTGAACCGCTCAGAACAGTCGGATCCAGGGATCTGGTCAGCGCTCGGCGCACCGGTTCCGCCGGAAACGAGACACCCGACCCGGAGCTCACCATGACATCTGCCTGGTCCCGCCGGACGTTCCTCGCCACCTCAGCCGTGCTCACCGCCGCGGGCGGCAGCACCATCGCGACGGCCGCACCCCGCACCGCTGCCGCCGCCTCCGTCGCCGCCTCTCCTTCCGCCTCCGCCGACGATCCGTACGCCGCACTCCGCGCCACCTGGAGCGCGCTGATCCTCGGCGAAGGGTTCAGCCCGACCGCCGAACCCTTCAAGAGCAGGCTGGCCGCGCTCGGCACCCAGGCCCGTGACCGGCTGGACACCATGGCCCCGGCGGACGGGGCGCTCTGGCCGGACGCCGTGTACGCCGACCCCGACCCGGACACCGACCCCGAGTCGTACGGCTTCTCCGCGAAGATGGCCGAGAGCTTCATCCGGCTCAACACGATGGCGCAGGCCTTCCGCCAGCAGGGCACCGGCCTCACCGGGAACACCGGTCTGCGCGACGCGATCGTCACCGGCCTGGAACACCTCAACAGCCAGGTCTACAAGGCCGGGCAGGTGCGGTACGGGAACTGGTACAGCTGGCAGATCGGCGCGCCGCAGGCCCTGCTGGACGTGTGCGTGCTGATGTACGACGCCCTGACCCCGGCGCAGCTCGGGCGCTACTGCGCCGCCGTCGACCACTTCGTACCGGACTCCGCCGTCGCCTCGTACACCGGCACGAGCACCGGGGCGAACCGGGTCGACCTGTGCCGGGTGCTGGCCCTGCGCGGGGTCGTCGGCGGGAGCGCCGCCAAGATCGCGCTCGCCCGGGACGCCCTCTCCCCCGTCTTCCCGCTGGTCACCAAGGGCGACGGGCTCTACGCCGACGGCTCGTTCATCCAGCACACCACCGTGCCCTACACCGGCAGTTACGGGTCGGTGATGCTCGGCGGGCTCGGGCTGCTGTTCGCGCTGCTCAAGGGGACCACGTGGGAGGTGACCGACCCGAAGCGGCAGGTGGTGTTCGACGCGGTGGAGAACGCGTGGGCGCCGTTCCTCTACAACGGGCTCGTCATGGACTCCGTCGCGGGCCGTGCGATCAGCCGCGGTGAGGTCGACGACCACCGGCGCGGCCATCCGATCCTCGCCTCGATCGTGCTGCTCGGCCGGGGCGCGTCGGCCGCCGAGAACGCGCGGTGGCGGGCGCTGGTGAAGGGGTGGTCGCAGCGCGACTACTACAGCCCGCCGCTGGACAATCCGTCCCTCAACCTCACGGCGCTGTCCCGCCTCAAGTCCGTCCTGGACGACACCTCGCTCACCCCGCTCCCCGAACCGGAGGGCCACCGCCTCTTCCCCGACATGGCCCGCGCCACCCACCGCCGCTCCGGCTGGGCCGCCGCCCTCTCCATGGCGGACCGGCGGATCACGTACTACGAGACCGGCAACGGCGAGAACCTGCGCGGCTGGCACACCGGTTCCGGGATGCTCTACTGGTGGGGCGACACCTTCGCCAACGGCCAGTACAGCGACGCCTTCTGGCCCACCGTCGACCCGTACCGGCTCCCCGGCACCACGGCCTCGCGCAAGCCTCTGGCCGACGGGGCGGGCGGCGACTGGGGCGTGGCACTGCCGGATGTGAACTGGGTCGGCGGGGTCACGGACAGGAAGCGGGCGGCGGTCGGGCAGTACCTCAAGGGGCTGTCCAGCACGCTGCTGGCGAAGAAGTCATGGTTCTTCCTGGACGACACCGTGGTCTGCCTGGGTGCCGGAGTCCGCTGCCAGGACGGTACGGCGGTGGAGACCACGGTGGACAACCGCAACCTGGGGCCGACGGGGAACGCGCCCTTCACCGTCGACGGCTCGGCGAAACCCGTCACCCGTCCATGGTCGGCGACGCTGACAGGCGCCTCCTGGGCTCATCTCGGCGGGCACGGCGGCTATGTCTTCCCGGGCGGTGCGACCGTCAAGGCGCTGCGCGAGAACCGGTCCGGCCGGTGGCGGGACATCAACACCGGCGGTTCCACGGAGACGCTGACCCGCACCTACCTCACGCTCTGGTTCGACCACGGCCAGAACCCGGCGAACGCCTCGTACGCCTACCAGCTCCTCCCCGGCGCCTCCGAACAGCGCACCGCCGCCCGGGCCGCCGACACGGGCTGGCTGCGGGTACTCGCCAACACCGACGACCAGCAAGGGGTTTCGGTCCCTTCGCTCGGGCTGGCCGCCGTCAACTTCTGGTTCGGCGGCAGCGTCGGGCCGCTCACCGCAGACGCTCCTTGTTCCGTCATGGTCACCGAGCACACCGACGGCACGGCCACTCTCTGCGTCAGCGACCCCATGCGCGCGCGGACGAGCCTGACGCTGACCTGGAGCCGGGCCGTCTCCGCGGTCGTCTCGAAGCCGTCGACCGTGACGTCGGCGACCACCGGATCGTCGCTGCGCCTGGTGTTCGGCGACCTCTCCGGAACGCGCGGAGCTACGCAGACGGTGAAAGTGCGGCTGGCCTGACGGCCGGAGCCGGGGGTTGGGGATACTGACCGCCGGTACAACGGAGTGAGGGATGCGGCCATGGCAGATGATCACCGAGTAGGACCTCCGTCCTTCGGGAGCGAGCGCGAGACCCTGCGGGCCTTCCTCGACTACCACCGGGCCACCCTCGCCATGAAGTGCGAGGGACTGACCGACGAGCAGCTGCGCGAGAGGTCGATGGAGCCGTCGGCCCTGTCGCTGCTCGGGCTGGTCCGTCATATGGCGGAGGTGGAACGGGCCTGGTTCCGCCGGACGTTCGAGGACCGGGACGCTCCGATGGTCTGGTCCGAGAAGATCGACTTCCAGGCCGCGTACGACGCGAGCGCGTCGACCCGGGCGGAGGCGTTCGGCGCGTGGGAGGCCGAGGTGGAGACCTCGCGGCGTATCGAGCGGGAGGCCGGCTCGCTCGACGTGGCCGGCTACCAGCCCCGGTGGGGCGAGGAGGTCTCGCTGCGGATGGTCATGGTGCATGTCCTGCTGGAGTACGGCCGCCACAACGGGCACGCGGACCTGCTGCGGGAGGGGGTGGACGGGACGGTGGGCGCGTGAGGCGGTACGGAGGTGGCAGCGGGGGCGGGCAGGCGCGACCCAGCCCTCTGCCCTCGTCGTCGCCGCGCACCGGACTCGTAGACTCGCGCGCATGACCCAGCAGCGGATAGCTCCGGCCCTCGTTCCCGCGTTCGCGCCCGACGGCGTACTGCGCGCCTCCATCAACCTCGGCAATCCCATCCTGGCCGGCCGGGGCCCGGCGGGCGGCGAGCCTGCCGGTGTCTCGGTGGACCTCGCGTACGCGTTCGGGCGGCGGCTCGGGGTGGACGTCGAGCTCGTGGTCTTCGAGAAGGCGGCGGCTTCCGTGGACGCGGTGAAGGCGGAGAAGGCGGACATCGGGTTCTTCGCCGTGGACCCGGCTCGGAGCGAGGGGCTGCTGTTCACCGCGCCGTACGTCCTGATCGAGGGCAGCTACCTCGTACCCGAGGCGTCCGCGCTGACCGGGAACGGGCAGGTGGACCGCGAGGGGACCCGGATCTCGGTCGGGGCGGGCAGCGCCTACGACCTCTTTCTGACCCGCGCGATCGAGCGCGCGGAGATCGTACGGCTGCAGGGCGCGCCTGCCGCGCTCGCCGCACTGCGGGAGGGAGAGGCCGAAGTGGCCGCCGGGATCCGCCAGTTGCTGGAGGGCGAGGCCCGGCGTGCGCCGGGGGTACGGATGCTGCCGGGGCGCTTCATGGTGATCCAGCAGGCGATGGCCATCCCGGCCGCCCGGGGTACGGCGGCGCAGGACGCGCTGGCGTCGTTCGTGGAGGAGATGAAGGCGAGCGGGTTCGTCGCAGAGGCGCTGGAGCGGCACGGGGTCCAGGGGGCCCTCGTGGCCCCGGCGGCTCCGCTGCCGTCCTGAGCGGTGCCGCTCACCGTCCCGGCTGCCGTCCTGTGCCGTGTCCCGCCCGGCTCAGATCCTCTCCCCGTCCTCCCGCTCCTCGCCGAGCAGGCGCCGGGCCTTCTCGCGCAGGCGCTGCCGGTGTTCGGGGTCGGTCGCCCGGTCGGCGGCGCGGCCCAGTTCCTCGGCGCGTTCGCGGGTGCGGCGGGCTCTTTCCAGCGGGGTGTCGGGCAGGTTCATGGGGTGTCCTCCGTCGTGGTTCCTCCGTCGGCAACCTGGTGTTGCGTGCGCGGTCGGAGCCCCAGCGTCACCGGAGTCGGTCCGGATCGCATCTCCTGCGGTCACGTACGGTGACGTCTGCCGTGCGGCGGGCGCGGTCGGTCCAGCGGGGCGCGCAGCGCTGTGGACCCGCTCCGCCAGGCGGCGAGGAGGCGGGCGGCGAGGCGGTCCTCCAGCAGTCCGGTGGCCTCGATGCCGAAGGCGATGTCGGGTTCCAGCTGCGGTTCGTCGGCGAGCAGTCCGCCGATGACGTCGCGGCGTACCACCTGTTCGTGCACCGCGTCGGCCTCCACGTGTTCGTCGTAGAACCGCTGGGCGGCCGGTCCGGCGCCGACCCGCTTCAGCGCGGCGGCCAGCCGGCGCGAGCCGGGTGAGGAGGTGACCTCGACGGCGGCGAAGTGGCCGACCAGGGCGCCTCGGAGCGAGCGGTGGAGCCCGAAGAGGGACATCAGGTTGACGGTGGCGAGCACATCGGCGGGTGCGGCGTCGAGGTAGTGGCCGTACGCCGTCTCCAGGGACAGGTCGCTCATCAGCCCGGCGTACAGACGGGCGTGGACATCCGCCTCCCGTCCGGCGCCGAACTCGTCGAACTCGACCGCCACCATCGCCGCCTTGGCCCGTCCGTACAGCCGTGGGATCACCCAGGCGTGCGGATCGGCCTCCTTGAGGTGGTAGAGCGAGCGCAGGGCGGCGTACTCCCGCAGCTGCCACAGTTCGCCGTCGTCATGCAGGAAGTGGCTGACGCTGTGGCCGTCGTCGCCGACGGGCTCGACCAGCAGTCCGGCCAGGGCCGTGTCCACGTCCGCGTCGGTACGCGTTCCCGCGCGGAGCGCGGCGAGGAAGGGCCGCTCCAGGGAGCGGCGCAGTCCGAGCAGGGCCGGGTCCCATTCGTGGTCCTCGTCCACCTCTTCGAAGCCCTGGTAGTGCAGCTCGTACAGGACGTAGAGGGCGAGTTGGAGGTCGTCGCCGAAGGGGTCCGCGTCGGCGGCCCGGCGGTCCCGCGGTGGCTCGCCGGTGCGCAGGGCGGTGATGACCTCGCCCGACAGCGGTCCACGCGGGGCGGGCAGCGGGGGGCTCCGTCGCCTCGGTTCACGGTAGGCGGTCATCAGGCGGCTCCGTCGGTACGGTCGGTGGCGTCGGTCTTCTCGCGGTCCTCGGGCTTCACCCGGCGGCGGTGGCTGGTGTCGCACCACGGGTACGTGCGGGTCTTGCGGCAGGTGCAGATCGCGGCGGTGAAGCGCCGGGAGGTGTACACGGTGCCGTCGTCGCCGACCACCTCGACCGGCCCCTCCACCAGCAGGGGCCCGTCCGCGCCCAAGGTGACGCGGGCGGGCCGGGCGGGACGGTCAGGACGTTCAGGGCTGCTCGGCACGGATGACCACCAGCTTCTCCTCGTCGGTGTGCTCGTCCAGGAGGCCCCGGTCGCGCAGCCAGGAGAGCCGCGAGAGCAGGACGGGCCCGAACGGCACGCTCGCCGTGTCGCTCACCGCGGCCTTCAGCCCGCCGCTCGACAGGCGCCGCAGGGTCTCCTCCGTACCGGTCAGGTCGGAGTGGACCATGAGCAGGACCCCTCTCCCGCGCAGCAGGTGCGGGGCCGCGTCGCAGATGCGGTCCACCACCGCGCGCCCGTCGTGCCCGGCGTCCCAGGCGCGCGCGTTGCCCCGCCTCGGCGGCGGGCCCAGCGGCGAGGGGACGTAGGGCGGGTTGCTGAGCACCAGGTCGTATCTCCGGCCGGGGACCGGGTCCGCCAGGTCGCCCCGGTGGACGGTGACGCGCTGCCGGGCGAGCCGGGCGTTGAGACGGGCGGTGAGGACCGCCCGGCGGCCGACGTCGACAGCGGTGACGTGCGCGCCCCGGCGTGCGGCGGCCACCGCGAGGAGGCCGCTGCCGGTGCCGAGGTCGATCACGTCGGTTCCGGGGCCCACGGTCTCGCGGGCCAGGGCCCTCAGCAGCAGATGCGTGTCGTGCTGGGGCGCGTAGACGCCGGGCAGGGTGCGGGCACCCCGCCTTGGGGAAGTGGTCAGCGTGGGCACGGCAGCGGTCACGGATACCTCCTGCACGCGTCGGACGCGTGAATCGTGGGTCGTACCACCCGTCAAGACTCCGCTCCTTCCGTCCGGCGCGCCAATCGTGCGTTCGCGCGGCGTGACCGGGCTGGGCCGGCCTCGGCCGACGTACCGAGTCCGCCTGCCAGATCTGTTCACACCTGCGAAACCCGGCGGCGGCAGGGCGGCCGCAGCGGGCCCGGACAGCACGGAACGCCTGGCCGGGGGGGGGGCCCCCCCCCCGGGGGGGGGGGGCCCCCGGGCCCCCCCCCCCCGGGGGGGGCCGCCCGCGGCGACCAACCCGGGGCCCACCCGCCCCCCGGGCAGGCCCAAGCAGCGCGGGCGGGGCCGGCGGCGGGGGGGGCGCCGCGGCCCCGTCCACGATGGTTGCCCTGGGGGGCCGCGCCCCGGCCCATGGGGGCCGGGGGCGGGCCCGGCCAGGCGTTCCGCGTGTGTCAGCGCCTGCGCGACGAACCGGTGCGCAGACCGGAACCGATGCCTGCCACATGCAGGGCGAGCAGCGCCAGACCGATGAGCATGACGTTCGTCGATGCGAACACCTCGTTCGTCGAGATGTCCGCCGCGTTGATCAGGAAGGCGATGAAGAACAGAACGGCCGCGGCTATACCCAGCATGATTGTTTCCCTTCCGAGTGTGGTGAGAGCCATGTGCCCATGAATCGCGGGGTTAGACAGCCGAGGGCGCACCAAGGGGGCGTGAACACGTCACGGCAGTGACCCGTTCGCCATCCCTCGCGCCCTGCCGGGGATCACGGGCCGCGACCAGGATGAGCCGACCGCACAAGATCCCGGCGAATCCGCGCACCCCGCCCGTGGGACGGGTGGTCACGCGGTGGAAGGAATCCACGTTGCTGCTTCTCATCTCCCCCGACGGTGTCGAAGAGGCTCTCGAGTGCGCGAAGGCGGCGGAACACCTCGACATCGTCGACGTCAAGAAGCCCGACGAGGGCTCGCTCGGCGCGAACTTCCCGTGGGTCATCAGGGAGATCCGCGCGGCGGTCCCGGCGGACAAGCCGGTCTCCGCCACCGTGGGCGACGTGCCGTACAAGCCCGGCACGGTGGCCCAGGCGGCGCTCGGCGCGGCCGTCTCCGGAGCGACGTACATCAAGGTCGGCCTCTACGGGTGCACGACGCCCGACCAGGCCGTGGAGGTGATGCGCGGGGTCGTGCGGGCCGTGAAGGACTACCGGCCGGACGCGTTCGTCGTCGCCTCCGGGTACGCCGACGCGCATCGGATCGGCTGCGTCAACCCGCTCGCGCTGCCCGACATCGCCCGCCGCTCCGGCGCCGACGCGGCGATGCTCGACACCGCGATCAAGGACGGGACGCGGCTGTTCGACCACGTGGCGCCCGCCGCGTGCGGGGAGTTCGTCCGGCTGGCGCACGAGGCCGGCCTGCTGGCGGCCCTGGCGGGCAGCGTGAAGGCGCAGGACCTCGCCACCCTGACCCGGATCGGGACGGACATCGTGGGCGTACGCGGGGCGGTCTGCGAGGGAGGCGACCGCAACGCCGGCAGGATCCAGCCGCGACTGGTGGCCGCCTTCCGGGCGGAGATGGACCGGCACGCCCAGGAGCACGCGACCGCCGTGGCCGCACGCTGACCGCCGGCATGGAGCCCCGTGAACCCGGCGGTGAACGCTTCACCGTCATCGACCCGGCGACCGGCGAAACCTTCGACGAAGCGCCTGACCAGCGGCCGGAGGAGCTGGACGAGGCCGTCGGCCGGGCCCACGAGGCCTGGCCGGGCTGGCGGTCCGACCCCGCCGCCCGCGCCACCGCCCTCCTCGCGTCGGCCGACGCCGTGGAGGCGGCCGGGGCGGACCTCGCTCGCCTCCTCACCCGTGAACAGGGCAAGCCGCTGGCCGAGTCGTACGCGGAGGTGGCCCGTACGGCGGCCCGCCTGCGCCACTTCGCCGGGATGACTCCCGAGGCGCGGACGATCGCCGACGGGCGGCCGGTGCACAGCGAGATCCGCTGGCGGTCGCTCGGGCCGGTGGCCGCCATCGTCCCGTGGAACTTTCCGCTCCAGCTCGCCTCGGCGAAGTTCGCGCCCGCGCTCGCCGCGGGCAACACGGTGGTGCTCAAGCCCTCCCCCTTCACCCCGCTCGCCACCCGGCTGCTGGGATCCGTCCTGTCCGCCGCCCTGCCCGACGGCGTGCTGACGGTCGTCACCGGCCGGGAGCCTCTCGGCTCGCTCCTGGCGTCCCATCCGGGGATCCGCCATGTGACGTTCACCGGTTCGGTGGAGACCGGCCGGGCCGTCGCGGCGGCCGCGGCGCCCGGACTCGCCCGGGTCACGCTGGAGCTGGGCGGCAACGACGCCGCCGTCCTGCTGGACGACGTGGATGTGGAGCGGATCGCGGACCGGCTGTTGTGGGCGGCGTTCCGCAACTGCGGGCAGGTGTGCATGGCCGTCAAGCGCGTGTACGCCCCGGCCCGGCTCCACTCCCAGGTGGTGGAGGCGCTGGCGGAGCGGGCGAAGACCGTCGTGGTCGGGGCCGGTCTCGACCCCCGTACGGAGCTCGGTCCGCTCAACAACGCGGCGCAGCTGGCCCGGGTGGAGCGGTGCACGGCCCGGGCCCTGGCGGAAGGGGCGCGGGCGGTGGCCGGTGGTCACCGGCTGGACCGGCCGGGATATTTCCACGCTCCGACCATCCTGGCCGATGTCCCGCCGGACAGCCCGGTGGTGACGGAGGAGCAGTTCGGTCCGGTGCTGCCGGTGGTGCCGTACGGGGATCTCGACGAGGCCGTCGAGGCGGCCAACGCCACCCGCTACGGCCTCGGCGGCTCGGTGTGGGGAACGGACCTGGACCGGGCGGAGGAAGTGGCCGGCCGGCTGGAGTGCGGAACGGCGTGGATCAACCACCACGCCGAACTGTCGCTCGCCCAGCCCTTCGCGGGCATCAAGGAGAGCGGTGTCGGCGTGGCGGGCGGGCCGTGGGGCCTGTACGGGAACCTCCGGCCGTTCGTCGTGCACCGGCCACGGGAGGCGGCCCGATGAGGTTCGCCGCGGCGGTACTGCGCTCGTACGAGGACCCGTTCGCCGTCGAGGAGGTGGTGCTGAACGCGGGGCCGGCCGAGGGCGAGGTCCTGGTGCGGATCGCGGGGTGCGGGATGTGCCGTACCGATCTGGCCGTCCGGCGCTCGGCCGGCCGCTCGCCGCTGCCGGCGGTGCTCGGCCATGAGGGGTCCGGGGTCGTGGTGGAGACCGGCGGGCCGGACACCGGCCTCCTCGCCGGCGACCATGTCGTGCTGAGCTTCGACTCCTGCGGGCACTGCCACAGCTGCCTGGGTGGGGCGCCCGCGTACTGCGACCGGTTCGCCGCGCTCAACCTCTTCGGCGGGCGCCCGGAGCACGCGGCGCGGTTCACCGACGCGGCCGGGCGCGCGCTGGCCCCGCGGTGGTTCGGCCAGTCCTCGTTCGCCGGGTACGCGATGGTCCCGGCCCGTAACGCCGTACGGGTCGACCCCTCACTCCCCCTGGCCATGCTCGGGCCGCTCGGCTGCGGCTTCCTCACCGGCGCCGGGGCGGTCCTCAACTCCTTCGGTGCCGGTCCCGGCGACACGGTCGTGGTCCTCGGGGCGGGAGCGGTGGGCCTTGCGGCCGTCATGGCGGCGACCGCTGCCGGAGCGGTGGCCGTGGCGGTCGACCGGCATCCCGAACGGCTCTCCCTGGCCGAGAAGTTGGCCGCCGTCCCGGTGCACTCCGACTCCGCCGACCTGCCGGGCCGCATCCGGCGGCTGACGGACGGCGGCGCGGCGTACGCGCTGGACACCACCGGGTCGGCGCGGTTGATCAACGACGCGTTACGGGCCCTGCGTCCGAACGGTCACCTCGGCCTGGTGGCCCGGCTGCACACCGCGCTCCCGCTCGAACCAGGGACGCTGGACCAGGGCCGGAGGCTCTCGCACATCTGCGAGGGCGACGCGGTACCGGGGCTGCTGATCCCCCGGCTGACCGGGCTGTGGCAGGCCGGCCGGTTCCCGTTCGACCAGTTGATCCGTACGTATCCGCTCGCCGGGATCAACGAGGCCGAACGCGACTGCGAGGCGGGCCTGGTGGTCAAACCGGTGCTGATTCCGTAGAGCCCGCGAATTCCACGTACCAAGGGAGTGCACACATGGTCGAAACAGCGCACCGGAACACCGGTGTGGAAGGCGTGGCCGGCGGGGTCGGCGTGACGGCTCTGCTGGTCGCAGCGGCGCGGGCGATCGAGACCCACCGCCCCGACAGCCTGGCGCAGGACGTCTACGCGGAGCACTTCGTGCTGGCCGCTCCGGCGTCCAAGGGCTGGCCGGTCCGTCCGGGGGAGGTCCCGGACGGGGACAGGGACCCGTTGTGGGGACGGTTCGCCCGGTACTTCGGGCTGCGGACACGGGTCCTCGACGACTTCCTGCTCCGGTCGGTCCACGCGGAGGATGTCCGCCAGGTGGTCCTGCTCGGCGCGGGACTGGACGCGCGGGCCTACCGGCTCGACTGGCCCGCCGGCTGTGTGATCTTCGAGATCGACCGTCAGGAGGTGCTGGCGTTCAAGCACCAGGTGCTCGACGGTCTTTCGGCCCTCCCGAAGGCGGCTCGCGTGCCGGTCCCGATGGATCTGCGCGACGACTGGGCGGGCGCGCTGCCCGGCGCGGGCTTCGACCCGTCCGCGCCGAGCGTCTGGCTGGTCGAGGGGCTGCTGTTCTACCTGCCTCCGGCAGCCGAGACGTACCTCATCGACACGGTCGACCGGCTCAGTGCCGGCGGCAGTGCGCTGGCGTTCGAGGCCAAGTTGGAGAAGGACCTGCTGGCGTACCGCGACAGCCCGCTCTACACGTCCACGAGGGAACGGATCGGCATCGACCTGCTCAGCCTCTTCGACCTGGCTCCCCGCCCCGACTCCGCAGGCCACCTGGCGGACAAGGGCTGGTCCACCGCCGTCCACACTCCTTTCTACTTCACCCACCGGCACGGCCGCGGCCCGCTGCCGGAGGAGAACGACGCGCTGGCGGGCAACCGCTGGGTGTTCGCGGACAAGCCGCGGCCGTGGACGCTGACCTCGTAGGCGGCATCCCCGGGCGTCCGTCAGCCGGGGTCGCGCAGGTGAAGGAGGTACGTGGCGGTCACCGCGACAGCCCGGTCCGCGTCCTGCGACAGCTCCGCGAGGGCCCGTGACGCCCGCGTTCCCGGAATGCCCGCCAGCGCCTGGGTCAGCCGTCCGCGTGCGGGCGCTGCGGTGGCGCCCTGCGCGAGGCGCTCGACGAGCCGGTGCGCGATCCGGTCCGCCGCCGCGGTGTCGCTCGCCAGCACGCTCAGCGTGTCGGCCGCGTCGGTGTCGTTCCGGCCCTCGACCACCATGTCGAGAAGGGCCGGGACGGCGTCGGCCTCGCCGCGGGCCCCGATCGCCACAGCAGCGTGACCCCGGACCACCGGGTCGGTGTGCGCGAGGGCGTCGCGGAGATGGCCGACGACCGCACCGCCGTCCAGCTCGGCGAGGGACCGGACGGCGCGTTCGCGGACGGCGGCCACCGGTGAGCCGAGCCCCTGGGCCAGCAGGGCCGGCGCACCGTCGCCCGAGCGGGCCAGCGCCCAGCGAAGGGCGCCCGCGACGTGCGGATCGCTCTCGTCGAGCGCCGCCTCGACCAGCGCCTCCACCGGGACCGGAACCGCCTCGGCGGAGGAGAGGGCCGCGCGCTGGCGCGCGTCGGCGCTCTTGGATCCCAGCGCCTGGAGCAGCGTGACGACCTGGAGTGCGTTCTCCCAGTCGGCGGGGTCCGCCGCGTGGAGCCGGTCCAGCCGTCCGAGCAGCTCGGTCTCCGCCGCGATGCGTGTCCGGGTCCTCCGGATGAGGTCCTCGACGAGCGACGAGGGCGTGAAGTCCGCGTCGTCGAGTGCGCGTTTGACCTCGCGCAGCGACAGCCCGAGCGCCCGCAGGCTCTCGATGTGGAAGATCCGCCGGATGTCCTGCGCGCCGTACTCGCGGTAGCCGGAGCCGGTGCGGCCCGAAGGGGACACCAGGCCGAGCGACTCGTAGTGCCGGAGCATGCGGGCACTGACCCCGGACCGCCGCGCCACCTCACCGATCAACACGCCTCATCGTCCCTCCTGGCCCGTTCCGCCGAGGGCCACGACGCGCTTCGCCTCCTCGACGGCGAAGGTGAACCCGGTGTCCGGGTCGCGCAGCAGCCGTTGCGTGGCGAGGGCGTGGGCGCGGACGCGCGGGTCGGGTGCCGTCGTCGCGGCGAGCAGGGCCGGCCCGATCGCCTCGCCCAGGGCGACCAGGGCGCGGCTGAGGCTCCGTTGTGTCTCCAGCTCACCGCGCCCGAGCTGCGTCGCCAGCACCTCGGCGAGAGCGGGCTCCTCACCTTCCGGCACGAGTACGACCGCCGCCCGCCAGGCGCTCCGCGCCACCTCGTCGTCGGCGGCGGTCATGAACGCCCGGGTGATGGCGGGCCAGGCCCGCCGGTCGCCGATCTTGGACAGCGTGTGCAGCGCCTGACTCCTTGCCTGCGTACGCTCCGAGCGGAGTTCGACGAGCAGCACGGGCAGCGTCAGGGTGACCGGGTGCCGGGTCAGCGCCCAGGTGAGCATGTCGCGGACGAAGAACTCGGGCTCGACCGCGCACCGCTCGACGAGCGGGTCGAGGTGGTGCGGGTCGGGTTCCGTCCCGGCCGCCAGAGCCGCCCGCAGCCGTACGGACGCGTCGTCGTCCGCCAGCCCCCGGAGCGCTCGTCCTTGATTCGTGTCCTGTCCCGTGACCGTCATCGAGACCACCTCCTGGTCCTGCAGTGAAGACCTTGCCACGGTGTCAAGGTCAAGCGGCAGCGGGCATCACCGACCCGGCGGTGACATTTAGGTAAGGCTCACCTAATATGACGACTGTCGTCTTCGGGTCCCCACGCGAGAAGCCGGTATCCCCCTTCTTTCCTATTCACCCCGGGCACAGCTGCGCCCCACAGCTGTCCGTGCCTCTCCCCGAAGGAGACATGCAGCGCATGTCCATGCCCCGCCGCGGCCACCTGGCCGCTCTCGCCGCCCTGACCGTCGTCTCCCTGGGCACCGGTGCCCTCGCCGTACCGGCGGTCGCGGCCCCGGTCTCCGCCGCCGCGGACCAGGCCCCGGACCAGCAGCCCGGCTCCACCTCGGCGGCCGCCCCGATCCTGGTCTCCGGCGGCTCCTCCTGGGGCTTCAAGAAGTCCTGGGTCGGCTATGTCACGGGCAGCGGTGGCACGGTGACGGTGGCCGGCGGCGCCACCAAGGACGCCACCGGGCTGATCGGCTACCCGGTCAAGCACGGTTCGGTGGACCCCGCCAAGCGGAACGCCGATGTACGTTTCGCCGGCTCGGTCACCTATGCGGTGCCCAGCCACGGCATCACCGCCATCACCCTCGCCAACCCGAGGGTCGTCCTCAAGAACGGCAAGGGCACGCTCCACGCCGACGTGACGACCGACCTGACCGCCGGTCAGGCCCCCGTCCTCACGGCCGGCGTGCCGCTCGCCACCCTGGAGGCCGCCGCCGGCGCGCTGAGCGGCTCCGTCCTCGACTGGACCGGCATCGCCACCTCCCTCACCGAGGAAGGCGCACGGATATTCGCCTACCAGGACCGGCCGATGTACCCGGCCGGTACGGCGCTGGACCCGGTCGGCATCACCGGCACCACCAGCGTCCCCACCCTGACCGTCAGCCAGGTCACCGGGCTCGGCGAGGAGACCCAGGTCACCGTCGTCGGTACCGGCTACCAGCCCGGCCGCGGGGTGTACCTGGCGCAGTCGGTCGCGCTGTCCGGCACCACGTATCCCAGCCTCTACGGCAACGCGGCCTGGGTCCGCCAGGTCGGCACCGACGGCTCCTTCACCCTGACGGTGAAGCTCACCGAGACGTTCACCTCCGGCACCACCACCGTCGGCTGCCGCACGACCGCCTGCTTCCTCACCACCTTCAACTCGCACGACGGCTCCGACTCGACCTGGATGCCCTCGCGCGCCCAGGACGTCGCCCAGCCCCTCTACTTCGGCACCGCCGTCCCGGCCGCGGTCGTGACCCGGCACCCCGCCTCGCGCACCGCCCGCTCGGGCGCCGACGCCGTCTTCACGGCCGCCGCGACCGGCTACGACTCGGTCCGCTGGGAGCGCAGCACCGACGCCGGCAAGACCTGGAGCACCGTCTCCGGCGCCACCTCCGTCACGCTGTCGGTGAAGGCGTCCGCCGCCGTCAACGCCCACCGCTACCGCGCGGTGTTCGTCAACGCGTCCGCCGAGACGGCCACCTCGGCCGCCGCGCTCACCGTCTCCGCCGTGCCCGCCCGGATCATCTCCTTCAACGCCGCTCCCGAGCCGATCGGCAAGGGCAGCAAGCTGAAGATCGCCGCCACCCTCCAGACCGCCGGTGCCACCGGCAACACCTGGAGCCCGCTGGCCAAGGCGCCCGTCGTCGTCGAGTTCCAGGCGAAGGGCGCCAAGACCTGGAGCAGGGCCGCCACCGTCACCACCAGCGCCAAGGGTGCCGTCGCGACCTCGGTCACCGCCAAGGCGGACGGCACCTGGCGCGCCCGCTACGCCGGGACCGCCGACCGCGCCGCGGCCGTCAGCGGCACCGACTTCGTGGACGTCAAGCTGCGGACCCTCATCGCCGGCTTCAACGCCTCCCCGGAGCCGGTCCGCAAGGGCCGCACCATCACGGCGAAGGGCACCCTGCGCAGCCTGGACGGTACCTGGAGGAACACCTCCGGCCAGTTGGTGAACATCCTGTTCCAGGCCAAGGGCTCCAAGACGTGGAGCAGGCTGGCCACCGTGCGGACGAACAGCAAGGGCGTCTTCACCAAGGGCTTCACCGCGAAGAAGGACGGCACCTGGAAGGCCGAGTTCAAGGCCACCGCAGCCCGTCTGGGCTCCACGAGCGCCGGCGACTACGTCGACGTCCGCTGATCCGCGTCGGCCCGTACACCTTCACCGGACGGCCGGTCACCGCGGGCAACTCGCCCGCAGGTGACCGGCCGTCCGGCCGTTCACCGCGCCGCCGGGCCACGTCCCGTAGGCCGAACGGGCGGGCCGACGCTTCCCGGTACGCCTCTGTGGGTGTTTCTCCGCCGGGAGCGTGCCGGTGTCGTGATCGTCTCTGACCACAGCCTCCTTCCTCGCGCGGCACACGCGCCCGATCAGTCCTGCCTCACCGCATCCGAACGGGGTACGTGTGCGGAAGGAGTGGCGAATGGTTCGCCGCATGCCTGACCGGAAGGACGTGAGATGGCCCGCATCCCGGCCGTGGAACACTCCTTCGCCGCCCACCCGCTCGCGACGGGCCCCGGGCCGTCGGCCACCGAGGCCGGGGCCGTCGACGCGGACGTGGTCGGCGCCGTTCTGCGTACCGCGCGGGCGGTCCTCGCGGAACGGGTCGCCGAGGCGTCGGAGACCGACGCCTCGTTCTGCGGTGACCTGGCCGGGCGGGTCGCCAATTTCACGCTGGACGGCGGCAAGCGGATGCGCCCTCGGCTCCTGTGGTGGGCGATGAGGGCCTGCGGCGCGGCGGACGCCGGAACCACCGCGGCGGCGCTGCGGCTCGGGGTCGCGCTGGAGCTCATCCAGAGCTGTGCGCTGATCCACGACGACGTGATGGACCGCTCGCGGCTGCGCCGGGGCAGACCCGCCGTGCACATCGATCTCGCCGACCGGGCGGGCCTGGCCCCCGACTCCGAGGTGGGCTCCGCGTTCGGCACCTCCGCCGCCGTGCTGGCCGGGGACCTCGCGCTGGTCTGGGCCGACGACACCGTCGCGGAGACACCGCTGCCGGCCCCCGTACGACGGCGGATCCGGGCCATCTGGCGCTCCATGCGGACCGAGATGGTGGCGGGCCAGTATCTGGACCTGCACGGCCAGGCCACCGGAGGCTCCTCGGCGGCGCGGGCGATACGGACCGCCTGCCTCAAAAGCGCGCTGTACTCCGTCGAGAGGCCACTGGCGATCGGGGCCGCACTGGCCGACGCCGATGAGCGCACCACGGCCGCGCTGCGTTCGGCGGGCCGTGGCGCGGGGATCGCCTTCCAGCTCCGGGACGACCTGCTCGGCGTCTTCGGGGACCCGGCGCGGACGGGAAAGCCGTCCGGCGACGACATCCGCGAGGGCAAACCGACCTACCTCCTCGCCGTCGCCCGCGAGCGGGCCGAGGCCGAGGGCGACCAGGGGGCGCTGGCCGTCCTCGGCCGTGCCGTGGGCAACGCCGACGTCACCGAGGCCGAGCTCGCGGACGTGCGCGAGGTCTTCGAGGCGACCGGAGCGCGCGCCCATGTGGAGCGGAAGGCGGAGCGCCTCCGCGACCATGCCGTACGCCGTCTGGGCGAGGCCGTCGACGCGGACGCGCACGGCGGCCGGCAGCTGCTTGGCCTGCTGCACACCGTCTCCGGAGGCCGCCCCGCCCACGACGACCTGCGCGGACACGACAGCCCGGCGGCGGCCCGGGTCCTGACCACGGCCGAAGGAGGACAGGTCCGGTGATCACGGTCAAGGGGCCCACCGACCATGTGGTGGTGGTCGGTGCCGGTCTGGCGGGGCTGGCCGCGACGCTCCATCTGCTCGGCGCGGGCCGCCGGGTCACGCTGGTCGAGCGGGATGACGGGCCCGGCGGCCGGGCCGGACTCCTGGAGTCGGGCGGCTACCGCATCGACACCGGTCCGACCGTGCTGACCATGCCGGATCTGGTGGAGGAGGCCTTCGCCGCGGTCGGCGACCGGCTGGCCGACCGGCTGGAGCTGTTCCGGCTGGACCCCGCCTACCGGGCCCGGTTCGCCGACGGGTCGCAGCTCGACGTGCACACCGACGGGGCCGCGATGGAGGAGGCGGTCGAGCGGTTCGCCGGGGCGCGGCAGGCGGTCGGCTACCGGCGGCTGCGGAAGTGGCTGGAGCGTCTCTACCAGGTGCAGATGCGCCGGTTCATCGACGCCAACTTCGACTCGCCGCTCCAGCTCGCCCACCCCGACCTGGCGCGCCTCGCCGCCCTCGGCGGGTTCGGCCGGCTCGACGCCCGGATCGGGAGCTTCGTCTCGGACGAGCGGCTGCGCAGGGTCTTCTCGTTCCAGGCGTTGTACGCGGGCGTCCCGCCGGCCCGCGCGCTCGCCGCGTACGCCGTCATCGCCTACATGGACACGATCGCCGGCGTGTACTTCCCGAAGGGCGGCATGCACGCGCTGCCGCGGGCGATGGCGGACTCGGCCGCAGAGGCGGGCGCCGACCTCCGCTACGGACGGACCGTGACCCGGCTGGAGCGTTCCGGCGACCGGATCACCGCCGTCGTCACCGACCAGGAGCGCATCCCCTGCGACGCCGTGGTCCTCACCCCCGACCTCCCGATCGCCTACCGGCTCCTCGGCCGCTCACCCCGCCGGCCGCTGCGCCTGCGCCACTCGCCGTCCGCCGTGATCCTGCACGCGGGCACGGACCGGACCTGGCCGGATCTCGCGCACCACACCATCTCGTTCGGCGCCGCCTGGAAGAGCACGTTCCACGAACTCACCCGCACCGGCGACCTGATGTCGGACCCCTCACTCCTCATCACGCGGCCCACCGCGACCGACCCCTCCCTCGCCCCGCCCGGCAAGCACCTGCACTACGTGCTGGCGCCCTGCCCGAACACCGAGGTCGGACCGGACGTACGGGAGTGGAAGGAGCTGGGCCCCCGCTACCGGGACGCGTTGCTCACCGAGCTGGAGCGGCGCGAGATGCCCGGGCTCGGCGCGGCGATCGAGGAGGAGGGGCTGGTCACTCCGGTCGACTGGGCCGCTCAGGGCCATGCGGCGGGCACTCCGTTCGCCGTGGCCCACACCTTCCCGCAGACCGGCCCGTTCCGCCCGCGCAACCTGGTCCGTGGCACGGCCAACGCCGTCCTGGCGGGATGCGGGACCACGCCCGGCGTCGGCGTGCCGACCGTCCTGATCTCCGGGAAGCTGGCAGCTCAGAGGATCACCGGCCCCCGTACCGACTGGAGAGGCGCCTCCGCATGACCGTCCGTGAACTCGACGCCGCAGCCATCCACGATCCCGCCCTGCGCGCCGCGTACGCCCGCTGCCGGGACCTCAACGCCCGTCACGGCAAGACGTACTTCCTCGCGACCCGGCTGCTCCCCGTCGACCGCCGCCCGGCCGTGCACGCCCTGTACGGATTCGCCCGCTGGGCCGACGACATCGTGGACGACCTCGGCTCACCGGCCACGCCCGGCGAGCGCGCCCGGGCCCTGCTGGCGCTGGAGTCCCAGCTGGAGACGGGTCTGCGGCAGGGCCGGGCCACCGAGCCGGTGATCCGCGCGCTCGCCGACACGGCACGGCGGCATGGCATCGAGCATCGGCACTTCACCGACTTCCTGGCCTCCATGCGCAGCGATCTGACGGTCGGCGGCTACGCCTCGTACCAGGAGCTCGGGCGGTACATGCACGGCTCGGCGGCGGTGATCGGCCTCCAGATGCTGCCGGTGCTCGGGACGGTGGTGCCGCGCGAGGAGGCCGCACCGCACGCGGCCGCGCTCGGCGTCGCCTTCCAGCTGACCAACTTCCTGCGGGACGTGGGCGAAGACCTGGACCGGGGCCGGGTCTATCTGCCAACCGAGCTGCTGGCCGCGCACGGGGTGGACCGGGAACGCTTCGAGTGGAGCCGGCGGACGGGGGCGCGGGACGCTCGGATCACCGATGTCCTGCGGGCCGCCGCCGCCCACAACCGGGCCGTCTACCGGGACGCCCTGCCCGGGATCGCGATGCTCGACCCGTTGTCGCGGCCCTGCATCCGTACGGCGTTCGTGCTGTACAGCGGCATCCTCGACGCGATCGCGGCCGACGGTTACGCGGTGCTGCACCGCCGCGCGGTCGTGCCCCGCCGGCGACGGGCGGTCGTGGCGCTGGACGGGCTGGTACGGGCGGTCGCCGCGCGCAGGACGCACCGGCGCGCTCCGGGACCGGTCGCGGGGGCCCGTCCTTCCCGGACCCGGGCGGCCGCGCCCGTACAGAAGGAGCCGGTATGAGCCCCGCAGCCGGGCGCCGTGGCCGCATCCCGTTGCGGCTGCGCCGCGCACCCGTTGCGTGGGAGCGGCAGGAACCGACGTGGCGGGCGGCGAAACCGGCGCTGATCGCACAGGCCCTCAAGCGGGCGCAGAGCCGGCCGTCCGGCAACTGGTACGTGATCGGCGCCTCGCGCGAGCTGCCTCCCGGCCGCACTCTCGGCGTCACGGTCGCCTCCACCGAGGTGGTCGCGTGGCGTGACGCCGAGGGGAGGCTCCGAGCCGGTCCGGGAGCGTGCCCGCACCTCGGGGCGCCGCTGCGCGACAGCCCGGTCCGCTGCGGCACGCTGGTCTGCCACTGGCACGGGCTGGCCCTGGACGGTGGGCCGTTCGCCGGCTGGGAGCCTTTCCCGGCCTTCGACGACGGGGTGCTGCTCTGGGTGCAGCTCGACCGGGTGGGCGGTGAGGCGCCTTCGGAGCGGCCGTACGTTCCTCCCCGGCCGAGGGTCCGGGACGCGGTGGAGGCGGTCTACGCGGGCGTCGGCCGCTGCGAGCCGGAGGACGTGGTGGCCAACCGGCTCGACCCGTGGCACGGGGCGTGGTTCCACCCGTACTCGTTCGTCGATCTGACGGTCACCGGCACGCCCGCCGACGGCGAGGGGGACGACGACGGGTTCCTGGTCGACGTGTCCTTCAAGGTGGCCGGGCGGCTGGTGGTGCCGGTCCGGGCCCGGTTCACGGCGCCCGAACCCCGTACGGTCGTCATGCACATCGTCGAGGGCGAGGGCGCGGGGTCCGTGGTGGAGACCCATGCCACCCCTCTGGCCCCGGACGAGCGGGGGCAGCCCCGCACCGCCGTGACGGAGGCGGTGGTCGCCGCGTCGGACCGGCGCGGCTTCGCGGTGGCCCGGGCGGCCGCGCCGCTCCTGCGGCCGCTCATGCGCGCCTCGGCCGGCCGGTTGTGGCGGGACGACCTGGCGTACGCGGAGCGGCGCTGGGAGCTGCGCGACAGCGGGCGGTTCCCGGGCTGACGTTCGGCCGCTCACTCCGATCCGAGCGCCGCCAACCGGCGCAGCGCGGCCGAGCGGCCGGTGCGCGGAACGGTCCAGAGCGTCTGCCCGCGTACGCCCCAGCGCTCCAACAGGGCGTTCGCGGCGAGGAATCCGCTGGTGGCGGCGCGTTCCATCAGCGCCACCGGCAGGTCGGTACGGATCATGTCCCCGGCCACCATGACGGCCGGGTCGGGGCTGCGCACACCGGGCCGGTCCCGGTAGCCGCCGACCGGGAACATCGGGCAGTCCGCGCGCCATTCGTGCCGCTCGTCGACGATGCGGGCGCTGACCGTCTCCGGGTAGATCCGGTGGAGTTGGCGTACCGCCTCGGCCTGGACGGCTCCCCGGTCGGCGTCCGGTGCGACGGCGTACGCGTGCAGCTCGACGACCGACCCCTTGGTGCGCCGCGCCCAGCGGGCGGCCTCGCCCTCCCAGCGGTCCAGGACGCTCACGTTGTCCAGCGGCCCGTAGCCGCTGGTGCCGAGGAAGCCCGGCCGGTCGTACGCCACCGGCCGGTCGAGCCAGAGCCGGGAGACCAGGAACGGCGGGGCGGTGCGCAGCCGTTCGATCCTGGCCCGCCAGTCGGCGTCGCCGAGTTCCGGGGAGTCGGCGACGACGCGCCGGAGGCCGCCGCTGTCCAGGGCGAGGACGAGGGCGTCGTACCGCGTGGTGCCCTCGTCGGTGGTGAGGTCCAGCCCGCCGTCGGGCAGCGGCCGAACCTGCCGGACCGGTGTCCGCGTCCGTACGTCGACGCCGTGGCCCGTCAGATAGCGGTGGAGCGGGTCCCAGAGGGCGGTGGGGAAGGGTTCGTCGGGGACGTCGAAGAGGAGGCCTTCGCTGGAGCCGAGGAAGTAGATGTGGAACATCAGCACCAGCTCCGCCGCCGACAGTTCGCGTGGGTCGGCGAAGAAGCTGCGGGAGAACACCTCGAAGGCCAGGTGGTGGGCGGCTTCGGGGAAGCGGATGCGGGTGAGGAAGTCGTGGGCGCTGATGGAGTCGAGGCGTTCGTAGACCTCGGGCACCCGGACGTCGAGCAGCGGCAGAGCGGCTCTCGGGTTCATCCGGGCCAGGTCGCGGACGCCGAAGGTGGGGCTGAGGGCGACGAAGCCGAGGGCGCTGAGCGGAGGCGTGCGCGGTACGCGGGCGAAGCTGTCGTGGAGGCCGGAGCTGTGGCGCAGCGGGTAGTCGGGCAGCCGGGTCAGTGAGTCGAGGCCCGGGTCGACCCGGCGCAGCAGGCCGCGCAGGTTGTAGTACTGCCGGAAGAAGGCGTGGAAGCCGCGGCTCATGGTGACGGTGGTGCCGTCGGCCAGTTCGGTGGACCAGCCCGACAGCCGTCCGCCCAGGCCCGGTTCGCGCTCGTGGAGGGTGACGCGTACGCCGCGCTCCGCGAGGAGGGTGGCCGCCGCGAGTCCGGCGATGCCGCCGCCGACGACCGCGACGGCGGGAGCTTCCGGTCCGGTGAAGCGGGCGCGGCCGGCCGGGGCCGGGAGGACGGCTGCCCGGCGGTCGCGGCCGCGCCGGTGACCCGTACCGCTGTCGCGCAGGAACATCACGCCTCCTCCCCCGCGCGGCCGACGAAGGTGTGCGTGATCCCGGTCTGCCAGCCGGGCAGCGGAAGGACGCGTACGCCGCAGAAGCCGGCCCGGCGCAGCCGCGCCGCGAAGGCGGGTGCCGTGTCGAACTCGACGACGGAGCGCCGGAGATGGCGGTAGAGCCCGGCGTCACCGGCGAGCCGTCCGGCGGGCTGGATGATCGCGGTGCAGACGGTGTTCCACACCGCTCGGTGGAGCGGCGATCCGCCGAGCGTGTACTCGTGCACGGCGAGGCGGCCGCCCGGGGCGAGCAGGTCGCGTACCAGGTCGAGGGTCTTGTCGGGGTCGGTGAGGTTGCGGAAGAGGTAGCCGGCGAACACGGCGTCGAAGGAGCCGGGCCGCCACCGGTCCGCCAGCTCCTCGACCGGCGCGTGCACGAAGTCGACGCCCGCCGGCCAGCTCTTCGCCGCCGCCCGGTCCAGCATGCCGGCGGAGGCGTCGACGCCGGTGATCCGGGCGTGCGGGGCGGCGGCGAGGAGCGCGGCCGTCGAGGCGCCCGTACCGCATCCCAGGTCGAGCACGCGCAGCCCGCGTCCGCCGTCCGGCAGCCCCAACCGGCGTGCGGAGCGGCGCAGATGGGCGTGGTAGCCGGGGCTGGCCGCGACGAGGCGGTCGTAGGCGGCGGAGCCGTGGTCGAAGGCCGCGGACAGGTCGTCGTCGCGCAACAGGGTCATGGGGTGCTCTTCTCGTGGGTGGTCGGCGGGGGTGGTTCGCGTCGGGCGCGGAAGGGGAGTTCGGCGACGGTCCGCAGCATCGGGACGACCGGTGTGCGCAGGCCGATGAGCAGGTCTTCGTGGAGGTGTGAGCTGCCGTCCAGGAAGCGGAGCAGCCGGGCGGCCGGGACTCCGCGGAAGAGGCGGGTGAAGAAGTCGGCGCCGTCCACCCGGCCGCTGTCCAGCGCCCGCAGCATGACGGCGTCCATCGCGCGGGGCCATGCCCCGTACGGTGTCGGCATCCGCAGCTCACGCCCCGCTCGGAGCTGGTCGGCGACGGCCCGGCTCTGCCGCTGCACGGCCGCGAAGGTGTATCCGGTGGAGGGCCGGGTCGCGCCGCCTGCGGTGCCGATGCGGTGCACCGAGCTCCCGGCGCTCCGCGGGAAGTGACCGTCGGTCATGGGGATGACGCCGCGTTCCTGTGCTGTCACCCGGAACCCGCCGAGTTTCAGGACCTCTTGGGTGTAGTGGTCCAGGGCGTGCCGGTACCTCTCGGTGGCGAGCGGGGCGGGTGAGAACTCGGTGTACTCGACCAGGGCGGTCTGCGGGTCGAGCGGCAGGACGTAGCCGAAGGAGAGTCCGCGCGAGGGCTGCCGTGTGCGGAAGTCCATCAGGTCCGCAGTCGTCGGGTCGAACACGGGACGCTCGGTGCGGACGAACCAGCCCGTGAAGTGCTGGAGGAGCGTGGTGCGGGCGGGTGGGAGACGGCCCGGCGGGCGTGAGTCGAAGACCTGGCGGCCGCGGACGAGGACCTGTCCGTGCGGGCCGAGGACTTCGGCTCCGCCGCCCGGTGTGTCGCGTACGGCGGTCACCATCGCCTCGGTCCGGCGGAAGGCCGGAGCGCCGGAGAGCCGCCGGCCGGCCAGGGCCTCGAAGGCGTCCGAGCGCAGCATCTTGTAGCGGTAGGGCGACGGGTCGGTCACCGTGGGCGTCCCGTCGGCCGCCCGCACCCGCAGCCGCGGCCAGGAGGCGGTGAGCGCCGAGTCGTAGGCGCCGCCCGGCGGTTCCCAGTAGCACCAGGTGCGCGGGGGCGGCCGCAACGGTCCCTGCGGGGCGTCGACGAGGACGACCGACAGCGGTACGGCGCCGCCCGGCGCGCACAGGTGGTAAGCCAGGCTCAGCCCGGCCGCTCCGGCGCCCACGATGACGACGTCGGGGTCTGGCACGGTCTCCCTCTCGGTTGGACGGGTGCGGAATCCTTCCGGCCGGACGGGTACGGAACTTCCGCACCGAGGAATCCTTCCGCACCGAAGGGCCGGACGGATGCGTGCGACGCGCCCGTGTACCGCCGGAAACAGGATCAGTTCGCGGTGTGGTCCCGGTGGCCACGCGTGCGCCGGGCTTCCTTCATCTCGGCCTCGTGCAGGTGGTCGCGGCCCTCGGCGAGTTCGCCCCGGATCTCCTGCTCGACCGCGCGGAACACGTCGTAGTAGGTGGCGTTGTACTCCTCGACGATCTGGAAGGTCCAGTGGCCGGGGATGACGTTGCGGCCGAGGACCTCCCGCTCGACCCGGTCGGCCTGCGCGCCGTGGCCCGCCTCGCGGAGCAGCCGTACCGCGTCGTCGAGGCTGAGGTCGGCGCTGCCGGTGAGCTGGTGGAACGTGTAGAGGGCGCCTCGGGCCCGTTCGGTGGTCTCCAGCGCCTTCGAGAGGGCGCCGAGCGCCGCGACGGTCGTGTCGGTGACCCCGTCGGGGCGCTGGTGGGGCGGGTCGGGAGGCCGGGGCGCGGCGTTCATGGATCTCCTCGTCGGCATCGACGTCCGAGCGGCGGTTCCCTCCCCACCTTCCTCGCCCGGGGCTCATCACACCTGCCGTGGCCTCCACCCGGACCAAGCAGCCCTCGGCCGGCGGAGCGGCTGCCCCCGGCCGGGGGCAGCCTGCGGCCGGGGGCAGCCTGCGGCCGGGGGCAGCCTGCGGCCGGGGGCAGCCTGCGGCCGGGGGCAGCCTGCGGCCGGGGGCAGCCTGCGGCCCCGCTCGGCCGGTTCGGCCGCGCGGGGCCGCGCGCCGGGTCACTCCTCCTCGTCGCCCTCCCCGCCGTCGTCGCCCTCGAAGGCGTCGCCGATCTCGTCGACCACCTCGGAGGCGACCATTCCGCCGACCACGCCGACGGCCACCCCTGCCGCGACTCCCGCCACCACCGCGCCGGTCCCGGGGCCGGAGCGGTGGTGATCGTCATGGTGATGACCGCTCTGCGCGTACGCGTACGGCGCGGCGTGGGCCGCGTGGGCGCCGATCACCCGGCGCAGCCAGGCGTCGACCTCGGCGTTGCGGTCGGCCTGCGGCAGAGCCTGGTGCGAGGTGGTGAAGCGGTGCACGGTGTCGTGGCTCCCCGAGAAGAGCCCGGCCCGCTTGTCCGCCTCGATCACCACCTCCAGGCCGCCGGGCGAGGCGAGGAAGGTGACTTCGATCTCGTTGACCGCGTGCGCGTGTCCGGCGGGCGGCACGATCTCGATCTCCTGGTAGCACGGCAGCTGCTGACCGGTCCCCCGGATGCGACCGAGCTCCAGATCGGCCGACTTGAAGCCGTATCCGAGCTGCCCGAACGCCTCCAGGACCGCCTCCTGGGCGGGCAGTGGTGCCACCGCGAGCGCGTCGAGGTCGCCCTTGTCCCGTGCCCCGGCGACCTCCAGCTCCGTACGGATCCCGAGGACGGGGCCGAGCGGCTGGCCGTGGAGCTCCGTGACCGGGGTCTCCCAGGGCAGGGTGACGGTGAACGGCACCGTGTGCTCGGTCTCCTCGGCGAGCCGGAACCCGCCGCCGACGGTGAACCGTTCGAGGACGACCGTGGACTCGTGCTCCTCGTCCTGGCCCTCCACCTCGGCCCGGGCGACCAGGAGGAGGGTGATCTGCTCGACCGTCACCTCGCTGCCGCCGCCGCGCAGGCGGACCTCGCCGGAGAGCGGGCCGCCCGGGAGGGCGGGGACGGGCTGCAGAACGGTGTCGACCGACGGGCCGCCGACACCGAGAGCTCCGAGCAACTTCTTGAACACCATGTCCGGCGTCCACTCCTTTTTCGTGTGGCACTTCGTGGGGCAGATCGTGTGCTGAGAACACTCTCTACCCATCCGGACCATCCTGTGATGCGCACCACTCCCGATTGCTTTGCGGCCCCTTTACTATCTACAGGGCGGGTTCCCACCCGCCGCCAACGTCGAACCCGACGACCCGGACAGAGAAGGAGCTGCGGTACCGCAATGGGTGAGCCTCCCAGTACGAACCGTGTCATCCCCACCCCTGCTCACCAGGGGACGGAGGTGACACGGTGAGCGAAGTACTCCTGCTCCTTCTCGCCCTTGGTCTGACTCTGGCGTGCGCGGTGTTCGTCGCGGCCGAGTTCTCGTTGACCACCATCGAGCGCGGCGAGCTCGAACGGGCCGCGCAGGCAGGTGAGCGCGGAGCCGAAAGCGCGCTCAAGGCCGCCAAGCGGCTCACGTTCCAGCTGTCCGGCGCCCAGCTCGGCATCACCGTGACCTCCCTGGTCATCGGCATGCTGGCCGAGCCGGCCCTCGCCGGGCTCCTGCGCTCCCCGCTGGAGTCCGTGGGTGTCCCGGCCGGTGCCGTCTCCACGGTCGCGACCCTGCTCGGTGTGGCGCTCTCCACCGTCGTCCTGATGGTCATCGGTGAGCTCGTCCCGAAGAACTGGGCGATCTCCAGCCCGCTCGCCGTCGCCAAGGTGGTCTCCGGCCCGCAGCGGGCGTTCACCGCCTGTTTCGCTCCGCTGATCCGCCACCTCAACAACACCGCGAACCGTGCCCTGCGCCGGTTCGGCCTGGAGCCGGCCGAGGAGCTGGCCTCGGCCCGCACCCCGCAGGAGCTCATCGCCCTCGCGCAGCACTCGGCCCGCCAGGGCGCCATCGAGCAGGACTCGGCGGAACTGTTCGTCCGGACCCTGCACCTGGCGGAGCTGTCCGCCGAGAACGTGATGACGCCCCGCGTGGACGTCCGGGCCCTGGAAGCCCACGCCACCGCGGCCGACGCCGCCAACCTCACACTCGCCACCGGCCTGTCCCGCTTCCCGGTCTACCGCGACAGCCTGGACCACGTCATCGGGACGATCCACATCCGCGACGTGCTGGCCCTGGACGAGTCAGAGCGCACCCGGACCCCGGTCACCGCTCTGGCCACCGAGCCCCTTCTCGTACCGGACTCCCTGCCGGTGGACCGGCTGCTGGCGCAACTGCGGCGGCACCGGACGATGGCGGTCGTCATCGACGAGTACGGCGGTACCGCGGGCGTCGCCACGGTGGAGGACATCGTGGAGGAGGTCGTCGGCGAGGTCCGCGACGAGCACGATCCGCACGAGCGCCCCGACCTGGCACCGGCCGAGCCGCTCGGCGACGGCCGCCAGGTCTGGGAGGCCGAGGGCAGCATCCGGCTGGACCAGCTCGACCGGATCGGCTTCGCCGCGCCGGAAGGACCGTACGAGACGCTCGCCGGTCTCCTCGCCAACCAGCTGGCCCGCATCCCCGTCCGCACGGACCGGGTGGAGGTCGACGACTGGCAGTTCGACGTGCTCGACATCGAGCACCACCGCGCCGACCGGGTGCGGATCACCGCGCCGCTGCCGGCCCTGTCCCTCGTGGAGGAGGACGTCCGATGACCACCGTTCAGCTTCTCATCGGCGCGTTCACGCTCCTCACGAACGCGTTCTTCGTCGGCGCGGAGTTCGCACTGATCTCCGTGCGCCGCAGCCAGATCGAGCCGCAGGCCCGGGGCGGCAGCCGGCGGGCGAAGAGCACCCTGTGGGGCATCGAGCACCTGTCGGCCGCCATGGCCACGGCCCAGCTCGGCATCACGATCTCCTCGCTGGTTCTGGGCGCCGTCGCCGAACCGGCGATCGCGCATCTGCTGGAGCCGCCGTTCGACGCGATCGGCGTGCCGGACGCGCTGGTCCACCCGATCGCCTTCGTCATCGCGCTGACCCTGGCGACCTACCTCCACATGCTCATCGGTGAGATGATCCCGAAGAACATCGCGCTCGCCGCGCCCGTCGCCACGGCCCTGGCGCTCGGCCCGTCCCTGGTGGCGCTGACCCGGGCGCTGCGCCCGGTCATCTTCGGCATCAACGCGTTCGCCAACATGCTGCTGCGGCTGCTGAAGGTGGAGCCCAAGGACGAGGTCGCCTCGGTCTTCACCGACGACGAGCTGGTCCGGCTGGTGAAGGACTCCAGCGACGCCGGTCTCCTCGCGCCCGCCGACGGCGAGCGGCTGCGGGACGCCCTGGAGCTGGGCACCCGGCCGGTCGGCGAGGTGATGGTCCCGCTGAACCGGACCGTCACCGTCGACCTCGGCATCACCCCGCAGCAGCTGGAGCGGGCCGCGGTCGCCTCGGGCTACTCCCGGCTGCCGGTGACCGGGCCGGACGACGGGGTGCTGGGCTATCTGCACATCAAGGACGCCCTCGGCGTCGCGGAGCGCACCAAGCCGCTGCCCACGAGCGCGGTCCACCCGGTCATCCGGGTCGAGATCGACACCCCGCTCGACGACACCCTGACGGCGATGCGCGCCGCCGGTACGCATCTCGCCGCCGTCGCCGGTGGCAAGGGCACGGTCATCGGCTTCGTGACGATGGAGGACGTCCTGGAGGAGCTGGTCGGTCCGGCCGCGGTCTGACCGTACGAGAGCCGAAGAGGGAGGCGGTCCGGTGTGCCGGGCCGCCTCCGGCGCTGTCCGGACGGGCCGCCCGGTGAACACGTAAGCTCGGCGGATGGCCAAGTACTTCGACGTGCACCCCGAGAATCCCCAGCCGCGCACCATCAGCACGGTGGTCGACAGCATCCGGTCCGGTGCGCTCGTCGCGTATCCGACCGACTCCTGTTACGCGCTGGGCTGTCAGCTGGGCAACCGCGACGGCATCGCCCGGATCAGGTCCATCCGCGACCTCGACGACCGCCACCACTTCACCCTGGTGTGCCACGACTTCGCGCAGCTCGCGCAGTTCGTCCGCGTCGACAACGACGTGTTCCGCGCGGTCAAGGCGGCCACGCCCGGCAGCTACACCTTCATCCTCCCGGCGACGAAGGAGGTGCCGCGCCAGCTCCTGCACCCGAAGAAGAAGACGGTCGGCGTACGCATCCCCGATCATGTGGTGACCCAGGCGCTGGTGGCCGAGCTGGGCGAGCCGCTGCTCTCCAGCACGCTCCTGCTGCCGGACGAGGAGGAGCCGCTGACGCAGGGCTGGGAGATCAAGGAGCGGCTCGACCACGAGGTGGACGCCGTCATCGACTCGGGCGACTGCGGCACCGAGCCGACCACGGTGATCGACTTCTCCGGGGACGAGCCGGAGATCGTCCGCCGGGGCGCCGGCGACGTCTCGCGCTTCGAGTAGGCGGCGGTGGCGGGCGAGCGGCTGCGGTTCGACGGCTGGATCGCGGGTGTGGGTACGGCTTCGGGGACCCGGCTGGTGGTAGGCCACTGGCCGCGTTCGCCGTTCGGGCCGTTCAGTGACGTGATGGTCGAGCATCCCGACGGCGAGCGGGTGCTGCTGGCGCCGTCCCGGCGGGTCGCGGACTTCGTGGCCGCCACCTACCGCTTCGACCGGGTGGAGGTGGTGCCGGTGTCCGTCACCGGCTCCGTCTCGCGTAGCGGGCACGTCTGGACCGTGGCGGCGGGGCCGCTGCGCCTTCGGCTGCGCGCGGGACGCCGGGCCGCCCTCGGCCGGCTGCTTTCCGCCGTACCGGCCGCGCTCGTCCGCAGCCCGCTCTGGGCCGCGCTGTGCGACGTGCCGGCCCGGCTGCTGATGCCCGGCGTACGCACCCTGGGCCGGGCGGGCCCGGGACGGCGGGAGTGGTACGGGGCGCGGGACCTGCGACCGGTCCTGGCCGCCGAGGCCGTGCTGGACGGGACGGACCTGGGGCCGCTCGCGCCGCTCGATCCGCCCGTCGCCTTCGGATTCGGCTCCGCGCCGCGCACCCCGTCCCTGGTGCGCGTCACCACAACGGTGGAAATCGGTGCCGCCGGGCGGTGAGGGCCTTCACGCCGCCCGTGAAGGCCAGGTTCGCGGCGGAGCGGACCGTTCGGGGATGCGCGGGTGCGGAGCGCGTCGCAGGGTGGACCCATGGCTAATCCCCCGATCGTCATCCACCGGCCGACCTCTTCGGGCGGCCGCCGGGTGACCGTGCACTACGAAGGCCGGGACGAGATACTCGGGCTGGCCCACAGCGACCACGACGTGATCGTGTTCCTGAACGAGGCCGGCCTCGAAGAAGCGGACCGGATCCTGGACAACCCGGTCTGGGTGGAGTGGCGGGGCGGGCGGGCCCACCGCTACGAAGCGGCCTGAGCGCAGGCTGCCGCCCGCCTCATGACGGACCCGCCGCAGTGGACTCCGTGGCGCCGAAGAGTTCACGGACCCCCTCGGCGTCGGTCTCCCGCAGCTCGTCTTCCAGCAGGATCCAGCGGCTGATGCCCACGGATTCCAGGAACGCCAGGTCGTGGCAGGCGATGACGAGGGCGCCTTCGTAGGCCTCCAGAGCGCTGGTGAGCTGTCGCACGCTGGCCACGTCCAGGTTGTTCGTCGGCTCGTCCAGCAGGAGCAGCTGCGGGGCCGGGGCGGCGAGCATCGTCGCCGCGAGCGCTGCCCGGAAGCGTTCGCCGCCCGAGAGGGTGCCCGCCGGCTGTTCGGCCCGGGCGCCCTTGAAGAGGAACCGGGCGAGCTGGGAGCGGATCTCGTTGTCGGTCGTGCCCGGAGCCGTACGGGCGACGTTGTCGGCCACGCTCAGCGCGTCGTCGAGGACGTCCAGCCGCTGCGGGAGGAACTTCAGCGGCACGGAGGCGGTGGCCTCGCCCTCGCTCGGTGCGAGTTCCCCGGTGATGGTGCGCAGCAGCGTCGTCTTGCCCGCCCCGTTGCGGCCGACCAAGGCGATGCGTTCGGGGCCCTGCACCTGGAGGCCGGCCTCGCGCAGCCGTCCGTAGGGCAGGGTCAGATTCCGTACGGTCAGGACGGTGCGGCCGGCCGGTACGGCGGTGTGCGGCAGGCTCACCTTGATCTCGGCGTCCCGGCGGACGGCTTCGGCGGCCTCCTCCCGGCGCTCGCGGGCCTCGTCGAGCCGGTCCTCGTGCAGCCCGCGCAGCCGGTCGCCGGACTCCTGGGCCGAGCGCTTGCGCTCTCCTGCGACGATGCGCGGCGCCTTCCGCTGACCGTCGAGCTTCTTGTCGTGGCGCCGGCGGCGGGCCACCTTGGTCCGGGTCTCCTCCAGCTCGCGCCGCTGGCGCCGTACGTCGGCCTCGGCGGAACGCAGCATCCGGCCCGCGGCCTCCTGCTGGGTGGCCAGGGCCTCCTGGTAGGCGGACCAGCCGCCTCCGTACCAGCTCACGGAGCCCGACCGCAGCTCGGCGATGCGGTCGACGCGCTCCAGCAGCTCCCGGTCGTGGCTGACGACGATCAGGACGCCGGTGCGCCAGGAGTCGACGGCGTCGTAGAGCCTGCGGCGGGCGAACAGGTCCAGGTTGTTGGTCGGCTCGTCGAGCAGCAGGACGTCGGGGCGCTCCAGGAGCAGCGCGGCCAGGCACAGCAGGACGGTCTCGCCGCCGGAGAGCTGCCCGACGGTGCGGTCGAGTCCGACGGCGCAGAGGCCGAGGGAGCCGAGCATGGCCAGGGCGCGTTCCTCCACGTCCCAGTCGTCGCCGACCGTCTCGAAGTGCTCCTCCGTTACGTCTCCGGATTCGATGGCGCGCAGGGCGGTCCGCCGTTCGGCGATACCGAGGGCCGCGTCGACGCGCAGGCCGGTGTCGAGGGTGATGTCCTGCGGCAGGTAGGCGAGGTTTCCGCCCACGGTGACGGACCCTTCCGTGGGGCGCAGGTGTCCGGCGAGTAGGCGCAGCAGGGTCGATTTGCCGGTGCCGTTGGTGCCGACGAGGCCGGTCCGGCCGCGCGGGACGGTGAGGGAGAGGCCGTCGAAGGGGCCGGTGCCGTCAGGCCACCGGAAGGTGACGTCGGAGAGGGCCACGGAGGCGCTGGGCGCGGTGGGATGGCTCATGGTGTGTTCTCGCAGTCGGAAGCATGAGGGTCGGGGGGCTTCGTGGCGAACAGCACGCGGCGACCCGGCTCGGGGACCGGAGAGTGGTGGGAGAACTGCCCTGCGCAGGTGGGGGACGGCTCGGCACCGAGGTCGCATCCACGCGGAGATCACGGGCGGCAGGCATGCCGACAGCGTCGTGACCGGTGTACGGGCCAGGCCGTACCGCGTGATGATCGCGGACCTCAGATGCGCAACGTCCACCTCTATCGGCGACAACAGGACGCGACGAGCCTACCGGAGGCCCGCGTGGGGCGTCGAGGGACTGTCTACGCGGTGCCCTGCGGGGCCTCGGTGGTGAGCGGGGGCTTCAGCGGACCGCTGCGGGGTGCGGGCACGGATGCGGTGTCCGGGAGGAACGGGGACCGGCGTACGGCGACGGTGGCGAGGAGGGCGGCGAGCCCGGCGAGGGCGAATCCGAACGGCGGAGTGGCGCCCGTGGGGTGGGTCTCGTAGACGAGCGCCGCCGAGAGCACGATCAGGACCGTGGGGATCCGGCCGTACTGCTGGGTGGCGGCCACGACCACCAGTCCCCACAGGAGGTACCAGGGCTGCACCATCGGCGAGAGCGCGACCAGCGCCAGCAGTCCCAGGCCCAGGGCGTGGACCGGTGGCAGGAGGCCCTTCATCGACCGCCGTGCCAGGACGAGGATCAGGACGACCGCCGCCGCCAGGCCGAGGTTCTGCACGAAGGACTTCACCGGTTCCGGGTCGGTGCCCAGGAGCAGGCGGCCCAGCTCGCCCAGACCGAGGCCGAGGTCGCTGACGACGGAGAGCGCCGTGTGGATGTTGCCCGCGACGCCCTGGGTCCTGAGCCAGCCGAAGCCGGTGCCGCTGACCACCGTCGCCGAACCGGCGACGGCGCAGGCGACGAGGCCGGGCGCGAGAAGCCCCTTGGCCCACCGCCGGATCTGCGGCCCGGCCGCGGACGCGTGCACCATCACGCCGATGAACAGCAGCGACACGGCGGCCGGGGACTTGACCATCATCGCGAGCCCGACCAGCGCGCTGCCGGCCACCCAGCGGCCGCGCAGCGCGAGCGCGAGGCCGGCCAGCATGAGGCCGATCATCAGGCCGTCGTTGTGCATGCCCGCGACGACGTGCATCAGCAGCAGCGGATTGAGCGCACCCAGCCACAGGGCGCGGCTCTCGCTCATGCCGTGCTCCCGGGCCAGCCGCCGCAGGGCCCAGACGATGAGGACGAGGGAGGCGAGCGCGATGAGCCGCATCGCCAGGACGGCGGGGACGATCGTGCCGCCGGTCGTCTTCGCGACGGCGGCGGAGAGCAGGAGGAAGAGCGGTCCGTACGGTGCCGGGGTGTCACGCCAGTGGTTGCCCACGCTCGCCGCCGCGTCACCGCCGATCCCGGCGGGATCCAGGCTGGAGGGGCCGAGGGTGTAGACGTCGAGGCCTTCGACGACCATCGCGCCCTGCGCGATGTAGCTGTAGACGTCGGCGCTGTAGAGCGGAGGCGTGAGCAGGAACGGGGCGGTCCACCAGGCGAGGGTGGTGAGTGTCTCGCGGACGGAGGAGGCGGTTCTGCCGTACTGCCACCAGGCGACGACGAGGACCGTGAGTCCGGCGTAGGCGAGGACGGCCGCGGCCGTGGTCACGGCGGAGCCGTGGCCGGTCCAGAGACCCCAGGGGTCGTGGGCCGGCAGCTTTCCGGAGATCCAGCCGCCCACGGCGGTCGCCAGGGCGGCGGCCGCACCCAGCCGACGGTATCCGACAGCACTCAAAGCCCACATGACCGCAGAACCTATCGGACGGTGAGCAGCGCCCTCTCCCCCGGTCCGCCGCTGGTCCTAACGCACGTCGCCCCGCCAGTCCCAGTGGTGGCCGTCGAGTGAACGGGGCGCGTACTCCGCACGGCCGCCCGGTCCGTAGGCACCTATCTCGGTGACCAGCCCGACGCCCTCGCGCAAGGCGCTCTCGCTCCAGCCGGTGACGTCCAGGAGCAGCCCGTCGAGCGGGCCGCCGACCAGCTCCCGGTAGTCGTGGCCCGGCCTCGGGCCGGGGTGCGGATCGTCGTGGTCGGTGCCGTACACCCGTCGCTGCCTCATCAGCTCGTCCATGCAGGCAGCATCCCACCGGCCACTGACAACGGCCCGGCGTGCGGGGCCATCCGGCCACGGGCGCAGGCCGGTCGTCGGCGAAGTCGCCGCCGCGGGGAGGGCACCATATGATTCAGGGACTCACGCACCGCGGAGCAGCCCATGAACCGGCGTCGGACTCCCCGCTCGGTGAGCGCCGAGGATCTGCTCACCACGTTGCAGAGCCTCACTGCCCGCGCTCGGCGGGAGGTGGAATTCCACCAGGCCAGAGTGGAACTCGCGCAGGCCCTTCAGCGCGACATGCTTCCGGCGACCCTTCCCGAGCTTCCCGGCCTCCGGTCCGCCGCACGGTACGCGCCCGCCCGTGACGGGCTGGACATCGGGGGTGACTGGTACGACGGGTTCGCGCTGGCGGACGGCGCTCTGGGGTTCGCGATCGGCGACGTCCAGGGGCACGACGTCGAGGCGGCCGCCTTCATGGGCCAGGTGCGGATCGCGATGCGGGCGATCGCGGGGACGGTCTCCGACCCGGGTGAGGTCATGGGCCGCACCAACGACCTGCTGCTGTCGGTGGACTCCGGCCTCTTCGCGACCTGTACGTTCCTGCGGCTGGACCCGC
Organism: Streptomyces sp. NPDC101178; assembly: GCF_044767965.1. NCBI lineage: Bacteria > Bacillati > Actinomycetota > Actinomycetes > Kitasatosporales > Streptomycetaceae > Streptomyces > Streptomyces sp. NPDC101178. The sequence goes on from NZ_JBIWOZ010000004.1 coordinate 90,242, forward strand.
ACACCTGGGAGCTGCACAGCGCGCGGGCCGGGCACGTGGCGAGCGTGTGGGGGACCGTGGACGGGCGGTCGGGCGTCACGGAGGACCCGGGGGGCCTGCCGCTGGGCATCCAGACGGGCGAGAGGTATCCCGTCACCCGGCGGACCCTGGACGCGGACGGTGCGATCGTGCTGCTGACCGACGGAGTCGTCGAGGGTCCATCGCTGGTGATCGAGGAGGGCCTCGACCGGGTACGGCGGCTGGTCGCCGCACATGCCGGGGCGAGTGCGGACGCGCTGGCCGACGGGGTCCTCGGGGCCGCGGAGCTGACGGGCCACGAGGACGACGCGGCGGTGCTCGTCCTGCGGCACGCTCCGGCCCGGGCGCGCTGACGCGAGGCGGCGGGGCGCGTGTCACCGGCCGCCTCCTCCGCGCGGCCGGTGTCTGATGAGTGCTGTGATCCGCAGCAAGGAAGCCAGACGTCGGGCCGTGTACGTGGCTCAGATCCTGGGCGTGACCGGTGCCTACTACCTGTCCGGCCGGCTCGGGCTGACGCGCCAGGTGGTGGTGGACGGCGCCGTGGTCACGCCGCTCTGGCCGCCCACCGGGATCTCGCTAGCCGCTCTGCTGTACCTCGGCGCCCGGACCTGGCCGGGCATCGCCCTGGGCGCGCTCTTCACGGTCTCCGCCATCGGTGACGCGTTCACCGTGTCCCGTCTCGGCATCGTCCTCGGGAACACGCTCGCGCCGCTGGCCGCGTACGCGCTGCTGCGGAGGGTCGGTTTCCGCAGCGAGCTGGCCCGGCTGCGGGACGGGGTCTGTCTGGTCTTCCTCGGCGCGTTCGCCGGGATGCTGATCAGCGCCACCGCAGGAAGTGTGACGCTGATGCTGGACGACAAGGTTCCGCCGGGGCGGTTCTGGCTGGTCTGGTCGTCCTGGTGGGCCGGGGACGCCATGGGGGTCCTCGTGGTCACCCCCGTACTGCTGGTGCTGAGCCGGGCGCGGTGGCCCCGGCTGTCCGACCGGTGGCCGGAGGCGTGCCTGCTCGCGGGCGTGGTGGTCGTGGCGGGGCTCGTCTCCACTCGGAGCTCGCTCTCCATGATCTACCTGGTGTTCCCGGTGATCATCTGGGCGGCTCTCCGTTTCCAGCTGCCCGGCAGCGCGCCGTGCGCCCTGGTGGTGTCGGTACTGGCGATCACCGCCGGTACGGACGCTCTGGGTCCGTTCGCGGGCCACTCGCTCATGGAGATCATGGCCAACCTCACCGTGCTCAACGGGTGCGTGGCACTCACGGCGCTGCTGCTCGGGGCGATCGTGGCCGAGCACCAGAACATCCGCCATGAGACGGAGAACGCGGTCGTGGAGCTGGAAGCGCTGGTGGAACAGCTCGCACCGCTACCGGGGCCGCCATCGACGCGGTACGACGACGGGCCGCCGTACTCCGGTCGGTGACGGGCCGGCGCGATGCCGGGCGGTGGCCTCGCGAATCCGGCACGCGAACCCGTCGGCGCGAACCCTTCAGTAGGGCAGCGGGCGCCCTGACGGGGTTCGCAGGTCGAGCGGGGGCGGCCCGGACGGGGGCGGGGGTCGACGGACAACGATGCGGATGCGGCCCATGGCCACCACCTCCTCCAGGTGACCGGTATCTGCCCAGTCGGCTCGGGTTCACACCTCGCGTCCACCGTGCGGACTCCTCGGCGCCGGCGCGGGGATGCGAGTCGGGCCGCGTGCGGTGACCCTTGATGGGTGGGGGGTGCCGAGTGAGGAGGGTCAGGCATGTCCGCACTGGACAAGATCAAGAAGATGCTCAAGGGCCATGAGGACCAGGCCGGCAAGGGCATCGACAAGGCCGGAGACATGGTCGACGACCGGACCAAGGGCAAATACAGCGGCCAGGTCGACGGCGCTCAGGACAAGCTCCGCCAGCAGTTCGGCACGGAGCGCGACCAGGACGGGCCGCCGCGCACCTGAACCGTCGCCGGTGACCGGCCGGCCCCGTCCGCTCACACCCGGTCCGTGCCACGGGTCGCATCCCGTCGCACGGACCGGGTGTGGCCTTGTCGGATGTTCCGGGGCGCGGGAGGGGCCGCGGGAGGGACCGGAAGAATTCCGGGATGCTTATCCGATTCTTGTTATCGTCCGGCCCGCACCGCATCTCCCGAGTGTGGGAAGTGACAGCACCGGACCCCGGAAGAGTGAGCACAGCATGGGCAAGGATCACGGGACGGCCTTGATCGCGGCGGCGCGGAACGGCGACCAGGAGGCCAAGGACCGGCTCGTCGCGTCGTACCTGCCGTTGCTCTACAACGTCGTCGGACGGGCGTTGAACGGGCACGCGGACGTGGACGACGTGGTCCAGGAGACGGTGCTGCGCATGCTGCGCAGCCTGCCCGAGCTGCGGGACCCGGAGAGATTCCGTTCCTGGCTGGTGGCGATCGCCATGAACGAGATACGCCGGCACTGGCGCGAGGGCCAGTCGGACGCAATCTCGGCCGGCCGGCTGGACGACACGTTCGATCTGGCCGATCCGCGCGCCGACTTCGTCGAGCTGACCATTCTCCGGCTCGGGCTGACCGGCCAGCGGCGCCAGGTGGCGGAGGCGACGCGGTGGCTGGACGAGGACGACCGCGCGCTGCTGTCGCTCTGGTGGCTGGAGACGGCGGGCCATCTGTCCCGGGCCGAGGTCGCCGCGGCCCTGGAGCTCACCCCGCAGCACACCGCCGTACGCGTGCAGCGGATGAAGGCCCAGCTGGAGGCGGCCCGGGTCGTGGTGGGCGCGCTGGCGGCCGACCCGCCGTGCGTGCTGCTGGAGGACATCCTCGCCGGCTGGGACGGGATCCCGTCGGCCCTGTGGCGCAAGCGGCTGGCCCGCCACGCCCGCGACTGCACCGTCTGCTCGGGCCACGGCTCGGGGCTCGTACCGGCGGAGGGGCTGCTGGTCGGTCTGGCGCTGGTCCCGGTGGCCGGGGCGGCGGGAGGCGCGGTGGCCCCGGAGCTGCTGACGACGGCCGCACACCTCACGGTGCCCTCCACCACCGGTGCCGGACGGGCCGAGCGCCGGCGCGGTCAGGTACGGCGGCGGCGCCGCAACTCGGCCATCGCCGCCGTGATCGCCGTCGCCGCGCTCGGGACCGGTGGCGCGGCCGTGCACCTGTACACCGACGAGGAGGACCGGGACGCGACGACGCTCAGCGCCGGGGTCCCGTCCGAGAGCGCGACCCTCCCCACCGCGAGTGACGGCCCCTCCCCCACGCCGACGACCGCGTCACCGTCGGCCAAGGCCTCGTCCGCGTCGCCGTCGGCCAGCGCCTCGCCGTCGGCGAGCCCGTCGGCCGAGCCGAAGCCGAAGCCCTCACCGACGAAGAGCACCCGGCCGCCTGCCCCGAGCACCGCCGCCCCGGCCCCGCAGCCCCCGCCGCCGCCGGCGCCCGCTCCGCCGGCCTCGGAGGACGGCGAGGTCCTCCAGATCGTCAACGCCGAGCGAGCGAAGGAGGGGTGCGAGCCGGTGACCTCCAACGATCTGCTGGCGACGGCGGCGCGGCGGCACTCCGCCGACATGGCGGCCCAGGACTACTTCTCCCACACCTCGCTGGACGGCCGCGACCCGGGCGACCGGATCACCGCGGCCGGATACCGGTGGAGCACCTACGGCGAGAACATCGCCAAGGGCCAGCGGACTCCGGCCGATGTGATGGAGTCGTGGATGAACAGTCCGGGCCACCGCGCGAACATTCTGAACTGCTCGTTCAAGGAGATGGGCATCGGAAAGGTGGACTCCGGCGGCGGGCCTGTGTGGACGCAGAAGTTCGGGACACAGTGAGGGTGATGCGGTGGCCTTCCCGGTGCCCTTTTACGAGCCGGCGGTGACCTTTACGGGCACGCGATGGCCTCAGGGGCGCGCAGTGATCTTTCACCTGGCGGAAACGCCGGTGAAGCACCGCCTCCACCTCGGTGATCCACACTGGTGGCAGCGCCCGGGCCGATGACGTCCCCCGGCGGATCCCCCTCCCCCTGTGGACCGGAGCCCGGTGGTGTCACCCGTTTCCCCTCCCGCGCCACGGCCGCTGCCGCTCTGGCTCGGCCATGTGCTGCGCACCCAGCGCGGACCTGTCCACGGTGGTGCGGTGGTGCGCGGGGCGCTCGCCATGCTGCCGCTGCTCCTCGCGGTCATCGCCGACCGGCCGACAGCGGGTGTTCCGGCTGCGCTGGGGGCGATGTTCGCCGGGATCAACGACCGGCCGGGCGGTCGGCGCTCGTCCGTCTCGCGGGTGGGGATCCCTGCGCTCGCGGGTGGAACCGGGCTGCTGATCGGGTCGGCGCTGCCGGCGGTCGGTCCGCCGGGCGCCGCGTCGTTCGTGCTGCCGGTGCTGCTCGGTCTGCTGGGGCTGGTCGCGGGGGCGCTCAGCTCGACGGGGCCCGTGGCCTCGGCGTGCGGTACGCAGTTGCTGGTCGCGGCGGTGGTCGGGGCGGGCATGCCGCTGCCGGAGTCCGGTGGGGAGCGGGCGCTGCTGTTCCTGGCAGGTGCGGGGTGGGCGCTGTTCCTGCGGCTGGTGCTGCCGTCGCGGCGGCGGACCGCCGCAGGCCCCTACCGGTACGACGGTGAGCGCGAGGCGGTGGCCTCGGTGTACGCGGCGGTGGCCGAGCTGCTGCGCGCGGCGGGCGGTACACGGGCTCCGGCCCGGCGGGCGGCGCTCACGGCCGCACTCGACCAGGCGCAGGACGCGCTCTCCGGGCCCCGGCTGCGGCGGCAGGCGCGTTCGGCGGCCGAGCGGCGGCTGCACGCCCAGTACACGGCGGCGCTGCCGCTGGCCGAGGCGGCGACGGCGCTGGCCTGGGCCGGTGAGCCGCTGCCCGACCGGGTCGCGGAGGGGCCGCTGCGGCTGGCGCGCGCGGTGCGTACGGGAAGTCCCTGCGGGTCGCTGCCGGCGCCGGTACGGGCCGGTGCGGGGTTCCGCGCGCTGGACGACGCCCTCCTCGCGGCTGCGGAGGCGTTCGACCACCGGGCCGGCCAGTCGTTGCGGACCGCGCGCCGGCGGTCCGGGCTCGCTCCGCTGCTGCGCCGGGCTTTCGGGCCGGCGGGGCGGGAGTACGGGTTCCGCGTGGCGCTGTGCTGCGGGATCAGTGCGGCGGTGGCACTCGGCCTGGAGCACGAGCACTGGTACTGGATGCCGGCGACGGCGGTGTTCCTGGTGAAGCCGGATCTGGGGCCGCTCGTCTCCCGCGTGCTGAGCCGGGCCGCGGGGACGGTGGCGGGCGCCGCCGTCTTCGCCGGATTCCTCGCGCTGGCAGGAGCATCAGTGGCGGGAGTGTCGGTGGCGGGAGTGTCGGTGGCGGGAGTGTCGGTGGCCCAGCCGCTGGTGGCCGTCGCGGCCGTCGCCGTGTGCGGGGCGCTGATCCCCGTCGCCACCCGGCACTTCGCCGCCCAGACGGCGGTCGTCACGGTGCTGGTGCTCTCCCTCGTCCTCCTGGCGGGCGAACCGCAGGCCGCGTGGGGCCGGGTCGTGGAGTCGCTGACGGCCTGCGCGATCGTGCTGCTGGCGGGACATCTGCCGCTGCCCGGACAGCGGGGCCACCGGGTGCGGGACGCGGTGGACACGGCGGTGGCGGCGGCGCACCGGTATCTCCGCCACGTACTGGCCCACCCTCAGGACGGCCCGGGGCGCGGGGCGCTGCGCCGCGACGCCTACCGCTCGCTCGCCGTGGCGCGGGCCGCGCTGGACCTCTCGGCGGCCGAACTCCCGCCGGTCGCGGGGAGTACGGCCGCGTTCGAGGAGGTGGCCGGCGCCGTGGAGCGCCTCGTGGACACGACGACGGCCTGCGCGGTCCACCTCCACGACCCGGCCGCCGCGCTGCCTCCGGCGCACGCCGAACGGATCGCGGCGCAGCTGGCCGATCTGGACGCGGCGCACCGCGCGTCCAGGCGGTCCGGCGTGCCTGCCTGACGGGACGTCCGGCGGTGGGCCCCGGACGACGCGTGGTCCACCGGGCGGCGGGCGGCAACCGTCGCGCGGCCGGGATCCGGGCGGCCGCCTCCGGGCCGCACCGGATCCCGGCCGGCTCAGCGCAGCAGCAGAGTCAGCGACGTACCGACGCAGGTGACCGCGCCCACCGCCACGACCGAGAGCGCGACGCAGCGGGCCCGGAGCCGCTCGTAGCGTGCGCTGTACTCCCCGCGCAGTTCGGCCGCGCGGTCGCGGACCCGGGTGAGCGATTCGCGGGAGACGGCGACCCGGTCGGTGAGGTAGACGCGTTCCACGTCCTCGCGCTGGGCGGTGGTGAGCCAGGGCAGCTCGTCGGTGAAGCGGCGCGCCTGCGCTCGCGCCCTGTCGAGTTCGGCGTTCCACAGCAGGTAGCCCTCCAGCTGGGCCAGGCCGCGGGCGCTGTCCTTGTCGGGGTTCACGCGTCCTCCTCTCGTCGCACTCTCCGGTTCGGGGCGGGCCGCGCTCACTCCTGGTTGTCCCCCGGCGCCACGGTCACGGAGGTGTCGTGCCGGTTGGCGGCCTCGTCGATCACCCGCAGGGAAGGGTGGTGCAGGTCGAAGGCCGGGGATTCGGAGCGGATCCGCGGCAGGGTGACGAAGTTGTGGCGCGGCGGCGGGCACGAGGTCGCCCACTCCAGCGAACGGCCGTAGCCCCACGGATCGTCCACGAGGATCTTCTCGCCGTACTTGGCGGTCTTCCAGATGTTGTGGAAGAACGGCAGGAGGGAGAGGCCGAGCACGAAGGAGGAAATGGTGGAGATGGTGTTGAGCGCGGTGAATCCGTCCGCCGCGAGATAGTCGGCGTAACGGCGTGGCATTCCTTCGGCACCGAGCCAGTGCTGCACGAGGAACGTTCCGTGGAAACCGATGAAGAGCGTCCAGAAGGTGATCTTCCCGAGCCGCTCGTCCAGCATCTTGCCGGTGAACTTCGGCCACCAGAAGTGAAATCCGGCGAACATCGCGAAGACGACGGTGCCGAAGACCACGTAATGGAAGTGCGCGACGACGAAGTACGAGTCCGAGACGTGGAAGTCCATCGGCGGCGAGGCGAGAATGATGCCGGTCAGTCCTCCGAAGAGGAAGGTGACCAGGAATCCGATCGACCAGAGCATCGGGGTTTCGAGGGAGATCGACCCCTTCCACATCGTGCCGATCCAGTTGAAGAACTTCACACCGGTCGGCACCGCGATGAGGAAGGTCATGAACGAGAAGAACGGCAGCAATACCGCACCCGTGACGAACATGTGGTGCGCCCACACGGTCGCGGAGAGTCCGGCGATGGCGATGGTGGCGGCGACCAGACCGATATAGCCGAAAACCGGCTTGCGGCTGAAGACCGGGAAGATCTCGGTGACGATGCCGAAGAACGGCAGAGCGATGATGTAGACCTCTGGGTGTCCGAAGAACCAGAAGAGGTGCTGCCACAGCAGCGCGCCGCCGTTGGCCGCGTCGAAGACGTGGGCGCCGAACTTGCGGTCCGCCTCCAGGGCCAGCAGGGCGGCGGCCAGGACCGGGAAGGCGAGCAGGACCAGGACACCGGTCAGCAGGACGTTCCAGGTGAAGATCGGCATGCGGAACATCGTCATGCCGGGGGCGCGCATGCAGATGATCGTGGTGATGAAGTTGACCGAGCCGAGGATCGTGCCGAAGCCGGAGAAGGCCAGACCCATGATCCACATGTCGGCGCCGATGCCCGGCGAGCGAACGGCATCGTTTAGCGGCGCGTAGGCGAACCAGCCGAAGTCGGCGGCCCCTTGGGGCGTGAGGAAGCCGGCCACCGCGATGAGCGAGCCGAAGAGGTACAGCCAGTACGCGAACATGTTCAGCCGCGGGAACGCCACGTCGGGCGCGCCGATCTGCAGCGGCATGATCCAGTTGGCGAATCCGGCGAACAGCGGCGTCGCGAACATCAGCAGCATGATCGTGCCGTGCATCGTGAACGCTTGATTGAATTGTTCGTTCGAGATCAGCTGGGTTCCGGGCCGCGCCAGTTCGGCGCGCATCACCAGGGCCAGCAGTCCTCCGACGCAGAAGAAGGCGAAAGAGGTGGTGAGATAGAGCGTGCCGATCGTCTTGTGGTCCGTGGTGGTCATCCACTTGACGACGACGTTGCCCGGCTCCTTGCGCCGTACCGGCAGTTCGTCCTCTTCCGCGGCACCGGTCTCCACCGGTTGCGAGATGCCCCTCGTCGTCACTGCGACGCTCCTTCGGTCAACGGCCCGTATGGACTCGGCGACCAGGATGGACCCGCGGTGATCGGTCCGGTGGGACATCCTTCCCCGTCCCGTGCGAGCGCCCGGCAAGGACACTCAAATGGCCCACACCGAACTGCACCGGTCCGGAATAGCCGACCGGACAGCGGAGTTGGTGGAGCGACAGAACCACCTCTGTCCACTCAGCAAGTACCGGAAGGTCGGATCCATGAAGATCGGCATCATCGGCGCGGGCAACATCGGCGGAAATCTCACCAGGCGCCTGACCGCACTCGGACATGACGTGTCGGTCGCCAACTCCCGCGGCCCCGAGACCCTGACGGCCCTGGCCGAGGAGACCGGAGCCACGCCTGTCGCCGCGTCCGAGGCGGCGCGGGACGCCCGTGTCGTCGTCGTGACCGTCCCGCTGAAGGCCGTACCCGACCTGCCCGCCGGGTTCCTGGACGGGGCGGCGGACGGCGTCGCGGTCATCGACACCGGCAACTACTACCCGCAGCGCGACGGGCGGATCGCCGCCATCGAGGACGGGCTGCCGGAGAGCCGGTGGACCGAGCAGCAGATCGGCCACCCGGTGATCAAGGCCTTCAACGGGACGTACGCGCAGGACATCCTGGACCGTGGCCGTCCGCAGGGCACCCCCGGCCGGCAGGCGCTGCCGGTGGCCGGCGACGACCCGGCGGCCAAGCAGGCCGTACGCGACCTCGTCGACGAACTCGGTTTCGACACGGTCGACGCGGGCGGCCTGGACGATTCGTGGCGTCAGCAGCCGGGGACGCCGGTGTACGGCTTCCAGGGCGACGCGGACGCGATCGTGAAGGCGCTGGCGGAGGCGTCGCCGGAGCGCACGGCTGAGTGGCGCGCCTGATCCAGCGCCTGATTTCCGGGGCGGGCGGACCGGCGGTTTGCGGGACGGGCGGCCCGGTCCGCTCAGACCACCCCCGTCACGGTCACCGTCACTCGCGCCGCGACCTCCGGCTCGGCGCGGACCGCCGCCAGCGTCGCGGCGTGCACGGCCCGGGTGACGTCGAGGGCCCGGTGGCCGCGGCGCAGGACGAGGCGGATGTCGATGTGCCAGGCACCGGCTGCCTCGTCCCGGCTCACCCGCACCCCCTGCGTCCGCGGTCCGGACCCCGCCGCGAGACGCGGGGCCCGGTCGGCCACGCGCGTCAGCAGCAGGTCGACGACGCCGGGGCTCAGAAAGGCGACGCCGGGGACGTCCTGAGCGGCCCCGGCCGCCGCTTCCGCGAGCCGGTCCCGGAGTGTGTCGGCGGTCATCACGCTGCTCCTCCCCTGCCGTAGCTCTGTTCGTCGTCACCGTCGCCGTGCTCGTCGTCCAGGATGTCGACGACCAGGACGTCCGCCGCGCCGAGCAGGATTCCGATGTCCTGGTCGGCGACCGCGGCGATCCGCGCGCGTACGGCGTCGGCCACGTCCGGCAGTGACCGGTCCAGGCTCGCCGCGACCTCGACGCGTACGCGGACCGGGCCCGTCGGGTCGGCCGGGTCGAGCGGAGCGATCCGGCAGCTCCCGGCGCGTACGCCCGGCAGGGCGTCGACCGCCGCCCGCAGCAGCCGTGCGGCCGCCGCCTCGACGATCCAGTGGTCCTCCTCCGGTTCTCCGAGCGGAAGCGGGCGGCCGGGGCGCAGTTCGAGGCGTACAAGGTCCATCACACGGGCCGTGATCGCGGCGGTGGCCGCCTCGGGCACTCCGGGCTCCTCGGCGCAGGTACGGCGTACGGCATCGCCGAGGCCGGTGAGTTCGGCCAGGGCGGCCGAGCAGTGCGGGCAGGTGAGGAGGTGCGGGTCGTCGGCTGTCCGGCCGGCGTCACCGGCGTCCCAGACACCGCTCAGCAGGCGCCCGCAGGCGAGCCTCTCCTCCTCTTCGTACCGGCTCTCTTCCGGCCGGATCTCCTGCGACCGGCTCGCTTCCGGCCGTTCGGGGTTGGCGCTCATCGCCATGCGCTCATCGCCTCCGTCAGGTAGCGGCGGGCCCGGAAGACCCGGCCGCGGACCGCGTGCAGACTGATTCCGACCGTGTCCGCGATGGTCTCGTACGACAGTCCCTGCATCTCGCGGAGCACCCAGCAGACCCGTTGTTCGGGCGACAGGCCCGCCATCGCCTCGGCCAGCGCGTCGGCCGCGGCCCGTGACTCGAAGGCGCGGGCGGGTGACGCCTGGTGTTCCGGGGCGGCCTGCTCGGGCACCGAGTCGAGGTCCGCCGACGGTCTGCGGGACCGGAGCCGGTTGAGACAGCGGTTGGTGACGATGCGGTGCATCCAGGTGTGGAAGGAGGCGTCCCGGCGGAATTCGGGAAGTTTGCGCCAGGCGCTGACGAAGGCGTCCTGAACGGCGTCCTCCGCGTCCGCCCGGTCGCCCAGGAGCCGCAGCGCGAGTTGCAGCATGGCCGGGCTGTGCCGCCGCACCAGTGCCTCGAACGCCTCCTCGTCGCCTTCTCCGGCCCGTACGACCAGCAGCGCCTCGTCGGCCCGGACGCCTTCCGGCGCCCGTTCCGTCATCTGATTCCCGTTGCCGGGCACGGACCAGCCCCTCCCTCAGTCGGTTGCACGACACCCTCTCGGTCTGCTCGCTTCTTCCCGTTGGACACCTGGAACGGCAGAACGTCACGCACCGGACTGCCCGGACCGCGCCGACCGATCAGGGATCAGCGGAAAGATTCCGGGAACTCGCGTGACGAATCGGCGGACTGCGTGTCCAACGAGATGCCAGGCGTTACGAGTCGAGCGATACGCGAGGAGTTTCCATGACCAGCACCGAGACAGCCGCAGCCGTCCCCGCCGCGGGTACGGGACCGGGTTCCGGCGGACCGAAGCCGAGCACCGGAGTCGGCGGTACGACCACCGTGGGACGCGGGGCCACCGGCGCTTCCGAGCCCGCGGCGACGCGGGGCCGCACCTCGATCGCGGACACCGTCGTCGTGAAGATCGCGGGGATGGCGGCCCGGGAGATCCCGGGCGTGTACGACATGGGCGGCGGGCTCTCGCGCACGCTCGGCGCGGTGCGCGACCGGGTGCCCGGCGGGCGGCCGAACGTCGGACGGGGCGTCAAGGTCGAGGTGGGCGAGCGTCAGACGGCGATCGACCTGGATCTCGTCGTCGAGTACGGCGTCCCGATCACCGATGTGGCGCGCGACGTACGTGAGAACGTCATCGCCGCGGTGGAGCGGACGACGGGCCTGGAGGTCGTCGAGGTCAACGTGACCGTCAACGACGTGCACCTGCCCGAGGACGACGACGAGGCCGCTCCCACCGAGACCCGTGTGGCGTGATCGCGTGACACGGAGGGTGGACGGGCCCGGCCTGGTGGACGGTGGGCCGGGCCGGGGCACGGTCGGAGCCGCGGCGGGCATGGCGCTGGGGTTCGCGGGCTGGTTCGGCGGGTTCGGGGCGTTCCTCGTGGTCGCCGCGCTCGGCGCGCTGGGCTGGCTGGCCGGTCACCTCGTGGACCGGGGCACCGGGCTGCGGGAGTTCCTCGACTCGCTGGCCGGGAGGCGGCCGTGACGGTTCCCGCCGCCGGGCGCGGTACGACGACGGTGGCCCCGCGGGCGGTCCGGCGGATCGCCGAGCGGGCCGCCGCAGAGGCCCTGCCCGACGGTGGGTCGGTGGTCCGGGGCTCGGCCGACGTGCGCGGGGCCTCCGCGCGGATCGCGGTCGGAGTGCGGCTGCCGTATCCGGTGCGGGCCGACGAGGCCGCGCGGCGGATCCGGGAGCGGGCGGAGTTCCGGACGGCGGCCTTGACGGGGCTGGCAGTGCCCCGCGCCGAGGTCCGCGTCGACGCGCTGGCGGTGGGTCCCGCACCGGTGGTTCCTCGGGGTGTCGAGGTGGCCCCGGGCCCGGACACCGCCAAGGGCCGCCGCCCCGGCCCCCGTATCAGGTCGCAACGGCGTGTCCCGGCGGCGGTGCTGGCTGCCGTGGGGGCCGTGGCGTGCGGACTGGTGCTGGCCGACGTGGTCGCGGTCAGGTTCGGGGGCGCGCCCGCCGGATGGCGTACGACGGTGGTCGACTGGGCGGCGACCCACGGTCCGTCGGACTCGGTGGTGCGGCTCGGCGGGGCGGTCGCGGCAGTCGCGGGCCTCTGGCTGCTGGGGTGCGCACTCCTGCCCGGACTGCGGCGACGCCTCCGGATGGCGGCGCCGGCCCCGGAGGTACGGGCGGCCCTGGACCGTACGGCGGCGGCCCGGACCCTGCGAGAGCGGGCTCTGGGCGTCCCCGGGGTCGTCGGGGCGCGGGTGCGCGTGCGTCACCGGCGGGCGCTGGTGCGGGCCGCCGTGGGGTACGGGGACCCGGAGGAGGTACACGCCGAGGCCGTACGGGTACTGGGCGCGGGCCTGCTGGAACTGGGCCTGGCCCGTCCGCCCGTGTTGCGGGTCCGGGTGCGGCGGGAGGCGGGGTGGCTGGCCTCCTCGGTGCCGGAGCCGGTGCCGGAGCCGGAGCCGGTGTCGGAGCCGGTGTCGGGACCGGCGGGACCGGCAGCGGCGGACCGGCCGGTGGACACCGCTGCGTCCGGGATGCTGAGCAAGGCTCGGCACGATCCTCCGCAGGGGCTTCGGGACGGTGGGGAAGCGTGAGCCGCGTGACGGACGGCCGCCTGGCCGATGGCGGCGAGAGGAAGTGGGGAGCATGTCGGTGATCGGGCGTGGCGCGGTGAACCGGGTGGTCCTCGGGACGGTCGGCCTCGCCCTGCTGGGCGGCGGACTTCTGCTGGCCGTCGGGGACGGTTCGGGGCTGGGCCCGGTGGGACGTGAGGTACCGGACTGGTGGTCAGAGCGCGCGGCCGACGGGGTGCTGCTGGACCGCGATGGTCTGGCCCGGGTGCGGGAGAACGGCTGGTGGACCCCTGTCGTGATCGTGGCACTCGTCCTTGTACTGGCACTGTCCATCCGGTGGTTCGCCGGGCAGGTGTCGGCGTCCGGACCGCGGTGGGTGAGCCTGCGGAGCGCCGGGCTGGCGCTGCGGCGGCGGGCATGGGAGCGGGCGATGACCTCGCAGGCGGCCGCGGTCGACGGTGTCGCGCACGCCCGGGTACGCCTGGCGGGCCGGCCGCTGCGGGCCGCGGTGACGCTGGTGGTCGAGCCGGAGGCCCGGCCCGCGGAGGTCGTACGCCAGGTCGCCGCCGGCGTGGTGGCGGACGCACGACGCTGCGCGGGCGTACACGCTCTGCCGACCGACGTACGGGTGAGGGTCGCGAACCGGCGGGAGCGGCGCGCACGCTGAACCGTGGGTGCCGGTGCTCCAGGCCACTCCCCCACCACCTACTCGCGAGTAAGGTGGGCCCGGGACGCGGCGCCACGGTCCGCCGCATCCCGCATCCGGCCCGACGACGACCGTGGACGAGGAGCCGCTCCATGCCCCGCACCATGTCCGTGGCGGACAGCATCGTCATCGACGCCCCTCCGGCACACGTGTACGAACAGCTCAGCGACCCCACCGCGATGGGCCGTTGGAGCCCCGAGAACCGCGGGGCCACCGTACGGGGAGAGCGGCGGAGCGCGTACGTCGGGATGGTCTTCGAGGGCCGGAACAAGCGCGGCGGCGTGAGCTGGACGACCCGGTGCACCGTGACGGCGGCCGATCCGGGCGAGCGCTTCGCCTTCCGGGTCCATGCCATCGGCGCCCGGCGGCCACGCCTGCCCGGGCCCATCGCGACCTGGGAGTACCGGTTCGAAGCGGTGGACGGCGGGACCCGGGTGACCGAGACCTGGACCGACGACCGGCGCTCCTGGCCGGACTTCCTGGCCAACGGCTTCGACCGGGTCGCGACGAGGGGCAAGACCTTCGCGCAGTTCCAGCGCGGCAACATCCGGATCACCCTCGAACGCCTGAAGGCCGCCCTGGAGGAGGACCTCCGGGGAGCCGCCTGAGCCTGCCGTGCCCGCACGGCACCGTCCGTCCGCGCGACGGGCGGTGTCAGTGCCCCGGTGCACACTGGATCACGGACGCGGGATCCGGACTCGGAGCACGGGGGGGGGAGAGACCTATGGGCGGTGCGGAGGGCGCCGGGTTCGAGCCCGCGACCGGGGACGGGCCGCCGCTCACCGAAAGTGCAAAGGCGCGCGCCGCCTCGGTGCGGACCGCCTTCGATGGTCTGCTGCAGATCCGCCGTCTGACCGGGGATGTGCGGGCGGATCGTCCGGAGGACGTGCCTGCGCCGTGGGAGCTTAACCGGCCGGTACGGGCGGTCGCGTTGGCCCTGGAGAGTTCCGGAGCCCCTCCCTCGGCCGTCGACGCGGCGGGGCAGCGGGTGTCGGCCGGATACCGGGTGCGCACGGGCGAGTCGGCCGGGTCGGTGCGGGTCGACTGGGCCGGGCCGCCGGGCAGCGGTGCCGCGAACCACGAGGAGGAGGCGCTGGCCGGGTGCGCCGAGGTGCTGCGCGGGCTCGGCTGGACCGTGCTGCTCTACCGGGGTCCTCGCCGGCGGCGGTATCTGGAGATTGAGCCACCGGCGGGAGTTCCCGGAGTGCGGTAGCGGGCGCGGAGAGGCGTTGTCAGACCCATGGGAGATGCTTGACGGTCCGACACCTTCGACCAGGAGACGCTGAGATGGACAAAGACGAGCTCGCCGCGGCGCAGGCGTATGTCCGCCTGCTGGAGGCCACCCGGGCCGCGCTCGCGGACCCGGAAGAGGCGCCCCTGTATCTGCCGCTGCTCACCTCTCCGATGCGGGAGGCCGACCGCGCCCTGCGCGGAGCGGGGCTGACGGGGAACGAGGACCGGCTGTTCGCGCTGGTACGGGAGTTGCAGCCGAGCCTCTCCGGCAGCGACAGGTAGGCGGAAGGAAGCCGGGAGGGGGCTTCCGGGCGGGGGCTCGGTCTCAAGGTGTCTTGCCGGGGGCGAGACCGAGTTCCCGCTCGTCCGGTCCGAGGGGGTCGAAGAAGCGGGCGACCGCGGTGTCGTCCACCTCGGCGAGGGTGGCCGGTTTCCACTGTGGGCTGCCGTCCTTGTCGATGATCCGCGCGCGGACGCCTTCCACGAAGTCGGGCTCCTCACGGATCCGGGCGGAGACGCGGAACTCCTGGTCGAGGACGGCTTCCAGGCTGTCGAGCCGGGCGGCCCGGCGGACGGCGGCGAGAGTGACCTTGAGCGCGAGAGGCGACCTGCCGGCGAGTTCGTCGTACGCCGCTGCCGGCGCCTCGTCCCCTGCTGGGCCGGAGCCGCCCCGGAGCCGCTGGACGATCTCTTCGACCGTGTCCGCCGCGTAGCTCGCGTCGATCCGGTCGCGCTGCGCGGCGAGCTCACCGGCCGGCGGCTCCTCGGCGAACGCCTGCACGCAACGCGCGACCTCCTCGGCGCTCGCCGCCGTGGCCAGGGCCTCGGTGAGCTCCGGCAGGCGCCGCGCGGGTACGTAATGGTCGGCGAGGCCGCACAGCAGGGCGTCGGCCGGTCCGACGGCACGGCCGGTGAGCGCCAGGTGGGTGCCCAGCTCGCCGGGGGCGGCGGCCAGCAGGTGGGTGCCGCCGACATCGGGGACGAAGCCGATACCGGTCTCGGGCATGGCCACACGTGAGCGCTCCGTGACGATCCGGAGCGACCCGTGGGCCGAGACGCCGACTCCGCCGCCCATCACGATGCCGTCCATCAGGGCCACGTACGGCTTGGGGAACCGGGCGATACGGGCGTTCAGCCGGTACTCGTCGCGCCAGAAGTCCAGCGACTCACGGCCTCCGGCGCGGGTGTCGTCGTGGAGGGCCCGGATGTCACCGCCCGCGCACAGGCCGCGGTCGCCCGCTCCGGCCAGGACGACCGAGGTGACCGCCTCGTCCCGCTCAGCGTCGGCGAGTGCCTCGTCCAGCAGCCGCACCATGGTGTGGGTGAGGGCGTTGATGGCGCGGGGCCGGTTCAGGGTGATGTGCAGGGAGCGCCCTCGGGTCTCCAGCAGGACGGGCCGGTCGTCGATCATGTGTGCACTCCGCTCACTGGGCACGGTGGAGACTTGAGGGCCGTCCCTCACCGCCGGACGGTCCGCTCCCGCCATTCTGCGACCCCGCGGCCGCTCTACGGACAGCGGGTCGGCCGGGGGATCCGGCGCGTGGTCCGAGGGAACTTCGGTGGTGCTCCGCTGTGGCACTCCGGTGGAAGCACCTCGACAATTGAGGCCTACGGGGCGCGTCGCCGCGCGCCCCGCCGGACGACCTCCGGAGCATGCATTGACCGACCACGAACGGCGGCGGGACACCGAAGCCTCTCCGCTCCGCCGGATCGACCGGAGAGCCAACGGTGAGATCGGGCCGACGGAGCGCCTCGCCATGAACCGGACCGGGAGCTTCGACTGGGACCTCGATGCCCGGACCCTGGACATCGACGACGCCGGGCTCGCGGTCTTCGGCGTGGACCCGGCGACCTTCGACTCACGTCCCGGTGCGCTGGTGGAGCGGCTGGAGCCGGCAGAACGGGCCCGGCTCGACGTCACGATCGACGAGGCCATCACCGGCGGCGGCAACTCGTACAACGTTCACTTCCGGGTTCCGCTGGACGACGGGACGACCCAGTGGACCCATGTGCAGGCCCGCATCCTCCGGTCGAAGGACGGGAAGGCCCACCGGATCGTGGGGGTCGTCCGCGACGCGACGGCGGAAGTCACCCATTCGGCCTTCGTCCTCGATCTGGAAAAGCGCCGGCAGCGGCAGACCAACATCGTCGAGCGTACGACCAGCGCGATGTCACGTGCGGTGACCGTGGACGACGTGACGGCCGCGCTCACCGGTCCGGGCGGGCTGGCGCGGCTGGGGGCGGACGGACTGGCTCTGGGGCTCGTGGAGAACTCCGCGCTGAACATCGTGGCGCTGAGCGGCGAGTCGCTGGAGGCGCTCGACGGGCTCGGCTCCGGGGACCTGGAGCGCAACCTTCCGCTGGCCGACGCGATCCGCAGCGGGCGGCCGCGGTTCATCACGTCGCTGGCGGCGCTGGCTCGTCGGTATCCGGTCCTTGAGCCGCATCTGGGCACGCTCAGGTTCCGGGCCGCGGCTTATCTGCCGCTCGTCGCGCAGGCCAGGTCGCTCGGCGGGCTCGCCTTGTTCTACCGGGAGCGCACGGTCTTCAACGCCGACGAACGGATCCTCTGCCTGGGTCTCGCGGCCATCGTGGCGCAGTCGCTCCAGCGGGCGATGCTCTTCGACGAGGAGCGGGAGTTCGCCACCCAGCTCCAGTCCGCGATGCTCCCTCCGCGCATACAGGACATCGAGGGCGGCGAGATCGCGGTGCGGTACCACGCCGCGTGGAGCGGACGGCAGGTCGGCGGCGACTGGTACGACGTGATCGCCCTGCCCAAGAACCGCTACGGGCTCGTCGTCGGGGACGTCCAGGGCCACGACACCCACGCTGCCGCGATCATGGGCCAGTTGCGCATCGCCCTGCGCGCGTACGCCGCCGAGGGGCACCCGCCGGCGACCGTGCTGGCGCGGGCTTCGCGCTTCCTCTCCGAACTGGACACCGACCGCTTCGCGACCTGCACCTACGCCCAGGTCGACCTGGCGACGGGTGCGGCGCGGGTGGTCCGGGCCGGGCACCTCGGACCGCTGATCCGCCATACCGACGGGCGGGTCGGCACCCCGCAGGTGCGCGGAGGTCTGCCGCTGGGCATCTCCACGGAGTTCCAGGACGAGGAGTACCCGGAGACCCGGCTGGACCTGGTGCCCGGCGAGACGTTCGTGCTGTACACGGACGGGCTGGTGGAGGAGCCGGGCGCCGACCTTGACACCGGCGTGGACGCGCTGCGCAACGAGGTGAGCGCGGGGCCCGCGGGCGCCGAGGCGCTGGCCGACCATCTCTCGGACCGGCTCTGGGAACGCTGGGGGTCGGGGGACGACGTGGCGCTCCTGGTCCTGCGGCGTAGCCCCGACGTCGGGTCCTCGCACGCGCCGCGGCTGCACCAGTACATCCATCAGGCGGACCCGGAAGGGCTGTCGGACGCCCGGGCCATCGTGCGCCAGGCGCTCGCCGACTGGGACATGGCCGAGTTCGCCGACGACGCCGAACTGGTCACCGGTGAGCTGCTGGTGAACGTCCTGCTGCACACGGAGGGCGGGGCCGTCCTGACTCTGGAGGTGCTGCCCGAGCCCGTGCGGCGGATCCGGCTCTCGGTGCAGGACCGGTCGAGTGCCTGGCCCCGTCGGCGTACCCCGGGAGAGACCTCCACCTCGGGCCGGGGACTGCTCCTTCTCGACGCGGTCGCCAACCGCTGGGGCATCGAACCCCGCGGCGAGGGCAAGGCCGTCTGGTGCGAGATCGGTCCCGCTCCCCCGCCCGCAACCGCGCCGCTCCCGGCCGCCGTCGAGCAGGCCCCGACCGCCGGACAGCGATGAGGGGCGTGCCGCATCGTCTTCAACGATGCGGCACGCCCCTCGACCGGCGGCTCGCTCCGACGCCTCGGGCGGCCCGACGCCGCTCACCGCCTCGGAGGCAGGAGCCACGCCGAACGCTCAGGCGTCGCGGACCCGGTCAGGATCTGCCGGACACACCCTAGGCGGTACGCCGCTTGCGGACGGCCCACAGGATTCCGCCACCGGCGAGCAGCACCGCGAGAGCGGCGCCGGCGATGACCGGCGTGGTGGAGGACGAACCGGTCTCGGCCAGCGGCGGCGAGCTCTCGCTCGGAGCGGGCACCGCGGGCGCGGACTCCGAAGGCTCCGCGGGCGTGGCGCTCGGCTCGGGCGTCTCTGTGCCCGGAGTCTCCGACGGCGCCGGCTCGGTCGGCGTCGGCTCCTCAGGAGTCGGCTCCGTCGGCGTGGGCTCGGTCGGCGGCGGCGTGGGGGTCTCCTCCCCCTCGCACACCTCAGCCGTCTTCTCGTCTTCGAACGAGTGGTTGCCGCCCTTGCTGCCGTCCTTGACGACCAGTCGCACGGTCAGCTTCTCGGAGTGCTCGGGAAGCGTGAGCTTCTTGCTGAACTCCTTGCCGAACGTCTCGGTGGGCAGCAGGTCCTCGCCGTCCACCGTGACGGTCACCGTGTTGGGGACGTCCGGCGTGTAGTACTTGAGGTCGATGGTCACCTCATCGCAGGTCACGGCCCAGGTGGGGGTGTGAGCAGCAGCCGGACCGGCGGAGATGACGCCTCCGGTCAGACCGACGACCGCAGCGGCCACGAGTGCTCCCGCGCCACGCCACGATCTCCTGGGTATGGTCATGGATACTTCCTCCAGCTGAATCTCATCGCCCGAATGGCGGTGGGGCGCACAGTACTGCCATCTCCCCTCGAAGACGCACCCGCCCCGTGCGTCACTCCCCGGACGAACTCCCGCCATACCTCCGCCACTTCCGACAAGACGGACAGCAACTTCGCGCCACTGTCCGCCGACGACGGCCCAAGCGGAGGCAAGTGCCGCCGACGGACGGCGCCGAGCGGAGGTTTCAGAGGGCCTTGTGCATGATGTGCAGGCCCACATAGCCCTCGGTCGGATGGTTGAACCCCTCGGGAAGCGTGCCGATCACCTCGAAGCCGATGGACTCGTACAACTTGACCGCACGGGTATTCGTCTCGACGACCGCGTTGAACTGCATCGCCCGGTAACCCGACGTCCGGGCCCACTCGACCGAGTACTCGCACAGGGCCCGCCCCACGCCCTTGCCCGAGTGGGCGGGGTCGACCATGTACGTGGCGCTGGCCACGTGCGAGCCGTTGCCCATGTGGTTCCGGTTCATCTTCGCGGTGCCGAGGACCTCCCCCGCGTCGTCGACGGCGACGACCACACGGCTCGGCGCGGCGACGAACCACCACCCCTGGGCGTCCTCCTTCCCGAGGTCCAGCGGGTAGGTGAGGGTCTCGCCGGCGGCGATGATCCCGTGGAAGAACGGCCAGATGGCGGGCCAGTCCTCGGTGACTGCTTCTCTGATCAACATCCGGACATGATGCCGAACGGGAGCACCTGTCGGCCAATGGCTATCCGGTGGTCCACCGGCGCCACCCCAGCCTGGCCAACAGCCGTTTCCCGCCGGACTCCCGCGCACCGAAGGGCAAGTCCGAGGCGAGTGGCGACGGGACCGGTGCCGTCCCCGCGTCGGGCAGAGCGCGTGGTGGGGCCGCGCTCAGGGTGGGGAGCGGGGTGGCGAACGGGATGGAGAGCGGAACGGCGGCCGCCATCCGCGCCTCCGGATCGTCGCCCGGCCGGGGGGCCGGCCGGACGTCACGGGCGCGGTCGAGACTCAGTGCCAGATTGATCCGCCGCCACAGGATCTCGTCCGGACCGTCCGCCAGCATCAGCTCCCCCATGGTCTCCCTGGCCGCCACGGAACCAGGCCGCCCGAAGACGGGCTCGGGCCTGACCCGTACGAGATGGGCACGCTCATAGGGGTCCTCGACCACCTCCGCCAGGTGCGCGGCGTCCAGGGTGGACGCCTCGACCGCGGCCCTCGCCCAAGGGTCATCCGTCCGTTTCAGCAGCCGCTCGATGCGCTGGGTCCGCCAGTTTCGCGCCCTCCGGTCTCCGCCCGCCTCCAGCATCGTGCGCAGCCCGAGCGGCGTGCGGCCTGCGAGCAGTTCGGGCTCCCGCACCGCGAACGAGGCCAGCTCGTCCGCGAGATAGAGCCAGACCACCGCGCGGTACCGGTTCAGATAGAACGTGACCGGCGAGAAGCAGCCCGCCCGGGCCAGCCTCGTGAACCGCGCGGGGGCGATGCCGAGCAGAGCGGCGCCCTCCGCGGTGCCGACGGTGCGCACCCGCTCGGCCAACCCGTCGGGAAACCCCGGGTCCTCGCGCAGCCGCGCGATCTCCCGCTCGCGCACCCGCGGCCGCCCGCCACCGGGCCCGGCGGTGACCACGATCAGCCCCAGGTGCACGGCGAGCTCGAACTCGCTGCGCCTGAGACCCAGCTCCTGTGCCGCCCGACCGGCAGCCACCGTGGCAGTCGTGAGCCCCGTGGCCGTCGTGACCCCCGTGGCCGCCGCCGCTTCGGACGAGGCGGGCGCGGCCTCGTCCCGGCTTGCCTCGCCACCTCGGATACCGTGCGCGCTCCCGGCCCGCGCGCGGATCGCTTCCTTCACCATCATGGCCGTCCTCCCCGTGAACGTCGAGTTACTCTCAGTGATCACGGTAGCCCGGCAGGGCCTGCTTCGCACCAGCCTGTGGATAACTCTTCCCAGCCACAGAAAAACGCAGGTCAGAGGGGTTCAGAAAGGCTTCTCGTCCTCGGGGCCGCTCTGGCGGACCGATACACCGAGGTGCTCGCCGACCCGGTTGACGAGCAGGGTCATCTCGTACGCCACCTGCCCGACGTCGGCCTCGGCGGCGGTGAGCACACACAGGCAGCTGCCGTCACCCGCGGCGGTCACGAAGAGCAACGCCTCGTCGAACTCGACCATGGTCTGGCGGGCCCGCCCGGCCCGGAAGTGCCGCCCTGAACCGCGCGCCAGGCTGTGCAGGCCGGAGGAGACCGCGGCGAGGTGTTCGGCGTCCTCGCGGGCCAGTCCGGTGCTGGCCCCGGTGACCAGGCCGTCGTTGGAGAGCACCAAGGCGTGCCGTACGTACCGCACCCTGCTGGTGAGATCGTCAAGGAGCCAGTCAAGTCCCCGGTCAAGCGCCATCTGCTCGTCCTCCCCGTGCCTTCGTTCCCCGTGCCCCGCTACGCGCGTAAGCCTTGCGCACCGCCTCCGTACGGGCAAGGTCCCCCCGCATGCCGGGGCGCCGCTTCGCGCCATGCGGCGAACGAGCCCAGGATGAGCGCATGGCACATCACATGACCGATGAAGAATGGCGGGCCTTCCTCTCCGAGGGCACCCGCACCGCGAAGGTTTCGACCGTGCGAGCAGACGGCAGTCCGCACATCGCGCCCGTCTGGTTCCTGCTCGACGGCGACTCACTGGTCTTCAACACCGGCAAGAAGAGTGTGAAAGGCCGCAATCTGGAGCGCGACGGCCGGGTCTCCCTGTGCGTCGACGACGACCGGCCGCCGTACGCGTTCGCCGTGGTGCAGGGGCACGCGGAGCTGAGCGAGGACCCCGAGGAGCTGCTGCGGTGGGCGACGCGCATCGCCGGGCGCTACGTCGGGCCGGAGGACGCCGAGGAGTTCGGCCGACGCAACGGGGTGGCCGGTGAACTGCTGGTGCGGGTGCGGATCGACAAGGTGATCGCCCTGGCGGACATGGCCGACTGAGCAGCCGTTCGCCGCCGTCGGCGGTCAGCTCACGGAGTCGAGGAGCCGGGCGGTGTGCACCCGCCCGGCGTACTCGACCGTACGGATCAGGACATCTTTTCCGGAGGTCCGGTCGCGTGCGTCGCAGAGCACGACAGGTGTGCCCCGGTCCAGGTCGAGGGCGTGCGAGACATCGTGCTCGGCGTAGACGCGCGCGCCGGGGAAGCGGTTGACGGCGACGACGAACGGTATGCGGCGGCGTTCGAAGTAGTCGACGGCCGCGAAGCAGTTCTCGAGCCGCCGGGTGTCGGCGAGGACGACCGCCGCCAGCGCGCCTTCGGACAGCTCGTCCCACAGGAACCAGAAGCGGTCCTGCCCCGGTGTGCCGAACAGGTACAGCGACAGACCGGCGTGGATCGTGATACGGCCGAAATCCATCGCTACGGTCGAGGCGGTCTTCCGTGCCACCCCTTCCGTATCGTCCACATCGCGTCCTGCCGCACTCAGCGGCTCCTCGGTCCGCAGCGGCCGGATGTCGCTGACCGCGCCGACCAGGGTCGTCTTCCCGGCTCCGAAGCCACCGGCCACGAGGATCTTCAGCGCCATCGCGGAGTCGTCGCGGCCATAGCCGCTGCGGGTGCCGTCGTTGCTGTGCGCGTTCTCGACGTACTCGGAGGACATCGACCACTTCTCCCGCGACTGAGCCGCACACGCCTGGCGAAGCTCTGTTCGACCGTTCGGACACCGCTGCCCGGACAGCATGGCAATCGGCCGGACGACTGGAGGCGGTTGATCGTTGTTGATCGATGCGGACCTTGACCGCCCACTCCTGCCGCATCTCGTCCCTCTTCGGCATGGCCTCTACACTGGTTTCTTTCGGTCGCGGCGACGGATGCGGTGACGGGTCCGGGCAGGCGACCCACGGACGGAAGAGAGCAAGCGTGTCGACAGGTACCGGCGGCGGTTTCCAGGATCCGCCCGCCGAGGTGCTGGCCGAGGCCGCAGCCGCCTTCGGACTCCTGGCGACACCCGCGAGGCTGCACATCGTGTGGGCGCTGGCCCAGGGCGAGAGCGATGTGACGGGCCTCGCCGAACGGGTGGGCGGCACGCTCCCCTCCGTCAGCCAGCATCTGACCAAGCTCAAGCTGGCCGGTCTCGTGCGTTCGCGCCGTGAGGGCCGCCGACAGGTCTATCTGGTCGACGACCCCGACGTGGTGACGGTCGTCCGGCTCATGGTCGGCCAGCTCACCGAGCGCGCCGGCCACCCCGCCCAGAAGGAGCCCGTCCGCCTGCGTGAGCTCGGTGCCTGAGGGCAGCGCAGCCGCGGGATCCGGCCGGACCACCCCCGGCACCCCGGCCTCCGTGACACCGTTCCCGGCCGCCGCCCCGGCTGCGTCGGCGCCCGTGCCTCCCGTCGCCGGCACCGAGTCCGTACCACTGATCGCCGGCGCGGAGCCCGGTACCGCCGGCGCGGAGTTCCGTACCGCCGGCCCGCCTCCCGGCGGCGGGTCCGGTCGGCCACCGGTGGAGACCTCCCTGCAGATACTGCGCTCGCTGGACAGCGGTCCGCGCGGTCTGGTGGAGGCGCGGGCCGAGGAGCGGCTCGCGCGGTTCGGCGAGAACGTACTGCCCGCCTGGCGACCGGTTCCCTGGCCCCGGCGTTTCGTCCGCAGTCTCAGGGATCCCTTCACCTCCGTACTGCTCTGCCTGGGACTGGTCTCGGCCCTCGTCTCCGCATGGGGCACGGCCTGTGTGATCCTCGCGCTGGTCGTGGTCAGCTGCCTGCTGCGCTCGGCCGAGGAACACCGCGCCGACCGTTCGACGGCCGCGCTCAGGGAGCTGGTGGCGACCACGGCGACCGTGGTGCGCCGGAGCTCGGCGGACGCGGCACCCCGGGAGCGGGAGGTTCCGGTGGCCGATCTCGTGCCCGGCGATGTGATCCGGCTGGCGCCGGGCGACCTGGTACCGGCCGATGTGCAGGTGTTGCGCTCCGGCGGGCTCGCGGTGCACCAGTCGGCCCTGACCGGCGAGTCGGCGCCGGTGGCGAAGCACCCCCTCGACGTACCGGACCCCGCGCTCTTGGGGGCCGGGCCCTTCGCGCAGCCGCAGCTGTGTTTCCAGGGCAGCAGCGTCACCTCCGGAAGCGGTACGGCGGTGATCGTGGCCACCGGAGGGGCGACCCGGTTCGCCGCCGCGTACGACGGCCGGGTCCGGCAGCGGGGTGCCAGCGCCTTCGACCGGTCGGTGCAGGGCATCTCCTGGACGCTGATTCGGTTCATGCTGCTGACCCCGCCGCTGGTACTGATGGCCAACGCCGCGTTGCGGGGCCGGGGGCTGGAGACGCTGCCGTTCGCCGTGGCCGTCGCGGTGGGGCTCACACCCGAGATGCTGCCCGTCATCGTCACGACGGCCCTCGCACGGGGAGCGGCCCGGCTCGCCCGTACCAGCGGAGTCATCGTCAAACGGCTGCCCGCGCTGCACGACCTGGGCGCGGTCGATGTGCTGTGCCTGGACAAGACAGGGACGCTGACCGAGGACCGGCCCGTCGTGGAGGCGGCGGTCGACGGCTCGGACCGGCCCGATCCCGAGGTGCTGCGGTGGGCGGCGCTCAGCGCGTTGTGGACGCTCCAGTTGGCGGAGCTGCCCGCACCGGACGCCCTCGACGAGGCGGTGCTGGACGCCGCGGAGGACACGGAGCACCTGGAGGCTTCGGCATACGAAGGGGTGGCCGCGCTGCCCTTCGATCCGGTGCGGCGGGTCGCGACCGCGGTGGTCCGGCGGCCTGGCCGGCTCGGCGTCCACACGCTGGTGACCAAGGGGGCCGTGGAGGCGGTGCTGGAGCGGTGCGCGCTGGACGGGGACGAGCGGGAGCGGCTGCTCGCCCTCGCCGCCCGGAAGGCGGAGTCGGGGCTGCGCCTGCTGGCCGTGGCCCGCGCCGACCGGCCCGCGCGGCCGGGCGCGTACACCCCGGCGGACGAGCGCGGACTGGCCTTCGTGGGCCTGCTGACTCTGCGGGACGTCCCCGCGCCGAGCGCCGCCGAGGCCCTCGGCGTACTGGCCCGGCGCGGAGTGACCGTCAAGGTGCTGACCGGCGACCACCCGGGCACGGCGGCCCGCGCGTGCGAGGACCTGGGGCTGCGCACGGATGCGGCGGGCGGGTACGGCGACGTGGTGACGGCCGAGCTGGTGGACACGCTGTCGGACGCGGAGCTGGCGCGGGTCGCGGACCGGGCGACCGTCTTCGCGCGCTGCACTCCGGAGCACAAGGCGCGGATCGTCTCGGCACTGCGCGCCGCCGGGCACACCACCGGGTTCCTCGGCGACGGCGTCAACGACCTGCCCGCCCTGCACGCGGCCGACGTCGGCATCTGCCCGCGCAACGCCGTCGATGTGGCGCGCGAGGCGGCCGACGTCGTGCTGGCGGAGAAGGACCTCACCGCGATCGACCGGGCGGTGCTGGCCGGGCGGCACAGCAGCGCGAACATCGCCACGTACCTGCGCATCACCCTCTCCTCCAACCTCGGCAACGTCATCGCCATGCTGACGGCCGGGCTCATGCTGCCCTTCCTCCCGATGCTCCCGGCGCAGGTGCTGGTGCAGAACCTCTGCTTCGACGCTGCGCAGCTCGCCTTCGCGTTCGACCGCCCGGGCAAGTCCGCGCTGCGCCGGCCCACGGTCCTGCGCTCCCGGGACTTCCTGCGCTTCATCACCGGCTTCGGACTGCTCAACGCCGCCGCCGACCTCGCCACCTTCGGAGTGCTGGCCCTGGCTCTTCACAACGCCGCCGGGACCGACGGCGAAGCGGCGTTCCACGCCGGGTGGTTCACCGAGAACCTGCTGACCCAGGCTCTCGTGATGGTCCTGCTCCGGACCGGCCGCAGCGCCGCCGAGCGGCGGGCCGGCGGTGCTCTGCGGGCAGCCGCGGCCGGACTCGCGGTGGTCGGCGTGCTCCTTCCCCTGACCCCGCTGGGTCTCTGGCTGGAGATGAGTGCTCTGCCGCCTCTCTATTACCTGCTGCTCGGCTCGGTGCTGGGCCTGTACGCGGTGGGGCTCACGGCTGCGCGGAGGCGCTACGAACGGCGCCGGGCGGCCGGCGCCGAACCGGAACCGGGCCTGCGCAAGGCCGTCGCCGAGCGCTGAGGGGTGGCCGTAGGGTCCCCGAGCGACAGTTGTACAGTTGCGCAATGCGGCAAGTGTTGCCGTACGCGGCAGCTGTTGCCGCATGGACGGAGAGAAGGGCGGGACCAGAATGTTGCGCAACGGGCTGGAGCCCTGGCACCTGCTGATCCTGGCCGTCGTGGTGATCGTGCTCTTCGGTTCGAAGAAGCTGCCGGACACCGCCCGCGCCCTGGGGAAGTCGGTGCGCATCCTCAAGAGCGAGGCGAAGGCCATGAAGGACGAGGAAGCCCGCTGATTCGGCCCCGGGCCCGGTGCCCCGGACCGGGCACTCGGCCACCGTTCATTTCACGGTTTGCGCAATCCGGGAACCTTGGTGGCGGCTCGGGGCGTTCGTACCAGTAGCGGTACATGTAGTGACAGCGACGTAGCACGGATCGCAGGATCTGGAGACCGGCCGATATCTAGGGACCGGCCGATCAGACGTGCGGACCGACGGAACACTGGAGGAAATTCATGGGTGTGAGCCTGGCGAAGGGCGGCAACGTCTCCCTGTCGAAGGAGGCCCCCGGCCTGACAGCCGTCACGGTCGGCCTCGGCTGGGACGTACGGACCACGACCGGAGCCGATCACGACCTGGATGCCAGTGCGCTGCTGTGCTCCGAGGCGGGCAAGGTCCTCTCCGACGCCCACTTCGTCTTCTACAACAACCTCAACAGCCCCGACGGTTCCGTCCGCCACACCGGCGACAACCTGACGGGTGAGGGCGAGGGCGACGACGAGTCGGTCGAGGTCGACCTGGCCTCGGTCCCCGCCGAGATCGCGAAGATCGTGTTCCCGGTCTCCATCCATGACGCCCAGAGCCGTGGCCAGAGCTTCGGCCAGGTGCGCAACGCGTTCATCCGCGTGGTGAATCGCGCGAACGGTGTGGAGCTGGCCCGGTACGACCTGAGCGAGGACGCCTCCACCGAGACCGCGATGGTCTTCGGCGAGCTGTACCGGCACGGCGCGGAGTGGAAGTTCCGGGCCGTCGGCCAGGGTTACGCCTCGGGGCTCGCCGGCATCGCCTCCGACTACGGCGTCAACGTCTGAGCCGTACGTACGTATCCCGGGTGCCCGGACGGAGACGTATCCGGGCACCCGGTGGTCATGCCCGAAGCCGGGTGACGATTGCGGTCGGCCCCGCCGCTACAAGGCGTTCCACCCCGGCGCCGACTGCGCGATCATGTCCGCATGGCCGATGACCACACGCATGTCCTGGACTTCTTCACTCCGCGCGCGGCCGGCTGGGACAGCCGGTTTCCCGACGACGGCCCCGCGTACGCCGCCGCGGTCGGTCGGCTCGGACTGCGGCCGGGAGACACCGTGCTCGACGCGGGCTGCGGCACGGGACGCGCGCTTCCGGCTCTCCGTGCGGTGGTCGGCCCGCGCGGCACCGTCCTCGGCGTCGACCTGACGCCCGCGATGCTGGAGGCAGCGGGGCGGGCGGGGCGCGCGGAGATCGGGACGCTGATCCGGGCCGACGTCGCTCGGCTGCCGCTGCGAGGCGGATCCTTGGACGCGGTGTTCGGAGCCGGGCTGATCTCGCATCTGGCTCGCCCCGGGGCCGATACGGCGGAGCTCGCCCGAGTGGTGCGGCCGGGCGGGGTGCTGGCCCTGTTCCACCCGATCGGCCGGGCCGCCCTGGCCGCGCGCCACGGGCGCACGCTCACCGGCGACGACCTGCGGGCGGAGCCCCGGCTACGGGCCCTGTTGGCCGATTCCGGCTGGCGGCTGGACTCGTACACCGACGAGGACGATCGCTTCCTCGCCCTTGCCGTACGCCGGCCCTGACGCACTACGAACGTGGTGCCGGTCCGGTACACGGCTCTCGTGGCACGGTGATTTCTTCAGCATCCGCCGGACGGCCGGGTCCCGGTCCCCCGGCGCCCCAGGAGTCAATCGACGGGCGCCTCAGTGGGACGCCGGTGACCGGGGATCGGGCAGCCACGGACGCCCGGGGTGGGGAACGTACCGAGGGCGGCGACCTCGTACCCCTTCGGGTAGCCCTTGATCTCGGCGTTCTGGCGCGCGTAGTGCGGCGTGCGCCGGGGCGGCAGGAGACGGACGGCTCGGGCGCGCAGACGCAGGGCGCACCGGGTCAGACCACGGGCCACGGGCCCCGGTCGCTCGTAGCGGAAGGCGCGCAGCAGGGGATCGTCCAGGAGCGCGAGGGCGGCGCCCCGGACCAGCGGGGCCAGCGGCGCCGGGTACCAGGAGCCCATGAGCGCCAGGGTCGCGTCGGAGACCCGGCGGGCTCCTTCGTCCCAGCCGAAGTGCTCCTGCTCGTAGCTGTCGAGGGTGCGCTCGAAGTCCTCGTAGTTCTGCGGGAGGTCTTTGATCCCCAGGTGGGCGCCCAGGGTGCGGTAGTAGGCGGCGAAGGCCTTCAGCTCGTGGCCGGAGAGCCGGCGCCAGCCGTACTCGTCCAGCCAGCGCTTCGGGGTGACGACGAAGGTGCACAGGACGTACCGCATGTCGTCGTTGCTGATGTCGTAGCTGCGGTGCATCTGGTTGATCCGGCGGACGGCCGTGCGGCCCTCCTCGGTGTCGAATCCGTGCTCCACCACGGTGTCCAGGAGCAGCGCGGTGTCGTCGTACCGCTTCTGCGAACGCTCCGTCAGCTCTGCTGTCTCGTCCAGGAGTCGGCCGATACTGGGCACGGCATAGGTCCGGTAGAGGGCGAGTTCGAGGGCGCGCGCGATGTCCCAGGGGAACTCGTAGGTGACGGTGAGGCGGTAGATCTTCAGGAAGTCGCGTTCCGGGTCCAGTCGCTGAATTTCCTTCAGCCGGTCGTACCGCTGAACCATGGTCTTCCCCTCGTTCGTCCGGAGCCCCGATTCTACGGCGCCCCGCCCTCTCGGCCCCGGTCCTTCGCAGCCGCGTCGACCCGGCTGAGAGACTTGTGGATCCGGCTCCGCGTCGCCTGCCGGGGCCTCGACGGCACGGTTACCGAGTAGTTAAGGTGCGCCGACGGACGACGCGGGGCGGGCCCGGACGGCGGGTGGCCGAGCGTCGGCTGATCAAGGACCAGGGGCTAGGGACCAGGAGGACACTGTGGCTGGTGCGGACGGCGACGACGACGCGCTGCTGGTGCTGACCGCGGTGCTGCTGACGCCTGCCCGGTTCCCGAGCGTGCTGGGCGACGACTACGTGGCCGCGTGCGGCGCGCTCGCCCTCGAACCGTACGAGGAGGGCTACGGTCTCGTCCTCGGGCAGGACGGCGACGGGGCCCGCTGGACCGTGGTCGTCGAGGACGTCTCGCTGGTCGCTGTGGCCATCGCCGCGTGGGACTGCGGCATGGAGTACGACCTCTCCCCCGACGAGCGCTCCGTGGTGTGCGCCCTGCCCGGCTGGCCGCTGGCCCTGACGGTCGCCGCACCCGGGGTGCCCGCCCCGCACGACCCGGATACGGACGGTGTGGGCCCGGTACCTCTGGCTCCTGCGGACACGGGGTCCTGGGGTCCCGCGCAACGGCGGCTGGGTGCGGACGAGATCGCGGCGCAGTGGTCGATGTGGCGGGAGCAGATCGACGATGCGGAGTTCGTCCGGGTGGACGGTGAGTCGGGCGAGAGCATCGAGCCCGGTCCGGCAGCCGAACCCGGTGCGGCCGGCAAACCGGGTGCACCCGCCACGGCCGGTGCGGCCGGGGACGGTGACTCAGCCGCCGCGGTGGACGCCGAACGCGGTGCCCCTGCGTCCGGTCAGCATCCCGGCGTACGACGGGCTCTGTCGGAGGCCCTCGCCTATACGAAGACCCCGCCGCCACCGGGCCGGATCCGCTCCGTCTTCGCCTCGGCCGACGCACGCATCATGCGCGTCGACGGACCCGGGTGGTCGATGGTCGCCAGGACCGACGACATAGCGCTGGTCCTGTTGGACGAGGAGCCGGGAGAGGTGCTGCCCGTCGGCCGCGGGCCCGCACTGCCCGGCCTCCTGGCGGCCCTGGATGCACTGGCTCCGCATCCCGCGTGAGCGCGACCGGGTGCCGGGCTTCGGCTCCTGGCGGCCCTGAGGGTCAGCGCTCCTGATGCTTCCGGGATCAGCTCCTCGTGAAACCTCTCCTCGTGAAGCCACCGGCTCGCCCGCCCGGTCGCCGTCCGTCTTCCGGGCTCAGCGACCGATTTCCTTGCGGTTGATCCTGCGGAGTCTGCGTCGCTGGGACGGGTCCAGCAGCAGATAGCCCGCGACGGGAACGCCGATCACCACCAGCAGCGCCCACCAGAATCCGATCAGGGGCCACAGGATGGCCGCAGCCACCACCCCCGCGACAGCGACCTTCGCACCGTTCGACATGGTCCACGCCTCCTTCGCGGCCGGCGCCGCTCCTGTTCTGTCAACGCGTCCGTCCGTTCTTGCGTTCCCACTCCCCCGGCAACCGCCCGCCCGCTGCCGCATCGAGTCCCCCGTCATCGCAGCGGCTCACCGACCTCGTGCATGTGCGTCAGCGCCTGCCGGTAGGACTCGATCAGTCCGGTTTCCGCGTACGGTATGCCGATGCTCCTGCAGTACTCCTTGACCAGTGGCTGGGCCAGTCGCAGGTGGGGCCGGGGCATGCTCGGGAACAGGTGGTGCTCGATCTGATAGTTCAGGCCGCCGAGGAACCAGTCGGTGAGGATCGCGCCGCGGACATTGCGCGAGGTCAGGACCTGGCGCTGAAGGTGGCCCCACCGGTCCCCGTCCGGGTCGGGCATCTCCATGCCCTTGTGGTTCGGGGCGAAGGCCAGCCCCAGGTGGAGACCGAACAGCGCGTGCAGCAGCAGGGTGAGGACGAGCGCCTTGCCCGGGGACAGGACGGTCAGCAGCAAGGTCGCGTACAGCGCGAGGTGCGCGGCCATCAGCAGGGCCGACAGCACACGCTCCCGCGCCGGCTGGCGGCCCAGGAACTGAAACCCGTAGACCTTCAGGGCTATGCCTTCGAGCAGCAGCATCGGGAAGAACAGCCGGGCCTGGTTCCGGGTCAGCCAGCGGGCGAATCCTGCGCGCTGCGCCGCCTGCTTCTGGGTCCAGACCAGGGCGCCGACGCCGACGTCGGGGTCCTTGTCGACGTGGTTGGGGTTGGCGTGGTGACGGGCGTGCTTGTCGTTCCACCAGGCCTCGTTCATGCCGAGCAGCAGGTTGGCATGGATCAGGCCGATCAGTCTGCTCGCCTTGCGGCCGCCGGTTATCTGGAAGTGGCCCGCGTCGTGAGCGACGAAGGCCGTCCGGGTCCACAGGACTGCCAGGGGAAAGGCGAGCAACAGGCTCCACCAGGTATCGCCCAGCAGAACGAGAGCCGTGATCACGCCGCTCAGAGCCACCAGGTTGGCCGCGATACCGCATGCGTACCGCCCGGCGCGTCGTTCGAGAAGACCCTGCCCCTTCACAGCGCGTAGCAGTGGGGCGAAATCGCTGCCGGCGACCGGTGGGCCGGTCCGTTCCGAACTGCCGTCACCGGCTGAGGCCGCGGCGGTGGCTGTTGCCTGGGACATGAGGTCTCCGGTCTCTCCGACATAGGCGCTGACCTCGTTAAACGTACGGATCGGAGACCTGCGGCAGCCATGGCGTCACCACCCCGATCTCCCTGGGGCAGCCCCCCGTACTCCGTGGTGGTGCCAGCCACACCACCCCTCCGCACGGACAGACATGAGTGACCCAGCTCACAGTAGAGAGCGGCGCATCGCGGCTTCGAGCGGAGTACCCTCCGAGCCCGACCCGCTAGTCAAATTTGAGGAATCTGATATTCCTGTGCACCCGCATCCCGCGGCAACGCCTTACGAGATTTCCGAGCTGTCCCGCTGCTCCGCGGTCTTCATCCCCGCGGATCCGTCCCGTACCGGACGGATCGCCTTCTGGAACCCGGACGGGAGCACCCCTCCCGGCGCGCCCGGGGTCCTGTCGGAGCTCACCGTGGCCGAGGCCGGCGCCCGGCGCCGTACCGTTCCTGCCCTGCATCTTCCCGTGCGGGAGGCCCTGCCGGTGCTGACCCGGGCGCGGGCGCACGGGCAGGCCTCCCCGGCGACCGCCTTCTGGGGTGCCGCCGCGCTGCTCGGGCTGCAGCTCGTCGCCCGCGGCCTCCTGCTGCCCGGGCTGAGCTCCACCGACCAGGATGCCTGGCGGGTCGGGCCGCTGGCCGCCGGAGACCTGGGGCGGATCCGGGATCTGGCCGCGTCGATGCCGCCCTCCGCCCACGCGACCCCGCTGGAGACAAGCGCGGCGGTGGACGGGCCGCTGCTGCTTCCCGAGCCGGAACGGCTGTTGCGGGCGTTCCTGGACGCGGTGGCGGACGGACTGCCCCGGACGCCCGCCGCCGGGCTCGCGGCCGCGGGTCCCGCGTTCGCCGCCCCGGAACCGCAGCACCTGCCCCAAGGGCGAGCCTGGGCCGGCGATGTGGCGGCCGGTCACGATGCGGGAGTGAGGCTCTCGTTGCGAATCGAGGTCACCGGGACCACAGCCGCCGTCCCCGCCACGGACACCGACAACCTTTCCTACGACGACGCGGTGCCCTCGTTCCGCGCCGTGCTGCAGATCCACAGCGTGAGCGACCCCTCCCTGGTCGCCGACGCGGCCGAGGTCTGGGCGGGCGGCACGCGGAGTGCGGCGGAGTTCGGGCCGCGGGCCCGGATGGACGCCCTGCTAGCCCTGCGCCGGGCCGCCCGCGCCTGGCCGCCGCTGGCCCCGCTGCTCTCCGCCGCCGTGCCGGACGCGGTGGAGCCCGCCGACGAGGAGATCGCCGAGCTGCTGGGCCCCGCCTCACGCGCACTGGCCGCCACCGGTGTGCAGGTGCACTGGCCCAAGGAGCTGGCGCGGAAGCTGACCGCACGAGCCGTCATCGGCCCGGCCGACGGGGGCGGCGACGCCGAGGGACGGGAGGAGGACGGCGGAGCGTCGCAGGGGCGGCGGGGACAGGCCCTCGCGGACACTCCCTCGTTCCTGTCCGCCGACGCCCTGCTCGCGTTCGACTGGCGGTTCGCGCTGGGCGACCGGCAGCTGAGCCGCGAGGAGCTGGACCGCCTCGCCGAGTCCAGCCGACCGATCGTGCGGCTTCGCGACCAGTGGGTCCTCATCGACCCGGAGGAGGCACACCGGGCCCGGCAGACACAGGACCGCAAGGTCACCCCCATCGACGCGTTGAGCGCGGCGCTGACCGGCTCCACCGAGGTGGACGGCCGCCGGGTGGAGGTGGCCGCGACGGGCTGGCTGGAGCGGTTGCGCGAGCGGCTGGCCGATCCGGAGTCCGCCGCCGAGCAGTCGGTCGGACAGCCCGAGGCGCTCACCGCGACGCTGCGCGACTATCAGCTGCGCGGTCTGAACTGGCTGGACACCATGACCTCGCTCGGCCTCGGCGCCTGCCTCGCCGACGACATGGGCCTGGGCAAGACGATCACGCTCATCGCTCTGCATCTGCACCGCCAGAGCGACCGGGACGCGGCCGGGCCGACACTGGTGGTCTGTCCGACGTCGCTGATGGGCAACTGGCAGCGCGAGATCGAGAAGTTCGCCCCGGGCACCCCGGTACGCCGCTTCCATGGGACATCGCGGTCCCTGAAGGGGCTGGCGGACGGCGAGTTCGTCCTGACGACGTACGGCACGATGCGTCTGGACGCGCCCCGGCTGGCGGCCGCCTCCTGGGGCATGGTCGTCGCGGACGAGGCCCAGCACGTGAAGAACCCGCACTCGGCGACGGCCAAGCAGCTGCGCACCATCGGCGCCCGGGCCCGCGTCGCCCTCACCGGAACACCGGTGGAGAACAACCTCTCCGAGCTGTGGGCGATCCTGGACTGGACGACGCCCGGGCTGCTGGGCCGGCTCTCCACCTTCCGCAACCGGTACGCCGCCGCCGTGGAGGGCGGCGCGGACCCGGCGGCCGCCGAGCGGCTCGCGGCCCTGGTGCGCCCGTTCCTGCTGCGCCGCCGCAAGAGCGATCCGGGGATCGCGCCGGAGCTGCCGCCGAAGACGGAGACCGACCGGGCGGTGTCGCTGACGACCGAACAGACCGGGCTGTACGAGGCGGTGGTCCGCGAGACGCTCGCCGAGATCTCCGGTGCGGACGGGTTCGAGCGGCGAGGGCTCGTGATGAAGCTGCTGACCGCGCTGAAGCAGATCTGCAACCACCCGGCGCAGTACCTGAAGGAGGACCGGCCGCGGATCGCGGACCGGTCGGGGAAGGTCGAGCTGCTGGACGAACTCCTGGACACGATCCTGGCCGAACAGGGCTCCGTGTTGGTGTTCACGCAGTACGTACAGATGGCGCGGTTGCTGGAGGATCATCTGTCCGAGCGCGGGGTGCCCACGCAGTTCCTGCACGGCGGTACGCCGGTGGCGCGGCGCGAGGAGATGGTGAGCCGTTTCCAGGCGGGCGAGGCTCCGGTGTTCCTGCTCTCCCTGAAGGCGGCGGGGACGGGGCTCAACCTCACCCGGGCCGGTCATGTCGTGCACTTCGACCGGTGGTGGAATCCGGCGGTGGAGGCGCAGGCGACGGACCGGGCGTACCGGATCGGGCAGACGCAGCCGGTCCAGGTGCACCGGCTGATCGCCGAGGGCACGATCGAGGACCGGATCGCGGAGATGCTCGCGCGCAAACAGGGTCTCGCGGATGCTGTGCTCGGCTCCGGGGAGGCGGCACTGACCGAACTGACCGATGCGGAACTGGCCGATCTGGTAGAGCTGCGAGGGGGCGCGCGATGAGTGACGACGAGTACGGGACGGCCGCGGCGGACGTCGGTGGTGCAGCGGAGCGTACGTTCGCGCCGCTGCCTCCGCCGCCGGGCAGGGGTTTCGCCACCTCCTGGTGGGGCCGGGCATGGCTGAAGGCGCTGGAGGACACCGCGCTGGACGGCCAGCAGCTCAAGAAGGGGCGCGGGCTGGCCCGGCAGGGCGGTGTGGGGGCGGTCTCCGTACGTCCCGGCAGGATCACCGCCGTCGTACGGGACCGGGACGGCACGGGTCACCGGAGCGATGTGCTGCTCCAGGAGCTGAGCACGGAGGAGTGGGACCGGTTCCTGGACATGGCGGTGGACCGGGCGGGGCACATCGCGGCGCTGCTGGACCGGGAGATGGAGCCCCATCTGGTGGAGGACGCGGCGGGTGCCGGGGTGGAGCTGCTGCCCGGCATCGGTGACCTGGAACCGGAGTGCACCTGCGGCGCCTGGGACCACTGCGCCCATTCCGGGGCCCTGTGCTACCAGGTGGCGCGGCTGCTGGACGAGGATCCGTTCGTCCTGCTCCTGATGCGCGGACGTGGTGAGCGGCGGCTGCTGGACGAGCTCCAGGTCCGCAGCGCCGCCCGTGCGGTAAGCGGTAGGGAGGAGGGTACGCCGGAGAAGGTGGACCGGGAGGCGTACGGGGTCCCGGCCGACGAGGCGTTCGCCGCGGGCTCCATACTGCCGCCGCTCCCCCCACCCCCGCCGGTGCCCGAGGAACCGGGGCTGCCGCCGTCGTTGGACACGGAGGCTGATCCGCCGCCCGGCCTCGACCCGGCGGCGCTGGAGCTCCTGGCCGCCGACAGCGCCGTACGGGCCCGGCGGATGCTGCTGGAGGCGCTGGCTCCGGGGCATGAACGGCAGCCGGTTCCGGCGGAGCTGACACCGGAGCAGGACGCGGTGCGGCTGGCCGCCGATACGCGCCCCGAGCCGTGGATCGCGGGGCGGCTGGCCGAGGGGTCCGGCCGGCCGCGCGCCGAGCTGGAGGCGGCGGTGAGCGCGTGGCGGTACGGAGGAGTGGCCGCGCTGGCGGTGCTGGACGAGGAGTGGGACCCCGACGCCGAGGCCTTGGCCCGGGCTCGCGCGCGGCTGGCCGCGGCCTGGGAGGAGGGCGAGCGGCCACGGTTGCGGGCGGCGGGGGCCCGCTGGACGGTGGCGGGCGCCGAGGTCCAGCTCCGGTACGACCGCGACGGCCGATGGTGGCCGTACCGCAAGGAGCGCGGCCGCTGGGTGCCGGCGGGACCGGCGGACGACGACCCGGCGAGTGCGCTGGCGGGGGCCGTGAGCGGGGGTTGATATCCGCCGAGAGGGGTGGGGAACCGGAGCCCTCTTCCGTACGTCATCAGCGGAAGACGGCTTCGGCCCCCTTTTTCTCACGCGTCGCCCTTGTGGGCGAGCACGGCCCCTATAGGAGTGCGATGCACCGCAGAAGGCTCCTGCAAGGGGCCGCTGTCACCGCGGTGGCGGCGCTGGTACCGGCGTCGGCACGGGCCGTCACACCTTCAGCAGCCGTGGCGGACCATCCGACGGCTCTCTGGGCACCGGCCCACGCGGCGAACTACACCGTCCCGGCGGCCCCTTCGGAGCGCCGGGTCGACCGCGTCATCGTCCACGTCGCCCAGCAGTTGTTCACCCCGACGATCGGCATCTTCCGCGACCCGGTGAAACAGGTCTCCGCCCACTACGTGGTGCGCTCCGGTGACGGCCATGTCGCGCAGTGCGTAAGGGAGAAGGACATCGCCTGGCACGCGGGGAACTGGGAGGTCAACACGCGCAGCATCGGCATCGAGCACGAGGGATGGGTGGACCGTCCGGAGTTCTTCACCGATGTGATGTACCGGCGCTCGGCCCTCCTCACCGCGGCGATCTGCGCACGGCACGGCATACCCAGCGACCGGGCACACATCATCGGCCACCACGAGGTGCCAGGCAGCGACCACACCGACCCCGGTGCCCTCTGGGACTGGGACCGCTACCTGCACCTCGTCAACCTGCCCTGAGCCTGCGCCCGATCGGCCACCGCAGCCGGTGCCGCCGAGAGCGGCGGCGACGAGGCAGCGAGACCTCGTCGTGCCGGCCTCGCTGCGCTCATCCTCTGGCTCCGCGACGCCCCCTAGGGCAGTTCGCGGACGTGCGGTGCCACGGTGTCGACCCAGTTGTCGCCGTTGGAGGCATCCCAGTTCGTGGACCAGGTCATGGCCCCGCGCAGCCCCGGGTAGGTCTTCTCCGGCTTGAACTCACCACAGTTCTCGCCCTTGGCCAGGCAGTCCAGGGCATCGTTCACGATCGCCGGGTCGACGTAGCCGGAGCCGGCGCCCTTGGAGGAGGCGGGGGTGCCGATGCCCACCTGGTCGGCATCGAGGCCGTTCTCCAGTTGGACGCATGCCAGCGCGGTCAGGAAGTCGACGGTGCCCTGGGCGTAGACCTTGCCGTCGCAGCCGGCCATCGAACCGCTGTTGTAGTACTGCATGTTGACGACGGTGAGGATGTCCTTCACGTCGAGCGCCAGCTTGAAGTACTCGGTGGCGGTGTTCTGCATGTCCAGCGTCTGCGGAGCCATGGTGAGGACGAGGCCGTCACCCGCCTTCGCGGAAAGCGACTTCAGCGCCTCGCCCATGTACTGGGCGTTGATGCCGTGCTCCAGGTCGATGTCGACGCCGTCGAAGCCGTACTCCTCCATGAGGGCGTACGTGCTGTCCGCGAACCGCGCCGCGGACTCGGAGTCATCGACCGTCACGTTGCCGAGCTCACCGCCGACGGAGATGATGACGGACTTGCCCGCCGCCTGCTTCGCGGCGATGTCGGCCTTGAACTCGTCCTCGGAGGCGTAGCCGACCTCGGGAGCGAGGTTGAACTCGATCTGGCCTTCGGTGCCGGTCGAGTCGGCGAAGGCGACCGCGATGATGTCGTAGCCGTCCTGAACGTCGCCCAGCTTCTGGATGGTTGCGCCGTTGTCGAAGTTCTGCCAGTAGCCGGTCACGGCGTGTGCGGGAACCGCCGCACGGGTCTGCTCGCTCTCGGCCGCGCCCGCGCTGCCGACGAGGGTGGTGGCCATGAGCCCGCCGGCGGCGAGGACGAGGGCGGCGCTGCCGCCCAGGAGCTTATGGCTGCGCTTCATGCGATGCGTCCGGTCCACGGGGAATCTCCAGGTGCTCGTGGGGGGTTCGCGAACGAGGGGGACATCGGTGGCCACCGACCTGGTGCAGGAGATTGGTTCATACCAATGCCCATGTCAACCCGTGGGTCAGGAGGCCTCGCTTCTGTGCGCTTTCTCCGTCACACCTTCACGCAGGGGGCACTCGCGGGGGTGCCCTCAGGGAGCTTCTGGCTCGCCAGAGCCGGTGCCGCGGTCCTGCTGGACCCTTGAGTTCCGAGACGCCGTCATCGAAGACGTGAGAGGGCAGGACCTCGCCACCGATGCCCGTGGCTCCCCCGGTCACCCTCCACCGGGTTTCCGCAAACCCTCTCTGGCGCGTAGCCGCCATGGAGCCCCCTCTCCCCGGTTCAGAAGAGGAGGGCTCCGTGTTCGGCGTCGGGGACGACCAGGGTCTCCGGCGCCGGAGGGGCGATCGGTGTGCGATCTCCTCTCCGACCCCGGACCGCCCCCGGGCCGGGCGCAGGCTCCACCGCGCCGCGGTGGACGTCGACTTCGGACGCGGGATCTCCTGACGGCGGCTGAGTTTGCCTCAGGGCCGGACGATCAGCAGACGCCTTCGTCCTGCCACACGCCCCATTGGCCGGTGGTGCCGGGCTTCTCGTTGGTGGTCCACCATTTGGCCTTCCACTTGCGGCCGTCGTGCGCGACCACGCTGCCTCCCGTGTAGACCGCGGTGGCCTTCCACTGGGCGAGCGTGCACGTGTCGCCCGGGGGGTCGGTGGGCGGGTCGGTCGGCGGTGTGGTGCCCGGGTCGGTGAGTCCGCCGACGGTCTGGGCGATCCACTGCCGGACGCCGCCCTTCTCGGTGACGTCGGCGAAGATCGAGGGTGCGGCGCCGCAGTCGGTGTTCGCCGTACCCCAGCCGCTGACGAGCCCGACGAGTACCCATTCGCCCTGCGGGGTCTTCCTCAGCAGAGGCCCCCCGGAGTCGCCGTAACAGGTTCCGGCCTGGGCGGGGTTGTCGCCGCAGATCTCGGTGTTGCCGTTGTGGATCGCCGGGCACGCGGCATCGTCCAGGACCGTGGTGTCGAGTTCGAGGGCCTTGGTCGTCGCACCGCCGCAACCCGGTGTGGGGCACGTCTGCCCGAATCCGACGACGCGGGCCGGGGTTCCGGCGGCGGGTGAGAACCGGTCGATCAGCACGGGCTTCACATTGGTGACGGGCGTGGCCAGGTGCAGCAGAGCGACGTCGGCATCTCCGCCGGTGAAGAAGACGCGACGGTCGGTGGAGGAGACGGCCACGGACGAGGCCGAGTCGGTGCCGATGCCGACGTACCCGTTCCGCCAGGTGCAGTGGGCGGCGGTGAGCAGCCAGTCCGGCTTGATCAGCACGACGGTGCAGGCGTTCCACACACCGACGGGGTACGCCTGGGAGGCGGGGGTTCCGCCGATGACCTGCGGGCTGACGTCGGCACCGGCGCTGGGCGGCGGCTGCGGGGACGCGGCGCCGGCGGTCGCCGGCATCAGGAAAGCGACGACGGAGACGGCGAGAGTCGCCAGGAAGGCCTGGACTCTTCGTCTGGGCAAGGGATCACTCCTTCAGCATGAACGAGCGGTGTTGCGCACACACAAAAGCATTGGTCTGGACCTGTCAAGGTCTAGACCAAGTGCCGTTACGTTCGCGGGCCGGCCAACCGGCTTCGACGGGCGGGGATCTCCCGAGCGGTGCCCTTCTCCAGGCGGAACAGCCCATCAGGACTCGCACGCGAAGGCCGGGCCGCCCCCGGTGTCGACCGCGGGCTTGCCGTATCCGCACACGTAGGCCGCGAACACTGTCCTGATCGGGCGATTCACGCGTCGCAGCGCTCGGCCGACTCCCGCGAGACCCTGGCCGGGCACGGCGTCGCCACCCTCCCCCGGCGGCGACTTGCATATTGGTAACCCATGGGTTACCAATTAGGAGTGGACCCGTTCGTCGCCCTGGCCGACCCCGTACGCCGTGATCTGCTGCGCGCCCTTGCCCCGGGCCCGGCCCGGGTGGTCGATCTTGCGGCACGGCATCCGATCAGCCGGCCTGCGGTGAGCAAGCATCTGCGGCTGCTCACCGAGGCAGGGCTGGTCACCGTCGAGGACCGCGGTCGCGAGCGCCACTACGCGCTCGCCCGCCCGGGCCTCGCCCCGGTCCGCGCCCTGCTCGACGAGCTCGCCGGGCACCGCCCGCCGATCCCCGAGAGCGCCTTCGACGCCCTCGACCTGGAGGTCCGCAGGACCGTCCAGGACCACCGGACCCGCACCGACGCCGATCCCGGCACCGGAAGACCTCAGGAGGAATCCGCATGACCAGCACCCCCACCGGCCGTCGCGTGACCGTCGACGGCCGGGACAGCATCGCCTTCGACCGCACCTTCCGGGCCGGCATCGAGGACGTCTGGGCGGCGGTCACCGAGTCGGACCGCCTGGCCCGATGGATCGGTGAATGGACCGGCGACCCGTCGACCGGATCGGTCGACTTCCGGATGCTCTACGAGGGCGACGAGCACCAAGCCGAGGTCTTCACCATCCAGGACTGCCAGGCCCCCCACCGTCTGGTCCTGACGTCGCAGGTGCCCGACCAGGAATTTCTCTGGCACATGACCCTCACGCTCATCGAGCACGAAGGCGTCACCACGCTCACCTTCACCCAGTCCGTCGGCGACGACCCGGCGATGGCGGGCGGAGTGGGCCCCGGGTGGGACTACTACCTCGACCGGCTCGTCGCCGCCGAGACCGGCGGCGACCCGGCATCCGTCGACTTCGGTACGTACCACCCGGTCCACGCACAGCACTACCTCGACATGTTCAGCTGATCCCCGCACGGGAGTGGGTACTCAGGGACACCCGGAAACCGGATGACTTCTCCTCCACCCCATGGCGCCAGCCCTTTTCGCTGCAACCCGGTCCGGATTCTCACCGGTCAGGCGCCTACCGCTGAGCTTGCGGCATCCTCCGGGCGGCAGAGGCGGCCTGGCCGAAGTGCTGGCGTCCAAGGGGTACCCGAAACCTCCGCCCACGTGGATATAGAGGTGACACGCTTTCTTCGAACGAGACAGGTGGTACCTCAGTGCTGCGATCGATGAGTCCCGGCGAGCTGACGGCAGCGATCTCCGGCTTATGCGCCTTGGCCGCGCTGGGGATGCGGATCTGGGGGCGCGTGGTGCTGGCCCGGGAGCAGCGGCGAGCGCTGGCGGTCGTGGTCGCGGAGGCCCGGCACGGCTCCCGTGCGGTGGCGGCGCGTCACGGGACCGCCGGGACGTGGTGGTCCCTCGACATCGGCACGGATCGGACGGTCGCCGCTCGGAACGCAGCGAGGACGGGGTGGGCGGCAGCCGGTGAAGAGGCTCAGTGACCTCGGTACGGAACGACTCCACGCCGGCGCCGAGGGTGGCAGACCGTGAGCGGCGGGACGCCACGCGGGCCTTCTATGTGGCTCATCACCCGAAGCTCGCCGCGTTCGTGGCGCGGCGGGTGGAAGGGAAGCAGGAGGCGGAGGACCTGTGCCAGGAGACCTGGCGCCGCTTCTTCATCCGGTACGACCACTACCTGGACTCCTACGACGAACCCGTGAAGGCGCTCTACCCGATCGCGTCGTGCCGCATCGCGGACTTCTGGAAGGAGCGCGGACGTGTACGGGAGGTCCCCTTCACGGGCGAGGATGTGACGACGCTGATCCATGAGCTGGCTCCGGACCTGGCCACGGGCATCGCGCGCCGCGTCGACGTGGAGCATGCGCTCGCCCACCTGACCGAGAGACAGCGTGAGGCGCTGCGACTCCACCACATCGACCTGCTGAAGGTCGCCGAGACGGCCGTACTCATGGGGATCAGCGAGAACGGCGTCAAGAACCTGCTCAAGAGAGCCTTGGAGGCACTCCGCCACACCACGGTCCTGAGCGACTACCGGCCGGCGGACACGGGCGAGGGAGAACGCGAGTGAGTACCGAGAACCGGCTTCTGCAGCCCGCACCGGGCGCGTCCAGCGACGGTTTCGACGCTGTCATGGACTCCATCGACAGCCTCACGGACGACGAACGGGCCGCTCTGGCGCTCCAGGCGGACCAGGCCCAGCTGGGCCACGAAGCGTACGCACTGGGCCTGGAACTCCTCGCGCTGGACCGACGCGAGCAGGCGCTGCACTGGCTGCGCACAGCCGCCCGCTACCAGGTGACCGGAGCTCAGCTCACCCTGCGTCCCCGGAACGCACCGGCCATGACGGAGCAGGACGCGCCACGCGAGCGTGCTCACACCCAAGGGCGCGAGGCGGAGGCCGGCGGAACAGTACGGCCGTCCGACAGCGCGGTGTCACCGGCCGCGAGTGCCCCTTCGGCGGGCTCGGCCCCCGAGCCGCACGTCCAGCAGCTCATTCTGGGCGCACTGCTACGGGACCTGCGGATCCGCCGAAACCTCACCCTGCGTCAGGTCGCGCTCAGCACCCTCTGCTCTGTGGCCGGCCTCAGCCGCTTCGAGCGGGGGGACAGGCTGCCGCAGCGTGAGCAGCTGGACGGGATGCTCACCCTGTACGGGGTCGACTCCCTGGACGAACGCCGACGCATCCTCAAGACGTGGCAGGCGGCCGACCGCCCGAGCTGGTGGCACGAGTACCGGGACATCATGCCGCCCTGGCTGCAAAGCCTCTTCGACCTGGAACGAAGCGCTGATCTGATCAAGACCTTCGAGGCAAGAATCGTCCCCGGGCTGCTTCAGACACCGGAGTACGCGAAGGCCATCATGCGCACCGGAATGGACGGAGGCAGTGATCAGGAAATCGACCGCCGTGTGCAGTTGCGCATGAAGCGCCAACAACTGCTCCATGCCGCCGACGGACCGAAACTGTGGGCCATTCTGGACGAGTCCGTTCTCCGCCGGCAGGTGGGCGGAAGCGCTGTGATGGGAGAGCAATTGCGTCACCTCGTGGACATGGCGAGCCGGCCGAACCTGACGATCCAAGTCCTGCCGATGGACGCGCATGCCTACGGGGACGTCGGCGCACCGGTGACGGTCATGCGGTTCGCGGAACGATCGTTGCCCGATGTCGTCTATCTGGAGCAGCTCTCCGGGGGCCAGTACCTCCGCAGGGAGGACGACAACGAGAGGTATCGGCATCTGCTGAATCATCTGGCGGCTGCCGCCGAGGAGCCGGACCGTACCGAGGGCATCTTGCATCGCATTCTGGAGCATGCGGATACGGGCCCCGAAAGCTCGGCGCCGAACGCGGACACGACGCCGTA
Source organism: Streptomyces sp. NPDC101178 (assembly GCF_044767965.1). Lineage (NCBI taxonomy): Bacteria > Bacillati > Actinomycetota > Actinomycetes > Kitasatosporales > Streptomycetaceae > Streptomyces > Streptomyces sp. NPDC101178. Next base: position 133,682 of record NZ_JBIWOZ010000004.1, read on the forward strand.
CACGAGTTTCATGGAACAGGTCGCGGACGCCGCCACACCGCCGGACCACACGGCGCGGATCCTCGGCGGCTATATCGCCGCCTGCGGCTGACGGCGGCGCCACAGCTCCAGGAGGTCATCCGGTCCTGGTGTCAAGGGTGCGGGGCGGCGGAGGACTCCCTACGCCGAGTGCGGTGGGCCGGCTGCCTCGATGAGCGCAGGCCCGCCACCCGGGTGGCTCGTCGCGGAGGCGGGTGCGCGGGTGGCGGAGGCGGCTGGATGTTGTCGGCGAAAGCCCTGTTCGTCGCAGGGACCCGGCCCTGCGGCCTGTCGTCGCCGAGCACCCCGCACTGGTGCTCGGCGCACGGCGGGGCCTGCGGTACCGAGGCCCGAGGTGAGGATGGGTTTCAGGTTTTCCACCTGTATGTGCCCTCATGGGCGCTATGCTCGGCAGGCTCCGAGACCCCGGTGGAATGGTGGGTGGTAGCCATGGCGGAAACCGTGAAGTGTGCCAAGTGTTCGACCACGAAGCGCCCTCGCGCCGCGTGTCCAGGGTGTGGAGACGAGGGCTGAGGTCCCGAAGGCGGTCAACCGCCTCCACGATCAGCCGACGCATCTCATTTTGAAAACCCAGATGCGGGGAGACCACCGCACCCCCTAGGCTCCGCGTCGCGTGGCCGGGCCGGACCGGTCGGCGGTGGATCGGAGACGCACGGGGTATGACCAGTCAGCTGTTCGCGATCTGTTTCCGGGCCACCCGGCCGTCGGAGCTGGCCCGGTTCTGGTCCGGGGTCCTCGGCTGGGAGGTGGCCGGAGGCGCGGACGAGGGCGCGGCACTCCTGTCCCCGGGCGGCACCGGGTTCCGCATCCGCTTTCTGCCCGGCCAGGAGCCGAAGACCGGCCAGAACCGCGCGCACTTCGACCTCACCAGCGCTTCACCGGAGGATCAGCAGCAGACGGTCGCCAGGGCGCTGGAGTACGGCGGGCGGCACATCGACGTGGGCCAGCAGCCGGAAGAGGGGCATGTGGTGCTGGCCGATCCGGACGGCAACGAGTTCTGCGTGATCGAGCCGGGCAACAGGTTCCTCGCCGACACCGGTTTCATCGGAGCGCTGGCCTGCGACGGTACGCGGGAGGTCGGGTACTTCTGGAGCGCGGCGCTGCGGTGGCCTCTGGTCTGGGACCAGGACGAGGAGACCGCGATCCAGTCGCCGGACGGCGGTACGAAGATCACCTGGGGCGGTCCGCCGGTGGCGCCGAAGACGGGCCCGAACCGGCTCTCCTTCGAGCTGGCGCACCCTTCCGGCGCCGACCGGGAGGCGGAGATCGATCGTCTGGTCTCGCTCGGGGCGACACTCCCCGTGGGCGACGAGGGAGACGAGAGTGACGACAGCCGCGTGCTGATGCTCGACCCCGACGGCAACGAGTTCTTCGTGCAGAGCCCTCGGCGATAGCGAACCGCCGAGCCCGGGTCGGCGGCCAACAGGCCCGGCCGACCCGGCCGGTACCCTTCCGACGTGACGCAGCACCCCACCGCGCAGGAGCGACGGCCCGCGAACGACGGGCCGAAGGCCGCCGCGCGTAATCGGGCGGCCCTGATCGCCGCCGCGCGCGAGGTCTACGCGGAGTACGGCCTGGACGCCCCGCTCTCCGGGATCGCCCGCCGGGCCGGCGTCGGGCAGGGCGTGCTGTACCGGCATTTCCCGGACCGGGCCGCCCTGGCGAACGCCGTGCTGGAGGAGAACGTACGAGAGGTCGAGCAGGCGGGTGCTGTCGCGGGCGCGAGTGCGGCCGGTGTACTCGGTGTGCTGACGTGGCATCTGACGGAGTCGGCGGCCTTCATCGGCCTGCTGCACGCCGACCGGACAGGCGGCCGGGCGGCCGACGGCGTCCACGCGCACGCCTCCGCCCTGTCCGAGCGGGTCGCGCGCAGTCTGCGAGGTCATGTGAGGGATGGCCATCGGCTGGCGGGGGCGGAGGACGACCTCATGCTCGCGGTCGCCATGGTCTCGGGCGCCGTGACCGGACCGACCCGTGCGGAGCGGGAGCGCCGGGCTCTGGCGGCGTGGCGGCTGCTCGGTGTCGAGGTGGGGCCGGTACGGCCTTTCGGCGGGTGATCGCGGGCGCGTGTGCTCTCAGCCGCCGTTCGACTGCCAGGTGCCCTTTCCCAAGGCGTCGAAGGTGTAGAGGTATCCGCCGGCCGGGCCGCTGACGGTCATGTACGCCTTGGTGCCGCCGGGCGTGATCGCCACGTTCGTCGCCGAGTCGAGCCCTTCGGCGCGGGCGGGAACCTCGACCGTCGCCAGCCGCTCGCCATACCTGTCGTACACGAGAAGCGCCGGCCTGCCGTGGAGGCCCTGGTAGAGGTTGCCGTCCGCGTCCACGGCGATCGAGTCGGTCTGGGCGACGCCGCCGTCGACGCGGATCGCGGTGTGCCGGGAGGCGGTGTCGCCGTTTGCGCCCAGGTGGGGGGCGGTGTCGCCGCCTGCGCCGAGACGGAGGTAGGAGATCCGGTTCTGCGTCAGCTCGCTGATCCAGAGACCCCGGTAGGCCTCGTCGAACGAGATGCCGTTCGTCGCGGCCAGGCCGTCGGCCAGTACGGTCGCCTTTCCTCCGTCGCGGTCGATACGTACCGCCCGCCCGTGCTCCGTCCCCTCCGACAGGCCGCGTGAGTCACTGACGTACAGGTGACCCGCCTTGTCGAAGGCGATGTCGTCGGGGTTCATCCGTGCGCCGTCGACCTCGCCGGAGAAGAAGGTCCGCGGATCGCCGCCCTCCGGTGCGAGGCTCACGATCTCGCCGTGTGCGTAGTCGGTCAGGTAGAGCCGCCCGTCGTAGGGGCTGAACTGGGCCGAGGTGTAGGCGCCTCGGCCATCGGTGTGGACGGACCGGGCCGTCTTCCTCCTCACGTCGACGCGCATGACCTTGGGCCGGCCCTCGGGCGCGGTGACGTCGACGAGGAAGAGGTCACCGTCCGGATGGAAGGCCGGGCCCTCCAGCAGGGTCATTCCGGTCTCCTCGTGGGTCCGGGTCAGCTGCATGACCTTCTGGGCCCGGATGGTCCTGACGGTGTCACCGGCCGCCGACGGGCCACTGGGACCGCCTGTCTCCGTACCGCATCCGGCGAGTGCCAGCAGGCCGGCCGTGGCGAGAGCGACGAGGTTACGGGGCGGGAGTCGACGCATGGAGGAACCACTCTTCCTGTCCGCTGTGTGCGGGTGCCGCCGCCCGGGCAGCTCACCTTCACACGCTGCGGCCGGATGCCGTACTGTCCCCGCATTCCAACCGGACACCACCGTCCGGTTGTTGCTACCGTAGCCGATGGCCGTTCACTCCGGGCGGTCCGACCGGCAGGATCGAGGCACCCGATGACGGATCGTCACCTACCGCTTCCCGAGGAGCTGGAGGCGCTCTGGCGGCGCTACCACCTCGAACGCGAGCGGCGCGTACGTCCCGACGGCGTGCGCCAATACCGTCCCACCGAAGCCGAGTTCGGGTTCTACGCCGCCGATCCGTACACGGAGCCGGCCGAGCGTGAGCCGGTACGCGACGCGGTCGACGTCGCCGTGGTCGGCGGCGGGTTCGGCGGCATCCTGGCGGGAGCCCGGTTACGGCAGCGGGGCGTGGAGCGCATCCGGATCGTTGAGCAGGGCGGTGACTTCGGCGGCACCTGGTACTGGAACCGGTACCCGGGTGTCCACTGCGACATCGAGTCGCACGTCTACCTGCCGATGCTCGACGAGACCGGCTATGTACCGGAGTGGAAGTACTCCCCGGGTGACGAGATACGCCGCCACGCGGTCCGGATCGCGCAGAAGTTCACCCTCGGGCCGGACGCTCTCTTCTCCACCACGGTCACCTCCCTGGCCTGGGACGAGACGGCGGAGGCCTGGCTCGTGACCACCGACCGCGGGGACGCGTTCCGGGCCACGTACGTCATCACCGCCACCGGCACGCTCTCCGAGCCGAAGCTCCCCGGGATACCCGGCATCGAGGACTTCGCCGGCCATACGTTCCACACCTCGCGGTGGGACTACGCCTACACCGGCGGCACCCCGGACGGCGGCATGAGCGGCCTCGCGGGCAAGCGCGTGGGCGTCGTCGGCACGGGAGCCACCGGCATCCAGGTCATTCCGCTGCTGGCAGAGGACGCCGGGCACGTCACCGTCTTCCAGCGAACCCCCTCCACCGTGGACGTACGGGCCAACCGCCGCACCACGGCCGAGGACGTCGGCGCCGACCACGATGGATGGGCGCGCGAACGGCGCGACAACTACCTGCGGATCGTCTCAGGCGAGCCGGCCGGACACGATCTGGTGGCGGACAGCTGGACCCGGTCGGCGGTCCTCCTGGAGAAGCTCCTGCCGAGCTTCCGGCGGCAGGGCGACCGCAAGGCCTTCGAGACCGCGTACGAGGTGGCCGACGCCGCCAAGATGAACGAGCTGCGCGCCCGCGTCGAGGAGTCCGTGACCGACCGCGACACGGCGGAGAGGCTCAAACCCTGGTATCGGTACGCCTGCAAGCGCCCCGCCTTCTCGGACGCGTACTACCAGGCGTTCAACCGTCCCGACGTCACGCTGGTCGACACGGCCGACACCCACGGCATCGAACGCGTCACCGCCCACGGTGTCGTCGTCGGCGCCGCGACGTACGAACTCGACTGCCTGATCTTCGCCACGGGCTTCTCCGTCGGCACCTCCGGCATCCTCTCCGGCAAGCTCCCGGTCCACGGCCGGAGCGGGCAACAGCTGCTGCACCGGTGGGCGCAGGAGGGCCCGCGTACGCTGCACGGCTTCACGAGCAACGGGTTTCCGAACCTGATCCAGATGGGCACCCTCCACAACGCCAGCAGCGTCAACTTCACCCACATCCTCGACGAGCAGGCCGTCCACGCCGCCGCCCTGATCGCCGCAGCCGAAGCCGACGGCTCCGTCATCGAACCGACCCGCGAGGACGAGGACGCGTGGATCGCCACGCTCGCCGAGGACGCGCCGGACCATGAGTGGTTCCACGCCGAATGCACCCCTGGGTACTACAACCGCGAGGGCCGGGGCCGGCCGAACGGCCCCTTCACCTACCCGCACGGCGCGGTCGCCTTCCATGAGCTGCTGGCACGGTGGCGCGGGGAATCCATGGAGGCGGTCCTTCGGCCCAGGGCGACCCGCAGGCGCCGGCCCCCCTGCTGACGACTCGTACACAGCCCCCGCCGAGACGGGCCATGCCACCGACCACGAGGTCGCGGGACCCCGTGGCATACGGACGGGGGCACCCTGCGGGAATCAGGCTCCCGGGGTGTGGTGGAAGGTCGGTCCGCCCTGGCCCGGGACGGCGCGGCCGGCGGCGGGGGCCGGAGCGGCAAGGCGCGGGTTCCGCTCGTCGGTGCCGAGGATGACATCGCCGTCGAACATGACGATCACGGCGGACATGAGGAGAGCGGCCAGCGGGCCGGCCACCATGACCAGCAGGAACGACAGCATGCTGGCGGACGACTGGGTTCCGGCTCCATGGTGGCCGGCCGGAACGTCGACCGCGGCCATACCGGTGTAGTGCATGCCCGTGACGGCCACACCCATGATCAGGCTGGCCCCGACGCTCGCTCCGAGTCCGTGCACGGACACCGCGGCCCAGAGGGCGGCGGTCGCGGCGACCACCGCGATGAGGATCGACAGAGCCACCGTCGGAGCGGAGTACCGCAGGTCACCAGGGGTGTGCATGGCGGCCATACCGAGGTAGTGCATCGCCGCGACGCCGAGCCCCGTGAACACACCGGCCGTGGTGAGCACCACGGTTCCCGGCCCACGGAATCCGACCAGGAACACGCCGACGGCGACCACGGCTATCGCGACCAGGAGGCTGAGCACGGTGGTACCGGAGTCGTACTTCATGGACATGCCGTCGATGGTGAACCCGGCCATGGCGATGAAGTGCATGGTCCAGATGCCGCAGCCGATCGACACCGCGCCGAGAGCGAGCCAGCCGACCCGCTTCGTTGCGCGCCGGATCGCGCGGGTGGTGCATCGCAGTCCCAGAGCCGCGCCGAGGCACGCCATCAGGAAGGCGGCGACGGGGGTCACGGCCCCGTAGTGGAAATTGGAGACGGTGGCTTCCAAGACGGGAATCCCTTTCGAGCGGTCGGACGTTGCCGCGGAACTGCCACCGCGAACGGTGGCGCGGGGGTGGGACTTTCGGACAGGTGGCAGCGGTGGCGCGACCTCTGGCAGGCATGGTGACCTGGCGGTCGGACATGCCGACATGCCAGACACCCAAGCTTTGGGCGTCATGCCCCCGCTCCGTGCGCTCGGCCCGCCGCTACCGACCGAGGGCCGGCCATGCCGATGAACCGATCATTTTCGGCCAATCGACATTGAGGATTCAACCACATACCCCCGAGGACCGTCCCAGGTCCGCGCACACCTTCTTAGAGCCGACGCCCCGTCGCGGAGGCGAAGCCCAGCCAGGTGTGCCGGTTACCCGCCCAGCACCAGCCGACCTTCGGGGCGTTCCGCCGCTCGCCGCCGTCCCGTCCGGTGCCGTTGCTGATCCAGATCGCCGGGGTACGGGCGTCCAGAGCGCCGTTGGCCTTGCGGAGCCGGGAGCCGATGGTCATGAAGCAGTGGTTGCGCTCCAGAGCGGGCGGCTGCTGGAGCACCCAGTGGATGCCCTCGGTCAGCACCAGCGGAGTGCGTCCCTGTTCGCCGAGTACGGGCAGCGCCTCGTTCGGACTCCAGTTGGCCATCTGATCGCCGCGGTCGATTCCGGTGAGGAGGTAAAGGGGCGCATCCGGCAGCGCGAGGTCCTCCAGCGGCGTGAAGAGATCGACATCCGGCATGTCGGCGACGACGAAGCCCGGTCTGCCCTCGCGGCGGAGCAGCGGTGCCAAGGTCGAGGCGGGGACGCGGTCGGGGTGGACGGCGAGCAGAGTGCTGCCGGCGGCGCCTTCGAAGACCTCGGCGGCCGCCGCGAACGCGCGCACCTCAGCCGCCGTCACTCCGGCGAGCTCATGGACCCCCAGCTCGATCAGCCGCTCCGCCTGTGCGGGCGGGGCCGGGAGATCCGGACGGACGGTGGAGGTGACGGGCGCGGTCTCGGGCACGATGCTCCCTGGAGCGGTGGCGTGAAGGGGACTGCGCTGGACGAATCGGCTCGAACGGCGCAGGTGGAACGAGTCTGCGTCGACGAACCGGCTCGGACAAGATCGGCCAGCGAATGATGCCCCCGTCCCCTTCGCGCCCGCCCTCCTCGGGACTGTGAGGCGCGAGGCCTCAGCCGCGGGCGACCGCGATCGCGCCCGACAGCCGCTCCCCCGCCTCATAGATCATGTACGGCACACCGCCGTCGGTGCCGAACGACGGCGCGGCCGCACGGCCGTTCTCCGGGGCCGCGGTGCCGGAGTTGTAGAAGACACCGAGGTGGTTGCGGCGCGAGAAGTCCATGCCCACCTCGGTGATCTTGATGTCCCCGCCGCTTCCCTTGTCCGTGTGGTAGACGACGTACGCGCTGCCGCCCCGGGTCAGCAGGTGCGGCCCGCTGACGTTCACCGCGCCGACCGCCGCGTGGTCGATGAGCGGCTGCTGGGAGAAGGTCCAGTTCCGGCCGTCCGCCGACCAGCCCCAGCCGACGTTACGGTGGTTGTCCGCCTGGTTCCACATGAAGAGCATCACGTACTTCGCGCCCCGCGACGGCAGGTCGTGGCGGAAGACCCGGGCGTAGGAGGCCTCGCGGGAGCCCGCCGGCAGCATGGCCGTGGTGAGGACCGTCTTGTCGTACCTGAAGGTGATGCCGTCCTGGGAACGGGCGAGGCGGGTGGTGTTGTTCTCGCCGTGGAAGTAGAGCCACAGCTCGCGTGCGTCGGCGTTCCACAGGACGTGCGGCGAGGAGACGTGGCTGACGTTGTAGTGCGGCGACCAGTCCTTGCGGACGATCGGGTTGGCCCGGTACTCGGTGAACGGGCCCTCCAGCGAGTTGCCGTAGGCGAGGCAGATGCCGCCGGGCGCGTCGTGCGGCGCGTAGTAGAGGTAGTAGCGGCCGAGCGGGTTGCTCAGCTTGTCGTAGACGCCGCGGATGCACGGGAAGATGATCTCGCCAGTGGGGTTGTACGCGAGCTGGCCCGGCTTCAGCAGCGTGCGGACGTAGCGGTAGTTCGGGAATCCGCCGGGAGCGGCGGAGGCCGGTGCGGTGCCCTGGGCTCCGATGGCGAGCAGGGCGCCGCCGGCGGTGGCGGTGCGCAGGAAGAGGCGGCGGTCGAGCGTCATGGCGTTACGGCTCCTCTGTGCGGGTGGACGGGACGTGTTCTCGTACGGTCAGAGCTGGGTGATGGCGGTGTTCTCGTCGGTCAGAGCTGGGTGATGGTGGTCTTCTCGTCGGTCAGAGCTGGGTGGTGGCGGTGAGGATCAGGCCGCCGAGCGCGACGCACCACACGTACGGCAGGGTGCGCACCATGACCTGGTGCGGGCTGACGCCGGAGTACTGCGCCGACCACACCGTCTGGGTGCTGGTGGGGTCGCTGACGCCGAAGACCTGGTTGTACGAGGCGGTGAGGCCGAGCACGGCGACGGCCGGGTAGATGCCCGCGGCGATCAGGACGCCGGCGATTCCGGCGCCGAGGCCGTAGACGTTGAGCGGGCCCCGGTAGAGGCAGAGCGGTACGAGCAGGGTGAACACCACCACGAAGACGACCGGGTTGGCCGGTGCGACGGCCTTCACCAGCGGGTCCAGCGCCTCGACGGCGCCGGGCAGCTTCACCGCCGCGAGCAGGATGCCGATCGCGATGAAGAGCGCGATGGGCGGTGCGGCCACCTCGAACCCGCCGTACAGCGTGCGCAGGAGCCGCTTGTTGAGCTGGCCCGGACGGGTCGTGGTCGCCAGCGCCCACAGCACGCCCGCGAGCATGGACGGGATGATGGGCAGTTCGAAGCCGAGCGCGAGGACCAGCGGCACGGCGGGAGCCAGGAGCGCGTACCAGGGTGCGTCTCCCATGCGCCGGGCCCGGTTCCGGCGCCGCTCGCCCGCACCCTTCGAGCCGTCCCCGGAACGTTCGGCGGCGGACGCCAGCGACCAGGCGTGCTCCACACCCTTGCGGCGGGTCTCGACGAGGACGAAGAGCACGGCGAAGAAGGCGGCGAACGGGAACAGCTTCATCATGAAGCCCTTCACCGTGTCGATGGGCAGCTCCAGCGCGGTGGAGAAGAACTGCCAGACAGGCAGCTCGAACGGCAGCCCGGCGGCGATGCCCATGAGGATGGTGCCGGCGGCGGTGGTCTTCGGCACGCCGACGGCGATCATGGCGGGGATGCCGATGATGCCCGCCATCATCGCCGCGGGCGCGGAGCCGGTGACCGTGCCGATGAGTGCGGAGACGGCGAGGACGCCGAGGGCGACGACGGTCGGCCGGTCGCCGCCGAACTCGACGATCTTGCGGACGAGCGTCCCGGCGATGCCGGTCTCCTCCATCAGCTTGCCGAGCCAGGAGCCGATGAGCACGGCGAGCATGGTCGCGGCGAGCGCCGGCGCGCCCTGCTGGATCACCGTGTCGAGAACACTGTTCTCGCCGGTGAGCGGTGCTCCGGCGACGAACGCGATGGCGACGGCGAGGAGCACCAGCGCGAAGGCGGTGGGGAGTTTGCGGGTGAGCATCAGCCCGACACCGGCGAGCATGAGCAGCAGGATGACGATTCCCATGGCGGGTCTCAGTCCTCTCCGAGGGCCTGGACCGCGCTCACGAGCGCGGCGGTGAGAAGGAGCGGCGAGCGGCCCAGGCCGCAGAGCGCGCCCGCGTAGGCGTGCGCGGCAAGTTCGTCGGCTCCGACGACGTGTCCGGGGACGCGGAGGCGCCCGATCCGCAGGGCGGTGTGGCCGAGCCGGTCGCGAAGTGCGCGGCGGGTCCGCGGGTCGCGGTGGAGCAGGCAGTGGGCGTGCTCGTGGGCCACGGCGGCAGCCCGGAGCGAACCGGTCGGGTAGCGGTCCCGCCAGCCGAGTACGTCCACGAGCTGCTCGCCGAGGTCGAGGGTGTCGGTGAAGAGTTCGACGGTGGGCACGGGCCGGGAGGTGTACCGGGCGAGGAGCAGCCGGTCGAGGCCGCCGGTGGTCTCGACGACCCGGGTGGCGTGCGCGGCGGCGTCCGCCGGTGGTGGGGCCGCCGCCAGTTCTCGGCCGAACTCCGTCGCGGTCTCTGCCCATTGGCGCAGCAGCGCTTCGTCGCGTGTCTCGTGGGTCGGTGTGCCGGCGAGCAGCCGTACGCCGAACTCGGCGTCCTCCAGTGCCTCCAGCGTGACGCACGCGGCGCGCAGCGCCTCACGGCGGGCCGGGGCGAGGGCGGTCAACGGGGCCGTCCTACGGGCGCGTTGACGCGGGGAAGGCTTGGTCGTGGCCGGCGACCGGGGCGTCCGTACGCTCATGAGCGCACCTCCACGACCGCCACCACCGGCTCGTCCGCCGCGCGCGAGCGCAGTTCGCTGCGGGCCAGGGCGAGCAGCGGGCCCGCCTCCAGGACGCCCGAGAGGTCGGCGATCCGGGTGCCGAGGAGGAGCCGGAGCGCGGGGGCGCGGACGCCGCCGTCGCCGTACGAGGTGGCGTTGCGGACCAGTTCGGCGAGGAGCTCCGGCGCCTGGCCGACGGTGGTGGTGGCGACCGTGGCGTCGGCGGCGTGCAGCCGCACCACACCGTCGGCGTCGAGGACCCGCACGGGGGTCCGGGTGCGGCGGAAGCGGCGGTGCCGTTCGGAGCCGTAGACCGTGTGCGTAGGCGTCGCGGCGAGGACCTTGACGGTGGATGGGTCGGTCTTGAGGCTGGCGGCCGCCGCGTCCAGCCGTTCGGTGTCGCCGGTGCGGTGGGTGCGGTCCTGGGTGCGCAGTTCGGTGGCGCCGGTGGCGACCGCCCGTACGGTGTTGGTCTGCGGGTCGACGGTGACCTCGACCTCCACGGCGGCGGGCGCGGCTCCTTGGGCGACGACGGCCGCCTCGGCCTCGTTCCGTACGCCGAGGATCTGCTCCTGCGTGGCACCGGGGATGATGCGCTCGATCTGCTCGCGGACGAGGGCGAGGGCGACGCCGATCGGGCTGATGACCTCGCTGTGTTGCGCGATCCGGCCGGGCAGACCGGTGTCGGCGGCCAGGTGCGGCGTGACGGAGGCGGCGCCGCCTCCGCCGCCGACGAGGACGGCGGTGTCGCGGTCGAGGCGGTAGTCGCGCATCATCGCCTCGGTGACGTCCTTGACCTGCTTCACCCCGGCGTCCAGGAGCTGCGTGGCGGCGCCGGCCACGTCGGTGCCCAGAGCATCGGCCAGCGGCTGGAGCGCCACGCGCGCCACCTGGGGGTCGCAGGCCGCGAAGTCGCCTTCCGGGACCCGGCCCAGGGCGTTGGCCGCGCAGGTCATGGTGATCGCGAACCGGCCGCCGGCCGCTTCCAGTACGGCGTAGTCGTCCGGGTCGCCGTCGAGCGGCCGTACGGTGACCAGGCGGGCGTCGGCCAGGTCGGCCGGATCGGCGAAGCAGGCGTACGGCAGGCCCGCGATATGGGCGCTGCGCGGGCCGACCGCGTGCACCTTGCCGCCCGCGATCCGGGCCATGGAGCCGCCGCCGACACCCACGGTCCGGACGTCGAGCGCGGAGAGGTACGAGGACCGGCCGAGGATGGTGGCGTGGCGGACGGCGACCTTGCCGCGGCGGACGACGCTGATGTCCGTCGAGGTACCGCCGGTCTCCAGGAACACGCCTTCGCTGACCCGCTCCTGCATCAGCGCACCGGCGACGCCGGCCGCGGGCCCCGACAGCACGGTGAGCAGCGGGCGTCTGCGCATCTCGTCCAGCGACATGACACCGCCGTCGCAGCGCATCACCATCAGCGGCGCGGTCACTCCGGCGGCCGCGATGGAGCGGTCGACGAGGTCGGCGGTGGCGAGCATCTTCGGCAGGATCGCCGCGTTGACCACGGCGGTACGGGTGCGCTTGCGGAGCCCGTACAGCGAGGTGATCTCGTGCGCGGCGGTCATCGGCAGCCCGTGCTCGCGTGCGGCGTCCAGCACGGCCCGCTCGCCGTCGGGCAGGTCGACGCTGAACGGCTCGCTGGCGACGAGGACGTGGGCTCCCGCGGCGGTGACCTCCGCGACGGCCGCGTGGACGGCGGCGGTGTCGTCGGGGTCGGTGACGTGGGCGTAGTGGAGCGGCAGCCGTTTGCCGGGGGTGAGTTCGAGGTTCGCGAGTGCGGCGAGGCGCTTGGTGGGCAGGGCGCCGGGGCCGGTGCCGATGCCGATCAGGCCGACCGGGGCGACATCGCCTTCCAGCAGGGCGTTGGTGGCCTGTGTGGTGCCGTGGGCGAGGAACGCGACGTCCTCGGGTGCGCGGCCGACGTCCTTGAGCAGCCGGTCGAGTGCTTCGACGATGCCGTGCGCGACGCCGTCCTCGTGGTGGTGGCTGGTGGGGACCTTGACCTGGGCGACGAGTTCGAGCGTGGCGGAGTCGACGGCCACGGCGTCGGTGAAGGTTCCGCCGACGTCGATGCCGACGCGTATGCGGGGCCGTTCCTGTGACTGCGGTTGCGAGGTCATGCTGGTGACACCTCCTTGTGTCGTGCGGGCCGAACTGCGGTACGAGCGCCGTCAGTAGCCGCGTACGTCCGGCCAGTGGCGCTGGACTCCCGACCGGTCGAGCACGCGGGTGAACTCCTCCAGCCGCTTGTCCTCCTCCTGCACCTGGTGGGGGCGGACGCCCTCGTCCAGGCAGTGCGCGGCGAGCGCGCCGGCGACCTCGCCGATGTTCCACTCGACGGGGTGGAGCCGGTAGCAGCCGTTGGTGATGTGGGTGGTGCCGATGTTCTTGCCGGCGGGCAGCAGGTTGCGGACGCGGCGCGGCAGCAGGGCGCCGAGCGGGATCTCGAAGGGGACGGAGCCGATGTCGATGTAGTTGTCGCCGCCGGTGGAGGGGTGCAGGTCGATGCGGTAGCCGCCGACACCGACGGAGTCGCGGTGCCGGGTGCCTCCGTACGGTCCGACGAGGTCGATGGCCACGTCGTGCTCGGTGACGGTGGTGACGGCCTTGATGCGGCGGGACTCGCGGACGTACGGGGCCTTGGCGAGGCCGTCGGCGGTGCCGGTGACGTCGGGGCGGAGCCGCAGGCCGGGGAAGCCGGTGCCGCCGTCGGTGCGGGGGGCCTCGGTCTGGAGCCAGTACAGGACGGAGAGCGAGAGCTGACGGGCCTCGGCGACGGCGGCTCGGCTCGTCTCCTCGCCGGCGCCGATGAGGGGCTTGAGCCAGTAGTCGTTGAGCGGCCAGTTGACGAGGGTGATGTCGGAGTCGAACGCGCCGGGGCGGTGCAGCTTGCGGGCGAGGATGCGGCGGAAGCCCCACAGCTCCTTGTCTCCCGCGTCGGCGCTCTGGTCGGCGTTGACGGCGAGCGGGTCGATGTCGGGGTTGGGCTCGAAGGTACGGGTGACGGCGGCCAGGGAGCGGGGGTCGGGCGCGGTGAAGCTGAGGAGCGGGCCGGGCCAGAAGTCCGGGCGGTAGGAGCGCCAGAAGGCGTAGTCGTCGGGGCGGTCGATGGTGTGGTTCTCTCCCTGGTGGTGGGAGAGGGCGAAGCAGACGGTGATGCCCTGCTGGTTGAGCGGGTCTGCGGTGTCCGGTGCGTGCGGCTCGTCGTACTCGGAGCGGGCCTCGGCGCCCAGTGCGTGTTCCACGTCGGCCAGTTCCAGCAGCTCGCCGGTCTCGGTGGCGTCGATGACGTACGGCGCGGTGACGGTGTGCCGGGTGCCGTCGCGTACGTCCGCGAAGGTGATCGCGCGGACCAGGTCGCCGTCGGTGTCGGCGGCGACGGGCCGGATGTGGGTCAGCACGGTGAGGCGGCCGGCGGCGATGTGCGGGGCGAGCATCGACTCCATGACGGCGAGGGCGACGCGCGGCTCGTGGCAGAGCTTGCTGACGCGGCCGGCACCGGGGTTGAGGAGCGGCAGGTCCAGTGCTTCGGCGCGCAGCGGGTACCAGCTCCGGTAGTGGGCGCGGATCGACTCGCGCAGCGAGCGGTAGGTGTCCGTGACGCCGAACTGCTCGACCCACGGGTGTTCGTCCGGCGGGACCGCCTGCGAGGTGAGCTGGCCGCCGATCCAGTCGGTCTCCTCGGTGAGGACGACGGTCCGCCCGGCCCGGCAGGCGGCGAGCGCGGCGGCCACTCCGCCCGTACCACCGCCCGCGATGAGGACGTCGGTCTCGGTGGGGGCGCCGATGGGGGTGGGCATACGGTGGTGACTCCTTGCGGTGGGGTGGTCGTACGGGGTGCTGTCGTACGGGGGTGAGGCACGGGGCCTCCGTGCTCAGGCGAGCCGGGCGTGCTCAGCCCGACCGGACCGGCGGCGAGCCCGCCGTGCTGCCTGCGCGGAAGCCGCACGCCACCAGGGGTTCGGTGTGCTCCTGGCCGGCGAGCTGCGCGGTGAGCATGCGGACCGCGGCGGCGCCCAGTTCGGCGCGCGGGATGTCGAAGCCGGTCGGCGGGCGGGCGGTGGCCAGGTCGGCGGGTGGTGAGCCGAGGAGCGCCAGCGACAGGTCGCCGGGCGCGTCGAGCCCGGCGACGGCGACGGCCGTGTGCAGGGCCCGCCAGGCGGCGCCGGTGTCGGTCTCCTCTGCGACGAAGGCGGTGACGCCCTCGGCCAGCCGGTCGCGCACCCACTCCGGCGTGATGTCGTCCGCCGGGCGCGCGGTGCGCACGACGGACGCCGGATCGTCGGCGGCGTACGCGGCGAGCGCGGTACGGAAGCCGTGCTCGCGGTCGGTGGAGGCAGGGGCGTCGTCGTCCTCGCGGACGAGGACGATCCGCCGGTGGCCAAGGCCGCAGAGGTGGTGGACGACCTCGGCGCTGGCGGCGACGTAGTCGGCGCCGACCCAGGCGAGGCCTTCCAGCTCGTCGCGGCGGCCGATGTGCACGGCCGGGTAGCCGTCCGCGACGAGCTGCCGCAGCTGGTCGTCCGGGACATGGCGGCCGAGGAAGAGGCAGCCGTCCGCGAGCCGCACGCGGTTCAGGGCTCCGGGGTCCTTCGCCTGCGCGCCGCCGGGGCTGGATCCGGTGAAGAGCACGAGGTCGTAGCCCTGGGCGGCTGCCTCCTGCTCCACGCCGACGAGGATCGGGTAGTACGAGTGCTCGACGGCGGTCGGGAAGGTGGCGGTGAAGCTGAAGACGCCGAGGAGGTTGTTCCGGGCGGCGGCGAGGCGCCGGGCCGCCGGGTCGGGGACGTAGCCGAGTTCGCGGGCGGCGTCCAGCACCCGGGCCCGGGTCTCCTCGTGCAGGGCGATGCCCTGCTTGTTGCCGCCGAGCACCAGCGACACCGTCGTCTGCGACACCCCGGCGAGCCGGGCCACCTCGGCCTGGCGCGGTCGGCCGCGCCGCGGCCGGGAGGGTCCATTTTCCGCCATGCTCAGCTCCCTCGACTAATGCGCATTAGTCACCGGCTGCGGACGATCCCAGCGGCGCTGATGCGGATTAGCCAGCACTTTGCCGCTGGGCGGCCGAGAGGGTCAAGAGGGGTCGAACGACTAATAATCGACTAATATTCGGCGCCTTCTACAGCTCCTCGCCGAACGCCTCGGCCAGCTCCCGCCACTGCGCCCGAGGCAGCCCGGATCCGACTTCGTCGGTGGTCAGCACCTGGAGCGCCACATGGTCGGCGCCGGCTTCGAGGTACTCCCGGGTCCGCGACTTCACGTGCTCGGCGTCGCCCAGGGCGAAGAGCGCGTCGAGCAGACGGACGCTGCCGCCGTCATCGAAATCACTCTCCGCGAAGCCCAGTCGCAGCAGGTTGGCGGTGTAGTTGGGCAGCTGGAGGTACATCCCGAGCATGCTCCGCGTGGTGGTGCGGGCCCGGTCCCGGTCGGTGTCGAGCACGACGGTCAGCTCCGGGGCGAGCAGGGCGTCGGGGCCGAGCGTCTCGCGGGCCTCGGCCGTGTGCTCGGCGGTGACGAGGTACGGGTGGGCTCCGAGCGCCCGGTCGGCCGCGAGCTTCAGCATCTTCGGGCCGAGCGCCGCCAGGACCCGCTCGCCGGGCTCCACGGGCGGGGCCGCCGCGTCGAGCGCGTCCAGGTAGCCGACCATCGCGCTGTACGGCTTCGCGTACCGCGGCACCAGCGGGCCGTGGCTGACGCCGAGGCCGAGGACGAAGCGCCCGCGCGCGGCCTCGTCGACGGCGGCGATCCGGGCGGCCACCTCCTCGGCGGTGTGGCTCCAGATGTTGAGGATGCCGGTGGCCACCGTGACCGTACGCGTGGCGGCGACGACGGCGGCCGCGTCGTCCGGCGAAGGGCTGCCGCCGATCCAGAGGGTGCCGTAGCCCAGCTCTTCGAGCTCGGCGACCGCCTCCGCGATCGCCTTCCTGCCCGCGTCGTCCGTCCGCGACCCGTGCAGGGCGCTGCTCCAGATACCGACCCGTC
This sequence comes from Streptomyces sp. NPDC101178, assembly GCF_044767965.1. Taxonomy (NCBI): domain Bacteria; kingdom Bacillati; phylum Actinomycetota; class Actinomycetes; order Kitasatosporales; family Streptomycetaceae; genus Streptomyces; species Streptomyces sp. NPDC101178. The sequence continues at coordinate 150,061 of NZ_JBIWOZ010000004.1, forward strand.
CGAATGCCTGATGCGTCGAGGAAGTCATGGTGTGATCAACCGTCACCCGGACCCAATATTCCCGGCGGTGCGACCCGCCCACCCGTACGGCGCAGCGCCGCGGTGAGCGGGTCGCGGACGAGGTCGGTCGGCCGTGGCGGCCGCGAGGGCTCCACGCCGATCACCTTGCGGTGGACGCGGGCGCCGTGGTCGTGGTCGTCCACGGCGTAGTGCCAGGGCGCCTGGCTGCCCCTCCCCCACCGTGCGGCGGGCGAGGGGCAGTTGTTCGCCTTTGCCGGTCAGGGAGCGGTGCCCCAGGTGAGGGTGGAGCCGACGTAGACGCCGATCTTCGGGGCGTCGGCGAAGGCGGTGTTGGTGGCGCGGCTGTAGTCGTCGGCCTCCTGGAAGGACGACCAGTCGCTCTTGTTGACCCGTAGCTGGATCTCTCCGGTCGAGGCGCCCGCAGCCAGGGTGCCGCTGCCGAAGCCGGCTTCCAGGTAGTGGCTGGCGCCGGGGGCCGGCGCGCTTGCCGTACGTACGCCGTGCTTCACGTTGCCGCAGCCCAGGACCGCCCAGTCGCAGGAGGTGGCGAAGGTGCTCGCTCCGGCGTCAGGAGTGAACCAGTAGCGGGTGGTCACCGTGGACAGGTCCACCGCGGTCGGGCCGGTGTTGACCAGCTGGAGGGACATCCGTATCTGGTTGTCGGTCGGGGAGGAGTCGGTGTTGCGGTACTGGACCTTGAGGGCGCCGGTGCCGGTACCTCCGCCGGCCTCGGTGGTGACCGGCAGGGCCGCCGACGCGGGCGATACGTTGCCCGCCGCGTCCTTGGCCCGGACCGTGTAGCTGTAGCCGGTCGACGCGCTCAGGCCGGTGTCGGTGAAGGTCGTCGAAGCGGTGGAGCCCACGACCGCGCCGCCGCGCAGGATGTCGTACCCGGTGACCGCCCGGTTGTCGGTGGACGCCGTCCAGGCCAGGGTGACGCTGCTGCTGGACTTGGCCGTGGCCCGCAGGGCCGTGGGCGCGGTCGGCGCCTGGGTGTCCGGCTCACCGCCGTTGCCGCCGCCGAGCGGAGGATTGGCGTTGCGCAGGAGCTCCTGGAACTGGCTGGAGAACCAGTGCCCGGCGACCGGCGAGTCGGGCAGGGCGCCGGTGAGGTTGAAGCCGTTGCGGCCGTTGCCGGTGTACGTGGGGTCGCACATCCGGTCGAAGCCCTTGCCCTCGTCGTTGTCGACGGGCTTGCTGCTGCCGTCGGACTCGCCCGGCGGCTTGGCCCAGACGTAGGCGTCGATCCCGGGCTCAGGGGCGGTCGTGGGCCGCTCGCCGACGCCGGCGCCGCTCTGGTTGCACCAGTTGCCCGCGTGGATGCGGCGGTCGGTGCGGCTGCCGTCGACGTAGGCGTTGACGCTGGTCAGCGGCCCGGGACCGGTGGGCCGGGAGGGGCCGCCCCAGCCATTGCGGGCGGTGTCGATGAGCATGCCGATGTCGGAGGCGAAGCCTTGGCGGACCAGCTCGGTGCGGAGCGCCTGCGCGAACGACAGCTCGTCCACGTAGTAGTTCCAGTCGACCCAGGAGGACTGGCGCACGGTGGTGCCGTTCACCGAGTCCGTCACCTTGAAGTGCGGTTCCTTGAGGGCCGAGTAGTTGGCCGTGTTCACGATGAAGCCGTGCACGTCCGAGACGGAGGCGCCTTCGACCGTGGCGGCCTTCTTGAACTGCTCGGCCGCGGGAACGAAGTTGGAGTCCCAGCCGAGCCAGCCGTGGTGGGCCGCGTCGACGTAGTTGTAGACGTTGGGGAGGGCGCCGAGGGTGTGGAGGGCGTACCCGATGCCCTTCTCGTAATTGCCGTTCGCCTTCATCGTGGCGCACTCCGGCGTCGAGCCCGCCGAACCGCCCGCGTTGGTGACCAGGTTGGGCAGCGAGTCGGGTTCGATGAGGGTGACGATGCGCAGGCTCGCGTAGGCGGGGTCGCCGAGGATGGCGGCGATCGGGTCGATGTAGTCGCTCTTGTAGCGGCCGAGCTCGGTGGGGCCGAGTTCGCCGTTGGAGGCGAGTGCGGCGCAGTCCCGGCCGGGGAGGTTGTAGATGACGACCTGGAAGAGGTCGGCGCCCTGGCTGACGGCTGTGTCGAGGTGGGCGCGCAGGCCGCGCGCGCCGGGTGTTCCGCCGATGGCGGCGATGCGGTCCATCCAGACGAACGACGGCTCGTCCGCGATGACGCCGCCGCCCGGTTCGGCGGCCGCCTTGGCGGACCAGTCGGGGTTCACATAGGCGGTGGCGCCGGTGTAGGGGTTGTCGACGCGGGCGGCGGCCGACGCCTGGCCCGGTAAGGCGATCGCCAGGGATGCGCTCATGATCAGCGCGGACAGCGCTGCGAACGCTCGTCTGCGCGGTGCGTGCGGGGTGGTGCCTCGGGTTCTCATAGCGGCTCCGTGCTCCTCTCGTACGTCCGCCACGGCCTGACGTGGCGGACGGCTCAGGGGTACCTGGTGGTCAGGAGGTGAGGCATGTGCGGTGGCGCGGGAACGTACTGTGGGAGCGCTCCCAAGGTGGCGTGACAGCCGGTACATGTCAAGGCATCCGGCCCAGTCACCTCGCATCTGAAGTACGTTGACCGAATGGAAGCGCTCCCATGACTCGGTACGAACTCCGTGAAACCGGGCGGCGGGCCGAGCAGCCCGGCCCACCGCCCGGCAGCTCTCACTGCAGCCGTCGGATGTCACCCCGGACCCGGTAGAAGCCGCCGGCCGCCGGGTGCAGGGCGTCTACGACGTACCGCGCGCCGGGCTGCCGTATCGCGCGTGGGAACTGGACGTTCCAGGAGGTGTCGTAGCCTCCGGACACCACATGGACGCGGAGGCGGCCGCCTGTGTCCTGGACGCACTCCACGACGACCGATCCGGCGGGCGCGTGGGTCACGGTGGTGACCGCGGCGACGGCGGTGGCGGGCGCGTACGTCGGCAGCGCGGCGGCCAGCTTCACATCACGGGGCGCCGGCACCGAGCCCTGCTGGGCGGCGGAGATGGCGGTCTCGCTCGCGTCCACGCAGACCAGCGAACCGTCGGTCGTCACCAGATACAGCCGCCCCTCGCGGTACTGCATGGAGAGCGCCGAGCCGCCGCCCGTTCCGAGCTTCCACAGGCGTGTGCCGTCCTGGTCGAAGCAGTACACGGAGGACGAGGCGTCGCCCGCGAAGACGAACCGCCCGCCGGGCGAGGTGGCGCACGAGTAGACCGCGCTGTCACAGGCGTACGTGGCCTCGATCGAGCCGGTCGCCTTCGCCAGCCGCTGGACCGCCCGGTGCGCCGTCCCGGCGTAGACCGCGTCGTCCTCCTGCCAGCCGAAGAGCACACCGCCACGGGTCGGCGTGTGCCACAACTCGCCGCCGCCGTCCGGGGCGTAGGCGGTGACGCCGCGGTGGTGGCCGTGGTACACGGCACGGTCGTCGGCCCTGACCATCCAGGCGTGCTCGCCCTGGCTGCGGCGGGCCCACTGGTGCTCGTCCTCGTGGTCGATGACGGTCAGCCGGCCGTCACGGTCGGAGACGTTCAGCAGGCCCTCGTGGATGTCGAGCCAGAAGATGTCGACGTCCGCCGCGATGTCGTACGCCGCGAACGGCAGCTTGGAGGAGAGGTCGTAGACCCGGCCGTCGTCGCAGCCCGCGTAGATCCAGAAGTCGTCGGCGACCAGGCACTTCACGCCGTCCGGGAGGCTGAAGCGGGCGAGGACGCCGCCGTCGTGGTCCAGGGTGTAGACGTCGCCGGCCTGGTTGCCGACCCAGCACTGCTCGTCGTCCACGTGGATGCCGAACGCAGAGGAGCCCGTACGGAAGCGCCAGAGCACGGGAGCCACGGCGCGCGCGGTGGAGGGGGCCGAGGTCACCTGGCGGCGGGTCACAGCCCGGGGCGCACGCTGTCCCTGGACGGCCGGGGCGTATCCCTTGCGGACCTTCTCCCCGACCTTCTTCGCGGCCGCGGCCTGGGCCTTGGCGACCGTGGCGAACGTCGACGTCTGGGTCTGGCCGCCCGCGCCGATGCGCCCGTAGCGCACCGTCACCACGAGGCCGTCGACGGTCACCTCGTAGAACTTGTGCGCACCGGCGCCTTCCTGTGACAGCTCCAGATACGTCGTCGTCGGCACGGTGGACGCGGCAGGCATGGCAGACCCCTCCCCAGGGCGGACCCGCGGCCGTTCCGGCGGGTCTCACTGCTCACACCGTAGGAGGTGGCACTGACAACGCGCCGCCGCCCCTCCTCAGGGGAGCGGCGGCGGCGGTCATGCGAGGGTGCGGGCTCTCCCCCGGCGGGCTACCAGTAGTGACGCCTTCCGCCCACAGCGCGGCCCGTCGCGCCCAGGACCCAGAGCACCAGACCGATGGCAACGAGAACGATGCCGATGGTCCAGAGGACGGAAATTCCGGCGATCAGACCGATCACCAGCAGAATGACACCGAGGACAATCATGGAGCCCTCCAAACAATGCCGACTACCTTCGAGTATGCGCCTCATAAGGGTTTTCCGTCGGCCGGCTTCGCGTGGACCCGCAGGATGCGGGTAGCAGACAGCCCAAGCCGTATCCGAGGGAAAGCAAGGTGGTCGCGCATGTCCTCCTCCATCGTCGAGACCGTCGACATCAAGGCTCCGGTCGCCGTCACCTGGGCGCTGTGGAGCGATGTCAGCCAGTGGCCGAGGTTCCTGAGCCATGTCCAGCGGGTCGACCCGCTGGACGAGCGGCGTTTCGCCTGGCAGCTCTCGCTGCCGGGGGCCGACAAGGGGTTCGTCGCGGAGCTGACGGAGGTCGTGACGGAGGACCGCATCGCCTGGAAGACCACCGAAGGCGTCCACCACGCCGGGGTCGTCACGTTCCACCGGCTCGACGACCACTCCAGCCGGGTCGCGCTCCAGATCGAATACGACCCCCAGGGATTCGTGGAACACATCGGCGCTCTCACCAATCTCGATTCCGTACTCGCCAACTACGATCTCGGCGAATTCCAGAAGCTGGCCGAGCTGACGGCGTCCGGCGGGCATCCCGAAAGCCGCTGAACCGCCTTCCCGCACCCCGGCTCCGGGCGCCGGCCCACTGTGCCGCGCCCCGCAGAGACTTCCAGGTGCAATCCGGCGCTCAGCGGGTACGAGACCCTCCGACCCGAGTTCATGCAGGCGCTCCCCTCCTGTCTGCACGAATCGCCGAGGCCCCACCGGTTCACCGACCGGTGGGGCCTCGGCTCTGTCACAGGGGCCGGTCAGCCGGCCGTCTTCCAGCGGCGGCGCCACTTCGCCGCCGCGACCAGCGCGGGAACCGTGCCGAGCTTCACGCGCGGGCGGCCCAGCTCGCGGCCCCGGGCCGTCTCCGCCCGGTCGATGGCGGCCAGCCCCCGGGCGTCCACGACGTCCCGGCCGCGGCTGCGGGCGAGGCGGCGGAAGGCTGTGGGCGGGTGCGCCGGGGCGGGCAGCGAGCCCGCCACGGCGTCCGCGAGCAGCGTTCCGACGGTCTCGGCCGCACAGGTGCGGTTGGCGCCGATACCGCCCGAAGGGCCGCGCTTGATCCAGCCGACGACGTACGTCCCGGCCATACCGCTCACCCGGCCGCCTTCGTGCGGTACGGTCCCGGACGCCTCGTCGAAGGGCAGTCCCGGTACGGCCACGCCGCGGTAGCCGACCGCCCGCAGCAGGAGGCCGGCCGGGATGTCCTGCTCGCCCCGGCCCGCCGTCACGCGCACCGCCGTGACGGCCTCCTCGCCGAGCGCCGCCACCGGGGCGGAGTGGAAGCGGAAGACGATGCGCCGGCCCGGCGCGGGCGGCCGTGACCAGTCCACCGCCCGGCGCTCCACCTCCCGCAGCAGCGCCGCCTTCCCGCCCGGCGCCGCTCCGTCGATCGCTCCGCCGATCCTCGGGTCGTGGTCGTCGACGACCAGGTCGACGCCGGGCAGATGGTTGAGGGCCAGCAGCTCGGATGCGGTGCACGCGGCGTCCTCGGGTCCGCGCCGCCCCAGCAGGACCACCTCCCGCACCTCGGACCCCCGCAGCGCCGCGAGCGCGTGGTCGGCGATGTCGGTGGCGGCCAGCGCCTCCGGGTCAGCGACGAGGATGCGCGCCACGTCGAGGGCCACGTTGCCGTTGCCGACGACGACCACGCGGTCCGCGCTCAGGCGTACGGACTCCGGTCCCACCTCGGGGTGGGCGTTGTACCAGGAGACGAACGAGGTGGCCGAGGCGGAGCCGGGCAGGTCCTCCCCCGGGATGGAGAGCCGGCGGTCGGTGGAGGCGCCGACCGCGTAGATCACCGCGTCATGGTGCGCGGCCAGCTCCTGGGCCGTGACGTCCTTGCCGACCTCGACGCCGAGGTGCATCCGTACGCGAGGGTGCGAGTGGAACCGGGCGAAGGTCTCGCCGACCTTCTTCGTCGCCGGGTGGTCGGGCGCCACGCCGTAGCGGACGAGGCCGCCGGCCACCGGCAGCCGGTCGACCAGGGTCACCTCGGCGTTGGTGTGCAGGAGCAGGTCCTCTGCGGCGTACATGCCGGCCGGCCCGGTGCCGACGACCGCCACCCGGATCGGGGCGAAGTCGGCGGGCAGGCTGCGCTCGAAGGTCGGCTCGCCCCAGGCGTGGAAGTTCGGCCCGTCGGGGGCGGGTTCGGGCTGCTTGTCCGTGAAGTAGGCCGCGTTGATGGCGGCGTACTCCTTCTGCGCCCCGAACAGGCTGTCCACCGGGAAGATCGCGTCGACCGGGCAGGCGTCCGCGCAGGCTCCGCAGTCGATGCACGTCTCCGGGTCGACGTACAGCATCTCCGTGGACCCGAACGCCCGCTCCTCGGGGGTCGGATGGATGCAGTTGACGGGGCAGACGGCGACACAGGTGGCGTCGGAGCAGCAGGTCTGGGTGATGGCGTAGGTCATCTCGTCGTCTCGGGTCGTGGTGAGGGAGCGGATCGGCCGAGGCCCTGCGCTGCGGGTCAGATCAGCGAGGCGCGCTTGTAGAAGAAGAGCGCCGGCTTCGTCAGCAGCCGGGCCGAGGCGAGGAACTCCATCAGCCCCGAACAGCTGGACCGCATCAACGACTTGTGGTGCTCGTTCACCTTGGCCTCGGCGCGGGCCCGCGCCGAGTCGAGCCCGGCGTTGGCGTAGACGTCCCGGTTCACCATGCTGGTGACGATGTAGTACGAGGCGATCGCCACCACGATCGCGTTGAGCTGACGCCGTACCGCGCCCGCGTTCCGCAGCCGTTTGCGGGTCTCGTCGCGGGCGAACTTCATGTGCCGCGATTCCTCGACGACGTGGATGTTGTTGATGGTGCGGACGAAGGGCGCGACCCGCTCGTCCCGCATCCAGTCGCGCTGCATCACGTCGAGGACTTCCTCGGCCACGAGTATCGCCGCGTAGGCCGCCTCGCCGAACGCCAGGGTCTTGAAGGCGCGTCCCAGCTCCACCACGGGCCGGCGCGGCCGGTAGGCCGGTGCACCGAGCTTCGCCGCGCCCCGGGCGAACATGATCGAGTGGCGGCACTCGTCGGCGACCTCGGTGAGGGCCCACTGGAAGCGGGGGTCCGTCGGATCCTTGGCGTACATGTCGCGGAGCACCATCTGCTGGAGGATCATCTCGAACCAGATGCCGGTACTGGCGACGGAGGCCGCTTCCTGGCGGGTGAGCGCCTTGCGCTGGGCGTCGGTCAACTCCGCCCAGTACGCGGTGCCGTAGAGCGTGGACCACTCGGGGCTCGCGCCGTGGTGGTCCGGGTCGAGCGGGGTCTCCCAGTCGACCTGGGTGGCCGGGTCGTAACTGAGTTTGGCGGACGAGTCGAGCAGGCGTCGGGCGACGTCCTGCTCGGCGAGCCGGCCCTGGTCCTCCGGCCGGACGGTGCTGCTGGACATGGTGCGGCTCCTTGACTCGAAGATTCGGCCCGGCGCCGCCCGCCCCGCCTCCCATCGCGTTTCCGCCCGATGAGATCGATGGCCGCCGAGCGCCGCCCGCTTGTTAGACGTGGCGTCTAGCAAGCTTATTAGACGCAAGGTATAGCAAGAGGGGAGCGCGAGCCTAGACCCGTGCGGCGAATCTGTACGAGCTCTCCACGACGCGGCGTACGGCAGGACGTGAACGACCGACACGGAACCGGCCCGCCTCGGTGGAGCTGAGGCGGGCCGGCAGGGTCCGGACGGCAGGAAGAGGCCAAGGGCCGGGGCGGGGAGGGCCGTTACACGGTCACTCCAGGCGTCACGCCGTCACGCCGTCACACCGGGACAGGGGCGTCGGCGTCGGGCTTCTCCGGGCCGGGGGCCGGCTCGGGATCCGGTGCCCGGTCCTGTTGCTCCGGCCCCTCTCCCGGGTCGCTGAGCTGCTCGCGCACGTAGTTCCAGACCACGGCGATCAGTGCGGCCGCCGGGACCGCCAGCAGGCTGCCCACGACGCCGGCCAGGCTGCCGCCGAGCGTCACCGCCAGCAGGACCACCGCGGCGTGCAGGCCGAGCCCACGGCTCTGGATCATGGGCTGGAAGACGTTGCCCTCCAGCTGCTGCACGGCGATGATGATCGCCAGCACGATCAGCGCGTCGGTCAGACCGTTGGAGACCAGCGCGATCAGCACCGCGACGAAGCCGGCGAAGACCGCGCCGACGATCGGCACGAACGCGGAGACGAACGTCAGCACGGCCAGCGGGAGCACCAGCGGCACGTCCAGGATCCACAGGCCGATGCCGATGAAGACGGCGTCGAGCAGACCCACGAAGGCCTGGGACCGCACGAACGAGCCGAGCGTGTCCCAGCAGCGCCCGGCGACGGCCGGGACGTCGGTGGCGAGGCGGCCGGGCAGCTGGCGGGAGAGCCACGGCAGGAAGCGCGGGCCGTCCTTGAGGAAGAAGAACATCAGGAAGAGCGCGAGAACGGCGGTGATCAGGCCGCTGAAGACGGTGCTGACGCCGGTGACCGCGGTGTTGACGACACTGCCCGCGCTGTTCTCGATGCGGTCGACGGCCGCGTCGAAGGCTCCCGTGATCTGGGCGTCGCTGATGTTCAGCGGCGGCCCGGAGGCCCACTCGCGGAGCTTGCCGATGCCTTCGACGACGCCGTCGGCGAGCTCGCCGGACTGCGAGGCCACCGGCACCGCGATGAGCGCGATGATGCCGCTGCCGACGAGCAGGAACAGCACGGTCACCAGCGCCGCGGCCGGTGCGGGCCGCCAGCCGCGGTTGCGCAGGAAGCGGGCGAACGGCCAGGTCAGGGTGGTGAGGAGCAGACCCACTATGAGGGGCCACACCACCGACCACGTCCGGCCCACAAGCCACAGGGCGACGGCGGCCATCAACAGGACCAGCAGCAGTTCGACCGAGACGCGTGCCGATCTGCGGAGCGCGGCCGCGGTCTTTTCGGAGCTCAACGTGGCAGACATGGGGTCACCTTACGAGTGGATCGGCCGCTCTCCCGCATGCGCGGGGACGCCGGACCGGGCAGGTCCCCGTAGCAGCCGCCCGGAACAGGGCCGAGGGGCAGCACCGTGCGGTGCTGCCCCTCGGCCCCCCGGACCGGCTCAGCTCTGCGGGCGCTTGCCGTGGTTGGCGCCGTTCTTGCGGCGGGCCTTCTTCTTACGACGTCGCTTCGAGGACATCGAACCCTCCTCTTCCCTCTGCTCGGTTGGGCACACATGATCCGCCGGACCGACGGGTCCGGTGGTGGGGAAGACCGCTCCCCGCCCCTACCGTCACAAACTCGGGGCGCGGTCGCAAACCGCCGTCCCGCCGTTCGGGGCCTACTTGAACAGGCCTTCGCCGAAGTCCTCTGCGCAGCGGTCCTCTTCGGCCTGGCTGCTGGCGTTCTGCAGGCAGTCCTCAAGGTTCTTGAAGGAATCGGAGTTGGCGACGTTCACCGCGAAGATGAGGACGATGACGGAGCCGATCAGCCCGAGCGCGCCGAGGACGATACCGGCGATCGCCATGCCCTTGCGCGGGGCCCGGCCCTGCCGGGCCCGGAGCGCCCCGAGGATGCCGAACACCAGGGCGAGCAGGCCGAGAAGGAGTCCGCCGGCGATCGTCCAGAAGAACAGGCAGGCGAGCAGACCGAGGACGAGAGCGGTGACCGCGAAACCGTTGCTCCGCGCAGGCTCGGGAGCACCGTACTGGGCTCCGTACTGCCCTTCGTCCGCGTTCGGCTGCTGAGGGTAACTGGGCATGGACATCGGATACGAACTCCTTACCAAAAGTTGTCCTGTCCATATGCCCTAGAAGACCTTCGATATGCAAATCAGATCTTTGTCCGGAAGGCTCAGCGCTCCCCTTGGCCACGCCTTCGGAACTCGGCCGCCAGGTGGTGCTGCAACGGCTGTCCGACCGCCGCGAGGTCGTGGACGAAGGTGAGCGTGTCCGCGCCGGTGAGGGTGTAGCGGCGGCGGGTGGCATCGACCTGCTTGGCGGTCGGGGCGAGGGCCACTTCATGGGTGGCGAGGTCGACGGTGCCGTCGGCGGCCCGCCCGACGGCGATCTCCGCGACACCGGTGGGCTGGGTGATCAGCGCCTCGACCCGTCCTTCCGGCTGGAGCCGCCACCAGCCGCTCTCGCGGGCCGAGGGCCGCAGCGGACGCCCGTCCGCGTCGAGCAGCCAGGCGCGCGACACGTAGTGGAGGAAGGGGCGCCCGTCATGGCTGAAGGTGACCTCCTGCGCATAGGCGAACTCGCCGTCGAGCGTCGGATATCCGCCCTGCCCGCGCCCCGCCCAGGTACCCAGGAGCCCGAGCACCGGCGCGAGGAGGGCGTGCGGCGCCGGTGTCTCGTCCGGCCGGAAGGCGTCGGGGTACGGGTGGAGCGGGGCGGGGTCGGACATGGGCGTGCTCCTGACGTCGCTTCCGGTTCTGGTGCCGGGCAGCAGCCTAGGCGGTGTCTTGCCGATCAGGGCCGGATGGGCCGCGGCGTCCGGTGCGGTGAGCGCGCTCGGCGGACCGGCCCGGCGGCTCCGCGAAGAAGTCGAGCAGCGCGGCGTTGACCTCCGCCGGGCGCTCCAGATGGCCGAAGTGGCCGGCGCGTGCGATCTCGGTGTAGCGGGCACCCGGAACGGCCTCGGCGATCTCCCGGGAGGCCGCCGGCGGGATCATGACGTCGTCGGCGAAGCCGATGCACAGGAGCGGGACGTCGATCCCGGCGAACCGGGGCAGCCGGTCGGTGTCGCCCATGACGTCGTACTGGGCGCGGACACCCGGTCCGCTCGCCGCCGGCGCGTACGTGAAGATGTCGAGCCAGTCGCGCGCCGCCCGCGGATCACGCAGCGTGTGCGGCGAGAGGTAGCACAGGGCCGAGAAGACGGCGCGGTGCGAGGCGGGAACGCCGGTCCCGCTGTCGTACAGGTCGCGACGGGCCTCGTTGAGCGCGGAGCCGAAGGTGTCGGGACGCGCCCGTCCGGCCATCAGTACGGCCCTGGAGGCGAGTTCAGGCCGGGCCAGGAGGAGTTCGCCGACCACGGCGGCGCCCATGGAGAAGCCGACGATCCGGCAGGGAGCCAGCGAGAGGTGGTCGATCAGGGCGGCCACATCGGCGGCCATGGCCTCCAGCGTGATGCCGCCGGGCGGTGACACGTTCGGCGGGAGGCCCCGGTTGTCCGGCGCGATCACCCGGTAGCCCGCGCCGACGAGGGCGGAGGTCTGGTGGGCGCGCCAGGTGGTGCGGCTGGCCGCGGTGCCGTTGACGAGCACGACGGGCTCTCCGCCGCCGCCCGTGTCGTCGTACACCAGGTTGACGCCGTTGAGGGGTACGGAAGGCATGGCCGGATCGGACCTCGCTGCTCTCAGGGTGTTCGGTGCCCCGGGAGTTCACCCGGAGACGACAGATCAGGGCTCACGAGGCTGTAGCGGGACAGTCCGCCCAGGAGATCATCAGGACGCGTCGGCCGCCGTGCTCTCCACGAGGCTTTGGGGCCGCAGGTCGGTCCAGGCCCGCTCCACGTAGTCGAGGCAGGCCTGGCGGGTGTCCTCCGGGTGGACCACGGTCCAGCCGGCGGGCACCTCGACGAAGGAGGGCCACAGGGAGTGCTGCCCCTCGTCGTTGACGAGCACCAGGTAGGTGCCGTTCTCATCCTCGAACGGGTTGGTCACCGATCCTCCGTGAACTCAGGCCCTGCCCCCAGGACTTGACCTTAGGCAAGGCTGTCTTTACCACGACGGTGGCGACCCTACCCACCTTGCGCCGCGTTGACTCCTGGCGTCACAGGCCCAGGTCGCTGAGGCGCGCCTCGTACCGGATAGTGAGATCCTCCTCCTCGACGACCGGGTCGTCCCAGAGGGCCACCAGCTCGGCGCGGACGGCCTCGGGCAGGGCCTCGTACCGCTCGTTCCAGGTGTCGGCGTTCGGGATCCAGTAGCCGACGACCTTGAACCGGGTGGCGGGCAGCCCCAGCTCCTTGCGGAGGTAACGGCGTACGGTACGCAGCGCGTTGGTCTCGCCCGCGACCCAGACGTAGCCGCCGGCCATGTCCGTGCCGGGCGGGATCGCGGCGCTCACCAGCTCGGCCAGCCGGCTGGCCTCGTGGCCGTTGCCGCCGTAGGTCCAGGTGACCTTGGTGCCGGGCAGCGGCTGGACGGCCTCCGGGCCGGGCAGTTCGACGATCACCCGGGTGGCGACCTCGGCCGGGGTGTTCTCCAGAAGGCGCGCCACGGCGGGCAGGCCGGTCTGGTCGGCGATCAGCACCTGCCAGGCGAGGTCGCCCGGCGGGCTGTAGAGGCCGGTCGGGTCGTTCACCCCGAGCACGTCCCCGGGCTGCGCGCCGGCCACCCAGGTCGAGGCGACGCCGTGGTCGTGCAGCACGAAGTCGACGTCGATCTCCCGGCTCTCCGGGCGCACGGCCCGCACGGTGTACGTCCGCATCGGGGCGACGGGCCGGCCCTCGGGGGTCTCCCAGCCCTTCTCCGTCGTGATGGGCAGGGAGACGTCCGAGCGGTCGGGGCCGTGCGGGAAGAAGAGGCGTATGTACTCGTCGCCGACGCCGGTCGACTCGAAGGCGGCGAGGCCTTCGCCATGGAGCGTGACGCGGGTCATCGTCGCGGTGAGCGGCTGGACTCGGGCGACGACGGCTCGGTGGATCGTCATGGACATGGCCCCTTCGTGCGACGTTTCCGGATCGACTTAGGCCAGCCTAACCTTCTGCGGAGGGTTGTTCGACACCACCTCGGGTGCACAGTCAGGCCCGAAGGCGCCGATTTCAGCAGATGCGCGGCAGTTGCCCGCCGAGCGGCATGTCCACCGCCCGGGTCCCTCCGCGGCCGTACGCGAACACGCCGACGGCCCCCGCCGCGGTGCGCGAGCGGGGGCCGTCGGGCGTGCGTCAGGATCAGGACCCGGTGAGCACCGCGTCGATCTCGCGGAGGAAGTCCTCCAGGTCACCGGGGTCACGCGAGGTGATCAGCGGCCAGCCGCCCTCGTCGTCACGGACCACCGACCTGTCCACCCAGGACCCGCCGGCGTTGGTGATGTCGGTCTTGAGGGAGGCGTACGAGGTCAGGGTCTTGCCCTGGACGTAGCCGCCCTCGATGAGCGCCCACGGGCCGTGGCAGATGGCCGCGACGGGCCTGCCGGACGCCGCGAAGGAGCTGACGATCCGGGTGGTGGCGTCCTGGAGGCGCAGGGTGTCGGCGTTGAGCGTGCCGCCCGGGACGAGCAGCAGGTCGTACGCGGCGGGGTCGACGTCGGCCAGCGTGAGGTCGGGGCGCACGGTGTCGCCGGGGTCGCGGTCGCCGACGAGGGTACGGATCTCGTCGTCGTCGACCGCCGCGACGCTGACCTCGGCCCCTTGGTCACGCAGGTGGTTCACGGGGACGACGAGTTCGTCCTGCTCGACCCCGTAGTTGGTGACGATCGCCAGGATCCGGCGGTTGCCGAGATCGGTGGTGGCCATGTGCTGCTCCTTTCCTCACACGTCATGCGGTCATGTCGTCCGTCGGTACCGCCGCCCGCTCACCCGCCGGTGATGCGGACGCACTCCGCGACGGTGTCGCGGAGGCTTCCGGTCCGCTCCAGGATCTCGCGCTGGACCCTGGCGCCGTTGCCGCGCCGCTCCAGGGTGGTCAGCGCCTTCTGGGCGGCCTTGAGGTCGCCGCTGTCCTCCAGGGCCTCGCGCACATGGGTCACGAGCGCCTGCAGCACGTCGGTCGCGGGCTCGGGCCGCAGGGTACGGGGGTGGATCAGCCGGTCCTCCATGCCGGACCGGGCCGCCTGCCAGGACGCCACCCGCAGCAGCGCCACATCGGTGTCCAGCGGAGGCTCTCCGGCCCGCCACTCCCGTGCGGCCGTCTCCACCAGCGCCCGCACCAGCGTGGCCAGCAGTACGGTGTCCGCCGGGTCCAGGCAGACGTCCGCGATCCTGACCTCCACTGTGGGGTAGTTGGCCGAGAGGCGCGCGTCGAAGTAGACCATCCCCTCGTCCTTGAGCACGCCGGTGCCGACCAGGTCCCTCACCTGCTTGTGGTAGCGCTCGGCCGATCCGTGGAGCCCCACGGGCCCGGCCGAGGGCCACCTGCCCCACACCCGGCTGCGGTAGCTGGCGTACCGGCTGTCCTGCCCCTGCCAGAACGGCGAGTTCCCGCTCAGCGCGAGCAGGGCCGGCAGCCAGATCCGCATCCGGTCGAGTACCGCGACGCCCTCCTCGTCCGACTCGACCGCGACGTGTACGTGGCATCCGCAGGTCAGCTGCTCCTGCGCGGTCAGCCCGTAGCGCTCCGCCATCCAGTTGTACCGCTCACCCGTCCCGATCATCGGGCTGACCGGAAGCGGCGAGGTCGCCAGGGCCGCGACCGAGGCGCCCACGTCGGCGGCGTGGCGGATCGCCTCGGCCCGCCACCGCTGCACCGCCTCGGCGATCTCGTCCATCTCACGGCAGGGATGCGTGGCGAACTCCAGCTGCTGGCGGTGCAGCTCCGGCTCGAAGGCCGACTCCCCTTCCGCGTCCCTCTCGGCGAGGGCCAGCACGGCCGTCGACAGCGCACGCGCCTCCCCGCTCTCCGGGTCGACCAGCAGCAATTCCTCTTCGACACCCACGGTCCGAACCACAGCACCCACCCCTTCGATGTTCATCCGGCGAATCAGGCCGAGAGGACGGAGTCGTCCTCGGGGCGGGCTCCGGGCAGCCGGTGCCGGGCGGCGACCAGCGCGCTGTCGACATCGGCCGTGCCCGTGGAGACGCACAGGGTGTAGGCGATGTCGTCCATGCGCTGCCGCGCCTCGGTGGAACCGTTCTCCGCGTGCAGCAGACACAGGGCCTCGTACTGCTCGACGAGATTGCGCAGCACGGTGGGGTGGGCCATCAGCATGCGGGGGGTCCTTCCACGGGATTCCTCGTGTGAATGTCATGTGCCCGGGTTCGTGCGCTCGGGCACAGCCCCGAGTACCCCCGGGTCCACGGGCCACACCCCCGGACGGCGAGTCCCGCGCGTCCCGCTCTCCGGTGAATCGTTCGCGCCGGGGCGGGTACCCACCAGGGCGGATGCTTGGCTCCCGGACACTCCGGGAGCACCGTACGGAAGGAAGCTCCCATGACCGACCGCAGGCCCGAAGGCACCGCCTACACCGGGGCTTCCGGCAGCCCGCCGCCGGTACCGGCGGACATGCCGGACCAGCAGAAACAGAAGGGGGAGGACCCCCTCGACATACCGGTGCCCGAGCGGGTCGCCCGCGAGAGCGGGGACGAGCCGGACCCGGACGAGGCGGGTTCGGGCCGGGAGAAGCCGCGCAACGCCGGTGCGCATCCCGAGGAGCATCCGACACCGGACGAGTCCACCGGTTAGCGGGCCGCCGCATCCGTCCACGACCTGCCCGAGAGGCGGTCCCGGACGTCCGAGGCCCCCGGGACGCTGTGCGTCCCGGGGGCCTCGGAGTCGTTCAACCCGGATCAGGCGGTGGTGATGTTCTCCGCCTGCGGGCCCTTCTGGCCCTGGGTGATGTCGAAGGTCACCGCCTGGCCTTCCTGGAGCTCACGGAAGCCGGTGGAGTTGATGTTGGAGTAGTGCGCGAAGACGTCGGGGCCACCGCCGTCCTGCGCGATGAAGCCGAAGCCCTTTTCCGAGTTGAACCACTTGACGGTTCCGCTGGCCATGCCTGTACCTCTCAGCAGTAAACGGATCCGCACCGCGCGGACCCGGAGGTGATCGCCCTGGTTCTCAGGCACTGCACAGCAAAACGCCCGCGCCAGGCGCGGGCAGGTACTGCGAACCACGACATCTTCCGGCGACGCTACACGGCGGGATCACTCCTCACCAGAGAGCAACGCCATTTTGGTGTGGATCTTCCTCCGGGCAGGTGGCTCGAACCGCACCGACCGCTCCCCGTTCAGGGCGTGTCGGCACCCCGGGCCACGCTCCGCGCCCACAGGACCAGCGGCAGCTGGACGGGCAGCCTGGCCAGGGCGGCGGCCCGCTGCGGCCGGGGCCGGTCGCGCCAGTCCACGGCCATCTGCACATTGGCCGGAAACACTCCGACGAAGAAGCCCGCGGTCGCCCGGGCGGCGGCGCCCCGCGTCCGGGGATGCGCGATCCCCGCGGCGAGGGCGAGTTCGACCACTCCGCTCGCGTACGTCCAGGTCCGCGGTGTTCCGGGCAGGATCCGGGGGACGGTGGCGTCGAAGGCCTTCGGGACGGCGAAGTGGAGCACCCCGGCCCCCGCCATGAGTCCGGCGAGCAGCAGGGGCGAACGGGTCCGGGAGGCCATGAGGGCTCCTTACGTCGGCGAGTGGTCCGGGAACGGGACTTACTTGCGAGTAAGTTACCGGTTCCCGGCGCCTGCCGTCCCCGTGGCTGCTGGATGAACCGTGACTACTGGATGAACCGCGGCAGCCACCGCGCCTGGTAGTCCGGGTGCCCGGCGTACTCGGCGGCCAGCTGCCGTACGGCGAACCCCAGACCCACCGCCCGGCCGGAGCGGAAGTCCTGCGCGGGGCGGTCGGTGTCCAGCTCGGCGACCTCGACGTACTCCCCCAGCAGCACCCGGTGCGTCTCGATGCGCTCCAGCGTGCGGGCCGGGTCCTGGAGGGCGATGTGGTGGTCGAAGCCGCTGTCGCGCACCGTGAACGCGACGCCGCCCCGGCGGTCGTGGACCTCGCCGGGCACATCCGCCGGACACCGCCACCGGTCCCCGCCGGCAGCCAGGGCGACCTGCTCCTCATCGGCGAGACGCGCCCGGACGAAGGCCACCATGTCTGCGTTGCCGGCCATTGGCTGCTGCTCCCTCGTGTTCATGGATCACTGCGGTGATACGGGGAGCATTGTGGTGGACCGGAGCGGCGCGATCCACCGCGGCAGGCGGTGCGGGCGGTGGTGGGCGGGTGTGCGATCGGCAGCGGGGACCAGCGGGTCAGGCCGCCGTCCCGCCGGACCCTCCCGCGGCGAGGTCGGCGAGGACCTGGTGGAGGGGTTCGGTCAGCCGGCGGCGGTACTCCTGGACGGCCCAGCCGTTGCCGTCCGGGTCGGTGAAGTACATGAACGTGGCGCCGTCCTCGGGGGCGTACCGCCGCGGTTCGGATACCTCGACCCCTCGCGCGACGAGCTCCGCGTGCGCGGCCTCGATGTCGGTGACGCAGAGCTGGAGGCCGTGGTACGTGCCCGGCTGCGGGTCGCCCGTCGGGTTCGGCACGCCGTCGGTCAGGGCGATCGAGCAGCCCGAGCCGGGCGGGGTGAGCTGGACGACGCGCGCGCCCGGCATGACCTCGCCGTCGATGTCGACGTGGAAGCCGAGCTTGTCCCGGTAGAAGTCACGGGCCCGGTCCAGGTCGGTCACGGGGAGCACGATCACTTCAAGGGTCCAGTCCATGGCGGTGCGGCCCTTTCGCTGGGTCGGTGGCTGATCCGGAGGTCTCGGAGGCGTCGTCGGCCTTCTCGGGGTCCGTCCCGCCGCCCCGGAGGCGGGCCAGGTCGGAGGGGCGGACCTGGATGACGAAGAGGGCGACCAGCGCGGCGAGGACGGCGAAGCAGGCCGCGATGACGAAGGCGCTGGAGACGCCCGCGGCGAGGACCTCGTAGCCCCAGGGCGGTGGCAGCTCCTGCGTCCTCTGGAACTGCTGCTGCTGGGCCGGGGTGGCCTGTTCCATGAAGCGCGGGAGCTGGTCGGTGAACTCGTGGCGGCTGGCCGTGCCGAACATGGTCACCAGGATCGACAGCCCGAGGGAACCGCCGACCTGCTGGGTCGCGTTGAGGATGCCGGACGCGGCGCCCGCCTCCTTCGGCGCGACCCCGGAGACCGCCATCAGGGTCAGGGATACGAACTGCATGCCCATGCCGAAGCCGAAGACGAGCATCGGGCCGAGGATGGAGCCGAGGTACGAGCTGTGGACGTCGGTCAGCGTGAGCCAGCCGAGCCCGATGGCGGCCAGCAGCGCGCCCGTCACCATGAAGGGCTTCGGCCCGTACCTGGGCAGCAGTTGGGAGGCCAGGCCGGCGCCGACCGCGATGATGACGCTGATCGGCAGGAAGGCGAGTCCGGCCCGCAGCGGGCTGAAGCCGAGCACGTTCTGCACGAAGAGCGTGAGGAAGAAGAACATCCCGAACATCGCCGCGGCGAGGCTCAGCATCATCGCGTAGGTCCCGGCGCGGTTGCGGTCGCGGAACATCCACAGCGGGGTGATCGGCTGCCGGGAGCGGCTCTCGATGGAGATGAAGAGCGCCAGGAGCACGACCGCGGCGGCGAAGGAGCCGAGGGTGAGCGGGTCGCTCCAGCCGTCCTCGGAGGCGCGGATGAAGCCGTAGACCAGCAGCACCATGCCGACCGTGGAGGTGAGGGCGCCGACCACGTCGAAGTGGCCCGGGTGGCGTTCGGACTCGCGGATGTAGCGGGGTGTGGCGAAGGCGATGAGCAGGCCGATGGGCACGTTCACGAAGAGCACCCACCGCCAGTCGAGCCATTCGACGAGCATCCCGCCCGCCAGCAGCCCGATAGCGCTGCCGCCCGCCGAGACCGCGGCGAACACGCCGAACGCACGGTTGCGTTCGGGGCCCTCGCGGAAGGTCGTGGTGATCAGCGAGAGCGCGGTCGGCGAGGCGATGGCGCCACCGACACCCTGGAGCGAGCGGGCGGCCAGCAACTGCCAGGACTCCTGGGAGAGTCCGCCGAGCAGCGAGGCGAGCACGAAGAGCAGGACGCCGAAGATGAAGACGCGGCGGCGGCCGAGGATGTCACCGAGCCGTCCGCCGAGCAGCAGCAGTCCGCCGAAGGTCAGCGTGTAGGCGTTGACCACCCAGGACAGGTTCTCGGTGGAGAAGCCCAGGGACGTCTGCATGTGCGGGAGGGCGATGTTGACGATGGTGATGTCGAGCACCACCATCAGCTGGCACGAGGCGATGACGAGGAGTGCCAGTCTGCCGCCTTGGCCCCGCTGTTCGGACCGGGCGGTCTTGCCGGGTGAAGCGTGGGAGCCCGTCATGAGTGGGTTCGTCTCTCGTTCCGGGGGCGCTGCGCCCCGTCAGGAGCGGTCGGTCTCTCCGTCGGCCGGATGAACGCGGGCGTTCACCGAACCGACGGTATGACGGAACCCCGGGCCTCGCCATTCGATCACTGGAGCGCGCGGACCGCCGTACGGAAGAGAGCGGGTGCGCGGTGGGCCGCCGGGACGATCATCCGGCGCGGTGCGGGGTGGGCCGCCGCGCCCAGCAGGGCCTGGGTCAGCAGCCGGTAGCGGCGTGTCGCCCGCGCCCACCGGGCCGGATAGTCCTCGGGCCGCCCGGCGGCCAGGCAGCCGACCGCCGCCGTCGCGGTGGCCACGGCGAGCGCGATGCCCTCGCCGGTCAGCGCGTCGGTGTAGCCCGCCGCGTCACCGACGAGCAGCACGCGCCCGGCCCGTGGCCCGGACGCCCGCTGCCGGAGCGGACCTGCCCCGCGTACGGCAGTGGCGTGGGGGCCGAGCCGGGCGGCGAGGGCCGGGAAGGCCGCCAGGTGCTCGTCGTACGGGCGGCGGTCGCGGCTGAGGACGGCCACGCCCACCAGGTGCTCGCCGACCGGCGTCACGTACGCCTCCCCGTACGGCGACCAGTGGACCTCGACCAGGTCCGTCCAGGGTGCGGTGCGGTAGTGGCGGCGCAGGCCGTAGCGGCCGGGTCCGGGGACGGGGTGGTCGAGGCCGAGGGCGCGCCGCACGGGTGAGTGGAGCCCGTCGGCGGCGATGAGCCAGCGCGCGGTCAGTCCGGCGGCGGTGACGGTGTCCGCGTCCTGCCGGACCTGGCGGACCTTGCCTGCCACGATGCGTACGCCGAGGGCCTCGGCCCGCTCGTGGAGGGCCGCGTGCAGGGCGGTGCGCCGGACGCCGAGCCCGTACGCGCCCCGGAACTCCGCCTCCGCGCTGTGCCGCCCGTCGGTGTACCGGATGCCCCGCAGCGGGTGCCCGGCCGGTCGTACGCCGAGTCCGTGCAGAGCGGTGAGGCCGCCGGGCATGATGCCCTCGCCACAGGCCTTGTCGACCGGGGCGGAACGGGGTTCGACCACCACCGCCTCCAGGCCCTCCCCGGCGGCCCGGATGGCGGCGGCCAGCCCCGCCGGGCCGCCTCCCGCGATCAGGATGTCGATCACGCCCGCGCTTCCGCCACCGGGAGGCGGGCCAGCGCTTCGTCCTCGCACCGGATCCGGACCGCCATGAGGACGGCGTTGAGCGCGGTGAAGAGCAGCGCGGTCATCCAGGCCCCGTGGACCAGGGGCAGCGCGATGCCTTCGGCGGCGACGGCGACGTAGTTGGGGTGGCGCAGCCACCGGTAGGGGCCGCCGGTCACCAGGGGCAGGCCGGGGACGACGATGACACGGGTGTTCCACCGGGGGCCGAGCGCGGTGATGCACCACCAGCGCAGTGCCTGCGCCGCGACGACGGCCGCCACCATGGTCCAGCCGAGGAGCGGCAGGAAGGGGCGGTCGGCGAGGTGGACCTCGGCCAGGCACCCGGCGAGCAGGGCGGTGTGCAGGACCACCATCGCCGGGTAGTGGCCGCTGCCCGCCTCGGTGGAGCCGCGGGCCAGGCTCCAGCGGGTGTTGCGGCGGGCGACGACGAGTTCGGCGAGGCGCTCGACGGCGACGGCGAGCACCAGGGCGGTGTACCAGATCATGGGCCGTACCTTCCTACCAGCGCAGCAGCACCAGTTCGCAGCAGAAGCCCGGGCCCATGGCGAGCAGGAGTCCGGGGGTGCCCGGTTCGGGGCGGCGGTGTTCGATGGTGTCCCGCAGGACGTGCAGGACCGAGGCGGAGGAGAGGTTGCCGACGTCGGCCAGCGAGCGCCAGGTGACGTCGAGCGCCCCGTCGGGCAGGGCGAGGACCTCGGTGACGGTCTCCAGGACCTTGGGCCCGCCCGGGTGGCAGACCCAGTGGGCGATGTCCTTCGGTTTGAGGCCGTGTTCGGCGAGGAACTCCCGTACGTCGTCGGCGAGGTACCGGCGTACGACGTCGGGCACGGCGGGATCGAGGACTACGCTGAAGCCGGTGGAGCCGACGGACCAGCCCATCACGTGCTCGGTCTCCGGGTACATCCGGCTGCGGGTGGCCACGATCTCGGGTCCGGCGGTGGCCCGGCGTCCGCCGAGGGCGACCACCGCGGCCGCTCCGTCGCCGAACAGGGCGGTGGCCACCAGGTTGGCGGGCGTCACGTCCTGGCGCTGGAAGGTGAGCGAGCACAGCTCGACCGAGAGGAGCACGGCGACGTCGTCGGGCCGGCCGAGCAGGTAGTCGTGGATCCGGGCCACTCCGGCGGCTCCCGCGACACAGCCGAGGCCGAAGACGGGCAGCCGTTTCACGTCGGAGCGCAGGCCGAGGCGGGCGACCAGCCGGGCGTCGACGGAGGGGGCGGCGATGCCGGTGACGGAGGTGAACATCAGCAGGTCCACATCGGTGGGCCGCAGCCCGGCCGCACGCAGGGCGCCGCGTACGGCCTGGCCGCCGAGGTCGGTGGCCGAGCGGATGAACACGTCGTTGGCGGCGCCGAAGCCGTCCAGGTCGCGGTAGCTCTCCAGCGGCAGGGCGGTGTGCCGGGTGCGGACGCGGGCGTTGCCGTGGAGGCGGTCCAGGACGCGACGGTCGGCGCCGGGCGGCAGACAGGTCGCGGCCACCATGTCGGTGACCTCGCGCTGGGTGTGGCGGTGGGGCGGCAGGGCCCCGTGGACCGCGGCGATCCGGGTCATTGCGGCTCCTGCGTCGGGGGCGTCATCACCCCATCCTGCCTACGCATACGAGGAAAACCCGGCAAAAGAGGCGCGCGGCTGCCGTGTTGACGGGGCCGCAGCTCTCTACGATCACCGGATGGACGCCACGGACGGGGCAGGCACGGCCACGGCGGCGGTCCGGTGGCCGGGCCGCGCGGCGGGGCTGGCGCTGGCCTGCCATCCGGGCCCGGTGGTCGCGGTGACGGCGCTGGCCTGCGCCCTGGCCGTCGGGGCGGGCCTCTCCCCCGCGCGGCTCGTTCTGGTCGGCGCGGCGGTGCTGACCGGCCAGCTCTCGGTGGGCTGGTGCAACGACGCGTACGACGCGGGGCGCGACGCGCGGGCCGGGCGGCGGGGGAAGCCGGTCGCCGGCGGGGCGGTCTCCGTCCGCGCGGTGTGGGGCGCGGCGGCGGTGGCGGGCACCCTGTGCGTCCCGCTCTCGCTGGCCTGCGGCTCTCTCGCCGGTACGGTGCACCTGGCCGCGGTCGCCGCCGCCTGGCTCTACAACCTGCGGCTCAAGGCGACGGCGCTCTCCTGGCTCCCGTACGCCGTCGGATTCGCCGCGCTCCCCTCGCTGGTGACGCTCTCCCTGCCCGGCGCGCCGTGGCCCCGGTGGTGGACGGTCGCCGCGGGGGCGCTGCTCGGGTGTGCGGCCCATCTGGGCGACACGCTTCCGGACATCGCGGCGGACCGGGCCGCCGGCATCCAGGGGCTGCCGCACCGGCTGGGCGCCGCGGGGACCCGGCTGCTGCTGCCGGTTCCGCTGCTCGCGGCGACGGCCGTCCTGGTGCTCGGCCCGCCGGGTCCGGTGGGCGCCGGGTCGGTGGCCGTCCTGGTCCTCGCCGGTGCGGCGGCGCTGGTGGGGCCGGTGCTCGGCCGCTGGTGGCACAAGGCGGCGCTGGCGGGTGCGGTGGCCGTGGCGGCGGCGGATGTGGCGCTGCTGCTGGCGCGCGGCACGGCGCTGTCCTGAAGAACCGCACACCGGATCAGGGGGCCTGACGACCCGTCATCCGGCGCAGCCTCATGACGTGAGCATGCGAGAACCGTTGACAAATCAGAAACAGACCAGAAATCTATCCACTGCTGTTTGCAAAACATTGACTGCGTGACTCAAATACCTGTGGAAGCAGAGGACAGCATGAGATGGAAACGGCTCAGCGAGAGATCGATCACCGGCCTGCTCATAGCGGGGCTCGTCACCGTCGGCCTGCTTCCCGTCCAGGCGGCAGCGGCTGAGGCGACCGATCTGGCCCGGGGCAAGAGCGTCACCGCCAGCGGATCGCACGGCGGCTACCCCGCCGTGAACGCCAACGACGGCCAGGTGAACACCTACTGGGAGGCAGGCGGCCACCCCTCGAACCTCACCGTGAAGCTGGGCGCCGACGCGGATCTGCAGTCCGTGGTGATCAAGCTGAACCCGGACCCGATCTGGTCCACCAGGACCCAGGAGTTCCAGGTGCTCGGCCGGACGCAGAGCGGGACCGGCTTCACCTCGCTCAAGGCCCGCGCCGGCTACGTGTTCAACCCGGCCACCAACCGGAACACGGTGACGGTCCCGGTCAGCGGCCGGGCCGCCGACCTCCAGCTCCAGTTCTTCTCGAACACCGGGGCGCCCGGGGCCCAGATCGCCGAGATCCAGGTGTTCGGGACGCCGGCGCCCAACCCGGACCTGACCGTGAG
This sequence comes from Streptomyces sp. NPDC101178, assembly GCF_044767965.1. Taxonomy (NCBI): domain Bacteria; kingdom Bacillati; phylum Actinomycetota; class Actinomycetes; order Kitasatosporales; family Streptomycetaceae; genus Streptomyces; species Streptomyces sp. NPDC101178. Next base: position 173,833 of record NZ_JBIWOZ010000004.1, read on the forward strand.
CGCCCTGTCCTGGAGCCCTTCGGCGCCTTCGGAGACGGACAACATCACCATCCAGGGCACCGTACGCAACATCGGTACGGCTCCGTCGGCGGCGACCACCGTCAATGTGAGCCTGGGCGGCGTGGTCGTGGGCAGCGCCCCGGTGGGTCCGCTCGCCGCGGGTGCCTCGGCCCCGGTCTCGGTGGCGGTCGGCAAGCGGCCGCAGGGTTCGTACACCGTCTCGGCGCTGGTCGACCCGACCGACACCATCGTCGAGTCGGACAACACCAACAACAGCCGCACCACCGCATCGCCCCTGGTGGTCGGCCAGAGCCCCGGCCCGGACCTGGAGGTCCGCTCCATCACCTCCAGCCCGTCGAACCCGGCCGTCGGCGCGGCGGTCACCTTCACCGTGGCCGTGCACAACCGCGGCACCAGTGCGGTGAGCGCGGGCACGATCACCCGGCTGACCGTCGGCTCCACCACGCTCAACGGCGCGACCCCGGCCGTCCCGGCGGGTGCCACGGTGAACGTGCCGATCAGCGGCAGCTGGACGGCGGCGAGCGGCGGAGCCACCCTGACGGCCACGGCCGACGCGACGAACCTGGTCGCGGAGACCAACGAGACCAACAACGTGCTGGCCCGCTCCATCGTCGTCGGGCGCGGCGCGGCGGTGCCGTACACGGAGTACGAGGCGGAGGACGCCGCGTACCAGGGCACGCTGCTCACCTCGGACGCCGAGCGGACCTTCGGCCACACCAACTTCGCCACCGAGTCCTCGGGCCGCAAGTCGGTGCGGCTCAACTCCACCGGTGAGTATGTCGAGTTCACCTCGACCAACGCGTCGAATTCCATCGTCGTCCGCAACTCGATCCCGGACGCGGCGGGCGGTGGCGGCCGTCAGGCGACCATCAGTCTCTACGCGAACGGCCAGTTCGTCCGCAAGCTCGACCTCTCCTCCAAGCACAGCTGGCTGTACGGCAACACCGACAGCCCGGAGGGACTCACCAACACGCCGGGCGGCGACGCGCGGCGGCTCTTCGACGAGTCGCACGCGCTGCTCGCGCAGACCTATCCGGCCGGCACCAAGTTCAAGCTCCAGCGGGACGCGGGCGACAACGCCGCCTTCTACATCATCGACCTGATCGACCTGGAGCAGGTCGCACCGCCCACCGCTCAGCCCTCGGGCTGCGTCTCCATCACGACGTACGGCGCGGTGGCGAACGACGGGATCGACGACACCGCCGCCATCCAGCGCGCGGTGACGGCCAACCAGAACGGCCAGATCGGCTGCGTCTGGATCCCGGCGGGCCAGTGGCGCCAGGAGCAGAAGATCCTCACCGACGACCCGCTGGACCGGGGTCAGTGGAACCAGGTGGGCATCCGTGACGTGACGATCCGGGGCGCGGGCATGTGGCACTCCCAGCTCTACACGCTGACCCCGCCGCACGAGGCGGGCGGGATCAACCACCCGCACGAGGGCAACTTCGGTTTCGACATCGACGAGAACACGAAAATTTCCGACATCGCGATCTTCGGCTCCGGCACGATCCGCGGCGGTGACGGAAACCATGAGGGCGGTGTCGCGCTCAACGGGCGGTTCGGCAAGAACACGAAGATCAGCAACGTCTGGATCGAGCACGCCAACGTGGGCGTCTGGGCGGGCCGCGACTACGACAACATCCAGTCCCTGTGGAACCCGGGCGACGGCGTCGAGTTCACCGGGATGCGGATCCGCAACACGTACGCCGACGGCATCAACTTCGCCAACGGCACCCGCAATTCGACCGTGTACAACTCGTCCTTCCGCAACACCGGCGATGACGCTCTCGCCGTCTGGTCCAGCAAGTACGTCAAGGACCAGTCCGTCGACATCGGCCACGACAACAGCTTCCGCAACAACACCATCCAGCTGCCGTGGCGGGCCAACGGCATCGCGATCTACGGCGGTTACGGCAACAAGATCGAGAACAACATCATCTCCGACACCATGAACTACCCGGCCATCATGCTGGCGACCGACCACGACCCGCTGCCCTTCTCCGGGCAGACGCTGATCGCCAACAACGCCCTGTACCGCACCGGCGGAGCCTTCTGGAACGAGGACCAGGAGTTCGGCGCGATCACGCTCTTCCCGCAGAACCTGCCGATCCCCGGCGTCACGATCCGCGACACCGACATCATCGACTCCACCTACGACGGCATCCAGTTCAAGACGGGTGGCGGCCTGATGCCGGACGTGAAGATCCAGAACGTCCGGATCGACAAGTCCAACAACGGCTCCGGCATCCTCGCGATGGGCGGCGCACGCGGCAACGCGACGCTGACCAACGTGACGATCACCAACTCGCGTGACGGCCATGTACTGATCGAGCCCGGCTCGCAGTTCACGATCAGCGGCAGCCCGACCGCCGCCCGCGCCGAGCAGTAGTCACCTCCGTACGGTTCCCGGGCCGGCGGTTCACCCGCCGGCCCGGGAACACCCATTTTTTCCCTCGCCACGGCTCTGGGAAGTGCGAGGTCCGGCCGCTACCCTCCGCGCATGATTCCCACGGTTGTCTGGGGTACCGGCAACGTCGGCCGCGCGGCGATCCGCGCCGTCGAGGCCCATCCAGCACTGACACTCACCGCCGTCCTCGTCCACGATCCCGCCAAGGTAGGCCGGGACGCGGGCGAGTTGGGCGGTCTCGGCCGCACGCTCGGCGTCGCGGCCACCGACGACATCGCCGCCGTCCTGGCCGGCCGCCCGCGCGCGGTGGTCTACGCGGCCTCCGGCGACATCCGGCCCGACGACGCGCTGACCGACATCGGCCGGGCGATCCGCGCCGGAGCTGTCGTCGTCACACCGTCCCTCTATCCCCTCTACGACCAGCGCAACGCCCCGCCCGAGCTGCGGGATCCCGTCCTGGCCGCCGTCGCGGAGGGCGGCGGCTCCCTCTTCGTCTCCGGGGTGGACCCCGGCTGGGGCAACGACGTCCTGCCGCTGCTGGTGAGCGGTCTGGGCACCGAGGTGGACGTGATCCGCTGCCAGGAGATCTTCGACTACTCCACATACGAGCAGGAGGAGTCGGTACGCCATCTGATCGGCATGGGCCACCCGTTGGACTACCAGCCGCTCATGCTCGCCGAGAGCGTTCCGACGATGGTGTGGGGCGGTCAGATACGGCTGATGGCCCGGGCGCTCGGCGTCGAGCTGGACGAGATCCGCGAGACGCTGGACCGCCGGGCGCTGGAGACGACCGTGACCACACGCACGATGGGCGAGTTCGCGGCGGGCACGCAGGGCGCGGTGCGGTTCGAGGTGCAGGGCATCGTGGGCGGCGAGCCCCGCATCGTGATCGAGCACATCACCCGCATCCATCCCTCGTGCGCACCGGACTGGCCATCGCCGCCCGACGGTGTGGGCGCGCACCGGGTGGTGATCGAGGGCCGTCCCCGTATCGAGGTGACGGTCGAGGCGTCCGACGAGGGCGAGAACCGGTCGGCGGGCGGGAACGCCACGGCCGTCGGGCGGCTCGTCTCGGCCATCGACTGGCTGGTGGACGCCAAGCCGGGCCTGTACGACGCACTCGACGTCCCGCTGCGGCCCGCTGTCGGCAGGCTGGGAAGGAGAACGGCATGATCATCGACATCCCGGAGGGCCAGGAGCCCATCGGTTACGTGTGGGGGGAGATGGTCCCCGGCATCGGCATGGCCGCCGCCACCTTCTCGATGTCCGTGTACGAGCACACGACGCTGGGCCTGCGGGAGTTCGAGGCGGCGCGGCTGCGGATCGCGCAGATCAACGGGTGCCTGTTCTGCCTGGACTGGCGGACCGAGCGGGACGGCGCGAAGGTCGAGGAGGAGTTCGCGCAAGCGGTGACCGAGTGGCGTACGACGGACGCCTTCGACGAGCGGACCCGGCTGGCGGCGGAGTACGCGGAGCGGTACGCGCTGGACCACAACGGTCTCGACGACGCCTTCTGGAAGCGGATGACCGCGCACTACAGCCAGGTGGAGATCGTGGAGCTGTCGATGAGCATCGGCTCGTGGCTGGCCTTCGGGCGGCTCAACCATGTGCTGGGGATCGACGCGGTGTGCGTTCTGCCGGGTCACTGACGGAGTCCGGGGCCGCCGGGTTGGCACTCCCGGCCCCGGGCTCTCCGTTCGCCCGGTGGTTCAGCGGCGCAGATCGGTACGTCCGATGGATCAGCGGCGCAGATCGGTGGCGATGATCCGCTCGATGTTGCGCTCGGCGAGCGCGGTGATCGTCACGAACGGGTTGACGCTGACGTTGCCCGGGATCAGGGCGCCGTCGATGACGTACAGGCCCGGGTAGCCGTGCAGCCGGCCGTAGTTGTCGGTGGCCTTGTCCAGGACCGCGCCGCCCAGCGGATGGTAGGTGAGGTGGTCGCCCCAGATCTTGTAGGTGCCGAAGAGATCCGTGCGGTAGATCGTTCCCTCCTTCTTGTTGATCTTGTCGAAGATGGTCTTCGCGGCGTCGATGGACGGCTGCTTCCACGCCGTCTGCCAGTTCAGTTCCGGCCTGCCCGCCGCCGCGTTCCAGGTGAACTCGGCCCGGTGGGGGTTCTTGGTGATCGAGAGGTAGAACGAGGCCCAGGTCTCGATCCCGGTGGGCAGCGGGGCGACCTCGGCGAAGGCTCCGCCGGCGTCCCAATTGTCGATGCCGCCGGTGGGGATGGAGGACTGCACCTTCCCCGTCGGATCCCAGAGGTGGTTGGCCCGGCCGCACATGACGTTGCCGTTGTCGCCCCAGCCCTTGCCGACCTCGCTGTTGAGGCCGGGCAGGGCTCCGGTCGCCTTCAGGCCGACGAGCAGCTTGCTGGTGCCGACGCTGCCCGCGGCGAAGAAAACCCTGTCCGCCGTGACCGTCTTGGTGACGATGGTCCGGCCGGTGGTGTCCAGCTGGTCGATGAGGACCGTGTAGCCGCCGCCGGAGGCCGGGGAGACGCGGGTGACCTTGTGGAGCGGGGTGATGGTGACCCGGCCGGTGGCCTTGATCCGGTCGATGTAGGTCTTCTGGAGCGACTTCTTGCCGTAGTTGTTGCCGTAGAGGATCTCGGCGTCCAGCGCGGACTTCGGTACGGTCCCGGCCGCCTCCTGCTTCATGTAGTCCCAGTCGTACACGGCGGGCACGAAGAGGAACGGGAAGCCGGAGCGCTGGGCGTGCTTCCGGCCGACCCGGGCGTACTGGTAGCAGTCGACGGAGTCGAACCAGGCCGGGTCGATGGTGGTGACGCCGAGGTCCGCGTTGGCGCGCGGGTAGTAGGTGCTGTACATCTCGGCGGCGTTCACCGACGGGAGGATGGTGGCGAAGTTCTCCCGCTTGGGCGTGACGGCCATGCCGCCGTTGACCAGCGAGCCGCCGCCGACGCCGCGCCCCTGGTAGACGGTGATGCCGGCGAACTCCTCGGCGTCCAGGATGCCTGTGTAGCGGTTGACGCTCTTGTCGATCGGGAAGCCGAGGAAGTTGCTCAGCGGCTGCTTGGTCCGGGTGCGCAGCCAGAAGGAACGGTCGTCCGGCTTGGTGGTGTTGGCGAAGATCTTGCCGTCGGCGCCGGGGGTGTCCCAGGCCATGCCCATCTCGACCATGTGGACGTCGGTGCCCGCCTGGGCGAGCCGGAGGGCGGCGACCGAGCCGCCGTATCCGGTGCCGATGATCAGCACCGGCACATGGGCACCGGATCCGATCGGGGCAGCCGAGGCCCGGGGCGTGGCCCAGACCGGTGTGGTGGGTCCGGCGAGCGCCGCGACGCCAAGAAGAGAACCTGTTCCTGTGATGAATCTACGACGGGAGACGCCTCTGTGAGCGCCTTTGTGCAGGATGGAGTCGCTCATGTGACTTACCTCACTCTCGATGAGTGCAACAGGTTCTACTGTCGATCGCGTGGCAAGTCACTAGAAACTTGGGGGTAACTTCCCGGTACGCCGAGGGGCCCCGGACCAGATGGTCCGGGGCCCCTCGGCGTGAGCGCGTACGGGATCAGTAGGCGCCGAAGACGTTGTCGATCGAGCCGTACCGGTCCGCGGCGTAGTTGCACGCGGCGGTGATGTTGGCGACCGGGTCGTAGCTGTCGGTCGAGGTGCCGGGCACGTGGTAGGCCTGGAAGGTCGGGTCGATGACCTGGAGCAGCCCCTTGGACGGGGTGCCCTTGACCGCGTTGGAGTCCCAGTTGTTGATGGCGTTCGGGTTGCCCGAGGACTCGCGGATGATGTTGCGGTGGATGCCCTCGTAGCTGCCGGGGATGCCGTGCTGGGCCATGACCGCCAGCGACTCCTTGATCCAGCCGTCGAGGTCGTTGGTGTACGTGGCGGGGGCGGCGGCCGGGGCGGCGGCGGGCGCGGCCGTGGTGCGCTCCGAGCGGTCGGCGCGCTCCGCCGTGGCGGTGCGCTCGGCGGCCTTGGCAGCCTTGCCGGCCTTGGCGTCTGACGGGGCGGCAGCCTTGGCGCCGATGGTCAGCGTGATACCCGGGTGAATAAGGTTCGGGTTCTCGCCGACGGCCTTGCGGTTGCCTTCGTACAGCTTCTTCCAGCCGCCGCTGACGGAATACTCGCGGGCGATCTTGGAAAGCGTTTCGCCGGACACCACGGAATGCTTGGCGGGTGCCGCCTTCGTCACGGAATTCGCCTGGACGGTCACGGAGACGGGAGCCACCGCCTTTTCCGCGGCGACGGAGTGCGCGGGAGCGGCGGAGGCGGTGGTGGCGCCGAGCACCGGGAGGGCCAGAACGGCTCCACCCGTGGTCACGGCGGCGATGCCACGGCTCAGCGAGCCGGACTTGGAACGGCGGTGCTTACCCTGTGCGGGCATGGGGAATTTCCTCTCCGGCGCCTACGAGGTGAGCTGTCGGGTTCAGACGGGAGATGTCTGGCCGCACGGTCGTGCGACTTCACCCCTAGCCGTTCCGGATACCGGATCGGCGGCATACCTGGGTCCCCCGCTCCTGCCGTACGTGAGTGGGTTGCGGATTCCCGGACGGCGGCAGGATTCGGCGTTCCATCCGGATTGACCGTGACCGTAGGCGAAAAGCATCGGGCAGAACAAGCCCCGAATTCCTGATCTTCTTTCTCCGCATGATCGAATTCCGGAATTCCCGGTCGCGCCGGTTCCGTCAGGGTGTCAACTTTCTTCGCACAGAAGGGAACCGACGCCTCCACTTCCACGTCCGCACCCCCGGGCGTGACGCTCACCACTTCGCGCGGGGGTGGCCGGAATGGGCACACCCAAAAGGGCCCAAGAATCCCATTAACCCCTTTACGGAAGAGAGGGCTAAATGTCCAAAATCGCCCATACCGACCTAGCGAAACGGACTTATCGGGCGGTTCCGTAGGCCGGGTCGGAGGTCTCTCGGGGTCAGGGCTTACGGTGTGGGGTGGAGACTAGTAAGCCAACCCTTACCTCCGACGTACGCTGTACCTGCCCGCGTTCGCCCGCCTTAAGGATCACCACGCCATGACACGCCCCGTCCGCGTCGCCATTGTCGGAGCCGGCCCCGCCGGTATCTACGCTGCGGACGCGCTGCTCAAATCCGAGGTCTGCCAGGACCCGGGTGTCTCGATCGACCTGTTCGAGCGCATGCCCGCGCCCTTCGGCCTGATCCGTTACGGCGTGGCTCCCGACCACCCGCGGATCAAGGGCATCGTCAAGGCGCTGCACCAGGTGCTGGACAAGCCGCAGATCCGCCTCTTCGGCAACGTCAGCTACCCGAACGACATCGACCTGGACGACCTGCGGTCCTTCTACGACGCGGTGATCTTCTCGACCGGCGCCGAGGCCGACCGGGCTCTCGACATCCCGGGCATGGAGCTCGACGGCTCCTACGGCGCGGCCGATTTCGTCTCCTGGTACGACGGCCACCCCGAGGTCCCGCGCACCTGGCCGCTCACGGCGGAGAAGGTCGCCGTCCTCGGCGTCGGCAACGTGGCGCTGGACGTGGCCCGCGTGCTGGCCAAGACGGCGGACGAGCTGCTGCCCACCGAGATCCCGGACAACGTGTACCAGGGCCTCAAGGCGAACAAGGCGCTGGAGGTGCATGTGTTCGGGCGGCGTGGCCCGGCGCAGGCCAAGTTCAGCCCGATGGAGCTGCGGGAGCTGGACCACTCCCCCAACATCGAGGTGATCGTCAACCCCGAGGACATCGAGTACGACGAGGGCTCCATCGCCACCCGGCGGGAGAACAAGCAGGCCAACATGGTCGCGCAGACCCTGGAGAACTGGGCGATCCGCGATGTCGGCGACCGCCCGCACAAGCTCTTCCTGCACTTCTTCGAGTCGCCGGTCGAGATCCTCGGCGAGGACGGCGAGGTCACCGCGCTGCGCACCGAGCGCACCGAGCTGGACGGCACCGGCAACGTCCGGGGCACCGGCCGGTTCACCGACTGGGACGTGCAGAGCGTCTACCGGGCCGTCGGCTACTACTCGGAGGAGCTGCCCAAGCTCCCCTTCGACGTGGCCTCCGGCACGGTCCCGCACGAGGCGGGCCGCGTCATCTCCGGTGACGAGCACATGGCCTCGGTCTACGTCACGGGCTGGATCAAGCGCGGCCCGATCGGCCTGATCGGCCACACCAAGGGCGACGCCAACGAGACGGTCGCCTGCCTCCTGGAGGACCGCGCCGCAGGCCGCCTGTCCGAGCCGGCGACGCCCGCACCGGAGGCGGTGGAGGCTTTCCTGGAGAGCCGCAACGTCCGGTACACGACCTGGGAGGGCTGGCACAAGCTGGACGCCCACGAGCAGGCGCTCGGCGTCGCCCAGGGCCGTGAGCGGATCAAGGTCGTGGAGCGCGAGGGCATGCTGGACGCCTCGGGCGCCTTCGCCCTGGCCGAGCCGGCCACGGAGGTCTGAGCCGGGCGGACCCTGTACGCCTGAGGCGTACGGGGCTGTCGCCCGTCAGTCCGGGGCCGGGGCGCTCGTGCCGCCCCGGCCCGGCCCGCGGAACGTCCGCCACAGGTCCGGCGGGGCGGCGTCGCGGGACAGCGGCTGCGGCTTCTGAGGAAGGTGCGTCCAGCGGGCCGCGAGCAGGAGCGCGATGTCGTCGGGCCGGTCCGTGGCCCGCCGGGCCTCGCCGATCACCCGGTTCGCGATCTCGGCCAGCGGGACCGAGCCGATCCCGGCGATCGTGGAGCGCAGCCGCTCGATGCCCTCGTCGATGTCGGTCCCGGGCCGTTCGATGAGCCCGTCGGTGAACAGGGCCAGCACATCGCCCGGTTCGAGCAGCAGGTCGGTGACCGGGTACGTCGCGTGCCCGTCGATGCCGAGGACGATGCCGCCGGGCAGGTCCAGTACCTCGGTCCGGCCGTCGGAATGCCGCAGCACCGGCTGCGGATGGCCCGCCCGTACGGCACGGGCGCGTCCCGTGAGCGGGTCCAGGGCGATGTAGCAGCAGCTGGCGAACTGTCCCGGGTCCAGGTCGATGAGGAGCCGGTTGGTGCCGCTCATCACCTCCTGCGGATCGTGGTTGCTCAGCGCGAACGCCCGTACCGCACTGCGTAGTTGCCCCATGGTGGCGGCCGCCGCGACACCGTGTCCCTGGACGTCGCCGATGACCAGGGCCAGTTCGTGGCCGGTCTCGATGACGTCGTACCAGTCGCCGCCCACGTCCATGCCCTGGGTGCCGGAGAGATAGCGCCCGAGCGTGTCGACCCCGTCGGCCTCCGGCAGCCGGTGCGGCAGCAGGGCGTCTTGGAGCCCCCGGGCGAGCGCCGACTCGCTGTCGTACCGCTGCGCGCGTTGCAGGGCCTGGGCGATGAGTCCGGCGAGGGCGGTCAGGACGGTGCGCTCCTCCGGGCTGAACCCGCGCGGCCGGTCGAAGCCGAGGATGCACGAGCCGACGGGCCGCCCCGAGGCGATCAGCGGCAGGAAGGCCCGCGCCCCGATGTCGGTCTCCATCGGGATGCCCGGGTAGGCGTCGGCCAGCCGCTGCATGGACTCGAAGAAGAGCGGGCGGCCGGTGGTCAGAGTCTCCACGCCAGGAATGGAGACGTCGAGTCCGACCCCGTCGAAACGGTCGAGGAACCCTTTCGGAAACCCCGTCTCCCAGGCGAGGTGGAGGTGACGCTCGCTCAGCAGGTAGATGGCGAGCTGCCGGCCGCCGAACGCGGGCAGCAGCTCCTCGGTGACCACGGCGGAGACCTGGCGGGCCGTGACCGCCTCGGTGAGGGCGATCGCCAGGGCCACCGGGCGGTAGAGGGCGGAGGAGCGGTCGGCGGTGGAGCCGATGCCCAGACCGGGCGCGGCGACGGAACCGGGAGTGTACGCGGGCTGTTCCGTGGCCTGGAACACCGCGCTCAGCCCGTCGTGGCCCGGGTACAGCGAGACCGACAGCCAGCGCGACGGGCCACGCCTGGCGAGGAAGTGGACGGGTTCGTCGGAGATCAGGGCGGCCCGGCAGTGGTCCTCGTACGCCGGATGCCCGAACCACGGCAGCACCTCCCACACGACGTGGCCCACCAGCTCGGCGCGGGGGAGGTCGAGCAACTCCTCCGCGAGGGCGTTGGCGTACGTGATGCGCCCGATCCGGTCCAGCGAGACGATCCCCCGTGGCAGCCGGTCCGCCGCCTCCGCGATGACGGGTCCCGCGCCGAAGTCGACGACGAAGCCGGACAGATGGCTCTCCGCGCTCCCGCCGTCCGGGTGGGTCCAGCGGCCGGAGAGTTCCAGCAGGTGGTAGCGGCCGTCGGGGCCGCGCAGCCGCATCCTCCGCACCACCGGATCGGCGGATTCCACCGCCTGCCGGGCCAGCGCCCAGAGCCCGTACACGTCCTCCGGTACGAGGCGTCCGGCGAGCGCGTCGACGGTGCCGGGGAACTCCTCCGGCACGGTGCCGAAGATCGCGCACAGGTCGTCGTCGGCGGTGAGGCCTCCGGTGTGCAGATCCCAGTCGAAGCTGCCGACCCGCACGGGCGGCGCCGGGGCGGCCGGGAGCTGGACGGGGATCGGCTCCTTCTCCCAGACGACCGGGAGGGACCGCGACTCCAGATCGGCGAGCGCGGCCCCGAGACGGTGGCCCAGGCGCAGCAGCCGCTCCCCGTCGGCGGGAGCGATCTGCTCCCCCGGGGTCGCGGCCCGCAGGACGGCCATCACGCCCATGCTGCCCTGCGGGCCGGTGATCGGGACCCACAGCGAGCCGAACGGGAACGGCAGCCCCGCCATCAGCTGGGGGAACCGCCGCATGCCCTCCTCCGCGTCGGCGAGCAGCACGGGCCGGCCGGTGCGGAAGGCCTCGGAGACCGGGAACGGCCGGTTCACGTGCATCCGCCACCAGGGCCGGAAGAGCGGGCCCGGCAGTCCGGCGAGCACGGCGAGGCGCAGGAGGCCGGGCGTCCCGGAGCGGAGGTAGATACCGCCCGCGTACCCCTCGGCGGACTCGACGGCGCTGACGACCCCCTGCGCGAGTACGAGGGACAGCTCGTCCGGTACTCGGCCGAAGTCGTCTCGCCCGGCCGCGGCCCCGCTTCCGGGGGGCGGGGTGGGCCGGGTCGCGTCGTGCCGGGTCACACAGCCAGGATGCTCCCGGCAGAGGGGGCCGCGCACTTCGGCGGACCGGCCGGAACCCCGTGCCGGCCGGTCCGCGGACAAGGTAGGGGGTGTCTGACAGTTCGGCGCGGATCAGCGGGCGGCGTCAGGTGCGGCGCATCGCAAGGCGCCGGAGAGTCCTTGGACGGGTTCCCCCCTGCTCGCACGCGGGTGAGAGCTCGGGGAAGGAGCTACCAGGACTCTTCGGCAACGCCGCGAGGTGCCGTGCCGGGCGTCGCCCGCCCGCGCGGAACTGCTCGGACACCTCCTAGTGCAGCTTGGCGACGGCGGTTCCGGTCGTCTTCCTGAACCCCTTCAGCGGTGCGCCGTCCAGGTCACCCAGCTGTCCCCACTCCAGGACGGTCACCGTGCGGCCGTCGCGGCCGACGGAGTGGAGGCCGATGTCGGTGGAGCCGACCTCCGGGTAGGACGTGTCGATGCTGTAGACGTACGCGCCCTCCTCCACGTTCACCCGCCCGTGGTAACGGCTGACGCCCTCGATGCCCGGGTCCTGCTCCTTCATCCGCTCCAGGCAGGTCGCCAGCGCGGTCCGCAGCTCGGCGGCGAGCGCCTTGGCCTTCGCGGTGGTGGGCGCGACGGTGATCGTCTGCCGGGCGCCGGTGTCCAGCTCGGTGCGGAAGTCCCGGTGGCGGGTGCCCGCGGCCGGCGTGGTTCCGGCCGTGCAGAAGGATCCGTCCTCCGGCAGGCCCTTCTGCACCGGACCGGCGGTCCAGGGCGTGAGGGAGGCGGGCCACTGCCCGGCGGCCAGGAACTTCGGCGCGGCGGGCGCGGCGGAGGCGGGTGCCGTGGACAGCGCCGTGACGGCGAGCCCCGCGGCGGCGGCGGTCACGAGTGCGGTGCGGATCGTACGGGTGGTGCGCATGGTGGTGATCCCCGTTCAGGTGGTCGAGCGGTCGGTCGGTGGAACGGCACCAGCCTGGGGCGGGCACCGGGCCGGCGACAAGGACGACACGGTTTCCGCCCGGCACGGAACCGTCCCACCCCCGGTGACGTGGGTGTTCACGGTGGGGTGGAACGCCCCTGGGACGGCCGGGGGAGGTCGAGCGGGTTGTCGGACGGACGGGAAGCGGACGGCGGGCGGGGCATGAGCGGCCGCCGGCGCACGGACGGCGAGCGGGGAATCGGGGAGGAGCCGGGTGCGGGCGGTGATTTTGCTCGGGAGGAGCTGGCGGAGCGGCTGCGGGAGTTACGGGAGAGCTCAGGCCGCACGTACGCGGCCCTGGCCCGCCGCATCGGCGTGAGCGCCTCGACGCTCCACCGCTACTGCACCGGCCGGACGGTCCCGGCGGAGTTCGCCCCGGTGGAGCGCCTGGCCCGGCTGTGCGGCCGCACGGGCGAGGAGCGGCAGGCCCTGCACCGCCTGTGGCTGAGCGCGGACGCGGAACGGGTGGAGCGGCAGGAGGCGGGGGCGGTTCAGCCGGGTGAGGTCCAGGAGCCGGCGGTGGCCCGGCCGGGCGGGGACACGCCGCGTACGGAGGAGCCCGGCAGGCCCGTTCCGGCCGCCGCCACCCCCGTACACCCCGACGAGAAACAGCCCCTGCCCGCAGCCCCCACCCCGGTACTCCCCGACGAGAGGCGGCCCCTGCCCGCAGCCCGGGCTTCCGGCACCTCCTCCGTACGCCGGTGGGTGCCCGCTCTCGTCGTCTGCGTCGCCGTGGTCGCCCTGGCCCTCGCCCTGAGCACGGCCTTCAGCGACCCCTCGCGACCGGAGCGGCCCCGGCAGCAGCCGTCCGTCGCGCCGCCCGTGGCTCCCCCGTTCACCTGGACGACCGACGATCACGTCTGGAAGTACGGCTGCGGGCACGCCTACCTCGTCGGCGGTTCCGCCGCCGGGATCCCGGCCCCGCCCGCCGAGGCCGACGCGGAGGCCTGGGCGCGGGCGCTCGGCGCGGTGCACGCGGGCGAGACCGGCGTACGAATCACCCTCCAGGGCGCGGACGAGCGGGCGGTCGTGCTGGAGGCCCTACGGGTCCGGGTCGTCGAGCGGCGAGAGCCTGCGCACGGGCGGGTCCTCCGGATGAGCTCCGGGTGCGGCGGAGCGCTCACACCGCGGATGTTCGACGTCGACCTCGACGTGAGGCGACCCGTGGCCCGGTCCGTACCGGGGAACGACACGGGTGAGCCGATCCCGGCGGTCTCCTTCCCGTACCGCGTCTCGGCCTCGGACCCGGAGGTCCTCCTCGTCACCGCGCGTGCGGCCCGCTGCGACTGCGACTGGGTCGCGGAGCTGCGGTGGAGCGGCGGGGGCCGGAGCGGGACGGTACGGATCGACGACGGCGGGCGGCCGTTCCGTACGAGTGGGGCGCCCGGGCGGCCCGTCCACGACTACGACTTCTCCACCCGGCGCTGGGTGGCGGAGCCGGGACGGACCGACTCCGGCTGACGGGTCGCCCGGTGGGCGTCCGGGGCCCGCAGCGGCCATCCTGGGACAGGCGGCCCGGACGGCGTGATCCGCGGGGCGGCCGACGTTCCCTGTGGAGGTGCCGATGGATCCCGTCACCGCTCTGCGGCGTATCGCGTTCCTGCTGGAGCGCTCGCAGGCCGCCACCTACCGGGTGAAGGCCTTCCGGACGGCCGCCGGGGTGGTGGACGCGATGGAGTCCGGGGAGGCGGCCGAACGGGTGGCCGCCGGGACCCTGGAGCGGCTCAGCGGGATCGGTCCGCGTACCGCGCAGGTGATCCGGGAGGCCCAGGCGGGCGAGGTCCCCGGCTATCTGGAGAGGCTGGAGGAGCAGGCGGCCGCCGAACCGGCCCCCGAGAAGGGCCGGAAGCTGCTGTCCCGGCTGCGCGGCGACTGCCACCTCCACTCCGACTGGTCCGACGGCGGCAGCCCGATCGTGGAAATGGGCCTCACGGCGGCGGAGCTGGGGCACGAGTGGGCGGTGCTCACCGACCATTCGCCGCGGCTGACGGTGGCAAACGGCCTGTCGCCCGAGCGGCTGCGGGAGCAGCTGGCGGTGGTGGCACGGCTCAACGAGGAGTGGGCGCCGTTCCGGCTGCTGACCGGGATCGAGTGCGACATCCTGCCCGACGGTTCGCTGGACCAGGAACCGGAGCTGCTGGAGCGGCTGGACGTGGTGGTGGTCTCCGTCCACTCCAAGCTGCGGATGGAGGCGGCGCCGATGACCCGGCGTCTGGAGGCGGCCGTACGCCATCCGCAGGCGAACGTTCTCGGCCACTGCACGGGCCGGCTGCTGTCGGGGCGCGGCCGGCCGCAGTCGCGGTTCGACGCGGACCGGGTCTTCGCGGCCTGTGCCGAGGCGGGCACGGCGGTCGAGATCAACTGCCGGCCGGAGCGGCTGGACCCGCCGCGCCACCTGCTGCGCAAGGCGGTGGCTGCGGGCGCTCTCGTCGCGATCGACACCGACGCCCACGCGCCCGGCCAGTTGGACTGGCAGATCCACGGCTGCGCGCGGGCCGAGGAGTGCGGCGTACCGGCGGACCGGGTGGTGACCAGCTGGCCGGTGGAGCGGCTGCTGAAGTGGGCGGGGTGAGCGCCTCCGTACGCCGGGGAGAGCACGGACACGAGACGCCCGCCCCGGAAGAGTTCCGGGGCGGGCGCCCTGCCGCGTACCGTGCGTCTACTTCTGCGGGTAGATGTCTCCCGCGGCCATCCCGCTCTGCTGCTCGCTCCGGTCCCGGATCGTCCGGGACTTCTTCTCCAGCCGCTCGCGCTCCTGCGGGTCTGTCGCGCGTTCCGCGGCCTCGGCGAGCTGCTGGGCCTTCTCACGCATCTGCCGCGCCAGGTCGGCGGGCTCGTCCGAACCGCTCATCACCACTCCTCGGGCCAGGGGAACCACTGCCTCCAGCGAACCAGTGACCGGAGGCTTCCGCATCCCGCGCACCCCACCAGGAGGGTTTCACGTGGCGGTCCGGCTCAGCCGCCGCACCACGGTGCGGAGCCGCGGGTGGCGTTCATGGGCCTCGGCCGAGCGCCGGTCCAGCTCCTCGCCCAGCCGCTTGGTCCGCTCGTCGATGTCGAGTTCGGCGAGCACCCGGTCGATCTCGGCGAGCAGGGCCCCGTGCAGCTGCCACTCGCGCGGATGCTCCTGGACGTCCTCCAGCAGCAGGTCGGCCACCCGGTCGCGGGTGGCGCGGCTGCGGGCGAGCGCCTCGGCGAGCCGGTCCTCGGCCGCCTCGCCGTCGGCGGCGAGCGGTGTGGTGACGAGGACGGCGAAGCTCTCGATGGCGTCGGCGAGCTGGCCGAAGAGCTCCTGGAGGAGGCCCGCCACATCGGCCGGGAACAGCGTCTCCTCCGTGCGGGCCTTCGCCAGGTCGGTGAGGGTGCGGGACAGGACCCGCAGCACGACCGCGCAGATCTCCAGGGTGTCGAGTCCGGTGCGCAGGACGACCCGGTAGAGCAGCCCTTGTCTCACCCTGGGGTTGAGGGTGAGACTTTCCTCCGCCTGGCGGAGCGAGGCGTCGACCTCGACGATGTCGTGGTCGAGCTTGCGGGCCTCGTGGAGCCGGGCCGCCGCCCGGGAGACGGGGTTGTTGCCCACCACCTCCTCGCCCATGCTGCGGAGCATCGTGCTCATCCGGCCGGCCAGCGAGCCGATGGAGGTGCCCGCCGAGGCGACCCAGACCGGCGGCGCGAAGACCAGGTTGAACAGCAGCCCGACCACCGCCCCGATGAGCGTCTCCCAGACCCGGTCCCAGGCGGTGTCGGCGACCTGGGAGACGCCGAGGACGAGCATCGCGCTGATCGCCACCTCGGGGACGAACTCGTTGACCCGCACCAGCCGCCCGATCAGCAGCGAGGTGAAGATGGTCAGCCCGAGGCTCCACCAGCTCAGCCCCACCAGGGAGCTGAAGGCGATGGCGATGAGCACGCCGACGATGACCGAGTTCACGCGGCGGATGCCGGTGGTGAGGGTCGCGTAGAGGGTCACCTGGACGACCAGGAGCGCGGTGAGGGGTGCGGTCAGCGGAGCCGGTTCGGGCAGCGCCCAGACGGCCACGGAGTAGGCGATGACGGCGGCCGCGGTCGAGCGGAGCGTCTGGACCCCCGCGGGTTCGGTGGTGCGCTGCACGAGCTTGATGACGGGCGCGGAAACGGCGGGCATCCTCTGACCGTGCCCCGTTTCCCCCGCGCACAGCGCTCCGCGCCCCGGGGTGCCTCCGTACGGCCCTGTCCTGGTGGCGGGAGAAGGCCCGGCGTGCGCCGGAGCGAGGAGAGGGGGACCCTGGAGGCATGGCTGTTCTCGTGAATCCCCCCACAGAGACGCCCCCCGCCGAGGGCTCCATCGGCGAAGCCCACGAGGAGCGCCCGGACGGAGGTGTCTGGGAGCACCCGGCCGTCTGGATCGGCCTGATCGTGCTCGGGGCGCTGCTGGTCGCCGGGTTCTTCGTCGCGCGGGTCTTCGGTCTGGCGTGAGCGGTACGCAACCGCCTCCGGCGCGCCGGGTCGTGGACGCGCTGGTGGAGGAGTGCGGCCGGACGTACGCCGAGGAGGCGGACCTCCGGCTGAGGACATCGTGGACGCGGTCACGGCGGCGGCACGGGCGCGCTGGAGAAGCACACCAGGGACGCCGCTCACACGAAGAAGCGTCCGTACCGCACGTGACGGTACGGACGCTCCGCCGGCTCAGCCGCCGGAGGCCTCCGGCAGGGCGCGGGCCCGCTCTTCCTCCCGACGGGCCGCCTCCTGCTCCTGGCGTCCCTCGGCCTTCATCCGCTCGTCGCCGAGCGCGATGCCGTCCGACTCCTTCTTCATGCCTTTCAGCCGGTGCGCCTTGGCGCGGACCAGGTCGGTGCTCTTGCCCACAGCTGCCTCCGTACCGCGAGGAGATTCACCCTTCTCCCTCTCCGTCATGCCCTCGCACACTGCGCAACGCAGGAGGCCTTCGACGGCGGCTCAGATCACCGGACCGTCGTCCTCGTCCTCGGGCCCGCCGGCCTCCACGCGCAGCGCCAGGTCCTGGAGGACGTCGGCCGACGAGACGTCCGTCTGCCCGGAGTCGTGCACCTGCGCCAGCATCGTGAAGGCGAGGGTGAAGGCGCTCACCAGCTGCTCGACCGCGCCGCCCACCTCACGCCCTACCACGGTCACCACCTCCTCGACGGAGAAATCGTCGGGGATGGCGATGTGGGGCATCGTCTCGTTGAGCAGGGCCGTGACGGCACCCGCTCCCGCGTCCAGGTCTTCCCGTTCGAGGTCCGCCTCCAGCAGGCGCTGCATTTCGCGCGCCTCTGTGAGGATGCCGATCACGCGCTTCACGACTTCCCGTTGCTCCATGGCCGCGAGCATAGGCCGTACGCACCGGTCGCCACGTGCGCCGGTGTGCACTTCTGGGGGAGATCAGCCCACCGCCCCGGTGCCTCGGCCGGAGTCGCGGACCGCGACGATGCCGTTGAAGACCCCCGCGTAGGCCGTCCCGTCGGGACCGATGGTGATGGAGTTCTGGATCTCCTCACCGGCCGGCCGGACAGACCGGATGACGGAGGTCTCCGGGCCGACCTTGCCGACCCGGCCGAGTCGGGTGGGTTTCGCGGGCCTGACACACCGCCGCAACACCACGTGACACGCGGCAACGCCCGCGCCACACCGTGCCGCGTCCCGCCCGGCTATCCGCGCGGCGGGGGCCTCTTGTGCGAGCGGTTCTCCCGCATCGCCCGCCGGATCCGGGCCGCCGCCGCGTGGGCGTGCTCCGGGGTCGCGGTGTGGTCGGCGACCGAGGTGACGAACCGGTGCAGCGGCTGCCGGCAGCGGGTGCACGGGGCGTCGGTGGTGGCGAGGTAGCCGTCCTCGCACTCCGGGTCGGAGCAGGAACCGGGCATCAGCAGCTGTTCGGCGATGTCCTGGGCGCTCCACCGGCGGCGGCCGTCCTCGTCCTTCTCGTTGAGGGCATGGGCCCAGCGCAGGTTCCAGCGGCGTTCGATGCGCTCGCGCAGGAGACCGGCGGTGCGATTGCGGGCCAGCTCGTCGTGGATCATGTCGTGGACGGTGCTCGGCACCCGGCCGCCGAGCGCCTGGAGGAGCTGCTGCGGCAGTGCCTGGAGGACGTACCCGCGCGGGTTGCTCTTGGCGTTCTCCCGCCAGCGGTCGCAGGCACAGCTTCCGTCGGGCCGTTTCTGGGCGTGGCAGCGGCCGCAGAGGCCGCGGCACTCGGCGCACAGCCCGCCGTCGAGCCCGTCCAGGTGCGGCGCAGGCGCCCGGCCGCACGCCTGGCAGCAGGCCGCGCACGGCCCGCAGAGCCGTTCGTTGCCCGCCTTGGTGGTCCAGGTACGCATCTGGCACCGGCAGCACAGGCCGGTGTTGCAGTACTCGTGGTGGGCGGCGCCTGAATGCCGTCCGGGGGGCGGAAAGGACATCTGACCATTGTGCGGGATCGCCGGGCGCGGCGTGGACGGTCCAGAACAGGTCAGGGACGCAGGTCCCGGACAAAAGCAGGTCAGGGATGCAGGCCGCTGACCAGGTTGGCGGTGGCGCCGATCCCGTCGTGGATGGTCGGCGCCATGCTCGTACTGGCCAGCAGGAAGCCCAGCAGGGCGCAGACGATCGCGTGCGAGAGCTTCAGCCCGCCGTTGCGCAGGAAGATCACCGCCAGGACCGTCAGCAGCAGCACCAATGAGATCGAAATGACCATGGCCAACCTCCTCCGCCGCGCCGGATTTGCGGCTTTCGGCCGCCAGTGTGGCGCAGCGGGGCGGCCGTTCGGCGCACTGGCGTGTCCGCCGAACGGGTACTCCCGCGCTGTAGGGGGTTACGGAGTCGGGGCGGCGCCGGCACGGGTGCGGAGGAAGCGTTCGAGCCCGGCCAGGTCGTCGGTGTTGAGGTGGTCGGCCCCGGCGGCCAGGAGCTCGCTCCAGACGGCCTCGCGCTCGGGCCCCGGCAGGTCGGGGGTGGCCCAGAAGCGGATGCGGCGGCCCTCGCGGTGGGCGGTGGCGACGAGGGTGCGGAGCCGGTCGCGCTCGGCGCGGGGGAAGGGCCCGGCACCGAGCCAGCTGAAGGTCTGGGTCCAGTTCGCGCTGATCAGCGGCGTGAACGAGGCGGGCGACGCGGTTCCGAGGTCGTCGAGGCGGCCGTCGTAGAAGGCGAGACGGGTGCGCTGGGCCTCCATCGGCACGCGGGCGGCGCGGTCACCGGAGATGACGGCGGTGACGGCTCCGGGCCGGACGCGGCCGTGGTGGTAGCGGGTGAACAGGGAGCCGTAGCGGTTCAGCTGCCGGTCGAGCTCGCGGTAGGCGGCGACGCCGTCGGCCTTGATGTCGATGAGGAGTTGCAGGGGCCGGCGGTGGTGCGGGTGCACGCTGCCGTGTCCGGCCCCGGCCAGAGCGCGCAACGGTTCGAGGTACAGGCCGGCGAGCGTCCGTCGCGGGTCGAGCCCGGCCGGGTCGTGGGCGACGAGCAGCTCCCCGCCGACCAGGAAGATGTCCGCCTCGACGCTGGTGAAGCCGTGCGCGAGGGCGTCGTGGAGGGGGCGCGGGTGCAGGTAGTCGTTGTGCGCGTGGGCGTGGCGGAGGGGCCGGGTGCGTGGGCGGGGCGGGGACGGGCGGCCGGCGACGACCGGGGACGCGGCGGCCACTCCGGCAGGAGCGGCGACCACGGCGGCGGCGGTGGCGAGCGTGACGGTGAGGGCGCGGCGGCGGGTCGGGGCGGGCGGTACAGCCATGGAGGCTCCCTGAAGCGTCGGCGGGGCCCGGGACGGGCCGGACGCGACGAGTATGGGGCCGACCGGCGACAGATCGTCAGGTACCTGCCAAGAGTTGGCCCGATCGTCGCTCTGCGGTCAGCGCTTGATAAGCTGTCATCGACTCCTCAAGCCTTCCCGGCACGGAACCACATCCGCCGGGGAGGCTTTTTTCATGCCTCAGCACACACGCGTACGCGTACGCCTCGCCACAGCCGACGACCGTCCCCTCATGGACCACCTCTGGCTGATGTTCCGCCACGACATGTCCGAGTTCAGCTCTCTCACGCCCGGCCCGGACGGGACGTTCCGCACCGACCGCCTGGAAGCGGCCTTCACCGACGCCGACCGGGTCCCCTATCTGCTGACGGCCGACGAGCGTCCGGCCGGCCTCGCCTTCGTGCGGGGTCTGGCCGGGCCGGTCCGGATCCTGAACAGCTTCTTCGTCGTACGGGGAGCACGCGGCGCGGGCGTCGGACTGCGGGCCGTCCGGGACGTCCTCGCCCGGCACCCCGGCCCGTGGGAGATCGCCTTCCAGGACGCCAACGCCCCGGCCGTACGCTTCTGGCGCCGCGTGGCCCGCGAGGTGGCCGGTGACGCCTGGACCGAGGAGCACCGGCCGGTGCCGGGCCGGCCGGAGCTGCCGCCGGACGCGTGGATCGCGTTCCACGTGCCCGCCGCGCGGCCGCGCTGACCGCTCCCGTCATCCCACCGGTACGCGCTCCACGCTCCGCTCGCCCCACCGGACCGTCCGGTCGCACCAGCGCTCCAGCAGGATCCGGTCGTGGCCGACGGCCAGCAGGGCGGCTCCGGACTCCGCGCGGTAGGCCTCCACCACGGCGACCAGCGCGGCGGTCGTCGAGGCGTCCAGCATCGCGGTCATCTCGTCGCAGATCAGCAGTCCCGGCCGCAGCACCAGCGCCCGCGCCAGGCAGGCGCGCTGCAGCTGGCCGTCGCTCACCGCGTGCGGGCGGCGCTCCAGCAGTTCGGCGAAGAGGCCGACCAGCGGGGCCAGCTCCGCCACCCGCTCCGGGACTTCCCGGCGGCGGCCGGTGGAGCGCAGCGGCTGGGCGATGAGTTCGCGGAGGCTGAGGCGGGGGTCGGCGGAGAGGCGGGGCTGCTGGAAGACGACGCCCACGGTCGTGCGCTGCTCCTGCGGGGCGCGGTGGCGCCAGCCGCGTACGACCGTGCCGTCCAGGGTCATGGTTCCGGCGTCCGGGCGGTGCAGGAGGGCCGCGACCTTGGCCAGCGTGGACTTGCCGCAGCCGCTGGGGCCGAGGAGTCCGACCGCCTCGCCGTGCCCGACGCTCAGGGAGACATCGCGGACTACGGGGTCGCGGCGGTCGTACCCGGCGGTGATACGGGTCAGCTCAAGCATCGGCGGCCTCCTTCACGAGGGAGTGGGCGCGGCCGGTCAGCCCGTGGTGGCAGGCGAGCCGGTCGTCGAAGGCCGGGCGTTCGGCGGTGCAGCGGGCGTCCGCGCGGGCGCACCGGGCGGCGAAGGCGCAGCCGTCCGGGAGCGCGCCGAGTTCGGGCGGCAGGCCGGGGATCGGGGCGAAGTCGCGTTCGGGCAGGGCGTCGAGCAGGCCCTTGGCGTACGGGTGGCGGGGCCCCGGTGCGCCGAAGAACGGTCCGGCGTCGGAGATCTCGACGATCCGGCCCGCGTACATCACCGCGACCCGGTCCGCGATCCGCTCGGCGGCCGCGAGGTCATGGGTGATGATCAGCAGCGCCCGGCCTTCGTCGGTGTGGCGGCGCAGTTCGTCCACGGTCCGCTCGACCAGGTCCCGGTCCAGTCCGGTGGTCGGCTCGTCCGCCAGCAGCAGCGGCGCGTCGCCGATCAGGGCGAGCGCGGTGGCGGCGCGCTGGGCGAGGCCGCCGGAGAGTTCGTGCGGGTAGCGGTCGAGATGGTCGGCCGGGAACGAGGCGCGGGCGGCCGCCTTACCCGCCGCCTCCCGGACAGCCGCCGCCCCGCGCAGCCCGGTCAGCTCCCGCAGGGTCTCCTCCAGCTGGGCCCGGACGGTGCGCACGGGTGTGAGGTGGGCGGCGGGGCTCTGCGGTACGAGGCCGATGCGCCGGCCCCGTACCGTACGGGCCAGCGTCCGCTCCCCCGCCGTCAGCAGGTCGACGTCCCCGCCGAGCACCGCGCTCCCCGTGGTCTGCGCGTTGGCCGGGAGGAGGCCGAGCAGGGCGGAGGCGAGGACGGACTTGCCGCAGCCGCTCTCCCCGACCAGCGCCAGGCACTCGCCCGGCGCGACGGAGAACCGGGCGCCGGTGACGGCCGCGATGTCCCGGCCGCCGCGCATCCGGAAGCGTACGGAGAGGTCTCGGACATCGAGGACGGCGGCCGGGTTCGCGGCGTGGTCGGCGGTCACAGCATCAGCTCCGATTTCCGGCGCGGGTTGATCCGGTCCCGCCAGGCTCCGGCGATCCCCGCCAGGGCGAGGGTCGGGATGATCAGGAAGAGGCCGGGGAAGAGCGTCGGCCACCAGTCGCCCGCGAGCAGCGAACCGCGCGCGGACTGGACGAGGTTGCCGAGGCTGGCCTGGTGGGCCGGGAGGCCGAGCCCGAGGAAGGAGAGCGCGGACTCGTGCCACATGGCGTGCGGCACCATGAGGACCGCCGCGAGCCCGGCCTGCGGGAGCACCCCGGGCAGCAGGTGCCGCACGATGACCCGGCCCCGGGACGCGCCGCCGGAGACGGCCGCGTCGATGAAGGGGCGCGAGCGCAGCGAGAGCACCTCGGAGCGGACGATCCGGGCGGTGGAGATCCAGTGGGTGAGGGCCACCGAGACGATCACCGGCCAGACGCCGGGCCGGAACATCGCGACGATGAAGATGCCGAGCAGCAGATGCGGGATGGAGGACAGGGTGTCGACGACCCGCATCACGATCCGGTCCGGCCAGCCGCCGAACGCTCCGGCCAGCGCGCCGATCGCCGTGCCGATCACGGTCGCGGTGAGGGCCGCGACCAGACCGACGAGCAGCGAGACGCGGAGCCCGTAGACACAGCGCAGCAGCAGGTCGCGGCCGACGTCGTCGGTACCGAAGGGGTGGGCCCAGGACGGCGGGTGGAGCTTGTTGGACAGGTCGACGGCCTGCTGGTCGAGCTGGGCCAGCGGCGGCACGATCAGCACGGCGAGCGCGACGGCGACGACGATCGTCACGGAGGTGGCGACCCGGATGCGGCGTGTGGTGCGGCCCGGCAGCGGGGCGAGTGCGGTCTCAGCCATCGAAGGCCACCCGGGGGTCGGCGAGTCCGTAGAGCAGGTCGGAGAGGAGGTTGCCGAGCAGGACGGCGGCGGTGGCGAGCACCGTGAGCGCGGCGAGCAGCGAGAAGTCCACCGAGGTGGCGGCCTCCACGGTGGCGGCGGCGATGCCGGGCCAGCTGAAGACGGTCTCGATGAGGAGCGCGCCGGTGATGAGTTCGGGGACGCGGGAGCCGATCAGGGTGAGCATCGGGAGCATCCCGGAGCGCAGGCCGTGGCCGAGGAGCACCGTACGCTCACTCAGTCCGCGGGCGCGCGCGCCGCGCACGGGGTCTTCCGCGAGTGCGTCCATGACCCCTTGGCGTACATAGAGGAAGAACCACGGCAGCTGGGAGATCCCTAGCACGGCCGCCGGCAGGACGAGGTGCGAGGCGACCTGGCCGAAGGTGACCACATCGCTGCCCGCGTCGGTGAGGCCGCCCGCCGGAAGGAGGTCCAGCTTCAGCGCGAAGAGCCAGATCGCGAGGAGGCCGAGCCAGAAGGCGGGTGCGGCTTCCAGGGTGTACGCGGCGGAGCTGACGGCCCGGTCGAGCCAGCCGCCGGGCCTGCGCGCGGCGAGAACGCCGAGTGCGGTGCCGAGCAGGATGGCGATGACGAAGGCGGAGGTGGCGAGCAGAGCCGACCAGCCCATGCGTTCGACGATCACGTCGGTGACCGGCTGGCGCATCACGCTGGAGACGCCGAGGTCTCCTTGTAGCGCGGAGGTCAGCCACTCCCACCAGCGGCTGACGAGCGGCTGGTCGGCGCCGAGGTTGGCCCGGAGCTGGTCCAGGTTCTCCTGCGAGGCGGTGAGGCCCGCGGTGCCCGCGTACGCCTTGACGGGGTCGAAGGGGGACGCGGCGGCCACGGCGAAGACGCCGAAGGTGACGGTGAGGAGGACCGGGACGGCGAACAGGGCCCGCCGTCCCGTCATCCGCGCCATCGGCCCCCAGGGGAGGCGGGGCTTCACTTCTTCGTGTCTCCGGCGCTCTCGGGCTTCCACTTCTCGACGTTCCACCAGGGGCCGGAGGCCAGGCCGTGGTCGTGCGGCTCGACCTGGGTGGTGAGGGGGCCGAAGCGGTCGTCGACGACGTAGAGGTGGTCGATGTGGGTCAGGAAGGTGTAGCCCGGGTTCTTCACCAGCTCGCGCTGGACGGTGTCGTACGCCTTCTTCCGCTCGGCCTTGTCCCCGCTCCTGCGGCCGGCCTCGATCGCCGCGTCGACGGCCTTGTTGTCGTACCAGGCCATGTTGTTGAAGCCGTCGCCCGCGAGGGAGGACTTCAGCAGGGTGTACTGGTCGAAGTCGGGGTCGGCCGGCGAGCCGCCGCCGGCGAGCACGGCGTCGTGCTTCATCCGGGGCTCGATGACCTCCCAGGTCCCGGCCTCGGTACGGATGTCGATGCCGGCCTTCTTGGCGTCGGAGGCGTAGGCGAGGGCGTGCTCCTGGCGGAGCTTGTCGCCGCTGAGGTACCAGAGCGGGAAGGTGGCGCGCACGCCGTCCTTGACCCGGACGCCGTCCTTGCCCGGCTTCCAGCCCGCCTCGTCCAGGATCTTCTTCGCGGCGGCGACGTCGTGGGTGCGCTCGGTGCCCTTGGTGAACCACTCGCTGTCGGTGGGGACGGGCCCGTAGGCGGGCTTGCCGCTGCCGTTCAGGATGGCGTCGACCATGGTCTGCCGGTCGACCGCCACGTCCAGGGCGCGGCGGACGGCGGTGTCACCGGCGACCTTGTTGTTGGTGGGCAGCGTCACCGTGCGGTAGTCGTAGCTGTTCGCGGCGTACGTCTTCTTGCCCTTGTCGCCGGCGAAGCCCTTGGCGAGGTTGGGCGGCAGGATCGCGCCGTCCAGGTCGCCGGAGCGCAGCCGGGTGGCGCGCACGTCGTCGTCCTTGATGATCGCCATGGTGAACTTCTTCACCTCGGGTTCGCCGCCCCAGTAGTGGGGGTTGGCGGTGAAGCTGAGCTTCTCGCCCTTGGACCAGTTGGTGAGGACGTACGGTCCGGTGCCGACGGGCCGGGTGGTGAAGGCGCCGGTGTTGACGTCCTGCTTGCCCGCGATGTGCTCGGGGGCGATGGGCAGGACGGTCCGCTGGGCGAACGGGGCGTAGGGGTACTTCAGCGTGAAGACGACGGTGTCCTCGCCCTGGGCCGTGACGTCCTTGACGGCGTCCAGCTCGGTGCGGGAGGGGTTGTTGGTCTTCGCGTCCAGGATGGTCCGGTAGGTGAAGACCACGTCCTTGGCGCCGAACGGCTTGCCGTCGCTGAACTTCACGCCCTGGCGCAGCTTGTACGTGTACGTCAGCCCGTCGTCGCTGATCTCGGGGAGCGCGGTGGCGAGGGCCGGGTGGAGCTTCAGCTCCTCGTCCAGGGTGAGCAGCCCGTCGAAGATCTTGGAGTTGCCGTCCTTGCCGTAGCCGAGCAGCGGGCTCAGGCTGTCGGGCTCGTAGGCGATGCCGACGACGGCCGAGGTGGTCCCGGATCCGGAGCCGCTCTTGGGGCTGTCCGGGTTGGAGCAGGCTGCCGCGGTCAGGGACAGTGCGGTCACCAGCGTGGCGGCGACCGCCCCCCTTATCGATCGGGCCGTCATACTCTGCACATCCCTGTTCAAGATCGACTGTTATTGCGAACAGTACGCAATTAAACAGGATGTAAAAGACCCTGGTACACCCCGCCCGGACAGTCGATCCACCCGCGGTGCCGCGATTGGGCTCAAACCCCGCGCCCCGTCCCCGGGCCCGGCACCGAGGTCCAGCCGTGCGTCATCCGCCAGTGGCCACCCGCTCGCAGGTGGCCGACGGCGGCGCGGTGCAGGGTCGTCTCCTGCGGCAGGCGGTCGAGGTCGGCCCGGCCGGGCGGCACGTGGAAGACGAACTCCAGCACGTCGTCGTCACCGGCGGGCAGCGCCCCGAAGGGCTGGAACCGGCGCTGGAACGCCAGGATGTTGGAGCTCTCCGGGAGGTGGTCGGCCCACTGCCGGTCCAGGAGCCAGGAGCTGCACGTGGCGTGCCGGAAGCGGGTCTCGGGGAAGTGCCGGTCGTGGAAGGGTCCCGCGGCGGCGAACGACGCGTCGCATCCGGCGCGGGACAGTGGACCGTCCTCGGGGATGTGGACCTGGAGGACCGGATCTCCGTGGGCGGGCCCGCCGGCCGCCCCGGCGTCGCCGCCGCAGCCTTCCGCGTCGAGGATTCCGCGTTCGAACTGGAGGCGGCCGAGCCGGTGCAGCGTCCCGCGGAAGTGCCGGACCATCCACCGCTGCCGGTCGAAGCCGCCGGTGCCGTGCGCGAGCCGGTAGCTCCTGAGCTTGGCGCCGAGGTCGGCGAAGGTGGCGGCCACCACGTCGTCGGGGATGCCGAGGACGCGCTGCCGCTCAAGGGCCGCCGGGAGGGCCAGGACGAGGAGGTGCGCATAGAAGTACCGTCCGGCCTCGCCGAGTCCGGCGGGTGCGTCGGGCCATGCGGGCGGGGCGGTGGGGGCCCCGGGGCCGTCGGCGAAGAGGCGCTGGTGGCAGCGGACCAACGCCCCCCAGGCGGCGGGGTCCTCCGCCGCCGCCATCAGGCCCTCGTACAGCGGCTTCCGGTCCTGCCCGGGGACGGCGAGCAGGTCCAGCCGCCGGGACAGGTCGGCGGAGGACGGGAGTACGGGGTCGGGGGCGGGCGCGGCGGGCTGGTCCCGCAGGAGGTCGAGCCACCGCCGTCCGGCCGCCAGGTCCCCGTGCCGGGTCGCGCCGTCGCCGGAGGGTGCGCGGCGGTCCGCGGTGGTGTCCGCACCCGCGCTCACCGGGCTCCCGCCGGGTGCGTGCGTGCCGCCGCTCGCTCCGCTCACGCGTGGGCCGCCTTCAGCAACTGGTGGCGCAACCGGTCCAGCTCACCGATGCTGTCCTCCAGACCGCCCGGACGCGACCGGAGGAGCCAGCAGGCGCGCTGCTCGGTGAGCAGCGGTTCGATCCGGCGCGACAGGCGGCGGGCGGCCGGTCCGTCGATGGCGTCGGCACCGGCTACCGCGGTCTCCGCTCCCGTCCCGGTGGCGGCACCGGCAAGGGCGGCGGAGGCGGTGGCACGTGCGCGCAGCACGTCCAGGGCGAACTCCGCGACGTTGATCGCGTGCTGGAGTTCGCGCCGTACGGTGTCCCCGTCGGCGGCGGCCGGAGCGGCGGCGGCGAGGTCGTCCCGGCAGGCGGCGAGGGTGGCGGCGACCCGGTCCAGGGCTTCGGGCGGCGGGATGGACGGGAGGGGGACGGCGGGGTCCGGGAAGAGCGCTCGGGCGATCGGCGAGGCGTTGAGCAGCGGAACCTCCAGGTCGCGATGGACACGGCCGAGGCGCATCAGGACGTCCCCGGTCAGCCGCGCCTCGTCCAGCAGGACGTGGCCGTCCAGTACGGCGGCGATGTCAAGGTCCCGGTTGGCCTCCAGGCACCAGCTCACCGCGCCGCCGTAGACCACGGGGCCGTAGGCCACCGACGGCGGGTCCCAGTGGCCGTGGTCGCCCCAGGAGGTGAGGAGGAATCCCTCGGCCCCGTTCTCCCGGCCGGTCTCGGCCGCGTCGACCATGTTGTCCACGGCGTTGTCGATCCGGCCGATCAGGGAGTTCCAGTTGCTCGCGCCGGGGGCGACCCAGAACGGCACACCGGCGTCGGAGAGCAGCTTGCCGCGTGAGCGGAACCCTTCGGCCAGGTTGTCCAGGTCCGCGCCGAGGCGTTGCCAGGTACGGGCCTCCGGGGTGTCGCCGTCGATCACCTCCGACAGCAGCCGGGGGCCGTCGTACTGCCAGACCACCGGCACGGCTCCGGGCGGTACGCGGTCCATCAGTTCGGGATGGCCGGCGAAGACATCGGCCCAGAACTGGACGGTGTGACCGGATGCGAGCCAGGGGTCCATGAGGCGAGTGAGGAAGTCGAAGTAGACCTCTCCGGCCCCCCGTCCGGCCACCCGGTCCGCCGAACGGCCCCGGCCGAGCTCGAAGGGTTCGTCCGCGCCGATGTTGAGGCGTGTGGAGCGGACTTCGCGGGCGACCTCCGCGACCAGGGCGGTGGCGAAGGCCGCGTTGTCGTCGGTGGGCTCCAGGGTGCTGGGCGGCCGGTGGAAGCCACCGCGCTCGAACCCCTCGGGGCTCTCGGCACGGTGGGCGTGGCGCGGGTGGCGCAGAAAGCGTTCCATGTGGCCGAAGGTGTTCTGGTTGGCGACCAGTTCGATGCCCGCGGCGGCGCACCGCCCGTCCAGCCATCGCAGGTCGTCGGCGGTGAGCGGGGAGGCGTCCTGCCACACCTCCTGGTGATCGCGGAAGGCGAAGGTGTGTTCCGTGTACAGCTCCAGCTGGGTGTAGCGGGCCAGAGCGAGGATCTCGATCCAGCGGGCCAGCGTGCGGCGGGTGGGGACCCGGTCGCGGCTGATGTCGAGGAGGAACCCGCGGACCGGGAAGTCCGGGTGGTCGCCGATGTCGTAGCCGGTGTCGGTGTAGTCCTGCCCGGCGCGCAGCTGGTCGAGGGTGTGCAGGGCGTAGCGGAGACCGAGGGCGTCGCGGTGGTCGATGGCGACGCCCTCGGGGCCGGTGCGCAGGCGGTAGCCCTGGACCGGGAGGCCGGGGTCGAGGTGCGTGCGGACGGGCGCGTCGAGGGGAGCGCCGCCCGGGGTCGTCGTCAGGGTGCGCGGGGCGGGGAACGGGATGACGGGCACGGCGGGGCTCCGGATGGGGTGCGGGGTGGGCGGGTGCGCCGGGCGGCGTGGCGCGTGGCCACTGCCGCCCGGCGCGGTTCGGCTCAGCGGCAGGAGCTGAGTTCGCAGATGTCGTTGCGGTCGGTGGAGACCTTGATGTCGTCGTACCAGATGTAGCTGTTGTTGTTGTTCGGGGCGAAGGACGGGGTGGCGCCGCCCGCGAAGCTGGAGAAGTAGGCGCGGTCGACCTGGTCGTTGTTGGTGACGAAGCGCAGACCGGTGACCTTGGCGGCGGAACTGCCGTTGTAGAAGACCTCGATCTCGCCGTCCGCGTTGGCGTTGCCGTTGCTGACGGTGTTGACCTTGACGCGCTGGGCGACGTTCACCCATTGGTTCTTGGGCCAGTGGATGTCCGCGCCGTTGTTCTTGAGGACGGCGTAGTCGCCGTACTGTCCGGCGTGGCCCATGTGGTAGTAGTACACCGCCGCCTGGCCGTTGTTCTGACGCCAGATCATGCGGGAGCTGAAGCCGTTCTTGCCGTCGCAGACCTGGCCACCGGAGCAGGAGGCGCCGCCCGCCAGTCCGAGGCCGACCTTTCCGGCGTACTCGGTGGTGCCCCAGCTGAAGTCGCCGCTGAACTTCACCCAGAACGACAGGTAGTACTCGCGTGCCTTGGTGAGGGCGAAGGGGGCCTGCGCCCCGGAGTCCTCGGGGCCGATCTTGCCCTTGGGGTAGTGGATGCGCAGGGACTTGGAGCCGCTGTGGGCGGGGGTCGTGTTGTCGATCCGGGCACGGGTCTCCATGCCCTGCTGCCAGGGCGCGTTCCAGCCGTCGGCGGCCCACTGGCTGAGCGGGTAGGAGTTCCCGGCGGCGGGCCGTTCGAAGGTGTTGACCTTGTAGGTGGGGGCGGCGGCCGGTGACGCGCTTCCGGCTGCCGCCTGCGGGGTCAGGACGGCGGCGGGGACGAGAGCTGCGGCGGCGGTGGCCAGGAGCAGGGTCTTCTTCTTCATCGTTCCTCTTCCCTGTGGGGTGGGTGCGGGGTGATGTCAGGCGGGCCGGCGCGGCAGTAGGCCGGCGACGAACGCGTCCTCCTCGGTGAGCCAGGGGTAGGTGGTGTGCACGCGGTCGATCTCCTGCGCCTGTCCGGGCGAGAGGCCTTCCGCGGGATCGAGGCACCAGATGCCGGAGAGCAGGCCCTGGCGGCGGAGTACTTCGTGGACACCCGCGATGACTCCGGCGAAGCCGCCGCGTACGTCGTAGACGGCGGCGTTGGCGTCGGTGTCCCCGGCGAGCCGGGCCAGCGCCCGCTGCCGGGCCGCCACGTCCCCGCCGTCGGCCGCGTGGACGTCGGCGAGCAGCCGGACGGCGGAGCGGGTCCACACCGCCCAGTGGCCGAGCAGCCCGCCGACGAAGCGGCGGACGGCCGGGCCGGTGGGGGTGGTCACGTGGTACGGGGTGAGGAGGTCGGCGACGATGTTGTCGTCGTTGCCGGTGTAGAGGGCCACCTCGTGGCCGCGGCCGGAGTCGGCGACGCCCTGGACCAGTTCCAGCGTGCGGTACCGGTCGAAGGGAGCGGCCTTCACGGCGACGGTGGACTCCTGGTCGGCCAGCGCGCGCCAGAAGGGGCGCGGCAGTTCACGGCCGCCGACGGCTTCCTGGAGGTAGAAGCCGATGACCGGGAGGATCTCGCCGATGGCGGCGCTGCGGTCCAGCAGGTCGTCGGTGGTGGCGTGCGGGAGGCCGGCGGGCGAGACGAGGACGGCGTCGTAGCCCAGTTCGCGGGCGGTGGCGGCCTCCTCGACGGCCTGGTGGACCGGCCCGGCGACTCCGGCGATCCGCAGGAAGGGGCGTTCGGCGGCGACGGCCGCGCTCTCCTCGGCGGCGAGTTCGAGGACCGGGCGGAACAGTCCGTGCTCGCGGATGGCGAACTGGGTGGTGTGCACGCCCACGGCGACTCCGCCCGCGCCGGCCTCCGTGTAGTAGTGGGTCAGGGCACGCTGGCGCCCTTCGTCGAGGGTCCGGTCGGCGGTGAGGGCCAGCGGGTGGGCGGGGATCACGGTGCCCCGGTTCAGCAGTGCGGCGGTCTCGGCCGCCAGGGTGGCGGCCATCAGAACTGTCCGTCCCGTCGTGCGAACTTGGTCGGCTTGTCCCAGAGTTGGCCGCCCTCGGTGATCCATCGGGCCTGGAGGTCGATGAGTTGGCCGAGCGTGCGGTCCGGATAGCCGAAGAGGGTGTGGCAGAGCGTGGCGTCGGCGAGGAGGCTGGTGGCGGGCTCCTGCCCGGTGAACTCCGGTACGGTGCCGAGGCGTTCGGCGAGCCGGGTGGCGATGCCCCGCATTCCGGCCGTCTCGGGTCCGGTCAGGTTGAGGAGGAACGGCTCGGGCGCGGCGGCGTGCGGGGCACTGCGCAGGACGACCTCGTTGGCGTACCGCTGCCAGACGACGTTGACCGCGCCCGCGCCGAGATCGACCGGCTCTCCGGCGAGCAGGGTGCGGGCCAGGTCGGCGAGGACGCCGTAGCGGGGTTCGACCGCGTAGTTGAGGCGGATCAGGGCGACGGGGGTGCCGCCGGCACGGGCGGCGTGGGTGAAGACCTGTTCGCGGCCACGGCAGGTGATGGCGTAGTCCCCGGTGGGCCGGGGCGCATCGCCCTCGCGTGATCCGCCGGTCACCGCGGCCGTCATCCCGTAGACGTTGCCGGTGGACAGGGCGACGATGCGGGCGCCCCGGTAGCGCCGGGCCACGAAGGCGGGGAGCACCGTGTTGGTCATCCACGCCTGTTCCGGGGCGGCGGCTGTCCCGAACTTCGCGCCGACGAGGTGGATCACGACGGCCGCGTCCGGGAGGGCGTCCAGGGCCGCCGGGTCGGCGAGGTCCGCG
The DNA here is from genome assembly GCF_044767965.1 of Streptomyces sp. NPDC101178. NCBI lineage: Bacteria > Bacillati > Actinomycetota > Actinomycetes > Kitasatosporales > Streptomycetaceae > Streptomyces > Streptomyces sp. NPDC101178. The sequence continues at coordinate 205,751 of NZ_JBIWOZ010000004.1, forward strand.
ACGGCCGTCCGTACACCGTGCCCCTCAAGGGCGGCCCGGGCCGACGCGTCCGTCCAGCGCGACACGGCCAGGACGCCGGTCTCCCGCCGGCCCGCCGCGTCCAGTGCCCGGCGGGCCATCGTGGCGATACCGGACCCGGTCTTGCCGCCGGCCCCCAGGACCACCACGTCTCCCGGCCAGTCGGCGGCCTCGGCCACCAGAGCCTGGCCGGGGCGGCCGAGCTCCTGCTCCAGCTCCGCGACGCCGTACCGGAGTTCCTTCATGAATTCTCCCACCCAATTCATTCCTTCATAAGGAATGAATTTCTGCATTCTTTGACGCTGGGGTTACGAAATCACCGGCAAGTGGTTGACGCAAGAGGAGGATTGATGCAATCTCCCCAGCATGAAATCGGCAAAGGAGAGGGATTCATTCCTTCGAGGTCCCAAATACCTGCAAGTCGCGGAGCGTCTGCGCAGGGAGATCGCCGACGGTGCGTGGGCGCCGGGTACGCAGCTGCCCGTCGAGAAGGAGCTGGCCGGCACGCTCGCGGTCAGCGTGAACACCTTGCGCCGGGCGGTCAGCGAGCTGGTGGACGAGGGCATCGTGCAGCGTCGGCAGGGGGCGGGGACATTCGTCTCACCGCCTGGCGAGGCTGCGGCCGAGGAGGGCGAACAGCCCCGTAGCAGAAGGCTCGTGGGGGTCCTCGTGCCCTCCACCACGTACTACTATCCGCGGGTCGTCGACGGCATCCAGCGGGTGTTGCGGGACGCCGGTGTCGGCGTGCTGCTGGCCTCGTCCAAGTACGACCCCGCCCTCGAACGCGAAGAGGTGCGGGCGATGGTCGAGAGCGGTGTGCAGGGCCTGCTGCTGGTGCCCAACCTGCATCTGCTGGAGGACCCGCAGGCCCACGTGGGCGCGCTGCGCCGGCTCCCGGTGCCCCACGTCCTGGTGGAGCGGTTCCCACCCGCCCCGGCGCCGGACGACCCCACCACCTACGTCACCACCGACCACCCGGGCGGCGTCTGCCTGGCCGTACGGCACCTCCGCTCGCTCGGTCATCGCCGGATCGGACACCTGGGCCGGCTGCGCACCGGCACGGCGGACATCGTGGCGCGGGGGTTCGACGAGGCCGCCGAGCTGCTCGGGGTCGAGGTGGTGGACGGCTCGGTGGCCCGGCAGGACAACTGGACCGAGGAGGGCATCACGGCGTACGTACGGCACTGCGCCGAGGCCGGCATCACGGCGGTGTTCTGCCACGGCGACCGGGACGCCGCGGCCCTGGTGGTGGCGGCACGGCGGCACGGCCTGTCCGTTCCGGACGCGTTCGCCGTCGTCGCGTACGACGACGAGGTGGCGGAGGTCGGCGACGTCCCGCTGACCGCCGTCTCGCCGCCCAAGGAGGAGGTCGGCGCGCTCGCCGCCCAACTCCTCCTGAGCCGGATGGAGTCCGGTCCCGGGGCGGTCTCCCACCGCGTCCGCATCCAGCCCCGGCTGATCGTCCGCGCCTCCTGCGGCGCGGCACCCGACGGCTGACCCGGCCCACGGCCACCCGTCGGACGGAGCCGGCCACGCGCGGCCCTGCCCTTCCCCTTCCTCATCCAGCGACCCCAGGAGAACCCATGCCTCCCGAACCGTCCCCCGGCCGGTTCCGTATCGGCGTACTCGGCGCAGGCGGGGTCGGCGCGGCCCATGTGCACGCCGCCGCCGGTGCCGCGGAGTACGAGATAGCGGCGATCTGCGACACGCACCGCCCCACGGCCCAGGCGCTCGCCGGCACGGCGGCGATCCCCGTCTACAGCGACCACCGGACGATGTTCGCCGAAGCCGCCCTGGACGCCGTGGTGGTCGCCGCCCCGCACGCCCTGCACGCGCCGATGACCGTCGAGGCCGCGCGCGCCGGACTGCACGTGCTGGTGGAGAAGCCGATGGCCACCACCGCCGAGGACTGCGCGCTGATGGAGCGGGCGTGCGCGGAGGCCGGCACACTGCTGGCGGTCGCCCATGTCATCCACTTCCACCCGGTGGTACGCGAGGCCCGCTCCCTCATCGCCTCCGGCCGCTACGGTGAGCCGCTGCTCATCACCCACCGGCGTTCCTCGCACTACGAACCCGGCTCCCGGCCGCCCTGGTTCTTCGACCGGGCGGTGGCCGGCGGCGGGATCGTCCTCAACGTCGGCACTCACGGTCTCGACCGCATCCAGCTGTTCGCCGACTCCACCGTGCGCCGCGTCAGCGGTGTGGTGCGCGGCCGGCCCGGACTGGAGGTGGAGACCGACGCGCTGGCCCTGCTCGAACTCGACAACGGCATCAACGCCAGCGTCGCGCTCACCAGCAGGGGCATGCCGTACGTCGACGAGACCGAGGTCGTCCTCGACGAGGCGACGCTCCGGATCTCCGCCACCGAAGGGCTGTTCGTCCTGCGCGACGGACAGGCCACCCGCCTCCTCAAGGCCGAACCCGGCCATCAGCAGCGGGCTTTCCGGGACCAGCTGGACGGCTTCGTGGCCGCCGCGCGCGGGGGCGCCGGCGCCTACGTCGACGGGGCGTACGGGCGCGGTGTCGTCGCCGCCGCGCTCGCGGTGTACGCGTCCGCCGAGCTGGGGCAGCGGGTCGATGTGGCCGCCGAGCGGGTGGCACCGTGAACCGGCGCGCGTTCAGCACCCTGGGCTGTCCCGGTGCGAGCGTGGACGAGGTCGTGGCGCTCGCCCGCACCGGCCGTTGCAAGGGCGTCGAACTACGATGCGCGGAAGGCCAGTTGGCGTACCCGGGCATGCCCTCTGCGGAGGCCGGGCGGCTCGCCGCCGCACTGGGCGGGGCGGGACTGGCCGTACCTGCCCTCGCCTCGTACGTCCAGGTCGCCGCCGACGACTCCGGCGTCGTCGAGCGGCTGGCCGGTCACATCGACCTCGCGGCCCGGCTCGGCGCCGCACAGGTGCGGGTCTTCTGCGGCGGCGCCGACCTGGCGGACGGCCGGCGGGAGCGGGCCGTACGCCATCTGGCCCGCGCCGCGCCGATCGCCGAGGCCGCAGGGGTCGGCCTGGCGCTGGAGACCCACGACACGCTCCTGACCGGTGCCGAGGTGGCGGCGGTTCTGGAGGCCGTCGGTTCGCCGGCCGTCGGTGCGGTGTGGGACGCGGTCAATCCGTGGCGGGCCGGCGAGAGCCCGGAGCGCACCGCCGAACTGCTGGGCCCCTGGCTCCGCCACGTACAGCTCAAGGACGTCGCCTCGCCGACGGATCTGCGTCCGGTGGTGCCGGGCCACGGCGTGCTGCCGCTCCCCGCGGTCCTGGAACAGCTCGGGCGCCTCGGATACCGGGGCTGGATCAGCCTGGAGTGGGAGCGCGCCTGGTATCCGGACGCGGCTCCGCTCGCCGAGGCGCTGCCCGCGTTCCACCGCGTCCTCGACGCCGGCTGATCCCGACGCCGTCTCCGTACGACCCGGCTGCCCCGGCGCCGGCTTCCTTCTCCCCTCCCCCGAAATGAGGCCCTCTCATGCACCACCGCCCTCCCACCACCACGCGCATACCGGCCGCCCGCCATGGCTAGGCCGGGCATCACCAGACGCCGAGCCCTCTCGGCCGGGCTGTGGACCGCCCTGGCCGGCGTCACCGCCTCCGCGTGCGCCGACGACGTGGGGAGCGGCGCCGACGGGCCGCTGACCCTGTGGTCGGCGCTGCGCGGCACGGACACCCTGGTCGCCGCCTGGAACGAGCTCCACCCCGAGGAGCCCGTCGACTTCTCGCCGATGACCTCCGGGCTGGCCGGCGGCAACGCCAAGCTGTCGAACGCCGCGCGCGCCGGGAACGCACCGGACATCGTCACGCTCGTCGACGCCGACCTGCCGTCCTTCGCCATCGACGGCGTCTGCGCGGACCTCACCGATCTCGTCACCCCCCGGCTGCGCGAGCGGCTCGGGCCGCAGGCGTGGACCAACGGGGTGCTGGGCGGCCGGACCTACGGCATTCCGGTGGACCTCGGCCCGATGCTGTTCGCCTACCGCGAGGACATCCTGACCCGACACCGTATCGAACCGCCCACGACCTGGGAGGAGTTCGGTGACGCGGCCGGCCGGCTGAAGCAGGACGCCGGCATCGATCTGACGACCTTCCACCCCAACGCGTACAACGTGCTGGCCGGGCACACCATGCAGAGCGGCGGGCAGTGGTTCGCCATCGAGGACGACACCTGGGTGCTGGACTTCCTCGGCGGGCCCACCCGGCGCGTGGCGGAGTTCTGGCAGGGCCTGGTCGACCGGAAGCGGCTCATGTTCGCTCCAGGCTCCAGCCAGCAGTGGCTGTCCGCTCTGGCCCGGGGGCAGGTCGCCTCGCACCTGGTCGGACCGTGGGGGCTCGCCGCCCTCGTGCGGTCCGTGCCCGGCACCTCCGGACGCTGGCGGGTGGCCCCCCTCCCCCGGTGGGACGGCGGCGAGGACGTGGTGGGCACCGACGGGGTCTCCGTGCACGCCATCACGGCGGGCAGCCGCAAGAAGCGGCGTGCGATTCGGTTCCTGGAGTGGATGACCACCTCGCCGGAGGCCATCACCGCGCGGCTCTCCGGCGGCAGGTCCAGCATCCTGCCCGCCGACGCGAGCCTGGTGGCTAACGCCTCCCGCGAGTTCGACACGGCGTTCTTCGGCGGCCAGGACGTCTACCGGCTCATCGCCGACCAGGCGCGGCTGCTGCGCACCGGCTGGACCTGGGGGCCGCGTATGCAGGCCACCGCCACCTCGCTGCACCAGGGGCTGGCCCGGCTGGAGTACGGCACCACCATCACCGAGGCGCTCCGCACCGCCCAGTCCGAGACGCTGCCGGACATGCGCAGCCTGGGCCTTTCCGTGAGGCAGGCATGACGACCACGACCGCACCTCCCCATGTCCCCGCCGCCTCCTCCCGCCGGACACGCCGTCCGCAGCGGCTGGCCGTCGGCGCCCTGCTCGGCCCGTTCGGCGTCCTGCTGTTCGGCGTCTTCGTGGTCCCGACGCTGTACGCGGTGTACCTGAGCTTCTTCTCGACCTCGCACAGCGGGCTGGGCTTCGGCACGGCACAGACGTCGTTCGCGGGTCTGCGCAACTACGCGGCCGTCCTCTCCGACCCGAGCTTCGTGCGGGGCGTGGGCGTCACGCTCGTGTACGCGCTGGTCTTCATCCCGCTGGTCCTGGTGGGCGCGCTGGCGCTGGCGCTGCTGTTCGACTCGGGGCTGATCCGGGCCCGGCAGCTCACCCAGACGCTGCTGTTCGTCCCGCACGCCGTGCCGGGCATCATCGCCACGGTCATCTGGCTCTACCTCTACACACCGGGCATCTCCCCCGTGCTGGACGCGCTCCAGGGCGTCGACATCACGATCGACTTCCTCGGTCTGTCCATGATCATCCCGTCGCTGGTGAACATCGCGCTGTGGAGCGGCCTCGGCTACACCGCCGTGATCTTCTTCGCCGCGCTCAAGGCCATCCCCCGCGAACTGATCGAAGCCGCGGCGGTGGACGGCGCGGGACCGGTCCGCACGGCGCTGACCATCAAGGTGCCGCTGGTGCGGGCCACGCTGTCGACGGTGGCCATCTTCACCACCATCGGCGCGCTCCAGCTCTTCACCGAGCCGATGCTGCTGGCGAAGGCGACCCCGCTGATCAGCCCGCGCTACACGCCCAACATGTACATCTTCGACGCCGCGTTCACCCGCAACAACTACGGGCTGGCCTCCGCCGCGTCCGTGCTCCTGCTGATCGTCTGCTGCGCGCTGTCCTTCGCCGTGACCCGCGGCTCCACACGGCGGACGACACGAGTCACCTCATCGAGAAAGGCCCGCCCGTGAGTACGCCGCTCCGCACGATCCACTCGGCGCCGAACGCGCCGGCCACCCCCGCACCCGCCGGCCCCAGCACTCCGCGACCGGTGCGGAGGGGCCGTTGGTACGGCAGGACCGCGGCCAACCTCGTCGTCGGCCTCAGCGCGCTCTACGCGCTGCTTCCGCTGCTGTGGCTGCTCGCCGCCTCCACGGTGGACTCGGAGGCGCTGTTCGCGTCGGACTTCTTCTCCCTGTCGAACTTCGCGCTGTTCGACAACATCGGGGCACTCCTGGCCCAGGACGACGGCGCGTATCTGCGCTGGTACGGCAACAGCCTGCTGTACGCCGTCGGCGGTGCGGCCGTCGGCGCACTGATCAGCACGGCGGCGGGCTATGTCTTCGACAAGTTCGAGTTCGCCGGGAAGCGGGCGCTGTTCGCGCTGATCCTGGTCTCCGTGATGGTCCCCGCCACGGTCCTGGCGCTGCCGATGTATCTGCTCGCCTCCGACCTCCAACTGGCCAACACCGTGTGGTCGGTGCTGATCCCGGTCCTGTTCAATCCCTTCGGGGTGTATCTGGCACGGATGTTCTCCGCCTCGTACGTCCCCGACGAGGTGCTGGAGGCGGCGCGGATGGACGGGGCGAACGAACTGCGCGGCTTCTTCTCGGTCGGTCTGCGCATGATCGCCCCGGGCTATGTGACGATCTTCCTCTTCCAGCTCACGGCCATCTGGAACAACTTCTTCCTTCCGCTGGTCATGCTCTCGGACGAGTCGCTGTACCCGCTCAGTCTGGGGCTCTACAGCTGGAACGCCGCCGCGCCCATCAATCCGGACTACTACCCCCTGATGGTGATCGGTTCGCTGCTGGCGCTGCTGCCGCTGGTGATCGCGTTCCTGCTGCTCCAGCGGTACTGGCGGTCCGGTCTCACGGCGGGCAGCGTGAAGTAGCCACGGGAGAGCGGACCGCCGCCGGCGACCGGCGCTCTACGGCGCCGGCAGCTCCACCAGCTCGGCGACGGCCTCACGGTGGCGGCCCGCCGAGCCGTACGCGATCGAGTCCGCCTTGGCGCGCTTGAGGTAGAGATGCGCCGGGTGCTCCCAGGTCATGCCGATCCCGCCGTGGAGCTGGACACACTCCTCGGCGGCGTGGACCGCGACGCCGGAGCAGTACGCCTGGGCCACCGCGACCGCGAGCGGGGCGTCGGGACTGTCGGTGGCCAGCGCGTCGGCGGCTTTGCGGGCGGCGGCGCGGGCCGAGACGACCTCCAGCCAGAGCTGGGCCATGCGGTGCTTGAGCGACTGGAAGGAGCCCACGGGCCGGTTGAACTGGTGGCGTTCGCGGGTGTACCGGACGGTCTCGGTGAGGCACCACTCCGCGATGCCGAGCTGTTCGGAGGCGAGCAGTCCGGCCCCGGCGAGCAGGCCTCGTGCCACGGCGGTGGCGCCGGACTCCGGCGTGGCCAGCAGGGTCCCGGTGGCGGCGGTCAGGGTGAGGGTGGCGAGCGGACGGGTCAGATCGAGCGGTACGAGGGGTTCCACCGCCACTCCGGAGGCCGTCGCCTCGACCGCGTACAGGCCCTCGGCGGTCGGCACCAGCAGGACGTCGGCCACGGCCGCGTCGGCGATGCCGCGTACGGTGCCGTCGAGCGTGGCGAGGGCCGCCCGCGCGCCTGCGGGCGGCGTGGCGAGGGGGACGGCGAGGACCGCCGTACGCGCTCCGGAGGCCAGCTCGGTGAGGAGCGCGGCGGCCGGTCCGTCGTCCCCGGCCAGCGCGAGCAGGGTTTCCGTGGCCACGACGGAGCTGGTCAGGTACGGGGCCGGGGCCACGCTGCGGCCCAGCTCCTCCAGGACCACGGCGGCCTCCCGGTGGGACGCGCCCTGGCCGCCGAGCTTCTCCGGTACGAGGAGTCCGGCGGCGCCGATGCCGGTGGCAAGGGCCTCCCAGAGCCGGAGGTCGTACGGCGTGTCGGCCTCGGTCGCCGCGATCACCGTCGGCGCGTCGGCCCGGTCGGCCAGCAGCGCGCGGACGGCGGAGCGCAGGTCCTCCTCGTCCTGGGAGTAGAGGAGGTCGGGGGTGGCGGAGGGCTGTCCCGGGGTGGTGGCGGGGGGCTGGGTGGGTGCGGTCATCGGCTCAGGTCCTTCCAGGCGACGTCCTTGTCGTTGCGCGGTTCGGCGGGCAGCCCGAGGACGCGCTCGGCCACGATGTTCAGCAGGACCTCGCTGGTGCCGCCCTCGATCGAGTTGCCCTTGGAGCGGAGGTAGCGGTAGCCGGCGTCGCGTCCGGTGAAGTCGACCAGCTCCGGGCGGACCATGGTCCAGTCGCCGTACAACAGGCCCTCGTCGCCGAGGAGTTCGACCTCCAGGCCGCTGATCTCCTGGTTGAGGCGGGCGAAGGCGAGCTTCATGCCCGAGCCCTCAGGGCCCGGCTGTCCGGCGACGAGCTGCTGGCGCAGCCGCTCCCCGGTGAGCCGGGCCACCTCCGCCTCGACCCAGAGCGTGAGCAGGCGCTGGTGGGTGTCGTGGGTGCGCAGATCGGGGCGGTTCCGCCAGGTCTGTGAGACCGGGCCGATCATGCCGCCCTCGCGGGGGATGCGGGAGCCGCCGATGGAGACGCGCTCGTTCATCAGCGTGGTCTGGGCGACCTTCCAGCCGTCGCCGACGGGGCCGAGGCGGTGGCTGTCGGGGATGCGGACGCCGGAGAGGAAGACCTCGTTGAACTCGGCCTCGCCGGTGATCTGGCGCAGCGGCCGCACGTCGACGCCCGGGTCGGTCATGTCGCAGATGAAGTAGCTGATGCCCCGGTGCTTGGGGAGGTCCGGGTCGGTGCGGGCGATGAGGATCGCCCAGCGGGCCAGGTGGGCGCTGGACGTCCAGACCTTCTGGCCCTCGACCACCCAGTCGTCGCCGTCGCGGACGGCGCGGGTGGCGAGGGCCGCGAGGTCGGAGCCGGCGCCGGGCTCGCTGAAGAGCTGGCACCAGACCTCCTCGCCGACCCACAGCGGGCGCAGGAAGCGCTGCTTCTGCTCGTCGGTGCCGAAGCCGAGGATGGTGGGCGCGGCCATGCCGAGGCCGATGCCGATGCGGCGCGGGTCGTTGTCCGGCGCGTCGGCGGCGGCGAGTTCGGCGTCGACGACCTGCTGGAGCGAGCGGGGCGCGTCGAGCCCGCCGAGGCCCACCGGGTAGTGGACCCAGGCGAGGCCCGCGTCGAACCGGGCTTTGAGGAAGTCGGTGCGGTCGGTGGTGGCGGGCGGGTGCGCGGCGAGCAGCTCGCGGGTGCGGCGGCGGACCTCGGTGGCGTCGACGGCGGGGGTCATCGGGCGCCTCCGGGGAGGACGACGATGCGGCCGGTGCTGGTGCCGTCGGCGACGCGCTGGACGGCCTCGGCGGCTCCGGCCATCCCGACTCGCTCGCTGACCAGCGGTTTCACGATGCCTCGCGCGGCCAGCTCGGTCAGCTCGTCGTGGCAGGCGCGGACGGCGGCGGGGTCCTTGGTGTTGTAGAGGCCCCAGTGCAGCCCGACGATCGAGTAGTTCTTCACCAGGGCGTGGTTGAGCGCCGGGGCCGGAATGCTCCCGCTGGCGAAGCCGACGACGAGGACGCGGCCCTCGAAGGCGACGCACTTGACGGACTTGGCGTACGCCTCGCCGCCGACCGGGTCGTAGACGACGTCGGCGCCGCGCTGGCCGGTGGCTTCCTTCACGGCGGCGACGATGTCCTCGCCGCGCCGGTCGATGACCAGGTCGCAGCCGAGTTCACGGGCGACGGCCGCCTTCTCCGGTCCGCCGACGACACCGATGACGGTGGCGCCCGCGGCCTTGCCGAGCTGGACGGCCGCGCTGCCGACCCCGCCCGCCGCCGCGTGGACCAGGAGGGTCTCCCCCGCCTGGAGGTTCGCACGGCGGTGCAGGCCGAACCAGCCGGTCTGGTAGCCGATGTGGAGGGCGGCCGCCTCCGCGTCGTCCAAGGCGTCGGGCGCGGGCAGCAGGGCCGCCTCCTCCGCGACGACGTACTCGGCGAAACCGCCGTACGGCAGAGCGGGGGTGGCGAGGACGCGCCGGCCGTCCTCCGTCGTACCGCACACCTCGACGCCCGGCGTGAACGGCAGCGGCGGCCGCACCTGGTACTGGCCCCGGCAGAGCAGGGCGTCGGGGAAGTTGACGTTCGCCGCGGCGACCCGGACGAGCGCCTGCCCGTCACCGGGCGTGGGCCGGTCCGTCTCCTCCAGGCTCATCACCTCGCCCGGCTCGCCGTTCCGGTGCACTCGCCATGCCTGCATGAGGGGCCTCCACAACACTGTCGGCATCAACCGCTGCCGCTGTCGGCGTTTCCACTGCTCGCGTAACCACTGCTCCGGCGCATACTAAGCGGTCGCTTGCCTGCATGGGAACACCCCGGCGGCGCTTCACCCCCGCTTCGGCTTGGCCCTCACATGCATCCGCTCACCCTGCGGCCCGAACAGGCTCAGGAACTCCACGGGCTTGTCCTCCGCCGGTCCGAACCAGTGCGGCAGCCGGGTGTCGAACTCGGCGGCCTCTCCCGGCTCCAGCACCAGATCATGCTCGGCCAGCAGCAGCCGCAGCCTTCCGGAGAGCACGAACAGCCACTCGTACCCCTCGTGCGTGCGCTGCTCCGGCGCCTCGCCGCTGCCCGCCTCCTGCACCATCTTGTACGCCTGGAGCCCGCCGGGACGGGCGGTCAGCGGCAGCATCGTGCGGCCGTGCTGCACGATCGGCTTGGCCCGGACCCGAGGGTCTCCGACGGGCGGCGCGCCCACGAGGTCGTCGAGCGGGACCTCGTGGGCGCGGGCGATCGGGAGCAGCAGCTCCAGGCTCGGGCGGCGGCCGCCGGACTCCAGCCGGGAGAGCGTGGAGACAGAGATCCCGGTGGCGGCGGAGAGCGCGGAGAGGGTGACCCCGCGGTCCTTGCGCAGACGGCGCAGCCGGGGGCCGACCCCGGTGAGTACGGCGTCGAGTTCGAGGGCGTCCCGGTCGTGTTCCTTCATGAGGCCATTGCAGAATCAGCAAGCGGGTTTGTCAATCCCGCCGGGTTCGCGCACGGCCCGGACGGGGTCGTCCATCCCGCCGCATCCGCGCGCGGCCCGGTCAGCCGGCGAAGACCTCGAAGGTGACCGCCGGGCGGCCGCCGAACCGGTCGGCCTCCGCCCGCACCATGCCCTCCAGGAACTCCCGGCAGTACTTCTCCGGCGCGTCCTCGGTCAGCGCCGCGATGTAGGTGCGGTGTTCGAGCAGGGACCGCACGGAACGTTCGAACCCGGCCGTCGCGTCGACCGCGTGCGTGGGCCGGTCACTGCCTCCCACGGCGGTCCACCGCACCCCGTTCCACGGATCGAGACCCTGTTCCGTCAGCTCCGGGAAGATCCACCGGTTGCCCGCGTCGGCCACGGCGTCCAGCGCGGCCCGGCCGACCGCCCGGTGGTCCGGGGTGTTCCAGGCGACGCCGCCCCAGGTGTCCCGGTGGTTGAGGGTCACGACCAGCTCCGGGCGGTGGCGCCGGATGGCGGCGGCGATGTCGCGGCGCAGCCCGGTCCCGTACTCGATCACGCCGTCACGGTGGTCCAGGAACTCGACCGTACGGACTCCGACGACGGCGGCGCTCGCCCGCTGCTCGCGCTCGCGCAGCGGCGCGCACTCCTCGGGCGGCAGGGTGTCGATCCCGGCCTCGCCCCGGCTGGCGAGGAGGTAGACGACCTCTCGGCCGCCGTCGGTCCAGTCGGCCACGGCGGCGGCCGTGCCGTACTCGAGGTCGTCGGGGTGGGCGACCACCGCCAGGGCGCGGTGCCAGTCGGTGGGCAGGGGTTCGAGTGGCTGCTGCGTCATACCGGCAGGCTACCGACGATCACCGTCAGGACGCCGTGAGCGGAGAGGATCCGGGTACGCGGGAGGGAATGCGGGTCGGCGCAGGGGCGCTGGAGACACGTGTAGAGTCCCAGCCCTCCCCGCGCCGCCCCGGTCGACGAAAGGATTCAGCTCGTGACCAGCCCCGCCTCCCTCTCCCCCGCCCAGGCCGCAGCCCGTCTGGAGGAGTTCACCGTGATCGACGTACGGGCTCCCGGCGAGTACGCCGCCGGCCATGTGCCGGGCGCGCTGAACATCCCGCTCGACAAGCTGCCCGAGGCCCTGCCCGCGCTGAAGTCGGCGTCCGCCCGTGGTTCGCTGCTGGTGGTGTGCGCTTCCGGGGTCCGCTCGACGCGGGCCTGCGAGATCCTGGCGGGCGCGGACATCCAGGCGGCCACGCTGACCGGTGGCACCTCCGCGTGGGAGGGTGACGGGCGCGGTCTGGACCGGCCGGAGGGAGCGCGCGCGGTCTGGCCGCTGGAGCGGCAGGTGCGGCTCGCGGCCGGTTCGCTGGTGGTCGCCGGGCTGGTGGCGGGCGTCCGCTTCCCGGCCGCGCGCTGGCTCTCCGCCGGTATCGGCTCGGGCCTGGTCTTCTCGGCCGTCACCAACACCTGCGGGATGGCCTCGGCCCTGTCGAAGCTGCCGTACAACCAGGCGTCGCGCTCCGGCACCACGGACCTGGACGCCACGCTGGAGGCGCTCCAGCGCTGACGTCGGCCGCCTCCCGTCAGATCTCGTTCCTGACCAGCGCCAGCAGCCGGTCCAGGACGCGCGGTCCGCCGGCGCGCACACCGTCGTGCTCGTACTCGTTCGTCACCCAGGTGCGCAACCCGCGGATCGCGGCGGCCGTGCGCAGCGAGTGCGCGGTGTCGACGTACATGTCGTCGTGGTAGACGGCGGCGGCGACGGGCACCTCGTTGGCGGCGAGCCGCTCGGGGTCGTAGAGCGCGGGCCAGTCGGTGCGCTGCGCGAGGAGCTCGGCGGTCTCGCGGAGCGGGCGCAGCGCCGGGTCGACGTCGAAGTGCCAGGGGTGAATGGTCTCACCGGTGAAGAGGAGCGGCCCGTCGCCCGCCAGGGCCGCCGCCGCGTCGAACTGCGGGAACTCGGTGCGTACGCGTTCGGCGGACCAGGCGGTGGGGCGCTCGCCGTAGCCGTAGATCGCCTCGTGGATCAGGGCGTAGAGCGGGTGCCCGGCGAACGAGGTGGCCGAGCGCAGGGCCTCCTGGAAGGTGTCGGAGAGCTCGGTGCCGTGCGGTGTGCGGACGAACGCGTTCTCCAGGAGGTGGTGGAGCTGGTGGCTGCCACTGCCGGTGCCGAGCAGGATGCCGAGCGACTGGAAGAGTTCGGGGGTCAGCCGGTGGCCGGCGCTCTCGGGACGGTGTTCGGCCAGGTACGCGGCGATGGCGCGGGCGCGCTCGACGTCCTGCGGGTAGCGGGCGTAGTGCGCGGCGACCTTCCGTTCGATACGGGGGTACGCGGCCCGGTAGACGTCGTCCGCGTGCGCGTCCAGCGAGGGCAGGCCGCCGGTGATGAGGACCGCCGCGAGGCCTTCGGGCGCCGAGGAGAGGTAGCGGACCGCGCAGAAGCCGCCGAAGGACTGGCCGAGCACTGTCCACGGCTCGCCGCCGGTGAGCCGCTGCCGGACGGCCTCGCAGTCGCGGACGATGGCGTCGGAGCGGAAGTGGGCGAGGTAGTCGGCCTGTTCGCGCGGTCCGCCGCGCAGCGGGAGGGTCTGCCGATTGGCAGGGGTGGAGAGGCCGGTGCCGCGCTGGTCGAGCAGGAGCACCCGGAACTCGCGCAGCGCCCGGCCTAGCCAGGCCTCCGTACCGATGAACCTGCGGGCGCCGAAACCGGGGCCGCCCTCCAGGTAGAGCAGCCAGGGCAGCTCCTCGCCGGATCGCCCGGCGGCCACGGCCTCGCGCCCGTACAGCTCGATCTGCTCACCGCCGGGGTCGCTGTGGTCGAGCGGGACGGTGAAGCGGTGGTCGGTGAGGACGACGCCGGGCTGGCGGTAGCTGGTCACGGGTGCTCCTGGGTCGTGGGGCCGGGCGGTCCTGGCGGAAGGGCCAGTTCAGCACATGACCCGCCGGGTAGGGCGGGAGGGCGGGTGCCCCGGACGGGCCCGGCCCGTGTGCGCCGCGCCCGGGGCGCTCCTACTGTGCGGACATGATCCGGTTCGAGCAGGTCGGCAAGGTCTACCCGGACGGTACGACGGCGGTCGACGGTCTCACCTTCGAGGTGGCGGAGGGTGAGCTGGTGACGCTGGTCGGGCCGTCGGGCTGCGGCAAGACGACCACGATGATGATGGTGAACCGGCTGATCGAGCCGACCTCGGGCCGGATCCTGGTGGACGGCGAGGACATCGCCGGGATCGATCCGGTGAAGCTGCGCCGCCGCATCGGCTATGTGATCCAGCAGGTCGGCCTCTTCCCGCACCGCACGGTCCTGGACAACACCGCGACCGTCCCCGCGCTGGTCGGCTGGAAGCGCGCGCGGGCCCGGGAGCGGGCGGCGGAGCTGCTGGACCTGGTCGGCCTGGACCCGAGGACGTACGGCTCGCGCTACCCGTCGCAGCTCTCCGGCGGCCAGCGCCAGCGGGTCGGCGTGGCGCGGGCGCTCGCCGCCGATCCGCCGGTGCTGCTGATGGACGAGCCGTTCGGCGCGGTGGACCCGGTGGTGCGGGAGCGGCTGCAGAACGAGTTCCTGGCCCTCCAGGAACGGGTGCGCAAGACGGTCCTGATGGTCACCCACGACATCGAGGAGGCGGTGCGGATGGGCGACAGGATCGCGGTGTACGGGGACGGGCGCATCGAGCAGCTCGACACCCCGGCCGCCGTGCTCGGCACTCCGGCGACCCCGTACGTGGCCCGGTTCGTCGGCTCGGACCGGGGGTTGAAGCGGCTGTCGGTGACCGCGATCGAGGCGGAGGACCTGGAGGAGCCGCCGGTGGCCCGGCTGGACGAGCCCGCCGCGGCGGCCGCGGACCGGCTGCGCGCGGCGGGGGCCCGGTGGGCGGTGGTGCTGGGCGCGACGGGCGAGCTGCACGGCTGGGTCTCGGCGGATGCGCTGCGGTCGGCCGGGGAGCGGGGGACGGTGGGCGCGCTGGCCCGGCGGATGGAGGCGTGGGTGCCGGTGGGCGCGCCGCTGAAGCAGGCGTTCAGCGAGATGCTCCAGCACGACGCGGGGTGGGTGGCGGTGCTGGAAGGGGACCGGTTCCTCGGGGTCCTGACACCGGCGAAGCTCCATGAGGCGCTGCGCCGGTCGGTGGACGCGGACGCGCAGGGCGTCGGGCGCGAGGAGGTGGACTTCGACTCGGTGGCGGACGCGTGAGCGGTCACGGCCCGCCACCGGCGAGTCTCTTGTACCGGCGCGGCCGCTACCGGCAAGTCTCCTGCGCGGGCCCGCCCGCCACAGCCAAGTAATCTGCCCAGCCTGTCAGTTGAGAATCGCGCGGACGATCGCGCCGAACACGCGGCTCACCGCACCGAGCGCACCGGCCTCCACCGCGGCCTCCGCGACATCGGTACCGCTCTCGGCCATATCGGTCCCGTGCTCCTTCAGCCGGCACCGGCGGCACACACCGCTCCGCAGCCGCCCCCGCTTCTTGCAGCGCTTGCACGCCTTACGCAGAATCCCCATCCGGCCAGGATCTCATCCCGGACCGCCGGGGCGCGCGGTCACCTGCCGCGGCGGTAGCTGCTGCCGTCCCGGGGTCGGACGAGCAGCCCGGCGACGACCAGGTGGCGGCGGAGGGCGGAGCAGTCCTCGTGGACGGTGAGCAGCGCCTCGTTGACCTCCCGCTCGGTGTACGAACGGTCGCGCTCGAACAGCGTCTCGGCCAGATGCGTCAGCAGCTGCTCCAGCCGGGCCTGCTTGCGCGGGATCGTGACCAGGCGGCCGTGCGAGAAGAGGGCGGTGACCTGGTGCGTACGGCGGTCGGACCGCTGCGGCGGAAGGGTCTGTTGTTCAGGCATGGCCCGAGCGTCGCAGGCGCCGGACGGGCGGGCAACGCGTTTTCCGTCCGGCCCGACGCGGCGGCCCGTCCCCCGTTGACAGGGCCGGACCGCCTCGTTCTAATGGTCCGCGTGCAGCGCGACGCCGGCCAAAGAGATCTGGGCCGGCCGGCGGTCGGGCCAGCACCTTCTTCCAGGGACGACGTGATGAGTCCACTCACCGCCCGCTGCTTCTGACGCCTTCGGGCGCTTTCTGCCACCCGACGCTTTCGTGACCGCGTGTATCGCCGCCCTTCGGCCGCGTACGCGGACCGCACCGCGCCGTGTCCGCACATCTTCGCTTTCTCACTTCTTCACGGGAGACCCAGAACACCCATGCCCTCTGCCTTCCAGCAGTCCGTCATCGACGAGTTCCGCGCCAACGCGGGCCGGGTCGGCGGCCCCTTCGCCGGCTCCGACCTGCTCCTGCTGACCACCACGGGCGCCCGCACCGGGCGACCGCACACCACACCGCTCGGCCATGTCCGCGACGGCGAAAGGCTGTTGGTCGTCGGCTCGAACCTCGGCGCCCCGCACCACCCCGACTGGTACCACAACCTGCTGGCCCACCCCGCCGTCCGGGTGGAGCTGGGCGACCGGGAGTTCGAGACCGTCGCCGTACCCGCCGAAGGGGCCCGGCGCGAGGAGCTCTTCGCCCGGGTGGTGGCCGAGGCTCCCGGCTACGCCGAGTACCAGGCGGCGACCGACCGCGCGTTGCCGGTCGTGGTCCTCCGACTCCCCGATCCGCAGGCGCAGGTCCGCGAAATCACCTCGCTGGCCGACAAGCTCGTCGAGGTGCACACCTGGCTGCGCGGCCAACTGGCCCAGGTGCACGCTGAGACGGAAGCGCACTTCGCCGCCCGCGCCGCCCACCGAGGAGGGGGCGCACCGCCCGCGCCCGGTCTCGGTCTCCAGATCCGGCAGCGATGCCTGGCGTTCTGCCAGGCGCTGGAGTTCCATCACACGGGCGAGGACGGCCATGTCCTGCCGGTGATGGAGGGGTACCACCCGCACCTGCGCCCGGTCTTCGACCGGCTCCGGGAGGAGCACCGGTCCATCGCGGCCGTGCGGTCGGCACTGGCGGCGCTGCTGGCCGGTGCCGCGATCGCCGAGCCGGACCGCTTCCGCACCGAACTGGCCGCCATGACACAGCGGTTGACCGCTCATCTCGATTACGAGGAGGCCGAGATCCTGCCCTTGCTCGCGGACGTGCCGTGGCCTCCCGGCCCCTGAGGGCTCAGCTCTTCGGGATAAGCTTCTTCGACTCCAGGTAGGTGCGCGCGACGTCCTCGGGAAGCCTGCGCCAGCTGTCGACCTGTTGGTTCATCGACGCCAGGTCGGCGGTGGTCAGGACGGTGTTGAGCCGGCCGAGGGCGTCGCGTACCCCGGCGCCGCCGGCGCGGGCGCGGTTGACGACGGGGACCACGTAGTCGGCGTTCTGGAGGTTCCTGTCGTCCTCCAGCAGCACCAGCCCGAACTGGTCGAGTGTGGCGTCGGTGGTGGTGGTCAGCACCATCTGGTCCTGGCCGTTCTGGACGGCCTGTTTCGCCTGGGTGGTGCCGACACCCTTCGGATCGACGGCGACGATGTCGATGCCGTACGTCTTCTCCAGCCCGGGTGCGCAGTAGGGCCGCTTCACGCATTCGTCGCCCGCCGCGAGCCGCACCGGGAGCTTCGCCCGGCCGAGGTCGCTGAGGGTCTTCAGGCCGTACTCCTTCGCGTAGGAGGCGGCGACCGCGAAGGCGTTCTGGTCGACGGCCCGGCCGGGGTCGAGCACGGTGAGCCCGCGCGGGGCCGCGAGCTTGCGCAGCGCCGTCATGGTGGCGGCGAGGTCGGGTGATCCGACCGGGGCCGCGTCGGCGCCGTAGGCCTTGGCGTTGAGCCAGTCGGCGAAGGTCGCCGCGTACTCCGGTACGACGTCGATCTGGCCGCTCTCCAGAGCCGGTTCGTAGATCTCCCGGTTGGTCACGGAGATGAGGTCGGCGGTGTACCCGGCGCGCTCCAGGAGCAGGGCGTACAGCTGGGCCAGCAGGTCGCTCTCGGTGAATCCGGCCGACCCGATGGTCAGCTCCTTGCTGTCGCCGGGGGGCGCGGTGACCTCGCCCTGGTTCTCCAGGCTGGGACCGGTGGTGCAGGCGGTGGCGGCCAGCAGCAGGAGGCCGACGAGAGCCCGGCGGGCACGGATCACGCCGCCTCCCTCCCCCGGCTGGGCGCCATCCGCTGTCCCGCCTCGAAGAGGCTCTCGACGAGGAGGGCGAAGACCGCCACCAGTACCGCCCCGGCCACCACCTGCGGGGTGGAGGCGAGGTTGAACCCGGCGGTGATGATCCGGCCGAGCCCGCCGCCGCCGGCCAGGGCGGCGAGGGTGGCGGTGGCGACCAGCTGCACGGCGGCGATCCGTACGCCGGTGAGGATCAGCGGAAGGGCCAGCGGCAGCTCCACGTTCCACAGCATCTGCCATCCGGTCATGCCCATGCCCCGGGCGGCCCGCACGACATCGCGGTCGACCTCGCGCATCCCCACGTACGCGTTGGTCAGCAGCGGTGGCACGGCGAACAGCACGAGCGCGATGATCGTCGACCACTGGCCGTACGTGCCCACGGGCGTGAGCAGCAGCAGGACGAGGACGGCGAAGGTGGGGACGGCCCGGCCGATGTTGGAGATGTTGACGGCGAGCGCGCCGCCCTTGCCGAGGTGGCCGAGGACGAGCGCGACGGGCAGCGCGATCAGGCAGCTGATGAGCAGGCAGACGACGGTGAGGTAGAGGTGTTCGCCGAGCCGGTTCCCGATGCCGTCGGGGCCCGACCAGTGGGTGGCGGTGGTGAGCCAGGACCAGGTCTCGGAGAGCGTGTTCATGCCTGGCTCCCCTTCCGGGTCCAGGGGGTCAGCAGCCGTTGTGCGCCGAGGAGGAGCAGGTCGGCGGCGACGGCGATGACGACGCAGAGCACGGAGGCGGTGAGGACCTGGGCCTTGAAGTAGGTGTTCATGCCGGAGTAGATGAGGTTGCCGAGCCCGCCGTAGCCGACGATGGCCCCGACGGTGACCAGGGAGACGGCGGAGACGGTGGCGATCCGCAGTCCGGCCATGGCGGCGGGCAGCGCGAGCGGGAGTTCCACGGCGAGCAGCAGGCGCAGCGGCCCGTACCCCATGCCGCGCGCGGCCTGCCGGGTCTCCTCGGGGACGGCCCGGAGTCCGGCGAGGATGTTGCGGACCAGCAGGGTCAGCGAGTAGAGGACGAGGCCGGTGACGACGAGCGCGGCGGAGAGCCCGTACACCGGCAGCAGCAGCGAGAACATCGCCAGCGACGGAATCGTGTAGAGGACCGTCGTCAGCCCCAGCACCGGACCGGCCGCCCAGCGCCAGCGGCGGGCGGCGAGGGCCAGCGGGACGGCGAGTGCGAGGCCGATGAGCACGGCGAGCGCGGTCAGCTGGAGGTGCTGGAGGGCGGCGTCCACAAGGATCTCCCGGCGGCTGGAGAGGTAGGCGCCGCAGATCCACTCGTTGCGTGCGAGGCAGTCGTCCGGAGGTGCCGTCACCCGGCCATTCCAGCGCGGACACGGGAGAACCGCCCCTCCTGTTGGCCCGTCCGGGGGGTAGCCCTCCGGACACCGGCCGGTCCCTCACACGCTCAGCGCCTCCCGGACCGTCCACTCCGCTCCGGTTCCCCCCTCCCCCGACGACGTGACCCGGCCCGCCTCCAGGACGTAGTAGCGCTCCGCCGCCCGCATGGCGAAGCCGACGTGCTGTTCGACCAGGAGGACGCAGAGGCCGCCGCGTGCGGCCAGGGACAGGATCGTGGTCTCGATCTCGGCGACGACGGAGGGCTGGATGCCTTCGGTCGGCTCGTCCAGGAGCAGGAGCCGGGGCCGGGTGACGAGGGCGCGGGCGATGGCGAGCTGCTGGCGCTGGCCGCCGGAGAGGAGGCCGGCCCTGCGGTGGGCGAGTTCGCGGAGTACGGGGAAGAGGTCGAGGGCCTCGTCGATGGCCTCGCGGCCGCCACCGCGCGGCGAGCCGTCGGCGACGAGCCGGAGGTTCTCGGCGGTGGTCAGGTGGGGGAAGGACTGCTGGCCCTGCGGGACGTACGCCATGCCCCGGGCGACGCGCTGGTGCGGGGCGAGGCGGGTGATGTCCTCGCCGTCGAGGAGGACGCTGCCGCGCGTCGGCCTGATGAGGCCCATGGCGGTGCGCAGGAGGGTGCTCTTGCCGGCGCCGTTGTGGCCGAGGACGGCGGCGACGCCGTCGCGCGGCACGGCCACGGTCACGCCGTGCAGGACGGTGGTGCGGTCGTAGCCGGCGCGTACGCCGTTGATCTCCAGCACGGCTCTCACACCTCTTCGCGGACGGGGACGGGGTGGACGGGCGGCGGCTCGGGTTCCGAGGCGCGGCCGAGGTAGACCTCCTGGACGGTGGCGTCGGCCTGGACCTGTGCGACCGTTCCTTCGCTGAGCACCTTGCCGGCGTGCAGGACGCTGACGCTGCGGGCGAAGGAGCGCATGAAGTCCATGTCGTGCTCGATGACGACGACGGTGTGGTCCTCGCTGATCCGCTGGAGCAGCGCTCCGGTGGACTCGCGCTCGTCGTGGCTCATCCCGGCGACGGGCTCGTCGAGCAGCAGCAGCTTCACGTCCTGGACGAGCAGCATGCCGATCTCCAGGCTCTGCTTCTGGCCGTGGGCCAGTACGCCGGCCGGGCGGTGGCGGAGCGCGGTGAGGCCGGTGGTCTCCAGCGCCTTCTCCACCGGCTCGGGGACGTTCCTGCGCCGCCGGAGCAGGGTCAGCGCGCTGCGGCCGGCGCCTGCCGCGACGTCGAGGTTCTGCTCGACGGTGAGCTGCTCGAAGACGGTCGCCGTCTGGAACGTGCGGCCGATGCCCCGGCGGGCGATGCGGTGCACGGGTTCGCCGAGGATCTCCGTACCGCCGAAGCGGACCGATCCGGTGGCCCGGACCAGGCCGGTGACGGCGTCGACCAGGGTCGTCTTGCCGGCGCCGTTCGGCCCGATCAGGAAGCGGAGGTCGCCCGGGCTGATGTCCAGGTCGACGCCGTCGACGGCGGTGACGCCTCCGTCGAACGTCACCCGCAGATCGCGGATGGTCAGTCCCTCGCCGCTCATGTGGTCACTTCCTTCGTCGTCCTGGCTCCGTCGGTGGTCCGCCGCCTGCGCAGCACCGTCCGCAGCGAGGCCAGCCCGCCGGGCAGGAAGCCGACCGCGACGACGAACAGCAGGCCTTGGAGGTACGTCCATCCGGCGGGCCAGGCGTCCGAGAGCGTGCTCTGCGCCCAGGCCACCGCGATCGCTCCGAGCACCGCGCCGACCAGCGAGGCCCGGCCGCCGACCGCCGCGCCGATGACGAAGCCGATGGACGGCACGATCCCGATCAGCGCCGGGGAGATGATCCCGACCGCCGGTACGAAGAGCGCGCCGGCCAGTCCGGCCATGCCCGCCGCGACCACGTACGCCACCAGCTTGACGTTGGCCGGGTTGTAGCCGAGGAAGCGCACCCGCTCCTCGGAATCCCTTACGGCGATGAGGAGTTCGCCGTACCGGCTGACGAACAGCTGCCGGGCGAGGGCCATCAGGAGGAGCAGGGCGACCGCGATGACGAGGTACACCATCCGCCGGTTGACCGGGTCGCCCAGGTCGTAGCCGAAGAAGCCCTGGAAGTCGGTGAGGCCGTTGGTGCCGCCCGTGGTGGTCTGCTGGCCGACCAGCCAGATCGCCAGCGCGGCCGCCAGCGCCTGGCTGAGGATCGCGAAGTACGCGCCTTTCACCCGGCGGCGGAAGACCAGCACACCGAGCAGCGCGGCGACGGCCATCGGCAGCAGCACCGTCATGGCCAGCGCGAACGCCGGGTTGGCGAACGGCTGCCACCACCAGGGCAGGCCGCCCTCGGTGCCGTACAGCTGCATGAAGTCCGGAAGCGTCTGTCCCGTCGCCGCCGCGTCCGCGAGCTTGAGGTGCATCGCCATGGCGTAGCCGCCGAGGCCGAAGAAGACGCCCTGCCCGAGGACCAGCAGCCCGCCCCGGCCCCAGGCGAGGCTGACGCCGATCGCGACGATCCCGTAGCAGAGGTATTTGGCCAGCAGTCCGAGCCGGAAGTCCGACAGGACCAGCGGTGCGACACCGACCAGGAGCACGGCGCCGAGCAGGAAGGCGGCGGGGGTGCGGAAGCGGGTCAGGAACGGTTCGTCCGGCGGTTCGGCGACCGGGGCGGTCGTCGTCGCGGGGGTGCTCGTCGTCGTCATACCAGGCTCCTGGTGCGCACGGTGTACAGGCCCTGCGGCCGCCACTGCAGGAAGGCGACGATCCCGACGAGGACGACCACCTTCGCCACGCTCACTGTCGTCGAGTACTCGAGGACCGACTGAAGCAGTCCGAGCACGAACGCGGTGATGACCGCTCCTCTCAGCCGTCCGATGCCGCCGACGACCACGACCAGGAAGGCGTCCACGATGTAGTTGGTCCCCGTCGTCGGACCGATCGGCCCGATCAGCGTCAGCGCGACTCCGGCCATGCCGGCCAGGCCCGAGCCGATGAAGAACGTCGTGCGGTCCACCCGCTCCGTCGCGATCCCGGACACCTCCGCGAGGTCCCGGTTCTGGACCACGGCCCTGATCCGGCGGCCCAGCGGTGTGGTTCGCAGCGTCACCGCCAGGCCGGCCACGCACAGCAGCGCGAACCCGAGGATGAACAGCCGGCTGTTGGCCAAGTTCACTCCGGCGACCGACACGCTGCCGGTCAGCAGATCCGGCGCTCTGGTCTGGACGTTCGGTGCGCCGAAGACGTCCCGCGCGAGCTGCTGGAGCATCAGCGAGACGCCCCAGGTCACCAGCAGCGTGTCCAGCGGACGGGTGTACAGCCGCCGGATGAGAGCCCATTCCAGGAGCGCGCCCATCGATCCGGCCACGAGGAACGCGATCGGCAGGGCGATCAGGAGCGAGATCCCGGCGTCGCCGATCGGCTTCTGGAGTACGTACGTGGTGTAGGCGCCGGCCATGATGAACTCGCCGTGTGCCATGTTGATGACGCCCATCTGACCGAAGGTGAGGGTCAGACCGAGAGCGATGAGGAGGAGCACGGCGCCGATGCTGACGCCGGTGAAGGACTGGTTGAGGATGACCGTCACAGGTCCGCCGCCCAGTCGTAGCCCTTCAGGTACGGATCCGGCTTGATGGGTCCGCCGGAGTTCCAGACCTCCTCGATGAGCCCGTCGGCGGTGACCTTGCCGATGCGGGCGGTCTTGTGGACGTGCTGCGTCGCCCCGTCGACCGTCACCTTGCCTTCCGGCGCGTCGAACGTGATGCCGTCCGAGGCGGCCTTCACCTTCTCGACGTCGAACGAGCCGGCCTTCTCGACCATCGCCTTCCAGAGGTGGACGGAGATGTACGCCGCCTCCATCGGGTCGCTGGTGGGCTTTCCCCTGCCGTACGCCGCCTGATACGCGGCGACGAACTTCTCGTTCGCCGCGCCGGGCGTGGTCTGGTAGTAGTTCCAGGCCGTCAACTGCCCTTCCAGGTACTGCGTTCCGATGCTCTTGACCTCCTCCTCCGCGATGGAGACGGAGAGCACCGGCAGCTTCTTCGCGGTCAGCCCGGCGGACTTGTACTCCTTGAAGAACGCCACGTTGCTGTCGCCGTTCAGGGTGTTGAAGACCGCGTCGGCCCCGGCGCCCTTGACCTTGTTCACGATGGTGGCGAACTCCGTGGAGCCGAGCGGCGCGTAGTCCTCGCCGAGCACCTCCATGCCGTTGGCCTCGGCGTACGTCTTGATGATCTTGTTGGCGGTGCGCGGGAAGACGTAGTCGCTGCCGACGAGGTAGAGCTTGGTGAGGCCCTGCTTCTTGAGGTAGTCGAGCGCGGGCACGATCTGCTGGTTGGTGGTGGCGCCCGAGTAGAAGATGTACGGGGACTGCTCCAGCCCCTCGTACTGCACCGGGTAGAACAGCAGCGACTTGTTCCGCTCGAAGACCGGCTTCACCGCCTTGCGGCTGGCCGAGGTCCAGCAGCCGAAGGTGGCGACGACCTTGGAGTCCGTGATCAGCGCCTGCGCCTTCTCGGCGAAGGTCGGCCAGTCGGAGGCCCCGTCCTGACTGACCGGCTTGAGCTTCTTGCCGAGAACGCCGCCGGCGGCGTTGATCTCCTTCACCGCGAGCAGCAGCGCGTTGTGGACGGTGACCTCGCTGATGGCCATGGTGCCGGAGAGCGAGTTCAGCAGGCCGACCTTGACGGTGTCGCCGGAGGTGTCGGCCTGGGCGCCGGCGGCCTTCGACGTGTCGCTGCCGGTCTTGGCGCCGCAAGCGGTGAGCGCGGCGCCGGCGCCGAGGGCGGAGAGGCCGGTCAGGAGACCGCGCCTGGTGATGAGCCCGGACATGGCACATACCTCCTTGCCCCGAAGGGCGGTACGAGGGAATTCCTCTGGGTGAGGAACGGGAGGGAATCGAGGGAATGGCGGGGAACGGGTCAGCACCTGTTCCGGTGTGGTGCGGCCGTTTCGACAGCACGGGTCCCAGCCGTTCCGGGGTGGCCTCCGGGCTGGTCGCTGAAGTGGTCCACAGCCTGCGGCGGAACTGTTTCCGGTGCGTTGCGGCGCAGTTGAGGAACAGTTTCCGACGGAAGTAATCGCGGGCCGGACCCATGTGAGCCGACGTCACCTGGGCGGTGGGCAACGGATTCCCGGTGTGTGCCCGCATTACTTCCATCGGAAAGGATCAGAATCGGCGAATGGCCGGACAGGGGCGCGGTGATCGGTTGTAGGCTCGACCGCACCCCCGCCGCGGGGTCCTTGCCGGATGTGAGCCCGAGGAGTGCCATGGCTGGGCAGCCCCAGGAACTGCTCCACCTGCTGACCCGGGCCGAGCGTCTCGCCGCCCGTCGCGTGCACGCGGTGCTCGACGCGTTCGACTGCTCGGTCGACGCGTGGCGGGTCCTCGGCCTGCTCTCCGGCGACCAGGGCCGGACCATGACCGCTCTCGCCGAGGACGCCGTCCTGCCGGCGCCGACCCTCACCAAGCTCATCGACCAACTCGTCGACCAGAACCTCGTGTTTCGCCGTGTCGACCCGACCGACCGCCGCCGGGTCCTCGTCCAGCTCACCCCTCGGGGCCTGCGGCGCCGCCGCCAACTCTCCCGCGCGGTACAGGCGGAGTGGGGACCGTCGTCGCCGGGGCTCACGGAGGACGAGGAGAGTCAGCTGCTGCCGCTGCTCGGCAAGCTGTCCGACGCGCTGGCGAGCGGCGGCGACCGTGTCACAACACGTGACGTGGAGACGGAAGTTGGGCGAGCACCGTGAAGTCGAGCCCGTCGGCCTCCGCCAGATAGATGCGCTGGCGCACATGCCGCCCGTCCAGGCCGAGCAGGCCGCGCGGCCCCTCGTACCGGACGTGTCCGGCGGCCGCGCCGATGGCGGACACATCCAGGGTGCGGGCGCGCTCGATGAGCGCCGCGAGCAGCAGCACCCCTTCGTAGCAGGACTCGCCGAGGCTGCCCGGCACCGGCGCGTCCGGGCCGAAGCGGGCGGCGTAACGGCCGTGGAAGTCCATGCTGTACCCGTCGGCGAGCGAGGCGAAGAAGCCGGCCGTGCTGTAAAGGCCCACCGTTGCCTCGGGGCCGCTGCCGAGGAGCATGCTCTCGTCCATCAAGGTGCTCAGCCGCAGGCAGCGCGCGTCCAGCCCGGCCGCGGCGAACGCCCGGTTGAAGCGGACCGCGTCGCTGCCCACGAGCAGCATCAGCACGGCGTCGGCGTCCGCCCGCTCGATGCGCCGCAGCACATCGGCGAAGTCGTCCGTGCCGAGCGGCAGATACGCCTCTCCGCAGACCCGTCCCCGGGACTCGCGCGCGTACCGGCGGGCCGCCCGGGCGGTGTGCCGTGGCCAGACGTAGTCGTTGCCGACGACGAACCAGCGGCGTACGTCCCGGGTCCGTGCGAGCATCCGCATCGCCGGGAGCAGCTGCCCGGCCGGTGTCTCGCTCGTCATGAAGACGCCCTCGGTCCGCTCACCGCCCTCGTACAGCGCGGTGTAGACGTACGGCACCCGGTGCGCCACCCGTGGCGCCACCGCCTGCCGCACCGAGCTGATGTGCCAGCCGGTGACGCCCTGCACCGCACCGGCCGCCACCAGCGCCTCGACCTCCGCCGCGACGCTCGACGGCTCCGCGCCGCCGTCCACCTCCAGGAGCCGCAGCTCCCGCCCCAGCACGCCACCCGCCGCGTTGACCTCCTCCACGGCCAGCCGCGCACACGCCGCGCACCCGGGCCCGAAGATCCCCGCCGGCCCCTGCATCGGATACACCAGCGCCACGTTCAGCACCGACGCGTCCACCGTGAACCACTCGGAGGCGGACAGGCGCGCCGGAGACCGTGACATGCCCTCATGATTGCGCCACCCCCGCCCCGGGTCCGGACGAGGGCCGGGATCGAGACCGATTCGTAGAGGTACGCACCCGGGTCACCGGGCCGGACACCTGCGCGGACGGGATCGTCGCCGTACGGTGGAAGAGGCGTGCTCCCACGGACGCGTGCGCATACCCGGACGGATGCGCCCCCGGACGGCTGCGCATCCCCACAGGGACGGCAAGAGACGGCAGGTGCCCCGCGATGGCCGGTGAGATCTCCTTCTTCGAGCTCGGGGTGGACGATCCCGAGAGGGCCCGGACGTTCTACGGCGCGCTCTTCGGGTGGAACTTCGAGCCGGGCCCTTCGGGCGAGGGCGGCTACGCGATCGGGACGCCGAGCGGGCAGGGAGGCGTCCACGGTTCAGACCCCGGCGGCGGCCCGTACCTCTTCTTCCGGGTCGACGACTTGGACGCCGCGGTGGCGCAGGTGCGCGAGCTGGGCGGCAGCGTGGACGGCACGGACCCGGGCGAGGACGACGCGTCGGCGGCCCGGTTCGGGAGGTTCCGGCTCTGCCGCGACGACCAGGGCTCGCCGTTCGGGCTGCACGAACCGCCGGGCGCCCACTGACATCGACCGACATCCAGGGCTTCGGTCACCGCACGGGGACGTCCCGGAGAACGTCCTGCGCGGTTCGAGCAACCCCAGAGGCTCGGCCGCCGTCTTGATCACTGACAGAACGGTTCGCCGCCCGGAGACGAGCGGCGTCCGCCCCCACCTGTACCGGGCCCCGGAAACCGGCCGACTATGCGCTCCCTGTATACACCGAGCGCATAGTGGAGCCGGTCCCGCCCGGACACCGCGCGGAAGGCACCCATGCAGACCAAGGCACTGGCGCCCGAGTACCAGGGCGCTCTCACCAAGATGTCGGTGAACGCCTCCCTCACCGACGTCCTGGCCGAGGGCGTACGGCATCTGAAACAGGCCGAGCTCTCCGGCTCGCGGGAGGAGGTGGCGCGGACCGGGCTCGCGGTGGCCGAGGCGCACCGCCGGCTCGGGCAGGTCGAGGAGGCGGACCGGGCGTGGAAGGCCAGCTACCGGGCCGCGCGCTCGGCCGGGGCCACCGGGGCGATGGCGTGGGCGCTGTGGAGCGGTGGGACGCTGGCGCGTCAACGGGGTTCGCTGCGCCTCGCGTTCCGGCTGCTGGGGCTCGCGGCCGAGCTGGGCAAGCGCGGCGGGGACGTGGTGGCGCGCGGCTACTCGCTCGCCGGACTGGCCGAGACCGGACGCATCCAGGGCGATTACGCGACGGTCGCCACGCTCCACGAACAGCTGCTCGCCGAGGCCCGCGCCCGGGGCGAGGCGCGTCACACGGTGTGGGCGCTGGAGGGGATCGCGCAGATCCACCGCAACACCGGGCAGCTCGACTCGGCACTGGAGATGTTCGAGGAGGCGGCCGTCCTCGCCGGGAACGCCGACGACCGGCGGGGCCGGGCATGGGCCCTGCGCGGCATCGCTGACATCGTTTCCCTCCGCGAGGGCGGCACGGCACGCGCGCTCGGCCTGCTCGCCGAGGCCGAGGTCACCTGCCGGGAGATGAAGCTCTCCAGCGCGCTCGCCTACAACCACAAGATGCGCGCCAACGTGCTCTTCCGCGCCGGCCGGTACGAGGAGGCGCGCGAGGTGTACGAGCAGGCGCTGACGGAGTTCCGCGCGATGACCGAACCGCGGGGCGAGGCGCTGGCGGCCCTGGGCCTGGTCAAGGCACGCGCCCGCCTGGGCCGGGACCGCGCGGCCACGGCGGCGGAGCTGGACGAGCTGCGCGGCAGGCTGAGCCGGATCGGGCTGCTCAACGCCCGGGAGATGGTGGAGAAGGCGTACGCGGAACTGGGGGTGGAACCGACGGCGGAGGGCGAGGAGGGCGGCGGGCGCTCCACCGGATTTACTGCCCCGCACGAGGAGGCCCGGGCCCGATGACGCTGTCCACGACCCGGCAGGCGCCGGCGCCGCAGATACTCGACCGGTGCCGTGAGCTCGTCCGGCCCGCGCTGGTGGAGTCGGTGCGCCGGCTCCACCCCTGGCACGCCGAGACGGCCGCCTTCTCGCTGGGCTGGAGCGGCGTGGACGGCGCCCCGGTCCCCGGCTCGCAGGGCAAGGGGGTCCGCCAGGCGCTCGCGGTACTCGGCTCGGAGGCCGCCGGGGGCAGCGGCCGCGACGGGGTCACCGGCGCGGTCGCCGTCGAGCTCGTCCACACCTTCTCGCTCATCCACGACGACATCATGGACGGCGACGAGACCCGGCGCCGCCGCCCGACCGTGTGGAAGGCGTACGGCACCGGTCCGGCGGTCCTCGCCGGGGACGCCCTGTTCGCGCTGGCCGTCCGGACCCTCACGGAGGTCCCGGGCGCCACGGGGGCGGCGGCGGTGCGCCGTCTGTCGGCGGCGCTGGGCGATCTGGTGCACGGTCAGGCTCAGGACCTGCTTTTCGAGTCGCGGCCGTGGACCGGGCCCGACGCGGTCCTGCCGCACGAGTACCGGGCGATGGCCACGGAGAAGACCGGGTCGCTGCTCGGCTGCGCCGCCGCGCTGGGCGCGGTGCTGGCCGGGGCGCCGGCGGCCACGGCCGACGCGCTGGACCGGGCGGGACGGCACCTGGGCGTGGCGTTCCAGGCGGTGGACGACCTGCTGGGCATATGGGGCGATCCGCAGGTGACGGGGAAGCCGGTGCACAGCGATCTGCGGCGGCTGAAGAAGACCTTCCCGGTCCTGGCGGTCCTGGCCTGCGGCCACCCGGCGGCCCGACGGCTGGAGGCCCTTCTCACCGGGGCCGATACCGGGGACGATCCGCTCGACGAGGCAGGCCTGCGCCGGGCGGCCGAGCTGGTCGACGAGGCCGGCGGCCGCCGGGCCACGGTTACCGAGGCCCGGGAACACCTGCGGGCCGCCCGCGCCTGCCTGGACGGAGTGGAGCTGCACGAGGGCGCGCGCGGCGATCTGCTGACCCTGATCCCCTTCCTCGTCGACCGCACCGGCTGACCTCGCAGCCGGCGGCCTTTCCCCGGGCCGCCGGCTGCGAGGATGGTCACCCCGAAGTCCCGCACACCCCGAAGGCCGGAGCCGTCATGTCTCCCCTCCCTCCGCCCGTACAGGCACTGCTCGTCGTCGATCTCCAGGCGGCCTTCGTCGCGGGCGAGAACCCCGTGCCCGACGCGCGCCGGCTGCTGGACCGGGTCGAGCGCCTCGTCCGCCGCGCCCGGGCGGCCGGGGCGCTCGTCGTCCACCTGCAGAACGACGGGCCGGCCGGCGAACCCGACGAACCGTACACACCCGGCTGGGAGTTGTACCTTCCGGTCGCCGCAGGACCGGCCGAGACCGTGATCCGCAAGACCGAGGACGACGGCTTCGAGTCCACGACACTGGAGGACCGGCTGACGGCCGCCGGGGTCGCCTCGCTCGCCGTGTGCGGGGTCATGTCGGAGATGTGCGTCCTGGCCACCGCACGCCGGGCGCTGGAGTTGGAGTACCGGGTAGTGCTGCCGCACGACGCCCACGCCACGTACGACATCCCGGCCGCGCCGGGCATCGGCGAGCGCGTTCCGGCGGCGATGGCGTCCCGGGTCGCGGAATGGGCCCTCGGCGACGAGGTGGAGGTCGTCGCCCGTGCCGAGGACGTCACCTTCACGGCCACCCGGGCGGAGCCCTTTACCGACAATAGAACTGCGTGACCGCCATGTAGATGGTGCTGCCATCCACCATGGCAACCGGCCGTCGCCGAGATGCGGCGAACAGCGTCACCCCCTCCCCGTGACAATTCCTCCGGCCCGCTCCCGCAATTGCGCCGCACCCACTCATCCGACACGCATTCCAACATGTTCACGAGGACACGGAGCGGCCGCGCGGACCACCTGATCAGCGGCATCGTGCCGGTAATCCTCACGTGGTCGTATGAGCGAGTCACGCGCACGATTTCGCCACATGTCTGCCAAAGTGCACTTCGGCTTTACTCACCGGATTGAGCGAAGAGAGCCGTACGTGCTGCACATGCGTCGTGCCGAAGAAAGACAATTGACGGTCCTTCATCTGGTTCAGCCCGTGGACGGTGGAGTGGCCCGGGTCGTCACCGATCTCGTCAGGGCCCAGGCCGTCGCCGGGCTGCGGCCCGTGGTGGCCTGTCCGCCCGGCAGCCCGCTGGCCGTCGGGGCGGCCGCCGCGGGAGCTCAGGTCCGGGGCTGGTCCGCCACCCGGGCGCCGGGTCCGCGGCTGGCCGGGGAGGTCGCCGGGGCGCGGCAGATCGTCCGCGACTGCCGCCCGCACGTGGTGCACGCACACAGCGCCAAGGCGGGCCTCGCGGGCCGCATCGCCGTACGGGGCAAGGTGCCCACGGTGTTCCAGCCGCACGCCTGGTCCTTCGAGGCCGTACGCGGCCGGACCGCCGAACTGGCTCTGAACTGGGAGCGGTTCGGGGCGCGCTGGGCCGACCACATCCTCTGCGTCAGCGAGTCCGAGCGGCGCGCAGGACAGGAGGCGGGCATCACCGCCCGCTGGTCGGTGATCCACAACGGCATCGACCTCGACCGCTTCCGCCCCGGCGGCCAGGCCGACCGCACAGCGGCCCGGGCCGCGCTGCCGGTACTGGACGGGACGGATCCGCAGGCCCCGCTCGTCGTCTGCGTCGGCCGCCTGACCCGGCAGAAGGGTCAGGACGTCCTGCTGAGCGCTTGGCGCCGGCTGCGGGTCCCCGGAGCGCGCCTCGTCCTCGTCGGCGACGGCCCCGACCGCGCCGGCCTGGAGGAGGCGGCTCCGCCCGGCGTCCTGTTCACCGGGTCGAGCGCCGACGTACGGCCGTGGATCCACGCGGCCGACCTCGTCGTCCTGCCGTCCCGCTGGGAGGGCATGGCGCTGGCCCCGCTGGAGGCCATGGCCTGCGGCCGGGCCGTGGTGATGAGCGATGTGAGCGGGGCGCGGGAGAGCGTGGCGCCGGGCGACGAGCACCACCTCCTCGTACCGCCCGAGGACCCCGCGGCGCTGGCGGCCTCGCTCACCGCCCTGCTCACCGATCCGGAGCTGCGCGAGGCGGTGGCCCACCGGGCCCTGCGCCATGCCCGGGCGGCGTTCGACGTCCGACGGACCGCGGGGGCGGTTGCCGGTCTTTACCAGGAAATTGTCTCCCTGTCCGGCCCCACGATGAGGAAGCGCACCGAGCGATGACGATGGAGAGTGCACCGGTCCCCGGCGCCGGCCAGGCCACAGCCGTACAGGCTCACACGGTTCATCCGCCGCGAAGAAGCGACGGCGGTACGCGGGTGCTCGGCGGTGGTCGCCGCGCCACCCGGGTCGCGCCCGCCGCACAGCTCCTCGGTGCCGACGCGGCGGCGCTGGCCGTCACGTTCGCGGTGTGCACCCCGGCCGGCTGGCCCTGGCCCGTGGTCGCCGCGCAGGCGGTGGCGCAGGTGCTGCTCCACGCGTACCGGGGTCTCCACCGGCTCGGCCTCTCCCCCTCGGTGCTCTCCGAGGTGCCCGCGCTCCTCGGCCTCGCGCTGCTCCAGTGGTACGTGACCATGGAGGTCGTCGCGGCCTGGGCCCCGGCCCATGAGATCGGCTGGACGGTGCTGGCGTACGCGGCGGCCACGCAGACCGTGCTGTGCGCTTCCGGACGCGCGGTCGTGCACCGGGTCCGCCACCGGTCGGCGGTCCGCAACCCGCTCTCCACCCTGATCGTCGGCCACGGCCCGGTCGCCCGGCAGGTGACGGCCGCGCTCCACGACCATCCTGAGTACGGGCTGCGCCCGGTCGGCCGGGTCGCCGCATCCGCCGGTCCCGACGCCTCCCCCGCCTCCGGAGTCTCCGGCGTCTCCGGCGTCTCCGCCGAGGAGCCCGCGGCGCGGCCGGACGTCGTGAAGCTGCCGGTCCTGGTCACTCCGCAGGAGGTGGGACGGGCCGTCGTGCAGAACACCGTGCGGCACGCGGTGTTCACCGCACCGCCCGAGACCATGCCCGACGGCCCCGCCCTCTTCGCCCTGCTCACCGGCCACGGCTGCCGGGTGTGGCTGGTCACCGGCGACACCGCGGTGGCCACCCGCCCGGCCGGCGTGCGCCCCGACCACCTGTGGGGGTTCGCCGCCCATCCGCTCCAGGACGGCACGCACCGGCCCGTCAGCCACGCGGCGAAACGGGTGATGGACGCGGTGCTGGCGGGCGTCGGCCTGGTGCTGGTGGCGCCGCTGATGGCGTTGTGCGCGCTGGCGGTACGGCTCTCGGACGGCCCCGGGGTCATCTTCCGGCAGGAGCGGGTGGGCCGGCACGGCCGTCCGTTCGTGCTGCTCAAGTTCCGTACGCTGCGGCCCGCCGACGCCCAGGAGTCCGCGACCCGGTGGAACGTGGCCTCCGACGGGCGGATGAGCCGCGTCGGCCGGCTGCTGCGCCGCACCTCGCTGGACGAGCTGCCGCAGCTGTGGAACGTCCTGCGCGGCGACATGAGCCTGGTCGGCCCCCGGCCCGAACGCCCCTTCTTCGTCGCGCAGTTCAGCCGGACGCACCCCGGCTACCAGGCCCGTCACCGGATGCCGGTCGGCATCACCGGGCTGGCTCAGGTGAACGGGTTGCGCGGTGACACCTCGATCGAGGAGCGGGCCAGGTTCGACAACCGGTACATCGAGACCTGGTCCCTGTGGCAGGACGCGTGCGTGCTGGCGCGGACGGCGGGCTCCTTCTTCCGGCTCGGAGGCAGCTGACCATGGCCGCCACGCTGACCGCCCCGGCGCCCGGGGCGCCGGCCCCCGCCGCTCCCCGTCCCGGACCGGGCGGGTGGCGGAGCCGGTGGCCGCTGCTCCCGCTGATCGCGACCGTGCTGCTGCCCGCGCTGCCGTACGCCCTCGGTGGCGGCGTGGGACCGGCCGACATCGCCTCCGGCGTCGCGGTCCTGGTCTGCGGGGGACGGCTGCTGTACCTCCGGCGGCGGCCGCTCAGCCCGGCCGCCGCCCTGGTGCTGGGGCTGCCCGCCGTGGGCTTCGCGGTGGCGACGGTGACGGCGGCCGATCCGGCCGCGGCGCTGCCGGGGCTGGTCCGCTACCTCCAGGTCTTCGTCCTGGTCCCGGCCGCCGTCTGCCTCCTGCTCAAGGACGCCCACGGCTTCCGGATCGTCGCCGGGGCCCTGGTGCTCCTGGCGCTCGTGCAGGGCGTGGTGGGCGTCGACCAGTACGTCACCGGGACCGGCGCCTCGTACATGGGCGAGGATCTCCGGGCGGTCGGCACGTTCGGCCCGAGCGACATCATGGGCATGGCCACGGTCGTCGCGTACGGGCTGCTGGCCGCCGCCGCGTGCGCGCTGCGGACCCCGCGTACCGCTCCGGCGTGGCTGCGCCCCGCAGCCGCCGTCGTGGCCGTCGGGCTGATCGTGCCGCTCGCGCTCTCCTTCAGCCGGGGCGTGTGGATCGCGACGGCGGCCGCTCTCCTGGTCGCTCTCGCTCTGACGGGCCGCCGGCAGGCGCTGACGTCGCTGGCGGTGCTGGGGGCCACGGCGGTGGTCCTGATCGGCGGGTTCGGTATCGGCTCGGAGATGATCGCGGACCGGGCCGCCAGCGTGACCGAGGTGACCCGGGCCCCCGACCGGTCGGTGAACGACCGGTACACGATGTGGGGCGCGGCGGGCTCCATGTGGCGCGAGCAGCCCCTGACCGGAGTCGGTCTCAAGGGCTTCCCCGACCACCGCGACGGCCACGCGTCGATCGGCCTCTCCTCCGGCAGCGACACGGCGGGCGCGGGCCAGGAGTTCCGCAAGCAGGCGCTCCTCTCGCCGCACAACATGTATCTGCTCATCCTCAGCGAACAGGGCCTCATCGGTCTGACGGCGGTCGTCGGCGGCTGGGCGGCGATCCTGGTCGGCGCCGTACGCCGGCTGGTCCGGGCCCGCTCGCGCGGCGACGCGGCCGTGGACTGCGGTCTGGCTGCGGTCGCGCTGATGGCCTGGCAGAGCGTCAACTTCCTGTACTCCGACATCGGCGGTCCCACGACCGTGCTGGGCGGCGTCGTCCTGGGGCTCGCGGCCTGGTGG
Organism: Streptomyces sp. NPDC101178; assembly: GCF_044767965.1. Lineage (NCBI taxonomy): Bacteria > Bacillati > Actinomycetota > Actinomycetes > Kitasatosporales > Streptomycetaceae > Streptomyces > Streptomyces sp. NPDC101178. Next base: position 239,739 of record NZ_JBIWOZ010000004.1, read on the forward strand.
GCGCTGGCCGAGCCGGAGAGGGCGGGTACGGCGTGAGCGACACCGGCACGGACACCGAGGCGGAGACACGCGAGGCGACTGCTCCTGCCCTGCTCCCCGGCCCCGGCCAGCCCCCGGGCTCCGGCCCCGGCCCGGCCACCGCACCGGAACCCACGGGCGGTGAGGCTCCCGGGCTCGGCTCCTTCCTCGCCCGGGCGGCGGCGGCCACCGCGGTCCTCACCGTCCTCGGAGCCGTACTCGGCCTCGTACGGGACCAGGCGATCGCCCGGTACTTCGGCGCGAGCCACGCCAGTGACGCGTTCCTGATCGCCTGGACCGTGCCGGAGATGGCGGCCACGCTCCTCATCGAGGACGGGATGGCACTGCTCCTCGTCCCGGCCTTCAGCCTCGCCCTCACCCGCCGCGCGGACGCCGGGAGTGCCGCACGGACGGAGACCGGGGAGCCGGGCCCCGACCCCGTACGCGAACTGGTGGCGGCCACCCTGCCCCGGCTCTGCGTCGGGCTCATGGCCGGTGCGGCGCTGCTGATGGCGGGCGCTCCGTGGGTCGTCGGCGTCCTGGCGCCCGGGCTGGCCGATCCGGACCTGGCGGTCGACTGCACCCGGCTGACCGCCGTCACCGTGCTCACCTTCGGCATCACCGGCTACTTCAGCGCCGCCCTGCGCGCCCACCGCAGCTTCGTGCCGCCCGCCTGTGTCTACGTCGCGTACAACATCGGCATCATCGGCATGACGCTGGCGCTGCACTCGGTGTGGGGCGTGCGGGCGGCCGCCGCGGGGGTCGCCGTCGGCAGCCTGCTCATGATCCTCACCCAGCTCCCCACCTTCCTCCGGCTCCTGCCCCTGGCGCGTCCCCGCCTCGGAGGCCTGAAGCGACGGGCCGCACGCACCGCTCCGCTGCTCGGCCTCACCGTCCTCGCGCCGGTCGTGCTGTTCGTGGTGGGCCGCCAGTCGCAGGTGCTGGTCGAACGGTTCCTGGCCTCCACGCTTCCGGCCGGTGCCATCTCGCATCTCAACTACGCGCAGAAGGTCGCGCAGATGCCGATGGTGCTCTCCCTGATGATCTGCACGGTGACGTTCCCGGTCGTCGCGCGGGCCATGGCCGACGGTCAGCGGGAGAAGGCCCGGCAGCGGGTGGAGCGGGATCTCGCGCTGGCGGGAATGGTGGTGCTGCTCGGCACGGCGGTCGTGCTCGGTTACGCGCCCCAGATTATCGAAGTCCTCTTCCAGCGCGGCGCGTTCGACACCGCCGACACCGAGGCCACCGCCCAGGTGATGCGGGTCTACGCGGCCGGGCTGCTCGGCCACTGTCTCGTCGGCGCGCTGAGCCGCCCGTTCTTCTCGTCCGGCCGGCCCACCTGGTTCCCGGCCTTCGCGATGGGCACCGGACTCCTCGTCACGATGGGCGCCGGGTACGCGCTCACGTACCGCTTCGGCGTCGACGGCATCGCCACCGCCAACGCGATCGGGATCAGCACCACCGCGCTCCTCCTGCTGATGGGGCTCGGCACCCGGGTGGTCCCGATCCGGGCACGTGCGGTCGCCTGGTCGCTCGGCCGGCTCGCGGGCGCCGCGCTGGTGGCCGGCGCGGCGGGCTGGGCGGTGGCGCCGCTGCTCCCCGAAGCCGTGGTGAGCCTGGCCGCCGGATGTGTCCTCGTCCCCGCCGTCTTCTTCCTGACCGGGCTGGCCCTGCGCTCGCCCGAGGTCGTCTCCCTGCTGGCACTCATCCGACGGAGGTTCACTGATGGCCGCTGACCCCTCGGCGCCTTGCGCCGACGCTCCCTCGTCCCGGCTCCGCCCGCACACCCGCCGTCAGCCGTGGATCCTCACGTACCACTCGGTGACGGACACCGACGACGACCCGTACGGCATCACCGTCTCCCCCCGGCGGCTCGGCGAGCAGCTGGCCTGGCTGCGCGGCAGAGGCCTGCGGGGAGTGGGCGTGGCGGAGCTGATGCGGGCTCATGCGGCGGGGCGGCGCGGGCTGGTCGGGCTGACCTTCGACGACGGGTACGCGGACTTCCTCCACGAGGCCCTGCCGGTGCTCCGCACCCACGGCTGCACCGCCACGGTCTTCGTGCTGCCGGGACGGCGGGGCGGCGTCAACGCGTGGGATCCGCTCGGGCCGCGCAAGCCGCTGCTCACCTACGACGGGATCCGGCGGATCGCCGAGGCCGGGATGGAGGTCGGCTCGCACGGCCTCCTCCACCAAGACCTCACCACGCTCACGGACCAGGAGCTGCGCCAGGAGACGGTCCGCAGCCGGAAGGCGATCGGCGAACTCACCGGCACACCGCCCGAGGGCTTCTGCTATCCGTACGGGACGTTCGACCGGCGGGTCGCGGAAGCGGTCCGCCGTGCCGGGTACGGGTACGGCTGCGCACTGGCTCCCGGCCCGCTGATCAGCCGGTTCGCCCTTCCTCGCACCCACATCAGCCAGGCCGACCGGGGCGTCCGGCTCTGGGCCAAGGACCTGCGGCACGGGCTGCGGCACGGAGCGGTCGTGCCCGGTGCCGGTCCCCGTACCGCCTCTCCGGTGCGGGCGGGTGGTCCGCGGTGAGGGCGCTGCACGTCATCACCGGGCTCGGGGTCGGCGGCGCCGAGCAGCAGTTGCGGCTGCTGCTGCGCCATCTGCCGGTGGAGTGCGACGTGGTGACGCTCACCAACCCGGGCCCGGTGGCGGACGGACTGCGGGCCGACGGAGTGCGCGTCGTCCACCTGGGGATGCGCGGCAACCGGGACCTGTCGGCGGTCGGCCGGCTGACCCGGCTGATCCGCGACGGCCGCTACGACCTGGTCCACACGCACCTCTACCGCGCCTGTGTGTACGGGCGGATCGCCGCGCGCCTCGCGGGTGTCCGGGCGGCCGTGGCGACCGAACACTCCCTGGGGCGCGCCGAGATCGAGGGCCGTCCGCTGACCCGGGGCATCCGCGCCCTCTACCTCTCCACCGAACGCCTGGGCGCGGCCACCGTCGCCGTCTCCTCCACCGTCGCGGGGCGGCTGCGGGACTGGGGGGTGCCGGCCGAGCGGATCCGGCTGGTGCCCAACGGCATCGACGCGGACCGCTACCGCTTCGACCCGGACCGGCGCCTCGCCGTGCGGACGGCGCTCGGGATCCCCGACGACGCGTTCGTGGTCGGCGGGGTGGGCCGGCTGGTGCCCGGCAAGCGCTTCGACGTGGCGGTACGGGCGGTCGCCGCGCTGCCGGAGGCCCGGCTGCTGCTGGCCGGTGACGGGCCGGAGGCCGGGGCGCTCCGGGCCTTGGCGGCCGAACTGGGGGCGGCGGACCGGATCCTGCTCCTCGGGGAGTGCGGCGCGGGCGGTGGTGGCCCGGTGCCCGGGGTCCCGGCGCTGCTGAGCGCCGTCGACACCTTCGTATCGACGTCCCGCGAGGAGTCGTTCGGCCTGGCCGCGGTGGAGGCGCTCGCCGCCGGGCTGCCCGTGCTGCACGACGCCTGCCCGGCCATCGACGACCTGTCCGCCGCCCACGCCCCGGGCGCCACCCGGATCGCCGGGAGCCCCGACGAGCTGACCGCCGTGCTGCGGCAGCGGATACAGGCCCGCCCGGACCGTCGCCCGCCGCCACGGGCCGTCGGCCACTACGACATCCGGCGCAGCAGCGAGCGCCTGATGGATGTGTACGCGTACGCCCTCGACACCGCCCCACCGAACCGGAGAGCCCTTCCATGACCGAGTCTCCCGCGCAGCAGCGACCCGCCGTCCTGCGGAAGCGGCTGAGCAACGCCCCCGCCCAGCTGCGCACCGCCCTCACCCGGCTGCCCCACTGGTGGCCCCTGCCCGTCTGCGTGCTGCTCGGCACCGCCTCCGGGCTCTCGTACGGGCTGCTCGCCACGCCTCAGTACGAGGCCACCAGCTACGCCATGGCGGTCGCCGAGGAGGAGTCGGCCCCGGGGGCCGCGCTCGGCTACGCGCAGTCCTACGGGCGCCTCGTCACCAGTGACGCCACCCTCTCCTACGCCCAGGGCGCGGCCGGTGAGCGGATGCGCGCCCTCCGTTCCCAGGTGCGCTCCGAGACCTCGCCCGACTCGCCGATGATCGCGGTGACCGGGACGTCCGACAAGCCGGGCCGGGCGGCCGACATCGCCAACGCGGTGATCGAGGCCGTCATCGTGAGCAGCGGCCATGTCTCCAAGGACACCGGGGTGAAGCTGATCAAGTTCACGCACGCGATGAAGCCGGACCAGCCGGTCTCGCCGTCGGTGCCGCTGGGCACCGCCGTGGGCGCGGCCGCGGGTGGTCTGCTCGGCGGGCTCGTCCTGCTGGTACGGCCGCGGCGCGCGGGCTGGAGCGTCTCCGCCCAGGTGCCCGGGCCGACCGCCGCCGAGGACCACAGCACCACCGAGGACCGGGAGCTCGTACGATGACGGCCGACCGGGTGGGCAGCCTCACCGTGACGCTCTGCCGGGACTTCGGGGAGTTCGGCGCGCTCGCCGGGGAGTGGGACGCGCTGCACCGCCGCTGCGCCACCGCCACCCCGTTCCAGAGCCACGCCTGGCTCCACTCCTGGTGGCTCTCCTACGGCCAGGAGGGCAGGCTGCGCGTCCTGCTGGTCCGCCGCTCGGGGCGGCTGATCGGAGCGGCGCCGCTGATGCTGGTGCACCGGCCGATGCCGCTGCTGGTGCCGATGGGCGGGGCGATCTCCGACTTCTTCGACATCCTGCTGGACGAGGAGGAGGCCGGGTACGCGGTCGGGGCGCTCCAGCGCGGTCTGGACCGGGCGGCCCGGCACACCGTCGTCGACCTGCGGGAGGTCCGGCCGGACGCGTCGGCGCAGCTGCTGTTCGGCCGGTGGCCGGGCGCGCGGAGCCGGCTCACGGACTCGACGTGCATGGAGCTGCCCGCCCGGCCGCTCGGCGACCTGGTGGGTCGGCTGACCGGCTCGCGGGGCCAGCGGCTGCGGGCCAAACTGCGCCGGATCGAGGCGCTGGACGTGGAGGCCCGCACGGTCCCGCAGGACGGGGTGCCGGCGGCGATCGGCACCCTGCTGCGGCTCCACGAACTCCAGTGGCGGGACCGCGGGGTCAACCCGGAGCACCTGCGGGCCCGGTTCTCGGACCACCTGATCCGCTCGGTGGGGCGGATGGTCGGCGACGGCACGGCCGCCGTCACCGAGTTCCTGATGGGCGGCGAGGTAGTGGCGGCCAATCTGACCCTGCAGTCCGGGCAGCTGGCGGGCGGCTATCTGTACGGGGCGGACCCGGGGCTGCGGGATCGGAAGGTCGATGTGTCGACCATGCTGCTGCGCGAGGTCTCCCAGCAGGCGTCGGACACCGGCCGTGAGGTGCTGAGCCTGCTGCGCGGCGCCGAGCAGTACAAGAACCACTGGCAGCCGGTCACGGTCGTCAACCAGCGGCTGCTGCTGGCCCGGCCCGGTCTGGAGCCGCTGCTGCGGCTGCGGGAGTCGCAGGTGGCGGTACGGGAAAGGGCCGTGGAGACGGTCAAGACCCGGTTCCCCGCCGCGCGGGACTGGCACGAGCGGCTTACCACGCTTCCGGTCATCGGGCGGTGAGGCGTGCCGCGACAGGCCGTGGGACAACACCGGAAACATCGCCTTCGGGTAGATCCGTTACCGTCCGGCGCCTCTCGCGTTGTCAGGGCATGCGGGCCTCGCGCTCCGCAGCAACCCCCCTTCCTTACAAGGAGTTCTGATGTCGCGTATTACGAAGGTCGCCGCTGTCATGGCGGGCACCGGTGCCCTCATCGCCGGCGGCGCCGGCATGGCCTCCGCCGACGCCGGTGCGCAGGGTGCGGCCATCGGGTCCCCCGGCGTCCTCTCGGGCAACCTCGTCCAGGTCCCGGTCCACGTGCCGGTCAACGTCTGCGGCAACACGATCAACGTGATCGGCCTGCTCAACCCGGCCTTCGGCAACACCTGCGTCAACGCCGACGGTGGCCACGACGACAAGGGCGACTACGGCTACGGCCGCTGATCTCCCCGTAACACCGCGACGGCCGGCTCCCTCCTTCCCGGAGGGGCCGGCCGTCGTGCTGCGCGCGCTCAGGCGTAGCGGTAGACCTTGCTGTGGTCGAGAAGGGCCTTCGGGGTGACGTTCCACGGGGGCATCGGGTCGTCGAGGCCGAAGACGTAGGCGCGGTCCCGGCCGGGTGAGGCGGGTTTGCGGCCCGGCAGATAGGCGGACTTGGGGTGGGCCTCGCGCCAGCGGTCCCAGAGCAGGTCGATGAACGAGTGGTGGAGCCAGAAGACCGGGTCCTCCGGTGAGGCGGCCCCGGCCATCGGGCCGCCGACCCACTGGTGGACCCGGTTGTGGTTGCCGACCGTGCGCACCCGGTGGATGCCCCAGCCCTCGATGCGGTTGCGGAACCCCTCGGTGCTGATGCTGTTCCACGGCGCGGTGTCGTAGACCGGGTCCTTGAGCGCTCGCGCCACGTCGTCGGCGGTGGGGAGGGAGACCGGGTTGTTGCCGGGCCTGCCGAAGTTGCGGGTGAGCCAGTTCTGGTCGGTGACCCCGCGGCCGACACTCCAGTTCCCCGTGGCGTAGGCGAACGGGCCGGTGGTGACGCGCCGGTCGCCGGGCCTGCCGTTGCCGCCGAGGAAGTCCTCCGCCCAGAGCGAGGAGGTGGGCGAGCGGTCCTTCGTCCAGTCCCAGTACGGGACGCTCACGCCGGCGTCGACGGTCTGGAGGGCCCGCTCGAACTCCAGCAGATAGCGGCGGTGCCAGGGGAAGAACGAGGAGGTCATGTGGGCCGGGCGTGGCCGGCTCTCGGTGTCCATGACGTAGTACTCGCGGTGCATGACGACGAAGTCGTCGTAGCGGCCCGAGCGCTTGAGCTTCAGGATCGCGTCGACGAGGCGCCGCTTCTCGGTGCGCGTGAGGTCGCGCTGGTTCTTGCGGGTGTACACCGGTTCCGGTCCTCCTGGTTGCTGTGCGGTAGGGCGGTCACGTGGGGTGCGACGCTCACCTGTGGTGCGGGGCGCGGAGCGCGAGGCGGGCGGTGCCGAGCTCGTCCACGGCGGCGCGGGCCGTCTCGCGGAGCGTGGGGAACGACTCGTAGTGCGTGACATCGCTCAGATAGGTGCCGTCCGCGCGCCGCATGACGTGCAGCGGGCGGCCGTCGATACGGATCTCGGTGACCGGCTCCCCCCGGCCGGCCCCGCCCGCCTCACCGGCCGGGACCAGGACGGTCACCGAACCGCTGATCTCCCGGCCCCGGTACATCTCGGCGAACTCCTCCACACCACCGGACCCCTGGGCGGGGGCGGGCGCGGCGCCCGGTTCGTCCTCGTACAGCGGCAGGAGGACCGCGGCGGTGCCGGTGGCCACGGCCGCGGTGAAGGCGGTACGCAGGACGATCCGGCGCGACGTACCGCGTCCTCCACGCGGTGCGCCGCCCGGATCCGTGGTTCGGGTCATGGGTGACTGCCTCTCTCGTCGACTCGTCCCGGGATATTGCTCGCGATGGTGGCAACGAGGCGGCGCCGAATCGGTTCTCGTGGGCGCGGCGTCGCCCGCGTTCCGTCAAACGCGTGACCGTGCGCGGCCATCCGCACCGGGGGCCCGCGTCGCGCGGGGCGCCGCGCGCACCGGGCCGGACGATGGCCGGGCGAACTCGTGGAGGTGGATGGACATGACCGTTCCGAATCAGGTGTCCGGTGACCGTGCGGCGGGCTTCGACCTCGCCGATCCGGGTTTCTGGCAGTTGCCGCGCCCGGAGAGGCTCGGCGCCTTCGCCCGGCTGCGGGAGCTGGAGGCCCCTGTGCTCTTCACGCCCCGGCCGGGCACCGCCCGTACCTCCGGCAAGCCGTTCTACGCGCTGGTGCGCCACGCCGACGTGCTGACCGCGAGCCGCACGCCGAAGGTCTTCGCGAGCTCGCCGGGGGTCACCACGCCGGAGCCGGCCGGCTGGGCGAAGGCGCTGTTCGGGAACTCGATGGTCAACCTGGACGGGGCCGAGCACGCGGCGCTGCGCCGGATCATCTCGCGACGGTTCACACCACGGCTGCTGGCCGCCACCGAGGAGAACATCGGCCGGCTGGCCGGGCGGCTGGTGGACGAGATGATCGCCGAGCGGCCGGACGACTTCATGCCGTCGGCGGCGTCGCGGCTGCCGCTGGAGGTCATCTGCGACCTGATGGGCATCCCGGCGGAGCACCGGCCTCGGATCGCGGCCCAGATCGACCACGCCTCCGAGCACGTCGGCGTCGAGCGCCGGGGGCGGGCCAGGCTGCGGATCCCCGGCCGGGGGCTCGCCTCGCTGGCGATGATGCAGCTCGTCATGGCGCGCCTCGCGCACGAGCGCCGCCGCCACCCGCAGGACGACCTCGTCTCGGCCCTGGTACGCGCGGACATCGACGGCGAGGCGCTCTCCTCGCGGGATCTCGGCGCCTTCTTCTCGCTGCTGCTGGTGGCGGGGGTGGAGACCACGCGTAACGCGATCGCGCACGGACTGTCCCTGCTGGACCGGCATCCGGAGCAGCGGGAGCTGCTGCGGTCGGATTTCGACCGGTACATCGGCGGTGCCGTCGAGGAAATCGTCCGCCATTCGACGCCGATCATCCAGTTCCGCAGGACCGTCGTCGCGGAATTCGAGCTGGGCGGCCGGACCTTTGTTCCCGGCGAGAAAGTCGCACTGCTCTACGCGTCCGCCAACCGCGATGAATCGGTTTTCACCCGTCCGGATCTCTTCGACATCACCCGGTCGCCGAATCCGCACCTCGGTTACGGCGGTGGCGGCCCGCACCACTGCCTCGGCGCCCACCTGGCCCGGCTCGAAATGACGGCCCTGTTCCGGGAACTGCTCACCCGACGGACCGTCATCCGGCAGACGGGCGACCCTCGGCTGGTCGATTCGAATTTCGACAACCGCGTCGGTTCCCTGCCGTTCACAGTCGAACCCGACGTCACCTGAACGGCTCGTTCGCAACGCCGAATACGATTAAATGGACCACCCTGATCGCGTATGGCGCAGGATGATGGAACTCTCTCCCCAACGGGCCGAATCGGCCGGAATTCATCGCAGCCAGGAGGAGTCATGCCGGCCAAGCGCCGACTCATCACCACGTGCATCGCCGCGGCCGTCCTCAGTCTCCTGGCAGGCGGCGGCATCGCGGGCCAGCTGTCGCCCGGCACCGATTCCGTGGACAGCGCCGCCCCCGGACCGCAAGGCAGCAGGGGTGGCACCACCGCTCACGGCGCGTATCTGGACTACGGTCCCGACGGCGTACGCAGGATGGCGGACCTGTCGCGCTGGCTCGGCGGCGCGGAGCTGCGGGTGGGCCACACCTACCTGCCGGGCGATCTGTGGGTGAACATCGAGGGCACGCCCGACTTCCTGGACGCCTGGGCCGACTGGCGCAAGGCGGACGAGGACCGGATGTTCGTCCTCAACGTGCCCATGCTGGAGCGGAACGAAGAGCGCGTCCCCGACGCCCAGGTACGCCGGCTGCTGCGGTCGGGGGCGGCGGGCGACTACGACCAGCACTTCACCAGGCTCGCGGAGCGCTTGGTCTCGCTCGGTGTGCCGGACACGGTGATCGTGCTCGGCTGGGAGATGAACGGCACCACGTACACCCATCGCTGCGGCCCCGATCCCGCCTCCTGGAAGGCGTACTGGCAGCGGATCGTGACGGCGATGCGGGCGGTGCCGGGCCAGGAGTTCCGATTCGACTTCACGCCCAGCCGGGGGCTGGACGCGGTGCCCTGGACCGAGTGCTACCCGGGTGACGACGTCGTCGACATCATCGGCATGGACTCCTACGACCAGCCGCCGGGCGAGTCGTTCGACGACCAGATCAACGATCCGTACGGACTCCAGAAGCATGTCGACTTCGCGGCGGAGCGCGGAAAGCCGATCTCGTTCCCGGAGTGGGGGCTCTTCCGCAACGGCGACAATCCGGAGTACATGCGGCGGATGCTCGACTGGATCGACCGGCATCAGCCGCTGTACCAGACGATCACGGACTACTGTCCGCACGGCGTGTGGCAGTGCAAGAGCAATCCCCGCTCCTCGCGGGTGTTCCGGACGAAGCTCGCCGAGATGGCCGCCCCGGTGAAGCCCGCCCCGAGCGCGCCTCCCACCACGGCCCCGAGCCCCACACCGACGCCGTCCCCGACTCCGACGCCGACCGTTCCGCCGGCCGTGCAGCCCTCCCCCACCCCGTCGGTGCAGCCCACGCCCACCGCTCCCGAGCCGCCGGCCGACCGCAGGTGGTGCGTCACCGTGCCGTTCGGGGACTGGCTGGGCCCGTGGATCAAGGAGCGCAGGATCTGCTTCCGCTACTGACCGGGCGTATGGAAACGGCTCCGGCCCTCGCTCGGGGAGCCGGAGCCGTCCACCCACACGGGTCCAGCGCGGGGGCGGGTGGGCAAGCAACCGCTTGTCACTCCCCCAACGGGGACACCGCCTGCCGCGTCACGCCGCCGAACGGGCGAAAGCGCGTGCGGTGGCACCCGGCCGGGAGGCGGCCGCTGCGTAGTCGGGGGTGACGCGCGACCATGGAAACCTAGAGATGGTGGTGAGGTGCATGGCATCCGCCGAGGAGGGCCCCCCGGCAGGGCCCGGCCCGCTGCCTTCCGCGGATCCCCGGGGCCCCGCGCGGCTGAGCGACGACGCGGTGGCGGTGGTCGCCGGGGACGGCACGGTCATCGGCTGGACCCGTGGGGCTCAGGCGCTGCTCGGGTACACGGCCGCCGACGTCGTCGGGCGTTCCGCGGCCCTGCTGCTGGCCGGCGCCCCGGATCCCCGCCGTGCGGCCGCGATCGCCGCCCGCAGCCGCGGCGGATCCGGGTGGAGCGGGCTGATCGCGCTGCGGGACAGGGACGAGCGGCAGATCGACGTCGACGTACGCGTCTCCGCCTCGTTCCTGGTCGCCGGGCGGGAGAGCTTCCTGCTCTCCGGACGGGAGCGGACCCCGCGGTGGACGGTGGAGGGGTCGGTGCTGGAGGGCTTCCTGACCCGGTCGCCGGTCGGCATGGCGGTGATGGATCCGGAGCTGCGCTACATCTGGCTCAACGACACCCTGGAGCGGTTCGGCGGGGTTCCACGGGAACAGCGCCTGGGGCGCCGGCCGACGGAGGTGCTGCCCGGGCTGCTCGCCGCGCCCATCGAGCGGCTGATGCGGCAGGTCCTGGCGACCGGTGTACCGGTCACCGACTTCGAGTACCTGGGCTGGAGCTGGTCCGACCCGAACCGCAGGCGGGCCTATTCGAGCTCGTTCTTCCCGCTGGCGGACGCCTGGGAGAACCTGATCGGCATCGGCTACATGGTGCAGGACGTGACCGACCGGTGGAACGCGCGCCGGCTGCTGGCGCTGGTGAACGAGGCGGGGGCCAGTATCGGGTCGACCCTGGACGTGCAGCGCACCGCGCAGGAGCTGGCCGATTTCGCGGTGCCCCGGTTCGCCGACTTCGTCTTCGTGGACCTGCTGGAGACCCCGCTGGGCCGGGAGCGGCCGGGCGTGCCGCTGGTCGGTGCGGAGCTGCGGAGCGGCATGCCTCCGATGCGCCGGATGGGGATGAGTTCGGTGCGCGAGGGATGTCCGGAGGCGGTCGTACGGGTCGGGGAGAGCGCCGACTTCGTACCGCCGCCGCACGACGTGCGCTTCCTTCTCGACGGTGACCCGGTCCTCCTGCCGCTGCTCGATCCGGACAGCCACGGGTGGGCCGTGGAGCAGCCGGAGCGGGCCGCCCGGATCCGTGACTTCGGGCTGCACTCGCTGATCTCCGTACCGATGCGGGCGCGGGACACCGTCCTCGGGCTCACCACGTTCATGCGCTCGCAGAATCCGGTCCCGTTCGACGAGGACGATGTGGCGCCGGCCCGGGAGCTGGTGGCGCGGGCCGCGGTGTGCGTGGACAACGCCCGCCGCTACACCCGGGAGCACACGGCCGCGCTGGTGCTCCAGGAGAGTCTGCTGCCGCACACTCTGCGCGGCGGGACGGCGCTGGACGTGGCGTCCTCGTACCTGCCGGCGGACGCGAAGGACGGGGTCGGCGGCGACTGGTTCGATGTGATCCCGCTGTCCGGGGCCCGGGTCGGGCTGGTCATCGGGGACGTGGTGGGGCACGGGATCAGCGCGGCGGCGACCATGGGCCGGCTGCGGACCGCCGTGCAGACGCTGGCCGACATGGACCTCGCGCCCGACGAACTGCTGGCCCGGCTGGACGATCTCGTCATGCGGCTGAGCGAGGAGGAACCGGCGGGCGGCACGGCCGAGCGGGGCGGGACGACGGTGCTGGGCGCCACCTGCCTGTACGCCGTCTACGATCCGGCGAGCCGGTGCTGCACGATGGCGCGGGCCGGGCACCCGGCGCCGGTCGTCGTCACCCCGGAGGGCTCGGTCAGCTTCCCCGACCTGCCCTCGGGCCCGCCGCTGGGCCTCGGCGGACTCCCCTTCGAGTCGCTGGAGGTCGAGCTGCCCGAAGGAAGCCTGCTCGGCCTCTACACCGACGGCCTCATCGAGGGCACCGACAAGGACCGGGAGCAGGGCATGGTCCGGCTCGGCCGGGCGGTCTCGCGGGACGGGCTGCCGCTGGCCGAGCTGTGCGCGGCGGTGGTCAAGGAGCTGCTGCCCGTCCCGCAGCCGGACGACATCGCCCTCCTCCTCGCCCGCACCCACGCGCTGCGCCCGGACCGGGTGGCCTCGTGGGAGGTGCCGCTGGACCCGGCGGCCGTCGGCGCCACCCGGAGCAACGTGGCCCGCCAGCTGGAGGCGTGGGGTCTGGACGAGCTGACGATGACGACCGAGCTGATCGTCAGCGAGCTGGTGACCAACGCGATCCGGTACGCCTCCGGTCCCGTACGGCTGCGGCTGCTGCTGCAGTCCGTGCTGACCTGCGAGGTCTCCGACGCCAGCAGCACCACTCCGCGCCTGCGGCACGCCCGGACGACGGACGAGGGCGGGCGCGGTCTCTTCCTCGTCGCACAGCTCGCCCGGCGCTGGGGCACCCGCTACACGGACCGGGGGAAGATCATCTGGGCGGAGCAGAATCTGCCGTCGGTCACTCCTCTCGCGCCTCCTCCCGGCTGAGCAGCCGGGCCAGCGCGCCGCCCGCCCGGATCAGCTCGTCCCAGGTGCCCTCCTCCACGACGCGCCCGGCGTCGAGGACGGCGATGCGGTCGGCCCGGCGGACGGTCGCGGGCCGGTGGGCGATGATCAGCGTCGTACGGGCACGGGCCCGGGCGTCCGCCGCGAGGGCCCGCGCCACCTCCGCGTCGCCCCGGTGGTCGAGGTGGGCCGTCGTCTCGTCCAGGACGAGGACCCGGGGCCGGCCGAGGAGCCCCCGGGCCAGGGCTACCCGGGCGCGCTGGCCGCCGGAGAGGGTGGCGCCGCGTTCGCCGACCGGGGTGTCCAGGCCGTGCGGCAGGGCCTCGACGACGGGGGCGAGGCCGCAGGTGCGGACGGTGGCGGCCAGCTCCTCGTCGGTGGCGTGGGGGGCGGCGAGGCGGAGGTTCTCGGCGAGGGTGCCGTGGAAGAGCGGCGCCTCCTGGCCGACCACGCAGACGGCTGCCCGCAGGTCATGCTCTGCGAGGTCCCGCAGGCCGACGGGGTGGGCAGCGGTTGCGAGACGGGCGGTTCCCGCCGGGGCCCGCGGCACCAGCTCCACCGTGCCTTCCCGCGGGTCCCAGTACCGGGCCAGGAGGTGGGCGACGCTGCTCTTGCCCGCACCCGACGCACCCACCAGGGCCACCGTCTCGCCCGGTCGCACGGTCAGGTCGAGGCCGTCCAGGACGGGCCCGGCGCCGTAGCCGAACCGTACGCCGCGCAGCCGCAGGCCCAGTGGCCCGGGCGGTAGGGGCTGGGGGGCGGCAGGGGCCGGGGCTCCGGCGGGCGCGTGCACCGCCGCGCGGACCCGGGCGGCGGCGGCGCGCAGGCTGCCCGCCCGGCCCAGTGCGGCCGCCGATTCGGCCACCGGAGCCAGGGCACCGAGGGCGAGGGCCATGCCCGCCGGGGCCCAGGCACCGCCGAGCCGGCCGCCGCCCGCCGCGTGCGCGGCCGCGGCGACGACCCCGATGACGGCGGCGACGACGAGCAGGTCGCGGGCCGCGCCGGCGCCCGTCTCCCAGGACTGCTCGGCGCGCTGGGCACGGGCGAGGCGCCGCCCGCCGGAGCGCAGCCGGGCCCGTGTGCGGTCCAGGGCGCCCGCCATCAGCAGCTCGCGGAGGCCGTCCACGCTCTCCACGCTCTCCGCGGAGAGGTCGGCGAGCGCGGCCCGGGTCCGCGCCCCGCGCTCGGCCCGGCCGCGCGCCTCCACCAGCGGCGACCACAGGAGCAGGAGTGCGGCGGGGACGACGGCGAGGAGCAGCCAGGGCCCGAGGAGGCCGAGCAGGGTGGCGGCCACCGCGAAGACGACGCCGGAGGCGAGGAGTTGGGCGATGGCGTGCGCGTAGAAGAACTCCAGCGCCTCCACATCGCCGAGCGCGGTCGCGGCGAGGTCTCCGCTGCGGCGGCCCGCGATCCGGGCGGGTGCGGAACGGGCGAGCCCGTCGAAGACCCGTACGCGCAGCTCGGCCAGGACGCGGTAGGCGAGGTCGTGCGAGAGGTCCATCTCCCGCCAGGTGGCGAGCGCCCGGAGCAGGACGAGCCCGATGAGGACAGCCACGGTGGCGGGCGAGGGGGCCCGTTGCTCGATGACCGCCGTGCCGACGGTGTGCGCGGCGAGGGTGACCAGGGCGACGAGGGCCGCCTGGTCGACGAGGGCGGCGAGGCAGGTGCGCAGGACGGTGGCGCGGTGGGCGCCGAGGACGGGGAGGAGGGAGCGGAGGGCGCCGGTGTCGTGGGTGGGGGCGCTCTCGGGAGCGGTGGACGGGGTCATGCGGCGTGTTCCTCCTGGGCGGTGCGGCCCGCCGCGACGAGCGAGGCGTACACGCCGCCGCCCGCCAGCAGGCCGCTGTGGTCGCCGGACGCCTCGACCCGGCCGCCGTCGAGGACGACGATGTGGTCGGCGTGGCGTACGGCGTCGAGCCGGTGGGCGACGACGAGGCAGGTACGGCCCCGGCTCACCGCCGGCAGCTCCCGGACGATCCGGGCCTCGCCGCGCTCGTCCACCGCGCTGGTGGCCTCGTCCAGGATCAGGACCGGCGCGTCGGCGAGGAGGGCGCGCGCGAGGGCGAGCCGTTGGCGCTGGCCGCCGGAGAGCGTGGCGCCGCGTTCGCCGACGAGGGTCTCGTACCCCTGAGGGAAGGCGGTGATCTCCTGGTGGATGCCGGCCGCGCGGGCGGCGTCGTGGAGCTGGGCGTCGGTGGCGGCCGGACGGGCGATGCGCAGGTTCTCGGCGATCGTGGCGTGGAAGAGGTACGTCTCCTGCGAGACGACGGCGATGCCGCGCCGCAGCGAGGCGAGGCTGTACGCGGCGGTCTCCGTACCGGCGATGGTGACGCGGCCGCTGTCCGGGTCGCGCTGGCGCAGCAGCAGGCCGAGCAGGGTCGACTTCCCGGCGCCGGAGGGCCCCACGATCGCCGTGGTGCGACCGGCGGGCGCGGTGAAGGTGACGCCGTCCACGGCGGGCCGTTCGCTCGACGGGTGGGTGAACCGGACGTCCGTGAAGCGGATTTCGGGAGCGGTGGCCCACCGCGCGTGCACCGTGCCCCGGTCCGCGACGGCGGGTTCTGCGGTGCGCAGGGCGGCGATCCCGTCGGCGGCGGAGACGCCGAGGTAGCCCGCGTGCCATTCGCGGGAGAGGTCACGGATGGGGCGGAAGCACTCGGAGGCGAGCATGAGCAGGAGGTACGTCGCGGTTGTGGCGGTGCGCCCGGTGGCCGCCGAGGAGCACGCCACGAGGACGGCGGCCGCGGTGCCGCCCTGGACGGCGAGGTCGGTGAGACCGGTGTCGACGAGCGAGACCCGCAGTTTGGCGACGGTGGCCCGGTGGAGCGCCGCCGACCGCTTCTCCAGCCGCTCCCGTACGCGGCCCACCGCACCGGCCGCGCGCAGCGTGGCCATGCCCTGGAGGGCTTCCAGGTAGTCGGCGGCGAGGGCCTCGTAGGAATCCCAGTGTTCCTTGCCGCGCCGGGCGAGCAGCCGGTCCCACCAGCGCGGTCCGAAGAGCGCGAGCAGCAGGGCCAGGCCCAGGGCGAGGGCCGCGTAGGGCTCGATGAACGCGACGGCGACGAGCAGCAGAGGAGGTACGGCGGCGGTGATGAGCGCCTGGGGCAGGTAGCGGGAGACGTACGCGTCCACGCCCTCGACGCCGTCCACGAGCGTCGCGCGTACGGCACCGGCCCGCGCGCCTGTGGTGGCGGGTGGGCCGAGTTCACCGAGGCGGGACAGGAGGGTGTCGCGGAGCCGGATGCGGACGGCGGCGCCCGCTGCGACGGCGGTCAGGCGTTGCGCGCGGCCGAGCGTGGCGCGGAGGAGGACGACGGCGAGCACGGAGAGAAGGAGCGGGGTCAGGCCGTCCGTGTCTCCGTGGGCGATGGTGGAGAGGACGACGGCGAGCAGGACGGCCTGGGCGAGGTGGGTGAGGGTGACCGCGGCGAGCAGCGCGGTCGCGCCGCCGAGCGGGCGGCGGGCGGTCCGGGCGGCGCGCAGGAGTTCGGGGTGGAGCATCATGAGCGTTCTTCCTTGCCCTGCGGGGGCGGTGGGGCGGGGCGTGTGGGGTCGGCCGGTCCGGCGAGGGCCAGGCCGTGGACGATCCAGTCCTGTTCCGGGGCGTCGCCGAGTGCGGCACCGAGGTCGGCCTGCTGCCAGGAGCCGATGGGGCGGGAGCCGAGGCCGAGTGCGGTGGCGTGGGCCTGGGCGACGCCGGCGGCGTAACCGGCGGCGAGGTGGCTGCCGCGGATCAGGGCCGGTGGCGCGTCGGCGGGACAGCCGTGGGCGATCAGCATCGCGCCGGCTGTGCCGATCCACTGCTGGCCGGCCGCCCAGCGGGCGAGGGTGGGGCGCGCGTCGCCGGAGGCGAGAGGGCCGGCCGTCGTGCGGAGCCCCGGGGTGTCGCCGCCGACGGCCGCGGCCCAGGCGGGGCCGTCCGGCCGGGCGTCCTGCGCGGTGGCCAGGACCCGGGCGAGCAGGTCCGAAGCGGGTGGCGGGGTCAGGTCGGAAGGGTTCGCGCTTCTTCGCGTACGGAGGATGTCGTCGGTCACCGGGGCGGGGCGGTGGGCGGGCTGCCAGGTGGAGCCTGGATCTCTTGTCAGGCACTCCAACAGGTGCCGGGCAGCGGCTGGTTCGCCCGGCGGAGTGGTCTCGGCACCCGGCTGCGGGACCGGGCTGACGGCGCAGGGCAGGTCGGCCCACGCGGCCAGTGGATCCCGCCGACGCGAAGGCGTCTCGTCCGCAGGCAACCACACCGCTACGAGCGGGAGTTCGGGTTCCGAGCCGGGCAGGCGGCCCTGCCGATCCGCCGCACGAGGCAGCCCCGCCGCCGCAGCCAGCTCACCGCCGTCCGCGTCGAGCGAGACCCGCGCCTCGATGGGGTCCGCCGCGAGCGCCAAGGCGGCCGCCGCGTGGCCCGCGTCCAGCAGGAGCAGGGGCCAGGCGCGGTGTCCGTAGTGCGCGACGGTACGGGCGGCGGCCACGGTGAGGACCACGACGGCTCCCGCAGCGGCGTCGGCGGGCGCCCGGCCGCGCGGGTGGGCGCGGTGGGCGCGCGGGTCGTACGCGTACCGTCCGGGCGGCAGGGAGCAGCCGGGGCCGACGAGGAGGTGCGCCCGTACGGGATGGAGCGCACCTGCCGAAGGGGCGGGCCGCAGCCGGCCGCCTGCTGGAGAGGACGCGGCAAGGGACAGCCGCAGCGCCCGGTCCAGGTCCACCGCTCCCCCCGGCCCGGCCAAGGGCAGCCCCGGGCCGCCCCAGGAGAAGGCACGCTCCGGTACGTACGGAACTGTGCGCGGCACACGGGGTGATCTGGCCTCCGCCAAGGCGCGGGAGAGCAGGCCCGAGGAGGCGGGAGGAGCCTGGGTCATGAGGGCGTGCTCCTTCACATGTGCGGCGGCGGCGCGAGGGTGAAGTCCGCCGGTCCGATGGGGGGTCGAGTGCGCCAGCCCCGGTCGAGCGCGGCCTCGGTGAAGCGCGGGCAGCCGAAGTAGCCGAAGGCGGCCGGGGCGTTGGGGATGAGGCCGGAGACCAGGACGCGGGCGACGCGCAGCGCGGTTTCGGCGATGTCCTCCGTGGTCAGGTCGACCGTGATCACCCGGTGGCCGCCGGCGGCGAGCGCCGCGTCCAGAGCGGAACGGCTGCCGGACGCGATCTCGGTGACGGGGACGACCCCGCCGGACGGTTCGGTGAAGCGGCGGGCCAGCGGAGTCATCCGGTCGTCGAGCCAGACCTGCACATGGGCGCCGAGATCGCGTACGGCGGCGAACTGCGGTCCGCAGTCGTCGAGATAGCGACGGTCGGCCCGGTGCTCCAGGTACAGGCCCCGCGCGAAAAGTCCCGCCTCCACCGAGCGGTGGACCCAGCCGTCGGCCTCCACCGCGCCCTGTGTGAACACCCAGGTGTGCACCGCCTCCAGCACCGCTTTGCGCGCCGCCTCCGCCGGGTCGTAGCGGCAGGCGAACCCGGCGGCGTGGATGCCCCGCCGGGGATCGTGGACCAGCGCGGCCGCGCAGGGAGCGAACTCGGAGGGCATCTCGACGATATGGACGTCCAGTTCGGCGCCGGCCAGGTCTTCGGTGAGGCCGGGAACGCTCGCGGGGTCGATGCCCCGGGTCGGCCCGTCCAGGTGCCACCACAGCTCCAGCGCGTCGCGCTCGACGACTTCGAGCAGCCCTCGCTCCACGGCGTCGTCGAAGCCCTGACCGGTGGCTATCCCCGCGTAGTTGAGGTGGTGGGTGCGCGGGAGTGAACGCAGTTCGCCTTGGCGCCAGTTGAGGTGCGTGAGGGCGACGGGCGCCCAGCAGGGCCGCCCGTTCTCGGTGGCCCGCGTCCACAAGGCCGTTGTCTCCGCGGTGAGTTCGGCGTAGGGGAAGCGGGGGCGCTGATGCTGCCAGGAGGCGTACGAGGGCACCGCCCCGGGTCCGTACAGTCGCAGGCCTTCCGCCTCCAGCTCGGCGGCCGTGGCCCGGCGCGGTGCGGCGGGATGGCCGGGCGGCGGGACGCGGTTGCCGCAGTAGCGTTCCACGGCCTCGGCGACGGCGGCGATCCAGGCGCCCTGGGAGTCGCCGAAGGTGGTGCCGAGCGAGACCCGGTCGGCGGGCCAGGCGCCGAGGCGTCGGGCGTCGGCGACCTCGGCGGTCATCGCGGTGTACCGGGGCGGCGCCCCGGCCGGGTGCTCGACGGGCTCGACACCTCGGATCAACCCGCAGACGGGGTCGACCAGGGCTTCGATGGGCAAGGTGCTGGTCAACGGCATATCTCCGGTACGGGCTCGACGTAGCGACGCCGGGCGACGACGGTCAGGTGCAGGGCGCTTCCCGGGGCCCGGACCGCTCTGCGGGACGGGGCGAGGCGGGTGGCGGTCACCGGGTTCTCGCCGGTGTGCGGGTTGCGGGCGTGGGCGGGGAAGTGGTGTCCGGCGATCTCCGCGCGCAGCCGGGTCCCGGCGGGCAGCCGGCGGCCCAGCGTGCCGAGCGGCACGGAGACCTCGACGGCCTCGCCGGGCGGGCCGCTGCGCCGGACGATGCCGAACGCGAGCGGGTCCGCGCGGCCCGCCGGGTCGAGCGCGGTGAGGCGTACGGCCCAGTCGGCGGCGGGAGTGTCGGCGGTGGCGTGGAAGCGGGCGGTGGCGGGTCCGGCCAGGTCGAGCGGGCGGGGCAGGGGCGGCGAGAGGAGGAGGCAGCGGTCGGCGGGGACCCCGTGGGCCGGGGCCGGGACGCTCAGGTCGTCGGAGCGCACCGGGCGGTCCGGGTCTGCGGTGAACTCGGCGCCGTGCACCAGCCGTAGACCGGCCGGAGCGTCGAAGGGCCAGGTGGCGGCGCGCGTCGAGCCTTCGCCGGTGGCGCCTTGCCGTACGCCGTGCCAACGGCCGCTGCCACCCAGGGTTATGGCCCCGCGCCGACCCTGCTCCAGCCGTCCGGCGAGGGCGGCGCGGGACCACCGTACGTACAGCGCACCGAGGTTGAGGCGGTCGGCGGCCAACTCCGTTCGGTCCGCCGTGAGGCGGTGACCCCAGGGGCCGAGCAGCAGGCGCGCCGGTCCGCCCCAGCCGCGCCACAGCTCCACGGTGTCCTCGGCGAACGGGTCGCGGGTGCCGCCGACGGCGAGGAGCGGGAGGCGGGAGGCGGAGCCGCGCAGGACGGTCCTGCCCCGCACGCGGTGGTCCCAGAGTCCGGGCCAGGAAGGCAGGGGGCGGCCCAGGTGGTCGGGCAGCCGGGTGAGCGGAAGGTGTTCCAGGAGCCGGGGGTTGCCGGCGAGGGCGCGGGCCAGCGCGTCGGGAGCGGAGTCGGGGCGGTCGCCGTGCGCGGCCCACCAGCCGGCGCGGGCCCGGAGCCGTTCGGGTCCTGCGGGTTCGCGTGCGGTGTCGGCGAGGCCGAGCGCGGGGACGGCGGCGATGACGGCGTCCGGCCGGCCGTCGCCGGGTGGGCCGAGCGCGGCGACGAGGGCGCAGTGGGCGGCGTAGGAGGAGCCGACCGCGACGACCGGGCCGCCGCCGCTCCACGCCTGCTCGCGCACCCAGGCGATGGTGGCGGCGCCGTCGCTCTCCTCGTGGTCCCGGTAGGGGCGCCAAGGGCCCGGCGAGCCGTGTCGGCCGCGTACGTCCTGGGCGAGGGCGGCGAATCCGTGGGCCGCCCAGCCGCGCAGCTCGGCGCGGTGGGCGGTACGGCTGTAGGGGGTGCGGATGACGACCGCGGGATGGGGCCCCGGTGTGGCCGGGAGGCAGAGGTCGGTGGCGAGTGGGGTGCCGTCGGGGGCGGGGATGTGGACGGTCGCTGTGTCGGCCGGAGTGTTCGGCGCAGGGCCGGTCGCCGTGTTCGTCACCCTGGTCACCGCCGCGTTCGCGGCCCTGGTCACCGCCGCGTTCGGCGCCGTGTTCACGGCGCCGTCCGCGTGGTGGGGACGGGCAGCGGGGCGACCTCCGGTACGGGGAGGACGGGGTGTTCGGTGACCGTGAGGTGGCGCAGGTCGATCCGGCGCAGTCGGCGGCCGGGCGGGAGGCCGGGGGCTTGGTGCGGCTCGCCGGCCGCCCAGGCGATCAGGTCGGCGGTGAGCAGTGCGGCGATCAGGGCGGCGGACGGCTCGGTGGGGTGCGGTCCGGTGTCGGGGGTGCGGTGGCCGGCCCAGTAGGCGGCGAGTTCGCCGTGGGCGGCCGTCGCCGCGAGTCTGCGCAGACGTACGTGGGCGGAGGTGACGTCACCGGGGGCCGAGGCGAGGGGTTCGATCCAGGCGTGGGCGCCTTCGCGGTGGCAGCGGAGCCAGGCGGTGTGCCGGTCGGGCAGCCGGTCGGCGGTGTCCCAGAGGCCGGTCGGGACGGGTGAGTCGAGACACCAGACCACGGCGGTGTCCCGTTCCCCCGCGAGCCCGGCCATGTCGTCGGCGGTGGCGGCGTGGACCTCGGCCCCTTCCGCCGCGGCGAACCGGGAGAGCGGTTCCGTGAGGACGGGGTCGCCCAGGAGGTGGACGGCCCGTCCGGCGAGCGGTGGGCGGCAGGGCTCGGCCACCGCGTGTCCGGCCTGCTCGAACGCCGAGACCAGAGCGTCGAGTTCCTCCGACGACGTCCGCCGCTCCCCCGCCGTCAGCCGGTCGACCAGATCCACCGGGTCGACGCTCCCGGTGTCGATGCGCAGGAACTCCCCGTCGGTGGTGCGGAGTACGGGCCGGGCACCGGGGACGGTGACGATCCCGGCACCGGGAGCGAGTCGACTGCGGTTCACGGAGGCCTCCGGAGGACGTGGCGGTACGAGGGTGAGCGGGTGGTGCGAACGGGACGGGCCCGTCCGGGAGTTCGCCCGGACGGGCCCGCCACGCGAGGAGCGGGAGCCTGCCTCAGCGGCAGGTGCCGCTTACTTCTCGTCCGCGGTGTCGGCCTCGACGGCGTCGTCGAAGGGGTTCTCGACGAGGGCGTTCGAGTGGGTGGCGGAGAGGTGGGCGAGCTGGCCCTGGTCGGCGATCGGGCTGAACACCTTGTTCTGCTCCATGAGTTGAAGCCTCCATTCGGATCGGTTGGTTGGTTGCGACGCTGTTCCTTGCCGCACCACAGACACTAATGAATATGGTTTTCATTTCGCAATAGCTGGAGCGGGTCGAGAGGGTGATCTGGGTAACAGACGGGCCAGCCGCCCTCGGAATCCGTCCCCACCCGCCCCCGCACACCGAGCACTTCGGCCAGCAGCTCCGCCGTGACCACCTCCCCGGGAGAGCCGTCGGCGGCGATGCGTCCCTCGCGCAGCGCGACGATCCGGTCGGCGAACCGCGCGGCGTGGTTGAGGTCGTGCAGGACCATCACGACGGTGAGCCGCCGTTCGGTGCGCAGCCGTACGACGGCCTGGAGCACCTCCAGCTGGTGCCGCAGATCGAGATAGGTGGTGGGCTCGTCCAGGAGGAGGAGCGGGGCGTCCTGGGCCAACGCCATGGCCAGCCGCACCCGTTGGCGCTCGCCACCCGACAGCGCGTCCACCGGCCGGTCCGCCCAGCCGGTGACACCGACATCGGCGAGGGCCCGGGCGGTCACCGCGTCGTCGCCGTCCCGCAACATCCCGATCGGTCCCCGGGTCGCGTAACGGCCCTGACGGACCAACTGCCGTACGGTCAGCGCCGGTACGGCCGGTGCCGACTGGTGGAGCAGCGCCACCCGGCGGGCGGCGGCCCGTCGGGGCAGGCGTGCCGCGTCGTCCCCGTCGAGCAGGACCCGGCCCTCGCTCGGGGTGAGCAGGCCGGCGGCGAGCTTGAGGAAGGTGCTCTTGCCGCAGCCGTTCAGGCCGATGAGCGCGACGAGCTCGCCCGCTCCGATGCTCAGGTCGATCCCGCGGAGCACTTCGCGCCCGGGATAGCCGAAGCTGAGCCGCTCCGCGCGGACCATGTCGGGTGCATCCGCCGTGCCGTTCGTCGCGCAGGCGTTCGCCGCGTCGCCGTTGGTTCCGTCGGCGTTCTCCGTGTCCGCCGTGAGAGCCCTCGTCCGTGCTGCCATGTTCGCCCCTCCCTCTCTCTCCGTCATCTCTCGTCCGTCCGTCGCCGTGCCACGACCAGCAGCAGCCCGGCCCCGACAAACGTGGTCAGCGCGCCGACCGGCAGGGTCAGCCGGTCCGCCTCCAGCGCCACCACCAGGAGCCGGGAGAGCAGTTGGGCCGCCGCGTCCGCACCGCACACCACCACCGCGCCGAGCAGCGCGGCGCCGGGCAGGGCGATGCGCAGGTCGGCCCCGAAGACGGCCAGCGCCAGATGCGGCACCAGCAGTCCCACGAAACCGAGCGCCCCCACGGCCGAGACGGCCCCCGCCGTCAGAGCCACCGCACACACGAGCGCGGCCGCCCGGCCCCGCCCGGCGTCCAGGCCGGCGGCGGACGCCTGCTCGTCACCGCAGCGCAGCAGGGTCAGTGGCGTTGAGAGCAGCCACGCGGCCGCACCCCACACCGCCGCCCACGGCCACAGCAGATGCCAGTGCGGCCAGACCCGGCCTTCGGTGGAGCCGATCAACCACTGCACCACGCTGCCGAGTTCGCCCGGGGCCACCAGGAGGACGACGGCGGTGAGACCGGCGAGGACCGCCGACACCAGCACGCCGTAGACGGCGGTCTGCTCGGGGTCGCTCTTCTCACGTCCGGCGAGCAGCCACAGCAGTCCCGCGCCCGCGAAGCCGCCGAGACAGGCCGCCACCACGACCGCCGCCGGCGAATCCCAGCCGGCCAGGCCGAGACCGGTGGCGGCGACCGCGCCGAGGACCGCGCCGGGGGTGACGCCGGTGACCTCGGGTCCAGCCAGCGGATTGCGCAGGGCCGACTGGAGGACGAGCCCGGCGACTCCCAGACTCGCCCCGGCGACCAGGGCCACCAGCAGCCGGGGCAGACGGAGTTGGAGGACGATGTGTTCGGCCATCGGATCGTCGGCCCCGCCGAGGAGTACGGCCCGCACTCCTTCGCCCGTGACCCCTCGCCCCGCGAACAGGTCCGCGCAGGCGACGGCCGCCACGAGCACCGCCAGGGCGCCCATCCGGAGGCCGGGTGAGCGCCACGGCCGCCGTGCCGTTCCGCGTACCGCTTGCGACACGCTCATCGCTCCGCCTTCCGCGGAAGGGGTACGGACTCCCCGCCCCGCACCGGCACGTCGGGAACGCCGGGCACGGGCACCACCTCCTGCCGGCGAGCCACCCGCCGCCCCCGCTTCAGCAGCACCACCCCGACCGGCACACCGACCAGGGCCGTCCACGCGCCGACGGGCGTCTCGACCGGCGCGAGCGCCAGCCTCGCGGGCTGGTCCGCGCAGAGCACCACGACCGCCCCGCACAACGCGGACCGGACGAGCCAGGCGGCCGCCCCGCCGTCCGGCTTGAGCCGTCGGGCGAGGTGGGGTGCGAGGAAGCCGACCCAGGCGACCGGTCCGCAGACCGCCACGACCGGGGCGATCAGGACGACGGCGATGGCCAGCGCGGCGACCCGGGCGCGTTCGACGCGTACGCCGAGGGCGCGGGCGTCGTCGTCGCCGAGCCGCAGCACGCCGAGCACCGGCACACAGAGCACGAGCGCGGGCACCGCCACGGCCAGCCAGGGCAGCAGACCGGTGACGTCGTCCCAGGTGCGGGCGGACAGACTGCCCAGCAGATAGCGGTAGATGAGCTGGAGGTCGAGCTGGTCGGCCATGACCATGAGCACCAGCAGTCCGGCCTGGAGCGCGGCGGCGACGGCGGCCCCGGTCAGCAGCACGGACGACGGGCTGCGCCCGAATCCGGCGGCCACCAGCGTGAGCAGCCCGCCGAACGCGGCCCCGGCCAGCGCCAGGAAGGGCTGGAGGCCGAGCGGTACGGAGAGGGCGAGCACGAGAGGGGCCGCCACCCCCAGCGCGGCCCCGGAGGAGACGCCGAGCATCTCCGGGACGGCGAGCGGATTGCGTAGCGCCTCCTGGAGGACCAGGCCCGCAGCGCCCAGGCAGGCACCGGCGACCAGGGCCAGCACCAGGCGCGGCAGACGCAGTTCGGTGACGACGACACCGGCGAGGCCGTCGGACCCGAGGGTGGCGGGGAGCCGGGCCGGCGGGACGTACGGCGTACCGAGGCTGAGCGCGCACACCGCGCCGGCCACGGCCGCCACCGTCAGACAGACCGGCGCCACGGCCGGCCGTCCGGACGCAGTGCCGTGCCCCCTCTTGGCGGTGCGGCCGCTGATCACGCGTCCTCTCACCGCAGTGCGGCCGTCGCCTCGCCGAGGACGACGCCCAGGGACCGGGTGCCGCGGCCCTTGGCCCAGACCTCGGAGTCGACCTCGATGACCTTGCCGTTCCGCACCGCCGGGATCCGCGACCAGAGCGGGTTCCCGGCGAGTTTGTCGGAGAGCCTGCCGTCCGGTGCACCGAAGGAGAGCGTCTCCACGAAGAGGACGTCGACGTCCCGGGCGAGGATCTCCTCCAGGCTGTAGGAGCCGTCAACTCCCCGGCTCTTCCAGGGGTAGTGGGAGATCTTCGGGAAGAGTCCGGCAGCCACATCGGTCTCCGGAGCGGCCACGCCGAAGTTCTCGTCGCTGCCGAAGATGATCAGCGACGTCTGGTCGCTCCTGGCCTCCTCGGCCTTGGCCAGCCGCTCGCGGAACGTCTTCTCTGCCTTCTCGCCCTCCTCCGTACGGCCGGTGAGCGCGGCCAGGTCACGCAGGTAGCCGACGCTGTCCTGCCAGGAGCCGGGCTGGACGGGCCAGAAGGTGGTGGCGCCCTTCAGTGCGGGCGCGAGCTTGCCGTGGGTGTCCTCCAGGCCGATCACCAGGTCGGGCCGGTGGGACAGGATCGCCTCGACCTCGGGGCTGAGGAAGCCGCCGGGCACGACGGGCACCCTCGCCGCCTTCTCCTTGCCCAGGAACTCCGGGTGCGCGAGCACCGCGGAGTTGGTCGCGGCGGGGACCATGCCCAGCTCGACGAGGATGTCGTCGCAGAGGGCGACCAGGCAGACGATCTTCTGCGGCGGCTTCTCCGGCGAAACCGTGACGCCCTTGGCGTCGGTGATCCGGGTGGCGGCCTCGATGGGCCGCACCTCGGTGCTCGTACGGGCCTTGGCTCCGGCCGCCGGTTCGGCGTCGGGCTCTGCTCCGCCACCCGTCGTACCGCAGCCGGCCAGCAGCCCTCCCAGTACGGCGATCGCGGCCCAGCGGCGGACTCTCAGTGCGGTGCGTGGCATCGGCGCGTCCCTCAGATTCTGTACGGCCCCGGGAGAAGACAGGTGCGACGGCGGAGCCCCGGGTCCCTCCCCGCCACAGAGCGGAACCTTACACATGATTATCATTTCCAATAAAGTGCGCCAAGACCGCCCGCTCCATCACCGGATCCATCGACCACTCCCAGGAGCCTCCTGTGCCTCACCCTCCCCATCTGCCGCCTCGCCTCCTGGTCGCCGACCAAGTCGCCGGAACCATCAGCCTGTTGGACCTCCCGGACGGCCACGAACGGGAGGTCCTCCACCACCGGCACCTCGCCGAGCACGCCGGCTTCCTCGCCCTCCCGGACGACCTGGCCGCCTGTGTGGACGACCGGGCGGGCGAGCTGCTGGTCCTCGATCCGTACGGCCCCGGCGCCGGCCGGCCGCTGATCCGGCGCCGCATACCGGTCGCCGCGCCCGCCGAACACCTGGCGGCCTCGCCGGACGGCCGGCGCCTCGCGGTGACCACCGGTCTCGGGCGCAACGAGGAGGCATGGACCGGACTGCTGACAGCCATCGACCTCGACGCGCCGGACGGAGCCGTCGCCGTACGCGTACGGGGGCGCACCGGCGAGCCGGGCGTGACGGTCCTCGGCGGGCCGTCGTCGCTCGTGGTGCTGCGCCACCGGGAGCCCGGCGAACTCCTCGTCCACCGCCACCGCGACCTGATGGCCGCACCGCCTTCCTGCCCGCCGCTGGAGCCCGTCCGGCGCATCGGACTGCCGGACGACGACGGGCACGGGGACGCCTACGACCCGCTCACCGGGCGGGTGTTCGCGGCGGCGGGCTCGGGCGTGCACCGCGTCCGGCACGACGGCGAGGCACTCACGCCCGAGCCTCCGCTCCCGTGGGCCGCCGACGGACGCACGGGAGGCCGGGGCTACTACCTGCGGCTCGACCCCGTACGGCGCACCCTCTGGTCCTGCGTACGCGGCGGGCCCACCGCGCCGGGGCGGTGGCCGGAGTGGACCAACGACGCCTGGTGGCACCAGCTCGACACGGAGACCACGGGGCGGCTGGAACTGGGGCCCGGGCTGGTGTTCCGGCTCGCCGTGACCGCTCGGCACATCGCGTACTCCCGGGTCCACCCGGACGGCGACGAGCTGATCCTGCTCGCCGCACCGACCGCCTCCGGGGCCCGGCCGCACATCACCGCCCGCCTCCCCCTGCCCGCGATGGCCGGTGCGCCCCGGCGTGGCGGCACGCCGTGGGACGGTGTCCAGCGGCGGGCGATTGCCGCCTCCCCCGGCGCCGGGCTGGTCGCGGTCAGCCGTGGCGGCCACGGCGAGGTGCAGGTCTTCGACGCCGACCGGGCGGAGCAGCTCACCACCCTGGCCCTCCCGACCCCGCTCGACGACGGCGGCCATCTGGCGCTGATCACACCGGGCGACGGCGCGCACGCCGACCCGGTGGGGCGGTGACCGGCCACTCCACGGCACTCAGGGCACACAGAAGGGCGGGTGGTGGGGGGGGGGGGGGGGGCGGCCCCCCCCCCCCCCCCCCCCCCCCCCCACCCCCCCCACCCCCCCCCCGGGCCCCCCCCCAAACCCCCCCCGTGAGCCGGGGTTTTAAAAGGCCCCCCCCCCCACCCCCCCCACCGCAAACCGAAACCCAGGG
>NZ_JBIWOZ010000004.1:267547-491565 GCF_044767965.1 Streptomyces sp. NPDC101178
CGTTATCAACCCCCACCAAGCCACAATTACCATACCCGCCGCTGTACCTATCTCGGAGGGCCACGCGCTTACCCCCCGCGCCGCCCCCCCCGCGCCGGGGCCCCCCCCCCCCCCCACCACCCGCCCTTCGTACGCTCAGACCCGCATCACCAGGAGGACTTGGTCACTCCGGGCAGAAATCCCGCGTGCGCCTGTTCGCGCATCCGGACCCGGGAGAGGCCGAAGGTGCGCAGATACCCCCGGGGCCGGCCGTCGACGCTGTCGCGGTTGCGCACGCGCGTGGCACTGGCGTCGCGCGGCTGGCGCCTCAACTCCGCGAGGGCCGCGGCACGTTCGGCCGCCGGAGTTCCGGGGCGGCGGATGACCTCCTTGAGTTCGGCCCGGCGGGCCGCGTACCGCTCGACGATCGCCTTGCGCTTCTCGTTCTGCGCGATCTTGCTCTTCTTCGCCATCAGACCTTCCCTCCCCGTGCGCGGATGCGCGCGACCGCGGCTTCGATGCCGATCACGTCGATCGTCTTGATCGCCCGTGCACTGAGGGTCAGCCGCACATGGCGCCCCTCGCCGGGAAGCCAATACCGCTTGCGCTGGACGTTCGGGTCGAACCGGCGTGACGTACGGCGGTGGGAGTGGGAAATGGCGTTGCCGAATCCCGGCTGCGAGCCGGTCAGTTGGCAGTGGGCGGACACGGGCGTTACCTGCCTCTCATCGATGCGTCCATTATTGAAAATGGAAACCATTGCCATATAGTAGCGCCCATGGCTCGCAACGACGTACGCCCGGTCATCAAGCTCCGCTCCACCGCGGGGACCGGCTACACCTATGTCACCCGCAAGAACCGCCGGAACGACCCCGACCGCATGGTGCTGCGCAAGTACGACCCGGTCGCTCGTCGGCATGTCGACTTCCGCGAGGAGCGCTGAGGCCGCCGCACGCCGGCCTCAGCCTCCCGCTCCGCAGCAATCCGCAACCGCTAGGACCCGCTCATGAAGCCCGGAATCCATCCCGCCTACCGCCCGGTCGTCTTCCGCGACAAGGCCGCCGACTTCGCCTTCCTCACCCGCTCCACGCTGACCAGCGACAAGACCGTCGAGTGGGAGGACGGCCGCACCTACCCGGTCGTCGACGTGGAAATCTCCTCCGCGAGCCACCCCTTCTACACCGGTACCGCTCGCGTCCTGGACACCGCGGGCCGCGTCGAGCGCTTCGAGCGCCGCTACGGTCGCGGTGAGGCCCGGTGACGGCACAGGAGCGGCGGAAACTGCCCGTCGTCATCGTCTGCGGGCTGCACTCCGAGGCCCGCCGCGAAGTGGTGGAGGGGCTGCTCGCGAAGGTTCCGTACAGCGTCGCGCTCCACCACGATCTGTCCACGGCGACCGGCGGCACGGTACGCCGCACTCTGCGCGATGCCACCGGCGCCCTGTCCGCCGGTG
Organism: Streptomyces sp. NPDC101178; assembly: GCF_044767965.1. NCBI lineage: Bacteria > Bacillati > Actinomycetota > Actinomycetes > Kitasatosporales > Streptomycetaceae > Streptomyces > Streptomyces sp. NPDC101178. The sequence continues at coordinate 268,980 of NZ_JBIWOZ010000004.1, forward strand.
AGACGCCCCTGGTCAACGACTGCGCGTGCTGCGCGCTGCGGGAGGACCTGGTCCCCGAGCTGCAACGGCTGGCGGACGGCGGGCTGACCCGGCTGGCCGTTCTGGAGCTCTGGGACTCCGTCGAGCCGAAGTCGATGGCCGAGGTCATCGCGGTCCACGGCGCCGACAGTTTCGAGGTCACCAATGTGATCACCGCCATCGATCCGACCCTCGTCCTGCCGTGCCTGACCAACGGCGACGATCTGGCGGAGGCCGGCCTCGCGGCGGCACCCGCCGACCGGCGGACCATCGGCGACACCTGGGCCCGGCAGGTGGAGTACGCTCCCGTGCTCGCTTTGGCCGACAACCCGGCGGCCGACGACGAGGACCACGCCCTGATCCGTCAGATGAACCCGATGGCACGTCAGATCGACAGCGATGCCGTTGAGTTGCCTGACATCGCCGTCGCCGGGTTCGATGTGCGGGCGGCGGCCGCGAGCCAGCATCCGGCCTGTGCGCTGCTGCCGCAGGAGGCGGACGAGGCCGGCGTCTCCACGCTCGTCTGGCGGCGCCACCGCCCCTTCCACCCCGAGCGCCTCTACGACGCGCTGGAGGACCTGTGCTGTGTGGCGGCCCGCAGCCGGGGCCGATTCTGGCTCGCGGACCGGCCCGACACGCTGCTCTCCTGGGACGCGGCGGGCGGTGCGCTCTGTGTGGAGAACACCGGCCCCTGGCTCGCCTCCCTCCCGGACGCGGCCTGGTCCATGGTGGAGCCGTACCGGCGGGCCGCCGCCGCGCTGGACTGGCACCCCGAGCACGGCGACCGCTGCCAGCACCTGGTCTTCGTCTCCCCCGGCCTCGACCGCGACGGGCTGACCGGGCTGCTGGAGTCGTGCCTGCTCAGCGACGAGGAGTACCGGGCGGGGCGGGAGGCGTGGAAGAGCCTGCCCGCCGCCTTCGACGCGCTCCTCGACCCGGCCTGAACCGGGAAGCCGTCCCCGTACCCCCAACCACCCCCGCAAGGAACCCCCATGGCACGCAGGCAGGACCCCCGTAAGCCCCTCAAGGCCCGCCCGAACCCGCTGGACGCGGCCGGGATCACGTACATCGACTACAAGGACACCGATCTGCTGCGGAAGTTCATCTCCGACCGCGGCAAGATCCGCAGCCGCAGGGTGAGCCGGGTCAGCGCCCAGCAGCAGCGGCAGCTCGCCGCGGCCATCAAGAACGCCCGCGAGATGGCGCTGCTGCCGTACGCCGGTACCGGCAGGTAGCCCGCCGTCGCCCCGGTCGGAGCCGGAGCGCGAGGCGCTCGGGATGCAGCACCGTGGCAGGCCGAGCACCATGAACGTATGGGCACTGACACCTCCAAGGGGGACGGCCCCGAGTCGGCGTCGTCGGGCCCGGCGGCCACCGGCCGCCGGGCCGGAACCCCGAATCAGAGTCTGGCGCTCGCGGCCATGCTGTTCGCCGTGTCGATGACGTTCATCGACCAGACGATCGTCGCCATCGCCGCGCCGGACATCATCCATGAACTGGGCCTCACCTCCACGCAGATGCAGTGGGTGGTCAACGCCTATCTGCTCACCCTGGCGGCGTTCTTCGCGCTGGGCGGGCGGTTGTCCGACATCTACGGGCACCGCCGCGTGATGCTGATCGGCACCCTGGTGTTCGTCATCTCCTCCGCGATGTGCGGTGCGGTGCCGGCCGGGGACTTCGCGCAGGCCTGGCTGATCGGGTTCCGTGCCGTGCAGGGCATCGGCGCGGCTCTGATGTTCCCGGCCGCGCTCGCCGTGGTCATCGCGGTCTTCCCGGTGGAGCGGCGCGGGCGGGCGCTGGCGCTGTTCTTCGGGCTCTCCGGGGCGCTGACCGCGGTGGGGCCGCTGCTCGGCGGCTGGCTGACCTCGTGGACATGGCGCGCGATCTTCTGGGTCAACGTCCCCGTCGCCGTCATCGCCATCGTGCTGACGCTGCTGGCGCGCATCCCCGACCGGTCGCGGCGCGAGCCGCTGGATCTGCCCGGTGCCGCGCTGGTCGCGGTCGGGATGGGGCTGACGGTGCTGGGGCTGCAACAGGCGTCGACCTGGGGCTGGAGCTCCGTCGCCACCTGGGCGTGCATCGTGGTCGGGCTGCTGGTGCTGGCGTTCTTCTGCTGGTTCGAACTGCGGGCGCGGTTCCCGCTCATCAAGCTCCAGGTGTTCCGGGACCGGGCGTTCCAGATCGACAACCTGGTGCTGTTCTTCTCGATGATGGCGTTCGTGCCGGTCTTCTTCTTCGCCTCCGTGTACGCGCAGGTCTCGCTCAGCGCCTCACCGAACCAGGCGGCGCTCTACCTCCTCTACTTCTTCATCGGCTTCGGCATCGCCTCCCAGTGGGGCGGCCGGATCCTGGACAAGCGCGGTGCCCGTCCGGCGCTGAAGCTGGGCACCGCGCTCGGCGCGGTCGGGTTCTTCCTGTGGGCGCAGAAGTTGACGACGCTCTCGATGCACGACCAGTGGCTGTACGCGGCCATGGCCGGTGCCGGGATCGGGCTGCTGCTGGCGCCGGCCTCGACCGACGCGGTGAACCGGGCGATCGGTGCTTCGTACGGGGAGGTAACCGGGATCACCCAGACCGTGCGGAACTTCGCGGCCAGCATCGGACTCGCCGTCTTCGGCACGGTGCTGACGCACCGTACGGTCACCAACGTGGAGGGCACGCTGGTCGGCAAGGGTGTGCCGGAGGGTGCGGCGGGCAATGCCGCGGAGTCGGTCGCGCAGGCGGTGACCGGTCAGGCCGACACCCGCGGCCCCTCAGGCAGTGGTCCGGTGGCCGATGCGGTGAAGGACTCGATGCAGGCGATCCGGATGGACTTCGCCCAGGCCAACCAGTGGGTGTTCTACGGGATGGCGATCGTCCTGGCCGTCGCGTTCCTGTTCGCGCTGCGCCACCCGGGGACCCGGGTGACGCAGGATGCTCCCGAGGGTGCCGAACAAGCTCAGAAGGAGTAGACGGCGCTGTCGTTCATGCTGCCGGCCAGCTCGCAGGCGTTGCCGTACGTGGTCGAGAACGTGACGCGCTTGCCGTGCCACACGCCGTGGGCGGTGATCGTCACGGGATTCCACTGCCGGGTACACATGCGGTCGGGCGAGGTCCGGGCCAGCGCGGTGAACTGGCCGCCGACCGTATCCAGTTCGGCGCACGCGGCCTCCGGGGCCGGGTGGGTGCCCCCGGCGGTCGGGGCGCAGCTGAGCGTGACCGCCCGCTGGACCGTCGCGGTGAGCGGGTCCTCGCCCTGGGCCACGGTGAGGACGAGCGCGGAGGGCGCGTAGAGGCTCTCGGCCTTTGCCGGTGCCGCGTGGGCGGAGGTGGCGGCGAGTCCGCCGAAGACCAGGGCGCTCGCGGCGGCGGTTGCAAAGATCGCGTGACGGTTGTGTCGCATGAGTGAAAACTCCTCGCTCGGGTGCTGATTGCGGTCAGGAGTCTTGCGTATGCGGAAAGTAGGCGCACATCGACAGCCCGCTTCCGGCCGCAGACGTTCGTTCGAGCCGACCGGATGGTCGTTCGGGCAGCTCACACGACCCGTGGAGCGCGTCCAGCATATGGACAACCGGCGACGGCTCAACGGAAAACGACCGCCTGACCTGCGGTGACATGGAAGCGGCAGGAAACCTCCGCGAGCCGCTTCGACTGGAAACCAACGCCTTCCAGGCCCATCCGGACCCTCGCGGTCCCGTCCGCCCGGATCCGGGAGCGACCGACGGCGACCTCTCGCGACCGCCGAAATCGAGCCTTCCGCATACCGGGTGTGGCGCAAAATTAAGGTTAGGCTACCCTCACCGTCGTGATCGCTCCTGCCCACGCCCGTGAAGACAGCCCGCCGCACCGGCGCACCGCGCCCGGACCCGCCGCGGGCTCCGACAGCCTCATAGGCTCCGCCGTCCGCATCGGCCTCGACGCCCGCGACATGACCGTCGCGTACGACCGCGCCGATGTCGTCCACGGGGCCGACCTGCGGCTGCCTCGCGGTCGGGTCACCGCCCTGATCGGGCCCAACGGCAGCGGGAAGTCCACTCTGCTGCGCGCTGTCGCCCGGCTGCACAAGGCCCGTACCGGCACCGTGACGGTGGCCACACCGGACGACGCCGAACCGGTCGACGCCCTCGCCCTGTCGCGTAACGACTTCGCCCGCCGCATCACGCTGCTCGCCCAGAGCCGCAACGCCCCGGCAGGACTCAGCGTGCGGGACGTGGTGGGGTTCGGCCGCCACCCCTACCGTGGCCGGCTGCGCGGCGGCGACCCCGACGGCGCCCGGTCGATCGACCACGCGCTCGCCGTCACCAACCTCACCGACTTCGCCGACCGCGGTGTCGAGAGCCTCTCCGGCGGCCAGCTCCAGCGCGTCTGGTTCGCCTGCTGTCTCGCGCAGGACACCGACGTCCTGCTGCTCGACGAACCGACGACCTATCTCGACCTGCGCTACCAGGTGGAGATCCTCGACCTCGTACGCGACCTCGCCGACACCCACGGCGTGACCGTCGGGGTCGTCCTGCACGACCTGGACCAGGCCGCCGCCGTGGCGGACCAGGTCGTCCTGCTCTCTTCGGGGCGGATCGCCGCCTCCGGCACCCCCGCGGAGGTCTACGACTCCGAGCGGCTCACCCAGACCTACGGCATCCGGATCGACGTCGAACCGGACCCCTCCACCGGCATCCCGCGCACCCGCGCGGTGGGCCGCCACCACCTCCGTACCGGAAGGCCCTGAACACCCTCATGAAGAAGAACCAGTACCTGGCCTGGCCCGCTCTCGCCGCCACGGCCGCGCTCGCCCTCTCAGCCTGCGGCACCACCGAGGCGCCGAAGGAGGAGTCCGCCAAGGAGAGCTCGGTGACGGTCACCGACTCCCGCGGCGAGAAGGTCACGCTCGACGGTCCGGCCAAGCGGGTCGTCGGCACCGAGTGGAACGTCGTCGAGACGCTCGTGACGCTCGGCGTGCAGCCGGTCGGCGTGGCCGACGTCAAGGGCTACACGGCGTACGACACCTCCGCGCCCCTCACCAAGGGCGTCAAGGACATAGGCACCCGCGGCGAGCCCAGCGTCGCCACCGTCGCCGCTCTCAAGCCCGACCTGATCGTCGCCACCACCGACCTCTCCGACTCCGCCATCGCGCAGCTCTCCAAGGCCGCGCCGGTCGTCGTGGTGCGCTCGGCCGACGCGAGCCGGCAGATCGACCAGATGGTCGACAACGTCAACCTCATCGCCGAGGCCACCGGCACCGAGGAGAAGGCCAAGAGCGAGATCGCCTCCTTCCGCAAGGCGGTCGAGGACGGGAAGAAGAAGCTTTCCGCGGCCGGTCTCGGCGGCAAGGAAGTGGCCTTCGCCGACGGCTGGAAGGAGGGCAACCAGGTCTCGGTGCGGCCGTACGTCAAGGGCTCGCTGCTCTCCGACGTGAACACCGAACTCGGCCTGGTCGACCCGTGGAAGCTCAAGGGCGACAAGGCCTACGGGCTCGCGGCCACCGATGTCGAGGGGCTGACGAAGATCGGCGACGCGCGGTTCGCGTACATCGCCAACGACGCCGACGGCGGCGACCCGTTCAAGGACGGGCTCAAGGACAACGCGGTTTGGAAGTCGCTGCCGTTCGTGAAGAACGACCAGGCACACCGGCTGCCCGACGGCATCTGGATGTTCGGCGGGACCGCGTCCATGCGCGACTACATCGACGCGCTCGTCGGCGCGCTGACCGCCTGACGATGAGCACCCGCACCACTCCCGCCCCGCCCGCCGCCGTCGATACGGTGGCGGGCGCGGCCGGTCCGACCGGGACACCGTCCCCGGCCGCGACCGGCCGCCCGGCCCGCCGCGGCCGGCTGTTCCTCCTCGCGCTCGCCGCGCTCCTGGCGCTCGGCGCCCTCGCGGTCGTCCACGTGAGCCAGGGCACGGCCGCCGTCGACCTGCACACGCTCTGGCAGCTGCTCACCGGCCCGGCCTCCGACCGGAGCGCCGGCGAGCAGAGCGCCGCCGTGGTCCTGGACTCCCGGCTGCCCCGGCTCGCGGCGGGGCTCCTCGTCGGCTGCGCGCTCGGCGCGGCGGGCGCGGCCCTCCAGTCGGTCTCGCGCAACATGCTGGCCTCGCCCGACACCCTCGCCGTCAACGCGGGGGCGTATCTCGCGGTCGTCGCCGTCGCCGCGTTCGGCATCACGCTGCCCGCGCTCCCGGCGGGCGGCACGGCCTTCCTCGGCGGACTGCTCGCGGCGGGCATCGTCCTCGGTCTGTCGCGGGCGGGCGCCGGTCCGATCCGGCTGGTGCTGGCGGGCTCGGCGCTCACCCTCGCGCTCTCCGGGCTGAGCGGGATGCTCCTGCTGCTGCGCTCCCAGCAGACGACCGGTCTGTTCGCCTGGGGCAACGGCTCGCTCGCGCAGATCGGCATGCAGTCGATCGACCGGCTCGCGCCGGTGGCGCTGGTGGCGTTCGCCGGGCTGATGCTGATGGGCCGGCGGCTGGACATCCTGGCGCTCGGGGACGACGGCGCCGCTGTCGTGGGCGTCAGTCCCCGGCTGACGCGCTCCGTCGTGGTGGTCCTCGCCGTGCTGCTCGCGGCGGTCGCCGTGACGGTGGCGGGGCCGATCGGCTTCGTCGGGCTGTGCGCGCCGGCCGTGGTCCGGCTGCTCAGTGCGTGGGTTCCGGTCCTGGTCCGCCACCACGCCTTCATCCCGGCGTCGGCGCTCGCGGGCGTGCTCGTGGTGCTGGGCGCGGATGTGCTGCTGCGTGCGGTGTTCGGCGCCCAGGCGGGCGCGGAGGTGCCGACCGGAATCGTCACGACCTGCTTCGGCGCGCTCGTCCTGGTCTTCCTCGCCTACCGGTCGCGGGACATGGGCACGGACACCGGCTCGACGGCGTTCGCGCGGCTGCGCGGCCGGCGCGCGTTCGTCGTCACCGTGGTGGTGACGGCCGTGGGGCTGCTCGGTGCGGTGGTCGCCGCGACGCTCCTCGGCGACGCCACGCTGCTCCTGGGTGATGTGGTCAACTGGCTCGCGGGCAGGTCCGGGCAGTTCACGACGTACGTCCTCGATACCCGCGTCCCCCGGGTCGCCGCCGCCCTGCTGGCCGGTGCGGCACTGGCGGTGGCGGGCGCCGTCGTCCAGGCCGTGTCGCGCAACCCGCTCGCGGAGCCCGGCGTCCTCGGCGTGGTCAGCGGGGCGGGGGTCGGGGCGGTCGCCGTCCTCACCGTCGTACCGCTGGCGAGTTTCTGGCTGATCGGCGGCTCCGCGCTGGCCGGTGCGGCGGCCGCCGCCGCGCTGGTGTTCGGTCTGGCCGCACGGCGTGGGCTGGAGCAGAACCGGCTGGTGCTGATCGGTATCGGTGTCCAGGCGGGCGGCGGCGCGTTCGTCTCCCTGCTGATCGTGCTCACCGACCCGTACAACGCGACGAAGGCGCTGGCCTGGCTCGGTGGATCGACGTACGGGCGTACGTTCCCGGAGCTGGTCCCGGTCCTGGTGGCGCTGGCGGCCGCGCTGCCGGTGCTGGCCGTGATGCGCCGAGACCTGGACCTCATCGGTCTGGACGGCGACACGCCCCGGCTGCTCGGTCTCCGCCTGGGCACCACCCGGCTGGGGCTGCTGTCCATCGCCGTCGTCCTGACCGCCGGGGCCGTGGCGGCGGTCGGCGTGATCGGCTTCGTCGGCCTGGTCGCACCGCATGCGGCCCGGGCCCTGGTGGGCCGGCGGCATGTGCGGGTCGTCCCGGTGAGCGCGCTGCTCGGTGCGCTGCTGGTGGTCGTCTCGGACACGGTGGGCCGGACGATCATCGCGCCGGCCCAGATCCCGGTGGGGCTGCTGACCGCGGTGATCGGCGCGCCGTACTTCATCTGGCTGCTCTGGCGGTCCCGCAGCGAGGGGTGAGGAGGCGTCACGGTGTCGGCTCCCGCGTCTGTCACGCGCGGGCGGCGGGCCTCCGGGTCAGCTGCAGGCCGACGCCCAGGGCCAGGACCAGCACACACGCGGCGAAGGTCAGTCCGGCGTCCCTGAGTCCGATCCAGAGGGTCAGGGCGCCGACGCCGACCACCGGCAGCGAGATGCCCAGGTAGGCGACGACGAAGAACGTGGACACCGTCGCGGCCCGGTGCTCGGCCGGTGCCGCCGCGCCGATCGCCGTCACCGCGCCCCGGAACGCCAGCCCCTGCCCCAGGCCGCCGCAGAGCGCACCGGCGACGAGCAGGGGCAGTGAGGCGAGCAGCAACGAGGCCGCCACCAGCACCAGTCCGCCGACCAGGACGAAGCACCCGCCCGGTAGCGCCCGCCGCTCCCCCACCCGGCCCATGAGCGCCTGCCCGGCCGTCGAGGCGAGGAAGACGGTGAAGACGACGAGGCCGGTCAGGGCCAGGTTGTGCACGTCGAGCGTCTCGGCCACGAACGCCGGCGCGACCGCCGTGAAGAGGCCGAGCAGCGAGAACCCGGCGAAGGCGGCCAGCGCCGAGGGGGCGAACACGCCGCGCACCTGGGGCGGGACGGCGATCCCCCGCGGGCGCAGCCATGGCCGTCGTACGCGGGAGGTGACGGTCTCGGGCAGCAGCCAGGTCAGTACGGCGGCCGCGCCGAGCAGCGCCAGGTGCACCAGGAAGGGCAGGCGCAGGGGCCAGGGTGCGTACTCGGCGAGGAGCCCGGCCAGCAGCGGGCCGCACCCGAGGCCGCCCATGTTGGCGGCGGTGGCGGCGAGAGAGGCTCTCGCCGCCCGTCCCGGTGCCGCGAGTTCCATCACCGTGACGGTCGCGGCCCCGCTCAGCAGCCCGGCGGCGAACCCCGACAGCAGACGGCCCGCGAAGAGCGCGGGCAGCCCGCCTTCGAGGAGGAAGCAGAGCGCGCTGGCCGCCGAGAAGCCGAGGGCGGCCAGGAGGACGGGCCGCCGGCCGGCCTCGTCGGAGATGTTCCCGGCGAGGAGCAGCGTGGCGATGACACCGAGCGCGTAGACGGCGAAGACGACCGTCACCATCAGCTCGGAGAAGCCGAGCTCCTCCCGGTAGAGCCCGTACAGCGGGGTGGGGAGGGTGGTTCCGGCCATACCGACGGCGAAGACGGCTGCGGCCGCCGGGTAGCCCAGGCGGCTCATGAACCCTCGGGCGGGGCGGCGGGCGTGATGTGGCTCAGCACGCACCGCCAGTGGCCGCCGCCCCGGACGAAGACGTCCGTGGTCCATTCGTCGGCCATGAAGGCGGCGATCCGCTCGGCGTCGTTCGCGACGATCGCGTCGGCCCATGCGTCCACGGCGGCGGCGAGCAGCGCGTGGGCCGCCGGGTCCGCCGCGCCTTCCGGGCTGTCCGGTGGCGGCTCGGGCCGGTCTCCGCTGTCTGCCATTTTTCGAGCGTAGCCGTGGGGGGCGCGGGCCGCAGTTCATGGCGGGCGGCCCGCGCCCCCGTGCCTCAGCGGCGGTGTCGCGTCAGCGCGATCCGCCGTACCGCCGCTCGAATCCGGCGAACGCCGCCTCCTGGCGCCACTGGGTCGCGGCCTTCGGGTCGCCCTCCAGGTACCGGACGCAGTCCGGTGCGGGCGGGAGGATGCCGGGCCGGGCTCCGGCGCAGGCGCGCACCGGACGGTAGCCGGAGCGGGCGGATCCGGACGCCCAGAGGCCGTCGCCGTCGAGGAACGCGTACTCCAGCGAGGCGCGGGCCAGGTCCTTCAGCTCGGTGTAGCGGAGCCCGTAGGTCTCGCGCGCGTACTGGTACTCGTGGCTGATGTCGATGCGCGAGACGCCCGGGTCGTCGGTGGCCAGGACCACGGGAACGCCGTAGTGGCGGTAGGCGTTGAACGGGTGGTCGTCGCCGGTCACGCCGAGGATCTGCTTGTTGCTGCTGAACGGCACCTCGACGGCGACGCCGCGCCGGGTCATGGTCCGGGCGAGTCCGCGCCAGTCGTCCTCGTGGACCAGGTCGACACCGTGGCCGATGCGCTCGGCGCCGGCGACGAGGACGGCCCCGCGGATGTGGAAGGTGAGGTCCTCGGGCTTGACCGGTCCGGGTGTCAGCTCCCCGGCGTGCAGGGTGATCCGGACGTCCGGGTACTGGGTGCGGAGGTACTGGAGCATCCGCATCTGGAGGCTGTAGTTGCGCAGCGCGCTCTCGCCGTCCTCCGGCTGGACGAGGTTGACCGCGACGAACCGCGCGTCGCGCTCGGCGAGGCGCAGGCCGACGGCCATCTGGGTGAACACGCGCTCGTCGGAACTGCCGCGGGAGACCTAGGAGATCCATCGCACAGGGAGGGCGCAGCCGGGGTCGGGGCGGCGGGTGTCGCAGTGCGCGGCCTTCCGGAACTGGGCGTCGGCGGCGTCGGCCTCGCGCACGGCCTCGGTGACGACCTTGTCGAGCCTTCCGCCGGCGACGAGCTTGCGGTGGAAGGCGGCAAGGTCGGCGTCGTAGCCGACGGACTCGGCGAGTTTCCGCGCGCTGTCGGACGCCGGGGTGACCAGGGTCTCCAGATAGAACTGGTTCTGTTCCACCACGGTGTTGGCGACATCGGCGAGCAGCTTCCCGCGATCGCGCGTCGCCTCGCCGAACTTGCCGAAGGTATCGAAGAAGTGGTCGTGCCCGGACCGGTCGGCCGGGAAGTCCTGCATCGACCAGGCGCGGACGATGCGTTGGCGGAACGCGGCATCCGTACGAGCGTCGGCGGCCGGACGCGTACCGGGTCCGCAGGGCGGACGTACGGCGGTGTCGGTCTCGTCGATGCACAGCCCGTTCTCGCCCGCGAGCTGGATGAGGTACTCGGTGGTGACCGCGCCCGACAGGTGGTTGTGGAGGTCGCCGCCCTTGGGCAGCGCCGCGAAGAAGGCCTTCAGCCGGGCCGGGTCGCTCCGCAGGGCGTCGAGTCGGGTCTCGGTCCGGCGCTCGACCGGGGTGGTGGGGCGGTGCGGTGCCTGCGCGGTGGTCCGGGCGGCCGGGTCCTGTGCGGGTGCGGCGGCGGCCGGGACGGTGGGGAGCAGCGTGAGGAGAGCGAGTGCGCCGATCCCGGCCGGGACCAGGGAGTTGGGACGGCGTGCCGTCCGAATCGATGAGATCACCGCCGAATGATCGCGTCGGCGGCCACGCTTGTGGCCCGAGCCGTGTGGACCATGAGCAAGATCCACCCGATCGAGTGGGAGCCGTGTCCTCGTCCTTGGCGCCGGCTGTTCAGGCGCCGGGGCCGTGCGGTAGTCGTACGGTCATGTGGTCGGCGGGCGCGCAGAGTTGGGCCGGAGTGGGCAGACCGCCGATGCTGATCGTCAGCCGCCGCGTGAGGCCGCCGGCCCTGCCGACCTGGCTGGGCAGACAGTCCTGAGCCAGGGGCACCCGCCGCGAGAACGGTCGGTGGAGGCCGGCCGAGGTCAGAGCCGCGCACCCCGCCTACGATGAGGACCGACCACAGGGACGCCGTACAGCGGGCGGCCCGATCCGACGGGCGGGGGCCTCAACCCATGGACGACCACCCCCGGGTGGACCGCGACGCGGCACCCGGCCTCTACGGCCGGCTGCGCGTACGCGCCGACGGGCTCGGCCCGGCACAGTGGCTGACCGGGCGGACGGAGGCCGAGGGCGGTTTCGGCCGGGTGGCGGGGATCTCCGGCCCCTGCTTCGCCGCCTACGCCCGTGTCGTCCACCCGGTGACGGAGGACGGGGAAATGGCCGAGGGCCCGACCCCGCCGGACGTGGCCCAGGCTCTGATCCCCGTTCTGGCCCGGCACACCGCCACCGCCGACACCTGCTGGTTCGGGCTGTGGCAGGGGTACGGGCGGTGGGACTTCGACCGCTTCCCTACCTTCCTGACGCCGGGGCGCGAAGAGGTGCTGCTCTCCGGCCCGTTGGCGGATGTCGTGTCCCCGGTGGAGCTGGACGAGTTCGCCGAGCTGCCCGACCTGTGGTGGCCGGAGGACCGTGCGTGGTGCGTCGGCGGGGACGTGGACCTGGTGAGCACCTATGTCGGCGGGTCCCCGGAACTGATCTCCGCGCTGCTGGCGACGCCCGGGATCGAAGCGCACGCGGTGGGGCCGCGCGACCGGGTGCGCTGAGACGACGACGTACGACCGCCGTCTCCCGATCCGGACGACGGGGCGGAACCCTCGTTGCGCGGGTCCCGCCCCTCTCGCGCCGCGTCACACGGCTCTGTTCCGTACGACCGGGCTCAGAACCGGTCCGGGGCGCGCTCCGGGAGCGAGGAGCCGGGGATCTGGTCCCGGCGCTGGTTCTGCCATGCCTCCGCGTTCGACTCGGCGGTCGCCCGGCAGAACACGTCCTTCGCCGGCAGCTTCCCGGTGAGCAGGTATCCGGTGACCGTGCCGTCCGTGCACGCGTTGCCGCTCGGGTAGACGCCGTGGCCCTCGCCGCCGAGGACGGTGACCATCTTCGAGCGCTTCAGGTCCTTGTGCAGGGCCTGGGCGCTGGGCAGCGGGGTCTGGGAGTCCCATTCGTTCTGGACGATCAGGGAGCCGGCATCGTTGTTCACCTTCGTCGCCGGTTCCACGGACTTGTTCCAGAACGCACAGGGCTTGACGCTGGAGGCGAAGTCTCCGAAGAGCGGGTAGCAGCCCTTGTCGGCGATGGCGTCCTGCCGGTAGCGCTCGGGGTTTCGCGGCCAGGCGGCCGAGTTGTCGCCGCAGACCACGGCCCAGAAGCTCGCCGTCATGTTGTCCGCCGGCACCTCGGCGGCCTTGCGCGCCGCCGCGGCGTTCCCGGTGAACGCCGTGAGCTTCCCCGCGGCGGCCGGCTGACCGTCCGCCGCCTTTTTCAGCTCCACGAACGCCTCGGTCGCGGTCAGCGGGCTGAAGACCGCTCCTCGCATACCGCTGCGGATGTCGTCGCCGGTGACCAGCAGCCCGTCCAGGTCGATCGGCTTCTCGTCGGCGCGTGCGACCAGCTCCCAGAAGGTCCGGTCGACCTTCTTCGGCGTGTCACCGAGGCCGTACGTCTGCGAACGCGCGGCGGCCCACGCGGTCCAGCGGTCGAAGGCGGGCTCGGCGCCCCACGCCCACCACTGGACCATGCCCCGCCAGGCGAGTGCCGGATCGACCGCGCTGTCGAGGACGAACCGGTCGGCCCGGCCCGGGAAGAGCTGGGTGTAGACGGCGCCCAGGTAGGTGCCGTACGAGTACCCGAGGTACGAGATCTTCTTCTCGCCGAGCACCGCCCGGAGCACATCCAGGTCGCGGGCGGTGTTGCGCGTGGTGATGTGCGGGAGTGTGGCGCCCGCCTTCGCCCGGCACTTGTCCGCCACCTTGCGCGCCCAGGCGACGTCCTTGGCGTACGTCTCCTCCTTGTACGGGCGCAGCCACTCCTCCTCGTCGGGTGTCAGGCCGCAGGTGACCGGGCTGCTGTCGCCCACTCCGCGCGGGTCGAAGCCGATGAGGTCGTACTTCCGCAGGGCGGACTTCGGCAGCTCCTTCCGCAGCACCAGCGGCATGTAGGTGCCCGAGCCTCCGGGGCCGCCGGGGTTGGAGAGCAGCACGCCGTGGCGCTTGCCGGGCTCGGCGGTCCTGATCCGGGATATCGCCAGGTCGATCCGCTTGCCGCCGGGGGCCCGGTAGTCCAGCGGGACCTTGATCGTCGCGCACTGGAAATCCGCCGGAGCGTCGGCGTCGCACCGCTTCCACTTCGGCTTCTGCTTCGTGTACGGGTCCAGCGTGCCGCTTCTGGCCGCGGGCGAGGCGGCGGCGGACGAGGGGGCGGCCGATGGGGCGGCGGCCGGGGCGGCGTTGGCCGTGGAGGTGCCGAGCGCGGGAGCCAGCGTGGCCGTGAGAGTCACGGCCAACAGCGGCGCGAGACGTCGTCTGCGCACGTGATCGATCCTTCCGGTCGCATGTGTTCGGACAGGAAGGACCCTTCAGGAAGAGGCTGCGTCCGGGGATCCGTCAGCGGGCCGCGCTTGTCTCCACCCTGGGAATGACGCAACGGCCCTGGGTGATACCCGAGTTGTAGGGGGCGACCGCAGCGCTCCCGGAGACACCTCACAACTCGCCGCGCTTCAGCGCGTCTTCCCCCGAGGCTTCGGCGCGACGGGCGGCGGTGCGGGCAGGCCGTCGACCTCGGCCTCGCCCGGTGAGCATCCTCACCTCGCCGAACAGGGAGGACCACTCGCAACGGAACAGCCGGGGCAGCCCGCCCCCTCAGACGGCATCTCCCTGTGGACCGGTCTTGCGAAAAGCATATTGCTCCAAGGGAGTACTGGTGTCCCGCAGACTTGTGAGCGGGTTTCTTGACGGGTTCGGAGTCTGGGCATCCGCGGATGGGAGAAGCCCCTGAAAGTCACCCCATCGGGGCCATCAACCGGGATGAGCGGCGATCACTTACGGATTGGTGGCGGCCCAGGGTGGAGGCCGGCGAAGTCGATCGCAGGTCCTTCGGGACTCCGCCTTCATGCAGTGCTTGCATGCTCCGACCGCCGATGCGGCGGACCGGATACCCCTCGCCTTCCGATTGTCCGATGAACGCGATAGGCCGATGGAGGGAATTGCCACAGCCTTCCTCTTGCGAATGACTTGCAATAGGAGGGCCGTGACCCTTTCGGCCCAGCGGTCCGCGACTGTGTCAAAGCAAATTTTCGCGCGAGACCGGCCGCACTCATTTCCCCTCCCACCGGCCCTTTCTCTCTTCGTGGGGCACCCGACCGACCCACGAATCGGGCCCAAGTGTGCACGAGAGGCGCTTTCGACGTGCTTGTCTACGGCTGCGCGGTTCTTCGACGCGTCTTTCCTCCATGCGCGGCCCTCCCACGCGCAGCTGTTTGACGAGGGATCAGGTCACGGACCACTTCGGTGGTCCGCTCCATTCCTGTCACCCCGGTCAGGGCGAGCCTTCCCGCCGCTGCGCCGAAACGCCACACCAATCATCCGCCCACCCTCGCTTCCGCATGCCCTCACACATGCCAGGCGGGGAGCCAGCAGACAGAAGGAACAGCGTGAAGGATTCTCAGACAAAGCCGCGCTCACGACGCGTCCTGGACCGGTCCCTGCTCGTGCTCGGGGCCGGCACGCTGGCCGCGGGACTCGGAGCGATGACCCTCGCCCCGGGCCTCAGCGCCGCCTCCAGCCACCGCGAGGCTCCCCTCATCGCCGGGGACCCGCGGGCGGACAACACCGACGTGTACGCGTTCACCAGCCCCGACAAGGCCGACACCGTCACGATGGTGGCGAACTGGATCCCGTTCGAGGAGCCCAACGGCGGCCCGAACTTCTACGCGTTCGGCGACGACCTGCGCTACAACATCAAGATCGACAACACGGGTGACGGTGTCGCCGACACCACGTACAGCTGGCGTTTCCGCAGCAGCTACCGCGACGACGCCAACCAGTTCCTCTACAACACCGGCCAGGTCACCTCGCTGAACGACCCGGACCTGAACTTCCGCCAGGTCTACGACCTCGTCGTCACCACCGGTGGAAAGAGCCGGACCCTGCTGTCCGGAGTGCCGGCCGCCCCCTCCCGCACCGGCAAGGCGTCGATGCCCGACTACGCGGCGCTGCGCAAGCAGGCCACCTTCGGTCTGCCGGGCGGCGGCACGACGTACGCGGGGCAGGCCGAGGACCCGTTCTTCGCCGACCTCCGGGTCTTCGACCTCCTCTACGGCGGCGACCTGAGCGAGCGGGGACAGGACACCCTGGCCGGGTACAACGTCAACACCATCGCCATCCAGATCCCCAAGAAGCAGCTCGCCCTGCGGAACAACCCCTCCCGCAACCCGGTCATCGGCGTCTGGTCGACCACCGAGCGTGGCGGCGCCACGGTCAAGGACTCCCGTGACAAGGGCACCGCGACGCAGTGGAAGCAGGTCTCCCGCCTCGGGAACCCGCTGGTCAACGAGGTCGTCGTCCCGCTGAAGTTCAAGGACGCCTTCAACACCCTCAACCCCAGCCAGGACCGCACCGTCCAGCCGGTCGTCGACAAGGTGTACGACCCGATCCTGCCCAAGCTCATCCAGCAGGTCTACGGCGTCCCGGCCCCGAAGACACCCCGCAACGACCTCGCCGAGATCTACCTGACAGGCATCTGCAAGGCCTGCGGCCCGATCAAGGCCGACCTCAACGCCCACCGCCTCAACAAGGACGCACCGCTCAAGAAGATCGTCCCGGCGGAGGAACTGCGCCTGAACATGGCGGTCCCGCCCACCGCGAAGCCCCAGCGCCTCGGCGTCCTCGCGGGCGACCTGGCCGGCTTCCCGAACGGGCGCCGCCTCGCCGACGACGTCATCGACATCTCGCTCCAGGCCGTCGAGGGCGCCGCCCAGACCGGTGTCCTCGTCCCCGCGCTCGCGGACGGCGACAAGGTGAACGCCAACGAGGTCCCGTTCGGCACGTCGTTCCCGTACGTGGCCCTCCCGCACACCAAGAACGTGAACCGCGGCCCCGGCGCGGCCGGCCGCAACGCCGAGCAGGCCTCGACGGAGAACACCCCGGCGAGCCCCGCCCTGAAGCCCACCCACGCAGCGGCGCTCGCCGGGGCGGGCGCGCTGCTCCTCGGCGTCGGCGGCTTCCGCCTCCGCCGTCGCGGCAAGGACAGCTGAACCGGCCGTAGCTGAAGACGGATCGAGGCCACGAAGGCGTCCGGGCCGGGGAGCACCACCCCGGCCCGGACGCCGGCACCACCGAACCCTGGGGAGGACCTTTCGTGCACCCGGACCACACCGCACCCGCGTCCACACGGCCGCCCGCCCCGTCGCGCGGCGGTAGGCGGCTACGAAACATCCTGGTCACCCTGGCCCTGGGGGCGGCGATGTTCGCCGTCGGTGCGGTCATGCTGACTCCCGGCGGGAACACCGTGCCCGGTCCGGCAGGCCGTGAACAGCCGAACGAGGCGACCCGTGGGTCCATCGAAGCACTCCAGGCCCGGGTGGTCCGGCTGCCGAAGGATCCCGGCGGCTGGGCCGCCCTGGGAATGGCCTACGTCCAGCAGGCCCGTACGACCGCCGACCCGGCCACGTACGACCGGGCCGAAAAGGCGCTACGGACCTCTCTCTCCGTCCAGGGCGAGGACAACACAGACGCGGAGACCGCCATGGGAGCCCTCGCCGCCGCCCGCCACGACTTCCCCACCGCGCTGCGCTGGGCCCGCAAGGCCACCACCAGCGGGCCCTACAGCTCCTCCGCCTACGGAGTCCTCGCCGACGCCCACACCCAACTCGGCCACTACGACGAGGCCGACGAGGCCGTCCAGAAGATGACGGATCTACGTCCGGACGCCGCCTCCCTCGCCCGCGCCTCCTACGCATTCGAGCTCAAGGGAGACACCTCCCGGGCCCGCACCCTGATGCAGCGGTCCCTGACGGCAGCGGCCACCCAGGCCGACAAGGCTTTCGCCCACAGTGTTCTGGCAGGCCTCGACCTCCAGGACGCGAACCCCCGCGAAGCCCTGGCCAGGACGCAGACCGCCCTCAGCACCGCCCCGAGGGATCCAGCCCTCCTGGAGACCCGCGCCCGCGCCTACCTGGCCCTGGGCGACACCACCAAGGCCGTCGCCGACTACCGGGCGGCAATCGCGATCGCCCCCCTGCCGCACTACCTGTTGGGTCTTGGCGAACTGGAGCAGGCCCTGGGCCACCGCGAACGGGCCGCGGAGAACTACGACCTCCTGCGCGCGCAGGACCGTATCCGTGAAGCCGCCGGCGAGCCGGCGGACACCGACGCCATCCTCTTCGAAGCCGATCACGGCAACCCGCGACGCGCTGGCACCCTGGCCGAAGAGACCCTCCGCAACCGCCCCTTCGTCGCCGTTCACGACGCGTACGCCTGGGCCCTGCACCGAGCCGGCCGAAACACCGAAGCCCTCGTCCAGGCCGACATGGCCCTGGCCCAGGGCACCCGCAGCGCGCTCTTCCACTACCACCGCGCCGCCATCCACCACGCCCTCGACAACCCGGAAGCGGCCCGACGCGACCTGACCGAGGCGCTGCGCGAGCCGGGCTTCCACCCCCTGCACGCCGGCGCCGCCCGCGACCTGCTCCAGCGAATCGACACCACACCATGAACAACTTCCTGCGTCGAGCCTTCACCATCCTGGCCGCGGGCGCCTTCGTCTCCGTGGCGAGCGTGGCGTCCGCCCCTGCCGCCACCGCCCATCCCTTGGGCAACTTCAGCGTCAACTACCACACCGGCCTCGTCCTTCGGCCTGACCGGATCGACGCCCACGTCGTGGTCGACCACGCGGAGATCTCGGCCCTCCAGGAACGACCCGCCATCGACACCGATCACGACGGCAGGGTCAGCGAAGACGAATCGCGCGTTCACGCCGAGAAGGCCTGCTCGGATCTGAGCGAACAGCTCCGCCTGAGCGTGGGCGGTGTCCAGGCGGAGTGGGAGCGGCCCTCAGCCACCCTGGTGTACGAGAACGGGGAAGCGGGCCTCAAGACCAGCCGCCTCACCTGCTCACTGACCAGCCCGGCCGACCTGACCGAGCCCGCAGACATCCGGGCCGAAACGGGCTACGACACCCAACGCGTCGGCTGGCACGAGATGACCGCCACCGGCCAGGGTGTCCGGATCACCCGGACCGATGTGCCGGCAACCTCGGCCACGCGCGAGCTGCGTCAGTATCCGGCGGACCCCCTCGCCTCCCCGCTCGACCAGCGCTCGGCGACCCTGCGCAGTGAGCCCGGTCAGGGCCGGTCGGCCGTCCCAGCGGTGGTGGCGGACCTCCCCGGCGCGGGTGTGATCAGCGGGGTCCTCACCAAGGTCACCGGGGCCTTCGACTCGCTCGTCGGCGCACGGGAGATCACCCTGCCCGTGGGGCTGCTGGCCCTGTTGCTGGCACTCGTCCTCGGGGCGTCCCACGCGGCCATGCCCGGGCACGGCAAGACGATCATGGCCGCCTACCTCGCGGGCCGTCGCGGCACCAGGCGGGACGCCCTCACCGTCGGGGCCACCGTCACCCTGACGCACACCGCCGGAGTCCTCGTCCTCGGCCTCGCCCTGCCCGTCTCCACCCACCTCGCGGGAGAGACCGTCCTGATGTGGCTCGGTGCCGCCAGCGGGCTCCTCGTCACCGGCATCGGCCTCTGGCTCCTCACCGGAGCGGTCCGAGGCAGGCCGCAACACAACCACCATCACCACGGCCCGGGCCACAGCCACAGCCCGGGCCACAGCCACAGCCACAGCCACGATGACCACGGCCACGGCCACGGCCAAGGCCAAGGCCAAGGCCACCAGCATGATCACGACCACGGGCCCGTCAAGCCAGTGTCCGCAGGCGACAGCGCGCCTGCTGAGGAGCTCCGGACGACTCCCACAGTCGCGACACTCGCCCCGCCGGACCACGATCACCACCCGGCCAAGACGTCAACGGCATCCCAGGACGCTCGGGGTACAAGCCGCACCGGCCTCATCGGCATGGGAATCGCCGGCGGCCTCGTCCCCAGTCCGTCCGCCCTCGTCGTGCTGCTCGGCGCCGTCGCCCTGGGGCGCACCGCCTTCGGTGTCCTCCTCGTCGTCGGCTACGGACTCGGCATGGCCGCCACCCTCACTCTCGCCGGGCTCCTCCTCGTACGCCTGCGCGAACGCATCGAGAGCCACGACCGGGCCCGGACCCTCCGCCACCACCCCCTGCTGAGGAGACTCGCGCGGACCGGTCCCGTCATCACCGCGATCCTCGTCATCGCCGTGGGCCTGGGCCTGACGCTGCGGGCAGCCACCGGGAACGGCTGACTCCGCGGATCGTCGCAACGAGCCACACCCGGTGCCGAAAGCACCGGCGGCCTGCTGGGAGCCAGGAACCAACGGCCCGTCTCAACAGCGAGCCGGCCGTGTCGCCCGGCACCTGGCCGACCAAGTGTCCGCGCACTGAGCATCAGCATGTGGGGGTGCTCCCCGGGTACTCATAGAAGGTCCGCTCACCGTGGGCGGAGGCGGCGGGGTTGACGTGAACGATGGGCACGCACTTCTCGTACTGATGGGCTCCGGCGAGACGAGCCCGACCATGGTCACACTGCATCGGGAGGTCACCGCGCACCTGCCCCGTGGAGCCGATGCGGTGATTCTGGAGACGCCGTACGGGTTTCAGGTCAACCGCGATGACATCTCCAGCCGCGCCAGGGAGTACTTCCGCCGCTCGGTGAACCTGGCGACCGTGGTCGCTCCGGACCGCCGGGACGAGGACTTCTCCGACAGCGGCTGCGCGGCAGAGGTTCGCGACCGGGTCCGCAGGTCCGCGTGGGTCTTCTCCGGTCCCGGCAGTCCGTCGTACGCACTGGACCGCTGGAGCACCCTGCGCCTCGGGGAGATTCTCCGCGAGCGAGTGAGCCGCGGGTACGGCGTGACAGTCATGGCTTCCGCGGCGGCATGCACGGTGGGATGTGCGGCACTGCCCGTCTACGAGATCTACAAGGCCGGACATTCACCTGAGTGGCTGCCCGGGCTGGATCTGATGGGCACGCTCGGACTGCGGGTAGCGGTGATCCCGCACTACGACAACACCGAGGGCGGCACGCACGACACGCGATTCTGCTACCTGGGCGAACCCCGGCTCACCTCTCTGGAAAAGGAACTGCCTGACAGCAGTGCCGTCCTTGGCATCGACGAACACACGGCCGTCATCGTTGATCTTGACACCTCGCTGGTACGTGTGTGGGGGCGGGGCGTCATGACGATCCGACGTAACGGAGTCAGCACTCGGGTGTCCGGCGGCACCACGCTGCCCCTGGAGCAGCTGCGTAACCTGGTGAAGGGCACGCCGTCCGCGGCGGTGCCCTCGTCCCGTCGGCCTCCTGAAGACGGCGAGGACGGCGCGCACCGCCCCGGGAGCGACGCAGTCACACTCCAAGAGGCAGTTGATGCGGCCGAGTTGAGTTTCAGCGCCGCCCAAGAGGCGAGGAACGCCGTGAAGATGGCTGACATCACGGTGGAGCTGGAGTCGGTCATCGCGGCATGGAGCGCCGACATGGAGGAGGACCAAGGCGGGGAATGGGCCCGTACGGTTCTGCATGGCATGATCCGGCGCCTCGCAGGCGCCGCCGAACGGGGTCTGCACGAACCGGAGCGCACGCTCGGACGGATCGTGGCCCCCCTGCTGGAACTCCGTACGAGGCTGCGCTCAGAGAGCGCCTTCGAGCTGGCCGATGCGGTGCGCGAGGCCGTGGCAGCCGGAGGTGTCCGGGTCCGTGACTCAGCGGAGGGCAGCGAGTGGCGGTGGGAAGGGGCAACCGACGACCAGCAGGCCGGTTCCCGTGCGGAGACCTAGAAACCGCGACTGCTCCTAGTCGAAACAAGCACTTGCGCAAAGTGTGCAATAAGCTCACCAAAAGGCCCGACCTGCGAGTCCGCCGCCGACGAGGGAGCCGTACACCATGCCGCTCGAAACGCTCGATGCGCCACCGGTCGCTGTCGAGGTGGTGCTCCTGCGACACGATCCGACCGAGGGCTTCACCTACCGTCAACTCGCCACGGCACTCCGCAGAGGAATGCGCCCGGACCAGGCGGCGCGGGGTCTCGCGCTCCTGGGCGAAGGCGACGACAGGCATGTGGTGCACTCGACCAGCTGGCGCGCCACCCGCCAAGGCGGCATCACCCTGACCTATCTCGTCCACCCGGACCCCGCCCCGGGCCGACCCGGTATCCCACTCCCCGAGCCACACGTGATCGCCTACGCCGCTCGGCCGGGGCACCCGACGCCTCCAGGACTGGAGATGGAGCACGTCGTGGCACACGCCGTACGGCACCTCGCGTTTCTCGAAGGCAGCGACCCCGCCATCGCCGCGCATCTCGCCACGCATCCCGAACTCGTGCGTTCCTTGCGCTCCCTGCCCGCGACAACAGCCGGAGAGATCCAGTACGCCTGACTCGCGCCCCTCGAACCGAATCCGGTCCAGGCCTGCCGGAAGGCGGGTGCGTCCCCGTTCAGCTCAGGCGCCGTTGCGGTGGCGTCTGCCTCATGGTGACCTGAAGTCGACCCAGAGTCACACAATGGGATCGTTTCCGCGCTGAACGTCACCCAGAGTGACTTCTTGCGGGCCCGTGTCGCCTGGGAAGCAGCTTCAGCTCCCAGCTGCCCGCCAGGACACCCGAAGGCAGGCGGCTCTCACCGGAAATGGACCCCCATGCCCTCTCCCCGCATGCTCCGACGCCGCCCCGCTTCCCGCCGGACGGAGCGCGCCCTGGCCGCAACAGGCGCACTGTCCCTGCTGACCGCCGCAGCGGTCACCGGCCTCTCCCCCGCCTCCAGCTCGGCCTCCAGTCACCGTGAGGCGCCACTGATCGCCGGAGACCCTCGGGCGGACAACACCGACGTCTACGCGTTCACCAGCCCGGACAAGCCCGACACCGTCACCCTGGTGGCGAACTGGCTCCCGTTCCAAGAGCCCAACGGCGGTCCGAACTTCTATCCGTTCGCCGAGGACGCCCGCTACAACATCAAGATCGACGCGGACGGCGACGGCAAGCCGGACACGACGTACACGTGGGAGTTCACCGACCACGTCCGTGACGAAGCCGACCAGTTCCTCTACAACACCGGGGTGGTGAAGTCGGTGAACGACGAGACCCTGAACTTCCGGCAGACCTACAGCCTGAAGATCACCGACAACAGCGGAAACACCAAGACGCTCCTCAAGGACTCCCCGGTCGCACCCTCGAACGTCGGCAAGGCGTCGATGCCCGATTACGCCTCCCTGCGGAAGGAGGCCGTGGTTCCGCTGCCGGGCGGTGGGACAGCCTTCGCCGGACAGGCGTCCGACCCGTTCTTCCTGGACCTGAGGATCTTCGACCTCCTGTACGGAGGGGACCTCTCGGAGACCGGCCACAACACGCTGGCCGGCTACAACATCAACACCCTCGCCGTCCAAGTGCCCAAGTCGGCGCTGGCGCTGAAGGGTGACGCGACACGCAACCCGGTCATCGGCGTGTGGTCCACCACCGATCGCCGGGGAGCCGTCGTCGCGGGCGCCGGCGGCAAGGGCGCCGAGGACGCGAAGGCGGCGGACGCCCAGGGGACACCGTCCAAGGACGGAAACGACGACGACTGGCGGCAGGTGTCCCGCCTGGGCAACCCGCTCGTCAACGAGGTCGTGGTGCCGCTGAAGTACAAGGACGCCTTCAACGCGCTCAGCCCGGAGAAGGACGCGACGGTCACCCCCGTCGTCGACAAGGTCAAGGACCCCATGGTCCCCATGCTCATCGAGAAGATCTACAAGGTCCCCGCCCCCGCCGCACCGCGCAACGACCTCGTCGAGATCTTCCTCACCGGGATCTGCAAGGAGTGCGGCCCCATCAAGGCGGACCTCAACTCCCAGCGCCTCAACCAGGACGTCGACAAGTCCGCGGTCGTTCCTGCCGAGATGCTGCGCCTGAACATGTCCGTCCCGCCGGCCGCCAAGCCCAACCGCCTCGGCGTCCTGGGCGAGGACCTGGCCGGCTTCCCCAACGGCCGTCGGCTCAACGACGATGTCGTCGACATCGAGCTCCAGGCACTCGAAGGCGCCGCGCAGACCGGGAAGATCGTGCCCGCCCTGGCAGCCGGCGACGCAGTCGACACGCCCTACCGCGAGCCGGGTGACACCTTCCCCTACGTGGCGCTGCCCAACACAGCGGCCGTCAACCAGGCCGACTCGCTCCACCCGGACGGCGGCGTCGGCGCCGGCCTGGGCGGCCTCGCCTCCGGCGACGGCTTCCCCGTCGCACCCGTAGCCGCCTTGGGCGGCGGGGCGCTCCTGGCCGTCGCCGGAGTACTGACACTGCGCCGACGACGCGGCACCGGCCAGGTATGAGAAGCCCGTTCCTCCCCGGTCGTCCGACCCACCGATGGCAGGTCGGACGACCGGACCACGGCGGCACGGCCACCGGCCGCCGACGGCGACGCATACCCGGACGGCGAAAGGCCGCAGGGTTCGTCGCCGTCGCCGTCGGCACAGCCCTGGCCTGCATCGGTGTCGCGACGCTGGAAACGGGCCCCGGGGAGGCTCCGCCACGCATGGACCGAGGAAGCCTCCCGGTTCATCCCGGTTCGGGCCGGGCGACATCCTCCGATAACCGGACGCCCGCGGCACCGGCCCGCATCCGCATACCCGCCATCTCTCTCGACCAGCCTCTGACCGGCCTGCGCGTCCAGCAGGACGGCCGTCTCGGCGTCCCCGACGAACCGGGCACCATAGGGTGGTGGAGCGACGGACCCCGCCCCGGTGGCCCCGGCGCGACGGT
Source organism: Streptomyces sp. NPDC101178 (assembly GCF_044767965.1). Lineage (NCBI taxonomy): Bacteria > Bacillati > Actinomycetota > Actinomycetes > Kitasatosporales > Streptomycetaceae > Streptomyces > Streptomyces sp. NPDC101178. The sequence goes on from NZ_JBIWOZ010000004.1 coordinate 293,070, forward strand.
CGTCGTCGGCCACGTCGACTCGGCCACCGGCCCCGGAGCCTTCCACGGACTCTCCACTCTGGACCCGGGCGACGAAGTGACCATGGTCCAGGAGGACCGGTCGACCATGACCTTCACCGTCCGGGCACTGCGCCAGTACGGGAAGGACGCCTTCCCCGACAGCCAGGTCTACACGACCATGGGACCGCCCACCCTGCACCTGATCACCTGCTGGGGCACCTACGATCGCAGCCGCCACGAGTACCGGGACAACCTTGTCGTCTACGCCACACTCGACAGCCCGGGTGTGCCCACGGGATGACAGCGAGCCGAGAACCGGACTTGCTGCGGTCACAGAGCCCACCCGCCTCAGCAAGGCGTTCCCGCGCTCCGCGACTTGTCGCGCCGAATCGGCTGCGACGCGGAGCGTGTCCGCCCCCGAGAGCTCCTCTCCCTCCCTTTGACGGGGCGATCCACATGCTCGGGTTTCCCGATCCTGGGCGTACGCAGGAAGACGCGATGAGGCGTCACGCTCCTCGGCGCGCCTTTCATCCGTGCTCCCAGGAGCTCAGGCCGTCGAGGCACCGTCGGCAAGGCGATGGGCCAAGGGGGACTGGATCCCCTACTTCCCCCGCTCTTCGGCTGATCGCTCCTTAGCCGCCTCGGCCGCCTTCTCGCAGGGAGGCATGTCGCGGGGCATCCAGGAGAGTGACACCCCGCGACAGGCGTCTCCCACGCGCCTTACCACCGTGGGGGACGGGTGAGGCAACCATCTCCGATGGAAACCCCGGTGTGTGCGGTGCTTCCTCCAAACATCCGCTCACATTGGGGTATTCGCCACCGCCCGGACACCGGATTGGTCGCTCCCGGCACGACACCCGGTCGGGCTAATCCCTGACGGATCACCAGACGCGAGGGCGCGACCGTACGAAGTTTCTTCCCTGCGGACCAATCCGACCGCGCATCGGCTCCGAATAGCTGACATGACGATCAGAGCAGCACAACCGATCCGCCACACAGCGGACATCACCCCCGACCCGCTGCACGGACGAGCGCTCTGACCCACGTCGCCCCGTACCGGGACGACACCTGACCTGACAGCAGCACTGCGGGACACCTCGACATCGCCGATGCCTTCCCATCGACGAATACGCAGCGCTACGAATCGAACACGCAGGAGAATCACGTGACCGCCTTCCGTTACCGCCGCGCCGCCCTCGCCCTCACCGCCGCCGCAGTGCTGCCCCTCACGCTGACCGCATGCGGCGGGGACGACGGCTCCTCCGACGCTGCCGCCGACAAGGCCTCGTCCTCCGCCCCCGCGGAGGAGAAGTCGAGCGCACCGGAAGAGGGCACCACCCCTGCGGACGGCCCGTTCGGTCCGGCCTGTGCCACCGTCCCGAAGGACGGGGCGGGTTCCTTCGACGGCATGGCCCAGGACCCGGTCGCCACCGCCGCCTCCAACAACCCCGCCCTGTCCACCCTCGTCACGGCGGTGAAGAAGGCGGGCCTCGTCGACACCCTCAACAACGCCCAGAACATCACCGTGTTCGCCCCCACCAACGACGCCTTCGCCAAGATCCCGAAGGCCGACCTGGACAAGGTCCTGGCCGACAAGGAGATGCTCACCAGCATCCTCACCTACCACGTCGTCGGCGAGAAGCTCTCCCCCATGCAGTTGGAGAGCGGCACCTACGACACCCTCCAGAAGTCCTCCCTCACCACCACGGGCTCCGGCGAGAACTACACCGTCAACGACACCTCCAAGGTCGTCTGCGGCAACGTCCCCACCGCCAACGCCACCGTCTACATCGTCGACACCGTCCTCATGCCCAAGAGCTGAGACACCTCCCGCGCACCGCGCGAGAGATCCCGAACGGTCCGGGCCCCGAGTCATCACCGACTCGGGGCCCTCCGCATGCCTGGCGCCACTCAGGGGCGCACGGTGCACAAGGCGAGCAGGCAAAGGTTGAATCCCTGGGTGTTACTGGGCCCAGGGCGGCCTCCGGTTCCGGCATCGCCGACTGTGCAGCGAGCCAGCAGGCAGAGGTTCCCTCCCTGTATGCCGCGGTAGAAGGCGGCCGGCCCAGGAGCGGACACCTCGCCGGGCACGGCCTGGGCCTGGCCGGGGGCGGCCCGGGGAGAGGGGGCCGCAGATGCCGCGGGGGCAGCCACCAGCAGCGTGGCACCGACGAGGGCTCCTACCAACTGCCAGCGCAGGGCGGGTACAGAGAGATTCACGGGCTTCTCCGATTCTGGTGGGGAACAGGATCCGGAAAGACGCCCGGACACTGTTGTCTTCGGTGCGACACCGCCCTGCGGATGGGTCGTCGGCGTAAATCCGCCAGGCGATTGGCTCATACGCGCCAGCGAACTGCAAAAAGGCACCTGTCCCAACGTGCCGTGCGTCACATGGGCAATCCGATGCTGCTGTGACTTCGAATCACCTGCGTGACAGCCCACTTGGGGCAACGTCAGCTTCGAGGAGGCGGCCTGGCTGTATCAGCCCATCAAAGCGAATGCTTCACATTCGCGATGTGTGAGAGCCCAAGGCTTGACACACCCCTCAGTCGACGTGCAGACACACATCCAGACGCCCACCCCTGCGGACGGCGCCCGCCGTCACTCCCCCCCTCCCTCCAAGTTCCGTCCTGTCGCACCCGCGCGCCCTGGCGCCTGACGTCGCAGGCATCCCCCCACCGAGGTGAATCCGCGTGACCGACCTATCCCACAACGGACCTCCGGCGGGCACCGTGCGCCTGACCGCCGCTCAGCAGGGAGTCTGGTTCGCGCAACAACTCGCCCCTTCGGATCCCTCGTACAACATCGCTGAGTACGCGGACATCAAAGGCACGGTCGACACCAAGCTCCTGAGTCGGGCTGTCAACCACACCGCCACAGAGATGGAAGCACTGCGCAGCACCTTCGGCGAGCGGAACGGGGTTCCCTTCCAACGCGTGGAGCAACGTGCCTCGCTGGACGTGCCGTTGGTGGACCTCTCCGGCCAGGAGGACCCGTACGGCGAGGCTCTACGGCGCATGCGGCTCTGCCTGGCGGAGCCCGCCGACCTGTCGGCGGGCCCTCTGGTCCGGGTCACCCTCTACCGGCTCTCTCCCTCACACCACCTCTTCCACCAGCAGGTGCACCACCTGGCGCTCGACGGCTACGCGGCGGTCCTGGCCCTCTCCCGGATCGCCGAGGTCTACACCGCGCTCGCCCTCGCGCCGGGTAAGGCGCCCGAACACCGTCCGACGGCCTCCCTCACGACGCTCATCGAGGAGGAGGACGCCTACCTGGCCTCCGAACAGGCCGTGAAGGACGAGCGGTTCTGGACGGCGCACCTCGCCGGAGCCCACCAGCCCGAGCTACCAGCGGGGACGGGCGACGGGAGGACGTACGGGACGGTGTCGGTCCGGCGCACCTACAGCCGGGCTGAGGCCGACCGGCTCAAGGCCGCCGCCAAGCGGGCCGGGACCGCGTGGCCGACGTTCGTCATGGCGGCGCTGGCGCTGTGCCTGCACCGGGAGAAGGGGCTCGGCGAGGTCGTGCTCGGTCTGCCCGTCACCGGTCGCCGCACTCCGGCCGCACGGTCGACGCCCACCATGCTCAGCTCGATCCTGCCGATGCGGCTCTCCGTCTCCCCCTCCGACCGCGTGAGCGATCTGGCCCGGCGGGCCTCCGCCGAGGCGAGGTCGGTGCTCCGGCATCAGCGCAGGCCGGCGGAGGCTCTGCGCCACCAGTCGGGGCTGACCGGAACACGGGCTCCGCTGACCGGGCCGTCCGTCAACATCCTCGCCTTCGACGACACCCTGCGCTTTGGCCCCCACCGGGCCACCCTGCACAACCTGTCGATCGGCCCGGTCGAGGATCTGGCGGTGGCTGTGCACGCCTCCTTCGGCGACGGCGGCCTGGACATCGATCTGCTGGGCAACGCCCAGCGCCACGGTCGACAGGACCTGGTGGGACCGCACGAGCGGCTCTGCCGCGTGCTCGACGCGTTCGTGGCGGACCCGGAGCGCAGCGTCGGGGCCCTGAGCCCGGTCGACGAGGACGAACAGCGCCAGGTCCTCGGCCTCGGGGCCGCCCTGCAGTCGGGAGAGGGCGCGGCGATATCGGCCCCCCTGCCCGAACTCTTCGAGCGGCAGGCGCGGGAGACCCCGCACCGCACCGCCGTCGTCTGCGACGGTGCGACGCTCACCTTCGATGAACTCAACCGGCGGGTGAACGCCTTGGCGGCCGAGCTCAGTGCCCAGGGCGCCCGCCCGGGCACCCGCGTCGCGGTGGGACTGCCCCGGTCGATCGACCTGGTGGTGGCGATACTCGCCGTGATGCGGACGGGGGCGGCCTACCTGCCGTTGGACCCCTCCTATCCGGCGGACCGGCTCGCCTTCATGATCGAGGACTCACAGCCGGTGGCGCTGGTGGCGACCCCGTCATCGGCGCGCGCCGTCGATCCTCGCGCCTGGATCTCGCGTGTCGACCCGGGCACGATCCCGCACGGCGTGGGTGAGCCTTTCGAGGTCCCCGGACCCGGGCTTCATGACGCCGCCTACGTCATCTACACGTCCGGTTCCACCGGCAGGCCCAAGGGCGTGGTCGTCGAACACCGGTCGCTGAGCAACCTCCTGGAGCACCATCGGCGGGAGGCCCACCACCTGGCCGAGGAGGCCCTGGAACGACGGCTGCGCGTGGCGTTGAGCGCCGCGACCTCCTTCGACGCTTCCTGGGACCCGGTTCTGTGGATGGTCGCCGGACACGAACTGCACGTGATCGCGGACGACGTGCGCCGCGACCCCCAGGCCCTGGTTCGGTACCTCGTCGACCACCACATCGACGCGATCGAGACGACCCCCACCTATCTGCGGCAGATGATGACCGCGGGCCTGCTCACCTCGGGGAACCACCGTCCGCGCGTCATCGCCCTGGGCGGCGAGCCGGTCGACGAGGGGCTGTGGGAGGAACTGGCAGCCGATCCCGAGCTGCTGGTGTTCAACTTCTACGGCCCCACGGAGACCACCGTCAACGCGGTGACCGCAAGGATCACCGGCAGCTCACCGGTGATCGGACGTCCGGTCTCCGGAGCCGGGGCCTATGTGCTGGACCCGTCCCTGCACCCGTTGCCGCGCGGATCCGTGGGCGAGTTGTATCTCGCCGGTGAAGGACTGGCCCGCGGTTACGCGGGGCGGCCAGGGCTCACCGCGGAGCGCTTCATGCCCGACCCCTTCGGCGCTCCGGGGGCGCGGATGTATCGCACCGGTGACCTCGCGCGGTGGGACGCCGACGGTTCCCTGGAGTTCCTCGGACGCAGCGACCGGCAGATCAAGGTGCGGGGCGTACGGGTGGAGACCGGGGAGATCGAGGCCGCGCTGCGCTCCCTCCCCGGCATCGAGGACGCCGCCGTCGCCCTGACGACCGCGCCCGACGGACCCGAACGCCTCGCCGCTTTCCTGGTGCCCGGCCCCGATGCCCCCGCCCACGCTCAGGCACGCGACACGGTCGCCGCTCTGCTGCCCGGCCCGCTGGTTCCGACCGCCTGGGCGACGGTGGAGCGTCTCCCCCTCACTCCCAACGGGAAGCTCGATGTGGCGGCTCTGCCCCCGGCCGTCCCGGTCGCCTCCGACGGCGGCGCACCGCGCTCCGCCGAGGAGGCCAGGATGTGCGCGGTGTTCGCCGCGAGCCTGGGACTGTCGCGGGTCGGCCGGGACGACGACTTCTTCACCCTGGGCGGGCACTCCCTGCTGGCGATGCGGCTGATCGGCCGGATCCGCCGAGAGTTCGGGGCGGAGATTCCGATCAGTGCCCTCTTCGCCTCGCCCACCCCCGCCGGCCTGGTGCCGGCCCTGGGCGAGGCGGGCGCGGCCCGGCGTCCAGTGACGGCGGCCGGCCCTCGCCCCGAGCGGCTCCCTCTGTCGTTCGGCCAGCAGCGTCTGTGGCTCCTGGAGACCCTGGGCGACGCGGGCACCTCCTACCACCTGCCGGTGGCCCTGCGCCTGCGCGGTCCTCTGGACCGAGACGCCCTGGAGCTGGCGCTGCGCGACGTCGTGGAGCGGCACGAGGCGCTGCGCACGGTCGTGACGGCCGCCCCGGAGGGCCCCCTCCAACGCGTTCTCCCGCCGCAGCGGATTCCGAGCCCGCTGCTGACCGTCATGCCTGCCGGCGAACCGGCGACCCCGGACGGCGTTCCCTTCGATCTGGAGCGCGAGATCCCGCTGCGCGCCCGGCTGTTCTCCGTGAACACCGAGGACCACGTCCTTGTCGTGACCCTGCATCACATCGCCGCGGACGGATGGTCCATGGGACCGCTCATGCGGGACCTGTCCGCCGCCTACAGCGCACGCTGCGCCGGGCAGGCGCCCGCTTGGGAACGGTTGCCCCTGCAGTACGCGGATTTCGCGCTGTGGCAGCGTGAGCTGCTCGGCGATCCGGAGGCGCCGGACAGCCTCGCCCGCCGCCAGCTGTCTGCCTGGACGGAAGCTCTGGCGGGGCTGCCGGAGGAGTCGGTCTTCCCCGCTGACCGGCCACGTCCGGAACGGCCCACCGGCCGGGGCGGGACCGTGCCCGTGCAGATCACGGCGGACGACCACCGGATGCTGGTCGAGCTGGCCAGGGTGTCCGAGGCGAGTTCCTTCATGGCGCTGCACGCCGCGCTCGCCGGTCTTATGTCGCGTCTGGGCGCGGGTGAGGACATTGCCGTCGGCACCCCGGTGGCGGGACGTACGGACGAGGCACTGGGCGAACTCGTCGGCTTCTTCGTCAATACTCTGGTCCTTCGGGCAGACGTCTCCGGTGCGCCGTCGTTCCGCACGCTGGTGGGCCGGGTGGCGGAGGCCGACCTGGCGGCCTACGCGCACCAGGACATCCCGTTCGAAAGGGTCGTCGAGGAGCTGACACCACCGCGGTCGCTCGCCCGCCACCCGCTGTTCCAGGTGATGCTGAGCCTCAACAACACACCCGCGCCCCGCCCGCACCTGGACGGTCTCTCGGTCAGCCGCGAGCTGTCCGTCGGGCGGACGGGCTCCAAGTTCGACCTCAGCTGGGACCTGTCCGAGCAGCACGACCAGGAAGGCCGTCCGCAGGGGATCACCGGTGAGCTGGAGTACGACGAGGACCTCTTCGACAAGGCGACGGCGGAACGGTTCGTCACGCACTTCACCCGCCTCCTGAGCGCTCTGCTCGCCGAGCCGGACCGTCCGGTCACGGACCTCGACTTCCTCACCCCGTCACAGCGCGCCGCGGCACTGGACGAGCTTCCGCGCACCACGACGAGGCCGCTCAGCGCGACCACGGAGGCTGTCGGCGGAGACTGGACGGTGCTGGACGTCCTGGCGACGCGCGCGGCCGTCCAGCCTGACCGGACCGCCGTCGTCGCCGACGACGGTCGCCTCACCTTCGGCGAACTGCGCCTACTTGCCGACCGGCTGGCCGTCTCCCTCGTGGACCGCGGCGTCGGACCGGGTGACCGGGTGGCGGTGGCACTGCCCCGGACCTCCCTCGCCGTCGTGGCGCTGCTGGGTGTCCTGCGGGCCGGCGCCGTGTACGTACCGCTGGACATGGCTCAGCCGGCGGCCCGTACCGAGTTGGTTCTCGACACGGCCGCCCCGCATCTGGTGCTCGCCACCGCCGCGACCCGGACGGTTCTCCCGGACACGGTCGAGGTTCTGCTGATCGACGGAGCCGATCAGGAAACCGCCCTTCCTGTGTCGGTTCTGCCCGCGCCGCCGCGCGGCCGGGACGCCGCGTACGTGCTGTACACCTCCGGATCGACCGGGCTGCCCAAGGGCGTCGTGGTCGAACACCACTCGCTGGCAGCGTTGTTGGCCCATCACCGCGACCGGCTCATGGGCCCGGCGGAGGCAGCCAACAACAGGCTGCCCCTGCGGGTGGCCCACACGGCCGCGATGACGTTCGACGCCTCCCTGGACCCTCTGCTGTGGATGATCGCGGGCCATGAACTGCATCTCGTGGACGACGCGACGCGCCGCGACCCCGAGGCGCTGACCGCTCTTCTCCACGAGCGTGCGATCGACGTCGTGGAGACCACTCCCTCCTACCTCGAACAGCTCCGCGCGTGCGGCCTGTTCGCTCCCGGGCGCCCCCGGCCGCGGGTGCTCGCGCTGGGCGGGGAAGCCATACCGGCCCCGCTGTGGCGGGAGCTGGCGGGCCTTTCCGATGTCGCGGTGTGGAACCTGTACGGGCCCACGGAAACCACCGTGGACAGCGTGATGGGCCGTGTCCTGCCGGGCGTGGGGCCCCACCTCGGTCATCCGGTGACCGGCGCCCGGGCCCGCGTCCTGGATCGGCGGCTGCGGCCGGTCGCCCCCGGGGTGACGGGTGAGTTGTACGTGTCGGGCCCGGGCGTCGCGCGTGGCTACGAGGGCCGTTCCGCCGCGACCGCGGAACGCTTCCTGCCCGATCCCCACGGAGCACGGGGCTCGCGGATGTACCGGACCGGCGACCTGGTGCGCCGGGTCGATGGCCGACTGGAGTACCTCGGCCGGGCCGACGGGCAGATCAAGATCCGTGGTTTCCGGGTCGAGACCGGCGAGGTCGCCTCCGTACTGGATTCGCACGAGGACATCGCGCGGTCGGCCGTCGCGGTCCGCTCGGGCTCGGGCTCGGGCTCGGGCTCGGGTGAGGCGCAGCTGGTCGGCTGGGTGGTGCCGGCCGGTCATCGAGAGCTGTCCCCCCGGGAGCTGCGGGCCTTCGTGGCGCGGCGACTGCCTGCCCACATGGTCCCCTCGCTGATCGTTCCCGTGGACTCCCTTCCGCTGACCGCGCACGGGAAGGTGGACTTCTCAGCCCTGCCGTCGGCCTCACCGGCGGGGAGTCCGGAGAGGACGGGGCGGGCCCCGCGCTCGGCCCCGGAGGAGATCCTCTGTGCCCTGTTCGCGGAGAGTCTGGGGCACGAAGAGGTTTCCCCGGACGACGACTTCTTCGAGTTGGGGGGCCATTCCCTGCTGGCGACGCGGCTGGTCGGGCGGATTCGCTCCGCGTTCGGCGTCGAGCTCCCGGTTCGGGCGCTCTTCGAGTCGACGACCCCCGCCGCGCTGGCCGAACGGCTCGCGGAGGCGGGCTCGGCACGACCCGCCCTGCACCGGGCACGGCACACGGAGCAGCCGCCGCTCTCCCCGGCGCAGGAGCGCCTGTGGTTCCTGCATCAGCTGGACCCCCGGGCCGCCGCGTACCACATGGCGTTCACGGTGCGGCTCACCGGCGCCCTGGACCAGAACGCTCTGCGGAGCGCTCTGGGTGATGTGCTGACCAGGCACGAGAGCTTGCGCACGGTCGTCGAACCCGGTGACGGCCGCCCCCGCCAGCGAGTCCTCACACCCGGTGACGCACGGCCGGAACTTCCGCTCGTGCCGGTCGAGGAGGCCCAGCTCGGCAGGGCACTGCGCGAGGCCGCGGCCGAGCCCTTCGAGCTGGAGCGGGACGTGCCCCTGCGGCCGGTCCTGTTCCGGAGCGCGGCGGACCGGCACACGCTGCTGGTGACCGTGCACCACATCGCGGCGGACGGCTGGTCCATGGGGCCGCTCGCTCAGGACCTGGCCGGCGCCTATGCGGCACGGACGGCCGGCCGGGCGCCGAGCTGGAACCCGCTGCCGGTCCAGTACGCGGACTACACCCTGTGGCAGCGCGACCTGCTCGGCGACTTCGCCGATCCCGCGTCCACCGCGTCGGCCCAACTCGCCTACTGGGAGGATCGGCTGAGTGCTGCCCCGGAGGAGACGACCCTGCCCGCCGATCGCCCCCGGCCCACCTCGCCGAGCGGTCTCGGAGGGACGGTTGCGGTCCGTGTACCGGAGGAGACCATGGCCGGTGTGGCACGGCTGGCGAAGTCGACGGCCAGCAGCACCTTCATGGTGCTGCACGCCGCCCTGGCGGCCCTGCTGCACCGGATGGGGGGCGACGACGACGTGCTCGTCGGCACCCCGGTCGCCGGGCGGACGGACGAGGCACTCGACCCGCTGGTCGGCTTTTTCGTCAACACGCTTGCTCTGCGGACCGACCTCGGCGGCAACCCGGACTTCACCGAGCTGCTGTCCCGGGTACGGGAGACGGACCTCGCCGCGTACGCACATCAGGAACTGCCCTTCGAACGGCTGGTGGAGGCCGTCCGGCCGACTCGGTCGCTCTCCCGCCACCCGCTCTTCCAGGTCATGCTGACCCTCAACAACCACCAGCCGCCGCGCCTGGACCTGCCCGGTCTCCAGGCCAGGCTGGAGGCGGTCGACACCGGAGGCGCCAAGTTCGACCTCTCCTTCTCCTTCACCGAGCGGGCCTCGGCCACGGGGGGCGTGAGCTGCCTCGACGGAACACTGGAGTACAGCAGCGACCTGTTCGACGACGACACGGCGGTGCGGATCGCCGAGCGCTTCACCCTCCTCCTCGCCCACGCCGTACGCGATCCCGGTACGGCCGTCAGCGATCTGGCGCTGACGGGCTCCGAGGAGCAGCGACGACTGCTGGCCATCGGCGAGAGCAGCCGCTCGTCCGTGCCCGACCCCGCACCTTTCACGACCGTGCTGAACCGGTTCGCGGCCACGGTGGCCGCAGCACGGAGCGGCGACATCGCGGTGACCGCGTCGGACGGCAGCCTCTCGTTCACTGAGCTGGACATCCGCTCGGACCGTATCGCCGCACTGCTCGTACGGGCTGGTGCGGGCGCGGGGGATCCGGTGGCCGTTCTGCTGCCGCGCTCCACCGACTCCATCGCCGCCCTGCTCGGCGTGCTCAAGGCAGGAGCGGTCTACGTACCGGTCGACGACTCCCTCCCCCAGGGCAGGATCGACGCGGTACTGGCGGACGCCCGCCCACACACCGTCCTCACCGCCGACGGAACGCACGACCGGGCGCAGGGCGGTTGGCGCCGCCTGAACCTGTACTCCCGGGAAGGCGCCGCCGCGCTCTGCGACTGCTCCGTGCCCCTGCGGGAGCGGAGGCGACCGGAACCCGGCGAGCCGGCCTACCTTCTGCATACCTCGGGTTCCACCGGCCGCCCCAAGGGAGTCCTGGTCGGCCACGGGTCCCTCGCCGCGCTGCTCGAGCACCACCGCCGCCATGTCTTCGCACCCGCCGTACGGGCAGCCGGCAAACCACAGCTCGACGTCGCGCTGACGGCTGCCCTGTCCTTCGACGCCGCGTGGGATCCGGTGCTGTGGATGATCGACGGACACCGGCTGCATGTGCTGGACGACCTGACACGACGCGACCCCGAGGCTCTGGTCCACGCGTCTCGCGCCCAAGGATTCGACGTGCTGGAGTCCACGCCGACGCACGTGCGTCAGCTGCTGGACGCCGGGCTGTTCGCCGAGGACAGTCCTGCTCCGTCCGTGATCGCGCTGGGCGGCGAAGCCGTCCCGGCCGCGCTCTGGGACGACCTGCGGTCGCGGCCGGGCCTCACGGCCTGGAACTTCTACGGCCCCACCGAGGCGACGGTCGACACCCTCACCGCGGACCTCCGGGCGACCGGACGGCCCGTGCTCGGCGCCCCGGTCGACGGGACCTCGGTACGGCTCCTCGACGACCGGCTCCGGCCGGTTCCGGTCGGGGTGACCGGTGAGCTCTACCTGGCCGGCGACAGCCTGGCTCTCGGCTACCACGGGCAGCCTGCGGAGACCGCGACCCGCTTCGTGCCCGACCCCCACGGCCCGGCGGGCGCACGGATGTACCGCACCGGAGACCGGGCCGTTCGGAGGTCCGACGACGCCCTGGAGTTCGTCGGCCGTACCGACGGCCAGGTCAAGGTGCGTGGTTTCCGGGTGGAGACGGAAGGAGTCGCCGCCGTTCTGACGGAGCATGCGGACGCCGCCCAGGCGGCGGTGGTGGCCCAGGGCGAAGGTCCAGGGGGGTCGCGGCTCGCCGCCTACATCGTCCTCACCGAACGATCAGCCGCACAGGCCCGCACCGCCCCCACGAAGTCCACGGATCCCTCCGGTGCGTCCCGGTCCGAGACCGACCGGCTGAACGCGATACGGGAGCACGCGGCCGCCCGGTTGCCCGCGTACATGGTCCCGTCCGGCTGGGTCGCCCTGGACGCCATCCCTCTGACCCCGAACGGAAAGCTGGACCGTGCGGCCCTGCCCGCACCACGGGCCGAAGCGGGGAACGGGCGCAGCCCCCGCAACCCCCGGGAAGACGTGCTGTGCACGCTGTTCGCCGAGACGCTGGAGCTCGAACGCGTCCTCATCGACGACGACTTCTTCGAACTGGGCGGGCATTCGCTGCTGGCGGCCGGGCTCATCCGCCGCATCCGTGACGCACTCGGGGTGGACGTCAGCATCCGCAGTCTGTTCGAGGCGCCCACGGTCGCCGCACTGGCGGAACGCATCAGCGCCGGTGTCCAGGACAATCCGCTGGCCACCCTGCTGCCGCTGCGCACCAAGGGATCCCTGCCCCCGCTGTTCTGCGTCCACCCGGCAGGCGGCCTGGCCTGGGCGTACGCCGGGTTGCTCCCCCACCTGGAGAACGACCGGCCGGTCTACGGACTCCAGACCCCGAACCTCGACGGCACCCGGCCCTTCCCGGACAGCATCGAAGCGATGGCCGCCGTGTACGTCGCCGAGGTGCGGGCCGTCCAGCCACACGGCCCGTACCACCTCTTCGGCTGGTCCTTCGGAGGCAACGTCGTGCAGGAGGTCGCCGTCCAGCTCCAGGAGGCGGGCGAGGAGGTGGCCCTGCTGACGATCCTGGACGCCTTCCCGCTCGCCCCGCTGGACGACCTGGACAGCGCGAGCCGGGACACCGTCTTCCGCGCCCTCCTCGCCAACATGGGAGTCGGCCAGGACGCCCTGGACGGGGACGGGCCGGTCGAGGCAGGCGCCGTACGCGACCAGTTCCGGGCGAACGGGAGTCCCCTCGGGGCGCTGGAACCGGCCACGATCGACGCGATGGTCGACAACTTCGCCGGTCAGGCCCGGCTGATGCGCAGGTACACCCCCCGCGTGTTCCAGGGCCCGGCTCTGTTCTTCACCGCCACAGAGGGCCGCCCCGCGAACACCTTCGACCTGTCCCTGTGGGACCCCTACATCACCGGTCCCATCGAGAACCACGACGTGGCGTGCGCGCACGCCCAGATGATGCAGCCCGCCGCGCGGGAGCAGATCGGCACCACCGTAACGGCCGTGCTCACGGCCGACCAGCACACCGAACGAGGAGAACGCTCATGACGAACCCCTTCGACGACCCCAACACCCAGCACCGCGTCCTGGTCAACGACGAGGGCCAGCACGCTCTGTGGCCGTCGTTCGCGCCGGTCCCCGCCGGCTGGGACGAGGTCTTCGGCCCGGCAGGGCACACTGCCTGCCTGGAGTACGTGGAGGTCCACTGGACCGACATCACGCCCAGGAGCGCCCGCGCGCGAGTGGCATGACCCCGGCCCCGGCCCCGCACGGGCACCGACACGCAAGGCACCCGTGCCGTGCACTCACCTACGAGAGGCGTCCATGACCTCCCCTCCGACCCGCCCGGCCATACGGGCCGAAGGACTCACCAAGCGCTTCGGGAAGAAGCAGGCGCTGAACGGTGTGGACCTGGAAGCGGCTCCCGGCACCGTACTGGGGGTCCTCGGCCCGAACGGCGCGGGCAAGACCACCACGGTGAGAGTCCTGTCCACGCTGCTGCGGCCGGACGGCGGCCGTGCCTGGATGGCCGGTCACGACGTCCTCGCCGCCCCCGAGGCCGTACGCCGTGACCTCGGTCTTTCGGGGCAGTACGCCGCGGTCGACGAGAAGCTCTCGGGTCGGGAGAACCTCTACCTGGTCGCGCGGCTCTACGGGTTCGGGCGGCATGCCGCCCGCCGCAGGGCCGGTCAGCTGCTCAGCGACTTCGATCTGGAGGACGCGGCCGACCTGCCGAGCAAGACGTACTCCGGAGGGATGCGCAGACGTCTCGACCTGGCCGGCGCCCTCGTGGCACGACCGCCCGTGGTGGTGCTGGACGAGCCCACGACCGGGCTCGACCCGCGAGGGCGGGCAGACACCTGGCAGGCCGTCAGGAACCTCGTCGCCGAAGGCACCACCGTGCTGCTCACCACCCAGTACCTGGAGGAAGCGGACCAGTTGGCCGATGCCATCGTCGTCATCGAGAGCGGCACCGTGGTGGCCCGTGGTTCCGCCGCCCAGCTCAAGGCGCGGGTGGGCGGCGAGCGACTCTCCCTCACCGTCGCGGAACCACGGCATCGCAGCACCGCCACGGAGATCCTGGCCACGCTCGGCGACCATCTCCCCGACCTGGACCGGCGCACCGGACGCCTGACCGTCGCCACCGACCACGGCGCGCGGAGTCTGGAGTACGCCCTGAGCTGCCTTCGGCTGGCCGGAATCACCGTCCAGGACGTGGGGTTGGCACCGCCGACCCTGGACGATGTGTTCCTTTCCCTCACCGGCCATCCCATCGCGCCGGACGAGGCAACGGCCCCCGACGGCGTCGCGGCCGTCGGGGGAGGTGCGCGATGACAGCGGTCCAGCGGCTGGGCCGCGACTCCTCCATCATCGCCTGGCGCAACCTGCTGAACCTGCGCCGGACCCCCGGGTCGGTCATCGCGGCACTTGTGCAGCCGGTGATGTTCGTCCTGCTGCTCGCCTACGTCTTCGGCGGCAGCCTCGGCGGAGCCGAGTACCGGATCTTCCTCATGGGCGGCATCTTCGCCCAGGCCGTCACCTTCAACTCCGCCTTCACCGCTCTGGGCCTGGCCAACGACATGGACAAGGGCATCGTGGACCGCTTCCGCTCCCTCCCCATGCCCGCCATGGCCGTGCTCCTCGGCCGGACTCTGTCCGACCTGACCATGAGCGCGGTGACCCTGGTCGTCACCTCCCTGTGCGGCCTGCTGGTCGGCTGGCGCATCAGCGCCTCACCCACCGACGCGCTCGCGGCCTACCTGCTGATCCTGCTCTTCGCCTTCGCCATGTCCTGGGTGGGCGCCGCGATCGGGCTGATGGCCCGCAGCGTCGAGGTCGCCCAGAGTGCGGGGCTGATCTGGCTCTTCCCCGTCACCTTCGTCTCCGCGGCGTTCGTCTCCCCGCACACCATGCCCGGCCCGCTGCGCACCGTGGCGGAGTGGAACCCGGTCTCGGCCACGGCCACCGCGGTCCGCGGACTCTTCGGCAACCCGCCCCCGGCCGGCCTGCCCACAAGCAACGCCTGGCCCGTCGTGCACGCACTCCCCTACGCCGTGGCCTCCGCGATCGTCATCACCGGCGCGTTCATGCTCCTCGCGCTGATCCGCTTCCGACGCATCACGCTCGGATGAGTCGCACGGGACTCTCGGCGCCCACATCGAGGTCATCCGCTACAGGAGTGGGCCTACGCCGGGTGTCATCGGGCCGCGATGTTCGCGGAACCAGATCCTGGACGGCGCGGTGACCTGCCGCCGCCAGGAGAAGCCGCCGAGGTCGCGGGCGGCCCCGGTGGGTACGTCGACCTGGTACAGGCATGCCGCACCGGCGGTGTCGAGGGGGCGGAGCCCGGTATCCGGGCAAGGGCGAACAGTCCGACCGGTGGGAGATCCACTCGGAAACCAATCCACCATCCGTCCGGTGGCGAATCCTCGCTGTGTGGTGGCTCGAAGGTCCGCCACGCCAGTTCCTTGCGGTGACGGAACGTGAGGAGCGGCTGCTGTGGGGTGCCACTCCTGGGACACCCCACAGCAGCGGTCCCCCCTCCCGGCCGACGGTGCGAGCGCCTCAGCTCTGGTTCAGCGGCAGGGCCACGTCGGTGACCTGGTGGTCCTTGGGGAAGGCGCCGACGCCCACCGCTTGTCCGGTGAGGATGTTGATGTCGTAGAAGCGGTAGGCGCCGTTGACGCTGAGTGCCGCGAAGCCGTGGTTGGTCCGGGTCCGGTGGGAGAAGTAGATGTCGAATCCGGCGTTCGGACCGGCGTTGACGCCGAGGTTCCCGGTGGGGGCGAGGGTGCCGGAGTTGGCGGGCGACTGGAGCGAGACACGGTCGTTCGTCGTGTCGATGTCGAAGAGGGACGTCGCGGTCTCGGCGTTGAGGTCGTTGTTCGTGTATGCCGCACCGGTCACCCCCTTCGCCGTCGACGGGGGCGTCGTCGGGTTGGTGAGCGGGGTGTCGACGGTCGTGGTGCGCGGGGCGGCCGGGTCGTCGATGTTGTGACGCAGGTTCTGGCCCGTGTCGCTGATGACACGCAGTCGGTTCGCAGCCGGGTTGAAGTCGACCCCGAAGTACGTGCCTGCCAGGGCGACGGTCAGCTGCGACACTTTGGCAGCCTTGGCGTTGCGGGTGTTCAGGGTGTAGAGGCCGCCCTTGTCACCGACTCCATACAGTTTTCCCTCCTGCACCCGGAAGTCGATGCCGACCAGTTTGGTGTCCTTCTTGAGGCCGCTGACCTTGCCCAGCTGCCACAGCCTGGCGGGCTCGCCGGTACGGAACTCCACCAGTCGCTGACCGCTGGTCAGTCCGATGACCGTCAGGTCACCGTCCGCGGCCGCCCGCTGCCCGGCCTCCCCTGGTCCCGAACTCTCCTGGGAGGTCCGGTCGGATGACGGGGCGGCGGCCCACACCCCGGCCGAAGCCGGGATGACCGAGGACACCGCCGCAACAAGAGCGACGGTGACAACTGCTGCACGCATGCGTATCTCCTACGAGGTGGGGCTCCCGGCCATCGGGAGTCACCAGCGACGAGACCACGCGCGCACCCGAGCCGCCCGCCGCGCAGGACCATCCGGCCCGCGGCCACACGAGAGCCCTGTCGAGGTCCGGAGCCGGGTAGAACCACCATGCCGGGCATGCCCGTTGCCGCCTCCGCCCTGTGCGCGGAGGCCAGGACTGCGCGACGTACGGAATACCGACACCACCCCGGCGAGTGATGGCCTCGGCGCTCGCCGGGCGGGCAGCTTCCACCTGGCACAGCTGCTTCCCGGGCTACGGCGCTCTCGGCGTGCGACTGCGGATCAGGCCGCGGCAGGCACGGTGAGGCGTCGGCCTCAACCTGGCCGCTACCAGCTCAGGCCCGGAGTCACCGTCGGACAGCAGACTCACAAGCCACTCGGAAGGGTTCACTCCGTCAGCACCGATCCGAATGAACCCTGACGCACAACCTTGAACACGAGACTCGGTGCACCTTCCGTCACATCCCGCAGACCTCCGGACCTCGGCCGCAGGGCAGGCCGTGGACCCGGGGGCCCGTCACGGCGGCGGCCGGTGGGAGCGCGACTGACCGTTCTTCAGGTCTCCCCAGGTCAGCGCAGTCGACCGCGGGGCTTCAGCGGAGTGGCGGGAAGCTCCGGGGCGGGCAGGCGGGCGCCGTCGTAGCCGCGCACCTCACCGAACCGCGAGCCCTCCTCCCAGTCCTTTCGCGCCTGGACGATCTCCTCACCGGACCGGGCGATGAAGTTCCAGAACATCACGATCTCCTCCTCGAACGGCTCGCCGCCCAGGAGCATCAGCCCCGCGTCGGACAGGGCGCGCAGCGGTAGTCCGGTGCGGCCGCAGCCGAGGTAGAGCATCGAGCCGGGCAGGACCGGTACGCCGTCGACCTCGGCCTCTCCGGACATCGACAGGACCGCGTACTCGAAGTCCGGGTCCAGGGGGAGGCGGGTCTCGGCGCCCCCGGTCAGGGTGAGGTCGGCGCCGACGAGCGGGGTGTAGGCCGTGCCGGGTGAGGCCGCGCCGTCCAGTTCGCCGAGGATCACGGTGGCGGTGAGGCCGGGGGCGGTCACGGTGGGGAGATCCGTGTGGTGCTGGAAGTGCGGCTCGACGTTGCGGTGGGCGTCGGGGAGGGCCACCCAGAGCTGGGCCCCGTGGAGGAACCTGGCGTGCGGCTTCGGACTCTCCTCGGAGTGGCTGATGGCGCGGCCCGAGGTCATCAGGCCGAGTTCGCGGGGGCGTACGGTCTGCAGGCTGCCCAGGCTGTCGCGGTGCAGGACCTCACCGTCGTGGAGCCAGCTGACGGTCTGCAGGCCCATGTGCGGGTGCGGTGGCACCTGCATACCGGGCTCGTCCGCGATGTCATCCGGCCCGTAGTGGTCGACGAACGCCCACGCGCCGACCATGCGGCGGCCCAGGTTGGGCAGCAGGCGGCGCACCTCGGTGGACTCGCCGAGCGGTACGCGGCGCGGATTCAGGAGTTCACGGACCGGCTCGGCGACGACGAAGCCGCGCCCTCCGCAGACGGAGGGAGTGGCCTGGCGATCGAGATTGCTCATGGCGCTCAACCTATTCCCGTACGGGCATGGAGCGTCGGCATCCACGCCAAAGTTTTAGTGGAATGTTCAACCATTATGCGGTGTTGTGCTGGCTGAACGGATGGCGGGAGGCCCGGCGGATCGGCACCGGGCTCGTGGCCCGCACGATGACGAGGAGGACACGTGAACGACACCTACTACGAGTTCGGCACGGCCGCCGACCGGTGGGACCGGGCGCAGATGTTCTTCGAGGCCAAGGAGTACCTCACGGCCGCCCGGATCCTCGGCGGGCTCGTCGAGGAGGCGCCGGAGCAGGTCGCGCCGCGGCTGCTGCTGGCCCGCTCCTTCTACCACTCCGCCCGGCTCGGCCGGGCCGAGGAGCAGCTGCGCGCGGTCCTGGAGCTCGACCCGGTCGAGAGCTACGCGCGCCTCATGCTCGGCCGGACGCTGGAGCGCCAGGGGCGGCGGGCCGAGGCGGCGACGCAGCTGCGGATGGCCGCCGCGTTCGACGGCGACTTCGGGCCCCGGGAGAGCTGACCTCGGCCCGCAGGAGGATGCGCACGACGACGCGTCCGACGACGGGGCCGCGCCGATCCGGAGCGGCCCTGTCCTCCTTTACCCACTGGTACGAGCAACCGATAATGAGCCTTTCGGGACGAAGGGGCGGGGGATGCGCGGATCCAGGGGTGCGGAGTTAGGACGGGTGCGGGCGGCCGCGCTGATCGCGGCGGTGGCGGTGGCGGTGGCTGCGGCGTCGACCGTGTCCGGCTGCTCCGGGAGCGGCCGGACCGGAGCCGGGGCCTCGGGCACGTCCGCCGCCCGCTCACCCGGGGTGCACAGCTGGACCGGCCGCCCGTGCGCACTGCTCACGGGCGCGCGGCTCGCCGAAGGGTTCGCCGTCGGCTCGACCACCGATTCCGCCGACCCGGACATCCGGGAGGACATCGGCGAGAACGGCAGCCGGCCCCGCTACCGGCAGACGGGCTGCCTGGCCGGCCTCACGGGCCCTGACGGGGCGTCGTGGACGCTCGGCGCGACCGCCACCGTGTACGAGGACGCCGAACCCGCCCGTCACGCCTACCGCGTCAAGGAGGACCTCGACCGGGCGCACGGGCGCGGGCCGGAGCGGGTGCACGACGCCGCGTACGCGACACCGACCGATGACCAGGGCCGCCCCGGCCGCACTCTCGTGCTGCGGAACGGCGACCTGCTCCTCTCGGTGACCGCGTACGGCCCGTACGGCAGCAAGCAGCACGACGTACGCGACGACCTTGCCGGCATCGTCGAGACCACCGCCCGCCTCATGGAGGACGGCCTGCGCGAGCGCGACGCCTCCTCCCCCAGCTCCTCCTGACGGCGTGCGAAGTCAGTCCGCCGGGCCGGTGTTCGCCACCCGGTCGAGCCACTCCTTCATCAGCGCCGCCTCGGCGGTGCTGAGCCCCGAACCCTGCGCCTGGCGCAGCAGAGCGCTCAACCTGGCTGCGGCCGAGGGGACTTCGGCCTTCTCCGGCGCGCCCGGTGCCGCGTCGGGGGTGAGGATCGAGGTGTGCACCGCGTCGCGCACCCGGCGGGACAGGTCGGCGTCGTCGAAGGTCGCGGGGCGGGCGACCAGCATCAGCGCCACCCCCACATTGGCCGACATGACCATCTGGGCGGCCAGCTCGGGCGCGACCCTTATCCGGCCCTGGGCGGCGGCCCGTTCCAGGTCGCGGGTCAGGATGCGGTGCGACTCCAGCGCCGCGGCGGGAGGCGTCCGCATCGCCGGTGAGTTCATCAGGCGGTAGAGGTTCGGGTTGCGGACGGCGAATTCGACATGGGTGTCCCAGCCGCGGCGCAGGTCCTCCACCGGGTCCGTGCTCTCGTCGCGCTGCCGTTTCGTCGCGAGATAGCGCTCGAAGCCGTGGTCGACGACGGCCGACAGGAGGCCTTCCTTGTCCCCGAAGTGGCGGTAGAGCGCGGGGGCTCCGACCTGGGCCGCCTCGCACACGGCGCGCGTGGAGATGTCACCGTCCGGCGACTCGCCGACCAGCTCGGCGGCCACCTGGAGGATGCGGGTCCGTGTGTTCGTCGTACTCATCGCGAGGACGCTATCAAGGCGGGCCCCGGCCCCTCAGACGATGCCGCCGTTGGCGCGCAGGACCTGGCCGTTGACCCAGCGGGCCGGGCCGGCGAGGAAGGAGACCACCTCGGCTATGTCCTGCGGCGTGCCGAGCCGCTCCAGCGGAGGCTGGGCGGCCATCCGCGCGACGGTCTCCTCGTCCTTGCCGTCCAGGAAGAGGGCGGTGGCGGTCGGTCCGGGGGCGACGGCGTTGACCGTGATGTCCCGGCCGCGCAGCTCACGGGCGAGGATCAGGGTCATCGCCTCGACGGCCCCCTTGGTGGCGGCGTAGGCCGTGTAGCCGGGGAGGGCCAGCGACAGCACGGAGCTGGAGAAATTGATGACGGCCCCGCCGGCACGCACCCTCCGCGCGGCCTGCTGGTCGACGACGAAGGTGCCGCGGATGTTGGTGCGGTACATCCGGTCGAGTTCGCCGAGGTCAAGCTCGGCCAGCGGCGCGAGCGCCATCACGCCAGCCGCGTGCACGACCACGTCGACACCTCCGTACGCCTCCTCGGCGGCGTCGAAGAGTCCGGCGACGGCGGCCTCGTCGGCCACATCCGCCTGGTGCGCCATCGCCTGGCCGCCCGCCGCGGTGATGGCCGCGACGGCCGCCTCCGCCTCTGCCCGGTTGCCCGCGTAGGTGACGACGACCGCGAGGCCGTCGGCGGCGAGCCGCTGGGCGCTCTCCCGGCCGATGCCCCGGGATCCGCCGGTGACCACGGCCACCCGGCGGGACGTGCCGGCGGTGGACACGGCCTCGGGCTCGAACTCGGACCGGGCCTTCGGCCGGGCATCCGACTGGGTATGGGTCTCGGTCCGTTCGGTCATGACATCACTCCTGGCGACAGGGGTCGCGGCGGTTCCGTGGATCCCGTTGAAATCAACGCTAACATCACCACGTTAGCGCCGCTACCCCAGCTGGCCCCCGTACCCGTAGCCGTGCTGTCCCCTCCACCGGACCCGGAGACGACAGAACCCGCCGGAGGCACCCCGGCGGGTTCTGTACAGGACGGAAGCGTGGACGGTCAGCCCACGGGCGTCGCCACGCGCGGCGCGTCGGTGCCGTTCGCGGAGACCAGCAGCCGCTCGGTGAGGTAGCCGAAGATCAGGCCGAAGCCGGTCCAGAACGCGGTCTGGACGGCGAGCGTGGAGAGCCGGAACTTCCAGAGCAGCGTGCCCGGGAAGTCCTTGCCGACCTCGTCGAACGAGGGCAGGAAGGCGTAGGCGAGGCCGATCACCAGGACGAAGCCGGCGGCAGCCGCGATGGACGCGTTCCAGTTGCCCAGGCTCGGGGCGAGCCGCTTGCCGATGATCACGGCGGCGACGGCCAGCAGCACGCTGAGGGCGACCATCAGGAAGAACAGGGTGGTGCGCTGCCCGATGGTGTCGGGGTTGCCGACGGCCGGCGGGTTGGCCGGGTACTTCAGGAACGGCACGATGTAGACGGTGAGCAGGGCCGCTCCCGCGATCAGCGCGGCCGTGGCGCGCGGGCCGAAGGCGCCGATGCGGCCCAGCGCGTACGCGAAGACGAGCGCGGCGATCCCGCCCGCCGCGACGCCGAAGACCAGGAGTGCGGTGGCGAGGCCGCCGGTCGCCTGCATGGTGCGGCTGACCAGTTCCTCCTCCTCACCACCACCGTGGTCGGCATGGCTGTGCGCCTCTTCGAGCGCGATGGCGGCGTCCACCTGGGACTCGCCGAGGAAGTACGCGACGGCGAGCGCCAGCGCACCCGCGATCACGCCCGCGATCATGCCGCGCACGAGCAGAGCTCTGACAGATATGGAGTTCACGAGGCGTTCCCTGTTTTCCTGGTTCCCTGGATTCCTTGACCACGCGCCTGCGGGATACCGCAGGCGGCTCAGTGGCAGGGGAACCCGAGCAGGTGACGGCCGTCGTGGACCCATTCGTGGACGCCTTCGCCCGAGATCAGGGCGGTGGCACCCTGTTCGGCGCCGACGAAGTACAGCAGCACGAGCGCCAGGATGCCGACGAAGACGGCCCAGGGGGCGATGGCCTTCGCCGAGATCGGGGTGATCGCGGGTGCGCCGGTTGCGGGAGCGGCGGACTGCGCCATGGCGGAACCTCCTGTGGGAACACGCGTCCCTGTCGTGGTGCATCGGACGAAGGTGCTGGGTCTGACTTCCCGCACAGGTACGGGTACACAGTGGCGCGACCGTGCCGGATTCTCACCGGACTTCCGTCACACCCTCGTCAAGTTCGACGTGACCATACCGCCTGTACGCAGGCACCGCCATGGTGCAATCTGCGGAGCTTCGGGCCCCGAATCGCCCACTGTTCAAGGGCGTTGGGGTCTTCACCGAACGATTTGAGGCAGGAACATGACAGTACGGGTGATGTTGGTCTCACCGGCGATGAACGCGGCGCTCCGGGAGGCCCGCTTCGACGGTGACGCCCCGCTGGACCGGGCCGGTGAGCGGAGTGCGCGGGCGGCGGCGGCCGCCGTGCCGACGTCCGGCACGGTGCTGAGCGGCCCTTCCGGGCGGTGCCTCGGGACGGCCGCCGCGCTCGGTCTCACCGCCCGCACCGAACAGGCGCTCAGCGGCTGGGACCTCGGGCGCTGGAGCGGCCGGCGGCTCGACGAGGTGGGCGCCGCCGAACCTGACGCGGTGGCTGCCTGGATCGGCGACCCCTCGGCGGCTCCGCACGGGGGCGAGTCGCTGCGGGCGCTGGCGGAGCGGGTGGGCGGCTGGCTGGACGGGGCGGGCGACCGGGACGGGGCCGGCGACCGGGAGCCGGCGAGGGTCCTCGCGGTCGCCGAGCCCGCCGTCGTACGGGCCGCCGTCGTGCACGCTCTCGTCCTGCCGGTGGAGGCGTTCTGGCGGCTGGACGTCGCGCCTCTGGTCCTCACCGAGCTGAGCGGCCGGTCGGGCCGGTGGAACGTCCGGCTGGGACGGCCGCTCGCCGCACCTGAGGGATCCTGAGAGCCGCTCCTCAGGAATCCTTCCAGTCCGGCCGCAGCAGCACCGCCGTGGCGACGATGCCGTCCTCCACCCGCCATGTCCCGTCCAGCACCGGCGGCACGGCCGGATCGGTGCGCAGCAGCCGGGCGGTGAAGGTGCCGCCCGCCGCGCCGCCGCCCGCCAGGTCGTCCTCCCGGTGGAACGTCAGGTCCGCCTCGTCGAAGTCCAGCTCGGTCAGGGTCAGCGGATACCAGGTCTTGAAGACGCTCTCCTTGGCGCTGAACAGCAGCCGGTCCCAGTGGACGCCTCCCGCCTCCCCGGCTTTCTCCGCGAACCGTTCGCGCTCCGAGGGACGCACCACCAGCTCCCCCACGCCTTCCGGCAGCGGAGCGTGCGGCTCGGCGTCGACCCCCAGCGACAGCACGTCCGCCGCGCGCGCCAGCGCCGCCGCCCGGTATCCGTCGCAGTGCGTGATGCTGCCGACGATCCCGTCGGGCCACAGGGGCATCCCCCGCTTGCCGTGGAGTACGGCGACGGGTTCCAGGCCGAGCGGGCGCATGGCCCGCCGTGCGCAGGCCCGCGCGGTCGCGAAGTCGTTGCGGCGTTTCGTCACGCTCCGGGCGATCAGCTCCTCCTCCTCGGGGAACAGGACTCCGTCCGCCACGATCTCCTCGCGCGTCGCGGCGCAGGAGACGTCACCGGGCAGCATCCGCTCGATCACAGGGAACCTCCGGAGGTGGTGTTGCCGGTAGGGGCCGAGGATGCGGACTCCCGCTCGTACGGGAGGATCTGGCGCAGGAGGCCGCGCGGATGGCCCCGCTCGCGCCACTCCCTCGGGTAGCCGATCGAGACCTCCTCGAAGCGCACACCGTCGTACCAGGTCGTACGGGGGATGTGGAGGTGCCCGTAGACGACGGCCGCGACGTTGAACCGGCGGTGCCAGTCGGCGGTGAGCACGGTGCCGCACCACTGGGCGAACTCCGGGTACCACATCACGTCCGTGGGCTCGCGGACCAGCGGCCAGTGCCCGGCCAGGACCAGCGGGATCTCCGGGTCGTGCGCGGCGAGTCTGCGCTCTGTCTCCGCGACCCGGGCCCGGCACCAGTCGTCCCGGGTCGGATACGGGTCGGGGTCGAGGAGGTACTCGTCGTTGCAGACGATGCCGGACTCGTGGGCGACGGCCAGCGACTCCTCCTTCGTGTGCGTCCCCGGGGCGCGGAAGGTGTAGTCGTACAGGAGGAACATCGGCGCGATGGCC
Organism: Streptomyces sp. NPDC101178; assembly: GCF_044767965.1. NCBI lineage: Bacteria > Bacillati > Actinomycetota > Actinomycetes > Kitasatosporales > Streptomycetaceae > Streptomyces > Streptomyces sp. NPDC101178. The sequence continues at coordinate 317,478 of NZ_JBIWOZ010000004.1, forward strand.
ACCGGCCCCTCCGGGCCCGGCCACAGCGGGTACGGGTCCTCGGGCGTGATCACGCCGAGCTCGCGGCAGAGCTCGACGAGGTGCTCGTACCGGCCCTGGCCGCGCAGTTGGACCGGGTCCTTGTCCAGGGTCCACAGCTCGTGGTTGCCGGGCGTCCAGATCACCTTGGCGAAACGCTCGGCGAGGAGGCCGAGCGCCCACCGTATGTCGTCCGGGCGCTCCGCCACATCGCCCGCGACGATGAGCCAGTCGGCGTCGGAGGTGGGGCGGAGGGACTCCACGATGGGCCGGTTGTCGGTGACCGCCGCGTGGAGGTCGCTCACGGCCAGCAGCCGTCCGGGCCCTCCCGAGGAGGCCGCGGCGCCGGGCGACGGGACGGGCGCGGGGGCACCGGGCGGTGCGGGATCGCTCGGAGCGGTCATGTGCGCTGGTTCCCCGTTCTGTCGGCCGTCGTGCGGCTCCGTCCGCAAGTGCGGGCCGCTGGAGACGTAGCCTCTCATGTGCCTCTGACACCCGCCCCGGAGTTCGTCTCATGTGCCTCCGGCACCAGCCCCGGAGTTCCCCCGGAACCCCGTTGCCCGACCTGCTGACGCCACGTCACCGGCGCTTCTGCGCACGGTGGTCGTTCAACTCCTCCACCGCTCCGAGCGCGTCACCGACGGTCGTGTAGTCGACGGCGACGAAGTTGACCGGACTGCCTCGTTCCGCCTCGCAGTTCCGGGCCCGCTCCAGCAGCCAGTCACGGGAGTTGATCCGGCCCGCGTCCAGCCTGCTGCCGCCTCCGTCGGTGACGAAGTGGTTGAGCAGGAAGAGGCGTTTGCCGGTGTCGCCGCGGTTCGGTTCGCAGCTCATCTCGGCGGGGCTGCGGAAGGCGAACGGGGTCTCCATCCCGTACCGGTAGAAGTTGCGGTACCAGGGCGCCGGGCCGTCCGCCTTCTCGGCGAACACCACCAGCCGCCGGCCGCTGTCGGTCATCTCCCCCAGCGTCGGCCACGGTTCGCCGGGGTCCTCGGAGGGAGTGTGGAGCAGGTCGTCGAGCCCGGCCCGGCCAAACGCCTCCGCGGTCTCCTCGGCGCCGATGTCGTCCTGGACGATCAGCGTCACGATCTCGGTGGGGTGGGCGCGGACCCAGTCGCCGATGTCCTTCAGGGTAGGGGTCAGTTCGATCGCGCCGGCCCGGCAGACGCTGTGGCAGAGCCAGAGGCCTTCGCGCGGCGGGTTGGCCTTGTCGACGGCGGAGGAGATGAGCCGGCGCTGCTCCGGCGTGAACTCGGGGTTGTCCAGCCGGGCGGCGATGTCCTGCGGGGTCTCCCAGTGGTACGTGTCCAGCATGAGCGCCCGGACGCCGGTGTCGAGCTGGGTCGTGATGTCGGGGTCCTGGAGGGGGCCGATGAACCGGTCGGCGGTGGTGGACATGGCGTTGTGGGCCGTGAGGTGGGCGACCTCGTCGTAGCGGAGCTCGCAGAGTTCGGAGCTGCCCTGGCAACGGCGGGGCGCGGACGGGCCCAGTACGGGCGGGACCAGCAGCGCGCCCGCCAGCGCGGCGCAGGTGACGCCCGCTGCCACACCGCGCACGGCGGTGGGCGCCGGGAGCGTGCGCGGGCGCACGAGGAAGGCCCAGCCGGCGGCGGTGAGGAGGGTTCCGCCGACGAGGGCGGTGAGCGCGGCGGTCAGTCCGGTGGTCACCACCTGGTCCACGGCGTTGCGCTGGAGGTCCTCGGCCAGGGCGGTGACGCTCGGCGGCCAGGAGGGTTCGGTGGCGAGGAAGCGGCCTCCGGTGGCCGGCCGGGTGAGCAGGACGGCCGCCGCCGCGAGGATTCCGCCGCAGGCGATGGCCTGGCCCAGCCGCATCAGCCGCCGGGCCGGGACGCCGGAGCCGGTGGCCCAGAGCGTGGCGAGGGACGCCAGGGCCAGCACGGTGGCCAGGATCTGGAGGTAGGTCAGCCACTGGACCCGTTCGCGCGCCTGTTCCAGGGCGTCCAGGTCGTTGCCCGCGGCGGCGAGGGTCGCGGTGAGGTCCCACGTACCGCCCTGGAGCGTGGTGCGCAGGTCGGCGGCCGCGGTGCGTGACCCGTCGGCCAGTGCGGCGGCCGCGGTTGTGGCCAGCGCGGACGATACGTCACCCCGCCCCAGGGCCACTTCGAGTTCCGGGCGCAGCTGGGTCCGGTCCAGCTCCGGCACCAGCCTCAGCAGGGCGTCGGTGGCGCGGGCGGCCTGGTCGTCGGTGAGCGGCAGGGTGGGCAGGGTGGGCGCGCGGCCTTGTCTGAGAGCTTCGAGGGAGGTGGCGAGGTCGTCGGTGAACCGGGCGAAGTCCGGCTCCTCCTGGCCCTGGAGGCCGGCGACCAGATCACCGAAGTAGATCCGGGCGAGGTCGGCCAGGTTGGCGAGCACCGGGTCGATGTCGACGGCGAGCCGCAGTTCGTCGGTGTCGCCGCGCAGGTAGCCGGTGAGCGCGAGGATCTGCTGGTCGGTGAGCGAGCGGACCGTCTCCGGTGGCAGGACGACCTTGATGTTGGAGGTCACGAGCGCCTCGGGCACCGGCAGATGGGCGAGGAGGTCACGGGTGACGGGAGCGATCGCCGGGTCGACGAGCACCTCGCTGTAGAGCCGGTCGTACGCCGACTCCTCGTCCAGGACGGACCGGTAGTAGTCCGGCGACAGGACGGTGGCGCGGACCGTCGAGGTGAGCGCCACCGTCAGCACGCTCAGCGCGGCCAGCACGAGCGCCACCGCGCGCACCGCCCGGCGGGTCCGGTCCGGGGCCATAGGACCGGGCTCCGGGGGAAAGGGGTACTCCATCGGTGCGGCGCTCACCCACTCAGCCTATGCGGATTATCAGCTTTCATGCATGAATGATGAGATTCGTGCAGTGAGGAGCTCCGCCGTGCACTCCGTCCACCTGGCCGTGCTGATGACGAGTCACAACCGGCGCGCCAGGACCCTGTCGGCGCTGAGCGCCCTGGCGAACCAGCAGGGCCTCCCGGCCCACGCCACGATGGGTGTGCACCTGGTGGACGCGGGCTCCACCGACGGCACTCCGCAGGCCGTCCGGCTCCTCCATCCGACCGTCGAGGTCATGACGGTGGGCGCCGATGTCTCCCGCAACCAGGCGATGCGCATCGCCAGCCGCAACAGCCGCAGCGGCGGCGGAGGAGGTGGGTCGCACCGCGGCCGGCCGGGCGGCCCGAGCCACCGGTGGACGCATCAGCTCTGGCTCGACGACCGGGTCGAGCTGTTCCCGGACGCCTTGGTCCAGCTCCTGGGCGCGGCGGACGCCATCGGGTCCGGGGCGGTCGTCGTGGGTGCGGTGCGGGGTGCGGACGGCGTCACGGTGTACTCGGGACGGCGCGGCCGGTCGCTCGCACTGGTGGAGCCGGGCGGGGAGCGGCCCGAGCCGTGCGACACGTACGACGGCCGGGTGGTGCTGCTCTCGCGGGCCGCGTACGACCTGGTCGGGGACGTCGACAAGGTGTTCCGTCACCGGATGGGCGACTACGACCACGGGTTCCGCGCCCGGCGGGCCGGGGTACCCGCCGTCGTCGCGCCCCGGGCCGTCGGTGTGTGCGCAGAGGGCCCGGGCGTCCCCGGCTCCAGGGAGCCGGGGATCGGGGTGCGGGAGGCGCTGCGCCGGGTGACCTCCGTGACGGAGCTGCCGCCGCGCCAGTGGTGGGTGTACTGCCTGCGCCACACCTGGCCGTGGGCGCCGTTCCTGATGGTGTCCCCGTACGCGCGGACGGCGGCCCGGGCCGCGCTCGGCCGGTGGCGGGCGTGAGGGGCGCGGGTGGGCGTGTTCGGGTCAGCTCTGGTCGGCGGTGACGCCGACGGCAGGGCGACCGGTGGGCGGCGGGGGCACGGTGGGGCGGCCGGCGGTCGTCCTGGCCGGTGCGGCGGTCGCTGGTGAGGTGCCGGCCGGCGCGGCTGGTGCGGTCGGTGCCGTCGTGCCGGTGGCCGGGCGGCGGGCGGCGGGCCTGGGCGGAGCGGTGTACGCCGGGATCCTCAGCAGGGCGAGGACGGCCGGCGCGCTGCAGACCGGCGGTACGAGGGCGAGCGCGGGGTGCAGCACGCCCGCGTACACCAGCGTGCCGATCACCACCGCCACGCCCGCCCACAGGCCGAGGAGCACGGCCGTGCCGGGCACGGTGACCCGGATCCGGCGCAGCCGGTGCGCGATGTGGTCGCCGCAGTCCTGGAGCAGCGGGCGCGAGGCGCGGCGGCGGGAGATCAGGACGAGCGCGGTGTCGGCGAGGGCGACGGTCGCGAGGACGGGCAGCGCGGCCCAGGCGGCACGCTCCGGTGGGGCCGCCACGTGGATGAGCGCGCCGGAAGTGGCGAGGACGAAGCCGGTGAAGAGGGAGGCGGAGGCGCCGGGGCGGATGCGCGCGGGGTGCCAGTTGTGGAGGAGGAAGCCGATGAGCCCCGCCAGGAGGACGGCGGGCGGCAGGGCGAGGCCGGACCGGCCGTCGACGGCGGCGCAGGTGAGCAGCCCGGCGGCGGTGACCACGCCGACGGCCGCCAGGGCTCCGTCGGAGGTGTCGAGCAGCGCGAAGGCCTGGGTGACGGCGACGATCCCGACCACGGCCAGGACGCCTGCCACAGGCGACAGGCCGGCGAGGCAGACGGCGAGCGTGGCGGCGGCCGCCTGGACCACCATCCGCACCGGCACCCCGAGCGGCCGCACATCGTGGACGAGCCCCAGCACGGCGACGGTCCCGGCCCCGGCCAGCAGTCCGGTGACGGCCCGTCCGGAGCCGTCCGCCGCGCCGAGTGCCGTGCCGGCGGCGGCAGCCGCACCGACACCGAGGACGACCGTCGCGCCGCCCAGTCTCCGTACCACCCCGGCGCGCGAGGGGCGCCCGTCCGGCGCGCGGCCGGCGCCGGAGCGGAGCGCCGTACGGCGGACACCCTTGGCGAGTGCGACCGTGATGAACAGCGCGGCCAGACCGGAGGCGATGATCCCAAGCACGTTCACCTGTCCTGCCTTTCCTCGTTCGTGAACAGCGGCGCGCGGGGCGCCGGGCGACCGGTGGAACACGGTGGCCCGGCGCTCGTCCGGTTGCGGTGTCGGGGTGACGTGGGACGCCAGTCGAGTGGCGGTTCTCCCCAACCTACGGGGCCGATGTCCCTATTCACCCTGAATAACACGAAAAAGGAGGTGATTCCCAGATCTCCTGGCGAGGATCGCCTCTGCCGGAGATCCTCTGACGAAGGCGGCGGGGCCTGGCACCCGGGCCTCTCAGGTCCCGGCGGTCTCCCGGGTGTCCCGCCCGTCCACGTACGTCGTCACGATCTCGATGTCACCGATCCGTCCGACGTCCACCCGGTGCGGGTCGTCGCCGAGGACCACCAAGTCGGCTCGCCTGCCCGGCGAGAGGGTGCCGGCCACCTCGTCCCAGCGGCAGGCGTGGGCGCCGGCGACGGTGTAGGCCCGTACGGCCTCCGCGACACCGATAGCCTCGTCGCCGCCGATGAGCCGGCCGGAGAGGGAGGTCCGTTCGGCCATGAACTGGATGGCGCGCAGCGGCGAACCGTCGGTGACCGGCCGGTCGGAGGAGCCGACGAGGGTGACGCCGTGGTCCAGGAAGCCCCGGCCCCGGTACATCCAGCCGGCCCGCCGCTCCCCCATCACCGTCGCGTAGTCGTCGCCGAAGTACCGCAGGAAGTTGGGCTGGACCACCGCGCTCACGCCGAGCGCGGCGAAGCGGGGCAGCTGGTCGGGGCGGATCAGCCCGGCGTGTTCGATGCGATGGCGCGCGTCCGGCCGGGGCTTCCGCTTCTGGGCCCGCTCCAAGGCGTCGAGCGCGAGGTCGGCGGCGCGGTCCCCGATCGCGTGGATCGCGAGCTGCCAGCCGGCGAGGTGGCCGTCGATGATGAGGCGCGTGAGCCGCTCGGGATCGTCCTGGAACCGGCCGGTGCCGCCGTCCGTTCCTTCGTACGGGGAGGTGAGCGCGGCCGTGCGCGCCATCATGCCGCCGTCGGTGTAGATCTTCAGTGCGCCCAGCGAGAGCCAGTCGTCGCCGAATCCGGTGCGCAGCCCGAGGTCCAGCCCCTGGGTGAAGCCGTCGTCGGCGTGGGCCGCGCGGGTACGGAGGGTGTCGCCGGATGCCATGAGCTGGACGCGCAGAGGCAGTCGGCCCCGGTCGCGGAGGAGTTGGTAGGCGCCGAGTTCGACGGGGCTGTGGCCCAGCAGCCCGCCGCCGACGCCCGCCTCGGCGCAGGCCGTGATCCCCTCGGCGAGGCAGCCCCGGGCGGCGTGCTCGATCGCGTCGGCCAGCTCCTCCTGGGAGTAGGGCAGGCGCAGCCGGCGGGCGGCGGTCATGGCACTCTCGGCCAGGAAGCCCTCCTCGTGCTCCACCTCGGCCGGCAGCAGCTCCAGGACGGCGGTGTTGACGACGCAGGCGTGTCCGGAGTCGTGCATCAGGAGGACCTTGCGGCCGTGGCTGACCCGGTCCAGCTCGGCGGCGGTCAGATGGCGGCCCAGCGCCCGCTGGTCGTAACCGGCGACATCCAGCCAGGCGCCGGGAGGTGCGGGACGGCGGGCGGCCTCGTCGACGGCGGCGAGGATGTCGTCGATCCGCTCGCACGGGGCGATGCTCGGCGTACGGGCCTTCAACCCGGCCCAGGCCAGGTGGACATGGCTGTCGATGAAGCCGGGCAGCACGGTGGCGCCCTGGAGGTCGACCACCTCGCGGGCCGGGAGCGAGGTCACCGCCTCGTCCACGCCGACGATCCGGCCGCGCCAGATACCGAGGTCATGAGCGACCGGACGGCGCGGGTCGAGCGTGAGGAAGCGGGCGTTCGTCAGCCTCGTACAGAGCATGGGAGGTCCCTCCCCGTCGCGGTCGGACCCACGGCGCGCGGCCGGAGAGCGGGCCGGGCCAAGCTAACCCGCCGACCCCCACCTGTCGACGTGAGGGTGCGATTCCGGCCGTCCTGGCCTCTCAACCCCGCCGTGAATCATGGGGCGTTGTGCTCTTAGGTAAGCCTTGCTTTACTGAGTCGCCGGTCATCGCTCTTCCAAGGAGGCACCTCCATGCGGGTCGTCATGTTCGGTTACCAGACCTGGGGGCACCGCACCCTGCAAGCGCTGCTGGACTCCGAGCACGACGTGGTGACCGTCGTGACACACCCGAAGAGCGAGCACGCCTACGAGAAGATCTGGAGCGACTCGGTGGCCGACCTGGCGGAGAAGCACGGGATCCCCGTGATCATCCGCAACCGGCCGGACGGTGACCTGGTGGAGCGTCTCAAGGAGGTGGCCCCGGACATCATCGTCGCCAACAACTGGCGGACGTGGATGCCGCCGGAGATCTACAACCTGCCGGTCCACGGCACGCTCAACATCCACGACTCCCTGCTGCCCGCCTACGCGGGCTTCTCGCCGCTGATCTGGGCGCTCATCAACGGGGAGCCGGAGGTCGGCGTCACCGCTCACCTCATGGACGAGGAGCTGGACGCGGGAGACATCGTCGTCCAGCGTTCGGTAGCCGTCGGTCCGACGGACACCACCACCGACCTCTTCCACCGTACGGTCGACCTCATCGCCCCGGTCACCACCGAGGCGCTGGGCCTGATCGCCTCGGGGCGGACCGAGTTCACCCCGCAGGACCGCTCGAAGGCCAGCTTCTTCCACAAGCGGGCCGAGGAGGACATCCGTATCGACTGGAACTGGCCGGCGGAGGACCTGGAGCGCCTGATCCGCGCCCAGTCCGCCCCGTACCCGAGCGCCTTCACCTTCCACAAGGGGCAGCGGCTCGAAGTCGTCTCCGCTGTCGTGTCCGAGAGCCGCTACGGCGGAACCCCGGGCCGGATCTTCTACCGCGAGGGCGACGGCGTCGTGATCGTCGCCGGAGCCGATGCCCGAACCGGCCGCAACCACGGTCTGGCCATCACCCGCGTACGGACCGAGGACGGCCGGGAACTTCCCGCGACCGAGTACTTCACCTCGATGGGCGGCTATCTCACCGGCCGCCCCTGACGATCGGGACCCACACCCATGCGTACCGCACGTGCCCGGCACTACCTCATGTGCCGGCCCACCTACTTCGACGTGGTCTACTCCATCAACCCGTGGATGGACCCGAAGAAGCCTGTCGACACTCCGCTGGCCATCGCCCAGTGGGAGCGACTACGCGAGGTCTACCAGAGCCTCGGGCACACCGTCGACACCATCGAACCCGTCCGCGGCCTCCCCGACATGGTCTTCGCCGCCAACGGCGCCACCGTCGTCGACGGGCGCGCCCTGGTGGCCCGCTTCCGCGACGCCGAACGGATCGCCGAGGGTCCGGCGTACCGCGACTGGCTGCGCGACAACGGCTTCCCGGAGCCGCGCACCGCGAGCGTCGTGAACGAGGGCGAGGGCGACTATCTCCTCGTGGGGGATCTGCTGCTCGCCGGTACGGGGTTCCGCAGCGATCCCCGTTCCCACGACGAGGCCCAGGAGTTCTTCGGCCGCCCGGTGATCGGGCTGACGCTGGTGGACCCCGACTACTACCACCTGGACACCGCTCTCGCGGTGCTCGACGAGAAGACGGTCGCCTACTATCCGGGCGCCTTCTCGCCCGGCAGCCTCGCGGTGCTGCGGCGGCTCTTCCCGGACGCCGTGATCGCGTCGGCGGAGGACGCGGCGGTGTTCGGGCTCAACGCCACATCGGACGGGCTGAACGTGGTCCTGCCGCAGAACGCCACCGCTCTCGCCGACCAGCTCCGTGACCGCGGCTTCCGCCCGGTCGGCGTGGACCTCTCCGAACTCCTCAAGGCGGGCGGCAGCGTGAAGTGCTGCACACTGGAGCTCCGGCCGGCGCGCTGATCCACCGCTTCCGGACGCCGGCGTCCCGGTCGTCGACCGGGACGCCGGCGTCGGGGCGGCCCTCGCCTAACGGATGTTGACCATCCAGGTGATGCCGAACCGGTCCACGAGCGCGCCCGCCTCGTCACCCCACGTCTGCTTCTCCAGCGGCATGGTCACCGTGCCGCCGACGGACAGGCTGTCGAAGTGTCCGCGGAGTTCGGCGCCGTCACCACCGAGGTAGAGCGCCACATCGCCGCCCGCGTGGTGCGGCATCCCGTCCGGCACGTCCCAGGCCATCAGCGTGTAGCCGTCCGGCGTGTCGAGCCGGGCGTGCATGACCTTGTCGGCGCGGGGCGAGTCCGGTGAACCGAAATCGGCCACTGTGCCCAACTCCAGCTCGCCGCCGAAGACTTCCTTGTAGAACGTCATCGCCTGACGCGCGTTCCCGTTGAATCCGATGTACGGGTTGAGTCGGGACCCCATCCGCTGCTCCTTCAAGTGTGCGGGACCTGCCGGACACCCCGGCGGCCCCTGCGTGCGTGACCTGTCGTCGGTCGGAACGCCTTGAGCCTCGCAGCGATTCATGACACCTCATGTCATGTATTCCTCTAGGGTTTTCGGATGCGTGCCGATCGGCTGGTCTCCCTGGTCCTGCTGCTGCGCCAGCGCGGCCGGCTCTCCGCGACCGCGCTCGCCCGCGAGCTGGAGGTGTCGCCGCGCACGGTGCTGCGCGACATCGAGGCGCTGTCCGCGGCCGGCGTTCCGGTCCATGCCGAGCGCGGGCGGCACGGCGGTTTCGCGCTGCTGCCCGGGTTCCGGACCGAGCTCACCGGGCTCAACCACGACGAGGCGCTCGCTCTGCTGGTCGCCGGATCGCGGCGCGGCGCGCAGGCGTTCGGTCTCGGCTCGGCGCTCGCCTCGGCGATGCTCAAGGTGGTCGACGCGCTGCCCGCGGGCCACCGGGACACCGCGGCCGATGTGGCCGAACGGCTCCTCATCGACCCCGAGACCGACCTGCTCTCGCGCCGGCTCGTCACCGATGAGGTACCGGCCCCGGTGGCGGCCGAGGTCCGGCGCGCGGTGCTCACCGGGCACAAGCTGCGCATCCGGTACGCGGCGGTGGACCGGGCCGCGCGGTGGCGCACCGTGGACCCGATCGGCCTGGTCACCGTCCGGGACCACGGGTACCTGCTGGCGACGCGGTCCGGCGAGGACCGTACGTACCGGCTCTCCCGGATCCTGGCGGCCGAGGAGCTGACCGAGCCCGCGCAACGGCCGGACCGGGTCGATCTGGACCGGGCCTGGCAGGAGCGCGGCGTACGGTTCCGGGCCGGCGGCGACCAGGTCACCGCGCTGGTACGGGTGGAGGCGGCGCGGCGGGAGGAGTTGGCGGGTACGGCGGTGGCCGTCCTCGCAGAGGAGGCCGAAGCGGACGGCCGGCTGCGGCTGGAGGTGACCTTCCAGGACGCGCGGCACGCCGAGTGGGCGCTGTGGGAGCTCGCCACCGACGCGGAGGCCCTGGAACCGCGGTGGCTGCGTACCGCGCTGTGTGAACGCGCCACCGCGGTCGCCTCGCGCTACGGAGCGCCCTCCTGAACGACCGGGCCGTCCACCGGCGTACTCACGGGTGGTGCGGGCCGTGCAGGGGCGCCAGCTCACGGCTGAACCGGAGAACGTTCTCGATGGACCGGGGGTCGTCGGCGCCGCGGAAGAGCCGTACGGGCTTGGCCTCGGAGCCGATGAGCAGGCCGGTTCTCCCGTCGAGCGAGGCGTCCGTGGCGGCGAAGAGGGACGACCGGGCGGCCATGGAAGCGGGTCCGGAGGTGCCGCGTGCGAAGGCGCGGCGGACCAGCGGCCACAGCAGGCGCAGCGGCGGGGAGACGATCTTCGGTGAGGTCATCGTGCCGTCCGTCATGTCGGTGGCGGCGCCGCCGGGGTCGGCCGCGAAGACCGCCACCCCGGAGCCCTGGAGGCGCTCGGCCAGGTGCACGGTGTAGGCGAGGTTGGCGAGCTTGGCCCGGCCGTACCAGTGGAAACCGTAGTAGCCGCCCGGGGGTTCCACGGTGTCGAAGGTGCGCTTGGCGCTCTTGATCGCGGCGGAGGAGACGTTGACGATCCGGCTCGGCGCGTCCGCCCGCAGCCGGTCGAGCAGCAGCTCGGTCAGCAGGTACGGCGAGAGGTGGTTCACGGCGAACGACGCCTCGATCCCGTCGACGGTCCGCTGCCGGTCGGCGAACATCGCGCCGACGTTGTTGACCAGCACCCCCAGCGGCCCTTCGTCCGCCAACCGCTCGGCCAGCTCGCGGACCTGACCGAGCGACGCCAGGTCGGCCGCCACGAAGCGCGGTGCGCCTCCGGTCGCGACCGCCGCTATCTCCTGGACCGCCGCAGCGCCGCGCTCGGAGTTGCGGCCGACCACCGTGACGGCGAAGCCCCGCTGCGCGAGCCCCTTCGCGGTCTCCAGGCCGATCCCTCCGGTACCCGCTGTCACCACTGCCCGCCGGTTCATCGGCACTCCTCCGTCCACGCACAAACGGATTACTATCCGTTTTCATGAGCGCACGCTACCACGAACGGATATCTATCCGTTTAGCATGAGGGGTGACCGGGGTGCCGAGGGACTGCTCGCCGTCTCGGATGCGGGTTTCGTCGGGTGTGCCGCCGTCAGCGCGGCGGGCGCAGGCCTTCGAGCAGAACGTCGAGGTAGAGGTCTCTGGCCTCGCTGCTTCCGGAGCGCACCGCGTGTCCGACCCCGCAGAGCAGGCGGCGTACATCGTCCGCCTGGATGGAGCCGCGGACCGCACCGGTCAGCCGGACACCCTCCAGCAGGCCGGTGACCGCCCGGTCGAGCTCGGCCTTCATCTCCGAGGTCGGCGCGTCGGCCTCGCCCGCCGACTCAAGCACGGCCGCGAAGTCGGGATCGTCCAGCATCCGGTCGAGCGTGAAGCACAGGAGCCGGCGCAGGCCGGCGTGCGGGTCCTGGACAGCGGCAGCGGCCCGCGCCTCGTCGACCAGCTCGCGGAAGCGTTCCGTCGACAGCGCCTCGACCAGCGCGTGGCGGTTGGGGAAGTGCCGGTAGACCGTGCCGACGCCCACACCGGCGAGCCGGGCGACGGCGTTGAGCTGAAGGGAGTTGTCACCGGCGGCCACCTGCTCGCGGGCGGCCTGGAGGATGCGGGCGCGATTACGGGCCGCGTCGGCCCTCAGCTCCTTCTCCTGCCCCGCTCTCGGTGTCACCGGGACAGCATAGGCAGAGCCGGCGACCCGGCCGCCGATGCACCCGTCACCATCGCCGCGATCGGCTCAACACACTGCTCAGCTCGCCCCGCACGCACCTGCTGGACCTGATCGAGAGCCGCACGCCCTCCGCCCTGCCCACCGGCGACCAGCCCCCGGACGAGTACGTCGCGCAGCGGCGCACACTCCACCGCGACCTCGTCGACGCGCTGGACCTCAGGGACCGCGACGAGGCCCCGCGGCTCGTCCGGGAGCACAGCACGAGTCCGCGAACGGAGGCCCAGGGGGCCACCCCCCGGTACGCCTCCGGCAGCCGCCGGGGAAGACTGGGCCCATGAGAGACGTCGTTTTCACGCGCCAGGGCGGCTGGATCCCGAAGGTGATCCGCGAGGACGGTGAGCTGAAGCTGATGCTGGGTGCCGGGGCCGACGCCAACCACGAGCCCCGCACCTTCACGTTCCCGGTCGGGGAGGCCCATCTCACGGTGATCCAGGAGGATCTGGCCAGGCACCTGCTGCTGTGGAGTGCGGTCCTTCCGCTGTGCGACGCCGCCGGAACCCGGGGCCGGCTCGACGAGAACGCCGCCGTCGCGCTCCTGGACCCGGTCCTCCTCTCCGCGCCCGAGGACGTCGACGCGCTCTTCCGGCGCATCCCGTGGGACAGGGACCGGCTCATCGCCCACGGGGCCGGCATCGATCAGCTGGAGCGCGGCCAGGTCTGCGCGGCGATGCGCACGGCGACCGAGACGTCCGACATGAAACGAGCGCAGGAGTACCACGCGCACCGCCGCCGTGCCGAGCGCGGAACCGTCCTCGGTCCGCTCGACACCGCGATTCTGCGGTACACGGGCCAGTACCTGCACAGCTCGACGATTCCGAGGCGGACACCCGACGCCGTCGACCCCGCACTGCTGCCTGAGGTCGTACGGGTGATCGCCACCGCCGAGCAGGCGTGCGCCGGAATGCGGATCGGCCGGGATCCGCGACGGGGAAGGCGCGCCACGGACAAGCGCGACTGGGACCGGATGGCGGCGACGGTGGAGACCGCCGTGCGCCGCGTACACGCCGGGCTCGCCGATGACGCGGTGCGCACCGTGAGCTTCCTGATGTGCTCGGAGGCCGCGGACCGTTCCAGGAACGCGCCCATGGAGGATGACGAGGCGGATGCCGTCGGGACCGCGAGGAAGACGGCCCTCTCCTTCACCGACGACAAGGGCGTCGAGAAGAAGTGGGCCCGGGGCGGCCCCCGTACCGCCTCCGCGGAGTTCTGGGAGTTCGTCGGCGAGCGCTCCGCCGCCGACAACGAGGTGTTCACCATCGAGGACGAGGAGATGGGCGAGGGGATCCAGCTCCACTTCTACGCGGACTCCATCGCCCGGGTCACCACGGTGCGCGAGGGGCGCGGCGGGTCGGATCCGGAGTATCGGGTCGAGTACGGCCTCGTCGAGGGGATGGGCGGGTACCGGAAGCTGGTGAGCGCCTTCGTCCTCGGCGGCTGCGCCGCACTCGGACAGCACGGCCCCTGGATGTCGGATGTCGCCGAGTTCGAGCGCGCGCGCAAACGGCGCCGCGCCGGATAGTCCCGGCCGACGGCGCGCCGCCGTTCGGCGCGTTCAGGCGCCGGCCTGGAGGCGCAGCCCCGCCAGCGTCAGGTCCAGCGCGGCGCGGAACTGCTCGATGTCGTCGTGCCCGTCGAACTCGTCGACGATCTCGTGCACGAAGGGGTGGTCGTCGGCGTCGAGCTCCCGCCACGTCGCGGCGAAGCGGCCGAGGAATTCGTCGCGGCCGACGGCGCCGTCGAGAACCTCCTCGGGCGGTTCCTGTCCCAGGTCGACCGCGGAGCCGACGACGACCGTCGTGATGGCCGAGACGGCGTGGAACCGCTGGCGCGCCGTGAGGTTCAGCCGGAGCGTCGGTTGCCCCAGCTTCTCGTACAGGCGCAGGGCGTTGCCCTGGACGTCGGTGTTGCGCATGAAGTAGTTCCCGAGCCAGGGCCGCACCAGGATCGCGTCGAACAGCGTCAGTGACATCGCGCGCAGGTCGTCGATCGGGTCCTCGCCGGGCTCCAGCGCCTCGATCTCGGCGAGGACGCCGCCGATGACGTGGTCGGTGGCGCGGTCGAGCAGCTCGTCCTTGCTCGCGACGTACCAGTAGATGCTGGCCACACCGCCTCCGAGGCGCTGCGCGAGCGCCCGGAACGTCAGCGCCGGAGGACCCGCCTCATCCAGGAGCGCCACCGCCTCGGTGAGCACGGACTCCATCGAGTGCGAAGCCCGGCGGCGACCGCCCGCGGCTCCACGGTTCTGGTGGCGCGGCATGGCCTCTGCCCTTCGTTTGCATCTCTATCGAACGCTGTTCTATCGTACCTTATGGAACACCGTTCGATAGTCGAGCGGCGTTCGATGGAAAGGAGCGCCGCCATGACGACCGCGATACTGAAACCCCCCGCTTCCCGCACCTATCCCTCCCTGCGCGCCGCGTGGATCCCGCTGGCCGCTCTCTGCCTGGCCTTCTTCGTCGAGATGGTCGACAACACCCTGTTGTCGATCGCGCTGCCCACCATCGGGCGCGACCTCGGCGGCGGGACCACCGCACTGCAGTGGGTCACCGGCGCGTACTCACTGACCTTCGGCGGTCTGCTGCTCACCGCCGGTTCCATGGCCGACCGGCTCGGCCGCCGCCGCGTCCTGCTCGTCGGTCTTGCCGTGTTCGGCGCGCTGAGCCTGTGCGCCATCTGGGTCACCACCGCGGGCGAGCTCATCGCCCTGCGCGCCCTGCTCGGCATCGCCGCCGCGGCGATGGCTCCGATCACGAACTCGCTGGTGTTCCGCCTCTTCGACGACAAGGCGCTGCGGATGCGCGCCATGACGGTGATGATCGTCGTCGGCATGTCCGGCTTCATCCTCGGACCGCTGATCGGCGGCACGGCCCTCGCCCATGTGCGCTGGGAGTGGCTGCTCGTGGTCAACGCCCCGATCGCGGTGATCGCCTGGATCGGCGTCCGCCTGGGCGTCTCGGCCGACCGGCCCGAGGACCTGACCCGGGACCGGCTCGACGTGCCGGGCGCCGTGCTGAGCGTCGCCACCATCGGGCTCGCCTGCTACGCGCTGACCAGCGGCGTCGAGAACGGCTGGGCCTCCCTCCCCACCGTCGGCTCGATCACGGGCGCGATCGTCGCCGCGATCGCCTTCATCCTGCACGAGCGCCGCAGCCCGGCCCCCATGCTGGACCTCGGCCTGTTCTCCAACGGCACGGTCCGCGGTGCCGCCGTCGCGCAGATCGGTACGTCCATCGCGATGGCCGGCGTGATGTTCGGGCTGATCCTCCACTTCCAGTACGCGTACGGCTGGAGCCCCGTCCGGGCCGGCCTCGCCAACCTGCCGCTGATCGTGACCATGCTGCTCGCGACGCCCGTGTCCGAGGGACTGGCCCGCCGCTACGGCCACCGCGTCGCCTGCCTGGTGGGCGCGGCCTGCCTGGCCGTCGCACTGGCGGGACTGTCCTGGGGTGTCGAGCACGGCTATCTCGTCATCGCGCTCTGCATGGTGCTCATGACGATCGGGCTGCGGACCGTCATGACGATCTGCGCCGTCGCACTCGTCGACGCGATGCCGGCCAACCGCACCTCGATGGGCACCGCGCTCAACGACACCGCGCAGGAGGTCGGCACCAGCGTCGGCACCGCCGCGGTCGGTACGCTGATCGCCGCGCTGGTCACCACCCAGCTCCCGGCCGGCGTGTGGAGCAGCGGCCTCGTCGCCTCCTTCTTCCACGGCGAGCGGATCGCCTACGCCGTGCTCGCCGTCGCCGTGGGCGTGATCGCGACGGTCGGTGCGCTGAGCCTCACGGACTCCCGCAGCGTGGAGGAGGCAGCACCCTCCGAAGCCACCCCCTAGGACACCACCCGGCCCTTGCCGAGCGCGATGACGCCGTTGCGCGAAACGGTGTAGAGCTCACGGTCCCGTTCGGGGTTGACGCCTATCGTCGCCCCGGGCGGGACGTCGACGTTCTTGTCGAGGATCGCGTTGCGCACGACCGCTCCCCTGCCGACGCGCACGCCGTGGTGCAGCACGGAGCCCTGGACCACCGCGCCCTGCTCGACGATCACACCGGGCGAGAGCACCGACCCGGTGACCTGGCCGCGGATCACGCAGCCGGGGCTGACGATCGACTCGCCGGCGATGCCTCCCGAGACGAACCGGGCCGGGGCCTGGTGGCCCGCATGCGTGTACATGGGCCAGCGATCGTTGTAGAGGCTGAACAGTGGCTGCTCGGAGATGAGGTCCATGTGGGCCTCGTAGTAACTGTCCAGAGAACCCACGTCCCGCCAGTACCCGCGCTCGCGCTGGGTCTCGCCCGGCACGTGGTTGTCGTCGAAGTCGTAGACGTGCGCGACCCCGCGCTCCGTGAGCATGGGCAGGATGGATCCGCCCATGTCGTGGACGGAGTCATCGTCCTCGGCGTCCTGGTGGAGGGCGTCGACGAGGACCTTCGTGGAGAAGAGGTAGTTGCCCATCGAGGCGAATACCTTGGTCGGGTCGTCCGGCAGGCCCGGTGGGTCGGAGGGCTTCTCCAGGAAGCGTTCCACGCGTGAGCCGTCGGAGGCCGGGGTGATGACGCCGAAGGCGGAGGCGTCCGCACGGGGCACCTTGATGCCGGCGACGGTGACGCCCGCGCCGCTCTCGATGTGCCGCTCCAGCATCTGGCGTGCGTCCATGCGGTAGACGTGGTCGGCTCCGAACACCGCTATGTAGTCCGGCTGTTCGTCGTGGACGAGGTTGAGCGACTGCAGGATGGCGTCGGCGCTGCCGAGATACCAGCGCGGGCCGAGGCGCTGCTGGGCCGGGACCGGCGTGACGTAGTTGCCGAGCAGGCTCGACATCCGCCACGTGGTGGTCACATGGCGGTCCAGCGAGTGTGACTTGTACTGCGTGAGGACGCAGATCCTCGTGATGTCGGCGTTGACGAGGTTCGACAGCACGAAGTCGACCAGCCGGTAGGTTCCGCCGAACGTCACCGCGGGCTTCGCCCGGTCGGCCGTCAGCGGCATCAGCCGTTTTCCCTCTCCTCCCGCAAGGACGATCCCGAGCACCGAAGGTCCAGCGCGCATGGCTACTCCCCCTCCTGAAACACCGATCGTTCCCGGCTACACGTTTTTGACGATCTCCTCGTACACGTCGAGAGTCCGCCGGGCGACCATGTCCCAGCCGAACTCCCGCACCGCACGTTCACGGCCCGCCTCGCCCATCCGCCGGGCCGCCGGACGGTCCGCGAGCACCTGGCCGACCGCTTCGGCGAGATCCGCCTCGAACCGGGCCGGCTCGTCGGCCTCGTACGGTACGAGGAGTCCCGTGTCGCCGTCGGCGACGACCTCGGGGATGCCGCCGACCGCGGAGGCGACCACGGGCGTGCCGCAGGCCATCGCTTCGAGATTGACGATGCCCAAAGGCTCGTACACCGAAGGGCAGACGAATACGGCTGCCCTGCTGAGGAGTTGGATGACGTCGGGGCGCGGAAGCATGTCCGGGATCCAGTGGACCCCGTCGCGCGAGCGCTTCAGTTCGCCGACGAGTTCGCGGAACTCGGCCTCGATCTCCGGGGTGTCGGGCGCGCCCGCGCAGAGCACCAGTTGTGCGGAGGGATCGAGGCGGTGGGCGGCGCGCAGCAGGTGCGGAACACCCTTCTGGCGCGTGATGCGGCCGACGAACAGGACGAAGGGGCGGTCCGGGTCGACACCCAGGCGGCGCAGTACGTCGACTCCGGGAACGGGCCGGTACAGGCGGGTGTCGATGCCGTTGTGGACGACCCTGACCCGCTCGGGATCCAGCTGCGGGTAGCAGCCGAGGATGTCGGCGCGCATGCCGTGCGAGACGGCGATCACCGCGTCGGCGGACTCCACGGCGGTGCGCTCGGCCCAGCTGGACAACGCGTAGCCGCCGCCCAGCTGTTCGGCCTTCCAGGGCCGCAGGGGCTCCAGCGAGTGGGCGGTCATCACATGGGGGATGCCGTAGAGCAGCCCGGCGAGGTGGCCCGCGAGGTTGGCGTACCAGGTGTGCGAGTGGACGAGGTCGCGGCCTTCGAGCGCGGCGGCGATGGACAGGTCCACGGAGAAGGCGCGCAGCGCGTCGTTGGCACCGTCCAGCTCCCGGCCGGGCCGGTGCCGGATCAGCCCGTCCGATCCCCCTTCGCCCCAGGAGTGGACCTGGAGATCGGTGAGTGCCTGCAACTCCCTTGCCAGGAACTCGACATGCACACCGGCACCGCCGTAGACGTCCGGCGGGTACTCGCGGCTCAGCAGTCCCACCTTCACGCCGGTTCCCCCTCATGTCGACGATGAACTTCTGCCCTTGATGGTCACTCGCATGCCTCGACGGGGGAAGAACGCGGCGGCACACCGGACACGAGCAGCCGCCGCGAAGAACACCCCGCAGCTGAGTCTCCGAGCGACAGGCAGCATCGGCCGTGGTCGGCGCGGTGACGGCTGTGGTTCGCCAGGAGGAAGAGGCGCGGTGTTCGCGGAGATCGTCTTCGCGGGGCCGGCCGTCTGCCATGGGTTCCTTCGGTCACGGGAACTGACACTGCGGAGCGGCCAAGGATCGAGCAAGCTGTGAAGGGCGGCGAGAGCCGTGGATGCGGGCGTGCGTCTATGCGCTCCCCCACCCGGCCGATGGGTCCGAGTCCGTGGTCCGGGGCAGGGTGAGCACCATGGTCAGGCCGCCGCCGGGCGTGTCCTCGGCGGTGAGGGTGGCGCGGATCGCCTCGGTGAAGCCGCGGGCGACCGCAAGGCCGAGGCCGACTCCAGCACCTCGCGGGGCGTCACCGAGACGTTGGAACGGCTCGAAGATGTGCTCTTTCGCCGCGTCGGGGACGCCGGGACCGCGGTCGACGACGCGGAGTTCGACCCGGTCGCGCAGACTGCTGGCCGAGACGAGCACCGGACGGCCTTCAGGGCTGTACTTGACGGCGTTCTCGACGATGTTGGCGACCACCCGCTCCAGGAGGCCGCGGTCGACGGCCACCATGGGCAGGGTTTCCGGGATGTCCAGCTCCACGCTGCCGTCCGGGACGCCGCCCAGTGCCATGGGGACGACTTCGTCCAGGTCCGTCTCCCGGATCATCGGGACGACGGTGCCCGTGTTGAGGCGGGACATGTCCAGGAGGTTGCCGATCAACGCGGAAAGCCGGTCGGCCCCGTCCTCGATGCCTTCGAGGAGAGCCTCGCGATCGGTCTTTGACCAGTGGACGTCCTGGGAGCGCAGCGAGGTGACCGATGCCTTGATCCCCGCCAGGGGCGTGCGGAGGTCATGACTGACCGCGGCGAGGAGAGCGGTGCGGAAGCGATCGCTCTCGGCAAGCTTCCGTGCCTCCTCCGCCTGATCGACCAAACGCTGACGGTCCAGTGCCACGGCCGCCTGGGCGGCGAAGGCACCGAGGACCCGGCGGTCCTCCGCGGGCAGGGCCCGGCCGCTCAGGACAAGGGCCAGGTTCTCCCCCACGGGGATGTCGACGTCGGCGTCCTCGGGACGTCCGACGGGGCGGGCGCCGACGGCAGCCGTGCAGCTCCAGGGCTCGACCTCGCTGGTTCGCTCCAGGAGGGCGACGGAGTCCATGGTGAAGGTTTCCCGGAGCCGCTCCAGCAGAGCGTCGAGGGAGTGCTCACCGCGCAGGATGCTGCCGGCCAGGAAGGAGAGGATCTCCGACTCGGCGCGCAGTCGGGCCGCCTGGTGGGTGCGGCGGGCCGCCAGGTCGACGACGGAGGCGACGGACACCGCCACACCGACGAAGATCACGATAGCGACGATGTTCTTGGGGTCGGAGACAGTGAACCGGTGAAGCGGTGTGGTGAAGAAGTAGTTCAGCAACAGGGACCCGAAGGCCGCTGACGCGAGGGCCGGGAGCATGCCGCCGAGGAGAGCTGCCGCGACGGTGGCGGTGAGGAAGAGCAGCATGTCGTTGGCGAGCCCGATGTCGGGAACGACGGTGCTGAGCAGCAGGGTGAGGAGGGCAGGTCCGGCGATGCCGGCGAGCCAGCCCCAGATGATCCGCGCCCTGCCCAGCCGTGCGCCGCGGGCGACCGGGAGCCCGCGGCCCTTGGCGACGTTGTCGTGGGTGACCATGTGGACATCGAGGTCGGGGCCGGACTCACGGGCGACGGTGGCGCTGACGCCGGGGCCGAGCATGTACTGCCAGGTGCGGCGGCGGCTGACGCCCAGCACGATCTGGGTGGCGTTGACCCCTCGGGCGAACTCCAGCAGAGCCGAGGGGACATCGTCCCCTATCACGTGATGAAAGGTGCCGCCGAGGTCCTCGACCAGGGTCCGCTGGACCGCCAGTTCCTTGGGCGACACCGCTTTCAGCCCGTCGCTCGCGGCGATGTAGACCGCCAGCACCTCGCCGCCGGCGCCCTTCTCCGCGAGGCGGGCGGCACGCCGGATGAGGGTGCGTCCCTCGGGCCCGCCGGTGAGGCCGACGACGATGCGTTCGCGGGCCTGCCAGGTGGTGCGGATGTCGTGCTCGCCCCGGTACTGCTGGAGGTACTCGTCCACCCGGTCCGCCGTCCACAGCAGGGCCAGCTCGCGCAGCGCGGTCAGATTGCCGGGCCGGAAGTAGTTCGCGAGCGCCGCGTCCATCTTGTCCGGACGGTAGATGTTGCCGTGCGCCATCCGGCGGCGCAGCGCCTGGGGCGACATGTCGACCAGCTCGATCTGGTCGGCCCGGCGCACCACCTCGTCCGGGACGGTCTCCCGCTGACGCACCCCGGTGATCGACTCCACCACATCACCCAGCGACTCCAGGTGCTGGATGTTGACCGTCGATATGACGTCGATCCCGGCTTTGAGGAGCTCCTCGACATCCTGCCAGCGCTTGCTGTTGCGGGAGCCGGGCACGTTGGTGTGAGCCAGCTCGTCCACCAGGACGACGGCCGGGGCGCGCTCCAGGACGGCGTCGACATCCATCTCGGTGAACGTGGCGCCCCGGTACTCCAGCTCACGGCGCGCAACGAGCTCCAGGCCGTGCAGCATCACCTCGGTGCGCGGCCGGTCGTGGTGCTCCACGAACCCGACGACCGCGTCGGTGCCGCGCTCGACCCTGCGATGCGCCTCGGAGAGCATCGCGTACGTCTTTCCGACACCTGGCGCCGCTCCCAGGTAGATCCGCAGCTTTCCGCGTCCCATGATGACTTCTCGTTCTTCCGTGGTGGATGCGGGTCTCAGGGTTCGAAGCGGTAGCCCATGCCCGCCTCGGTGATCAGGTACCGAGGGTGGGCGGGGTCGGCTTCGAGTTTGCGCCGCAGCTGAGCCATGTAGACCCGCAGGTAGTTGGTGTTCTCCGTATATGTGGGGCCCCACACCTCCCGTAGGAGCAACCGCTGTGACACCAGGCGGCCGGGGCTGCTGACCAGCATTTCGAGCAGATGCCACTCGGTCGGTGTCAGCCGGACGGTGTCGTCTCCGCGCTGCACCTTCTTCGCCACCAGGTCGATGGTGAACTGGTCCGTGATGACGACGGTCCGCCCTTCCTCCTCAGTGATCTCCCGGCGTCGCCGGGTCGCTGCGCGCAGCCGGGCCAGCAACTCGTCCATGCTGAACGGCTTCGTGACGTAATCGTCCGCGCCCGCGTCCAGGGCGCGGACTTTGTCCTCGGACAGGTGACGGGCGGACAGCACCAGGATCGGCATCCGGCTCCACACACGGATCGCCTTGACGACCTCGACACCGTCCATGTCCGGTAGCCCGAGGTCGAGCAGGACGGCATCGGGCTTGTGGGCGGCGGCGAGCCGTAGCGCCGTATCACCGTCGGCGGCGGACTCGACGACGTACCTACGCGCCTGCAGATTGATCGTGAGGGCGCGGACCAGCTGTGAATCATCTTCCACCACGAGCACCCGGGGCATGGACTGTGCACTCTCTCCTTGGTAGCGGGCGGCTGAGGAGCCGGTGGGACACGGCGCTTCCGTGTCCCACCGGCTTCCGGTCCCTGGGCTGAGATCCATCAGTCCTGGGTCAGGTTCCTGAGCGCGGTGTTCAGTTCGAGGACGTTCACGCGGGGCTCCCCCATGAAACCGAGAAGCCGACCGGTGGTGTGGTCCCGGACGAGGTCCTCGACCCTGTCGACGTCAAGGCCGTTCCTCTCGGCGACCCGGTGGACCTGAAGCCTCGCGTAGGCGGGCGAGATGTCCGGGTCCAGGCCGGAGCCGGAGGAGGTGACGGCGTCGGCCGGTACGTCCGCGGGCTTCACCTTGTAGGTCGCGGTCGAGTTGTCCCTGACCACGGCCACCCTGGCGTCCTTCACCCACCGGACCAGTTCCTCGTTGTCACCGGAGCGGTTGGTGGCGCCGGAGAGGATGAGGGAGTACTGGGTGTTGACGCTGTTGCTGCCGAGGCCGTTGGAGGGGCGGGGCTGGAACCACTTCAGGTCCGGGGCGGGAGATCGCTCGCCCTCCTTGAGCGGAAGGTCGTAACGCTGGCCGATGAGGGAAGAGCCGACGACCTGACCTCCCTTGTCCTTGATCTCGGAGCCGTCGGCCTTGTCGTCGAACAGGGCCTGGGCGACTCCGGTGACGGCGAGCGGGTAGATCACTCCGCAGACCAGAGTCAGGACGAGCAGGGCGCGGAGCCCGGCCCCGAGTAGGCGCGCGGTGCTGCTGACGGTGTTGTCGGTCATGGCGGATCAGCCGATTCCGGGGATGAGGGAGAGGAGCAGGTCGATGAGCTTGATGCCGATGAACGGGGCGACGATGCCGCCGAGTCCGTAGACGGCGAGGTTGCGGCGCAGCATCGTGTCGGCACTGGCGGGCCGGTAGCTGACGCCCTTGAGGGCGAGGGGCACCAGGGCCACGATGATCAGCGCGTTGAAGATGACCGCCGAGAGGATCGCGGACTCGGGCGAGGCGAGCCCCATGATGTTGAGCCTGTCCAGCGACGGGTACGCCACGGCGAACATGGCGGGGATGATCGCGAAGTACTTCGCGACGTCGTTGGCGATGGAGAAGGTGGTCAACGCGCCTCGGGTGATGAGGAGTTGTTTGCCGATCTCGACGATCTCGATGAGTTTGGTGGGGTTGGAGTCGAGGTCGACCATGTTCCCGGCCTCCTTGGCGGCGGAGGTGCCGGTGTTCATCGCGACGCCGACGTCGGCCTGCGCGAGGGCGGGGGCGTCGTTGGTGCCGTCGCCGGTCATCGCGACGAGCTTTCCGCCGGCCTGTTCCCGTTTGATGAGCGCCATCTTGTCCTCGGGTGTCGCCTCGGCCAGGAAGTCGTCGACCCCGGCCTCCTCGGCGATCGCCTTCGCGGTCAGCGGGTTGTCACCCGTGATCATGACCGTACGGATGCCCATGCGGCGCAGCTCGTCGAACCGCTCCCGCATGCCCTCCTTCACCACGTCCTTGAGGTGGATGACGCCGAGGACGCGCGCGCCGCGAGCATCCTCCGCGGCCACCAGCAGCGGCGTACCACCAGCCTGGGCGATCCGGTCCGTGAGCGCATGCGCGTCCTCGGGGACACTCCCGCCCCGCTCCTTCACCCACGCCACGACGGAACCGGTCGCGCCCTTGCGGACCTTGCGCCCGTCCAGGTCGACGCCCGACATCCGGGTCTGCGCGGTGAACGCGACCCATGCGGCGCCGGTCAGCTCGCCCTGGTCCCGCTCCCGCAGCCCGTACCTCTCCTTGGCCAGCACGACGATCGACCGGCCTTCGGGGGTCTCGTCGGCGATCGAGGAGAGCTGGGCGGCGTCGGCGAGTTCGGTTTCCTTCACGCTTTTGAGCGACAGGAACTCGGCTGCCTGCCGGTTGCCGAGGGTGATGGTGCCGGTCTTGTCGAGGAGCAGCGTGGAGACGTCGCCGGCGGCTTCGACAGCGCGCCCGGACATGGCCAGGACGTTGCGCTGGACGAGGCGGTCCATGCCGGCGATACCGATCGCGGACAGCAGGGCGCCGATCGTGGTGGGGATCAGGCAGACGAGCAGCGCCGCGAGGACGATGAGTGAGGTCTGGTCGTCGGCGCCCGCGTAGATCGCGAAGGGCTTCAGGGTGACCACCGCGAGCAGGAAGACGATGGTGAGGGACGCCAGCAGGATGTTCAGGGCGATCTCGTTGGGCGTCTTCTGCCGGGCGGCGCCCTCGACCAGGTTGATCATCCGGTCGATGAAGGTCTCCCCCGGCTTGGTGGTGATCTTGATGACGACGCGGTCGGAGAGCACCTTCGTACCGCCGGTCACCGCACTGCGGTCGCCGCCGGATTCCCTGATGACCGGAGCCGATTCGCCAGTGATCGCGGACTCGTCCACGGAGGCGACGCCCTCGACCACATCTCCATCGCCCGGGATGACGTCGCCGGCCTCGCAGACCACCAGGTCCCCGATGCGCAGCTCGGTCCCCGCGACCCGCTCCTCGTCCGGACCGATGACGCGACGGGCGACGGTGCCGGTCCTGGCCTGCCGCAGGGTGTCGGCCTGGGCCTTGCCCCGGCCTTCCGCCACGGCCTCCGCCAGGTTGGCGAAGACCGTGGTGAGCCAGAGCCAGGCGGTGATGGCCCAGCCGAACCAGTCGGTCGGGTCCGTGATCGCGAGCACGGTGGTGACTACCGAACCGGCCAGGACGACGAACATCACAGGCGACTTGATCATCACGCGGGGGTCGAGCTTGCGCAGCGCGTCCGGGAACGACTTCAGCAGCTGCTTCGGGTCGAACAGACCGCTGCCGACACGGTTGGCGGCCCCGTGGCCGTCGGCCGGCGGGATGTCCCCGTGGGGAGCGCGGGTGGGAGTGGCGGTGCTCATGAGGCGAGCCCTTCGGCAAGCGGGCCCAGCGCCAGGGCCGGGAAGTAGGTGAGTCCGGTGATGATGAGGATCGCGCCGACGAGCAGTCCCGCGTAGAGCGGCTTGTCGGTGCGCAGGGTGCCCGCGGTCTCGGGCACCGGCTTCTGCTCGGCGAGCGAGCCGGCCAGGGCCAGGACGAAGACCATGGGCAGGAAGCGGCCGAGCAGCATCGCGATGCCGATGGTGCTGTTGAACCACTGGGTGTCGGCGTTGAGCCCGGCGAAGGCGGAGCCGTTGTTGTTGGCACCGGATGTGTAGGCGTACAGGATCTCGGAGAAGCCGTGCGCGCCGGAGTTGGTCATCGAGTCGCCGGGTGTGGGCAGGGCCATGGCGACGGCGGTGAAGCCGAGCACGAGCGCCGGGGTGATGAGGATGTAGCAGGCGGCGTACTTGATCTGCCGGGTGCCGATCTTCTTGCCGAGGTATTCGGGGGTGCGGCCGACCATGAGACCGGCGATGAACACCGCGATGATCGCCATGATCAGCATGCCGTAGAGGCCGGAGCCGACCCCGCCGGGAGCGATCTCGCCGAGTTGCATGCCCAGCATGGTGATGCCGCCGCCGAACCCGGTGTACGAGGAGTGGAAGGAGTTCACCGCTCCGGTCGAGGTCAGCGTCGTGGCGACCGCGAAGATCGACGAGCCGGCGATGCCGAAGCGGGTCTCCTTGCCCTCCATGGCGCCTCCCGCGATCTCGAACGCGGGCCCTCGGTGGGCGAATTCGGTCCACATCATCAGGGCCGTGAAGCCGATCCAGATGACGGCCATCGCGCCGAGGATCGCGTACCCCTGCTTCAGCGAACCGACCATCCGGCCGAAGGTCCGGGTCAGCGCGAACGGGATCAGCAGGATGAGGAAGATCTCGAAGAGGTTGGAGAGCGGGGTGGGGTTCTCGAAGGGGTGGGCGGAGTTGGCGTTGAAGTAACCGCCGCCGTTGGTGCCCAGCTCCTTGATGGCCTCCTGCGAGGCGACCGCCCCGCCGTTCCATTCCTGCGTTCCGCCCATGAACTGGCCGACCTGGTGGATGCCCGAGAAGTTCTGGATCGCCCCGCAGGCGACCAGGACGATCGCACCGATCACCGAGATCGGGAGCAGGATACGGACGGTGCCGCGCACCAGGTCGGCCCAGAAGTTGCCGAGGTCACCGGTACGGGACCGGGAGAACCCCCGTACGAGCGCGACGGCCACCGCCATGCCGACGGCGGCGGACAGGAAGTTCTGCACCGCCAGGCCGCCGGTCTGGACGACGTGGCCCATGGCCTGTTCGCCGTAGTAGGACTGCCAGTTGGTGTTGGCGACGAAGGAAGCGGCGGTGTTGAACGCCTGGTCCGGGTCGATCGAGGAGAAGCCGAGCGAACCGGGCAGCGAGCCCTGCGCCCGTTGCATCAGGTACAGGAAGAGGACACTCACCGCCGAGAACGCGAGCACTCCGCGCAGATAGGCGGGCCAGCGCATTTCGGCGGCCGGATTGGCGCCGATGACCTTGTATATCCATTTCTCCGGTGTGTAGTGCTTCTCGGAGGAATAGACCTTGGCCATGTGATCGCCCAGCGGACGGTAGGCCAGAGCAAGGGCGGCGATCAGGGCTGTGAGCTGGAGCAGACCAGCGATCTGGGGACTCATATCCGTAATCAGAACCTCTCCGGGTAAAGGAGAGCCAGAACGAGATATCCCAGAAGGGAAACGGCCACGATGAGGCCGACGACGTTCTCGACGGTCACAGCTTGGTCACCCCCCGGGCGATGAGAGCCACCAGCGCGAATACCGCGACCGTGGTGACGACGAAGGCCATGTCGGCCATCGCGAACTCCTGATTGACGTGAGGAAAGGAATCGGCCGTCTGGCCGATACGAGCAAACCTCGACTTCACCCGGGCGGTAAGCCACTTTGACGAGGTCCATACGAGGAGCGTGAATTCCTTGACGTCAACCTGACGCGGGCGGCCACTCCGCACCACGAAGGGCATCCGACATCTCACACACGGTGATGATGCTCGCTGCTGATTCGTGTGCACGAGTCGAGGTGAGAGCGGCACCGGGCGACGATCACAGCCCGGCGGCGCTCTCCATGGCCATCTGCACTGCCTCTGTCGACCAGGGCGGGACGGGGCGAGTGTGCAGCGCTCACCGTTCCGGTCCCCGCTACCGCGCCGTGAGCGGCAGGTGCCAGGCCGTGCGGCGTGCCGCGGCGAGTTCGATTTCGAGGGGGTGGGGAGGGACAGCGAGCACCGGGCACGGCGCGTGGGTCAGGCAGTACCGGGCCACCGTTGCCCGTAGCCCGGGAAACCATCGGCCTCGTGGTCCCGTGCCGACGACCAGGAGATCGTCGGCCGACCGGACCGCGTCGACGAGCACGGCTCCCGGCTCGCCGCGCACCGTGTATCCGGACAGGGTGACTCCCGGTCTCCTGACGGCGAATGCCAGATCCAGGGCTGCGCACAACTCCTCCCGCGCCGCCGCACGGCATTCCCTGAACGTATCGGCGCCGAGGGTGGTGCGGCTGCCGAGCCCTCCTCCAGGCAGCTGCCAGGCCAGTACGGCGTGCAGCTCCGCACGGCGCTCCCTCGCCTCCGACGCCGCCTGGTGCAGAGCCGTCAAGCTCCCCAGCGATCCGCTCACGCCCACCACGATCCTCCGGCGCACCGGGTGCCCTCCTGGCTCGTCCTGTCTCGGACCTCCATTGAAGAGCGGCCAGAGGGCTTCCAGCGTCAGCGATCCATATGAACTGGGCGTAAGCCATCAAGGTTCCGTCAGGTGTTAGAGCTTTCGCGGAGAGGACGGGCATAGCTTCGACGTCATGCGTCGGCGAGAGCGCCGGCCGCGACTTCCCCGGAGGAAACCCATGTGCCTCTTCCTGTACGACGACGACCCCGACCCCGACGAACAGGACCCGGCCGGGCTCCTCCACGTGCCCGTCCACCGGGTAGCGGCAGGCTTCGTACTGCGCGCCTTCCGCACCCCTCTGGGCGAGCGCACCGCAGTCGCCTTCACCGACCGCGACCTGCTGTCCCGGACACTCGGCGCCGGTCAGCCCTCCATCAAGCTCGCCGAGTCCGCCCTGCGTTCCCTCGCATCACCTCTGGGCATCAGCCGGCTCGTGCTCGACCCGCCCCTCTCCGCGCCTGCCGTCACCGCGGAGCCGGTGCCTGCCGACGCGACCGTCGCCACACCGTGACCCGCCCGCTGCCTCCCAGCCCCCGAGGAGATGCCCCCATGTCCGCTCCCCCTCTCACCGAGCTCACCGCCGGCCTGGACGACCTCTCCGTCTGGCCCGCCTCCACCACCCGCCTTCCGCACGGGCAACTGGCCGTGGGCGGGGTTCGACTCACCGACATCGCCGACAGGTTCGACACTCCCGCGTACGTCCTGGACGAGGACGAGGTGCGGACGCGCTGCCGGACCTACCGTGCGGCGTTCCCCGACACCGAAGTGCTGTACGCGGCCAAGGCGTTCCTCTCCCGGGCCATGGTCCGGTGGATCGAGGAAGAAGGGCTGGGGCTGGACGTCTGCTCGGCCGGCGAACTCGAACTCGCCCACGCCGCCGGATTCCCGCCCGAGCGCATGGTTCTGCACGGCAACGCGAAGTCCCCGCGCGACCTCGAGACCGCGCTGCGGCTCAGGGTCGGCCGGATCGTCGTCGACAGCCCTTCGGAGATCGCGCGGATCGCCGCGCTGGTCGGGCCCAGGGGGCGGCAGAAGGTCATGGTCCGGGTGGTTCCGGGCGTCTCCGCAGGCGGTCACGAGAAGATCCGGACCGGCACGGACAACCAGAAGTTCGGCCTGTCCCTGACCGACGGGTCCGCTCAGCACGCCGTCGCCCGCGTGCTCGGCCAGTCGCAGCTCGAACTGACCGGCCTGCACTGCCACATCGGCTCCCAGATATCGGACGTCAAGCCGTACCTGGTGGCCGTGCGGCGGATGGTGGGGCTGATGGCCCGGATCAGGAACAGCCACGGCACCACGTTCGCCGAACTCGACATGGGCGGCGGCCACGGCATTGCCTACCGGCCCGGAGACCCCGCGCTGGACCTGACCTCCCTGGCCCGCCGACTGCGCGCCGAACTCACCGCGAGCTGCGCGGCGGCGAGACTGCCCGTGCCCGGACTCCTCATCGAACCGGGACGGGCGATCGCGGGTCCGGCCGGCGTGGCGCTGTACCGCGTCCTCGCCGTCAAGCACACCGGGGAGACTCTGTTCGTGGCCGTCGACGGCGGCATGAGCGACAACCCCCGGCCGGCCCTGTACGGAGCCCGCTACGCACCACGCCTGATCAGCGCTCGGCCGGCCGCAGAGCCCCTGCCTGCCACGGTCGTGGGCCGGCACTGCGAAGCCGGCGACGTCCTCGCGGCCGATGTGCCACTGCCCGGCGACGTACGCCCCGGCGATCTCCTCGCCGTACCTGTGGCAGGCGCCTATCAGCTGTCCATGGCCTCGGGTTACAACCTCGTCGGACGCCCGCCGGTCGTCGCGGTGCGCGAGGGCACAGCACGCCTGCTGGTGCGGCGCGAGACACCGCAGGACCTGCGCGGCCGTGACGTCGGCGCGTAGGAGGTGTCTGGCCATTCGGCGCGGATCGGCGGGTGGCGTCAGGTGCGGTGCGCCACAAGGCGCCGGAGAGTCCTCGTAGCGGAGCTACCAGGGCTTTTCGGTCGCCAGGACCTGTCGTCACCCGCCCGCGCGGAACTGTTCAGACACCCCCGGCCCGACGTCCGGCGGATCGTGAGGCCGTCCGGTCTGTCTACCCGGCGGCGGCGCCTACCCCCGGTACGTCTCCAGCAGCCGCAGCCACACCTCGCTGATCGTCGGGTACGCCGGAACCGCGTGCCACAGCCGGCCGATCGGGACCTCGCCCGCCACCGCGACCGTCGCGGAGTGGAGGAGTTCGCCGATGCCGGGACCGACGAAGGTCACGCCGAGCAGGATCTCGCGGTCCAGGTCCACGATCATCCGGGCGCGGCCCCGGTAGCCGTCGGCGTACAGGCCGGAGCCCGCGACGGCGGCGAGGTCGTGGTCGACGGCGCGGACGCGGTGGCCCGCCCGTTCGGCCTCCGCGAGGGTGAGGCCGACGGACGCGGCCTCCGGGTCGGTGAAGACGACCTGCGGGACGGCCGCGTGGTCGGCGGTGGCCGCGTGAGGGCCCCAGGGGGTCGTGTCCAGGGGCGTGTCCTGCTGGGCGCGGGCGGCGATCGCGGCGCCCGCGATGCGGGCCTGGTACTTGCCCTGGTGGGTGAGGAGGGCGCGGTGGTTGACGTCTCCGACCGCGTACAGCCAGTCCGTGCCCTCGACGCGGCAGCTGTCGTCCACCGTGAGCCAGGATCCGGGCTTCAGGCCGACCGTCTCCAAGCCCAGGTCGTCCGTACGCGGCGCCCGGCCCGTGGCGAAGAGGATCTCGTCGGCCTCGATCCGGCCGCCGTCGTCCAGGACGACCGTGACGGGTCCGTCCGGTGCGGGACGCTCGACGGCGGTGACGGAGACGCCGGTACGGATCGCGGCTCCGGCCTCCTCCAGCGCCTCGGCCACCAGCTCGCCCGCGAAGGGCTCCATCTTCGGGAGCAGGCCCTCACCGCGGATCAGGAGCGTCACCTCGGAGCCCAGCGCCTGCCAGACGGTCGCCATCTCCACGCCGACCACTCCCCCGCCGACGACCACGAGCCGGCCGGGCACCTCCTTGGCGCTGGTGGCCTCGCGGCTGGTCCACGGGCGGGCCTCGGCGATGCCGGGGAGGTCGGGGACGACCGCCCTCGTGCCGGTGCACACGGCGACGGCGTGGCGGGCGGTGAGCCGGTGTTCGGTGCCGTCGGGAGCCGTGACGGTGACCTCGCGGGGGCCGGTGAGGCGTCCCGTACCGCGGTGGATGTCCGCTCCGACGCCCTCCAGCCAGGCGACCTGGCCGTCGTCCTTCCAGCCGCTGGTCATCCCGTCGCGGTGGGCGAGGACGGCCGCAACGTCGAGAGGGCCCTGTACGGCTCCGCTCAGGCCCGGGACGCGGCGGGCGTCGGCGCGGGCGACCACCGGGCGCAGCAGGGCCTTGCTCGGCATGCAGGCCCAGTACGAGCATTCGCCGCCGATCAGCTCGGACTCCACCACGGCCGTGGTCAGCCCGGCCGCGCGGGCCCGGTCGGCCACGTTCTCCCCCACCGGACCGGCACCGATGACCACAACGTCGTACGGGGAACTCGATGAAACATCCACTGCATCAGTCATGCGAAACAGTGTCCTCGGGAGTGTGCCCACCGGCCACAGGGGCAGGCGGAATAGCGCAAGTGCAGTCACCGTTGTGCCGGACAGGTCCGAACGGGCACAGGAAGAGGTATCTCGTATGAGCACCGTAGAGCTCACCAAGGAAAACTTCGATCAGGTCGTCAGCGACAACGGCTTCGTCCTCATCGACTTCTGGGCTTCCTGGTGCGGCCCCTGCCGACAGTTCGCGCCGGTCTACGACTCGGCGTCCGAGCGCCACCCCGATCTGGTCTTCGCGAAGGTCGACACGGAGGCGCAGCAGGAGCTGGCGGCCGCCTTCGAGATCCGGTCCATCCCGACGCTGATGATCGTCCGGGACAACGTCGCGGTCTTCTCGCAGCCCGGCGCGCTGCCCGAGGCGGCCCTGGAGGACGTCATCGGCCAGGCCCGGAACCTGGACATGGACGAGGTCCGCAAGTCCGTCGAGGAGCAGAAGCGCGCGGCGGAGGCCGGACAGGGACAGCCGGAGCCCCAGTAACCGCCGTACCGGCGCACGGCGCGGGCCGAGGGGCCCTGATCACACGGTCGGGGCCCTTCAGCCATGCCCGGACGCGGCCCGCCCGTTCCGGTCACCTCTTCCCGCGGTCTCCCTCGGCGACCTGCACCGACATGCCCGGATCCAGTTCCTCGCCGTCGATCAGCACCGCCTCCACCGTGCGGGTCGCCGGGTCGATGTCCGCCTCCATGCCCTCGCCCGTGTACCGGGGGTAGCCCGAGGCGCCCGTCTCGCCGGTGGCGGCCACGACCGCCGAGCGGATCGGCCGGCCGGGGCCTCCGGTCCGCGTTCTGCTGTGGTCGGGGATCAGGAGGAGCTCGTAACTCTGCGGGTGGCTCATGGCCCCGACGCTAGACACCCGCCGTACTCCGCGCATGTCGTCGCCGCCCTGCGCGTGTCGCCGCCACTTCGCGCATGTCGTCGCTCCGGAGCGGTCAGCTGGACTCGCGGTGGACGGCAGTGGTGCGGAGCAGGTCGTGGTGGACGGGCTCGATGCCGGGGTGGTGGACGAGGCGGTCGATCGTCTCGGCCAGCGGGTCCGCCATGGCGAGCTGCATCCGGACGGTGGAGAGGCGCGGGCGGAGCAGTCTGCCGAGGAGCAGGTCGTCCGCTCCGACGACGGCCGTGTCCCCGGGTATCGCGACGCCCGCGTCCTGGAGGGCCCGCATCAGCAGCATGGCGTACTCGTCGTTGTACGCGAACACCGCGTCGAGACCCAGTTCCGGCCAGCGGTGCGCCAGCTCGGCCGCGGACTCCTCCTCGTAGTGGAGCGGGAGCGGCCGGATGTGCGCCCCGGCCGGTTCCGCCGTCTGCCGGGCTCCGGCGAGACGGGGTTCGGAGAACGGCGTGAGGCCTTCCTCGCGGGGCATCACCACGCCGATGCGGCGGCGGCCCCGGGCCAGCAGGTGGCCGACCGCGCTGGCGCCGACCCGCCGTTGGTCCATGACCAGGCCGTGGGCGCCCGCCACCGGTTCCGGGCCGAGAGTGATCACCGCTTTGGCGCCGGAGCGGGTGAGGATCTCCGTGCCGTGCGGGGTGAGGGTGATGCCGGGCGGTACGACGACGGCGACGGGCCGCAGTTCGGCCCAGGCCCGGACCGCCTCGTCGTCCGCGAGCCCGGCGCTGCCGTACTGGACCACGGTGTAGTCCAGGCGGCGCAGTCCGGCCTGGAGCTCCTGGAAGAAGTGCTGGTGGAGCGGGCCCGCCGGTATATGGCCGGAAGGCAGCAGGACCAGGCGGCTGTGTCCGGCGCGCAGGCTGCGGGCGGCGGCGTGCGGGACGTAACCGAGTTGGGTGGCGGCCTCTCTGACCCGGTGCCGGGTGGGTTCGCTGATCCGGACGGCGGCGTTGTTGTTGAGTACGTACGACACGGTGGCCCGGGAGACTCCGGCGAGGCGCGCGACATCGGCGCTGGTCGGTACGGAGACTTCGGCGGGCTGCTTGGGTAACTGGTCCATGGCGTGCGGCAGTCTTCCAGATCCGCCGGGCCGCGCCGCGCGCCGGGTGCGCCTCGCCGCGCCCCCGTTCGGCGGACCCGCTCCCGGAACCGGGCCGTGCGGGTCCTACGGTGTTGCGATGACGTTCCACCACAGCGCACAGCGCTCCGACGCCCCGCCCGTCCTCCCCGGCAGCACGGGCCCCACCGCCACCGTCCAGGCCGATCCGCACGAGGTGGGCCCGGTCCGCACCTCGTATGCCCCCGACCGCGACGGCGACCCCGATCCGGGCGAGATCGTCTGGACCTGGGTGCCGTTCGAGGAGAACGACGGGCGCGGCAAGGACCGGCCGGTTCTCGTCGTCGCCCGGGAGGCCGCGGGGACGCTGCTGGCCGTCCAGCTCTCCAGCAGGCAGCACGACATGGACCACGAGTGGGTGGCGCTGGGAGCCGGTCCGTGGGACAGCTCCGGCCGGCCGTCCTGGGTAGATCTGGACCGGGTGCTGCGGGTCCACGACGACGGGATGCGGCGCGAGGCGTGCGCGCTGGACCGGGACCGGTTCGATTCCGTCGTGGTGCGGCTGCGGGAGCGGTACGGCTGGAAGTGACCGCACGGCCGAGGCCGCGGTTGCGGTACGGCCGGCGCTCGCCGGTGCGGAACGGGCGGCGCATGCTGGTCGTGACAGGAGTGTGAAACCACCGGTTCGCGGTGGCTGAGGGGCACTCTTGTGCGATCCCGGGGTACGGGTTTGGGTGGTAGGTACGCAACGGAGAAGGAGGCACCTCATGTCCTCGGACGCTCCTGGAGGCCCCGGCTCGCGCCCGGACTCCGCCACCCTCGACGAGGGCACGGCACGGGATTTACTGCGCGGCATATGTTTCAAGACGGGCCCCCCTCGCACCGTGGGGGTGGAACTCGAATGGCTCATCCATGACCAGGAACATCCCGCCGTCCCGGTGGCCCAGGACCGGCTGGACAGCGCGGTCGCGGACCTCCGCGAACTGCCCCTGTCCGCCGCACTGACGTTCGAGCCGGGCGGGCAGCTGGAGCTCAGCTCCCAGCCCGCCGGCTCGCTGATGGAATGCGTCGAGACGACCGCGGCCGATCTGGCCGCCGTACGCGGTTCGCTCGGCCGGGCCGGGCTCGCACCGGTCGGGCTCGGCGTCGACCCGTGGCAGACCCCGCACCGCAGGCTCCGCGAGCCGCGGTACGCCGCGATGGAGGCGGCGCTCGACCGGGCGGGCCCCTCCGGGCGGGCGATGATGTGCACCTCCGCCTCCGTCCAGGTCTGCCTGGACGCGGGCATCGAGGAGCCGGGGCCGCTCGGCTACGGCCGGCGCTGGCAGCTGACCCATCTCCTCGGCGCCGTCCTGGTGGCGGCGTTCGCCAACTCGCCGTTCCGGCAGGGCCGCCCCACCGGATGGAAGTCCACCCGGCAGGCCCTGTGGGCCGATCTCGATCCCGTACGGACGCTGGCGCCGGTCGGCGGACTGCCGCCGCGCGACGCCTGGGCCGCCCATGCGCTGGACACGACGGTCATGTGCGTCCGGCGCGAGGAGGGTCCCTGGGACGTGCCGGAGGGCCTCACCTTCCGGGAGTGGATCCGCACCGGCGCGCCCCGGCCACCGGTCCGCGCCGATCTCGACTACCACGTCACCACCCTGTTCCCGCCGGTCCGGCCGCGCGGGCACCTGGAGCTGCGCATGATCGACGCGCAGAGCGGCGCGGACGGGTGGCTGGTGCCGCTCGCCGTCGCCACCGCCCTGTTCGACGACCCGGAGGCCGCCGAGACCGTGTACCGCACCGTGAAGCCCCTGGCCGAGACTGCGGGATCCGCTCCCGCGCCGCGCAACCCGCTCTGGACGACCGCCGCCCGCGAGGGCCTGGCCGATCCGGAGCTGCGCGCGGCGGCCACCGCCTGCTTCGACACGGCGCTCACCGCGCTCGACCGGATGGGCGCGAGCAAGGCGGTACGGGAGACCGTGGCGGCCTTCAACGACCGGTATGTGGCCCGGGGCCGATGTCCGGCCGACGATCTGCTCGAACCGGGCGCACTCGCCGAACTGAGCCGGCCGGCGGGCTCAACCGGCCCCACGGACGGACCGCACACCGGAAGGGCGGCCTCAGCATGACCGACGACCGTGACCCCTCCGCCACCGCCGCGGACGGCTTCCCGGCCGGCTCCGGCGGCCACGACCCCGAGGCGCTCCGGCAGCGCGCGCTCGACGCGCTGCTGACCGCCCGCGCGCGCACCGCCACGCTCACCGACAGCGTGGATGACGGCGAACTCACCGCTCAGCACTCCCCGTTGATGTCCCCGCTCGTCTGGGACCTGGCCCACATCGGCAACCAGGAGGAGCAGTGGCTGCTCCGCGCCGTCGGCGGACGTGAGGCGCTGCGCCCCGAGATAGACGGGCTGTACGACGCCTTCGAGCACCCCCGCTCCGCGAGGCCCTCGCTGCCGCTGCTGGCGCCCGCCGAGGCCAGGACGTACGCCTCCGACGTACGGGGCCGGGCCCTGGACATCCTGGAGGCCGCACCGCTGCACGGCGGCGGCCGTCCGCTGGAGCGGGCCGGGTTCGCCTTCGGGATGATCGCGCAGCACGAACAGCAGCACGACGAAACGATGCTGATTACCCATCAGCTCCGCACGGGCCCGGTCGCGCTGACCGCGCCCGCCCCACCCGAGCCCACTGACGCCGGCACACTGCCCGCCGAAGTCCTCGTCCCGGAGGGCCCGTTCACCATGGGCACCTCCGCCGAGCCATGGGCCCTGGACAACGAACGGCCCGCGCACCGACGGGAGGTGGCGGCCTTCCACCTGGACACCGCACCCGTCACCTGTGGCGCGTACCAGCGGTTCATCGCGGACGGCGGGTACACCGACCCGCGCTGGTGGGCGCCCGAGGGCTGGGACATGGTCCGCGAACACGACCTGTCCGCACCGCTGTTCTGGCACCGGGACGCCGGGCAGTGGCTGCGCCGCCGGTTCGGCGTGACCGAGCCGGTGCCGGAGGACGAGCCGGTGCTCCACGTCAGCTGGTACGAGGCCGACGCGTACGCCCGCTGGGCGGGGCGGCGGCTGCCGACCGAGGCCGAGTGGGAGAAGGCCGCACGGCACGATCCCGCCACCGGCCGTTCGCTCCGCTACCCCTGGGGCGATGCGGATCCGACACCCGAGCAGGCCAATCTGGGCCAGCGCCATCTGCGTCCGGCGCGGGCCGGTGCGTATCCGGCGGGCCGGGCGCCGTCCGGCGCGGGTCAGCTGATCGGCGATGTGTGGGAGTGGACGTCGAGCGACTTCCTGCCCTATCCGGGCTTCGTGGCGTTTCCGTACCGGGAGTATTCGGACGTGTTCTTCGGGCCCGGCCACAAGGTGCTGCGCGGCGGCTCGTTCGCCGTGGACCAGGTGGCCTGCCGGGGCACGTTCCGCAACTGGGACCTGCCGGTGCGGCGGCAGATCTTCTCCGGGTTCCGCACCGCGAGGGACGCCTGATGTGCCGTCATATCGCCTATGTGGGCGATCCGGTGGCGCTCGGGGCCGTGTTGTCCGAGCCGCCGCACTCGCTGGTGCGCCAGTCCTGGGCGCCGCGCCGCCAGCGGTACGGAACGGTCAACGCGGACGGCTTCGGCGTCGGCTGGTACGCGGACGGCGACCCGGTCCCCGGACGCTACCGGCGCCAGGGGCCGATCTGGCACGACCAGACCTTCGTGGACCTGGCCCGGGTGGTGCGGACGACCGCGCTGCTCGCCGCCGTACGGGACGCCACAGAGGCGGGCGCGGACGGGGAGGCCGCGGCCGCTCCGTACGCCGCCGGGGGGCTGCTCTTCAGCCACAACGGCGCGGTACTGGGCTGGCCGGCCTCCCTCGCGGCCCCGGCCGCCGCACTGCCCGCCGAGGAGCTGCTGTCGCTGGCCGCCCGCAACGACTCCGCGCTGCTCTGGGCGCTGGTCCTGCACCGGGTGGCGGCCGGGGACGACGTGGCGACGGCGGTCGCGGAGACCGTACGGGAGGTCGCAGAGGCGGCACCCGCCTCCCGGCTCAACCTGCTGGTCACGGACGGCACCACCGTCGTGGCCTCCGCATGGGGCGACACCCTCTGGTATCTCCACGACCCGGGCCGCTCGACCGCCGTGGCCTCGGAGCCGTACGACGACGATCCACGCTGGCGCGAGATACCCGACCGCACCCTGCTGGTCGCCACCTCCGCAGCCGTCACCCCCACACCGCTCAAGGAGCCCGCCGCGTGAGTCCTTTCCTGCTGACCCGCACCCTGCCGGAGGACGCGACGGACGCGGCGCTGCGCGCCGACGTCCTGAGCGGGCTGACCCGGCATCCGAAGACGCTGCCGCCCAAGTGGTTCTACGACGCGCGCGGCAGCGAGCTGTTCGAGGACATCACCCGGCTGCCCGAGTACTACCCGACCCGCGCGGAGCGGGAGATCCTGGAGGAGCGCGCCGAGGAGATCGCCGCCGCCTCGGGGGCCCGGACCGTGATCGAGCTGGGCTCGGGCTCCTCGGAGAAGACCCGCCATCTGCTGAACGCTCTGGAGGGGCTGGAGAGTTACGTCCCGGTGGACGTGAGCGAGAGCGCGCTGACCGGGGCGGCCGAATCGCTGATCGCCGAGCATCCGGGGCTCTCGGTCCACGCGCTGATCGCCGACTTCACCGGTGGTCTCGCGCTGCCCGGCACTCCGGGGCCGCGGCTGGTCGCCTTCCTCGGCGGCACGATCGGCAATCTGCTCCCGGAAGAGCGGGCCGGCTTCCTGCACTCGGTCCGCTCGCTCCTCTCCCCCGGCGACACGCTGCTGCTCGGCACGGACCTGGTGAAGGACGAGGAGACGCTGGTCGCCGCGTACGACGACGCGTCGGGCGTGACCGCGGCCTTCAACAAGAACGTGCTCAACGTCGTCAACCGCGAGCTGGGCGCGGACTTCCCGCTGGAGGACTTCGAGCATGTCGCCCGCTGGAACCCGGAGCAGCGCTGGATCGAGATGCGGCTGCGCGCCCGCCGGGCGCTGAGCGTGAAGATCCGTGAGCTGGATCTGGTGGTGCCGTTCGAGGCCGGTGAGGAGCTGCGCACGGAGGTGTCGGCGAAGTTCCGCCAGGAGGACGTGCGCGAGGAGCTGGAAGCGGCCGGACTCCAGCTGGCTCAGTGGTGGACGGACGCGGCTGGCCGGTTCGCGCTGTCGCTGGCCACGGCGGTCTGAGCCACGACCGCCACAGGAGCCGTCGTCGTCCGGTACGTACCGGCGACGGCGGCTCCCGCCGTACGGGCCAGACCACGGCGGCCCGGCTCACCGCCCGGCGGGGTGGACGCGAAATCGCCGGCCGGGATGGGGGCGAGGACCTCGACCTCTGCGGCGAGCCCGGCCGCCCGCACCACCCGCCACAGCGAGGCGGCGAGCGGATCGTTCCCGACGAACGCGACCGCGCCCGTGGGACGGTAGGCGATCCGGACCGGCCGTACGCAGACCTCCGCGTCGATCGCCGCCTGGAACACCGCCGGCCGGAACACCCCGCCGCTCCCCCGCCCGCACCAGGTGCTGCCCTCGGGGAACGCCACCACCCGCGAGCCGGAACGCAGCGCCCCGGCCACGGTGTCCACGGCCCCGGGCAGCGCGCGCAGCCGGTCCCGGTCGATGAAGAGCGTGGAGCCGAGCCCGGCGAGCCGCCCCAGCACCGGCCAGCGCCCGACCTCGCTCTTGGCGAGCATCCGGCCGGGCAGTACGGCGGCGACGAGCGGAATGTCCAGCCAGGAGACATGGTTGGCGACGACGAGCTCACCGCCGGTGCCTTCGGCGTACGGATGCGCGCGGACCGTCACCCGTACGCCGAAGGCACGCGGCACACACCGCGCCCACCACCGCACCAGCCGACCGCGCGGGCCCGCCGCGAGCAGCCGGACCGGCAGCGCGCAGGCCACGCCCAGCAGCGTCCACGCACAGCCGGCGAGGAGCCGCAGGACGGCGGGGAGCGGGGCCCGGACCGCTCCCGTGTGGCGGGCACAGAGCTGGGGGGTGCAGGGAGCGACGGGCAGCCAGGCGCTCGGACCTGCGGCACGCGAGGCGCTCGTGACGGTGGTACGCGAGGCGCTCATGCCTGCGGGGCGAGTGAGAGGAAGTGGCGCAGGTAGCGCGGGTCGGTCCGGCGCAGCGAGAGCAGGACGTACAGGTCGGCCACGTTGAACTCGGGGTCGTACGCCGGAGCTCCGCAGACCCAGGCGCCGAGCCGCAGATAGCCGCGGAGCAGCGGCGGCAGGTCGGCCCGGGAGCCCGGTCCGGCGTCGGGGTGCGCGGCGGAGTCCCAGAGGCGGTGCGGGGTGACCCAGTACTCCTGGGGCGCCAGGTGCGCGGTGCGTACGGTGTTCCAGCTGCGGGCGGCGAGCGTGCCGCCGTCGGCCAGCGGCAGGGAGCAGCAGCCGGCGAGCCAGGTATGGCCCGTGCGCTCCATGTAGCGGGCGAGCCCGGCCCAGACGAGGGCGATGACGGCGCCGTCGCGGTGGGCGGGGTGGACGCAGGAGCGGCCGACCTCGACGAGGTCGTCGCGGATGGGCGCGAGGCGGGTGAGGTCGAACTCGCTCTCGGCGTAGAGCCGTCCGGCTGCCCGGGCGCGGTCGGGCGGGAGGAGGCGGTAGGTGGCGACGACCTCGTCCGTGGCGGTCTCGCGGACCAGCAGGTGGTCGCAGTACGCGTCGAACGCGTCGCTGTCGATGCCCGGTTCGGGGCCCTCCAGCATGGCTCCCAGCTCACCGGCGAACACCTGGTGGCGCAGGCGCTGGGCGGCTCGTACGTCCTCCTGGCCGGTGGCGAGGGAGACGCGGTAGGCGGCCGGTTCCGGGGAGCGGGGAGCGGCGGGGGCCGGCGCCGGAGGGGCGATCCGGGCGGGCGCGGGCGGGGCGGAGGGCAGCACGGTCATGGCGGTCTCCGGGGACGGATCAGCAGGGACGGCTGCCGGGCCCTCGCGGCGCAAAGGCCCGGCCCTCTACTTCTTCCGTCACCGGCTGGATTCGACGTGACCGTCGTGGAGCGCGGGGATGTGCGACGGCTGAATCCCCAGAGACCGGCCGCGGATCAGCCGCGGCCGGGCTGCCGGCGGACCCGTGGACCGGCGGCCGGCTCAGCTGCCGGCGAGCATGGCCGTGATGCGCTCCGACGCCTTCTTCGCCTCCCGGGCCGGGTCGGCGCCCGTGAGCACCGCCGTCATGTACGGCTTGATCGGGTTCTCCGCCTCGACCTTGGCCCACTGCGAGGAGTTGGGCGTGGCGCGGCCCTGGCTCGCGCCTTCGGCCATCGCGGCGGTGCCCTCCTCGCCCTCGACGACATGGGCGAGCTTGGGTTTGTTGGGAACGTAGCTCATGGTGCGGGCCAGTTCGGTCTGCCACTTCTGGCTCGCCAGTGCCTTGACGACGGCGATGCCGGCGCTGCGCTGGTCGGCGTTCTTCGGGACGATGAGGTCCGAGCCGCCGGTGAAGACGGAGCCGGGGGCCTTGGCGGTCTTGCCGGGAATGGGGAAGTAGCCGAGCTTTCCCTTGAGTTCGGGATTCTTCTGCTCGATGAGCGCGGCGCTGCCGGGGAGCGAGATGATCTGCGCGACGTCGCCCTGGGCGAATACGTCGTTCTGCGGCGGCTTCTCCTCGTCGGAGTCCGCGGGTCCCTCGCCGAGCGCCTGGAGTTCCTTGTAGAAGTTCATTCCGGCGAGCGCCTGGGGCGTGTCCAGCGTGCCCCGCCAGTCACCGCCGCCGCCTTCGGCGAGTTCGCCACCTTCGTCCCAGATGAATCCGGCCAGTACGTACCAGTTCTGGCCGGCCAGGTAAATTCCCTGGTTGCCCTGGGTGTTGAGCTTCTCCGTGTCCGCGATCCACTCGGCGCGGGTCTTGGGGAGGTCCTCCACCCCGGCGGCCTGGAAGATCTCCTTGTTGTAGATCACCACGCGGTTGGCCGCGTACCAGGGGATGCCGTACTGCACGCCGCTGATCTGGCCGGGCTGGGCCAGGCCGGGCAGCCAGTCCTCGCTGCCCAGGTCACGCATCGATTCGAGGGTGAGGTCACGGAGGCCGCCGCTCTGCGCGTACTGCGCGACCTGGGTGTTGCCGACCTCGATGACATCGGGGGCGTCGTCGCTCTCCAGGGCGTCGAGGACCTTGGGGCCGATGCCGCTCCACTCCTGGATCTTGAAGTCCAGCTTGACGGAGGGATTCTCCTCCTCGTACGCGCTGGTGAACTTCTCCAGGAATCCCTGCGAGACGCTGTCCTTCATCAGCCAGACCGTCACCGTGCGGTCCCCACCACCCGAACCGGAGAAGTAGCCACATCCGCTGAGCGTGAGTGACGAAACGAGCACGACGGCTCCGACGAGTATGCGGTTCTTCACGTAGTCACCTTCTGCGAAACGGCACGACGAAATCGGGACCCGGTGTGGGGGGATTGCGGGCGGCGCTCGCACGGGCGTTTGGCTGAATTTTGGTATGGACCAATCAGTAGGTCAAGGCGCGCGCTCGTCCCGATTCGACCCGCTCGCCCCCTCGCGCGAGACCCGGGATTGAGGCACCGTGGTCACCAGAGAGGAGACAAATCATGTCCAACCACACCTATCGGGTAACCGAAATCGTAGGAACCTCCGAGGAGGGCATCGACGCGGCGATCCGGAACGGCGTCGCAAGAGCGGCGGAAACGTTGCACAATCTCGACTGGTTCGAGATTGTGCAAGTTCGCGGCCATATCGAGGATGGCCGAATCGCGCACTATCAAGTCGGCCTGAAGGTGGGCTTCCGGCTCGACGAGAATGCCTGATCAGGTACGCCCGTCGCGCTCCTGCGCATCCTTCAGCTCCGGTGACGGGTCGAACCAGCGGGCCCTCACCACATGGAATCCGGCCATCTCTGCCGCATCGCAGACCAGCTCGTCGTCATCGACGAGCAACCGCACCTCACGCGACCGGCCCAGCTTCCGGAGGACGTCCAGCTTCGTCCGCCGGGCCGGGCGCCGGTCGTCGTTGCGCCGCATGAACAGCTGCCCCTCGGGCAGCCCCTGACGGCTCAGCCACTCCACGGTCGCCCGGCGGCAGCGCTCGGGCCGCCCGGTCAGATAGACCACCTCGCACTCCTCGGCGCTCGCGAGCACCAGCGCCACGCCTTCGGCGAGCGGCGGATCGTCCGGTGCGGCGGCGAAGAAGCCGTCCCAGTCGCGCTTGCGCCCTTCCAGGAAGTGCTGCCGGTGGGCCGTGTCGGCGAGGGTTCCGTCGAGATCGAATACGGCCAGCGGCCGGTCGTCGTCGTTCACCCGGCCAGCTTAGGAAGGACCGGCTCCGCGCGCGATCCAGGAACGGGAATCCTCACCGGGCGAGGGCGTTGAACAGAAGGTGAGCTCTGTGATCGCCGCGACCCGCTTCTCGTTCCTCGACCGCTCCCGCACCCGTCAGGGGCACGACGGCCCCGGAGCGCTGCGCGACACCGTGACGCTGGCGCGGGAGGTGGAGGCGCTGGGCTACCACCGCTTCTGGGTCTCCGAGCACCACAGCGTGCCGGGCGTCGCGGGATCGGCGCCGACGGTCCTCGCCGCCGCCGTCGCCGCAGCGACCTCCGCCATCCGGGTCGGCACCGGCGGGGTGATGCTCCCCAACCACCAGCCGCTCGTCGTGGCCGAGCAGTTCGGCGTCCTCGCCTCGCTCTTCCCCGGCCGGATCGACATGGGCCTCGGCCGCTCCGTCGGGTTCACCGACGGCGTCCGCCGGGCGCTCGGCCACGGCAAGGAGGACGCGGAGGACTTCCCCGGACGCCTCGCCGAACTGCTCGGCTGGATCGACGGCACCCAGCAGACCCACCCCCAGGTCCACGCCCGCCCGGCGGAGGGCCTGGACATCCCCGCCTACGTCCTGGCGATCGGCGAGGGCGCCGCGGTCGCGGCCGCGGCCGGCCTTCCGCTCGTCATCGGCGACCTGCGCGGCCGGGAGAAGGTGCTCCGCGCCGTCGAGGTGTACCGCAGGGACTTCCGGCCCTCCGCCCGCGCCGGGCGCCCCGAGGTCATCGTCTCCGGCATGGTGGCCGTCGCCGCCACCGAGGAGGCGGCCCGGCGCCTGCTGGTCCCGGAGGCCTGGGCCATGGCGTACGCGCGCACCCACGGCAGCTTCCCCCCGCTGACGCCCGCGGAGGAGGTCGAGAGCCG
This sequence comes from Streptomyces sp. NPDC101178, assembly GCF_044767965.1. Classification (NCBI taxonomy): domain Bacteria; kingdom Bacillati; phylum Actinomycetota; class Actinomycetes; order Kitasatosporales; family Streptomycetaceae; genus Streptomyces; species Streptomyces sp. NPDC101178. The sequence continues at coordinate 360,654 of NZ_JBIWOZ010000004.1, forward strand.
CACGATGACGGCCAAGGAACTTGCGCTGTACGAGCGTGGTCTTGAGGGCCACATCCACGGCACCGAGGAGCAGGTGACGGAGCAGCTGGAGGCGGCGATCGAGGAGACCGGCGCAGACGAGGTGCTCGTGACGACGAGCACGTACGACCGTGAGGCGCTGGTGGACTCGCTGGGGCGGCTGGCCGGGATCATGCGACCGGGCCGCTGAGTACCGCTGCTCAGCGGGCCCCGCTCCCCTGCTGCCGCCGGTGGGCCGCCACCCGTTCGCGGGTCGCGCACCGGCGGGAGCAGTAGCGGCGGTCCGGGCCGCTGCCCTGGCTGATGAAGACGTCGGAGCAACTGGGCGAGGCGCAGATGCGGCCGGGCGGTCGTTGCCGATCCCAGACCAGGACGGCCAGCGCCACGCACGACGAGGCCAGCAGCCACTCGCCCCAGGGAGCGTCGTCGTCACGGTCGATGTGGGGGTGCCAGGGGCTGTCGCCGCCGTGGGAGGTGAGCCGGAGCGGCCCGGTGTGCTCCCGCAGCAGCCGGTTGAGCGCGGTGGCCGCCCCGTCGGCGTCGGTGGCGGCGAAGACCTCTCGCAGCCGGACGGCGGCCGTACGCATCTCCGTGACGTCCCGCGGGGTCACGGCGACGGTGCCGACCTCGCCGTACGCCTCCAGAACCTTGGCGACCTCTGCGGGGTCGGGGTGGTCGTCGGTGAGGGCGTTCACGAGGGCCGCGGCGCGGCGGGCGTTGCTCAGCACCGCGTGCCGGGTGGACCAGTCGTCAGCGGTGGAGAGCATGGAGCGAAGGTAACGCATATTGCGGAGTTTTTCGTTACCTGCGTACCGTCCCGCCCATGGCAGACCGTCACCCCTCCCTCCGCACCTACCTGGTCGGCGCGCTCGCGGCCCGTACCGGCGACGACATGGCGGGCCCCGCGCTCCTGCTGGCCGCGCTCGCCCTCACCGGCTCGGCCACCGGCGCCTCCTCGCTGCTCGCGGCCGTCACCGTCGCCGCGGCGGTCGGCGGGCCGGTGCTCGGGGCGCTGCTGGACCGGGCGGCCCGGCCGGGCCGTCTGCTGGCCGGAGCGCTCCTCCTGTACGCGGCGGGCCTGGCGGTGATCGTGGGCGGGCTCGGCCGCGTCCCGTTCGCCGTCACCCTCCTGATCGCGGTGGTGGCGGGGCTGCTGGGACCGGCGCTGTCGGGTGGCTGGACGGCTCAGCTTCCCCGCGTCGCGCCGGACGGACGGCTGCCCCGGGCCAACGCCTTGGACGCGATGACCTTCGGCGTGGCGGGCCTGGCAGGGCCGGTCCTCGCGGGCGGGGTGGCCGAGGCCTTGGGCGCGCCGACGGCCGTGGTGGTCGCGGCGGTACTCATCGGCGCGGCCGCGCCCGCCGCCTGGCGCCTCCCGGCGCCCCCCGGGCCGGTGACGACGCCTGCCGGATCTCCGGAGACGCCTCCCGGTCCGGCAGCGGCTCCTACCCGACCGGCCGCGACGCCCGCCGGATCTGCGGCAACGCCTGCCGGACCGGCCACGGCATCGCGGCCCACGCCGTTGACCGGCCTCGTCGCCTCAGGGGTCCGGGCCATCATCGGCAGCCCGCACCTGGCCCGGGCGACCCTCACCTCGGTGCTCTCCTGCACGGCCCAGGGCATGATGATCGCCTGCCTCCCGCTGCTGGGCGAACACGCCCTCGGGGCAGCCGGTTTCGGCACGGCGCTGCTCTCCGGTGCGGCACTGTCCGCGCTGGCGGCCAACGCCGTGTTCGCCCGCCACCCGCACGCCGTCGCCCCCGACACCGTCCTTAGGGCCGCCCCGCTGCTCCAGGCCGCGGCACTGGCCTTGGCCGCCACGGGCCGGCCTGCCGCGCTGGTCGTCGCGGTGATCGCCGTCGGCGTCGCCGAGGGGCCTCAGCTCACCGCCCTGTTCGCCGTACGCCACCGGGAGGCACCCGACCGGCTGCGCAGCCAGGTCTTCACCACGGGAGCCAGCCTGAAGATCACCGGGTTCGCCGTGGGGGCAGCGGCGGCCGGACCGCTGATCGGCTGGTCACTGCCGGGCGCACTCCTGGTGGCGGCGGGTACGGCGGCCCTCGCAGTACCGGCCTCCTTCGCGGTCCGCGCCCCCGCCCGACCGGCCCACACCGCCACCCGCGCCTAGAATCGAACCGTTTGCCCCCCTCACGTACGGAGCCGAGCCCCATGCACTCCCCCCACGATCCGTACGTCCGGGTGAGCGGCGCGCGCGAGCACAACCTCCAGGACGTGCACGTCGACATCCCGCGCGACACGCTCACGGTCTTCACCGGCGTCTCCGGATCCGGCAAGTCCTCGCTGGCGTTCGGCACGATCTACGCCGAGGCCCAGCGCCGCTACTTCGAGTCCGTCGCCCCGTACGCGCGCCGCCTCATCCACCAGGTGGGCGCACCCGCCGTCGGGGAGATCACCGGGCTGCCGCCCGCCGTCTCGCTGGAGCAGCGCCGCTCGGCGCCGGGTGCGCGCTCGTCCGTGGGGACGGTGACCACGCTCTCCAACTCGCTGCGGATGCTGTTCTCCCGGGCCGGTGACTATCCGGCGGGCGCCGAGCGCCTCGACTCCGACGCCTTCTCCCCCAACACCGCGGCCGGAGCCTGTCCCGAGTGCCACGGGCTCGGGCGGATCCACCGGACGGACGAGGAGCTGCTGGTCCCCGATCCCTCGCTGTCGATCCGGAACGGTGCGATCGCCGCGTGGCCGGGTGCCTGGCAGGGGAAGAACCTGCGGGATGTGCTGGACACCCTCGGCTACGACGTCGACCGGCCGTGGCGTGAGCTGGAGGCGAAGGACCGGGAGTGGATCCTGTTCACGGACGAGCAGCCGGTGGTGACGGTCCATCCGGTACGGGACGCGGGCCGCATCCAACGCCCTTACCAGGGAACGTACATGAGCGCCCGGCGCTATGTGCTGCACACCTTCGCCGACACCAGGAGCCGCACGCTGCGGGCGAAGGCGGAGCGCTTCCTGACGAGTGTGCCGTGTCCGGTGTGCGGCGGGAGCAGGCTGCGGCCGGAGGCGATGGCGGTGACCTTCGCCGGGCGGACCATCGCGGAGCTGGCCGGGCTGCCGCTCTCCGCGCTGGCCGAGGTGCTCGTGGGGGCCGGGGCCGGCGGCGAGGAGACGGCCCGGGTGCTGACGGGTGACCTGCTGGCCCGGATCGGGACGGTGACGGAGCTGGGGCTCGGCTATCTGAGCCTGGACCGGACGGCCCCGACCCTCTCCTCGGGCGAGTTGCAGCGGCTGCGGCTGGCGACCCAGCTGCGTTCGGGGCTCTTCGGGGTGGTCTACGTCCTGGACGAGCCGTCGGCCGGACTGCACCCCGCCGATACGGAGTCCCTGCTGGGGGTGCTCGGCCGGCTCAAGGAGGCCGGGAACTCGGTCTTCGTGGTGGAGCACCAGATGGATGTGGTGCGGCGGGCGGACTGGCTGGTGGACGTGGGGCCGCTGGCCGGGGAGCACGGTGGGCGGGTGCTGCACAGCGGGCCGCCGAAGGGGCTGGCGGAGGTGCCGGAGTCGGCGACGCGGCGGTTCCTCTTCCCCGAGGACGGCCGGGGGCCCGCGCGGGTACGGGAGCCGCGTACGCCGAGCGGGTGGATCCGGCTCTCCGGCGTGGAGCGGCACAACGTTCGCGGCGTCGACGCGGCCTTCCCGCTCGGCGTGTTCACGGCGGTGACCGGCGTGTCCGGGTCCGGCAAGTCGACCCTCGTCGGCCAGGTGCTCGCCGGGGTACTGGCGGACCGGCAGGCAAGCGAGGAGGTCGGGGCGGGTGAGCGGTACTGCGCCTCCGTGACCGGCCTGGAGGCCGTTGACCGGCTCGTCCAGGTGGACCAGAAGCCGATCGGGCGGACGCCCCGGTCCAACCTGGCCACGTACACCGGACTCTTCGACACCGTACGGAAGCTGTTCGCGCGGACGGAGACGGCGCGGGAGCGCGGCTACACGGCCGGACGGTTCTCGTTCAACGTGAGCGGCGGGCGGTGCGAGACGTGCCAGGGTGAGGGGTTCGTCTCGGTGGAGCTGCTCTTCCTGCCGAGCACGTACGCGCCGTGCCCGGACTGCCATGGCGCCCGCTACAACCCGGAGACGCTGGAGGTCACGCTGCGCGACCTGACGGTCGCTCAAGTCCTCGACCTGACGGTGGAGTCGGCCGCATCCTTCTTTGCCGGCACCCCGGCCGCCGAGCGCGCGCTGAGCACGCTGCTGGACGTCGGGCTCGGCTATCTGCGGCTCGGCCAGCCCGCCACCGAGCTGTCCGGCGGTGAGGCGCAGCGGATCAAGCTCGCCTCCGAGCTCCAGCGCACCCGGCGCGGACACACCCTGTATCTGCTGGACGAGCCGACGACCGGTCTGCATCCTGCCGATGTCGAGGTGCTGATGCGGCAGTTGCACGGGCTGGTGGACGCGCGGAACACGGTGGTGGTCGTGGAGCACGACATGGCCGTCGTGGCGGGCGCGGACCAGGTGATCGACCTGGGGCCGGGCGGCGGCGACCGGGGCGGGCGGATCGTGGCGACCGGTACGCCCGAGGAGGTGGCGCGGTCGACGGAGAGCCGTACGGCGCCGTATCTGGCCAAGGCGCTGGGCAAATGATCCCGTACGGGCCGGAACTCGGCACCGTACGGGATCAACTCGCCCGTCAGCGGCGGACTTTGCGCGTCGCGCGCAGCCACTCCTTGTTCATCGCCGCGATCGACGGCAGCGGGATGCCCTTCGGGCAGGCGGTCGCGCACTCGCCGGTCAGCGTGCAGCCGCCGAACCCCTCCTCGTCCATCTGGGCCACCATGTCCAGCACGCGGGTCTCGCGCTCCGGGGCGCCCTGCGGCAGGACGTTGAGGTGGTTGACCTTGGCGGCCGTGAACAGCATCGCCGAGCCGTTCGGGCAGGCCGCGACGCAGGCGCCGCAGCCGATGCATTCGGCGTTCTCGAAGGCGAGTTCGGCGTCCGGCTTGGGCACCGGGGTGGCGTGTGCGTCGGGCGCGGTGCCGGTGGGGGCGGAGATGTAGCCGCCGGACTGGATGATCCGGTCGAAGGAGGAGCGGTCCACGACCAGGTCCTTGACGACCGGGAAGGCCGAGGCCCGCCACGGCTCGATGTCGATCGTGTCGCCGTCGGCGAAGGACCGCATGTGGAGCTGGCAGGTGGTGGTGCGCTCCGGGCCGTGGGCGTCGCCGTTGATGACGAGGCTGCACGCGCCGCAGATGCCTTCACGGCAGTCGTGGTCGAAGGCGACGGGCTCGTCCCCGGCGAGGATGAGCTCCTCGTTGAGGGTGTCGAGCATCTCCAGGAACGACATGTCCTGGGAGATCCCGTCGACTTCGTAGGTGGCCATGGCGCCGGGCGTCTGGGCATTCCGCTGGCGCCAGACGCGCAGGGTGAGCTTCATGCGTAGCTCCGCTGAGTGGGGTGGACGTACTCGAAGACGAGGTCTTCCTTGTGCAGGACGGGTGCGCCGCCGGTGGTGGTGAACTCCCAGGCGGCGGCGTACGAGAACTCCTCGTCGCGCCGCTCGGCCTCGCCGTCCGCGGTCTGGGACTCGGCACGGAAGTGGCCGCCGCAGGACTCGGCGCGGTGCAGGGCGTCGAGGCACATCAGCTCGGCGAGCTCCAGGTAGTCGACGATGCGATTCGCCTTCTCCAGCGACTGGTTGAACTGCTCGCCGGTGCCGGGCACCTTGATGCGGCGCCAGAACTCCTCGCGGATCTCCGGGATCTTGGCGAGCGCCTTGCGCAGCCCGTCCTCGGTGCGGGCCATCCCGCAGTACTCCCACATGAGTTCACCGATCTCGCGGTGGAAGGAGTCGGGGGTGCGGTCGCCGTCGACGGAGAGCAGCAGGTTGATGCGGTCCTCGGTCTCCGCCACCACCTCGGCCACGGCCGGGTGTTCCGCGTCGACCTTCTCGGTGTGCGGGTTGCGGGCGAGGTAGTCGTTGATGGTGGAGGGCAGGACGAAGTAGCCGTCCGCGAGGCCCTGCATCAGCGCGGAGGCGCCGAGCCGGTTGGCCCCGTGGTCGGAGAAGTTCGCCTCGCCGATCGCGAAGAGGCCGGGGATGGTGGTCGAGAGGTCGTAGTCGACCCAGAGGCCGCCCATCGTGTAGTGCACGGCCGGGTAGATCCGCATCGGGACCGTGTAGGGGTCCTCGTCGGTGATCCGCTGGTACATGTCGAAGAGGTTGCCGTACTTGGCCTCGACCGCCTTGCGGCCCATGCGCCCGATGGCCTCGGCGAAGTCCAGGTAGACCCCTTGCCCGCCGGGGCCGACGCCGCGTCCCTCGTCGCAGACGTTCTTGGCGGCGCGGGAGGCGATGTCGCGGGGCACCAGGTTGCCGAAGGCGGGGTAGATGCGCTCCAGGTAGTAGTCGCGCTCGTCCTCGGGGATCTGGTCGGCCGGGCGGTCGTCGCCCTTGGCCTTGGGGACCCAGATGCGGCCGTCGTTGCGAAGCGACTCGCTCATCAGGGTGAGCTTGGACTGGTGGTCGCCGGTGCGCGGGATGCAGGTGGGGTGGATCTGGGTGAAGCAGGGGTTGGCCAGGTAGGCGCCGCGCCGGTGGGCCCGCCAGATGGCGGTGGCGTTGGAGTTCATGGCGTTGGTCGACAGGTAGAAGACATTGCCGTAGCCACCGGTGGCCAGGACGACCGCGTCGGCGAAATAGGTGTCGATCTTCCCGGTGACGAGGTCGCGGGCGACGATGCCGCGCGCCTTTCCGTCGACCACGATGAGGTCCAGCATCTCGGTACGGGCGTGGAGTTCGACGCCGCCCGTGGCGATCTGCCGGGAGAGCGCCTGGTAGGCGCCGAGGAGGAGCTGCTGCCCGGTCTGGCCGCGCGCGTAGAACGTGCGGGAGACCTGGACGCCGCCGAAGGAGCGGTTGTCGAGGAGGCCGCCGTACTCGCGGGCGAAGGGGACGCCCTGGGCGACGCACTGGTCGATGATCTCCACCGAGATCTGGGCCAGCCGGTGGACGTTGGACTCCCGGGCGCGGAAGTCGCCGCCCTTGACGGTGTCGTAGAAGAGCCGGTGGATGGAGTCGCCGTCGTTGCGGTAGTTCTTCGCCGCGTTGATCCCGCCCTGGGCGGCGACCGAGTGGGCGCGGCGGGGCGAGTCCTGGAAACAGAACTGGACGACGTGGTAGCCCTGTTCGGCCAGGGTGGCGCCGGCCGAACCGCCGGCCAGTCCGGTGCCGACGACGATGACCGTGTGTTTGCGCCGGTTGGCCGGGTTCACGAGTTTGGCTTGGAAGCGGCGGGTGTCCCAGCGCTCGGCGACGGGTCCTTCGGGGGCCTTGGTGTCGACGACGGGCTCGCCGGTGGCGTAGTTGGTGTAGTCGGGCATGTCAGCTCACCACTCCGGTCATGACGGCGACGGGTACGGAGATGAAGCCCAGGGTCAGTACCGCCGCGAGGACGTTGGCGAGGGTCTTCAGGACGCGGTCTCGGGTCGCGTTGCCGACGCCGAGCGTCTGCGCGGCGCTCCAGAATCCGTGCTGGACGTGGAGGCCCATGGCGAGCACGGCGACGATGTAGATGACGTTGCCGTACCAGGTGGAGAAGGTGTCGATCACGTTCTGGTACGGGTGCCCGGCCTGGAAGCTGGTGTGGACGGTGCCGGTCGTCAGGTCGAGGATGTGCCAGACGATGAAGAGCGCGAGGATGATCCCGCCCCACCGCATGGTCCGGGTGGCGTAGCTGGCGCGCGGCCGCTTGTGGACGTACTTCGCCGGGCGCGCTCTGATGTCGCGCCGGCTCAGTTGGTACGCGGAGATGCCGTGCAGCACGACGGCGGCGACCAGCACCACGCGGACGATCCACAGCGCCCACTCGTAGTGCAGGATCGGTTCGCCCATGGTGCGCAGCCAGTGGGCGTAGCCGTCGAATTCGCCGGGTCCGAAGAAGATCTTCAGGTTGCCGACCATATGGGCGACGAGGTACCCGAGCATGATCAGGCCGCTCACGGCCATGATGGTCTTCTTGCCGACGGTCGAGTCCCAGAGCGTACGCGTCATCGACGGCCGTCGGTCCGTCCGCGTTGCCAATGCCATGAACCCGACCGTAGGGGTCCGGGGCTGATCAGTCCAAGACATGGAGTGGCTGATCTTCATAGGCATGACCTATGAAATGACCGTAGCCTCGGTGTATGCAGTTCCAGCAGCTGACCTATTTCGTGGCCGTGGCCGAAACCCTGCACTTCACCCGGGCCGCCGAGGCCGTGCATGTCTCGCAGCCCTCGCTCTCCCAGCAGATCCGGGCGCTGGAGAGCGAGCTGGGCGCCGAACTGTTCAGCCGGGCCCGCGGCAACATCGCGCTCACCGACGCGGGCGAGGCGCTGCTGCCGCTGGCCCGGCGGATCCTCGCGGACGCGGAGACCGCCCGCCACGAGGTGCAGGAGCTGGTGCAGCTGCGGAGCGGCCGGGTGCGGCTCGGGGCGACGCCGAGCCTCTGCACGGGGCTGCTGCCCGATGTGCTGCGCGCCTTCCACGACCGCCATCCGGGGGTGCGGCTGCTGCTGGAGGAGGGCGGCTCGCACGACCTCGTACGGCAGCTGGCGCGCGGCGCTCTCGACCTGGCGCTGGTGGTGCTGCCGCTGCCCGCCGCCTCGCCCGCGCTGACCACGGTGGAGCTGCTGCGGGAGGACCTGGTGGTGGTGTCGGCCGCCGGACCCGCGCCGGGGCACGGTGGCCACGTGCGGATCGCGGATCTCGAAGGGGCGCCGCTGGTGATGTTCCGGCACGGCTACAACCTGCGGGAGCTGACGCTCGCCGCCTGCCGGGCGGAGGGGTTCGAGCCCTCGTTCACGGTGGAGGGCGGCGAGATGGACGCGGTGCTCGGTTTCGTACGGGCGGGGCTCGGCATCGCCGTCGTGCCGGGCATGGCCGCCAACCGGGCGGGCCCCGACCTGCGGAGGACCCCGCTGGCCGAGCCGGGGCTGCGGCGCACGATCGCTCTCGCGCACCGCAGCGACGTGGCCCCGCCCCGGGCGGCCCGGGAGCTCCAGCGGATGCTGCTGGAGCACGGGCCGGAGGGCGGGTGACGTCCCCGCACCCGGTGCCCGTACGGCTCAGACCGCGTCGGCCAGCAGCAGCGAGTGGATGCGGTCCGGGGCGCCGGGACGGGCGTAGTACCAGCCCTGCGCGGTGTCGCAGCCGATCCGCCGCAACTGCTCGGCCTGCGCGCCGGTCTCCACGCCCTCCACGGTGACGGCCAGTTCCAGGCTGTGGGCCAGCGAGACGATCCCCTCGACGATCTTCAGGTCGACCGGGTCGGCCGGATGCTGCTGCATGCCCCGGGTGAAGGAACGGTCCAGCTTCAGGATGCTCACCGGCAGCCGCCGCAGGTTGGCCAGGTTCGAGTAGCCGGTGCCGAAGTCGTCGAGGGCGATGTCGACGCCCATCTCGGCGAGCTGCCGCAGCGGCTTGAGGAGATCGTCGTCGGCCCCGATCAGCGCGGACTCGGTCACCTCCAGGCAGAGCGCGCTCGGCTCCAGACCGGACCGTTCCAGTACGTCGACCGTCTCGGCGACCAGCCTCGGGTGGTGCAGCTGGGTCGGTGAGAGGTTGACGTTGATCCGCAGCGGGCCGCCGTCGCTGTGCCGCTCCTGCCAGAAGTTGGCCTGCCGGACGGACTCCTCCAGCACCCAGCGGCCGAGCGGCACGATCAGTCCGGTGTGTTCGGCCAGCGGGATGAACCGGTCGGGCCCGAGCACGCCGTGCTGCGGATGGCACCACCGTACGAGCGCCTCGGCGCCGTGCACCGAGCCGTCACCCAGGTGGACGAGCGGCTGGTACTCGATGAAGAACTCGCCCCGGTCCAGCGCGGCGGGCAGTGCGGTGGTCAGCCCGTGGCGGGTGATGGCGCGGGCGTCGGCCTCGGCGTCGGCCAGCTCGAAGCGGTTGCCGCCGGCCGCCTTGGCCCGGTACATGGTGATGTCGGCGCTGCGGAGCACCTCGGCGGCGTTGCGCTCGCCGGCCGGGCCCTCGACGACGCCGATGGAGCCGCGGACGGTCAGCTCGCGGCCGTCCAGCCGGATCGGCGTGGCGAGCACGTTGAGGATGCGGGCGGCCAGCTCGTCCACCGCGTCGGCGGTGTCCGGGCCGGTGGTCAGCGCCACGAACTCGTCGCCGCCGAGCCGGGCCACCATCTCGCCGGGTGCGGTGGCGCAGCTCTGCAGCCGGTCGGCGACCTCCACCAGGAGCCGGTCGCCGGCCGCGTGGCCGAGGCTGTCGTTGATGGCCTTGAACCCGTCGAGGTCCAGGTAGCAGAGGCCGAAGCGGGCGCCGTCCTTGGCGGCGAGCACCTTCTCCAGACGCTCGAAGAACAGCGTCCGGTTGGGCAGTCCGGTGAGCGCGTCGTGCGTGGCCTCGTAGCGCAGCCGCAGGTTGAGCAGCCGGCGCTCTGTGGTGTCCTCCATGAGCGCCAGCTGGTACTGCGGGCGGCCTTCGGGGTCGCGCAGCAGCGAGACGGTGAGGTTGGTCCACAGGACGGTGCCGTCGTTGCGGTAGTACGCCTTCTCGACCCGGTAGTGGTCGCGCTCCCCCCGTACCAGCTCGTTGTAGTACTTCCACACCTGCGGCGAGTCCTCCGGGTGGACCCACTCGTTCACCTTGTGGCTGCGGACGTGGTGCTCCAGGCCGCCGAACATCCTGGTGAGGGTGTCGTTGATCTCCAGGATGTTGCCGTCGAGGTCGGCGATGCCGATGCCGACGGCGGCGTCCTTGAAGACCGCGCGGAAGCGGGCCTCGGTGGCGTGGAGGGCCTGTTCGGCGTCCGAGCGGGCGGTGAGCGCCGAGCGGGCGATGGCCTCCTGCTCGGCGAGGGTCCGCTCGCGCAGGGCCTGGGAGAAGCCGGAGGCGAGCGTGTGCTGGATGCGGGCGCAGCGGGCGCGGGCGTCCTCGGTGGACAGCTCGCCGGGTCCGTTGCCACCGCAGTACAGCACGAGGTAGGAGTCGACGACGCCGAGCGTGGAGCTGAGGGCGTCCGGGTCGGTGCAGTGCGCGTCGACCAGCGCCGCACCGATCCGGCCGGCGGGCGAGGGGTCGAACGGGTGGGCGTGGAGGGTCAGGCTCAGCTCGCGGGCCAGCGGCAGCAGGTGCCGCTCGAACTCGGGCCGGGTCAGGGAGGTGGCCGTCAGCGGGAAGATGGCCCGGCTCCAGATCGTGGCGAATCTCCGGAGCCGGCCTTCCGGTCCGTCCGGTTCCGCGTCCTGCTCACCGGACGCCTGGGCGGGAATGCTCACGCCTTACGCCCGACCCCGCCGAAGCCCGAGAAGGCGTACGGGTCTTCCTGCTCCGGGGACTGGGGGGTGTCCGGCCGCCACTCGGGCATCGACACGAGACCGGGCTCCACCATCTCGTATCCCGCGAAGAACGCGCCGATCTCCTCGCGCGTCCGCATGATCAGCGGGTTGCGGATGTTCCGGTAGACGCCGACGGTGCCGGCCGCCTCCTCCCTGGAGAGCGGGATGCCCTCGTACGAGGCGTGGGTCAGGATGACGAGGCTGCCGGGGGCCAGTGCCTCGCGCAGTTCGGCGACCGCTCCGCGCGGGTCGTCGGCGTCCTCGATGAAGTGGAGGACCGCGACGAGCAGGAGCGCCACCGGGCGGTTCAGGTCGAGCAGCCCGGTGACCTCGGGGTCGGCGAGGATCTCTTTGGGCCGGCGCAGGTCGGCGGCGGCGATGACGGCGAGGTCGTTGCCCGCCAGCACGGCCCGGCTGTGCGCGACGGCGACCGGGTCGTGGTCGACGTAGGCCACCTTGGCGTGCGGGTCGGCGGCCTGGGCGACCTCGTGGACGTTGCCGAAGGTCGGGATGCCGGAGCCGATGTCCAGGAACTGGTCGATCCCCGCGTCGACCGCGTACCGCACGGCCCTGCGCATAAAGGCCCGATTGGCCTGCATGATCTTGGGAAGGCCCGGGAGGAACTCCATGGCCTTCCGCGCGGCTTCCCGGTCCACCTCGAAATTGTGCGATCCGCCCAGATAGAAGTCGTACATGCGGGACACGCTCGGCACCGAGATATCTATGCCTTGCGGTGCCCAGGCGGGACGCTCCATCAATGTCTCCAACAAGTTCGCCACGGCGATCCGGCCATGTTCATGGTCAGTGTTGACCAGAGGCTACTGATCGGCCGCCAGGAGAGCGAGTGGAAACGGAAATTAGGGATCCGTTATTGGTCACACTCCGGTGGCAACAACGGCCGGTCCGTCGCTGCGCGTACACATGCAGCGACGGACCGGAGCTTGGAACGCCGATTCCCGGTGGTTCGGGGCCACTTGGGATCTACTGGGCGATTACTTCGCGGTCTTGACGAGCTTGGAGTCGGGCGAGACCGCGAACCACGTGCCGCCGACGCCCTGTCCGTTGACGTCGCCCGGCTTCTCGTCACCGGCGAACGTATAGATGGGCCAGCAGTCGATGGTCTGCTGCTTGATCCCGTCGGGGCGGTCGAACGTGACAAATCCCTTCTTCGTCACGCCTTCCACGGAGTTTTTGGACACGGGAGCGACTACCGGCCACTTCTTGATGCACTCGCCGGTGCAGGCCGTCTTCATCGGCCACGCGGAGTCCTTGGTGAACCGGTAAACCGTCATACCGCGCTTGTCCACCACGATGTCGCCGAGTTCCGGGTCCTTGCGGACGGAAAGGCCCGCCGCGTCGGCCGGTTCGGCGCCCTCACCGACGGCGGCCGGATCGTCGGCGTTGGCCGCGGCCTTCTTGCCGTCCGGCGCGGAGGCGAACCAGGTGCCGCCGACGCCCTGGCCGCCTGTCTGGCCCGGCGCGGTGTCCTTCGCGTACCGGTACATCGGCCAGCCGTCGACGGTCAGCTGCTTGGAGCCGTCGGTCCGGACGACCTCGCCGAGCAGCGAGGCGTCGGTTCCGGCGGCGGCGGTGACATCGCCCGCGGGGACCACGGGCCACGCCGTCGCGCAGTCGCCGTCGCAGTTGGACTTCGGCGGCTTCGCGGTGTCCTTGTCGAACCGGTAGAGCGTGAACCCCTCGCTGTCGGTGAGCACCTTCCCGAGCTTCTTGCTGTCCTGTACGGCGAGTTGACCGGCCGCCTTCGGTGCGGCCACGTCCGCGCCGGAGCCGTAGCCGCCGCCGGACGAGCCGTAGCCGCTCCCGGCCGGCTGCTGCGCCGGGGCCGCGTTGCCCACCGCCTGGCCGTTGGGCGAGGCCGTGCCCTGTTCCTGACCGCACGCCGTCGTCAGCGTCAAAAGGGCCGCGGCGGTCACCGCGAGCGAGGCGTTGCGCCAGGTGTTCATGTCGACTCCCGTAGTACGTCGTCGTATTCGCTGCGATGGCGACGCGAGGCCGCGCCGTCCATGGCCCTAGGTACGGGGCGTCACGGGGCTGGTGTTCAACGCGGGCCGAGAAGAATTCGGCGGAACGCCCGTGGGAGCCGTGGCCCCGGGCAGCTGCCGGACCGTCAACCGTGCGCAAACATGAACGGCTTCTTGTCCCACCATCAGGCGAATCGCCGCGGAGTCCCGTGTGTCGCCGGACGACGTGGATCATGCTCCCGGTCGTGTACGGATCCCGCATCGGGCGGCTCTCGACAGCCGCCGCACTCGTCTGGCTGATAGCCGTACCGCAGCCCGCGACCGCCGACGCCTGCGCGGTGGCCGTCATCGGGCCGGACGGCGGCAGCACGGCGGTCGCCGTGGCGGGCGGCGGAGACTGCGTGGCGATCACCACGCCGGAGCCACCGCCACCCCCGCCCCCTCCGAAGCCACCGCCCCCTCCACCTCCTCCGCCCCCACCCCCACCGGCCCCGGAGCCGCCACCTCCGCCACCGCCTCCTCCTCCCCCGCCGCCCCCGGCACCGGCACCGGCACCACCGCCCGCGCCACCTCCGCCACCGGATCCGCCACCTCCACCTCCGCCCGTGCGGAAAGCCGCACCCGCACCGAAGCCCGCACCCGTACCGAAGGCCCCGCCCGCGCCCAGGCCCGCACCGAAGCCGTCACCGACGCCTTCGGTTCGCCCGGCACCGCCGGAGCCCAGGGCCGTGGCGCTGCCGGCGTACCGCAAGACGACCCGCAAGGAGCCTCGGAGCGGCCCGTCCCTGGTGTCCACGACCCTGCTGATCACCGCCCCGGCGGTGTTCGCCGTCGCCGTGCTGCGGCCCCGATCGTCCCGCTGACGAGGAGATGTCCATGTCCGAATGGCTCGTGCTGAGCATTGCCATGGCCTCGGCCTGTGCGGTCGTGCTCACCATCGCGGTCCTCAACAACCGACGGATCGCCGATGACGACGATCCGTCCGAGACGCCCGACGTCATCGAGTACATGACGATGATGATCGGCGTGGTCTACGCGATCGTGCTGGGCCTGGCCATCGCCGGCGTCTGGGAGGGCCGCAGCGCCGCCCAGGAGTCCGTACGACTGGAGGCTCAGGCGCTGCACGAGGTGAAGGCGCGGTCCTCCGTCTACCCGGTGGAGGTACGCGACCGGATCCGCGCGGACGTCGACGCGTACGTCGCCCATGTCATCGACGACGAGTGGCGGGTGATGTCGGAGCGCGGCACCCTCTCCGAACGCGGCACCGAGCTGCTCAACCGGGTGCGGGCCGACGTCACCGACTACGAACCGCGGACCGACCACGAGGGGCAGGCCTACCAGCCGCTGGTGGACCAGGTGGCTGCGGCGGACGACGCCCGCACCTCACGGGCGCAGAACGCGGGGGCGACGATGCCCGGGGTGGTGTGGTTCGGCCTGATCATCGGGGCGCTGGTGACGGTCGGGCTGATCTTCACGCTGCAGATCCGCAGAACGTTCCGGGAACTCCTGCTGGCCGGGCTCTTCAGCGCGCTGATCGCGTTCCTGCTCTTCCTGATCTGGAATTTCGACGCGCCCTTCGGCCGGGGCGTCTCGGCCACCGCCGAGCCCTTCCTCGACCTGTTCCCGGAGGCCACCCGCTGATACGCGCCCTCCCCGACCGGTGAACCGCCGAGTGCGCCGGCCGGGGGATGGAATGACCCATTCGCCCGACCCCGATAGCGGTCGGTCCGCCGCGCTCCTAGCGTGTCGCGCATCGAGGTGCATTTTTCCTGCTATGTGGAAATTCATTCCGCAGCTGCCCCTCGGGGAACCCGGAGGATCCACCATGCGCGCGATACGTGTCGCACCCCTCGCACTTCTGGGCGCCGGCGCCCTCGCCCTGCTGGCCCCGCCCGCCGCCCATGCCGCGCCGGACGGGGCCATCAACACGTTCAACCCGACGATCAGCCCCTCGGTGATCGCTCCGGGCGGCCGGGTGACGCTCGGCGGTGGCGGGTGCACCGGCGAGACGACCGTCTCCTCGGGCATCTTCGACACGACCGTCATCCCGAGCGGCTCCAGCACCGCCACCGCCACCGTCGACACCGACGCCCGGCGGGGCGCGGTCTACGCGGTGACGTTCGCCTGCGGCTCCACCGGCACCACCCGCAACGTCAACCTCACCATCACCGGCGGGGCCACCAGCACCCCGACGCCCACGACCGCACCGACCACGGCTCCGACCGTCAGCTCCACGGGCATCGCGCCGAGCGGTGTGCGCGGCGGCCTCGGCGGCAGCTCCGGCTCCATGGACACGGTGCAGGTGGCGGCGGGGTCGGCCCTCGTGCTCGCGGCCGCCACCGGCACCCTCTACTTCGCCCGCCGCCGCGGCGCCGGCCGCCGGCACTGACGGCGTACGGCCCGAGGTGGAGCGCACGACAGTCGCCCCGGGTCCTGACCACAGGACTCGGGGCGACGGGCGTATCGGGCCGGGCGGGAGATCCGGCGTCCTAGAAGGCCGCATGACTCGTCCGCCGGCGCCGGACGAGGAAGACCGCGCCACCGACGGCCGCCGCGGCCACCAGTCCGCCGCCGACCTGCATCTCCGTGGAGTTCGGACCCATCGAGCCGCCGAGCCCGCCCTGCGCGCCGTTGCCGGCGAGCACGGTGAACTTCTGCGTCGCGATCCGGTCGTTGTCACTGCACTTCACGGAGAGGTGGTAGTGCCCCGGCGTGGTGTTGTCGCGGACCCGGGCGTGAGCGTAGTTGGTGCCGTCACCCGCCGAGAGGCTGGTCGTCGGGAACGCGTTCGACCAGACCTTGCCGCCGTGACCGCAGCCCTGTGCGGTGATCTTCAGCGTGCCGCCCTGGTGGACCGACTGCGGGTTGACGGCGACGTTGACCGGGCCGTTGGTGGCGGCGGCCATGGGGGCAGCGAGCCCGACGGCCGCGAAAGCGGTCACGGTGACCGCGAGAACGCGTGAAGCACGCATCGTGTGGACCTCCAGCGGGAAACGCCCCGGAGTCCTGTCCTCCGGGCATGGATCGACGTGAACGCCTCCCATGACGAACACTCACCAGTCGGTCATCGGCTCGCACTTCGGCGCTGCTCCACCCCGGTGACACGACACGCCGTACAGAAACTCCTGCTTCTGACGGATCCGCAGGTCACAGGCCATCAGAATTTTTATCTGCTCATTACTCCGAAGGGCAGTCACCCGTGGGCCCGGACGCGGTCGCGCCGAGGCCCTGGACGCGGTCACCGCGAAGGCCCGGGATCGGCCCGCCACCCGTTCGCCTCTCCCTGATCGCCGCCCGGCCGTACCGCCCCTAACGTTCCAAGCGTCGCGACGAAGGGAGCACCATGGGCCAGCACTACGCCGGCGCCGAGCGGACCAGACGCGTGCCGTGGGGTGCTGTCGCCCTGGTCATGCTCACGGGCCTCGCCCTCCTGCGCAACGGGGCGGAGTTCGGGGAGGAGGGGCCGCCGCAGCCCGCGGCCGCCGCCTCGCTGGACCTGAGCAGCGACACCGCGGGCCCGCCGGTGGAAGGCGAACCGGTGCAGCCGCTCCCGTACGCCCCGGCCTCCCGGGTGAAGATCTCGTCCATCAACGTGGACGCCCCGATCATCGATGTGAACCTGGACGCCGACGGCTGGATCGACGCCCCGCCCGCCGAGGACCCCAACCTCGCCGGCTGGTACCAGAACGGCATCGCGCCCGGTCAGCGCGGCACCTCCGTGGTCGTCGGCCATGTCGACAACAACTCGGGGCCCGCCGTCTTCTACGGCCTCGGCTCGCTCCAGAAGGGCCACCAGGTCGAGGTGGAGCGCTACGACGGCCGGGTCGGGGTCTTCGAGGTGTACGGCGTGGAGGTCTTCTCCAAGAACGACTTCCCCGGCGCCCGGGTCTACGGCGACACGGGCCACGCGGAACTCCGAGTGATCACCTGCGGCGGCGCGTACTCGAAGGCGGGCGGCTACGACGGCAACGTGGTGGTCTTCGCCCGGCTCGTCGAGACCCGCTGACGGTACGTCACCGAACGCCGCGCCGCACGGTTCAGCGGGGGAAGCCCTCCCGGTCCAGGAGCGCGTACATCTCCGCGGGCGGCAGCGCGGGGTCGGCGGCCGCGGCCATCTCCGTGGTGAGGTCCGCCGGCAGTTCCAGCAACCTCGGCACCCGGACCCGCGGATCGTAGGCAGCCTTCCGCCGGTCCGGCGCGCCCGGGGCTCCACCCCGGGCGCGTACCGGAGGAACCGTATCTTCAGCGGGCCCGCCCCGGACAGACCGGCCGCTCAGATCCGCTGCGGCACCGTGACGCGGTAGCCCTCGTCGAGCAGTCGGGGGAGGTAGCGGCGCAGAGCGGCCACGCTCTGGGAGCGGTTGCCGCCCGCGTCGTGCGAGAGGACGACGACGCCGGGCGCCGCACCGTCCATGACCCGGCGGACGATGGTGCCGGTCCCCGGGGTGGTCCAGTCGAGCGTGTCGACGGTCCAGGCCATCGGCTCCATGCCCAGATCGGCGCCGATCTCGAAGGAGTTGCGGTTCCACGCGCCGTACGGGGCCCGGTACCAGAGCGGCGCGGTGCCGAGCGTCGCCTCGACCACATCGCTGGTGCGGCCCAGCTCGTCGCGGATCCTGGCGCGGGAGAGGCCCGGGACGAGCGGGTGCGACCAGGAGTGGTTGCCGACGACATGGCCGTCGTCGGCCATCTCGCGGAGCAGGTCGCGATTGGTGTCGGCCATCTCGCCGCAGACGAAGAACATCGCGCGGACCCGGTGTCTGCGCAAGGTGGCCAGGATGTCGGGCGTGTAGCGGGGGTCGGGGCCGTCGTCGAAGCTGAGGACCATCGAGTGGCCGAGGTCGGGAAGCTCCTCGAACGGGCGGGTGCGCACCGGAGGTCTGGCCGGCCGGAACCGGGGCGGGGTGCCGGCCGTCATGGGTTGCAGTCGGTACGCGGGCGGCCTGGCCGGCAGTCCGGCGGGCGGCCCGGCGGCCGCCGCGGGCGGGGTGCCGGCGGCCCGTGCGGGGCGGGTGGGGGTCGAGGCCGGATCGGCGGCGATCAGATGCAGGGTGGTGGCGGTCCCGAGGCCGAGGGCGACCTTCAGCAGGGTGCGGCGGTCGGGCCGGAGGTGATCACTTCTCATGGCCAACTGCTCGCACGGCCGGGCACCCGCTCCGGCCGACGACACCGAGGCTCGACCGTTTTGTACCCATTCGCCGCAGTGGCCGGTCCGGCCCGCAGGCCCTCCTCCGCGGCTTCCGGGCGAGCCGATAGCCTCGGAGCCGTGACAGAGCAGCAGCCTCATCAGTTCGAACGCGGTACGGACGGGCCCAAGGTGATCGTCGCGGGCGTCGACGGCTCCGACTCGTCCATGCGCGCGGCCGCCTACGCCGCCGGTCTCGCCCGGCGGCAGAACGCCACGCTGGCCCTCGTCTACGTCCAGCCCGTGATCCCGTCGGGCGCCGCGCTCGGCGTGCCGGTCGGCGACACCACGGGCGAGGTCGCCCAGGAACTGGTGGACGAGATCCGGGAGTCGGCGGAGCGGCTGAAGGACACCTGGGACGTGCGCTGGGAGTTCCACACCTTCCGCGGCGACCCGTACAACGGACTGGTGACGGCGGCCGGTGAACTCACCGCCGACGCCGTGGTGGTGGGCGCTTCGGAGTCGGCGGGGCACCGGTTCGTCGGCTCGGTGGCGGTGCGGCTGGTGAAGGCGGGCCGCTGGCCGGTCACCGTGGTGCCGTAGACCTCCGTACAGCCTGAGGGCTACTCCCCCATCACCAGGCCGTCCTTCGCCGCGCCCCGGCCGAGCACCACGTCGCGGATCCGGTCGCGGACCTCGCGGTGGCGATCGGCGCCGGCCTTGACGGAGGCGTTGAGGTCGACGACGCGGCCGGTGTCCGTGTCGTACCACTGCGGAACGAACTCGGCCTTCTCCACCGTCCAGCGGCCGCCCGGCCCGGCGGGCGGTGCGAAGGTGAAGCGGCCCATCGAGCTCTGGTTGCCGCGCGGGTCCTGGACGCCCTGGTAGTTGATCATCGCGCCGGCGATCTGGTCACCCATGCCGTAGACGACCCAGGTGCCGTTGACCTTCTCGTACGCCTGCGGGACGTGGGCGTGGGTGCCGATGATCAGGTCGAGGTCGGGGCGGCCGCGGTCCTGGGATGCGGTGAGGCGTTCGGCCAGTTCCAGCTGCCGGGCGTCCGGTCCGTCCTGCCATTCGGTGCCCCAGTGTGCGGAGAGGACGACGACGTCGGCGCCCGCCCGCCGGGCCTTCCGCGCCTCCGCCACGATCTTCCGCTCGTCGGTCACGTTGACCGTCCACGGCTTCCCGGCAGGCAGCGGGATGTCGTTGGTGCCGTAGGTGTAGGCGAGGTGGGCCACCTTCGCCGCCTTCTTTCCCGGTCCCGTCGGCAGGATCGTCGGACGGGCGGCCTCGGCGGCGGAGCGGGCGGATCCGGCATGGCGGATACCTGCCTCGTCCAGGGCTCCGAGCGTACGGGCGACGCCTTCGGCCCCGTCGTCCAGAGTGTGGTTGGAGGCGGTGGAGCAGGAGTCGTAGCCGGTGGCGCGCAGGGCCGCGGCGACCTCGGGCGGCGACTTGAAGTTCGGGTAGCCGGTATAGGGGCCGCCGTCCTTCCCGTACACCGTCTCCATATGGCAGATGGCCAGGTCGGCGGCGGAGACGACCGGTGCGGCCCCCTTGAGCATCGGGGTGAAGTCGTAGCCCTGTCCGCCCGCGTCGGCCGCCGCCCGGTCGATGACGGAGGAGTGCGGCAGGACGTCGCCGGAGGCGAGGAGGGTGAAGGGGCGCGGTACGTCGGCGTCCTGGCCGCCGGCACCTCCGGCGGCCGTGGGGGCGGCGGCGGGGGGTGCGGCGGGGACGGGCGCCTGGGGTTGCTGGCCGGTGCAGCCGGTGGCCGCGGCGAGGAGGAGGGCGAGGGCGGCCACGGTGCCCGGTCGGATGCGCTGCGTCATCTGCTCGACTCCATGTTCGGATGATTACGACCATCTGACTAGACAGATCGTCATACTGCTGAAGCAAGGAGCATTGCCGCATACCTAGCTGAACTGGTCGTACCGTCCGACCCCGACGGCCCCTTGACCGTTCGCCGCACCATTCGCCGCACTGAGCGACCGCTCGTCGCACGCCTCGGTGCACCGGGTGTTCCTGCGCCGCCGAATGCGTTCGTATACGCCAGGCGGCAGCGAGGCCGTCCGGGGGCCTCCCGCGGGAAAGGACGTTCATGAAGACCACGACGACGACCGATGAGCGGGCCATCGCGGAGTTGCAGCGGGAACACGGCCCCGCCCTCTTCCACTTCCTGCTCGGCCTGACCTTCGGGGACCGGCAGCGGGCCGAGGACCTGGTGCAGGAGACCCTGGTACGCGCCTGGCAGCACCCGGAGGCCTTCGACGCGCCCTACGAGTCGATGAGGCCCTGGCTCTTCACCGTCGGCCGCCGCCTCGCCATCGACGCCCGGCGCTCCCGCCAGGCCCGCCCCACCGAGGTCAGCGATCTGGTGCTGGAGAGCACTCCGGCCGACCAGGACACCGCGGACTCGGCCGTCCGCGCCCTGGACGTCCGCGAGGCGGTGCGCACGCTCAGCCCCGAGCACCGTGCGGTGCTGGTGCAGATCTACTTCCGCGGGCTGAGCGTCGGCGAGACCGCCGAGGTGCTCGGCATCCCGGCCGGGACCGTCAAGTCCCGTTCGTACTACGCCCTGCGGCTGCTCTCGCGCAATCTGCCGGGTTACTCACGAAGGTCCTCCGCCCGCAGCAGCGCGAGCAGGGCCGAGGCCTCCGCCACCTGCACGTAGTCGCGGGCGCAGTCGTCGCAGAGCTGGAGGTGGCGGGCGACCCGGCAGGTCGCCTCGGCGTCCAGCGCGTCCAGGACGTACGCGCCGAGCAGCAGGCGCACATGCGGGTCGTCGCCGGGGTCGGCACTCATTCGCAGCCTCGCATCTCCTGGGCGATCCTCCGCTTCTGCCCACGCGGGGCGTCCGCCCCCGGTTCAATGCTGCGTGAAGCCCGGTACCGAGCAAGGAAAGAGGCGAGAGGGGATGCGTCCCGAGGATACGGATGGAACCGGTGGGGACGGGCTGCCGGTACCGATGGCCTGGCTGTGCACGGAGTACATCGCTGACGAGCTGTTACGCACCGGCGATCTGATGGAACCGACCACGCTGGAGTTCCGGGCCGGACGCGACGCGCTCGCGCTCACGATCTTCCTCTCCGGCCTCCTCGGCGAGGCTCCGGCCCCCGGCGCCCTGTCCGGGGCGCGCGTCGACGAGCTGCGGCTGCTCACGGCGTACGAGGCCACCTGGCGGAGCTGGGTCTGCGAGCGGCTCGCGGAGTCGCAGCTGCGGGCCGGACCCGGCGACCCCGATCTGGCCCTCGCCCGGTCGGCCTGGCGGTGGCTGGAGGAGACCGAGCTGCTCGCCGCCGACCTCGACGCGATCGTGCCCGCGCCCCGGGAGCCGGTGGCGACAAGCGCGCACGAAGGCGAGGGGGAGGTCCAGGTGTGGACTCCGGCGTGGCAACTGGGGCTTCCGCTGGGCCATTTGGCCGTACACCTGTGCTGAGCAGGCCGGACGCGGTCCCGGCCTCATGAACCGTGCACGCCCGCCCGGTACTTGGGCAGCCGGAGCGTGATCTTCATGCCCGCACCGAGCCCCGTCTCGATGACGAGCCCGTACCCGTCCCCGTACACCTGGCGCAGCCTTTCGTCCACGTTGAGCAGGCCGATGCCGGTGGAGGTCGTGGCCTCGCCGCGCAGGATGCGCCGGAGCCGGTCGGGGTCCATGCCGCTGCCGTTGTCCTCGATCACCACCTCGGCCTCCGATCCGGCGTCGAGCGCGCTGATGGTGATGCGGAAGGGAGCGCCGTCGGCCCGCGCACGGGGGACGGTGACGGCTCCCTCCAGGCCGTGCTTCACCGCGTTCTCCACGAGCGGCTGGAGGCAGAGGAAGGGCAGCGCGACCGGCAGCACCTCGGGGGCGACCTGAAGGGTGACGGAGAGGCGTTTGCCGAAGCGGGCCCGGACGAGCGCCAAGTACTGGTCGATGGAGTGCAGTTCATCGGCGAGCGTGGTGAACTCGCCATGGCGCCGGAAGGAGTAGCGGGTGAAGTCGGCGAACTCCAGGAGCAGTTCTCGGGCCTGCTCGGGGTCGGTGCGGACGAACGAGGCGATGGCGGCCAGGGAGTTGAAGATGAAGTGCGGGGAGATCTGAGCCCGCAGCGCCTTGATCTCGGCCTCGATCAGCTGCGTACGGGAGCGGTCCAGCTCGGCCAGTTCCAGCTGTACGCAGACCCAGCGCGCGACCTCGCCGGCCGCGCGGGCCAGCACCGCCGACTCGCGCGGGGCGTAGGCGACGAGCGCGCCGAGGACCCGGTTCTCGACGGTGAGCGGGACGGCGACCGCCCAGCGCAGCGGGCAGTCCAGGTCGGCGCAGCCGCTGTCGAAGGCGGCACCGCGGCCACCTTCGAGCAGCTCCTCGATGTGGCCCATGACGTCCTTGCCGTGATGGTGTCCGGCGCCGTCCCAGACCAGGACACGTTCCCGGTCGGTGAGGCAGAGGGCGTCGGTGCCGAGCAGGGAGCGCAGCCGGCGGGCCGAGCGCCGGGCGCTCTCCTCGGTGAGGCCCGCGCGCAGCGGGGGCGCGGCGAGCGAGGCGGTGTGCAGCGTCTCGAAGGTGGCGTGTTCGACGGGGGTGCCGACATCGCTGGGGCGGACCGGGCGGGCGGTGCGGCGGCCGAGCAGGAAGCCCGTACCGAGCAGCAGGGCCACCAGGACGGTGAGGACGGCGATCGCGGCCCCGGTCATCGCTCCCTCCCGGCGGCCCGTGCCGGGGTGAGCGCCTCGGGGAGGTGGAAGCGGGTCATGGCCGCGTTGGTGCCCGGCGGTATCCGCCCGGGGGTGGCGAGCGAGACGAGGATCATCGCGAGGAACCCCACGGGCACGGACCAGACGGCGGGCCAGGCGAGCAGCGCGTGCGGCCAGCCGGGCGGGGTCACGGCTCCGCTGACGGTGATGGCGACGGCGAGGAGAGCCGAGCCGCCGCCGAGGACGAGTCCGGCGATCGCGCCCGGTGGGGTGAGGCGGCGCCACCAGATGCCGAGGACGAGCAGCGGGCAGAAGGAGGAGGCGGAGACGGCGAACGCCATGCCGACGGCGTCGGCCACCGGCACCCGGCTGACCAGCAGGGAGATGACGAGCGGTACGGCGATGGCGAGGACGGTGGCGAGCCGGAAGTAGCGCACGCCGCGCGAGGGCAGCACGTCCTGGGTGATGACCCCGGCGACGGCCATGGTGAGCCCGGAGGCGGTGGAGAGGAACGCGGCGAACGCCCCGCCCGCGATCAGCGCGCCGAGCAGATCGCCGCCGAGCCCGCCGATGACCCGGGCCGGCAGCAGAAGGACGGCCGCGTCCGCGTCGCCGCCGTGCCGCAGCTCGGGGGCGTACAGCCGGCCGAGGGCACCGTAGACGGGCGGCAGCAGGTAGAAGAGGCCGACCAGGGCGAGGACGGCGACGGTGGTGCGGCGGGCGTCGCGGCCGTTGGGGCTGGTGTAGAAGCGGACGACGACGTGCGGCAGGCCCATGGTGCCGAGGAAGGTCGCCACGATCAGTCCGTACGTGGCGTAGAGCGGGTGGTCGGCTCGGAAGACGGCGATCTGGTCGTCGAAGCTGACCCGCGGCCGGCCGTCGCCCTGCCAGGCGAGGACGAGGAAGAGGGCGGGGACGAGGAGCGCGGTGAGCTTCAGCCAGTACTGGAAGACCTGGACGAAGGTGATCGACCGCATCCCGCCCGCCGCCACCGCGACCATCACCACGGTCGCGACGAGTACGTCGCCGAGCCAGCCGGGCGCCCCGGTGAGGATCTTCAGCGTCAGCCCGGCTCCCTGGAGCTGCGGCACGAGGTAGAGCCATCCGGCGCCGACCACGAGGATGCTGACCAGCCGCCGGACGTGCAGCGATTCGAGCCGCCCTTCGGCGAAGTCCGGCAGGGTGTACGCCCCCGAGCGGCGCAGCGGGGCGGCGACGAAGACCAGCAGCACCAGATAGCCGGCGGTGTAGCCGACCGGATACCAGAGCATGTCCGGCCCGTGCAGAAGGACCAGCCCCGCGACGCCGAGGAAGGAGGCCGCGGAAAGGTACTCGCCGCTGATCGCGGCTGCGTTGAGCCGGGGCCGCACGGTCCGGGAGGCCACGTAGAAGTCGGAGGTCGTACGGGAGATGCGCAGGCCGAAGCCGCCGACGAGGACGGTGGCGAGGACGACGAGGGCGACCGCCACCCAGGACGCCGTGTGGTCGGGGGTGCTCACGGCGTCGGGCGGCCCTCCACCAGCCGGGCGAAGTCGCGCTCGTTGCGCTCGGCTCTGCGCACGTACCACCAGGCGGCGAGCGTGAGCGGCGGATAGGTGGCGAAGCCGAGCACCGCCCAGACCAGCGCGGCGCTGTTGAGTGCGGCGAAGAGGAGCGGCAGGGTGCCCGCGACCAGGGCGAGCACGGCGAAGACGGTGAGTCCGGCGCGGAGCTGGCTCCGCATCAGCGAACGCACGTAGGCGCCGCCGAGGGCGGTCTGCTCCTCGATCTCCGACTGGGTGCGGTAGCGCGGCAGCGGACGCACCCGGCGGGGCTCTCCTGTGACGACTTCGCGCCGGGATACGGTCTCCGGTGACATGGGCTCGGAGTGTAGGCGGCGCGGCGCGGTGCTGGGAAGGTTTCGGGGAAGGTCGCCCCAGGTCAGCGGCCACCCTGGCGCATCAGCAGGTCGCGCAGGGCCCGGGTGTGGCGGCGGCTCACGGCCAGCTCGGCCTCCCCGATCCGTACGCTCATGCTCCCCGCGTCCAGCCGCAGCTCGTCGATCCGGCTCAGCGCCACGAGGTGACGGCGGTGGATCCGGACGAAGCCGCGCGAGCGCCAGCGCTCCTCCAGGGTGGTGAGCGGGATGCGGACGAGATGGCTGCCGGCCGCGGTGTGCAGCCGCGCGTAGTCGCCCTGCGCCTCGGCGTACGCGATCTCGTCGATCGGGATGAAGCGGATGACACCGCCGAGCTCGACCGGGATCTGGTCGGTCGCGGTGTCGTTGACCGGCGCGGTCCGGTCCCCGACCTGCTCGGCGACCCGGCGTACGGCCTCGGCGAGGCGTTCGCGGCGGACCGGTTTGAGGACGTAGTCGACGGCCTTGAGGTCGAAGGCGTGCACGGCGAAGCCCTCGTGCGCGGTGACGAAGACGATGAGCGGCGGCGAGGCGAATCCGGCGAGGAGCTGGGCGACGTCGAGGCCGGTGAGGCCTGCCATGTGGATGTCCAGGAAGACCACGTCGATCGCGGACGGGTCGTCGGGGCCCGCGTCCACGGCGCCGCCGATGCGGCGCAGCGCCTCGGTCGCACCGGTGGCACCTTCGGCGCTGCGGATCCGGGGGTCGGCGCGCAGGAGGTAGAGAAGCTCCTCCAGGGCGGGTGGTTCGTCGTCGACGGCGAGTACGCGCAGCATGAGCCCGGAGTTTAGGGCGTGCGGGGCCCGATGGCTTGAGTGAATCCCGGCTTGTTCCCGTACCGCAGTACATGCAGACGACCGAGCCCCACATCCGCGTGGGTGCCTATGCCCTGGGCGTCCTCGGGAGGGCCGACGCCTTCCGGTTCGAGGAGCATCTGGAGGAGTGCCCGCAGTGCCGTGTCCGGGCGCGCGAGCTGGCCCCGGTGGCGGCCCGTCTGGCGGTGGCCCGGCCGGTGGTGCGGCCCTCCCCCGGCCTCGCGGACCGGCTGGTCGAGGCGGTGGCGGCCGGGCGGCGCAGGGCCGGCAGGCGGCGGCTCGCCCTGGTCGCGGCGGCGGTGGTGCTGGCGGTGGGCGGGCCGTTGGCGGTGGCTGATGTCCCGGGCGGTCCCGACGGTCCGGCGCAGGCGACGCGGGTGCAGCGGTGGGTGGGCGCGGACCGGGCGTCGGGGGCGGCGGCGGTGGTGACGGCGGCCGGACACGAGTGGGGTACGGCGGTGGCGCTGGAGGTCGTACGGGTGCCGGTCGTCGGAGTGTGCGCGCTGATCGCGGTGGGCCGGGACGGCAGCGAGGAGACGGTGAGCAGCTGGTCGGCCGGGGGTGCGGCGGACGGGCTGGTGGAGGTGGTGGGCGCGGCGGCGCTGCGGCCGGAGGGCATCGACCACTTCGAGGTGCGGACGGCGGACGGGCGGCGGCTGGTGACGGTGGAGCGGTGAGGGGCCGCCGTCTCACTTGAGGAACTTCGACGTCCTCCGGTCGGCCAGGGGTTTGCCGCCCGTCTGGCAGGTGGGGCAGTACTGGAGCGAGGAGTCGCTGAAGGAGACCTCAAGGATGGTGTCGCCGCAGACCGGACAGGCCTCCCCCGTACGCCCGTGGACCCGCATCCCGCTCTTCTTCTCGGACTTGAGCTTTCCGGCCTCCACTCCGCCGGTCCGCGCCACGGCGTCCGCGAGCGTGGTGCGCAGCGCGGTGTACAGGCGGGTGATGTCGTCCTCGTCGAGGTCGGCGGTCCGTTTGAACGGGGACGTCTTCGCCACGTGCAGGATCTCGTCGCTGTAGGCGTTGCCGATGCCCGCGATGAGCGTCTGGTCGCGGAGCGCGCCCTTGATCTGGCGGCGCGCTCCGGTGACGATCGCGGCGAACGTGTCCCGGTCGAAGGCGTCGGAGAGGGGATCGGGGCCGAGGCGGGCGATGCCGGGGACGTCCGTCGGGTCGCGGACGAGGTGGACGGAGAGACTCTTCTTGGTGCCCATCTCGGTGAGGTCGAAGCCGTCGCCGTCGGCGGTCACCAGGCGCAGGGCGAGCGGCCCCTTGCCGGGGCGCGGCGGGTCGGCCGGGAAGGAGTCCTTCCAGCGGAGCCAGCCCGCCCGGGCCAGGTGGGTGCAGAGGTGGAGCCCGTCCGCCGCGATGTCGAGGAACTTGCCGTGGCGGGCCACCCCGGTGACGGTGGCCCCTTCGAGTGCGGTGAGCGGCGGGTCGTACGTCTTCAGGACGCTGATCGCCAGCGGGAGGACGCGGGCGATCTCCTTGCCGACCAGATGGTCGTCGAGGAAGACCCGCAGGGCTTCGACTTCGGGCAGCTCGGGCATGGGTCCAGCCTGCCGCAGCGGGCGTACGGCTGCCTGTCAGGAGACCGGTGCCGCCACCCGGCCGGCGGTGAACAGCGCCCCGATCTCGTCGAACTCCTCCTGGACCGCCTCGGCCAGCCGGTCCAGGTCCGCCAGCGCCTTGCCGTCCGCCACCAGTCCCACATGGACACGGCCGCCGTACGTCGACAGGGCGACGGCCAGCGACTGTCCGCGGGCCAGCGGCGCCATCGGGTAGAGCGCGCTCAGCGGGCAGCCGCCGAGCGAGAGCGCGGAGCGCGGCAGCGGGACGCTGGTGACGAGCAGGTCGAAGAGCATCCGGGCGGCGTTGGCGGCCAGCGGCGCGCCGAACCGGTGGGCCAGCGGGTGGAGTTGGTCGGCGAGTACGGCGACGGCCCCGGCGCCTTTCAGCGGTCCGGCCGCCTTGTTGCGGTCCATCGCGGCCCGCACCGCCCGGAGCCGCTCGCGGGGGTCGGCCGCACCGACGGGCAGGTCGAGGAGGTAGGCGGAGAGCCGGTTGCCGCTCACCGCGCCGCCGGGCCTGCGCCGGGAGACGGGGACCAGGGCGCGCGGGTCGGTGCCCGGGACCGTCTCGCCGCGTCCGGCCATCCAGCGGCGCAGGGCCCCGGCGACCACGGCGAGCAGGATGTCGTTGGCGGTGCCGCCCTCGGCCCGCCGGATGCGCTGGAGGGCAGCGGCGTCCAGATCCGCGGTGGCCAGGCGCCGGGTGCCGCTGGAGGGTGCGGTGAAGGCGGTGGAGCGCAGGTCGAGGCGGCCCGCCCGGACCACGGAGGCGCCCACGCCCAGCGCCCGGCGCACCTCGCCGATCCGGCCGAGCGCCATACCGGCCATCTCGCGGGGGTCGGGGAGCCAGGAGCGGGGCGGTACGGCGGCACGGCCGCGCGCGCCGGACCGGACGGTGGTGGCGGCGATCTCGTCGAAGATGCCGGCCCCGATGGCGACCGCCCGCATCCCGTCGGCCAGCGCATGGTGCAGTTTGACCAGCACGGCGAAGGGTCCGTCGTCGGCGCCGCCGATCAGGTACATCTGCCAGGGCGGCAGCCCGCGCCCGAGCGGCTGTTCCATCAGCTCACCGGCCAGCCGGGTGGCGCCCGCCATGAAGTCACCGCCGTCCACGACGGCACGGCGGACATGCCGGTGCACGTCGAACTCCTGGTCGACGGTCCAGGCCGCACCGCCGACCGGCAGCAGGACGTCCCGTACGCACATCCGCAGCCGGGGGATCGCGGCGGAGCGGGTGCGGAGGAGGTCCAGGACGTGGTCCGGGGTGGCGCCGGGCACCGGGTCGAAGACGGCGAGCGCGCCCAGGTGCATGGGGTGGGCGTCGGACTCGAGGTGCCAGAAGGCCAGATCGAGCGGGGCCAGGAGTTCGGTACCCAACAGGGGCCTCATGTCGTCGAATGGGGCGGAACGGCGGTGTCTCCGCAGTCAATCGCTCGCGGTCGGTTACGGTCAAGTACAGACATGTTACGTACTGTTACGTAACTGGGCTCCCGCTCCTCATTACCGGTCCGGGATCAGGAACTCGCACCACACGCACTTGCCGCTGCCGCGCGACTCCACTCCCCAGACGTCGGCCAGCCGGTCCACCAGCATCAGTCCGCGCCCGGAGACCCCGTCGTCCCCGGCGTCGCGGCGGCGGGGCAGAGCACTGGAGCGGTCCTCCACGTCGACGCGCAGCCGCCGCTCGGACCCGGCCATCACGCGGATCGTCACCACGGCCCCGCCGTCGGTGTGCATCAGCGCGTTGGTGGTCAGCTCGTCGGCGGCCAGCTCGATCTCGTCCGCCCGCTCCTTCGCACCCCAGGCGCGCACCGCCGCCCGGATCATGTGCCGGGCCGAGCTGAGCGCCTCCGGGTCGTTCTGGGCGACGTGCTGCCGGAGCCGGCCGCCGGGCTGCGGCGCCTGGACGGCCCGGCGGCGGAGCAGCAGGAGCGCCACGTCGTCCTGGCCGCCGCGCACGTCGACGGCGTCGCAGAGGTCGTCGGCGAGCCGCTGGAGGTCCTGGGGGCCGTTGGAGACCAGAGTGGTCAGCAGCTGTATGCCCTCGTCGAGGTCGGAGCCGGGCAGCTCGACGAGTCCGTCGGTGAACAGGATCATCGTCTGTCCCGGATCCAGCTCCGCCGTACCGACCGGATACTCCAGCCGCCCGAACTCCGCGGAGAGCCCCAGCGGCAGCCCGCCCTCGGCCGGCATCCGGCGGCAGCTCCCGTCCACGTCCCGTACCAGCGGGTCGACGTGGCCGGCGCGGACCACCTGGACGACCCCGGTGGTCAGGTCGACCTCGGCGTAGGTGCAGGTGGCGAAGCGGTCGGTGTCCAGTTCGTGGAGGAAGACGGAGGCGCGGGCCATGACGGTGGCGGGGCTGTGGCCCTCGGCCGCGTAGGCCCGCAGCACGATCCTCAGCTGTCCCATGACGGCGGCGGCGTGGGTGTCGTGGCCCTGTACGTCTCCGATGACGGCGCCGACCCGTCCGCCGGGCAGCGGGATCAGGTCGTACCAGTCGCCGCCGATGTCCTGGCCGAGCCGGGCCGAGCGGTAGCGGACGGCCACGTGCGCGCCGGGGACGGCGGGGATCCGGCGCGGCAGCATCGCCTGCTGGAGCCCCTCGGCGAGGTCGTGCTCCTGCTCGTAGAGCATCGCGCGCTGCAGGCTCTGCGCGATCGAGGTGCCGAGCGCCATGAGGAGGTTGCGCTCGTCCGGGGTGAAGCCGGCCTTGTCGCGGTAGAGCAGGCCGAGTGCGCCGATCGGGCGGGCCTGCGCGATCAGCGGCATGTAGGCGGCCGAGGTGATTCCCAGGTGGCTGATGTCGGGCCAGAGGATCGGGTAGGAGACGGCGAAGTCCTCGGCGGACTCGATGAAACGCGGGGCGAGCGTGCGGACGACCTCACTCATCGGGTACTGCTCGTCCACCCGGGTGAACCGGGTGCCGGGGACGTACGCGCCCTCGGGTCCGTCGGCCACGAGGTGGATGCGGCCGGACTCCAGCAGCCCCATGACCAGGCTGGTGGCGCCGAGGTGGGCGAGGCCCTGGGAGTTCTTGAGGACGGCGATGACGTCCTTGACCGTACGGGCGTGGGCCAGGGCCGCCGTGGTGCCTTCCACCAGGCTGGTGCGCCTGCGCCGCTCCAGGTCCAGCTCCTGCCGGGCGGAGGAGTCGGCCAGCTCGTCGGTGGCGTCGCGGACGATGCCGATGATGCGGCGCGGACGGCCCGTACCGTCCCGGCGGACGAAGCCCTGGGTGTGGGTCCAGCGCAGGGTGCCGTCGCTGCGCTGGATGCGGAAGTAGGCGCCGTAGTTGACGCGTCCGCTCTTGAGCGCCTGCGAGACCATCCCGTCCAGGCGCTGCGCCTCGTCGGTCGGCACGCGGTCGGCGAGGGTGGCCGGGCGGTTGTCGTACTCCTCCGGGGTCAGGTCGAACACGTCGAGGGCGGCCTCGTCCATGTGCATGAGGCCGGTGTCCAGATCCCAGTCGAAGCTGCCCATACGGTTCAGGGCGAGGCTGAGGTCCGGGTGGGCGGGCCAGTCGTCCGGGAGTGACAGGGCACCCGCTACCCGATCATCCATGTGGGCCACTCTGCCACCATTTGTCCGATTCTTCGAGTGATCCGTTACGCCCGCCGGAGCGGTCGGCGCAACAGACTGGAGGAGGTCCGGGCGCGGCCGGTCAGCCGGCGAACGGCTCGGGAACGCCGGAGTCCACCGGCTCGTCGAACCCGTCGAGTTCGTCCGGGAAGACCTGGGTCGGCTCCGGCACCACGCCGAACCCGTCCTCCTCCATCTCCCAGGGCTCGTCGGTCGGCATGTCGTCGAAGTCGTCCGGCGCCTCGGTGCCGGGGTCGGGCTCCATGGGCGGCGGGCAGCCGGGCGGCAGCTCGGCGGGGTCGCCCGAGGGGTCGGGGCACTCCGTCACCTCCGGCTCGGCGGGAGCGGGGGTGGACGGGGTGGACGGGGTGGACGGGGACGGTACGGGTTCGGAGGGGCGGCCCGGGGAGGGGAAGAGGAGGTCCTCGCTCGGCTCGAAGGGCGGCGGGTCGGCGGGGGCCCGGTCGCGCTCGCCGGCGTCGCCGGCGGTCCGCTCGATCCAGGTGTTGTCGGCGGTGTTCACGATGACCAGGCTGCCGACCGGCTTCACACCGGGGTCGACGGCCAGGATCCGCGCGGGGTCGTATCCGGGCCAGCGCTCACCGCGATGGGTGACCTGCCCCTTCGCGGCCACCGGCCTCTCCAGCGGGTTGCCGCAGGTGCAGCGGACCCTCGGCAGGCCCCGGCCGTCGACCAGGACGGCGGTGCCCGCCTGGAGCACGGCCTGGAAGGCGGTGGTGGAACCGGCGCTGTAGCCGTGGTTGGTGACCTGGGTGTCCGCGCGCAGGGTCACCGGGGTGAGCGAGCGCAGATAGCCCGGGATCTGGACAGCCTCGATGCCCGCCTCCTCCGCGAAGGCGCGCGCCTTGTCCTGGTCGGCGGCGAGCAGACGGGCCTGCCGCTCGACATCGCAGGACGCCTCGGACCGCACGCCGCCGTAGAGGCCGGGTACGGCGCCCGAGACGCGGTGGACCGCCCGGGGGGCGGACCCGTCGCCCTCCCTCGGCGAACCGGTGGCCGACGGCGACGGCGCCGCGCTCGCGGTCGACTTGGTGAAGGGGCCGGGGCCGGGCTCCGCGACCGGCTGGAGGAGGACGTCCTCCGCCTCCGCGGTGCCGGTGGTGCCCTTCGTGGTGCGGTCGGCGGCGCTGTCGCAGCCGGCGACGGCGAGCAGGACCCCGGCGGAGAGCGCGGCGAGCGCCGCACACCGGAAACGTCTGGGTGAGCGCACGGAGTTCTCCTGCCTGTCCTTGACGAATGCGGCTGACGAACGGATGGTCCGTCACCATCTGTGCCGTACCGGACGACGGCCCGCAAGCGGACGGAGCCACGAGCCGACCGTCTTGAACACGTTCAAGAAAACCTCTACTCTCAACTCAGAGATTGAACACGTTCAAATTTGGGGGTGGGGACCGTGACCGTCCTGGTCAACGCGATCGTGATGCTGGGCATGCTCCTGGTCGTCCCGGCCGGGCTGCGGCTGACCGGACTGCCGGAGCTGGACCGCATCCGGAGGCTGTGGCCGCTCTTCGCGGTGCCCGGCGCGGTGGCCCTGTGGCTGCCCCGTGGCCCTACCGCCACCGCGTCGGCCCTGTGCTACGCCCTGGGCGCCGTTCTGCTCGCCCTGCACGGCGCCCGCCGGGCGGTCCGCGCCCGGGACCTCTCGCCCGCCGGGATCGCCCTGCTCACCGCGCTCGTCACCCCGGCGGTCGCCGCGCTCGCCCTGGTCG
This sequence comes from Streptomyces sp. NPDC101178, assembly GCF_044767965.1. Lineage (NCBI taxonomy): Bacteria > Bacillati > Actinomycetota > Actinomycetes > Kitasatosporales > Streptomycetaceae > Streptomyces > Streptomyces sp. NPDC101178. The sequence goes on from NZ_JBIWOZ010000004.1 coordinate 393,346, forward strand.
CGGAGCGGTGGGGCCACGAGCTGTTCGGCTTCGAGCTGGGCATCCTCGCCCTGACCGTGCCGCACTTCCACTTCGCCGGATTCGCCGCCGCCCTGGTGGCCGGGCTCATCTGCCAGGTCGCCGAGGGCCCCGCGGGCCGGTTCGCCGCGCTCAGCGTGCCGCTGGGCACGCTGCTCGTCCTCGTCGGCTACTTCATCGGTGACTGGGCCGAACTGGCCGGCGCCGTGGTGCTGACGGCGGGCATGTGGACCGTCGGCCTGCTCACCTGGCGCCTGGGGCGCGAGGAGGGCCGGGACAGGACGACCCGGCTGCTGCTCCTCACCTCGGCCGCCGTCCTGGTGGCAACCATGCTCCTCGCACTGAGCTGGGCCGTCGGCGAGGCGACCGGACTGCCCCACCCCACCCTGACCTGGATGGCCGCCACCCATGGCCTGGGCAACGCGCTGGGCTTCGCGCTCTGCTCGCTCCTCGCCTGGCAGCGCATCCGCACCACCACCCACCCGGAAAGCAGGACCGCATGAGCACGCTCACCTACCCCGAGATCGGCGCCACCCGCCTCGGCCCGCTCCCCACCGGCTACAACCACCTGCACCACCGCACCCGGGTAGGCCGGGGCCCGGACGACTTCGCGGCGGCGGGCGCGGCGGTGACCGAGTGGCGGATGCACCGCGCCTCGGGAGTAGGGATCGAGGCCTCGGCCGCACGCGCGGAGCCCGGAGCCTCCGTACGGGTGTCGCTCGGCGTGGGGCGGCTGCGCCTGGGCGTCCCGTGCGAGGTGATCTGGACGGCGTACGAGGAGGGCCGCACCGGGTTCGGCTACGGCACCCTCAGCGGCCACCCGGAGAACGGCGAGGAGTGCTTCGTCGTCGACCTGGCGGACGACGGCACGGTCTGGTTCACGGTCATGGCGTTCTCACGCCCCGCCGTCTGGTACGCACGGCTCGCCGGGCCGCTCGTGCCCCGCCTGCAGCTCTGGTACGCGCGCCGGCTGGGCCGGACGGTGCGCCGGCTCGTAGCGGCGGGCTGAACACCGCCGCCGGGCCGATACTGGAAGGGATGGAGTGGTTCTCCGCCGACGGCTACTGGCTGAGCAGGCTGGTCTTCCAGCGGACGCTGGCCGTGATCTACCTGGTCGCCTTCCTCTCCGCCGCCCTCCAGTTCCGCGCGCTGATCGGCGAGCGCGGCATCCTGCCCGTACCGGAACTGCTCCGGCGCACGCCCTGGAAGGCGGCGCCGGGGCTGTTCCGGCTGCACTGGTCCGACCGGTTCTTCGCCGCCGTCGCCTGGACCGGCTGCGCGGTCTCGGTGGCCCTGATCGCCGGGCTGGACGGCCACCTTCCGCTCTGGGGCGGGATGCTGCTGTGGGCGCTGCCCTGGGTGCTCTACCTGTCGATCGTCCAGGTCGGGCAGGTCTGGTACGGGTTCGGCTGGGAGTCGCTGCTCCTGGAGACCGGGTTCCTCGCCGTCCTTCTCGGTACGGGCGACACCGCGCCGCCCGTGCTGGTGCTCTGGCTGCTGCGATGGCTGCTGTTCCGGCTGGAGTTCGGTGCCGGACTCATCAAGCTGCGCGGAGACGCGTGCTGGCGGAAGCTGACCTGTCTGGATTTCCACCATGAGACCCAGCCGATGCCGGGGCCGCTCAGCTGGTTCTTCCACCACCTGCCCCGGCCGGTCCACCGGGTCGAGGTGGCCGCCAACCACGTCACCCAGCTGCTGGTGCCCTTCCTGCTGTTCACTCCGCAGCCGGTGGCGGGAGCGGCCGCCGGCCTGATGGTCCTCACGCAGCTCTGGCTCGTCCTGTCCGGCAACTTCGCCTGGCTGAACTGGCTGACCATCGCCCTGGCGCTCTCGGTGATCGACTGGACCCCGCTCGCCGGGCAGCCACCCGACCTGGCCGCGCCACCGCTCTGGTACGAGGTGGTGGTCATCGCGGTGACGGCCCTGGTCCTGGTACTCAGCTACCGTCCGGCGCGCAATCTGCTCTCGCGCCGCCAGGTGATGAACCGGTCCTTCGATCCGCTGCACCTCGTCAACACCTACGGGGCGTTCGGATCCATCAGCAGAATGCGGCTGGAAGTCGTGGTGGAGGGCACGGCCGATCCGGTCGCCGACGAGCGCGCGGACTGGCGTGAGTACGGCTTCCGCGGCAAACCGGGCGATGTCCGGCGGCTCCCACGCCTGTTCGCTCCGTACCATCTGCGGCTGGACTGGATGATGTGGTTCGCCGCGCTCTGCCCCGCGTACGCGCGCTCCTGGTTCGGGCCGTTCACCGAGCGGCTGCTGCGCGGCGACCGGGACACGCTCCGGCTGCTGGCGCACAACCCGTTCCCGGACGGCCCGCCGGTGCACGTGCGCGCCCGGGTCTTCCACTACCGGTTCACCGACCCGCGTGAGCTGCGGGCCACGGGGTGCTGGTGGGACCGCACCTACGTGCGGGAATTCATGCGGCCCGTCTCCCGGCCGCTCCCGCCGGAGCGGGAGGGCCGGGAGACGGGCCGTGGGACGTGATCCGCGCCGGAGCGGTCAGTCGATGCCGGGCAGGATGTGCGGCTCGGCGAGGTCGTCCTCGTAACCGGCCAGCCGGATCGGCGCGGACCTGGCCCACACCTCGATGTTCCGGAGCTTCTCGGGCCGGGCGGTCCGCTCGCCGTAGCGTTCGGCGGGCCGCTTCTCGCGCATCGTCAGTTCTGGTGTCGTCACCGCGCACTCCTCTGTGTCGCGTCACCCGGGGCATCGCCGACGGTCCGGCTGCGACGCCGGTGATCGACCGCCCCGGAGTGGGGCAGGGGCTTGAGATATGTCGGTCGCGGTGGCGCCGTGTCGGGGCGGGACGGCGGTCGGGTTGCAGACCTGTCCCGGGACGGTCGGGGAACCTTCGTGGGCTCCTCGATGGCGTCCGTTCGCCTCAGAGTAACCAAATGAGCGGCTCCGCGCTCGATAGAACGTGTGCAGTGGGTCACTTTCGGCCACTCCGGACAGCGAAAACCCGGCCCAGAATCCATCCTGGGCCGGGCCTGAGACCTTCGCACGGAAGGTGCGGTTCCGGTTGAGCCGACCGGGTTACGCCGACCGGGGCGGCGCTACCAGTTCGCCGGGGCGTAGTCCTTGAGGAAGCAGCCGTAGAGCGCCTCGCCGCCCTCACCGCGCACGATCGGGTCGTAGACCCGGGCCGCGCCGTCGACGAGGTCGAGCGGGGCGTGGAAGCCCTCCTCGGCGAGCCGCATCTTGTCCGGGTGCGGGCGCTCGTCGGTGATCCAGCCGGTGTCCACGGCCGTCATCAGGATGCCGTCCTTCTCGAACATCTCCTGGGCGCTGGTGCGCGTGAGCATGTTGAGCGCGGCCTTGGCCATGTTGGTGTGCGGGTGGCCGGCGCCCTTGTAGCCCCGGCTGAAGACGCCCTCCATGGCGGAGACGTTGACCACATAGGAGTACTGGGCCGCGGTGGCGGCCATCGCCGGTCGCAGCCGGCTGATCAGGATGAACGGCGCGGTGGAGTTGCAGAGCTGGACTTCGAGGAGCTCGATCGGCTCGACCTCGTCCACCGTCTGGATCCAGCTGTTGGTGTCGTGCAGGTCGGGGACGAGCCCGCCCGCGTCGATCGCGGTACCCGCGGCGATCCGGGCCGGCGAGGCGGAGCCGGTGATCAGGGCGAGGCCGGTGACCTCCTGCGCGGTGAGGCCCTCCTCTCGGGCGGCGGGCAGGGCGGCCACCCGGTCGACCGTGCCGCTGTTGAAGGTGCCGATGACCTCGGCGGCGGGCAGTGCGCCGGCGGGCAGCGGGGCGGACTCGGCGCTGACCAGCTCGCTGTAGGCGCCCGGGGAGCGGCGGACGGTCTGGGCCGCGTTGTTGATCAGGATGTCGAGCGGGCCCTCGGCGGCGACGGAGTCGGCCAGCGCGACGACCTGGGCCGGATCGCGGAGGTCGATCCCGACGATCTTCAGCCGGTGGATCCACTCGTCGCTGTCCTCCATCGCCTTGAAGCGGCGGATCGCGTCGTTGGGGAAGCGGGTGGTGATGGTGGTGTGAGCGCCGTCGCGCAGCAGCCGCAGCGCGATGTACATGCCGATCTTGGCCCGGCCGCCGGTGAGGAGCGCCCGGCGCCCGGTGAGGTCGGTGCGGGCGTCGCGGCGGGCGCGGTTCTCCTTGGCGCAGGGCTGGCAGAGCTGGTGGTAGAAGGCGTCCACCTCGACGTACCGCGTCTTGCAGATGTAGCAGGAGCGGGGGCGCTGGAGTATGCCCGCGATCTCGGCCTGGGCGGAGGACGACGGCAGGACGCCCTGCGTCTCGTCGTCGATGCGCTCGGCCGAGCCGGTCGCGGTCGCCTCGGTGACGGCCCGGTCGTGGGCGGTCTTGGCGGCCCGGCGCTCCTGGCGGCGGCGCTGCTTCACGGTGCGGTAGATCCCGGCGGTGGCCCGGCGGACGACGATCGCGTCCGGGTGGTCCACCTCGATGCGGTCGAGCTCGTCGAGCACGCTCAGGCAGACGGCCAGCCGCTCCGGGTCGATGCCGGGACCGAACTCGTCGGATCCGGGAGCGAGCTCCGGGCTGTCCTCTGTCACCGTCATTGCCGTTCCTCTGTCATCCTCATCGCCGCGGGTCAGGAGTCACCGCAGGCCGAAACACCCCGATCAAGTCTGCCATGCGCGCGAGGCTGCTCCGTTCGGGCGGGCACCGGGCCGGACAGGGGGCCGGCAGCGGGCGAGGGAGGCTCCGAAAAACTTTCCCGAAAAGACAGGCATGACTTCGGAACGACCGGGAAGGCGACCGTCCGACACATTGGGTGACAGGGAGGGTGACACCATGACGGCGATGTCTGTGCGAGCCACCGGAGCGACGGCGCCACTGAGCGACGGCCTGGCCGGCACGCGGAGCGACGTCGGCGCCGAGGAGCTGCCCTGGGTGGAGGACGCCGGAAAGGTCGCCCCCAAGGACGCGCGGGCCCTGTCCAAGGTGTTCTTCGACCGCCTCCAGGTTCTGGAGGAGGGCACGCACGAGTACCAGTACGCCCGCAACACCCTGATCGAGATGAACCTCTCGCTGGTCCGCTTCGCGGCCAACCGCTTCCGCAACCGCGGCGGCGATGACACCGAGGACATCATCCAGGTCGGCACGATCGGGCTGATCAAGGCGATCGACCGCTTCGACCTCTCCCGCGAGGTGGAGTTCGCCACCTTCGCCGTCCCCTACATCGTCGGCGAGATCAAGCGCTTCTTCCGGGACACCACCTGGTCCGTGCACGTGCCGCGCCGCCTCCAGGAGCTGCGGGTCGACCTCGCCAAGGCGAAGGAGCAGCTCTCCGCCGAGCTGGACCGCGACCCCACGGTCAAGGAGCTCGCCGCCCACCTGGACCTGCCCGAGGAGGAGATCATCGAGGGGCTCGTGGCCGCCAACGGCTACTCCGCGGGCTCGCTCGACACCCCTTCCGCCGACAGCGACTCCGGCCAGGAGCAGCGCGCGTACGCCGATGTGCTCGGCGAGACCGATCCGGCCATGGAGACCGTCGAGAACCTCCACACCCTGGCCCCGCTGCTGGAGCAGCTGGACGACCGGGAGCGCCGGATCGTGCAGATGCGGTTCGGGGCCGAGATGACGCAGGCGCAGATCGGTGCGGAGCTGGGTGTCTCCCAGATGCATGTGTCGCGGCTGCTGACCCGGATCGTCAAGCAACTGCGCAAGGGCATGAGCGTCGAGGCGTGAGTCCGCTCACGTCCTGAGCGGTCCGGGTCTTCCCGCGATTCCGCGATCAGTCCGGTCGGGCACCCTTCTGGGTGCCCGACCTCTTCCTGTCAGAGGGGCGGCCCGTGGCACCTGCCGGGGCCGCCGATCACATATGCTTCCCGACGTTCGGCCGGATGGGCTGAGCCGTTCGTGTGGGGGTGGAGGGGTTGGCCGAGTCACCCATGGGCATGTCTCTCAAACCTGTGGGCACCGTCGGCATCCCCGCACAGCAGGAGATCACCGGCGACATCTCCCCCGGCGCCCTCCTGTGGAACGTCGACGCCACCATCCTCCTGGTGGAGGACGACGCGGGTGACGCGCTGCTGGTCGAGGAGATGCTCACCGACAGCGAGCTGGACTCCGCGCTCACCTGGTGCAAGACGCTCGCCGAGGCCCGCGCCTTCCTGCCCACGTGTGCCACTCCGGTATGCGTCCTGCTGGACCTGCATCTCCCGGACGTCCACGGCCTCGACGCCGTACGCCAGATCCTGGAGGCCGACAGCGAGGCGGCGATCGTCGTTCTCACCGGGCTCGAAGAGTCGGGCACCGGACTGCGCGCGGTCGCCGGAGGCGCGCAGGACTACCTGGTCAAGGGGAGGCTGGACCCGGAGGTGCTGTCGCGGGCGATCCGCTACGCCCTCCAGCGCAAGGAAGTGGAGCGGGCGGCGGCCGCGCTGCGCTCCAACCAGCTGATCGCCCAGGAGAACGCCCGGCTGGAACGCGGCCTGCTGCCCGTGCCGCTGCTGCGGGACGACCGGTTCCAGGCGCGCGCCCGGTACGAGCCGGGGCGCGTCCACGGGCTGCTGAGCGGTGACTTCTACGACGTCGTACAGACCGCCGACGGCGCGGTGCACGCGGTGATCGGTGATGTCTCGGGCCACGGCGCGGCGGAGGCCGCGCTCGGGGTCTGCCTCCGGGTGGCGTGGCGGACCGCCGTGCTCTGCGGCACCTCGCACCTGGAGCAGATCGAGCTGCTGGAGGAGATCCTGGTCGCCGAGCGCTCGGACTCGCACGTCTTCGCCACGATGACCTCGCTGGCCTTCGCACCCGACGGCCGGAGCGTGCAGATCGTGCGCGCCGGCCACCCGGGCCTGCTGCTGCGCCGCGGCGAGGCGGTCCACTGGGTGGAGCCGGAGGGCGGCATGGCGCTCGGGCTGCTGCCCGGGGTCGGCCGCTGGCCGACGGTCGACCTGCCGCTGGAACCCGGTGACGGTCTCGTACTCTTCACCGACGGACTCTTCGAAGGGCGCGACGGCCCGGACAGCCGCCTCGGTGAGGAAGGGCTGCTGGAGCTGGCCCGGGCCCACGCACAGCTTCCGGGCCGCGCCTTCATCGACGCGCTGGTGGCCGGAGCCACCGAGGGAGCCGCCCCCTACGGCGGTCTGGCGGACGATGTGGCCGTCCTGCATCTGGGCTGGGGATCGGAATCATGAGTACGGAAAAGTCGGCGCGTACGGACGCGGGAACGACACCGGCATCCGTCGGCGCAGCCGCACGGCTCTCGGTGCAGAACTGGGTACACCTGCTTCTCGGCGGGTTCATCGTGGTCGTCTGCGGCTGCCTGGTGGCCGGCGGGCTCGTGCTGGCCCGGATGTCCGATCACACCACCGAGCTGGTCGACCGAATACAGCCCGCGCGGTCGGTCTCCTTCCAGCTGCAGAACGCGCTGCTGGACCAGGAGACCGGTGTGCGCGGTTTCGCTCTGACGGGCGACGACTCGTTCCTCGAACCGTACGAGGCGGGCAAGGCCGCCGAGCGGGAGCGGCTGGCCCGGGCCCGCCAGCTGGTCGGCGGACAGAAGCCGTTCTCCGAGGATCTCGACGCCATCGAGACCGCCGCGCGGCAGTGGCGCGAGAACAAGGCCGAGCCGCTGCTGTCGCTGGTCCGGGAGCAGGGGCCGAGCGTGGACGGCGCCTCGGCGCAGCTGCAGAGCAGCAAGGACGACTTCGACGCGCTTCGGCAGGCCTACGGCATCCAGCAGACCCACCTGTCCGAGGCGCGGGACACCGTACGGGCCGAGCTGAACGACGCACGCACCCTCCGCGACCAGGTGCTGTTCGCGCTCGTCGCCGTTCTCGTCCTGACCGTGGTGGCGCTCAGCGTGCTGCTCCACCGGGTGGTGGGCGTTCCGCTGAGCCACCTGCGCGCCGCGTCCGAGCGCGTCCGCTCGGGCTCCTTCGGCCAGCGGATCGAGGTCAAGGGGCCCTCCGACGTCCAGGCGGTGGCCGGGGCCGTGGAGGACATGCGGCAGCGGCTGGTCGACGAGCTGGACGCGACGCAGAGCCGCGAGACGCTGCTCGCGGAGCAGACGGAGGAGCTGCGCCGCTCCAACTCCGAGCTGGAGCAGTTCGCGTACGTCGCCTCGCACGACCTCCAGGAGCCGCTGCGGAAGGTCGCCTCCTTCTGCCAGCTGCTGGAGAAGCGGTACGGCAAGGAGCTGGACGACCGGGGCAAGCAGTACATCGCCTTCGCGGTGGACGGCGCCAAGCGGATGCAGGTGCTCATCAACGACCTGCTGACCTTCTCTCGGGTGGGCCGGGTCAACGAGGGCCGGCAGCCGGTCGATCTGGGCCGGTCCCTGGACCGTGCGCTGGGCAACCTGACCGTGGCGATCGAGGAGTCCGGGGCCGTGGTCGAGCGGCCCGACGAGCTGCCCGAACTTCTGGGCGACGGCACAGCGCTCACGATGGTCTGGCAGAACCTCATCGGCAACGCGGTCAAGTTCCGCCGGGCGGAAGTGGAGTGCCGGATCACCGTCACGTGCGTACGGGAGGACGAGAGCTGGCACCTGACCGTCTCGGACAACGGGATCGGGATCGCTCCGGAGTTCGCGGACAAGGTCTTCGTGATCTTCCAGCGGCTGCACGCGCGCGACGAGTACGAGGGAACGGGCATCGGTCTGGCGCTCTGCCGGAAGATCATCGAGTTCCACGGTGGCCGGATCTGGCTGGACGCCGAACCCGGTGATGGCACCCGCATACACTTCACTCTGCCTGCCCAGCCGGAGGCGCCTCAGCACACCACGGCGGAGCTCCTCGCTCCGGCCCTGACCGCCAGCCAGCCGGGAGACCCTTCGTGAACAGCCACGTACAACCCATCGAGGTCCTCCTGGTCGAGGACGATCCCGGCGACGAGCTGATGACCCGTGAGGCGTTCGAGGACAACAAGATCCGCAACACCCTGCACGTCGTGCGGGACGGCCAGGAGGCGCTGGACTTCCTCTACCGGCGCGGCGAGCACACCGAGGCACCCCGCCCCGACCTGGTACTCCTGGACCTGAACCTGCCCAAGTACGACGGCCGGCAGGTGCTGGAGCAGATCAAGAGCGACCCTGAGCTGGCGCTCATCCCGGTGGTCGTCCTCACCACCTCCTCGGCCGAGGAGGACATCCTGCGCAGCTACAAGCTGCACGCCAACGCGTACGTGACCAAGCCGGTGGATCTGGACCAGTTCATCGCGGCGGTCCGCCAGATCGACGAATTCTTCGTGACCGTGGTGCGGCTGCCCGGACGTGCGTAGGATCGCTCAGGATCGCCTGGAGTGGGATCCTTCGACTCGGGTAGACGAATGGCGGAACAGGGTCTCCGACCTCACTGCGGCGCCTGGCTGGAGCACATGAACAAAGAGGTCACCTCACCACCGGAAGACCCCGGCCAGGGTCTGCGGTCCCCGGAGGTACTGCTCAGCGCCGAGGTCTTCGATGGCGAGCCGGGTTGCATCGCGCTCGCACGCGCCCTGGCGGACCGTTTCCTCACCCGGCTCGCGGTGGAGTGCCTGGCCCCCATCGGCGAGCACACCCGCAGTGATCTGATGCTGGCCGTCAGCGAGCTGGTCACCAACGCAGACCGCTACAGCCACGGCCCGTACCTCCTGGAACTGGAGGGGAACGCGCAGACCATGAGCGTCACGGTGTACGACAGCAGTACGGCGATGCCCGTGCTGTACGGCCCCGATCCCTCGCGGCTGGGCGGACACGGCATGGAGATCGTCGTGGCCCTGTGCGACCGGCTCACGGCCGAGCGGGTGCCGGTGGGCAAACGGATCCGCGCGGAGTTCCAGCTCTCCACCTGAAGCAGACGTGACGACGCCCCCGGAACGCGTTCACGCGTCCCGGGGGCGTCGTCCTCCGTCTCAGCCGGTCGTGCCGTCCTGGCGGCCGAACCAGTCCAGGCAGACCACCAGCGCGTCGTCGAGGGTGTCCGTGACGCGGTACTCGGCCAGTTCACCGAGCATCGCGCGCGGGACGGTGGCCGCCGGGAGCAGCCGTGTCGACTGGATGGACCGGGCCAGCGCCCGTTCCCCGTACGACTCCCCCATCGGCGACACCGCCTCGTACACGCCGTCGCTGAGCAGCAGCAGCCGGTCGCCGGGCTCCACGTGGAATTCCTGGACCGTGTAGTGCGACTCCTCGAACATGCCGAGCGGGAGCTGGGCCTCCAGCTCCATGCGCCGGACCGTGCGGCCTCGCTGGAGCCACAGCTGCGGCGATCCGGCGTCCACGACGCCGACCCGGCCGGTCGCCAGCTCGAAGCGGAGCAGCAGCGTGGAGACGTGCGAGGCGCCGCGGTGCTGGTCGTACAGCGCCTGGTCGGCGAGGGCCGCCTGGTCCGCGATGCCGATCCCGGCCCGACGGGCGTTGCGCAGGGCGTTCACCGCGAGGTTGGTGAGGAGCGAGGCCTGTATGCCCTCGCCCATGCCGTTGGTCACCGCGAGGGTCAGCTCTTCGGCGTCGGCGGCCCAGTCGAAGTTGTCGCCGTGGATGGAGTACGCCGGCTCCAGCTGGGCGCCGATGGCGAACTCGGCGGCGGTGCAGGCCCGGGCGGGCAGCAGCTGCCACTGCATCTCGGCGGCGAGAGTGAGCCGGGCGGTGCGCCGGGCGCGCTGGTAGACGTCGGTGTCCCGTTCGGCGACCAGGATCTCGTGGCCCAGCAGATCGGCCACATACGTCAGCTCGCCCACCATGTCCGGCGTCGAGCGTGCCGCGGGAAGCCGGACGGTGAGGATGCCGAGCCGTTCGCCGCGTACGGTCACCGGGAGGTAGTGGTCGACCGCGTCGCCGTGTCCGACCTGCTCGCGCGGCTCCTGGCTGCCGAAGGCCCGGCCTTCGGGGCTGTTGTGCAGCGAGAGCGGTTCCTCCTCGCCGTCGAGCCGGTCCAGGCGCTTGAGGACGCGCAGACCGTAGTCGGCCAGGTACAGGTCCACCGCGAGGGCCCCGTAGGCGTCGGCCAGTATGGTGCGCAGCGTCGCCAGCAGGGCATGCGGAGCGGCGGCCCTGACGGCCGTCTCGATGTCCGGTCTTCTGTTCACGGTCTCTCGTGCATTCTTCGTCCTGCGACGTGGTAGGGGCCTGAGCCGGGCTGACAAGTGGGGCCGACAAATGACAGAGTGGACGGATGCCCCACCGTGCCCGCCGCCCGATCAGTCGCGCAGAGGTGTCCGCCGATGCCTCCGCGGCCTCGGAGCTGCTGGAAGTGCTCTGGGGCCGCGGTCAGGAAGCGGCCGCTTCGGGCACCGTATCGCCCTCCCAGCTCCGGGCCCTGCTCGTGATCGAGAAGCAGGAGGGCACCAATCTGCGCTCGTTGGGCGAGGCGCTGGGCTCGCGCGCACCCTCGGTCAGCCGGCTGTGCGACCGCATGGAGGCGATGGGGCTCGTGCAGCGGGCCCAGAGCCCGACGAGCCGACGTGAGGTGGAGCTGCGGCTGAGCCTGCGCGGCCGAACCCTCCTTGAAGAATACCGGGCATTGCGGGCGCGCGAGGTGAGCGCCGTGCTGGAACGGATGGAACCGGCCGCGGTCGCCGCGCTCGCGGAGGGCCTGGCGGCCTTCCATGTGGCCGCTTCTGAGCGGCTCTCGCCGGAAACGCGTGCGGCGGGCCGCCTGCTCCGCGAAGATGTCGCCGACAGCGCTTAGCCTCATCCAGCCCCTGCTTCCGCTTCTCTCGGGTGCCTCACCGCCGACGGCTGATCCTTCAACCGTTGCGGATCAGATTGTTACCCAATGGCAAATGTTGTCAAATGGCAACCGTTGCTTCTATCGTTGTCCCGTACCCCGCCGTGAGCAGGGACGGAACGAGGCCGACCCGTCCGGCGCACCGGCGTCCGTCGTCCGCCCGAACCGCCCGAGGTGCCTTCCGTGCAACCATCGCCCAACGAAGACAGAGCAGTCAGAATCAAAACCCGCCGAGAACGGGGTGCTCTGGTCCTCACCGTGTCGGGTGACCTCGATATCGACAGCGTCCCGCCGCTCGGCCGGGCACTGGAAACAGCGGCCGCAGACGGTTCCGGGCCGGTCGTCGTGGATCTCTCGGGAGTGGGCTTCGCCGACTCCACCACGGTCAACGTGCTGCTCCAGGGGCAGACCGCGCTGGGCGGCCGGCTGCGGCTCGCCGCGCCCTCCCCGTTCGTGCAGCGGCTGATCGGGATGATCGGGCTGGACAGCGCCATCCCCGTACGGCAGGACGTGGACGAGGCCATAGACGCGGCCCTGCCCTCCTGACCCTTCCGGCCCCGGCGGCCGTGGGCGGCGGGCCTTGAGGGCCCCGCCCCGCGGCTACCGGGCCGTGTCCGTCCGGCCCGGCGCCCGGTCGAAGACGCAGTCGCCGCAGAGCCCGCCGCCCGGACACCGCCAGTACAGGCAGCAGCTGCGCCGCCGGAAAGCCGGGCCGTGCGGGGCGCCGGTGGAGCGCAGGTCGGGGTGGCCGAACAGCTCGGCCGCCAGCGTTCGGGCCCGCTGCGCCACATCCGGCCGGTCCTGCCCGCGCGACCAGGCGACCAGCTCGCGTACGGCTCCGGCGAGCGCGGAGCCGGCGTTGCCCCACAGCAGCTGCGGCGAGATGTTCCCGTCGCGCCGGACGGCCTCGGCCAGCGGCACGAGATGGCCGTAATGCACCTGCTCGCGGATCCGCTCGGCCGTCCCCGGCAGCTCCTCGGGGTCCGGGAGCCAGAGGTCGTCCGGCGAGGTGTGCAGCGGGTCCCAGTGCAGGGTCTCCGGTACGAGGGCGGGGATGCGGCCGAAGAGCGCCGCCGGGCCCAGTGCGATGGACCAGAGCCGGGCGGCGAGGCCCAGGTGCGCGATGGAGGCGGCGACCCGGCGTTCCGGGGCGCCCAGCCGGTCCGCGACCCTGTCGACCCGCGCGGTCAGAGGCGCCGCCGTGCCCGCGTACAGCTCCGCCAGCGGCCGGTGGGAGCCGCCGGGGACCGGAGTGGTCCGCAGAGCGAAGAAGCCGCCCACCGAGGCCGTCTGCGCCAGGTCCATGCCCCGCTCCTCACTCGCCGCGACCACCGGGTCGGCGCCGGAGCGCGGCCGGCGTCCGGCGACGGCGTGTGCCGCCCGCGCGGCTCACCGTATCCGCCGGTCCACAACTTCTGACGGCCGGGCCCGGCAGGACTACCGTCGAGGGGAGGACCTTGGTCCGACGTCCGTACTACTGGGGCAGTACGCGGAAGTGACGTCTCAAGGACGACGACGTGGCGCCCCGGACAGGACATCGTGGTGTACATGAGCTCCCTCGCGCTGTCTGTGCTGCTGTCACTGGTCTCCGCGGTCGCCTACGCGGCCGGGGCGATCGTCCAGGAGCGGGTGGCCGCGCGCGGTGACAACTCTCCGCACGCCTTGGTGCGCGACGGCGTCTGGTGGGTGGCGGTGCTGCTCAACGGGGCCGGCGCGCTGCTGCACGTGGTGGCCCTCGCCTACGGTCCGCTCAGCCTGGTACAGCCGCTCGGTGCGCTGACGATCGTCTTCGCCCTGCCGATGGCGGCCCTCTTCGTCGGCCGCAGGGCGGGGGCGACGGCATGGCGCGGTGCGCTCATGGCCACGGCAGGTCTCGTCGGGCTGCTGGCCCTCACGGGCAGCGCCGAGCCGCACACGCTCAGCGGACCGGAGCAGCTGGCCCTGGCCACGGTCACCTTCGGGGCGGTGGGCGCGCTGACCCTGCTCGCGCGGTCGCTGCGCCGGCCGGTGCTGCGGAGCGCCGCGCTGGCCACGGCGGCCGGCGGGGCGTTCGGCATGGCCTCGGTGTTCACCAAGACGGTGGCCGTGGAGTGGACGTCCGGCTCGGTGGGCTCGGGGCTCCCGGCGCTGCTGGTGATCGCCGGGCTCGCGGGCGCTGGCCTGCTGCTCGCCCAGGCCGCCTACCGGGGCGCGGGGCTCGCCGCGCCGCTGGCGACGGTGACGGTGGTCAACCCGGTGGTGGCCGCCGCGATCGGGATCACACTGTTCGGTGAGCACTTCCGCCATGGCGCGGCGGGCACGGTCCTCGCGCTCGCCTGCGGGGCGGTGGCGGCGAGCGGCCTGGTCCTGCTGACGCGGGAGCGGCTGAGCGCGGAACAGGCGGAGGCGGTGCGCACGCGGCCGCGGAGCGGGACGGTCGCGGCCGACGCAGCCGCGAAAGCCGCGACTGCGGCGGCGGGGGCCGGTGATGTGGTGCGGACCGGGTCGACGTACGTTCCGCCGCTGCCACTGCGGCCGGGCAGCGCGGTCCCCCGCGTGGAGCTCGGCGGCCCGCGCCGGGCGGGTCACGGCCGACGGGGCGAGCCGGCCGCGGCCGGCCGCTCGGAACGGACCGTTCAGACGCTGACGCCGCCCGCGCTGAGATAGGCGGGCGCACCGTTCGGACCACCCGGCGCCACCGGCCCTGAGGCAGACCGGCGGACCGTTCGGACGCTGACGCCGCCCGCCCTGAGACGGGCCCTTCAGACGCTCACGCCGCCCGCCCTGAGGTAGGCCAGCGGGTCGATGTCCGACCCGTAGGCCGGGCCGAGGCGGATCTCGAAGTGCAGGTGCGGGCCGGTGCTGTTGCCGGTGGAGCCGGAGCGGGCGATCCGCTGTCCGCCGGAGACCGACTGCCCTTCCCTCACGTTGAGCGCGGAGAGGTGCGCGTACTGGCTGTACCGGCCGTCCTCGTGGCGGATGACCACCTCGTAGCCGTACGCCCCCGCCCACCCGGAGGAGACGACCCGGCCCGACGCCACGGCCTTCACGGAGGTCCCGGTCGGTACGGGGAAGTCGACGCCCGTGTGGTAGCCGCTGGACCAGGAGCCGGCCTGGCGGTAGGCGGTGCCGGTGGAGGCGGCGACCGGGGCGCTCATACCGGAGCGCTTCACGGCGCGCTCGGCGGGGGCCTGCTTCTGCGGCTGGGACGCGGCCTTCTTCCGCTCCGCCCGCTCGGCCTCCGCCTTCCGCTCCGCATCCGCCTTCCGTTCCGCCGCCCGCTCGGCATCGGCCTTCTTCTGCCGTTCCGCCTTCCGCAGCTCTGCCTGTCGCAGCTCGGCCTTCTTCCGCTCCTCGGCCTTGGCGGCGGCCGCGCGCTGCTCGGCCTTCCGCGTCTCCTGGCCCCGGGGCTCGGGCGCCTGCCGTTCCGGCGTGGCCTGCTTCTTCGGCGTCTGCCGTGGCACGGCCGTCCCGGAAGCGGCCCCGTCCCCGCCGCGCGGGGTGAGGGTCAGCCGCTGGCCGGGGAAGATCAGGTCGGGGTCGTCGCCGACGACCGTACGGTTGGCCGCGTACAGCTTCTGCCAGCCGCCGCGCACCCGTTGGGCGTCCGCGATCCCGGAGAGCGAATCGCCGCTCGCGACCGTGTACGCGTCCCGCTTGCCCGGCACATGGGTCGGCGTCGCGGCGGCGGGCGTCGCCTTCGGCCGGCTGAGCGGGGTGCTCTCGGGCACCGCGCGGCTGCCCGCACTCTGCGGAGTGATGTCGGGCGCGTCGCCGCCCCGGGTGAGTCCGGCCTTCACGGAGCAGGTCGGCCACGCTCCGGGCCCCTGGCCGTCCAGTACCCGTTCTGCGATGGCGATCTGCTGGTCCCGGGTGGCGAGATCGGCGCGCGGCGCGTACTCCGTACCGCCGAAGGCCGCCCAGGTCGAACCGCTGAACTGAAGCCCGCCGTAATAGCCGTTGCCCGTGTTGATGGCCCAGTTGCCGCTGGACTCACAGACGGCGACCTTCTCCCAGACCTCTCCCGAAGCGGCTCCGGCCGAGGCGGCGGTGATGAGCGGGAGGGCTATGCCCGCGCCGCCCGCGGTCACCGTGAGCGAGGCACGGTTGATCCGGCTGGGCTGGTATCTGCGGTGTCGACCGGTTGCGGCCATGACGGAGCTCCCCCACAGGTGTTGGGATGTCGCAAGCGGGGCAAACGTAGGGCGGCGCGAAGACTGATCACAAGCGAAACGTGATACTCGGCCGCTGAGGCCGGGCGTGTGGCCGGATTCCGCCCCTGGTGCTTCGACAGGACGCCCGCACCCCGAACCCTCTTGACCGACGGGCCCGCGACGGCGGGCCGGCGCGATGGAGAGCGCTCTCCGCAGGTGCTATAAAGACGCACATGACGGATGATCTGCGGTCGGCCGGAGCACCAACCCTGGAGGACGTGGCGCGGGCCGCCGGTGTCTCGCGCGCCACGGTCTCCCGGGTCATCAACGGGGTGCGCAACGTCGATCCGGCGATCCAGGAGATCGTCCGGCAGGCGGTCTCCGTCACGGGGTACGCGCCGAACCGGGCGGCCCGTTCCCTGGTCACCCGGCGGGCCGATGCCCTTGCCCTGGTGGTGACCGGGGCGGGGGTCGAGGCCGAGGCCGGGCGGGAGCGGGTGGGCGGGGGCGCCGGGTCCTTCACCGCCCAGGTGTTCGCCGACCCGTTCTTCGGGCGGGTGGTCACCGGGGTGGTCAACTACCTGCGGCCGCGTGGAATGCATCCGGTGCTGATGTTCGCGGAGACCTCGCGGGCCCGCGACGAGGTGGTGGCGTATCTGCGGCAGGGCAGTGCGGACGGGGCGCTCATCGTCTCGACGCACGCCGAGGACCCGTTGCCCGGCCTGCTCACGGAGGCGGGGCTCGCGGCGGTGCTCTACGCGCGCCCCGCCCGGCCCGTCCCCATCAGCTACGTCGACCTGGCCCACCAGGATGGTGCCCGGCTGGCGGCAGAGCATCTGCTGGCCCGGGACTGCCGCCGGATCGCGACGATCAGCGGCCCGCTGGACGTGCCGGCGGGCCAGGCGCGGCTGGCCGGTTTCCGGGACACGATGGCGCGCCACGGGCACCCGTACACCCCCATCGCCGAGGGCCGGTTCACCCAGGAGAGCGGTGAGGCGGCGATGGAGCGGCTGCTGGTGGAGCATCCGGATCTGGACGGGGTGTTCGCCGCCAACGACCTGATGGCGATGGGCGCCTGCCATGTGCTGCGGGAGCACGGCCGCCGGGTGCCAAAGGACGTGGCGGTGGTCGGCTTCGACGACAGCAGCGCGGCGCTGGCCTGCCGGCCGCCGCTGACCACGGTCCGCCAGCCGGTGGAGGAGATGGCGGCCGAGATGGCCCGCCTGCTCCTGGACCGGCTGGCCCGCCCGGCCTCCCCCGCCACCTCGGTCATCTTCGAACCGGAGCTGGTGGTACGGGGGTCGGCGTAGGGCCGGTGCCCGGCACTCAACTCGTGTGCGTGCGGCTCCGGTTGCGTACGGTCTCCGTCGCCGTCCGCGGCGGTGGGCCGCCCGCGTCCGGCCGGACGCCGGGTGCCGGGCGGCTGCCGCCGCGGGTCAGGAAGTCGGCCAGCGGGAGCGTGGCGGCGCCGACGGTGACCGCGTCCGGGCCGAGCCGGCCCATCTCGATCGTGGTGCGGGCCGCCGCGTGGCGCAGCGCGTACTCGTTCGCGTACCGGCGGATCTCCGGGAGCAGGTGAGGGCCCAGGAGCAGGCCCGCCCAGCCGCCGAGCAGGATGCGTTCGGGCAGGAAGAGGTTGACCAGGTCAGCGAGGGCCGCACCGAGGCATTCGGCGGTCTCGTCGAGGAGGGAGAGCGCCACCTGGTCCGGGGCGGGGCCGCCGGGCGGCGGGTAGGCGGCGGCGAGGAGTGCGGCGAGGGCGGTCTCGTCGTCGGCGTCCTCGGGGAGCGGGCCGCCCGCCTCGCGCCAGCGCTCACGCAGCGCCTCCGCGCCGGCGTACGCCTCCAGGCAGCCGATCGAGCCGCAGCGGCAGCGGCGGCCGCGCAACTGGACGGTGGTGTGGCCCCATTCGAGGGCGAGGCTGGTGCGGTCCTCGGCGAGGATGTCGCCGTGGTCGACGCAGGCGCCGACCCCGGAGCCGATGAGCGCGATGGCGGCGGCGCCGGCGCCCCGCCCGCCGCCGAACCACATCTCGGCCCGGCCGAGGGTCTTGGCGCCGTTGTCGATGAAGAGCGGCACCTCGGGCGGTACATCGACGGCCTCGCGCAGCAGTTGCTCGAAGGGGACCGCCTGCCAGCCGATCGTCTGGCCGTGCACCACGGCGGTGCGCCTGCCGTCGGGACCTTCGGGTCCTTCGCGCTCGATGATGCCGGGGACTCCGATGCCGATGCCGAGCAGCCGGTGCGGGTCGGCTCCGGCGTCGCGCAGGACGTCGGCGACGCCCGTACGGACATGGGCGACGATGCGCTCGACGTCGTACCCGTGCTGGGCCAACAGCCTTTCCGTGCGCGCCAGTTCGGTGAGGGAGAGGTCGAAGAGCTCGACCCGCACCCGGGTCTCGCCGATGTCGATGCCGACCAGCAGCCCGCCGTCCGGCGCGACCCTCAGCAGCGTACGCGGGCGGCCGCCGTCGGAGTCGACGATGCCGGCCTCCTGGAGCAGGCCCTCGGCGGCCAGTTCGGCGACGACGTTGCTGATGGAACCCGAACTGAGTCCGGTGGCCGGTCCGAGCTCCTGGCGGCTCAGCGGACCGTCGAAATACAACCGTTGCAATACCCTCGCCCGGTTGCCCCGCCGCAGGTCACGCACGGTTCGTCTGTTGCGCTCGGCCATGTTGCTCCTTCCCGTCCAGGAACATACCTGGTCCCAGACCTTGACGCGACCTTCCCTCACCTCTTAAATCACGGCATAAATTAAGTCATGGAGGCCGTTCGCTCCGCCGAACGCAGCCATCCCCGGAAAGGGGCCACCTCACATGCGTCACCTCAGAGCCGCAAGCGCCGTCACCCTCGCGATCGCCATCGCCGCAGCCGCCACCGGCTGCGGCGGCGGAACGGGCGGGACGGGGAGCAACGAGTCCCCGAAGACCCTCACGTACTGGGCGTCCAACCAGGGCCCGAGCATCGAGGCCGACAAGGAGATCCTCACTCCCGAGCTCAAGAAGTTCGAGAAGGAGACCGGGATCAAGGTGAAGCTGGAGGTCGTGCCGTGGGCCGATCTGCTGAACCGGATCCTCGCCGCCACCGCGTCCGGTCAGGGCCCGGACGTGCTGAACATCGGCAACACCTGGTCGGCGTCGCTCCAGGCGACGGGCGCACTCCTGCCGTGGGACGAGAAGAACTTCGAGGCGATCGGCGGCCGGGACCGCTTCGTCGACTCGGCGGTCGCCTCGGCCGGCAAGGAGGGCGAGCCGCCCGCCGCCGTCCCGCTGTACTCGCTGGCGTACGCGCTCTACTACAACAAGAAGATGTTCGCCGAGGCGGGCATCGACGGGCCTCCGGCCACCTGGGACGACCTCGTCGCTACGGGTAAGAAGATATCCAAGGGCGGCAAGTGGGGACTCGGCGCCGAGGGCGCGAACCTCTCCAACAACATCCACCAGACCTTCGTCCTGGGCCAGCAGCACGGTGCCGACTTCTTCGACAAGGACGGCAAGGCGACCTTCACCTCGGACGGTGCCGTCGCCGCCGTGAAGCAGTACATCGACTTCATGGCCAAGGACAAGATCATCGCTCCGGGCAACGCGGAGTACGCCCAGAACCAGTCGCTCACCGACTTCGCCAAGGGCAAGACCGCGATGGTGCTGTGGCAGGCGGCCGCTTCCACCTTCGCCTCCCAGGGCATGAAGCCCGAGGACTGGGGAGCTGCCCCGGTGCCGGTCCCGGCAGGCGCTCCGGGCACGGGCAAGCAGGCCAACTCGATGGTCGCCGGCATCAACATCGCGGTGTTCAAGAACACGAAGAACATCGACGGCGCCAAGAAGTTCGTGAAGTTCATGACCAGCGACGAGGAGCAGAAGCACCTCAACAAGACCTACGGGTCGATCCCGCCGGTCAAGGAGGCCCAGGCCGACGCGGCCTTCGGCGCCCCCGACCTCAAGGTCCTGCGCGACACCCTCGCCACCAGCGCCGCCCCGCTCCCCCAGGTCCCGAACGAGTCGCAGTTCGAGACGGCCGTGGGCACCGCGGTCAAGGAGTTGTGGGCGGACGCCGCCGCCGGTCGTCCGGTGACGGAGGCGTCCGTCAAGGCGCGCCTCGAAAAGGCCCAGCAGTCGATGCAGCAGTGAGGCCCTGATCCATGACCGCCACCGTCACCAACCCCGAGGTCGACAAGTCGGCCGACGGGGGTTCGAGCCGGGGCACCGGGGGTGCGCGCAGGAGACTGCCGCGCATCCCCGACCGGATCCGCCAAGGCGGACTGCCCTATCTGCTGCTCCTGCCCGCCGTGCTGCTGGAACTCCTCATCCACATCATCCCGATGATCATCGGGATCGTGATGAGCTTCCGTCAGCTCACGCAGTTCTTCATCAACAACTGGGGTGCGGCGCCCTGGATCGGCCTCGACAACTACAAGATCGCCGTCGACTTCGACGCGCCGATCGGCGAGGCCCTGCTCCACTCGTTCTTCGTGACCTGCGTCTTCACGTTCTTCTCGGTCGGGTTCGCCTGGCTGCTGGGGACGGCGGCGGCGATCCTGCTCCAGGAGAGCTTCCGGGGCCGGGGCATCCTGCGGGCGATCTTCCTGGTGCCGTACGCCCTGCCGGTCTACGCCGCCGTCATCACCTGGGCGTTCATGTTCCAGCGGGACAACGGCCTGATCAACCACGTGCTGCACGACCAGCTCGGGATCACCGACGAGCCCTCCTTCTGGCTGATCGGCGACAACAGCATCTACACGCTGATCATCGTCTCGGTCTGGAAGGGCTGGCCGTTCGCCTTCCTCATGCTGATGGCGGGCCTGCAGAACATCCCGCGTGAGCTGTACGAGGCCGCCTCGATCGACGGCGCCGGCATCTGGCAGCAGATCCGCAAGATCACGCTGCCGTCGCTGCGCCCGGTCAACCAGGTGCTGGTTCTCGTGCTCTTCCTCTGGACGTTCAACGACTTCAACACGCCGTACGTCCTGTTCGGGAGATCGGCGCCGGAGAACGCGGACCTCATCTCGATCCACATCTACCAGTCCTCGTTCGTCACCTGGAACTTCGGCACCGGCTCGGCGATGTCCGTCCTGCTGCTTCTCTTCCTGCTGCTGGTGACGGCCGTCTACCTGATCCTCACCTCGCGCGGAAGGAAGGGCGCCGATGTCTAGCCTCACGCGGACCCCGGGCGCCTCCCGGTCCCGGCCGCGCTCCCCCATGGCGGCGCCGCGGTCCTTCCTGTGGACCCGCCGCATCGTCCTCACGCTGCTGACCGGCTTCATCCTGCTGCCGGTCTACGTGATGGTCAGCAGCTCGCTGAAGCCGCTGCAGGACGTGTCGGGGAAGTTCCAGTGGATTCCGTCGACGCTGACGGTCCAGCCGTACTTCGACATCTGGAAGACCGTTCCGCTCGCCAAGTACTTCGTCAACTCGCTGATCGTGGCGAGTTCGGCGACGGTGCTGTCGGTGACGATCGCGGTGTTCTCCGCCTACGCGGTGAGCCGCTACAAGTTCCGGGGCAAGCGGGTCTTCACCGTCACGGTGCTCTCCACGCAGATGTTCCCGGGCATCCTCTTCCTGCTGCCGCTGTTCCTCATCTTCGTCAACATCGGCAGCTCCACCGGCGTCGCCCTCTATGGTTCACGCGGCGGCCTGATCCTCACCTATCTGACGTTCTCGCTGCCGTTCTCCATCTGGATGCTGATCGGGTACTTCGACTCCATCCCGAAGGACCTCGACGAGGCCGCCCTGGTGGACGGCTGCGGACCGGTCGGCGCCCTCTTCCGGGTCGTCGTGCCGGCCGCCGTGCCGGGCATCGTCGCCGTCTCCGTCTACTCGTTCATGACGGCCTGGGGCGAAGTCCTCTTCGCCTCCGTCATGACCAACGACGCGACCCGGACCCTCTCCGTAGGCCTCCAGGGGTACGCCACGCAGAACGACGTCTACTGGAACCAGGTCATGGCCGCCTCACTCGTGGTGAGCGTGCCGATCGTCGCCGGGTTCCTGTTGCTGCAGCGCTACCTCGTCGCCGGACTCACCGCGGGAGCCGTCAAGTGACCCCCGCAGAAAGGCAGCACGTGAGAGACCTCAACTCCTTCCCGGCCGACTTCACCTGGGGCGTCGCCACCGCCGCGTACCAGATCGAGGGAGCGGTCACCGAGGACGGCCGCTCGCCGTCCATCTGGGACACGTTCTCGCACACGCCCGGCAAGGTCGACGGCGGTGACACGGGCGACATCGCCTGCGACCACTACCACCGGACCGGCGAGGACATCGGCCTGATCAAGCAGGTAGGCGCGGACGCCTACCGGTTCTCCATCGCCTGGCCGCGCGTCGTGCCGGGTGGTGACGGCCCCGTCAACAAGGCGGGCCTGGACTTCTACGACCGGCTGGTGGACGGGCTCCTGGAGGCCGGGGTCACACCGTTCGCCACGCTCTACCACTGGGACCTGCCGCAGGTGCTCCAGGACCGGGGCGGCTGGACGGTACGGGAGACCTCGGAGCACTTCGCCGCGTACGCCTCGCGGGTCGTCGAGCGGATCGGCGACCGGGTCAAGGACTGGGCGACGCTGAACGAGCCGCTCTGCTCGGCGTGGATCGGGCACCTGGAGGGCCGGATGGCCCCGGGCCTCACCGACCTCACCGCCGCCGTCCGCGCCTCGTACCACCTGCACCTGGGCCACGGCCTGGCCGTGCAGGCGATCCGCGCCGCCTCCTCGGACGCCCGGGTCGGCATCGTGAACAACCTCAGCCCGATCGAACCGGCGAGCGCGAGCGAGGCCGACCTCGCCGCCGCACGCCGGGCCGACGGACACATCAACCGCTGGTGGCTGGACCCGATCCTGGGCCGCGGCTACCCGCAGGACATGGTCGAGACGTACGGAGTCGAGCTGCCGGTGCGGCCGGGCGACCTGGAGACCATCGCCGCGCCCCTGGACTGGCTGGGCTTGAACTACTACTTCCGCCAGATCGTCACGGCCGACCCGTCCGGCCCGGCGCCGGGGTTCACGCAGGTTCCGGTGGCCGGCGCGCGCCACACGTACATGGACTGGGAGGTGTACGCGGACGGGCTGGAGCAGTTGCTGCTGCGGCTGACCGAGGAGTACGGCGTCGAGCGCATCTACGTCACCGAGAACGGCTCGGCCTACCAGGACACCGTCGCGGCGGACGGCTCGGTCCACGACCCGGAGCGCGTCCGCTACCTGGAGGAGCACCTCGCGGCCTGTGCCCGCGCGGTCGCCAAGGGCGCGCCGCTGGCCGGGTACTTCGCCTGGTCGCTGCTGGACAACTTCGAGTGGGCGTACGGCTACGACAAGCGGTTCGGCCTGGTCCACGTCGACTACGCGACCCAGCGCCGTACGGTGAAGAGCAGCGGCCGCCGGTACGCGGAGCTGATCCGCGAGCACGCGGGGCGCCACGCGGGACTGGTCGCCTGAGTCCCCCTCCTTGCCTACGGGCTCCCGGCCGTGGTGGTACGCCGCCACGGCCGGGAGCCTTTTCACGGGGCGGCGAGCACGTCCCGCAGGCGGGCGGCGAAGGCCCTGGGGTCCTCGGTGAGGCCGATGTGCCCGCCGGGGAACTCTGTCACCCCGGCGGGCACGCGCCGGGCCGGCCCTTCGGCCGCGACGGCGGGCAGGAGGGCGCGGGAGTCCCGGCCGACGCCCACGACCAGGTGCGCCGCGGAGGCCTTGAGGGACACGAGGTCGGGGGCGTAGCCGCTGAAGGGGCAGAGCACGTGCTCCAGGAAGACGGGCAGGCTGGCGTGCATCCGGCCGAAGGTGGCGGCCTGTTCCGGGACGGGGGCCCGTTGCGGGGCGGGGGCCTCCTCCGTGGCCTCCCGCTCCGGCCCCGGTGTGGCCTCGCCCGCCTCCGGCGCGAGCCCCGCCGCGATCGTCGTCATCGCCGCCGCCACCCCGTCCGGCGGAAGGCAGTGATCCTGCCGGTGCCGGAAGGGGTCACCGTAGACAGGGGAAGGCCGTGGCGGCCACGGATTTCCGTGGTCGCCACGGCCTGTCCCACCGCACCGGCAGCGGGGAGAAACGGTGCGGCAGGTCGTCGTGGAGTCCGGCGGGATCAACCGCGGTAGACACCGAACTCGTAGAGCGAGTTGCCCCACGGCGTGCCGCGCTCGGAGATGTTCACCCGGACGTAGCGGCCGCTCCCGGCGGCGTCGATGTCGTCGATACCGCCGTTCCCGGCCGTCTCGGTGTGGACGGTGGTCCAGTCCTGGCCGTTCTCGGAGCTCTGAACCGTGTAGCTCTTGGCGTAGGCCGCCTCCCAAGCCAGCTGTACGTGGTCGAAGGAGGTGGTGGAGCCCAGGTCTACCTGGATCCACTCCTGGTCGGACCAGTCACTGGCCCAACGGGTGTCGAATGAGCCGTCGACGGCATTGGCCGCCGGGCAGGGGCAGCCGACGCTGTCCGGCTGGAAGGACGAGGCCGTGGCGGTCTTCCCGAGCGCCAGGTTCGTCCCGTCGACGGGCGGCGGCACCACCTTGAAGGACGCGGTCTCGATGCCGACGTTGCCCTGGCCGTCGGTCGACTTGAGGTAGACCTTCCAGACGCCGAGCCGGTCCGGCGCGGTCACGTCGAAGGTGCCGTCCCCGCGGTCGGTGAACTCCGCCTCCGTCAGGCTGCCGTTGTCATCGACGTACTTGGAGCTGAACAGCACCTGGTGGCCGAGCGCGTCGCCGTCCGGGTCCGTGACGGATGCGCTCACCCGGAAGGTCCGCCCGGCCGGCACGGCGGAAGCGTTGTCGACGGTGAACCCGCTGATGACGGGCGGGGTGTTGTCACCGGAGGTGGAGGCGCCGAACGCCTCCTTCACCGCGTAGTACGAGAGCCTCTTCTGACCCGCCGGAAGCAGGTTGAACCACACGCCGCCGAAGTCGTACTCGGTGCCGTAGTGGAAGAGCGTCGCCCCGAGCGAGACTCCCGGGTGGCCCTGGACACAGTCCCAGGCACTCTTGTATCCCGCCGCCTTCTCGACGTCCGTGGGCTCCTGTGGTGCGCCGTTGACGTCGTCCGGCACCTCCCACTCACCGGCCGGCCCGCCCTCGGTGACGATGTAGGGCTTGTCGTACCCGCCCTGCTCCCACGTGGAGCGGATGTCGCAGACGGCGTCGTAGGAGTTGACTGCGTACAGGTCGAGGTCGGGCGCGTTCTTCTTGTAGTACGGCCAGGCGCCGGTCCAGGCGTCGGTGGAGGTGACCGGGTGGTCCGGGTCGACCTCGTGGATCTTCCGGGCGATCTCGTTGACGAACGAGGTGTACGCGTCGCGCTGCTGCTCCAGGGCCTCGCCGCTGTAGCAGTTCTGCAGGCCGAGCACGGACTCGTTGCCGACGTTCCACATGAGGACGCCCTCATGGTCCTTGTAGGTCTCCACCCACTTCGGGAACTCGGCGAGCATGTCGTTCTTGTACGCGGTGTCCGTCAGGTAGTTCACACAGCCGCCGCTGCCGGGGCCGCCGCCGGGCTGGAGCCAGAATCCGGCGATCACCTTGATGCCGTTGGCCGCCGCGGTGTCCAGGAGAGGCTTCGTGGTGGCGTCGGTGCCCCACGTACGGATCGTGTTGACGCCCATCGACTTCACGTCGGGCATGTACCGCTCGGCGTCCGCGACGGACGGGCCCCAGGTCAGGCCCTTGACGGTGTACGGCGAGCCGTCCACGGTCAACTGCCAGTCGCCCTGGGATCCGGTCACCTTGACGACGCTGCCCGCGGCGTGGGCGGCGGGCACGGGCAGCGCGGCCACGGCCCCGGCCAGCAGCGCGGCGGCGGCGAGGCGTGCGGTGGCTCGGCGCCGCGTGCGGGGTGAGCGTCGGAGAGGGGGGAGGTTCATGGGGGGAGAACTCCTCGGAGGGTGGGGGGAGGAAGAGGATCAGGGAGAGCGCTCTCCCTCTTGGGCGGAGTGCACCCAGGAGGGAGAGCGCTCCAGATGGGTCAGGTCACGCGGTCACGCGGTCACGCGGTCAGCGTCGCAGCCTGTAGTTCTCGTCCAGGACGGAGCCCCGGCCGGGATTGTTCTGGTCGTAGCCACGCGGGTCGCACTGGAGACCGCCGACGACACAGTGGTCGACCATGGCCTTCAGCGTGGCGTCGTCCCAGGCGTTGAAGAAGTCGTAGTGGAAGGAGTAGCCCCTCCCACTGGCGAGTCTCACCTGCGACATGTCTCCGTTGACCGGCCACGCCATCTTGAACTCGATCATCGGCAGGGCGACCGGGTGGCTCGCCGGGCAGACGTCCTGGTTGGCGCCCATCACGATCGGATAGGCCATGTGGGCCTTGTGGTCCGGGGTGTCCAGGTACTTCCCGTCCCAGCAACTGGGCGCCTGCATACGCAGGTTGAGCTGAGTGTCCCGGCTGGTGGGGCAGGTCGCCGGGATGTCGTAGTTGTGGAAGCTCTCACCGCACTCGTACCCCTCGACCGTGCCGGGGTGATCGCGGAACTGCTCCTTGGTCTGGGTCGGGCTGCCGACGACGAAGCGCAGCCCCTTCGGGAAGGGCCGGACCGTGCGGTAGTCGGTGACTCCGGCCTTGTAGTAGATGACCTGCGGTCCGGTCGGGCGGATCTCCTGGTTGCCCTTGTAGAGGGTCGGCATCCAGTACGCGGAGAGGTCACCCGGCGCCAGGCAGGCCGTGCCGCCCGCACTCAGCGAGGCGGTGGTGCTGCTCGCGTTCGTGGTGTCGTTCCCCATGAACGTGTGGTCGTGCGACGCGCCGGCCCGGCCGGGGTAGACGATCGGGTCGTCCGGAGCGGTGTGGGTGACCGAACAGTTCGCCTGGAACTCGTGGAAGTAGCGGTGCGGGGGTATCTCCTGGGACGGTTGCACGCCGGTGACCGGCGGGTTCGCGGGGATGTAGCCGTCGCCGTCGGGGTCGTCCCCGAAGGCCACTGGCTTGGCGGGCGCCATCTTGTGCCCCTGCATCACATGCGCCGCGGCGGGCGGGTCGGCCGCGGACCATGAGGCGGCGGCCGTGGTGGCCCCGGCGTTCGTGATCGCGGTGAGTCCCAGGGCCACCAGGGCCAGGGCGGTCGTCACGACCAGCGCGGACACCAGGGTCGTTCTGCTGAGTCTTGTCGCCATGCGGACCTCCATGCCGCTCTGCATCCGTGCACATCGGGTGCACGGTGGGGGGAGAGTTGAGCTGGTGGTGCAGCCGGAAAAGCCACCGCCCCAGGGCTTCCACGAGGCCGGTGAGCGGCCGGAAACCATCTGGGAGAGCGCTCTCCAAGGCGGTGCCAGTGTTGCGTCGAGGCTGAGAGGGTGTCAATAGCTTGTGAACGATGGGCCGCACAAAGGGCGTTGAGGTAGCCGGCGGATGCCACGATGGGTACCGGATTGCCCGGGAAGGGAGACCGTGACGCGCAGGGGTGACCGGCAGACAGCCCGGCCGGCACACGGAAGCGGCCCCACCCGTAGGCGGAGCCGCTGACGTGCCTGCCGTACGTGATCACCGTCGGGAGCCGGCCGCCCCGCCGGACGGCCGGCTCCCCCGGATCACGCGGTGTGCAGCCTCAGCCCGTACCGGTTGAGGATCTCGTTGATCGGCTGGTACCAGGTCTCACCGCCGCTGGAGCAGTTGCCCCAGCCGCCCGAGGTGACGCCCTGGGCCTGGTCGCCGCTGATGAACGAGCCGCCGGAGTCGCCGCCCTGGGCGCAGACGCTGGTCTTGGTCATCTGGTGGACGGCGCCCTGGCTGTAGTTGACCGTCTCGTTCTTCGCGAGGACACGGCCGCAGTGCCAGCGGGTGGTGGAGCCGGAGCGGCAGATGGAAGCGCCGATCGGGGCCTCGTTCGAGCCTCGGACCAGCTGGTCCGGGACGGTGCCCCAGCCGAGGACGACGGGGACGGTCCACCAGCCGCTGCCGACGTTCACCCAGGCGTAGTCGTCACCGGGGAAGGACGAGCCCTGGAAGTTGCCGATGTAGGAGTTGTCCCAGCCGCGGACCTGCTGGCCGGTCCTGCCGCAGTGCCCGGCGGTGACGAAGCCGCCGTGGACGGAGAAGCCGATCGAGCAGCGGACGTTGCCGGTGTAGTACGGGTCGCCGCCGACGGTTCCGGCGGCGAAGGTCTGCGGGGCCTCGGCCGTACGCTCCACCGTGACGGGCCCGGCCTTGCGGGCCTTGGCCACGAAGGCGCGGACATCGTTGTCACCTTGTGCGGACCCGACGACGTTCACGACGACCCGGCTGGTGGCGGGGTCGACGCGCCAACTGGCCACACCGTCCGGGGCGGCGAGGGCGTCGATCCGCTTCATGGTGGCGTCGAGCTGTGCGGCCGAGTGCTCGACGATCCGGGTCTGCGCGCCGGCGGCACGTACGGCACCGGCCTTGCCCGCGTCGGTGACCGCCACGGTCAGCTTGCCGGTCGCGGAGTCGAACCACGACCCGCCGTAGGCCGAGCCCGCGGCGCGCTGCGCCTTCGGCTCCAGGGCCGTCGCCGCCTTCTCCTCTGCCAGCCGCGTACGGGCCTGGGCCTCGGTGAGGCCGAGGTCGCGCTGCATGGCGGAGAGCAGGGCCGCCGAGGCGGGGAGTTCCGCGGCGGAGGTGGCGGAGTCGGCGGGGGCGGCGGAGGCGGTCGCCGGGCCGACGGCGGTCCAGGCGCCGACGACCAGGATCGCGGACAGGGCGGTACGCAGGGCGGTTGCGTGTCTCAAGGGAGTGACCCTTCCTGTTGTTCCAACGACGTGGGGGTGGAACGGGAGGCATCCGGGAGCACATCAGGATCGAGTTTTGAGAGCGCTCTCAGATGCGTCGTCCCGGACTGTAGCGGAGTTACACAGTCAGGTCCATGCCAATGACGGGAGGTGGTGCGGAGGGGGTTTGAGTAGGCGTACTCATCCGGCCTCACGGCTTCCGGTCCTACTGTCACAGGAACACAGGGCAGCACCACCCGGAGGAGCGGACCATGGCTGGATCACGCCGCAGGCGGTGGAGAGCCGCCGTCACCTGCCTCTTGGCAGGTTCGCTGGTGGCCTTGGCCGGAGCCTGCGGGGTGGTCACCACCAAGGAGGACCGCCGGGCGGCGGAGGAGCTGGCCGACAAGCACTTCCCCGGGCAGATCAAGGCGATCGGGGCACGCACGCTCTTCCCGGGCACCGGAGGCTCGGAGGTCACCTTCGCGGTGGCCGACGACCGGGACGCCGTGGTCCGGCTGCGCATCAGCGCGGACAAGGGCACCTGCGACAGCAGGGAGTGCGCCGGAGTCCTGACCGAAGCGGTGGCGCGCGGACGGGCGGACGCGGCCGCGTACCGCACCCTGCGGGACGCGTTCGACGCGTGCGGCTACGAGGTCATCGCCCTCGGCCCCACCGGAACGCCACCGTACGTGGTGGCCGAACTGACCAACGCCACGGTGGAGAGGGTCCTCGCCGACATCGGAGGCTGCGTCCAGCGGTGGGTCGCCGCGAGCCCGGCCGACAGCCCGCTCGCGCAGGCGAAGGCCTCGTACGTCAACATCGTCTCCCCCGCCGTCGCCGCCGAGCGCGACCGGGGCAAGGACTCCTGGCCCACCGTGATGCGCCTGACCCGCGGCAACCTGCTCGGCTCGCTCACCAAGCACACCTACCACTCGGCCAGTTACGACATCGCGGCCGGCAGGGTCGACACGGCCGGCCGGGCCCGCGTGGTCCGCCCGTTCAAGCAGAGCCAGGAGTTCGGCAGGACGCTCCAGAAGGCGGTGGCGGACGAACTGCGCGCCACGTACCCGAACGTGGTCGTGAGCACCTACCAGTGGGTGTGGCGGCTGGAGCCGGGCCGGATCGACCGGCAGACCGGCTATCTGCTCTTCTGCCCCGAGCCGGGCCAGCGGGGAGGCTGCGTCAACAGCGACGACGCCGTCCTGGTCACGGCGGACGAGCGCGGGAACCCGGTGGGGAAGATCCGCATCGTGCACGACGTACGCGAGGGTACGGGGGCGCTGCGACTGCCGCCGTACTAGGGCCTGGACCCGGTCACGATCCGCCGGACACGCCCTGCGGCCCGTCGCGCACCGAAGCAGCGGGCAGAAGGTCGCCGGCGGCAAGGCGGCGGCCCGACGGCACGTCACATACCGGCCACCCCTGGTGGGACGTCCAGGAGCGCCGTTCGCCCCGCGTGTCACCCGGCGGCACAGCAGGCACAACTCCCCCGCCCGGAACGGCCGGATCGCCTCCTGTCGCACCCGACACGCATTACGGACCCTTGCACTCATGGGGGACGCAGAGAACACCTCGCCCTGCTCCGACGACGGTTACGACCACCTCGACGACCTCTTCCGCGCCCTTCAGGAGGGCGCCACCGCGCCGCGTCCTCCCGAGCCGCCCGACTGCCCGTACTGCGATCTCCGGCAGGACAGGTACCCGACGGCGTACACCGGACACTTGATCCTCCTCGAACCCCGCATCCGCGTCCCCGCCCACACCGCCCCGCCGCGCCTGCGGTGGATCGTCACTTCCGACGGGACCGCGATGAACCTGTGGGACGCGGAACCGCTCCCCGGCACCCTGTGCCGTATCCCCCACCGCATCGCCTGCCCCAGCCTCCGGCCGGAGGACCACTGGCCCTGGGTGACAGCGCTGCGCCACCACAACGGGCAGCGGGCGCAACGGCTGTTCAACCTGCCGGAGGAGGATCTCCCCAACACCGGATGACGGCCGGGGCCGCGTCCGCCACGGAGGACTCAGGGCGCCGGCAGGGGCAGCCCGGCCGCGCGCCACAGGTCGCGGAACGGTCCGGTCTCGCGAGGTTCCTCCCCGGCCGTACGCCACACCCGTAGCGCCTCTCCGTCCTCCTCCTGGCCGCCGGTCAGCGGCGCCCAGCCCGGGTCACCGTTCGTGGCGAACCCGACCCAGGCGTCGGCCATCCGGTGCGACAGCTCCTGGTCGGCCGGGCCGGGCGGGCCGCCGGTCAGGAAGTGGAGACTCTCCTCGTGGAGGTTGCCGAAGGCGAAGGGGATGTCCGCGCAGTGCCAGGCCCGGACCCGCCCGCCGTTCCCGCCGCGCCGGCGGTCGAAGCGGGAGAGGAAGGTGCGTCCGCCGGCCCGGGCGTGGGCCTCGGCGAGCCTGGTGCTGTATTCGGCGAAGAGGAGGTCTCCGTACAGGGCCAGATGGACGTCGCGCACCCGCGCCTTCGGCATTCGGCTGCGGCAGTCGCGGACGAGCTGCGGTGGCAGCCCGAAGTCAGCTGCGAACGTGGCGAGTTGCTGTTCGGTGGTGACCTTGGCGCTGCTGCCCACGGCGTCCAGGAGCCAGTACTCCTCCGTCGTGTGGCACACCAGCAGCTCCACCTCCGCGCCCTGTGAGACGCCCGCTCCGCCGGCCACCGCCGTCAGCGGATCGGACGGCAGGAGGACGCCGTCGACGACCGGGCCGTAGATCGCCGGATCGTAGTGGCGCTGCCCGGAGCCGGGGTCCTGCCGGTACCGGTCGACGACCTGGTCGGACGCGCTCACCAGCGTCTGCGGTGACGCGGCGAGCAGCCCGGCGCGGGTGGCGGGAACCCCGGCCGCGGCCGCGACCTCGGCGGTGGTGCGGGCGGCTCCGTCGAGCGTGGCGCAGGCGTTGACGGCGCTGTGCACGACGGCGCGGCGCAGCAGCCCCCGCGCCCGGTCGCTCGCCATCAGGCAGGCCACGGAGGTCGCGCCCGAGGACTGTCCGGCCACCGTGACGTGCTCGGGCGCGCCACCGAAGGCGGCGATGTTGTCCCGCACCCACTCCAGAGCGGCGATCTGGTCGAGCAGCCCCCGGTTCTCGGGGCAGGCGGGCCTTCCACCGTCGTCGGGAACGTGGCCGAACCCCTCAAAACCGAGGCGGTAGTTGAGCGTGACGACGACGAGTCCCCGGGCGGCGAGCGCGGTGCCGTCGAAGTCGGGCTGGGCGGAGGAGCCGAAGACGTACGCGCCCCCGTGGATCCAGACGAGCACGGGCAGCTTCCCGGGCCCGTTCGCCGGTGCCCAGATGTTCAGGGTGAGGATGTCCTCGTCCCCGGGCGACCAGGCCGGGGAACCGGGCAGTTCGGCGGACTGCGGCGCCACGGGGCCGAACGCGGTGCACTCCCGTACGCCGCCCCAGGGCTCCGCCGGACGCGGCGCCCGGAACCGGTCGGCGCCGAACGGCGGTGCGGCGTAGGGGAGTCCGCGTACGGTGACGATCCCCGGGTCCCGCTCGGAGCGCCGCCCCCGCACCCGTCCCGCCTCCGTGCTGAACACGTCCACGCTTCCCGCTTCTCCCGCCCTGCTCCGCGCGCCCGGCGTTCGGGGGCACGGCCAGCAGCATGCCAGGGGTCCGGTCTCTCGCACCACCGCGTTTTCGCAGGTGAGCGGTGACGGAGAGGGCGGACGAGCGGGGCTCGTCGGGATCGCTGTCGTCGGCCACGTGACCGACCCAGCCGGTCGACCCGCCCGGCCGGTCCGTCGAAGGCGATGCCGCGCTCGGTCGACCACGGTCCTCCAGCCGGGCACGAGAGGCCCCGGCGCGGCTGCGGGCTCGTCGGACGCGGCGACGGGGTCCGTGGGCCCGGCTCCTTCCCCTCGCCTGCGGTGAGCACCGGATAGCGGGCGGTCGCGGTGTGCGGCGACCACGGTGTCGGCCCTCGGTGGGGGGTGAGGGTACTCGCCGCCGGGCGACCTCAGCCCGTCCGCCCGGCCGTCCGTCATGGGCCGCCATCCTGTGGGCGGGCTCGGTGGCCGGTACGAGCACCCTGTGTTCCGCCCTCCGGCCCCGCACCGCAAGGGCTCCGGCCTCCGTACGAACCCTCCCGGCGCACCACGGCGGAGCGCCGAAATCCGATCTTCCCTTTGCGGCCGGAGCGGGACCGGAGTGGAATTGCGTACAGGGGACAGTGGTTCTCCCGAGGAAAGGATGCGCCATGAGCGACACCGACTGGGGGGACGACGTCTACCAGCCCCAGGAGCCGGAGGCTTCCGACCCCGATGAACAGCTCGGCGCCGAGGACACGCTGCTCGACCCCTCCGGCACCGGCGACCCTCTCGACGAGGGCTACTCGCCACCGGACCGGCCCTGGGTGGTCGAGGGCCTCGGTACGACGGCCGCAGAAGGCCTTACGGGTGAGTCCTTGGAGACCCGGCTGACCAGGGAGGTTCCCGAGACGCCCGGTTTCACCGGCGACGGCGTGGGCGATCTGGCGGGTGGGGACGGCGAGCTGTGGGACGGCAAGGTCGGCGTCGCCCGCGCCGGGCGGCTGACCCAGGAGGCCGACGGCAGTGTCCCCGCCACGCTCACCGCCAGCGATGTGGGGATCGACGGCGCGGCGGCGTCGGCGGAGGAAGCGGCGATGCACGTGATTCCCGAGGCCGGGGACGACGAGACGCTGCTGGACGGTTCGCTGCCCGATGACGCGTTCGTCGACGGGGCCGAGGCCGGTGGATCGCGCTCCGACGGTGTTTCCGGCGACCGTGCGGCCGCCGACGGAGACTCCTGAACGCCTCGGGTCACCACTCCGTACTCCCCTGACCGAACGCCCCCGGAAACCGCAGGAGCACACAGATGAGCGGCACTGCCCAGATCGGCGTCACCGGACTCGCGGTGATGGGCCGCAACCTGGCCCGGAACTTCGCCCGCAACGGCTTCACCGTCGCCGTGCACAACCGCACGGCAGCGCGGACGGACACGCTGGTGAAGGAGTTCGGCGACGAGGGCACGTTCGTCGCCGCGCACACGCCGGAGGAGTTCGTCGCCGCTCTGGAACGGCCCCGGCGTCTGGTGATCATGGTGAAGGCCGGGGACCCCACGGACGCGGTGATCCAGGAGTTCGCGCCGCTCCTGGAGGACGGTGACGTCATCATCGACGGCGGCAACGCGCACTTCGCGGACACCCGCCGCCGGGAGAAGGAGCTGCGGGAACGCGGTATCCACTTCGTCGGCGCGGGCGTCTCCGGCGGCGAGGAGGGCGCGCTCCACGGCCCGAGCATCATGCCGGGCGGGTCGACCGAGTCCTACGAGTCGCTCGGCCCGATGCTGGAGAAGATCGCCGCCAGGGCGAAGGACGGCACTCCGTGCACCGCGCACATCGGGCCCGACGGGGCCGGGCACTTCGTGAAGATGGTGCACAACGGCATCGAGTACGCGGACATGCAGCTGATCGCCGAGGCGTACGACCTGCTGCGCCGGATCGCCGGGTACTCCCCGGCGCGGATCGCGGACACCTTCCGGAGCTGGAACACGGGGCGGCTGGACTCGTACCTCATCGAGATCACCGCCGAGGTGCTCGCCCATACGGACGCGGTCACCGGCCGGCCGTTCGTCGACGTCGTGCAGGACCGCGCGGAGCAGAAGGGCACCGGGCGGTGGACGGTGCAGATCGCGCTCGACCTGGGCGTTCCGGTCTCCGGGATCGCCGAAGCGGTCTTCGCCCGCTCGCTCTCCGGCCACGCGGACCTGCGCGAGGCGTCGAAGGAGCTGCCGGGGCCGGTGGCGGAGCCGCTGGAGGGTGCGGAGGCGGCGGCGTTCGCGGACCGGGTCGAGCAGGCCCTGTACGCCTCGAAGATCGTCTCGTACACGCAGGGGTTCCACCAGATCCGGGCCGGCAGCGAGGCGTACGGCTGGTCCGTCGACCTCGGTTCGGTGGCGGCGATCTGGCGGGCGGGCTGCATCATCCGCGCCGCGTTCCTGGACCGTATCCGGGCCGCCTACGACGCGCGGCCGGAGCTGGTGAGCCTGCTGTCGGACGAGGAGTTCCGGCGGGAGACCGGGGCCGCGCAGGGCGACTGGCGGGCGGTGGTGGCGGAGGCGGCGCGCCAGGGTGTGCCGACGCCCGGTTTCGCGGCCGCGCTGTCGTATTACGACGGGTTGCGCGCGGACCGGTTGCCGGCGGCGCTCACGCAGGGGCAGCGGGACTTCTTCGGGGCACACACCTACCGGCGTACGGACCGGGAGGGCTCGTTCCACACGCTGTGGGGCGGGGACCGGTCGGAGACCGAGGCGGGCTGAACCTCGCGGCGGCGGCCCGGGCGGGGCCTCCCCCGCCCGGGTCACCCCGGGTGCGGCTTCCCGGCGGGCGTGGCTGAGTGGGGTGCGAGCCCTGCTCACGTGGTCCCGGCCATGGCCGGACTGTCACGTGGCGTCCCCGATGCCTGGAGTGCGCGCATGCCCGACGCCGTTCCCGATCCCGTCGCGGTCCAGCCCGTCGTGGCTCCGTTGACCAATGCGGCGCTGTTCCTGGTCGGCACGATCGAGCCGGGCGGCGAGGACGCCGTTCGGGAGGTGCTGCCGGATCTGGCGGCCGTCGCCCGTTCTCTCGGCTTCCGTTACCCGGATGCCTCTCTGGCCTGTGTGGCGGGGTTCGGCTCCACCGCCTGGGACCGGCTGTTCGACGGACCGCGCCCCGCCCACCTCCACCCGTTCCAGGAGCTGCGCGGCCGGCTCCACCACGCTCCGGCGACGCCCGGCGATGTGCTGCTGCACATCCGGGCCGAGCGGATGGACGTCTGCTTCGCGTGGGCGGCGCAGCTGCTCACCAAACTCGGCGGGGCGCTGCGGATCGTGGACGAGACGCACGGCTTCCGCTATCTCGACCACCGGGACCTGCTCGGCTTCGTGGACGGTACGGAGAACCCGGTCGGCGACGACGCCCGGTCGGCGGCGCTCGTCGGCGCGGAGGATCCGGAGTTCGAGGGCGGCAGCTATGTCGTCGTACAGAAGTACCTGCACGACCTGGCCTCCTGGAACGCGCTCTCCGTGGAGGAGCAGGAGCGCGTCATCGGGCGCACGAAGCTCGACGACGTGGAGTTCCCGGACGACGAGAAGCCCGCCGACTCCCATCTCGCGCTCAACACGATCACCGACCCGGACGGCACCGAACGCGACATCCTGCGGGCGAACATGCCGTTCGGGAACTTCGGTCAGGGCGAGTTCGGCACGTACTTCATCGGGTACGCGGCCGACCCGGACGTGACCGAGCGCATGCTCCGCAACATGTTCCTCGGCGACCCGCCCGGCACGCACGACCGCATCCTCGACTTCTCCACGGCGGTCACCGGCGGCCTGTTCTTCGCCCCGCGCGCCGAGTTCCTCGACGACCCGCCGCCCCCGCCCGCCCTGGTCCGCTCCGGGGACCGGCCGGAACCGGTGTCCGCACCGGTCCGGCAGGAGCCCGTCGTGGCCGGGTCGGACCACGGTTCGCTGCGCATCGGCAGCCTGCAAGAAAGCGCCCAGTGATGAACAATCTGCACCGAGAACTCGCACCGGTCACCCCCGCCGCCTGGGACGAGATCGAGGAGGAGGCCCGGCGGACGTTCCGCCGCCATGTCGCGGGCCGCCGCGTCGTCGACGTCTCCGATCCGGACGGCCCGACGCTGGCCGCGGTCGGTGACGGCCATCTGCGCGACATCGACCCGCCGACACCGGACGTGGTGGCCCGGGCCCGTACGTCGATGCCGGTCATCGAGTGGCGGGTGCCGTTCACGGTGTCCCGGCAGGCGGTGGACGACGTGGAGCGCGGTTCGGCCGACAGCGACTGGCAGCCCGTCAAGGACGCGGCCCGCACCTGCGCGTACGCCGAGGACATGGCGGTCATCGACGGCTACGCGGCGGCCGGGATCACCGGTCTGCGCGACGGCTCCTCGCACGACCCGCTGCCGCTGCCCGCCGACGCGCGGGACTACCCGGTGGCGGTCAGCCAGGCGGTGACCCAGCTGCGGCTGGCCGGTGTCGACGGACCGTACCGGCTGCTGCTCGGCGCGGACGCGTTCACCGAGGCCGCCGAGACCTCCGACCACGGGTATCCGGTCAAGACCCACCTCAGCCGTATCGTGGACGACGAGATCCTCTGGGCACCGGCGGTCAGAGGCGGGGTGCTGCTCTCGACCCGGGGCGGCGACTTCGAACTCTGCCTGGGCCAGGACCTGTCGATCGGGTACACGGACCACGACGCCACCAGCGTCCACCTCTACTTCCAGCAGGCGTTCACCTTCCGGATGCTGACGCCGGAGGCGGTGGTGGGGCTCATCGCCTGAGCGGCTGCCGGCCGTTCGCCAGAGTTGTCAGCCGAAGAGCCGAAGACCTGTGGGGGCAGCCATCACCGACTCCGGCCGTATGACACAGACATCTGCGCCACCTCCCGCCAGACCCGCCGTCCGCTTCGACGCGGCCGTCCGGGCGGCCGTCGGGCAGGGGCTGCTGAGCGAGTCCCGGCCGGTGGCCGGGTTCGTCGACACGGACGGGGTGCGCTCGTCCGTCGCCGAGCTGCGGGAGGCGTTCGCCCACAGCCCCGGCGTGCTGCACACCTTCGCGGCCAAGGCCTCCTCGCTCGTCCCGGTCCTGCGGCTGCTCGCCGCCTGCGGGATGGGGTGCGAGGTGGCGAGCCCGGGCGAGCTGCGGCTCGCCGTCGAGGCCGGTTTCGCGCCGGCGACAATCGTCCTGGACTCCCCCGCCAAGACCCGTGAGGAGATCCGGCTCGCCCTCGCCCTCGGGGTGGCCGTCAACGCCGACAGCATCGACGAGCTCCACCGGATCGACGCACTGCGGCAGCGGGATGCCCCCTCCGTCCTCGGACTGCGGGTCAATCCGCAGGTGGGCGGCGGGGCGATCGGCCCGATGTCCACGGCGACGGACACCTCCAAGTTCGGGGTGGCGCTCCGCGATCCGGGCGCTCGCGAGGCGGTGGTGCGAGCCTTCGAAGCGCGCCCGTGGCTGACCCGTCTGCACGCCCATGTCGGCTCCCAGGGCTGCCCGTTGGAGCTGATCGCGGCGGGCGTGGCTCGTACGTACGAGCTGGCCGAGGAGATCAACGAACGCCTCGGCACCCGGCAGGTGACCAGCCTGGACATCGGCGGCGGGCTCCCGGTCAACTTCGCGGACGACACCACGCACCCGACCTACCGGGCGTACGTGGACGCGCTGACGGCGGCCGCTCCGGAGCTCTTCTCCGGCCGGTACGGACTCGTGACGGAGTTCGGCCGGTCACTGCTGGCGAAGAACGGCTTCATCGGAGCGCGGGTGGAGTACACGAAGGACGCGGGCGGCCGCCGGATCGCGCTCACCCACGCGGGCGCGCAGACCGCCACCCGTACCGTCTTCATGCCCGACTCCTGGCCGCTGCGGATCGGAGCGTTCACCGCGGACGGCGCACCCAAGGAGGGCCCGGAGCTGGCGCAGGACATCGCCGGACCGTGCTGCTTCGCGGGCGATGTGGTGGCGCACGGCCGGAAGCTGCCCGAGCTGGCGGAGGGCGACTTCGTGGTGCTGTACGACACGGGGGCCTACTACTTCTCCACCCCGTGGGCGTACAACAGCCTGCCGCGCCCGGCGGTGTACGGCTTCCGCTCCTCGGCGCCGGACGGCGAGATGGTGTTCGCGACGGTACGGGAGGCGCAGACGATGGACGCGATCGCGGCGGAGAGCGGTCTGGCGTACGCGGACGCGCTGACGGTACTGGGCTGAGTGGGGTCTTCCGTACGTACGGAAGACCCCACTCAGCCTGTCCTGGCGCCTCTGTTCCTCTACGGCCCGGCGGGCTCGGGCTGCGGCTCCGGGTCCGGCACGGGGTCGGGGCCGGGCGCCGGCGGCTGCGGGATCGGGTCCGGAGCCGGGCCGGGCGGACCCGGGGCGGGCCCCGGCGGCACGGGCGGCGGGCTCGGCACAGGGGTGGGCGGACCCGGCACGGGCGGAGGCGTCGGCGACGGCGGTACGGGGTCGGGGTACGGGTGGGTCATTTCGATCCTCCACAACGACACGAAACGGACAGATGGAGCTTTCCTCCACCGTCTCCCGGTGCGGCTTCCCGCGCCTGCCGAGTCCACACGTATGACGAGTCCCTCTTCTCGGACGGCGGGCGGCCGGACGATCCCGGACGCCCGCCGGTCCTCAGAACAGCTCGGGATGGTCCTTGAGCTGCCGCTGCGCCTCCCGTACGAGCTCCTCCGGAGCCGCGGGCGCCTCGTCAGGGTGGCGCTGCGCCCACTTCGCCGCGTACGGGCACAGCGGCACGAGGGGGACGCCCTCCTGCGCGGCCAGGCCGTAGAACTTCCGGACGAGCGCACCGGCGATGCCCTTGCCCTCGTGCTCGGGCCGGACCACGGTATGGACCGCCACGAGCGCGCCCGGGGCGGGCTCCATGACGAAGTACGCGATCGTCCCGGCGGCCTTCCCGCCCTCGTAGGCCGTGAGCGTGCCGCGCTCCCGATCGTCGCTGATCTCTACGGCAGCCTTCTCCGTCATGGGCTCTGCTCTCCTCGTTCTGTACGGCTCGTTCCGTGAGGCGCGGACGGCTGACGGCAGTCTCAGCCGCCCGCGACGACCGCCTGCGGGCTCCGCTCCGTACGGCTCCCGGGCACCGGCGCCGACGCGTCGCTGCCGAGCGCCACGATCCGGTTGTCCGCGCCGACGTGGACGACCTTCGGGGTGAACGCCCGGGCCTCCGCGTCCTCGATCTGGGCGTAACTGATCAGGATGACCAGATCACCGGGGTGCACGAGGTGTGCGGCGGCGCCGTTGATACCGATGACACCGGAGCCGCGCTCGCCCTCGATGACGTACGTCTCCAGGCGGGCGCCGTTGTCGATGTCAACGATATGGACCAGCTCGCCGGGCAGCAGGTCGGCGGCGTCCATCAGGTCGGCGTCGATCGTCACGGAGCCGACGTAGTGCAGGTCGGCCTGGGTGACGGTGGCCCGGTGGATCTTGGACTTGAACATGGTACGTAGCATCGAGGTACTCCTGATCAGAGGCTCCCTGCCTGCGTACTTGCAGGTCAAGGGCTATCCGCCCACCCTACAGCGAGTCCCGTGTCCGGCGAGCTTTCCCCCGAGCGTTTCAGGACTCATGCTGACCACTCGCCGACTGTCCTGACGCTTCGCCAGGCGGCTGCGCGGGTTTCCACTCGCCCTCCCGGGCCTACCGCAACAACGCCACAAGCCCACCCAGCTCCCGGACGTCAAGAATCACGATCGCCCGATCGGCTCGACAGCGGTTACGTGCCCCAAGGCAAGCAAGCACCCTGCCCACGGGGCAGCCGCACTCCCATGGAGGTCACGCCGGCAACGGCGCTGGTATCTGTCAGCGGAGGACCATCTTGACGGGTTCGGTGGGCGGTTTGTCGAAGTGGTCGAAGAACGCGTGGACGGTGGCGGGGTCTCCTTCGACGGTGATGTCACCATGGCGCAGGGCGTCGGCGGGTGTGGTCGTGCCGAGCAAGAGCTGGTGGATGAGGGCCGCGGTGGTGACGAGGGTGACGTCCGCGGCCGGGGGCGGTTCGGGGTGGAAGACCGCGAGGCCCCGGCGGATCTCCAGGGCGCAGGCGTCGCCGGTGTCGGTGAAGCGGAAGCCGAGGGTGAGGCGGGTGTCGGCGGCGGCGTCGGCGTCGAGGCGGACGCGCAGGCCCTCGACGACCTTGGTGACCGGCAGTTGCTCGATGACGTCGGGCGGGGCGATGTCGAAGAGCTTGGAGTAGTCGACGGTGCCTTCCAGTTCCTTGGCTCCGCCGATGGCCATCGTGCGCCAGTACATGTTCTTCTGCCGGAAGGCCCAGGCGCGCATGGCGTCGGCCTTCGCCTGCCGGGCCTCGGTGTCGGTGGTGTCGAGCCGTACGAGGTGCGTGAGCAGCTCCATCGCCCAGCCGTCGTCGCCTGCCTCGTGGGCGGTGCGTGCGTCGTTCTCACCCGGGTCGATGATCAGGACCCCGTCGGTGCCCACCACCATCGTCGTGCTGCACAGCTGGTAGCCCACCGCGACGTACACCCGGCTCTCCACCGGCATGTAGATCCCCTGGCGCATCTGCCGGGCCCAGGCCGTCTGCTCCGGGTGCACGCGCGGGTCGGGCTCGGTGTAGGCGAGATTGCGGCCGGTGCCGTGCACCAGCGGCGCCAGATGGTCCTTGAAACCGTCGAAGAACCGCTCCCAGTCCTCGACCGTCGCCAGGCCGTCGACATCGACGTCGGCAGGGCTGGATCCGTCACCGGTGTGGTCCACTGGTCATTTCCTTCCACCAGACACCCAGCACGCGCGGTCTGGGTCCACCAGTCTCCGCACTGTCCGGCGAAGGCGCCCGGGGGGGACGGGAATCATGGGGCCGAACGGGTGAGACCTGCGAGACGCAGCCTCACGCCTGGGGCAGGGCCGTGCGCCTGCGGCGGTTTGGTGCTCACGCGAAATGGAGCGCGCCGGGGTCGTTGGCGTCGAACGCCAGTGGCAATCGGGTAGAGCTTGCGGGCTCGCGTCACGGCGAAGAAGGCTTCCGGCGAGGCAGCAAGCCGCCCGGCAGCTACCTGTCGGATCCGCGCCCTCGACCGCGCACCGCGCGCCGCATGATCGCGGATCTGATGGAGCGCCTGTACGCCCGCAGCAGGTTCGAGGCCGGGGCGAACGCGGTCGATCGCGGCTGGTTGCAACCGTGCGCCTGCGGCAGCGACCGGGCTCGGCCGGATGAGCCGTCGCAGCGAGGGCAGCCTCGCTCCGGGGATGCTGCG
The DNA here is from genome assembly GCF_044767965.1 of Streptomyces sp. NPDC101178. Lineage (NCBI taxonomy): Bacteria > Bacillati > Actinomycetota > Actinomycetes > Kitasatosporales > Streptomycetaceae > Streptomyces > Streptomyces sp. NPDC101178. The sequence goes on from NZ_JBIWOZ010000004.1 coordinate 434,523, forward strand.
GGCCGTATCGCCTCACCGGGACGCCGGTGACGGTGGCGGCCCAGTCCGGGGTGTGGGGGGAGGCCGCCATATGCGCTTTGAGCTCGTCGAATCCGAGCACCCAGCGCCTGACGAACTTCCGTTCGTGCAGGCCCTGTTCGAGGATGTGGTGCAGCATCGCCAGGGCGAGCGCGAGATCGGTGTGCGGCTTGGGGGCGATCCAGTCGTCGGCGACGGCGGCAGTCGCGGTCCGCCGGGGGTCGTCGACCACCACCAGCCGGGCGCCCGTCCTGGCACGGCCGCGCAGCAGGTAGTCGAAGGTGACGGGATGGGTCTCGGCCTGGTTGGTGCCGAGGAAGAGGTAGTAGTCGGCCGAGCCCAGGTCGTCCTTCCCGGTGGCACCGTCGGTGCCGTATCCGTTGAGGGAGTTGCCGAGGCCGAAGGTCGCCTTGAGGGCTTTCCGCCGGTGTCGTTGCACACCGGCCGGACGTCGGTGTTGTTGGGGCTGCCGAGCAGCGCGAAGACACGGGCGACCAGGGAGCGCGTGCCGCGCGGCAGCCGGCCGGTGGGCGGGAAGCTATCGCCCGTGATCAGGCGAACGCGGCAGCCCGGCTCTCGGCAATCTCAGCTCCCTTCCACGGAGAGACGTTCAACCCCGAGCACATGGCCAAAGCAGCAAGCGAACACGCGTCTTCGCCCTTGCGGCCCGCGCCCCGAGGGCTTGCACCGGGAGAAGAGTCCCGCATGGACAACGCGCCATCCTTCGGCTCCCACTCGGGCGACAACTGATGCAGTGGCAGATCTCCCGTACGGCTCACCGAAGGCCTCTGCCACGAGCGAGGCAAGAGAGCCTCGGAAAGGAGCTCCCGGGAGATCTTCGAACGATGCGCGCCCCAGGTCAGCTGTCGCTCTACCGGCCTTTCGAGGCATGGGCCTTCAACTGTTTCAGCTGATCGCGGGAGTGGCGGACGTACGTCCGCCCGAAGGCAGCAGACGGAAGCAACGCCCCTTGTGCGGTCAACGCCTCTCAGGCCCTCGGCACACCACGGCGCGGTCCTCACAGGTTCCCAGCAGAGCTCGTACCGCCCCGGAAAGGCCTCACGGGAATTCGACCTTGGAATGGTGGTCCGACGCGGATTCCTCATCGGCGTACGGGCCCGTCCGAGCGTCCTCTTCAGCGGAGGCCCGGTCCGTCTCGTCGGCGAGGAATTCCTCCGCGCCCTCCCGCAGCAGCTGCACATAGTCCCGCGACCACGCCTCGACCGTCGCCGCGTCCCATAGATCCGCCGAGTACTCCACCGCTCCCTCCAGAACGTCACCGGTCGGGGACAGCACCATGATGAACTCCGACCGGGAAGCCGAAGGGGCGATCTCCGCCACCGTGATGGTGAGTCCCGGTATGTCGATGCCGGTGTCCAGCGAGCTCTCGTAGGCCAGGCCGATGGCCAGGCCCTCCGGTATGCGAATGCCCTTGCGCTGCCGCATCGCCGGGGCCACCCGGCGTGGCGGCATGGCGTGTTCCATGCCCAGGACGGTCGTGCGTGTGACCCGGTCCGTCAGCTCGGCGAAGGAGCCGGAGCGCGCGTCGCGGACCCGCAGGGCGAAACCTGTGGCCGTGCAGCCCACCAGGGACTCGAACTCACGGCTTTCCCGGCCGGCGTAGGAGATGTTCATCACCACGTCGTCCTGCTCGGCCTTGGTCGTCAGCAGTCGGCCGAGCGCGGCAGCTGCCACCACGAAGGGCGTGGTCGACCGCCGGGCGGCCAGCCCTTCCACAGCGGTCCGGACCTCGGCGGGCACCGTGAATCGAATGACTCCGCCCCGGCCGCTGAGCGCGTCCGGTCTCGGCCGGTCCAGGGGCAGGTCCAGGGTGAAGGGGGCGTCGGCCAGCTCTTCGAGCCAGTAGTCGGTACGGCGGCCGTCGGTCGCCTCCTGATGGGCGGCCTGCCAGTGCGCGTACTCCACCTGTTGGGGTGCCGCGGGTGGCAGACCATGCCCGGCGGCCGTGGCCGCGGCACGGTAGAACGCGGCGAGTTCCTTCAACAGGGTGGTCAACGCCCACCCGTCGCACGTGCAGTGATGCGTCACGAACAGCAGCACCCACTCCTCAGCACCCGTGCGCAGCAGACGGGTGGAGAGGACATCTCCCGTGAAGGGGTCGAGGGGCGTCTCCACCGCCTGCTCGGCGAGCCGGCGCAACTGTTCCCCCCGCTCCGGTTCGGCTCGCGAGGTGAGGTCCTCGACGGGCAGGTCGAGCGGCCGGAATCGGAGCACCTCCTGTCGCCAAGTACCGGAGCTCTCGCGTACCAGACGTGTCCGCAGGGACTCGTGACGCCTCACCAGGTCCTCCAGCGCGCCGTGCAGGGCTGCGGGGTCCAGCCGGCCGGAGAAGGTGATGCTCAGGGCGACGTTGAAGACCTGCGGCCTGGCGTGGCGGGAGTGCAGGGTGGCGAAGCGGGTCTGCTGTTCGGTGGCTGGACCTCGGCGGACCACCCTCCCCGACCGGCCCCCGTCCACGAACTCCGTCAGGGCGCGGAGCGTGGGCTGCTGGTAGAGACGGGTCAACGGGTACTCGACACCCCACGTCTCCCGGATTCGGTTGACCAGCCTCATCGCGGTCAGGGAGTGCCCACCCAGGTCGAAGAGGGAGACATCCGGATCGACGCCCGCATCGGTGAGGTCGAGCTCGGCCGCCCAGAGACTGCGCAACCCCTTCTCCACCGATGTGATGGGGGCGTCCTCGGACGTCGGTCCCTCAGGATCACGCGCCTCACCGGTGTCCGCCAAGGCGAGGGGAACAGCCGGCGGGAGGAGCGCCCGGTCCAGCTTGCCGCTGCTGTTCAACGGCAGTCGAGACAGAGTGCGCCAACTGCGCGGCACCATGTACTCCGGCAGGCGGTGGCCCAGCTCCCGGGCCCATCGGTCCGTGCGGCGAGCTTCTTCCGCCGCTGCTCCGGAGCCCTCCTCGGTGGGCACCACGTAGGCGGCGAGAACCGCTTCGCCATTGTCCCGGCGCCGGCTGACGACAGCTGCCTGGCGGACACCCTCAAGGCGGCCCAGTACCCGCGCCACTTCCTCCGGCTCCACCCGGAATCCGCGGATCTTCACCTGGTCGTCGATACGGCCCACGAACACCAGCCGTCCGTCCGCTGTCCAGCGGACCAGATCGCCCGTGCGGTAGCAACGGGTCTCCCCGACGCCTTCCGGCAGGGACGTGAACCGCTCGTCCGTCAAGTCGGGCCGGTGCAGGTAGCCCTGCGCGATGCCGGGACCGCCGACGAGCAGCTCCCCCACCGCCCCGATGGGTACCGGCTTGTCCGAGGCGTCCACGACGCGCACAGTGACGTTGTCCACGGGGCGGCCGATCGGGGCGACGTCCGCCCCGTCGACCGCGACGGCGCTCTCCGCCAGGGGCAGGACCGTGTCCACGACGCACAGCACGGTCGCCTCCGTCGGACCGTAGACGTTGAGGGTCTCGTAGAGGGCCTCCGGCCTCGGCCGGCGGTGGAGCGTCTCGCCGCCCAGCAGCAGATGTCGCAGCGGTGGCTGATCGGCCGCGGGCAGACGGAGCAGCTCCTCCCCCAAGGCCGTCGGCATGATGCTGAACGTGATCCTCTGGCCGGTGAGCCACTCGGCCAGGGCCAGCGGATCGCGGCGGGTCTCGTCGTCGGCGGCCACCAGGGTGCCGCCCGCCGTCAAGGCCGGCCAGATCTCCATGAGCGATGCGTCGAAGCTCTGGCCGCAGACCATGGCGCCGCGGTATTCGGCGTCGGGCGCGAAACGTGCGTGATGCCACTGACAGAGATCCACAACCGCCCGATGGGTGAGCACGGCCCCTTTGGGCGTGCCGGTACTGCCCGAGGTGTAGATGACGGCGAACGGAGAGGAGAGTCCGCTGTCCGGCGTCGGACGAGAACGGTGCCCGGTGTCACCGGTCGGTGCCGCGTCCGGGGGGACGACCTGCACGGATGCGGGAAGTCCCAGCTCCCTCGCCCCGTCCGGCCCGCTGATCAGCAGCCGGGCGCCACTCTCCGCGATGACTTGCGCGGCGCGTGCGGCGCCGAGTGCCGGGTCAAGGGGCACATAGGCGCAGCCTGCCCTCACCACGGCGAGCAGGGCCGTGACGAACTCCGGGCCACGTGGCAGCCGGACGGCGACTACGGGTGCCGGGCTCTCGCCGGCCCCGAACTCCGCGAGCACGGTGGAGAGTCGTTCCGCTCCCTCGTCCAGCTCCCGGTACGTCAGCTCGGCATTCGCGCCCACCACCGCGGTCCGGCCGGGGTGCTCGGCCGCCCGCCGGGCCACCCAGTCGTGGACGGTGGTGTCGAGCACCGGACGCAGGGGGCCTCTGCGCCAGCTCTCCGGGACCTCGTCGCCGTCGGCCGGTTCCCGCGCTACCAGGGAGAGCGGCGTGCCCGGCCGTTCGACGGCGGCGGTCAGCAGGTCGTGGAAGACCGTGAAGAACCGGTCGACGGTGACCTGGTCGAACAGCTGCGCGTTGTACTCCAGATGGCAGCGGATGCCCTCCGGCCGGTCGGTGAAGTAGACCGTCAGGTCGGTCAGCGCCTTGTCGGGGCCCGCGTCCATGGCCGCTGCCTCGACGCCGGGGAGGTCGAGACGGAACGGCTCGTCCGACTGGAACTCGGCGAGCGTCTGGAACACCGGTGTGCGGTCCGTCGCGCGGGGTGGAGCCAGGGAGCGCACCACTGCGTCGAACGGCGTTGCCGCGTGGTCGTAGGCGTCGAGGGAGACGGCACGCACCCGTTCCAGCAGCGTCGCGAATGCCGGATCGCCGGTGAGGTCGACGCGGAGGGCCACCGTGTTGACGAAGAAGCCGACCAGCTCTTCGGCCCGCGCGGGCCGGTCGGAGACGGGCACCCCGATAACGATGTCCTCCTGCCCCGTGACGCGTTGGAGCATGGCCGCCCAGCCGGTCATCAGCGTCATGAACAGGGTGGCGCGGTGATGTCGGCCCAGCTGCCTGAGCCGGTCGCTCAGGCCTGTGTCGAGGGAGTGGAAGACCGCGCGGCCCTCGGAGGCCATCTCCGCCGGGCGGGCCCGGTCGGTGGGCAGTCGGAGGACGGGAAGGTCTCCGCCGAGCGCCCGCAGCCAGTACGCCAGGTCGCGCTCGGTGTCGGGGCCGGCCACCGCCGCGCGCTGCTCACGGGCGTGCTGGGCGTAACTCCAGGCCAGTTCGGGGAGAGCGGCCTCGGTCCCGTCCAGCTCCGCACGGTAGAAGGCGGAGAGGTCCCGGCACAGCACGGTCGCCGACGCGGCGTCCACCACGATGTGGTGGAAGGACAGGACCAGGACGTGCTCGTCAGCGGTGGTACGGACGACGCGGGTGACGAACAGCGGTCCGTTCTCCAGGTCGAAGCGGCGGTTGCTCTCCTGCTTCAGCACTTCGCGTACGGCGTCCGTGGCTTTTGTGGTGCCGTCCATCACGGCGAAGTCGGGTTCGCAGGAGGGCCGTACCAGCTGGACCGCCGAGTCGCCGGCTGCCCGGAAGACGGTGCGCAGCATCTCGTGGCGGCCGACGAGCCGTCGTACGGCGTTGCGCAGCGCCTCGGTGTCCAGGCGGCCGGTCAGCCGGATCGCCTTCACCTCGTTGTAGGCCGTGCGCCCGGGAAGCAGGCGTTCCAGGAACCAGATGCGCTCCTGGCCGGGTGAGAGAGGCGCCTGCGGCATGGACGGCTGCCGGTCCCGGTGGCGGCGTCGAAGGGCGTCCAGCCGGGGAAGGCCGGCCCGCAGCTGGTCCGGGCCGACGCCGAAGTCGACCAGCGCGACGATCTCGTCCGCGCCCGCGTCGGCGACCGCGTGGGCCACGGGCAGGGTGGAGTCCACGTCGCCGATCAAGGCACGCTGGTCGCAGTACCGACCGTAGGCCCGCCGGAAGACCACGCCCAGGTCGTCCTCGCTGAGCGACTTCAGGTCGGCGGTGACGCCGAGGCTGTTGGTGACGCCGCTGAAGAGGGACAAGGATGCCCGCATGTAACGGGCCATCGGCTCGAAGGCGTCGGCCCGGGCGGTGTCGTGGTCCGTGCCGAGGTAGGTGTGGAGCAGGACGGCCACCCGCCCGGCGTCCGGGTCGAGTCCGTGGCGGGCACGGGCCCGGCGGTAGCGGGAGATGTTGTCCCGGAGCTGGTCGATGTCCTGGGTCATCAGGTTGGTCACGATGCCGAGATCGTGCTCGGCGGCCCGTTCGTAGGACTCCGGGTTGCCCACCACCGCCGTGTAGAGCGGCGGCATCGGCTGCACCGGGCGGGGGAAGAGCCGGATCTCCCGCTCGCCGTCCCCGGTCCTCCGGAGCAGAGCCTCGCCTCGCCAGAGGCGCCGTACGTCGTCCAGGCGGTCGTACAGCTCCTGTTTGTGCCGTCCGAACCGATCGGGGAAGAAGACGAAGTCGTCGGCGTTCCAGCCGCTGGCCACACCGAGGCCGATCCGTCCGCCGGAGAGGTTGTCCGCCATGGACCACTCCTCCGCCACCCGGATCGGGTCGTGGAGCGGCATGACGACCGAGCCCGCGTTCAGGCGGATGCGCCGGGTCTCCCGGGCCAGAGCCGCCGCGAGGACGGCGGGGTTGGGGAAGAGGCCGCCGAAGGAGTTGAAGTGCCGCTCGGGCATCCACAGTGCCTCGAACCCGTGCTCGTCGGCGAACCGGGCCGCCTCCATCAGCAGTTCGTAGCGGCCGTTCGGTGATCCGGGCCCCTCCTCCGGATAGTCACCGAAGAAGTAGAGGCTGAAGTCCGCGCGCCGCGAGGGCAGGGCCGCGGCGGCGGGTTCGGAGACCGGGGCGGATCCAGGGGCAGGTGCCGGGGTCGACACCGTGGGAGCCGTGGCCGTGCGTGCCGGGCCCGTGGTCGCCAGGTTCTCCGCCGGGACGGGCTGCCGGTTCCCGGGCCGCCGAGAAGAGTCCCTGGCCGTACGGAAGAAACCCGCCTGCCGCAGCTCCCGCAACGACCCCCGCACGGCATCGGTCACCTGCTCGATGTCGCCGTCCGTATGTGCCGTGGAGAGGAAGAAGTTGCGCCACTCCCATACGTGCACGCCGCGCAGCATCAGGTGGTGGTAGAGGAGTTCCATGTCGGCGCGGTGTTCGAAGCGGAACTGCGAGCCGAACCAGCTCGTGCGCAGAGGGTAGTCCTCGGCCTCGAAGAAATCGTTGAGCCCGGTGGCCAGTCGGGTCGTCCGCTCGTTGAGCCGTTGTTGCAGATGCGGGCTGTGGTCCCGGAGGTGGGTGAGCACGGCGTGGGCCGCGGTCATCGCCACGGGGTGCTGGAGGTAGGTCCCACCGAAGAAGGTGGTGTCGGCGGTGGGGCCGCTGTCGTTCCCGTAACTCCAGTAGCCGCCGTCGATCCCGTCCATGATGTCGGCGCGGCCCGCGACGGCACCGATGGGGAATCCGCCGCCGAGGAGCTTGCCGTACGTGGCGAGATCCGGGCTGACGCCGTAGAGGTCCTGTGCGCCGCGCAGGGCGGGCCGGAACCCGGTGAGCATCTCGTCGAACATCAGCACGATTCCGTGCCGGGCCGTCAGCTCCCGCAGTCTGCGGACGAACCCGACCGGCTGGAGCGAGAGGTTCCTGCTCTGCACCGGTTCGACGATGACCACGGCGATGCGCTCGGCGTCCCGCTCGATCGCGTGCAGGGCCTCTTCGCTGCCGTAGCGGAGAACCGTCAGCTCCTCGACCGCGCTGAGAGGGATGCCCCGGGAGACGGGCACGGTCCCCTCACTCCCGGCCGACCGGCCCAGCACCTGGTCGGCATGGCCGTGGTACGAGCTCTCGAAGGTGACGATCCGGTCGCGGCCGGTGGCGGCCCGGGCGAGACGGATGGCCGCCGCGTTGGCCTCCGTACCCGAGTTGGCGAACGCCACCCGCTCCGCTCCGGTCAGGTCGCACAGCAGCTCGGCCGCCCCGCCCGTCTCGACGCTGCGTGGGCCGAGCCGGATGCCCCGGGAGAGGTGTTCGCGTACGGCCTCGCTGACGAAGCCGGGTTCGTGGCCGAAGAGGAGCACGCCGAAACCCATGGTGATGTCGGTGTAGCTGTTGCCGTCGATGTCCTCGATCCGCGCCCCCTGGGCGCGCCGGGCGGCGATCGGGTACAGCATCTCCTTGGTCGCCCTGCGGAAGCCGACGACAGCCCTGCTGTCAGCGAGACGGCGGCGGTGGTGCTGCGCCAGGCTCCGGGAGGCCGCTGTCCGTGCCGTGTACCGGCGTACGAGGTCGTCGAGGTGCTCCTGCTGAGAGGTGGGCGATGCGGCCCCGACCATGCCGGCGCCGGGGGCGACCTCGACGCGCGGCCCGTGCACCCGGGTCTCCTCGGCGACGGGGGCGGCGTCCGGGTCCGTCACGGGGGCGGTGCCGGGGTCGTCCTCCTGGGCCGCGGAGGGAGCGGCGCCGGGGTTGCCCCCGGGTCGCCCGGCTTCCATCTGCGCGGTGACGCGGTCGGCCAGCTCGGCCATCGCTGCCAGGTCACGGTCCAGGGCGGCCACGATCTCCTGCTGCTCGCTCATCGGGCCTCCTCGCCGCCGGCGAGAGGCGCCGCCGTCGCGTTGGCCTGGAGGGCGAGCAGTTGGGAGAGCTGGGAAAGCATCTGGAGCTGGATCTGGGACAGTTGGTGAACGCGCTGGGACAGCTCCAGGAACTCCTGCCGGGTGACGAATCCGGTGTCCTGCGGGTCGGTGACGGACGCGGAAGCCGGAGCCGGAACGGCGTTCGGGGCCGAGGCCGGAGCAGGGACGGGAGCCGCGGTGACGGCCTCGGCCGAGTCGCCGGGCGACCGTGGCTCCGGGGACGGTTCCCGCGCGGTCACCCGCTCCGCCGCGCGCGGCCGCGGGACGGGCGCGGGGGCGCTCCTCCCGTACTGCCGGGGCAGCCGCGCCGCGACGAGTTCGGCAAGCAGTCGGGGCGTGCCCGTCTCGTCGAACAGCTCCCGCATGGTGACCTTGACCTGGTGCTCCTGTTCTATCTCCCGCAGCACGTTGATCATGAGGAGTGAGTCCGCGCCGAGGTCGAAAAACGGGGTGTCGGCCGAAAGCGGGGTCAGATCCTCGCCGAAGGCGCGGGAGAGCACACCGAGAATGCCGTCCAAGAGGTGCCCGATCTCCATCGTCTCTGCCGTCACTGTGCGTTCCTCTCTTGGCGTGGGCTTGGGTCCGGGGTCCATAGGAGGTCTGCCGACCCAGTAGGGGCGGTGTTGGAAGCGGTAGCCGGGCAGCGGGACACGCCGCCCTCCGGTGCCCGCCAGGAATGTCTCCCAGCGGACGTCCGCCCCGGCGCTGTGCAGTGCCGCTGCGGCACCGAAGAGTGCGCCGAGTCCGGTGGTGCGGTGCAGCGACGAGGCCGCCCGCACGGTGGGCAGGGAGCGGCGGGCCAGACCGGTCAGCGTGGTGTGCGGGCCGATCTCCACAAGGACGGCGGGCCGTTCGGCGGCGACGGAGCGCAGTGCGGCGTCGTAGCGCACGGGCTCCCGGGCATGGCGCAGGAAGTGGTCCGCGTCCGGCGTCCAGCCCGGCTCGCGGGTCCGGCCGTCCAGTGAGCTGATGAAGCGGGTGTGTACGGGAGCGAGGGGGGTTTTGGCCAGGACCTTGCCGAACCGGTCGAGCATCGGCTCCACGGCGGCGGTGTGGAAGGCACGGTCCACGGCGAGGCGTTCGTACGGGATGCGCCGTTCGTCGAGGACGGCGCACACCCGGCGGACCACCGCGTCGGGCCCGGCCAGCACCTGGGAACGCTCCCCGTTGGTCACGGCCGGCTCCAGGCCGGGGTGTGCGGCGCTCAGCTCCAGCGCGGCCTCCCGTTCCAGGGCCACCGCCACCATCGCGCCCGGCTCGCAGTGGTCCCGCATCAGGCGGCCTCGTTGCGTACTGAGTTCGAGACCGTCGGCCAGGGACAGCGCACCGGCCGCGAAGAGCGCCGCATACTCCCCGACGCTGTGGCCCGTCACCGCCCGGGGACGGATACCGGACTCCTCCCAGAGCCGGACCAGGGCGCATTGCAGGGCGTAGAGGGCGGGCTGCCCCGCCTCGGTCGGCAGGACACCTCCGGGAGCATCGTCCACCCCGGCCAGCAGATACCGGAGTAACGATTCGCCGGTGAGCCGGCGGTGCTGTGCCTCGCAGGCGTCCAGCACCTGGCGTACGACGGGGAACCGCTCGTACAGGTCGGCTGCCGCTCCGGGGCGGAGAGCACCTTGGCCGGTGAACTGGAACACCGCCCCGGCGGTCTGGTCCGACGCCGGGCCGGGGTCATCGACGGACGCGGGCGGACCGGGACGGACGAGCCAGGCGTCGAGGGCGTCCGCCAGTGCGGAGGGACTGGTTCCCCGGAACGCGGCGCGGTGACGGCCGTGCGACCGGCCCAGAGCAGTGGTCGTGATCAGGTCGGCCAAGGGCAGAGCGGTCCGTCTGCGGAGAACGTCGCGCAGGGACCGTACGTTGTCGGTCAGGGCTTCTCCGCTCGTCGCGGAGACCAGGAGCACGTCAGGCGGGGCCGTGACGGCGGTGCGCGGGGCGGGCTCGGGGGCTTCCTCCAGGACGAGGTGGACGTTGGTGCCGCCGATGCCGAGCGAGGTGACCCCGGCCCGCCGCGGGTGACCGGTCTCGGGCCATGGCCGCAGGGAGCGGGGGGCGTAAAACGGGCCGGTCTCCAGTTCGAGCAGCGGATTGGGCTCGGTGAAGCCGGCGATCGGCGGGATGACCCCGTGTCTGACCACCAGCAGCGCCTTGACGAGGCCGGCCAGCCCGGAGGCCACGTCGAGGTGGCCGATGTTGCTCTTGACGGCTCCGAGGGCGCAGTAGCCGGTCCGCTCCGTGTCCTGGCGGAACGCCGCTGTCGCTCCCGCCAGCTCAATGGGGTCGCCCTTGAGGGTCCCGGTGCCGTGGGTCTCCAGATACCCGATGGTGTCGGCGCCGACACTCGCGTGGTCCAGGGCCCGGCGTACGGCGTTCTGCTGGCCCTGGGCGCTGGGAGCCGCGTACGTCTTCTTGCCGGCACCGTCGTTGCACACACCCCAGCCGCGGATGACGCCGTGCACGGTATCCCCGTCCGCGAGCGCGCGGGACAGCCTTTTGAGCACGACGGCCAGGACACCGGTGCCGCCGACGGTGCCGTTCGCGGCCGCGTCGAACGCCCGCAGATCGCCGGTCCTGGAGAGGATCGACCCCTTCACGTAGTGGTAGCCGAGGATCTGCGGGACATGGACGGAACCGGCGCCGACCAGCGCGATGTCGCATTCGTCGAGCAGCAGGGAGTGGGCGGCCAGCTGCACGCCGACCAGCGAACTGGAGCAGGCCGTCTGCACGTTGACGGCGGGACCGGTGAGGCCGAGCCGGTAGGCGACCCGGGTCGCGTTGAAGTCGGTGAAGTTGCCGACCATCACCTGCATCCCGGCCAGCCAGTCGCCGATGTCCTCGCTCGGCAGCACGTTGTTGAGCAGGTAGGACTGCATGTTGTAGAGGTGGTAGCCGGCGCTGGCGTAGACCCCGATCCGTTTCCCGTCCCGCTCGTCGGGATAGCCGGCGTTCTCCAGTGCGTGCTGCGCGCACTCCAGGAACAGTCGGTGCTGGGGGTCGGTGAGGCGTGCCTCGCGGGCGCTCATCCCGAAGTGCCGGGCGTCGAAGCCGGAGATGTCGTCCAGGACGGCCGACGTTCCGATGAAGTCGTCGCGCCGGTACAGCTCCTCGGGCACGCCCGCGGCCTTCAGCTCCTCCCGGCTGAACCGGGTGAAGCGCCGCTCTCCGTTACGGATGACGCGCCACAGGTCCTCCGGCGTGTCCGCGCCGGGGAGCCGGAAGGCCATCCCGATCACGGCGAGGCGCGGGTCCGGCCCGCCGGTGCCCATCAGCCTCGCTCCTCGCGTAGAACGCCACCGCCGGGTGGTCGCACCCGGGCGTCCGGCTCGGCGGAGGGACGGCGCAGCACGAGATACGCCAGCAGGGCGAGGCACCCCGCGATGGCGAGGCCGTGCAGGGAGGCGACCACCTGGAGCGGGGAGTAGGAGTCCAGGAGGAAACCGCTGACCAGCATGCCCAGACCGAACCCGGCGTTCTCGACCGAGGCGGAAAGCCCGAAGATCCGGCCCCGCTCCGCGTCCGGGACCGTTTGGAGGCGCGACACGTAGACGACTTCGGTAAGGCCGTCCGCCGCTCCGGCGACGAGCGCCACCGCGAGGGTCGGCCCGGTCGGCAGACCGGTGAACACGACGATGAACGCCGCCGACATGACACAGGCGCCGATCGCGAAGGCCCGTTCCCCCAGGGTGCGGCCGCTCCGGCGGTTGTACCGCGCCAGCACCTGCTGGGCGATGATCGTGCCGACCGCCCAGGTCGCCCAGAACTGGCTGATGAAGGTGGCCGGATGGTCGGGGTCGAGGATGCTGGAGTAGACGGGCAGCGCGACGTTGTGCGATGAGGAGCCCAGACCGTCCACGGCCCGCAGGGCGATCATCGCCATCAGTACCGGCGCCGTGGCCCACAGCAGCCTGAGAGACCGTCGTCCGGCTCCCTCTTCGCTCTGCTCGGTGCCCGCGCCCTTCCCCGCAGATGCCCTCGTGCGGATCGGCAGCAGCATGAGGATGGTGGCGGACGCCAGGAAGGTGCACGCGTCCAGCAGGAAGGCCGCCGTGTAGCCCAGTTGTGCCACTACGACGCCCGCAGAGTAGAATCCGGCGATCATCGCCAGCGAACGGCCTGTCACCAGAAGACCGTTGGCCTGGGCCCTGCGTTCGGGCCCAACGATCTCCGGGATGCTGCTCCGCAGGGCCACCTGGGAGAGCGTGGAACAGAATCCGGTGACCACGGCGAGGCCGTACAGCAGAGGCAGCCGGCCGGCTTCCGGTGCCAGGAGCAGCGCCAGCAGCGCAGCGGCCTGGCCGAGGTCCGCACCGATGATCAGGCGTTTACGGTCGAAGGCCGAGGCCAGTCGCCCGCTCACGAAGCCCGAGGCGACACTCGTCCCCAGCCGTACGGCCATGAAGAGCCCGGCGGCCAGGGCGCTCCCGGTAACGTCGTAGACGAAGACGTTCAGCGCCACCATGTTCAGGTAACTGCCGTACGCGGATAAGCCGTTACCCACCACGAGCAGCCGGAAGTGCTTCATTCGTGACCTTTCGGAGACAGACTCGGCAGCATGGTCGGCCGCCCACCGGACCCTCGATGGATGGCGCAAAGACCCCGGGCGACGCTCCCCCCGCCCGGATCACGAGCCACTCATGCACCTGCCAGGTCCGTCAAGCCCTGCCCACCGGCCACGGGGTTCACACCGAGCTGCCCAAACCTCAGGTGCCACAGCTTCACCCCCTTCCACCCGGGGCCGCAGCCGACCCCGGGTGAGCGGAAATACCCTGCGCCATGGCGGGAGCGGCAGCCACGACCTGGCCGGAGTTCAGCTGCCGGTGGCGGTCGGACGCAGAGCAGTCGCAGCCGAACCGGGTCGGAAAGCGCCTTGAACATCGCCGCCATCCGCCTCGCGGTGGACGCGGACCGCGATCAGCAGTCACCCCACGACGAGGCGCGGTTCCGGTCAGCTCCCGTCCTGCTCCTGAGGCTCCGAGCGCTTCGTCACACGGTCCGTTCGGGGATCGCCGGCAGAATCGCCTCGGCAATGCCGAGGAGCGCGCTGTCCTTGGGCAGTGCTCCCGATTTGCTCCAGACCGTGATGTCGCAGTAGCCGCCCCGGTCCTTCCCGTCGAGGGCCACGGACAGTGTTCTGGCCAGGGGGCCTTGCCCGACGGGTCCGCCGGATCCGCTGGACCCGAGATCGATCTCGATCGCCATCGTGTGATCCGAGGAGAGGACCGCGGGCCGGTCGAGGACCGAGAGCTTCCTGACGTCCGTGCTGTTCCCGAATTCCATCAGGTCCACGTACTGGGCGATCGACAACTTGTTGTACGTGACCGAGACGTTCACGGTGTAGGTGTCGAACTGGACCTGAGCCTCCGGTTGGGCGACCTTTCCGTCGGTCAGCATGGCGGTGCTGTTGGTTCCGGATGCCGCGGTCACGATCTCCGTGGGTGTTCCGAGGAGCTGGGGCAGGTCGGATCTGTTGAGCGCCTTGCACAGCTCGTCGCCGGTGACCGCCCCGGGCGTCTTCCCGTACGCGCCCGGCAGCGCCTCGCCCTCCTCGCGCGAACACGAGGCCGCCTGCGGCGTGCCGGGCTCGTCGGAAGGCAGCAGCTGCGGGCCCAGCCACAGCACCGCACCGAGCGCCGCGAACACGGCCACGGCCGCGAAGGCCTGGAGCCACGCGTTGGGTTCCTTCTCCCGGGCGGCCGGTGCGAGCCGCTGCCCCGCCGGAGGCTGGGTCTGGGGCTGAACTGGAGGCTGCGGCTGGACAGGAGCCTCGGGCGCAGCGTCGTCCCGGAGCGCCGCCGACCTCGCGTCCCGGCGGGCACGGAGCGCCCGGACCACCGTGTGGACGCGCACCGCGGTGAACACCAGGAACACCGCGCCGATCCCGACCGCCGGCCATGCGCGCTCGTGGAGTGCGAGATACATGATGCGTACGCCGAAAACCGATCCGACCACGATGAACAGGGGCTCACGGACCCAGAAGGGCAGGAGCCGGAAGAGGAGACCGAGCACCCGGTGATCTCACCAGGACAAGATCGCCTTGGCTGTGACGGAAGCCATAATTCCGGCTCGGGACCCAACCGTGATGAACGTATTGGCTGTCCGGCCGGCGTCCCCCGCTTGCCGTGGAGGGGCGCCGTGAGCAGGGTGGGGGCGTGAGACGAACGGTGAGCGCCATGGGCCCGGTGAGCGCGGAGAGGGTCTGGGAGCGGTACGTGGAGACCGCTTGCTGGCCGGTGTGGGCTCCGCAGATCCGGACCGTGGAGGCGGCGGAGGCGCGGCTGAGGGCCGGGATGCGTGGGCGGGTGGTGCCTGTTGTCGGGCCGCGCGTCGACTTTCTCGTCGAGGCCGTCGACCATGAGGCGCGTACCTGGTGCTGGCGGGTTCGGGTGGGACCGGTGCGCATGCGGCTGTGGCATGCCGTGCGGGATCGCGCACCGTCCGGGGCGGAGACCGAGCTGCGCATCGAGGGGCCGGCAGCGGTGGTCGTGGTGTACGCGCCGTTGGCCCGTCTCGCTCTGCGTCGGCTGGTGGCCCCGGGAGACGGCGGGCGATTCGGCTGACCGGTCGATCCGGTCGATGTGCTGCCCGGGCGTTCTCCGCGCGGCCTTTCGGTACGGGTGGGACACTCGCCGCATGACCGGAAACGGACAGCGGGAGGACCAGCGGCTCGAACAGGCCATCCTGGAGTTGCTGGACGGGCGCGCGCCCACCGCCACCATCTGCCCGTCCGACGCCGCGCGAGCGGTCTACGACGGTGATGACGACGGCTGGCGCGCGCTCATGGAGCCGGCCCGCCGGGCGGCTCGGCGGCTGGTGGCGGCCGGGGAGGTGGAGGTCACCCAAGGGGGGCGGCCCGCCGATCCGGACGCGGCGCGTGGGCCGATCCGCATTCGGCGTGTGCGCTGAGGCGGACGGGCGGGCGGCGAAGCCGTCAGGCCGCTCGGTGGATGGGCTCCGCCCCGCCGGTCAGCGGCAGACCGGTCCCGCCGCGCCGGGCCGCGATGATCTCCGCGACGATGGACAGGGCCGTCTCCTCCGGCGTACGGGCTCCGAGGTCCAGGCCGATGGGTGATCGCAGCCGCGCCAGTTCGTCCTGGTTCAGTCCGGCCTCGCGCAGCCGCCGCAGCCGGTCCTCGTGGGTCCGGCGTGAGCCCATCGCGCCGACGAACGCGGTCGGTCTCCGCAGCGCCTCCGTGAGCAGTGGCACGTCGAACCGGGCCTCGTGGGTGAGCACGCACAGCACCGTGCGCCCATCGGTGCGGGTGGAGCGCAGGTAGCGGTGCGGCCAGTCGACGACGACTTCGTCCGCCTCGGGGAAGCGGGCCCGGGTGGCGAAGACGGACCGGGCGTCGCACACCGTCACATGGTGGCCCAGGAACTTTCCGGCCCGGACCAGAGCCGCCGCGAAATCGACGGCGCCGAACACGATCATGCGCGGCGGCTCCACGCCGCACTCCACGAGCAGGGTCAGCCCGCCGGGGCAGTGCGAGCCGTCCTCGGCGAGCGTGACGGTGCCGGTCCGGCCAGTGTCCAGAAGGGCTCCGGCTTCGGCAGCCGCCGTACGGTCACGCTCCTCGGGGCCGCCGAGCCCGCCCGTACGACTGCCGTCGGGACGGACCAGCAGGGCCCTCCCGAGCAGATCCGCCGGGCCGCGTACCACGCGGGCCAGGGCCACGGCCTCCCCGGCGGTGGCGGCGGCGAGCGCGGCCCGCAGCACCGGCCGCTCGCGTGAGTCCGCCCGTACCGGTGTGACCAGGATGTCGATGACGCCGCCGCAGGTCAGGCCGACCGCGAAGGCGTCCTCGTCGCTGTAGCCGAAGCGCTCGCGGACGGACTTCCCGTCCTCCAGAGCCTGCTGGCACAGCTCGTACACCGCCCCCTCCACACAGCCGCCGGAGACCGACCCGATCACCGTGCCGTCGCGGTCGACGGCGAGGGCGGCTCCGGGGCCGCGCGGGGCGCTGCCGCTGACGGAGACGACGGTGGCGACCGCGAACTCCCGGCCCTCGGACAGCCAGTGGTGGAGGTCGTCGGCGATGTCAAGCATCCGCCACTCCCCCACCCGCAGCGGGGGATGCCGATGCCGCGAGGATGCGGTCCGGGCGGATCGGCAGACTCCGGTGGCGTACGCCGGTGGCGTGCCAGACCGCGTTGGCGACGGCCGCCGCCGCGCCCACGATGCCGATCTCGCCGACGCCCTTGATGCCGACCGGGTCGTCCGGGTCGTGGTCGTCCACCCAGTCCGCCTCGATGTCCGGGACGTCGGCGTGCGTGGCCACGTGGTAGCCGGCCAGGTCCGGGCTGTAGTGGCGGCCGCTGTTCCGGTCGCGGACCGCCTCCTCGTGCAGGGCCATGGAGATGCCCCACGTCATACCGCCGACCAGCTGGTTGCGGGCGGTGAGCGGGTTGACGATCCGGCCCGCGGCGAAGATGCCGAGCATGCGCCGGACCCGGACCTCGCCGGTGGTGGTGTCCACGGCGACCTCCGCGAACTGGGCGCCGAAGGAGTGCCGTTCCTTCTGTGCGAGGGCGCGGAGGGCCTCGGTGGTGTCGGAGCGTACGGTGATGCCTTCGGGAGGAACGTCCGGGGCCGTCGCGAGCCGCTCGCGCAGTACGGTGGCGGCCGCCGTGATCGCCCAGGCCCAGGAGCGGGTGCCCATCGATCCTCCGGCGATCATCGCTGGGCCGAAGTCGCTGTCACCGATGCGGACGTGGACCCGCTCCGGCGTGGTCTCCAGGGCGTCGGCGGCGATCTGGGTAAGCGCCGTGCGGGCTCCGGTGCCGATGTCCGCGGCGGCGATCCGTACGGTGAAGGAGCCGTCCGCCTCCGCCGTCACCAGGGCGGTGGAGGGGGCCGCTCCGGCTCCGAAGGAGGCCGCGGCCGTTCCGGTGCCCAGCAGCCAGCGGCCGTCGCGGCGGAGGCCGGGGCGCGGGTCGCGGTCGGCCCAGCCGAACCGGCGGGCGCCCTCGTGGAAGCAGGCGGCCAGGTTGCGGCTGCTGAAGGGCAGGCCGGAGACGGGACCGGCCTCGGGCTCGTTGCGCAGCCGCAGTCCGATCGGGTCGAGACCGGCGCGTTCGGCGAGTTCGTCGAGGGCCGCCTCGACGGCGAACGAACCCGGCGCCTCGCCCGGTGCCCGCATCCAGGTCGGGGACGGCACGTCGAGCCGGACGACGTGGTTGGCCGTGCGGTGGGCGTCGGCGTCGTACATGACCCGCGCGACGCCCGCGCTCGGCTCGACGAACTCGTACACCGTCGAGGTCTGGTTGAGCGAGCGGTGCTCCAGAGCGCGCAGCCTGCCGTCGGCGTCGGCGCCGAGCCTGATCCGCTGGGTGGTGGGGCTGCGGTATCCGGCCAGCGAGAACGTCTGACGCCTCGTCATGACCACGCGCACCGGCCGCTGCAGCGCCGTGGCGGCCATGACGGCGGACACCTGGTGAGCACGCAGGCCCTTGCTGCCGAAGCCGCCGCCGATGTGTTCGGAGCGCACCCGTACCGAGGACGCGTCGAGCGAGAACAGTGTCGCCAGCTCGGACTGGACCCAGGTGGTGCCCTGGTTGGAGTCGACGACCTCCAGTCGGCCGCCGTCCCACAGCGCGGTCGCCGCGTGCGGCTCCATCATGCTGTGCTGTTCCTCGGGAGTGGTGTACTCCTCGTCCAGCACGACTGCGGAGGCGGCGAGTTGGGCCGCCAGGTCGCCCTTCCCGGTCTCCGCGGGCATGTGACCGGCGGCGGGATAGGCGGCGGGGTCGTCGGCCAGCAGCGCGGTGGTGTGCGGCTCCTCGTCGTACGTCACCACCAGCGCTTCCGCTGCCTCCCGGGCCTGTTCGGGCGTCTCGGCGACGACCAGAGCGACGGGCCAGCCGGCGAACGGCACTCTGTCGTCCTGGAAGACGGCGGCGGCCGGGTCCGGCGGAGTGCCGAGCATGCCGACGTAATCGGTGTGCAGGCGCGGGGCGTTGGCATGGTGGAGCACGGTGAGGACGCCCGGCAGGGCGAGGACCGGGGCGGTGTCGATCGTGACGATGCGGCCTCGGGTGACGGTGGAGAGCACCAGCCAGCCGTGGGCCAGATCGGCGAAGGGGATCTCTCCGGCGTAACGCGCGGCGCCGGTGACCTTGTCGCGGCCCTCGACTCGGGTACGGGCGGTGCCGACGGTCGCGCGCAGGGCTCGGGGGCCCGGTGTGGTGGTGGTCATCGGGCGCCTCCTTCGGCCAGTTCGGTGAGGACGGAGACCACGAGGTTGCGCATGAGGGTCACCTTGTAAGCGTTGTCGGGCAGAGGCCTGGCGGCGGCGAGTTCGGCGTCCGCGGCGGCGGCGAAGGTGTCGCCGGTGGCCGGTGCGCCGGTCAGGACGGATTCCGCGGCACGGGCACGCCAGGGCCGGGAGGCGACGGCACCGAGCGCGAGCCGGGCTTCGCGTACCCGCCCGTCCTCGACGGCGAGCGCCGCGGCGACGGAGCCGATGGCGAAGGCGTACGAGGCGCGTTCGCGTACCTTGCGGTAGCGGGAGTTGGTGGCGACCGGGGCGGCGGGCAGGGTGACGTGGGTGATCAACGCGCCGGGCGGCAGGGCGGTTTCGCGGTGCGGGGTGTCGTCGACGGGGAGGTAGAGGTCGGTGAGCGGCATCTGGCCCGGCCCGTCGTGCGTCTCGTACGCGATCTGGGCGTCGAACGCCGTCAGGGCCACGCCCATGTCGGACGGGTGGACGGCCACACAGTGGTCGGAGGCGCCGAGGACCGCGTGGTTGTGGTGCTCACCGGCGACGGCCGGGCAACCACTGCCCGGGACACGCTTGTTGCAGGGCCCGCTGACGTCGGAGAAGTAGCCGCAGCGGGTGCGCTGGAGCAGATTGCCGCCGACGGTGGCCATGTTGCGCAGCTGTCCGGAGGCTCCGGCCAGGACGGACTGGGCCAACGCCGGGTAGCGGCTGCGGACTTCGGGGTGGGCGGCGAGGTCGCTGTTGGTGACGGTGGCTCCGATGCGCAGACCGCCCTCCGCCGTGGAGTCAACCCGGTCCAGGGGCAGTTCGGTCACGTCGACGAGCAGGCCGGGCCGTTCGACACCGGTCTTCATCAGGTCGACGAGATTGGTGCCGCCGCCGAGGAACCGCGCCTCGGGGTCGGCCGCGAGCAGCGCGACCGCGCCGCCGACGTCGTGGGCTCGCCGATAGCCGAACTCCTTCACGCGGCGGCCTCCTCAGTCTCTGCCGTACGGGCCTGTTCGTGGGCCTGGGCGCCTCGGGCGACGGCCTGGACGATGGAGACGTACGCGCCGCAGCGGCACAGGTTGCCGCTCATGCGTTCGCGGATCTCGTCCGGCGTCAGGGGTGGTGGCGCGGACCCGGGTCGTACGTCGTCGGTGGCGGCGCTCGGCCAGCCCGCCGCGTGCTCCTCGATGACGGCGATGGCCGAACAGATCTGGCCGGGGGTGCAGTAGCCGCACTGGTAGCCGTCGAGGTCGAGGAAGGCCTGCTGGACGGGGTGCAGGTCGTCGCCGTCGGCGATGCCTTCGATGGTGGTGACCTCGCGCCCCTTGGCCGCTACGGCGAGGGTGAGGCAGGCGACGGCGCGACGCCGGTCGATCAGGACGGTGCAGGCGCCGCACTGTCCCTGGTCGCAGCCCTTCTTGGTGCCGGTGAGATCGAGGCGCTCGCGGAGCGCGTCGAGCAGGGTGGTGCGGTGGTCGACGGACAGGTGGCGCTTCTCGCCGTTGATGTTCAGGGTGATCGCGCTGGTGGTCGACGAGGATGCTGGGGCCATGATCAGCCTTCTTCGGTGTCCGGTGACAGGAGATCGGCGTGGCGGCAGCGGTCCGGGGCCGCCGCGGCGTGTCGGGTCCGGGAGCCGCCACCGGGTGTCCACCGGCGGCGGGCCGCGCTAAGGTAGCCCTATCCGGACTACTGTCCGCTTTGCCATTCAACGTAACGGACAGCTGTCCGCTTATCAAGGACGGGATTCGGCCACGAACCCGTGGAGGAGGACGCGTGTCCCAGCCGAGGAAGGACGCGCCCGCACGTGCGGACGGGCAGGCAGGTTCGGATGCGCCCACGCGTGCGGACGGGCCGGCACGTTCGGACGCGGTGCGCAACCGCGAGCGCATCCTGCGCGTCGCCATGGCCGAGCTGACGGTGCGTCCGGACGTCCCGCTGAGCACGATCGCCAAGAAGGCGGGCGTCGGGCAGGGCACCTTCTACCGCAACTTCCCGCACCGCGAAGCGCTCGTGCTGGAGATCTACCGCTACGAGATGCAGCAAGTGGCCGACGCAGCAGCGGAGTTGTTGTCCAACCGTGAGCCCGAGGCGGCCCTGCGCGAGTGGATGGACCGGCTCGCCGGGTTCGCCATGACCAAAGCGGGCCTGGCGGACGCGATCCGGCTGGTCACCAGCGCCCCGGGCGGCCCGGCCAAGCCCGGCCCCGCGCCGGTGCTGGAGGCCGCCGGAACACTGCTCCGCGCCAACGAGGAGGCCGGCACCGTACGGGCGGGCGTGACGCCGGACGACTTCTTCCTGGCCATAGCCGGGCTCTGGCAGCTCGATCCGCGGGAGGAATGGCAGCCGCGGGCCGCCCGGCTGCTGGACTTCGTCATGGACGGGCTGCGCGCGGGCGCGCCGGGGCGCTGAGCGGCACGGCACCGAGACGTCCAATGTCCGGCAGCCGAGCGGTGCGGTGCCGACGGCTCACCTGTGACCGACGGCAGCCGGCGGCTCCGGGTCCTCGTCGGTGAGCTCGGGTTCCAGGCCTTCGGCCACGCTCGTGGGGCGGCGGCCGGCATCCGTCCGCCACGCCTCGAAGGCCCAGCCGGTCAGGACCACGACGGCGGCGCCCAGCAGCCATCCGCCGATGACGTCGCTGAACCAGTGGACACCGAGCGCGATCCGCGTGAAGCCCACGCCCAGGACCGACAGCACCGCCACACTCCAGCAGAGCGCGCGCCAGGCACGGGGGACCATCGGCAGCAGTACCAGGAGCAGCACGGCGAACGAGGTGGTCGCCGTCATCGCGTGGCCGGAGGGGAAGGAGTAGCCGGGCGCCTGCGCGACCGGATCCTCCAGCGACGGCCGCGCCCGCTCCACGACCACCTTGACCAGCACACCGGTCAGCGCCCCGCCGGTCGCCGTCACCGCGGCCCAGGCGGCGAGACGCCAGGCGCGCCGGTGCAGGAGCCAGAGCGTGAGCAGCGCGACGGCGATGCGCAGGGTCGCCGGGTCCCACACCACGTCGGAAAGGAACCGCAGCGTACCGGTCCACGCCGGGTGTTCGAGCGCGACGGCGTGCAGTCGGCGGGCCGCTCCCGCGTCGACGCGCCGCAGCGGTGGCCAGCTCGCTTCGACGAGGACGAGGACCAGCGCGAAGGGGATCGCGGCGGCGGCCGCGACGGCCACGGCTCCCAGCAGGCGGACGCCGAACCGGCGGTCGGCGCGGCGCGTGCGCTGCGCCGCGGTGGGCGGGGTGGTGGTGCGTGTCGGCATGTCAGGTTCCTGGATCGGCGGTGATCGGGCCGGGCTTCCCCGCGCGTACGGCTTCGAGCTGCGCGGCGAAGGAGAGCCCGAGGAAGAGGGAGAGGGAGGTGAGGTAGGACCACAGGAGCAGGGCCATGAAGAGGCTGAGCGGGCCGTAGACCGTGTCGAAGGAGCCGCTGAGCTGGAGGTAGAGGCTGAGCAGCCAGGTCAGCAGGGTCCACAGCACCAGGTACACGGCGGCACCGAAGGCGAGCCAGGTGTAACCGGGCTGCTTGCGGCGCGGCGAGCGGCGGAAGATCGCGCTGGCGGAGAGCAGGGCCAGCAGCAGGCCGAGCGGGATGCGGAGCAGGTCCCAGGCCGTCCGGGCGCCGTCGCCGAGTCCGTAGACGGTGGTGGTGGCTCTCACGAAGTCCCCGCCGGCCACGATCATGATCGAGGCGATGCCGAGCGGTATCCCGGCGCTCAGCGACATGACCAGGCCGCGCAGGTACTTGCGGTGGAAGACCCGGTCCCGCTCGACGCCGTAGATGCGGTTGGCGCCGCGCTCGATCTGGCACATCGCCGTCGTGACGTTGACCAGGGAGAAGAGGAGCCCGAACCAGAGGGCGATCTCGGCTCCGTCGCCGTCCCCGCTCCGGTTGCGGTCCAGTGCCTCGTCCACCACGGAGGCGCTCGGCCCTTCGCTCATGCTGCGGATGGTCAGTTCGGCGAGTCGGCCGGCGTTCTCGGTGTGCAGTGCGGTGGAGAGGCCGACGAACGCGATCACCAGCGGGATGATCGCCAGGATCGTCTGGAGGGCCAGCGCGCGGGAGTGGCTGAAGCCGTCGGCGTAGCGGAAGCGTACGAAGGCGTCGCGCAGGAGGGGCCAGCGGCCGTACCGGCGGAGCGCCACGAGGGCTTCGTCGGCGGAGAGTTCGTCGCCGGTCATGTCGTGGGTGACCGGCACCCGGGTCGCGGTTCCCATCACTTCTCTCCGGCGGGGGGTGGGACGGTGGTCTTCTTCGTCTCCCGGCCGGTTGCCGGCGTTCCGCGCCGGGTTCCCCCCACTTTCCGCGCGGCGGGCGGCGGCACGGCGGTTCCGTTCGCTTCGGGCCCGGCGGGCAGCAGGACGGTGAGGACACCGGGCCTGACCTCCGCGGTGATCCGCCGGCCGGGGGCCACCGGGTCGCCGTCGACCTCGCGGGGCTGGGGCCGGGTGAAGGTCAGTTCGGCGCGGCGGAAGGTGAAGAACTCGACCGGGCCTCGGTGTGATCCGGGAGCGGGCCCGCTGCCGGTGGGCCGCGATCCGCGCAGGAGCACGCCCACCGTGCGCAGCCAGCCGCCCGCGCCGTGAGGGTCGAAGAGCGCGAGGTCCAGGAGCCCGTCGTCGGGCCGGGCGCCGGGAACGAGGGCCGTGCCGCCCTGGACGGTGCCGATGTTGGCGATGAGGACCATGCGGGCGGTGCGGTGCAGCGCCGGTCCGCCGTCGAGCGTGACCACCAGCCGCATCCGGGGGCCCCGCAGTTCGCCGAATCCGGACAGGACGTAGGCGGGCCAGCCGATCGCCGACTTGGCGCGGTCGGAGGTGGAGCCCATCACCGCCGCGTCGAGTCCGGCCCCCGACATGGCCGTGAAGTGCGTGCGGGCGATGCCGTCGCCGCTGATGGTGCCGAGGTCGAGCGCCCGGGGTTCGCCGGTGAGCCCTGCGGCCAGCGCGTCGGCGGGGTCGAGGGGCAGGCCGAGGTTCCGGGCCAGCAGGTTGCCCGTACCGCAGGGCACGACGGCCAGCGTGACGCCGGTTCCGGCCAGAGCGTCGGCGACCGCGCGGATGGTGCCGTCGCCGCCGCAGGCCACCACGAGGCCCGCTCCGTCACGGACCGCGTCCGCTGCCTGGCCGCCGCCGGTGTCGTGCTCGGTGGTCTCGACGAACGTCACGCCGGTATAACCCTGTTGCGCGAGGACGAGCCGCAGCCGGTCGCGGGTGGCGGCGTCGGTGACGGTCGGATTGACGATCACCACCGCGCGCTCGCGCGACGGTCCGGGCCGGCGCTCGGCGGCGGCCACGGCGATGTCCACCGCGTCGGCGGGCGGCCGTGCGGCCCAGGCGTCGTCGGCGAGCACGGCACGGCCGACGACGAACAGTGAGAGCGCGCCGTTGAGCAGCCCCGCCACCACGTCGCTGGGATGGTGCATGCCGCGGTAGAGCCGGGCCAGTCCCACCAGGATCGGGATCAGCAACAGGAGGACCGCGACCACCCTGCCCCAGCGGCCACGGACCCGGGACAGCACCAGGACGGCGAGACCGGCGTAGAGCGCGGTGGCCGCTCCGGTGTGCCCGGAGGTGTAACTCGACGTCGGTGGCGAGGCGTCCAGGCGCTCCACATCAGGACGCGTCCGGTCCACGGCCTCCGTGATGAGCAGGA
Source organism: Streptomyces sp. NPDC101178 (assembly GCF_044767965.1). Taxonomy (NCBI): domain Bacteria; kingdom Bacillati; phylum Actinomycetota; class Actinomycetes; order Kitasatosporales; family Streptomycetaceae; genus Streptomyces; species Streptomyces sp. NPDC101178. Next base: position 458,938 of record NZ_JBIWOZ010000004.1, read on the forward strand.
AGACCAGGGACTGGAGCCACACGGCCAGGGCCAGGAAGAGCGCCGCGCGCCAACGGGGCAGCGGAGGCACCACGAGGAGCGCCAGGCAGCACAGGACGGTGACGCCGACGATGACGTGGGTGTCTGCCGCCCCGGAGGCGATCGCCGATGCGGTGGTCAGGGAGTCGTTGCGTACGCGTTCGAAGGCGTCGTTCAGCGCGTCCTCGGCCGAGAGCGGCCACAGGTTCCGTGCCGGCCCGGTGATCAGCAGGCCGAGGCCCGCGATCATCGCCGCCTGGCAGACCGCGAACGCCGCGATCCGCGCCACCGCGCGGCCGGCGCCGCTGTGCAGGGCCGGCGAGTCGCCGAGGTGTGGCGGGGCCGGAGCTCCGGTCGGGGCGGTGGCTCTCGCGGGTGTGGTGGTCTCCATCGGATCCCCCGGGTCGTCCGCCGGACGGCGGGCCGGGGAAGCCTGTTCTTCCCGGCGCTAGGCCGTGTTCCCTGACGGCGGCCGGACAGACCTGCGGGATGGCGGCGGCCGTGCGGGTCAGGGCCGGCGCCTGCGGGCCGGGCTTCGGGCGGGTCAGCCGAGGCGGGACCGTCCTACCACCGCACCCCCAGCCTCCGCGGACTGCGCGAGGTGGTTCCGGTCCGCCAGACGACGGCGTCCACCGGCTCGGCCAGGCACAGCTCCGGGAAGCGGGCGGAGAGGCGGTGCAGGGCGAGTTGGAGTTCCGTACGGGCCAGCCAGGCTCCCAGGCAGTAGTGCGCCCCGGCTCCGAAGGAGAGGGTGGGGGCCTCCAGCGGGGCGAACAGGTCCTCGCGGGTGTGGCGGGGGAAGACGGCCGGGTCGCGGTTGGCGGCGCCGCAGTCCGCGAGCACGACCGCGCCGGCCGGGATCACCACTCCGCCGACCTCGACGTCCGCCGCGGCATGGCGCGCCGTGCCGCGGTCGTCGCCCAGCGGGACGAGGTGGATGAGCCGGTCCGCCGCGCGTCCGGCCGCGTCCTCGTCCGCGCCGATGCGCGGCCAGCTCTCCGGGCGTTCGCCGAGGAGGTAGAGCAGCGCGTTGCCCAGCATCGTCATCGTGCTGTCGTGGCCGCCGACCACAAGACCGCACACCAGGCTCACCAACTGTGCCTCAGGCAGGCCTCCCTCCTCGTCGGCGGCCCGCACCAGGCTGCTGATCAGGTCGTCGGCGGGACTGCGCCGCCGCTCGGTGAGGAGCTCCGCGCCGAACGCGCTGAACTCCTTCAGCACGGCCTCCACCTCCTCGCCGCCGTGCGAGCCGTCCGAGAAGGCGTGCTCGCTCCAGTGGCGCATCCGGTCGCGGGCGGCGGCGTCCAGGCCCATCAGCCGGCTGATCACCGCCACCGGGAGGGGCAGGGTGAACTCCTCGACCACGTCCGCCGGTTGTCCCCGCTCCTCCAGCCGGTCCAGGCGCTCCTCCACGATCGCGGCGATCCACGGCCGCCACCGGGCCACGGCCCTCGGGGTGAACGCGCGGCGCAGGGTCCGGCGGAGCCGCAGGTGGTCGGGCCCGTCCTGGTTGAACATCAGGTCGGGGTCGTTCACGAGGTCCGGTACGTCGGAGAGGGCGGGTGCGTCCACCGCGTACAGCCGGGACCTGCCGAAGCGCGGATCGGACAGCACCTGGCGGACGTCCGCGTACCGGCTCACCAGCCAAGCGGGCGCGCCGCCGGGCAGCTCGCCCAGCCGGGGCGGGCCCGGCTCCTCGAAGCTCAGGCGGTGCAGGGGGATCAGGGACGGATCGGCGGTGGTCATGGTGAACTCCTGAGGCGGGGAGAGCGGTTGAGGCTCGACGGTCCTCACAGCGCGACCAGCACCTTGCCCCGGTGGTCCGACCGGTCGCGGAAGAGGCTCGCGTAGGCGGCCGGGATGGCGTCGAAGCCGTGGTGGAGCGTGTGATCGCACACGACCTCGCCGCGCCGGACCCGGCCGCCCAGCTCCGCGTGCAGGTCCTTCCAGTTCTGCTCGGTGAACCACTCCAGCGAGAAGATCCCGCGGACCGTCGCACGCGGGAACATCAGATAGGGCAGCAGGCGGGGGCCGGTGCCCTCGTTGCCGACCTGGGTCGCCCACTGCCAGCACACCGCCACCTGGCTGCCGACGTTGAGCATGGAGAACACCACGTCGGTGACGGTGCCGCCGAGGTTGTCGAAGTAGCGGTCGACGCCGTCCGGGGCCGCCCGGGCCAGCGCCTCGCGGACGGTGCCGGCGCTGTCGGTGTGGCGGTAGACGACGACCGTGTCGAAGCCGAGGCCGAGGAGGTACTCCGCCTTCTGCGGGGACGAGGTCGTGCCGACGACGCGGGCACCCGCGAGCGCGGCGAGCTGGCCGACGAGCGCGCCGACCGCACCGGAGGCCCCGCTGATGACGAAGGTGTCCCCCGGGGTCACCGTCATGTACTTGGCGAGGGTCCCCCAGGCCGTCATCCCCGGTCCGCCCATCACGCTCAGCGCGGTCGGGAGCGGCAGGGCGTCGTCGTACCACTGCGGGTCCAGCCTGCGGTAGGCCGGGAAGACCATGGGAAACGTACCGGTCTGCCAGAGCTCGGCCTCCCCGTTGGAGACGACGTGGGACCGCCAGCCGCCGAAGCCCTGGACGAGGTCGCCGACGCCGTGGGCGGCGCGCGGTCCGGCCTCGACGACCTCCATGATCGAGTCGGCGCCCATGTGGGTCCCGATCGGGGTGTCGAGGGCGATGCCCTGGAGGTAGGGGTCGACGGAGACGTACAGCGTGCGCAGGAGCATCTCGTCGGGGGCCAGGGACACATCGACGTTCTCGACGACCTTCGCGTAGACGCGGTCCACGTCGGGCACGCCTTCGACGTGCTCGCGGACCACCCACTTCTCGATCTTCATGTGCTCTTCCCTGTCGTCGGTACGGGGATGACGCGGTGGGTCGGCGGGGGCGCGGTGTGGTCGACCGACGCGGTGAAGGGTCTGCCGTCGTCGCGGCAGATGAACTGGGTGACGTGCCGCCCGGCGGCGGCGGCCCGGATCAGCCCGCCGGTGGTGGCCCAGACGCCGGACTGGTAGAAGTTCGCGAGGCCCGGCAGCCCGGGGCCGTACTTCTTGACCAGCTCTTCGAGGGTCTCGCCGCTCTCCACGAACGGCTGCCAGCCCAGCACCGTACCGTCGTAGTTGCCGGTGTAGCGGACCTGGGTGAGCGGGCTGGAGACGTCGCGTACGACGATGGCGTCGCGCAGGCCCGGGAAACGCTGCTCCAGGAAGTCCACGAGCGCCTCCCGCGCGCGCCGCTTGGCCGCGTAGTAGCCGCGGCCGTGGCGGACGGGCAAGGTGTGCAGCTCCTGGCCGCCACGGGAGCGGGTGACCTGTTCGGGGCCTTCGTCCAGGGCCCGCCAGGGGGCGATGTCGCAGAAGTAGGTGGCGTAGACGACGGTGGTTCCGTCCGGGGAGAGTTCGGGGTAATGGCGGCTGCGGAACTGGACGTTGATGCTGGCGTGGCGGATGCCGGTCAGCTCGGCGGCCGTGGCGTCGTCGAGCAGGTAGGTCGTGCAGGGGTCGCCGGCCGGGAAGGGCCGGGAGAGGCCGAGGAAGAGGGTGAAGTAGCCGGGGAAGACCATGCCCGGCTCGTGGATGGTCCGGGTGTAGAGCTTGCGGTACTCCTCGCCCAGGTACTTGCCGTCCAGGAACTTCATGGTGGTGGTGTATCCGTCGCATGCCGACACCACGATGTCGGCGCGCAGTTCATGGCCGTCGCTGAGCCGGACACCGACCGCGCGGTCGTCCTCGACGATCACCTTCACGACCTTCGTGTTGTACGAGATCTCTCCGCCGAGCCGTCGGTAGCGGGCCTCGATCGACCGGGCGAGACCCAGCGAACCGCCTTCGGGGACGCCTGCCGACAGATTGGCGTGGGAAGCGAGTTGGAAGTGGAACGGCAGGACGGGGAAGTTGGGGTGCTTCTCGTACAGGATGAAGTTGAACGCCTCCCGCAGGAGCGGGTCCCTGAACTTCGCCGAGTACTCGGTCATCAGGACCGTGATCGTCGTGCGTACGGCGTTGACGTACGGGACGAACGAGGCGAGCATCCGCCACCGCTCCCACCGGCCCATGAGGCCGACGGGTTTGAGGAACGGGTAGACGGCGAGCGCCTTGCGGAAGCTGCGGAGTTGGGCGCAGAACCTGCGTACGGTACGGGCGTCGGCGGGCGAGACCTCGATGAGATGGGCCTCCAGCCGGTCCGGGTCGGAGTAGAAGTGGACGGCCCGCCCGTCCTGTCCGCGCACGATGTTGAACACGTCGAAGTGCCGGATCTCCTTGCCCTGCAAGGCGCCCAGCTCCAGCCAGATCTGGTGCATCTCGTTGCCGGGGCCGCTGCCGAGGAGCCAGCTGACGCAGGCGTCCAGGGTGAAGCCGCCGCGCTCCCAGGCGGTGCAGCAGCCGCCGGGCAGTTCGTGCATTTCCAGGATGTGGGTGCGGTAGCCGTTCATGCGGGCGTAGCAGCCGGTGGAGAGACCGCCGAGGCCACCGCCGATGATGATCATCGACTCACGTGGCCGCCGGGCCCTGCCGGTCGTGGAGGCGGTCATGAGCTGGTGTCCTCCCGTGCCGGCCATCGGTCCAGCTGAGGCAGCCGGCCGAGCTTTCCGGGGTGCCAGGGCTCGGTGGCCTCGCTCTCCGACGCGTGGAATCGCAGGCCGAGTTCACGGCAGAGGTACTGGACGGCGAAGCGGCCGGTGGAGGCGGCACGGATCAGACCGCCCATGCCGACCCACTGCCCGGCCATGGAGAAACCGGTCAGGCCGGGCAGTCGCATCCGGTCCCGCCCGACCAGCCGGGCGGAGACGTCGTCGGCATCGGAGAAGGCCTTCCAGGCGAGGATGGAGCCGTTGTGGTTGCCGGTGTAGCGGTGGGTGGTGGCGGGCGAGGCGATGTCGACGAGGTCGATGCGGTCGTTGATGCCCGGGTGGCGGCGCTCCAGGAACGTGCGGACGAAGTCGGCCACCTCCTCCTTGCGTCGGCGGTACTCCTTGCGGTTCCTGGTGCGCAGCTCCTTCCAGTACGCGTAGTCGCTGAAGTAGGTGCAGTGCAGGACGGAACGGCCCGGAGGCGCGAAGCCGTCGCAGTAGCGGGAGCGCGCCTGGACGACCAGGCTGTTCTGGAGGGCGCCGGGGAGCCGCTTGCCGTCCGCGTCGGTGAGGAGGTGGGTGGTGCTGTGGGCCTCGTCGGGGTCGAAGTCGCCGCGCAGGCCGACGAAGGCGGAGACGACGGCGGGGAAGAGTGTGCCGGGGCGGTGGAGGAGGTCGGTGTAGAGCTTGTCGATCCTGGGTCCGGTGTACCGGCCGCCGAGCAGTTCGTGGACGGTGGTGTGGCCGTCGGCGGCGGAGACGATGTGCTCGGCGAAGTACCGTGCGCCGTTGCGGAGTTCGATGCCGACCGCGCGGTCGTTCTCGACCAGGATCCGCTCCGTACGGGCCCGGTAGGAGACCTGTCCGCCCAGGCTCAGATAGCGCTCCTCGATCGAGCGCGAGAGACCGAGCGAACCGCCTTGCGGGAATCCGGCGTTGAGGTGGTACGCGGCCGCCATGTTGAACAGGTACGGCAGAAGCGGGAAGCCCTCCGGATCCTGGAAGAAGATGTTGCGGAACGCCCGTCGCAGCAACGGGTCCTGGAACCTGTCGGCGAAGACGTGCATCGGCGTGGCGGCCGTCCGCCAGAACAGCCGGAAGGCCGGCAGCACCGTGCGCAGGGTCGCCGCCCGCTCGCGTACGGTCCGCAGCGCCGGTGCGGTGAGGAACGGGTACAGCTCGATGGCGATGAACCGCCGCAGATCGCGGGTGAAGGCGCGGATCAGGGGCGCGTCGGCGGGTGAGATCGCCAGCAGGTGGGCCTCCAGGCGGTCCGGGTCGTTGTAGAAGGTGACCGAGCGGCCGCTCTCGTCCTCGACCTTGTTGAACAGCTCGAAGTTGGTGACGGTCTTGCCGTCGAGCGCGCCCAGCTCCCGCCACACCTGGTGGGCGTTGTTGCCCGGCGCCGTGCCGATCAGCCACTCGATGCAGTAGTCGAAGAGATAGCCGTCGCGGGACCAGGCGGTGCAGCAGCCGCCGGGCAGGACGTGCTTCTCGAAGATGCGGGTCCTGGCGCCGCTCATCTGGGCGTAGCAGCCGGTGGAGAGGCCGGCCACGCCCGCGCCGATGACGATGACGCGGGGCGGTGTGCCGGGGGTGCGCTCGCGGCTGGTCCAGTCGTCGGGAGCGGTTTCGACGGTGCTCGGGTCATCCGCCATGGGCCGCGTCTCCCGTCAGTACGGAGCGCACGAGGGCGGCGTTGCGGGCGAGGTGCTTGGGGTCGAGCATGTCGGCGTGGACGCCGGAGCCGCGCAGGACGACGGTGGTGGCGGTGGAGCTGCCGTGCCAGGTGCCGTGCCTGCCGACGGCGTACAGAGCGGCCTTCTCCTCGTCGGTGATCACGCTGAGCGGCGCGTCGACCGTTCCGGTGTTGGGGGTACGGCCGCAGAAGGTGAGGTATTCGGCGGCGTGCGCGAGGGTCTCCTGCGCCACGGCCTCCGAGCCGGTGTGTTTCCGCAGGTGGTCGGCGAGTTCCGCCTCGAAGACGCGGATGCCCTCGTCCCCGGGCTCGTAACGCTCCATGATGCGGCGGGAGTCGATGATGACCACATGGCCGACCCGCCGCCCGCGCCGCTCCAACTCCTTGGCCGTCTCGAAGGCGAGGTTGCCGCCGAGGGAGTAGCCGAGGAGCAGGCAGGCGCCTTTAGGCCGGGCGGCCTCGATCAGGTCGGCGTACCGGACCACCTTGTCGTCGCCGGGCAGGTAGTTGAAGCCGATGACGGCGTACTCCGGGAGCTGGGCGGCGAGGCCCCGGTAGACGAGGCCGTGGCCGCCGGCGGGCGGGAAGCAGAAGAGGTGCGGTGACTGACCGGAGTTGAAGGTGAGGTAGGGCAGTTCGTCGGCGCTGGTGCTGTGCAGGACCTCCTGGACGGTGGCGGCCATGCCGTGGAGGGTGGTGACCTGGTAGAGGCGGCTCACGGGGACGCTGACGCCGAATTCGGTGCGCAGGTGGTGGAGAAGCTCGATGAGCTTGATGGAGGAGCCGCCGATCTCGAAGAAGTCGTCCTCCAGCCCGACCTGTCGGAGGCCGAGCAGCGCTTTCCAGTGCCGGGCCACGCCGACTTCGTAGAGCGTCACGGGCTCCTCGTGAGGACGTTCGCCGGTCTCGGCCCGGGGTGCGGGCAGGGCGGCGGTGTCGATCTTGCCGTTGGCGGTGAGCGGTAGGGCGGGCAGCTCGACGACGTACGACGGGATCATGTACGAGGGCAGCGCGCCGGCCAGATGGCGGCGCAGGGCCCGGCGGTCGAGCGCGGCGCCCGGTGTCGCCGGTACGCAGTAGGCGACGAGCGCGGCCTCGCCCCCGGTGTCCGTGGCCACGGTGACGACGGCCCGGGCGAGCGGGGGCCACTGGGCGAGGTGGGCCTCGATCTCGCCGATCTCGATCCGGTGGCCGCGCAGTTTGACCTGGCTGTCCGTTCGGCCGAGCAGGTGGACACGGCCGTGGGCGTCCCAGCGGGCGGTGTCGCCGGTCCGGTAGAGCCGTTCGGGGCGGGCGCCTGGGCGTTTGCTGAGCGTACGGGTGACGAAACGGGCCGCCGTCTGCTCGGGATCTCCGGCGTAGCCGAGCGCCACACCGTCACCGCCGATCCACAGCTCACCGGGGACTCCCGGCGGCACGGGTTCGCCGTGGGCGTCCAGGACGTGGAGGGTGCTGTTGGGCAGAGGCCGGCCGATGGGCACCATCAGGCCCGGTTCCAGGTCGTCGACCGGCCCTTCGAAGAAGGCGCTGTCGACGGTCGCCTCGGTGAGGCCGTAGGAGTTGACGAGCCGCGTCGCCGGACCGCAGAGCTCGCTCAGCCTCTCGTACTCCACCACCTTCCAGGCGTCCGAGCCGACGACCAGCAGCCGCAGGAAGTCCAGCCGCAGCCGCTCCCGCACACAGTGGTCCATCAGGCCGCGCACCGCCGCCGGGACGAACTCCGCTACGTCGACGCGTTCCTGGCGCATCGTCCGATACAGCTGTGCGGTGTCGAAGAAGAGATCGCGGTCGGCCAGGACGAGGGTGCCGCCCGAGCAGAGCGCACGGACCAGGTCGCCGGTGAACACGTCGAACGACGGCTCGGCCAGCTGGAGGTGCACGCGGACGTCGCTCTCGAGCCGGTACTCCCGGCGCCATGCCTCGTACGCGGAGGCGAGGTTGCGGTGGCTGACCCGGACGGCCTTGGGGCGGCCGGTGGAGCCGGAGGTGGTGATGACGTACGCGGTCGAGTCCGGGTCCGTGTCCCGGCTCGGGCCCTCCGGATCCGGCTCGGTGGCGTGGAGCGCGTCGAGGGTCAGGGTGATGACCGGCAGCACGTTCGTGCCCTCGCGTGCGGGCTCGCCGGAGACGATGACGAGACCCGCTCCGGTGGCCCGGACGAGGTGCGCGACGCGGTCGGCGGGCTGGCCGGGCCGCAGTGGCAGGTAGGCGCCGCCGGCCTTGAGCACGGCGAGCAGGGTGACGATCAGCTCCGGCGACTTGTCCAGGCAGACGACGACCACCGAGCCGGCGGTGACACCCAGGGCGCGCAGCCGGGCGGCCGCGTCGGCGGCCCGCCGCTCCAGCTCCCCGTACGTCAGCCGCCGCGCGCCTCCGCCCGGAAGCGGCAGGGTGACGGCGACCGACGCGGGGTGAGCGGCCGCCACCTCGCTCACCAGCTCGTGGACCGGCCTGAACGGCGAATCCGCAGTGGCCACCGCGGGCAGGTCGGGCCGGCCCCACTCCCCCAGCAGCTGTTCCCGTTCTTCCTCGTCCAGCATCTCCAGCCGGGAGGAGGGGTGTTCGCCGGGGGTCCGGGTCATGTGGCCGAGCAGGCGGGTGTAGTGGGCGGCCATGCGGCGCATGGTCTGCGGGAGGAAGAGGTCGGTGTTGTACTTGAAGACGCAGTGGAAGCGCAGGTCCGCCTCGTCCTCGTAGGCGGAGAGCGTGATGTCGAACTGGCCTTCCTCCTCAGGTAGTTCGATGTAGTCCAGCCGGTAGCCGTACTGTTCGGTGGCGACCTTGTGGGTGAGGAGGATGAACATCGCCTGGAAGACGGCCGAGCGGCTGGGGTCGTGCTGGAGCCCCAGTTCGTCGACGAGCAGGACGAACGGGTACTCCTGGTTGTCCAGGCCGCCGAGGACGGTCCGGCGCACCTGTTCCAGGAGTTCGGCGACCGTGGGGTCGCCGGTGAGGTCGGCGTGGAGCGGAAGCGGGTTGACGAAGTAGCCGTAGACGGAGGCGAAGTCCTGGCGGGTGCGGCCGGTCACCGGTGAGCCGACGACGATGTGGTCCTGGCCCGAGTAGCGGTGGAGCAGCAGGTAGTAGGCGCTCAGCAGCACCATGAACGGCGTGACGTCGTGCGCGCGGGCCAAGGCATGGACGCGGGAGCTGAGTTCGGCGTCGAGCACGAAGAACTCGGAGGCTCCGTTGTGGGTCTGGACCGCCGGGCGCGGCTTGTCGGTGGGGAGGTCCAGGAGCGGGACCTCGGCGGGCAGGTGCGAGCGCCAGTAGTCGAGCATCCCGGCGGCCTCGCGACCGGCGAGGAAGGTGTTCTGCTGGTTGAGGAAGTCGAGGTAGCGGGCTTCCACGGGCGGGAGTTGGGGTTCGTGCCCCTGCCGCAGGGCCTCGTAGACCTGGAAGAGCTCCTCGATGAAGGTGAACGTGGAGATGGCGTCTGAGACGATGTGGTGGACGGCCTTCATGATGATCCAGCGGTCGTGGCCGCGTTTGAAGAGGCGGAAGCGGACCAGCGGATCGTGGGCGAGGTCGTAGGGCTTGCGGTACTCGGCGACGATGGTGGCGTGGATGGTCTCCCACTCCTCGCCCTGGACGTCGAAGAGGGCGAGGTCGGGCTGGACGTCCTCGGAGACCCGCTGCACGGCCTGTCCGTCCTCCAGCAGGAAGTTGGTGCGGAGGGCGGGGTGGCGGGCGATGAGCCGGCGGACGGCCTCGAACATCAGGTCCGGTTCGAGGGCGACGTCGACCTCGACGGCTCCGCCGATGTTGTAGGCGTACCCGTCGGGGTTGAGGTGTTTGAGGAACCAGAGCGCTTTCTGGTTCTGGGTGAGCGGGTAGCGCGTCGGGTCGTCGTGGAGGAGGACGGTCCGGTCCGTGGTGTGGGTGTCCTCGGCGGAGGCGAGTTCCACCAGGCCGTCGTGGAGCTGTGCGGCCAGTTCGCCGGCCGGGGTTCCGCTGAGCAGGGCGACCACGGGGAGGGCGACGCCGAGTTCGGCGTGGATGCGGGCGCGCAGCTCCATGGCGAGCAGGGAGTCGAGTCCGAGTCGGCCGAGGCCTTCGGCGGGGTCGATGCGGTCGGTGCCGGTGCGCAGGACGGCGGCGGAGAGGGCGGCGAAGCGGTCGGCGACCAGGGAGCGGCGGGTCCCCTCGTCGGCGGTACGGAAGGTGCTGAGGAAGCCGTTGCCCTGGGTGGCGGCCGGGGGCGGGGCGGCCGCTGCGGCCAGGGCGGTGACCAGCTGAGGTGGGGAGGGGTACCAGGCGAGGAAGGTGGGCCAGTCGACGACGGTGGCGACGACCAGTTGGGCGTGGTCCTGGCCGATGACGCGGTCCAGGACGGCCATGCCGGCGTCGGGGGCCAGGGAGCTCATGCCGCGGCTGTGCAGGTAGTGGTCGACCAGGCCGAGTTCCTCGATCATTCCGGTGGCCCAAGGGCCCCAGTCGAGGCTGAGCGCGGGCAGGCCGTGCGCCCGGCGGTGGTGGGCCAGCGCGTCCAGGAAGGCGTTGCCCGCCGCGTAGTTGGTCTGGCCGGCGGTGGTGAGCAGGGAGGCGATGGAGGCGAAGAGGACGAAGTGGTCGAGAGGTTCGTCCCGCAGGTGCCGGTGGAGGAGGTAGGCACCGACGGTCTTGGGGTCGTGGACGGCGTCGAAGGCGGGCCGGTCCAGGTCGGTGACCAGGGTGTCGCGGACCTGTCCGGCGAGGTGGAACACTCCGCGTACGGGCGGGGAGCCGGTGCGCCGGTAGGCGTCGAGCCAGCCCGTCAGGGCGTCCTCGTCGGTGATGTCGAACGGAGCCGCAACGGCCTGGGCGCCGAGCGCCTCCAGCTCGCGGAGCAGGGCCACCGCGCGGCCCTCGGGGGTGGTGGGGTCGGTGGCTGCCCATTTCTCGCGGGCGGGCACCGGCGTGCGCCCCACCAGGATGAGCCTGCGGGCCCCGCGCCGGACGAGGGTGCGGCACAGCAGTCGGCCGAGTGCGCCGAAGGCTCCGGTCACCAGGTAGTTGCCGTCGGCCCGCAGCCGTGGCGGCAGCGGCCGGGTGAGGCCTTCGGCGGGGCGGAGGCGGCTCGTGCGGCGCACGCCGTCGCGCAGCGCGATCTCCTCCTCGTCGTCGGTCAGCACCTCGCGCAGGAGCGCCTCGGCCTCGGCGACGGCTCCCTTAGGACCTGGCCGCCACTCGGGGTCGAGGTCGATCAACTTGCCTGGGTGGTGTGCCAGTTCCTGGTGGCGCAGGACGCGCCCGACGCCCCAGGCGGGTGCCCCGAGCGGTTCGACGGGTTCGTCGGGCAGGACGGGCTGGGCGCCTCGGGTGACGATGTGCAGGCGGCCGCTTCCGCTTCGGGCGAGCAGGGTCCGGGCCAGGGCGATCAGGGAGTACGAGCCCGGGCCCGCATGGTCGCGTACGGCCTGCGGGCCGCAGGCGGCCAGCGACGGCCGGTCGAGGTTCCACAGATGCAGGACGGCCCCGCGGAACGGCTCGCCGTCCCGGTCCAGGCCGGCGAGGACGCGCTCCAGGTCGGCGGTGGACTCCGGGTCCACGGTGTACGAGCCGTCCGGCCCCGCGCCGGCGTACGCCTCTCCTCGGCGCACCAGCCGGCAGCGTTCGCCTCGCGCCTCCACGAGCGCGGCGAAGGCGTCGGCGACGCCCTGGGTGTCGGCGAGGACCAGCCAGCCGTGTTCCCGGGCGGCTATCACGGCGGGCGCGAGCGGATCCTCCTCCACCGGCTCCGGGCACCGGGTCCAGACCGTCTCCGCGAGCCAGGAGTCGATGGTGGTGCGGGCGACGGCGGTGGCCGCCTTCTCCACGTCGGCGGCCCGGAACCCCTCGATCCGGCCGAGCGGTGTGCCGTCGTCCCCGTACAGCGCGATGTCCCCGAGCGTGGTGTCGGCGTCCGAGGGCCGCACCGTGGCATGCGCCCACAGCGGCCGGTCTCCGACCGGTTCGACGGCGACCTCGGCCAGCGAGAGCGGCAGCTTGATCCCGGCTGCCGGTGCCAGGTCGTGGAGGAGCTGCGGGGTGAGCAGCGCCTGGAAGCAGGCGTCGAGCAGGACCGGGTGGAGGTGATGGCCGGAGGTGTCGACACCCTCGGGCGGCCGGATCCGCGCGAGGACTTCGCCGTCGCCGATCCACACCTCCTCGATGGCCCGGAAGGCGGGTCCGTAGTGGTAGCCGAGCCCGGCCAGCGCGGTGTAGCAGTCGGGGCCGTCGAGTCGGCGTACGGTACGGGCCCGGATCGCGGCGGGGTCGAGCGGAGTACCGGTCCTGCGGCGCTGTCCGGTGCGGACGATCCCGCTCGCGTGGACGGTCCGCTCGCCGTCGTCGCCGGTCGCGGGCGAGGCGATCGTGAAGGCCGCGTCCTCCGTCGAGAGCGACACCTCGACGGTCCGGTCCTCGCCGTCCGGCAGGAAGAGTGCCTTGCGCAGGTCGATGTCGGCGAGGACGGCGGTGGTCCCACCGGTGAGCCGCAGGACGGCCTGGGTCGCCATCTCGATGTAGCCGGCGGCCGGAAAGACCACGGTGTCCTGGATGCGGTGGTCGGCCAGATAGGGCAGCGTCTCGGTGTCCAGGCGGGCCTGCCAGGCCGGTTCGGTGCGGCGGCCGAGCAGCGGGTGGTCGATCCGGCCGAGGCGGACCTGGGCGACGGCCGGGGGCTCGGTCCAGTGCCGGTCGCGGCGGAAGGGGTGAGGGGGCAGGGTGACCGGGCGGCCGGTGGGCTGGAGGACGTCCCAGTCGATGTCGGCGCCGAGGTTGTGGAGGGAGGCCAGGGAGAGCGCGAACCGCTCGCTCTCGTCCTCCTGTCGGCGGATCGAGGGCAGCGTCAGCCCGGAAGCCCCGGTGGCCTCCAGGCACTCGCGGATGGCATGGCCGAGGACCGGGTGCGGGCCGATCTCCAGGAACACCTGGTGGCCGTCGCCCGCGAGCCGGTCGACCGCGGCCCGGAACCGTACCCGCTCGCGTACGTTCGTCCACCAGTAGCCGGCATCCAGCTCACCGCCCTGGGCGGTCCCTTCGGACCCGGTGAGATAGAGCGGCAGTTGGGCAGGGCGCGGCTCCAGAACGGCCAGAGCATCCAGTAGTTCGCCCTTGATCCGTTCCATTACGACGCTGTGGTACGGCACTTGTACGGTGAGGAACTTCGTGAACTGCCGCTCGGCCCGCAGCTCCTCGGCCAGCAGCGCCAGGGCCTCCGCCTCTCCGGCCAGGGTGATGGAGGTGGGGCTGTTGACGGCGGCGATCGAGACCCGCTCCCGGTACGGGCCCACCCGGCGCTCCGCCTCCTCCTCCGTGAGCGCCACCGCGAGCATGGTGCCGGTCCCGGCCAGGGTGTGCTGGAGGCGGCTGCGGTGCACCGCGATCCGGGCCGCGTCGCGGAGGGAGTAGACGCCCGCCTCGTAGAAGGCGGCGATCTCGCCGGTGCTGTGACCGACGACGGCGTCCGGCCGGACGCCGTACGCCCGCCAGAGCGCCGCGAGACCGACCTGGAGGGCGAAGTTCGCGGGCTGCGCGAGCCAGGTCTCGGCCATGCGGGAGGCGGACTCGTCGGCGGTCAGCTCCTCGATCAGCGACCAGTCGGCGAACTCCCGCAGGGCGTGGTCGCATGCGGTGACCGCGTCTCGGAACACCGGCTCATCGCGCAGGAGTTGGCGGCCCATGCCCCACCACTGCGGCCCCATCCCGGTGAACACCCAGACCAGGCGGCGCGCTTCGGCGTCCCGCGCGCGGTCCTGGGCGATCCGGGGGTGGGCCTCGCCGCGCAGCTGGGCGGCGAGCGCCTCGTCGAGGGAGGCGCGCGAGGAGTGGACGACGGAGAGCCGGTACGGGAGGTGCTGGCGCCGGTGGGCCAGGGTGTGGCCGAGGTCGGACAGGGCCACGGCTGGGCCCCTCTCGCCGGCCAGTTCGGCGCGGATGCCGGCGGCCAGCTCCGGCAGGGCGTCCGGGTGGCGGGCGCTGAGCGGCAGGATGCTCCAGGTCCGTTCCTCGGAGGCGGCGGGCTCCTGAACGGGTGCCGGGGCCTCCTCCAGGACGACATGGGCGTTGGTGCCGCCGAAGCCGAACGAGTTCACGCCGGCCCGGGCGGGTCCGTCGTGCTCGGGCCAGGGCGTCGGCCGGGTCGGGATCTCGTACGGCAGTGAGGCCTGGTCGATGGCCGGGTTGAGGTGCTCCAGGTTGATGTGGGGCGGGATGTGCCGGTGCTTGAGGCAGAGGACGGTCTTGATCAGTCCGGCGATCCCGGCGGCGGACTCCGTGTGCCCGATGTTGGTCTTCACCGACCCGACGTACGCGCGAGCGCCCGGCATACGCCCGATGGCCAGGGCGCGGGCCAGCGCGCCGGCCTCGATCGGGTCGCCGACCGGGGTGGAGGTGCCGTGCGCCTCCATGTACTGGAGGTCGCCGGGCACGATGCCGGCCTCGGCGCAGACCCGGCGGATGAGGGAGACCTGGGCGTCCGGGTTGGGCACGGTGATGCCGTTGGTGTGGCCGTCCTGGTTGACCCCGCTGCCGAGGATCACGGCGTGGATCCGGTCCCCGTCCCGTACGGCGTCCGCCAGCCGCTTCAGCGCGACCAGGCCGACGCCCTCGGCCCGTACATAGCCGTCGGCGGCGGCGTCGAACGTACGGGAGCGGCCTTCGGGCGAGAGGAAGCCGCCCTTCGTCTCGGCGATCGTGTACTGCGGGGCCAGGTTCAGCAGGGTGCCGCCGGCCAGCGCGAGATCGGTCTCACCCCTGCTCAGGGCCTGGCAGGCGAGGTGGACGGCGACCAGGGAGGAGCTGCACGCGGTGTCGATGGAGAGGCTGGGGCCGCGGAAGTCGAAGCAGTACGAGATCCGGTTCGACACCATCGTCATCATGGTGCCGGTCGCGGTGTGCGCGGCCAGCGAGGTGAAGCCCAGGTCGGCGAACTGGAGGATCTTGTAGTCCAGGGTGAAAGCGCCGACGTAGACGGCGACGTTCTCCCCGGCCAGGTCGGCGGGGCGCTGGCCGCCGTCCTCCAGCGTCTCCCAGGCCACCTCCAGCAGCTTTCGCTGCTGCGGGTCCATGTGGTCGGCCTCGCGGGGGCTGATGCCGAAGAACGCGGGGTCGAACGTATCGAAGCCGTCGATGTATCCGCCGCGGCCGCCGACGAGGCGGCCGGGTTTGTCGCGGAAGCGGCTGCCGAGAGTGGTGACGTCGTACCGGTCGGGCGGTGTGGGCGTGATGCAGTCCTTGCCCGCCACCAGGTTCCGCCAGAACGTCCGGTGGTCCGAGGCGCCGCCGGGGAAGCGGCAGCCCATGCCGATGATCGCCACCTTGTCGCGTAACGCCCGGTTGTTCGCGTCGGCCATGGTCGAACTCCTCAAGTCGTGGTGGCGCATCAGAGGTTGCCGTCCGGTCCGGCCACGGGATCCGGTCCCGGCCGGCGCCAGGGGTGCAGCAGGGCGGCGAGGATCTCTCCGGTGGCGGGGAAGGAGGCCGGGTCGTGGAGGCCCACGGCGGCGGGTTCGCGGCCGGGTCGCCAGGTGAAGCTGCCGAAGAGGTGGTCCCAGCACGAGAGGTCGGAGCCGTAGTGGCCGGCTTCGGACAGGTCGGTGCTGTGGTGCAGGCGGTGCTGTTCGGGACTGGCCAGCAGATGGTTGAACCGGCCGATGCGGACGTCGATGTTGGCGTGGACGAAGTAGCCCTGGGCGACGACGAAGAGCCCGGTCACCAGCACGGCCGAGCGGGAGAATCCGGCCAGGGCCAAAGTGAGCTGGACGAGGCTCTGGGCGAGCACGATGTCCAGCACGTGGTTGACGCCGTTGTTGGCGACGTTGACCTTCTGCGGTACGTGGTGCACTCCGTGCAGGCGCCAGAGGAGGGCGCTGGTGTGGCCCAGCCGGTGCACCAGATAGCTGACGAGTGATCCGGCCAGCAGGGCGCCCGGGATCTCGGCCCACAGGTGACGGCCCCGCTCCTCGGCCGAGATCCACCCGACCGCGGCCGTGACCAGGAGTTGCGCCAGAGCGCTTCCGGCCATGGTGAGCAGAAAGTAGATGCCGTACCAGCGCCACTCGTCCTTTCCGGGATGCCAGGTGCGGTCATAGGGAATCAGCTGTTCGAGTAGGGCCAGATACGTCAGGGTGCCGACCAGGAAAAGCGGGCTCACGATGGCCGGATCCCAGCGGAGAACCAGTGCGGACGCACCGACAAGGACGACGGCCAGCAAGAGAAGTGGGTAGGCGGTCGCCCGGAGGACGGAAGCCGGGGAGATTCCGGCCGCTCTCTCCCCTCCGCCCGAATGGCCGGACGTAAAGCCGGCCGAATAGTCAACCGAATCGATCTCGCCATCGGCGGACCGTTCACGCTCATCCATCCGTGACCCTCCACAGAAGACGGGATCCAGGCAGAAACATCGCATCAGCACAGTGCAGAGGCGCCTGAGGAGCTGCCGAGGGGGCGCCCGAGGGGTTGGTGGTCACCCAGGGCGCGAGCAGTCGTATGCATCGATCGATTCCGGACACCAGCTCCGGCGAATCGGGCCGTGGCGTGAACCGATGCCCCCCAGCTCCATCGGCCCAGATGATTCATTTCCGATCCCCACGGCTTTAATCACCGCCGCGCCACTGAATTGAGATTTCGACAGCGGAAGAATGCGGGACCCTTTCACGGAGCCTCAATAATCTATGGGCGAGTAAATTTGTACGAGGAATTCCCTCATCGGATCATCGCTGTGCCGTGTGACCGGCGCACACAAATGCGCCACGATGCGCATCCGCACGCGGAGGTGCACTCCCGGCCCTCGGCGGTACGCCCGCGTACCGGTCGGTGTGAGGCGCGCTTCCGGGGGCGGGTACCGCCTGCGATGATCGGCGGCGGACCGCGCGCTCCGCCTTGAGGCGGAGCCGCGGCGAAGAACCGCCGGCGCGCCGCGACCGTGACCCGGCCTGGGCGCCCACAAGCGAGGGAGTCTCCTTGAGTTACGACGTCACCGCGGTGCGCGCGCAGTTCCCCGCCCTCCGGGCCGGTACGGCGCACTTCGACGGGCCCGGCGGGACACAGACCCCGGCGCCCGTCATCGCGGCCTTCACCGAGGCGCTGAGCCGGCCGCTGTCGATCCGGGGCGCCGCACTGCCGGGCGAGATACACGCGGAGACGATCGTCGGTGACTTCCGGCAGGCGCTGGCTGATCTGCTGGGCGCGGACCCGGGCGGGATCGTCCACGGACGCAGCGCGACCCAGCTCACGTACGACATCTCCCGTGTGCTGTCCAGGAGTTGGGCGCCGGGCGACGAGGTGGTGGTGAGCCGGCTCGACCACGACGCCAACATCCGGCCGTGGGTGCAGGCGGCCGAGCGGGTGGGTGCGGTGGTGCGGTGGGCGGAGTTCGACCCGGCCACCGGCGAGCTGCCCGCTCAGGCCGTCGGCGCGGTGCTGACCGAGCGGACCCGGCTGGTGGCCGTGACCGGGGCCTCCAACCTGATCGGCACCCGTCCGGACCTCCCCGCCGTCGCCGAACTGGTCCACCGGGCCGGTGCCCTGTTCCACGTCGACGGGGTGCACCTGACGGCGCACGAATTCGTGGACGTGGAGCGGCTGGGCGCGGACTTCTTCGTCTGCTCGCCGTACAAGTTCTTCGGCCCCCACCACGGCGTGCTCGCCGCCCGCCCGGAGCTGCTGGAGACCCTGCGCCCCGACAAGCTGGTGCCGTCCGGCGACGCGGTTCCCGAGCGCTTCGAGCTCGGCACCCTGCCGTACGAGTCCCTGGCGGCCACCCGTGCGGCCGTCGACTTCATCGCGGACCTGGGCGGCGCGGCGGGCGGACGGCGGGAGCGGCTGCGCTCGGCCTTCGCGGCGATCGGTGCCCACGAGAACACACTGCTGGAGGTGGCCGAGAAGGCGCTGGGCGAGCTGGGCGGGGTGACGGTGCACTCGCGGGCGGCCGAGCGGACACCCACGCTGCTGCTGACCTTCGAGGGCCGGGACGCCTCGGACGCGTACCGCTTCCTCGCGCGGTCCGGCGTCCACGCCCCGGCCGGTTCCTTCTACGCCCTGGAGGCCTCCCGCCACCTGGGCCTCGGCGCCGACGGTGGCCTGCGGGTGGGGCTGTCCCCGTACAACGACACCGACGATGTGGAGCGGCTGCTGGCGGGGCTGGCGGGTTTCCTGGGCTGAGCGGCCCGGCTTCCCGAGAGCGGGCGGGTCAGGGGCGGTTGATCGCCGCGAGCGCGTCCAGCGCCTCGGCGAGGCCGGACGGGTGGCGGGCGCCGGGCGGCAGCTGTCCGGCCCAGCCCGGTCCGGCCACCAGGACGGCCGGCCGGCGCCGGGCTCCCCGTACGCCCCATTCGATGGACTCCACCCGCGCCGCCAGCGCCCGGCTCGCGGTGGACCGGGACTGGGCCCAGAGCACCACGGCGGCGGGGCCTGTGCGGCGTACCGCCTCCTCCATCGCCTCCACCGGCAGGGCCGCGCCGAACATCCGCACGGGAAGGCCCTGCTGGGCCAGTCCGGCGGCGAGCGCCTCCAGGGCCAGGGTATGACTCTCGCCCGGTGTGCAGGCCAGGAGCGAGACCCCGGAACCGGCCACCGGCGCGCGCTGCGCGGCGACCCGGCGCAGCGCGCTGGAGACGTGCCAGGACAGCAGGTGCTCGACCTCGATGTACCGCTCCCCCGCGGTCTCCCACTTACGGCCGACGGCGTGCAGCGTCGGCATGATGACCGACTCCCAGGCGGCGAGCAGGCCGTACCGCTCGATCGCGGCGGCCAGCAGGTCGTCCATGGCCCGCGCGTCCAGCCGGACGGCGGCCCTGGCCAGCCCGCGGCACTCCTGGCGGGCCCGGCCGAGCGGGAGTGCGCCGGGGGCGTGGGAGGCCGGCTTCCTGGCGCCGTCCTCCTGATCGTCCGGCCGGGCGGGGCCCTGCGGAGAGGCCGCCGCCAGGGCCGCGCGGGCGGCCTCGGCCGGGGGCATTCCGGCGTTCGTCAGGTCGCACATGCACTCCAGCAGCCTAATGTCGGCCGATGTCCAGCGGCGGTGCCGGCCGCCTTCGCGGGAGGCCGGGCCGATCCCGTAGCGCCGGTCCCAGGAGCGCAGGGTGGTCGGCGCCACTCCCAGCAGCCGGGCCACCGCCCCGGTGGTCAGGCCACCGGCGGCGGCTGCTGCGGTGAGCGTGGGAACCGCGTCGTCCATGCCCTCCACCATACGACGCAGAAACGATGCATGTTGCCCGGAAGGGCGCCGCCCGGTTTCCTGGTGATCGGCGGGGCGACGAACGTACCCGGACGGCACCCGTCCGGCGCGTGAGCGCGCGGGACGGCCCGCCGGTGCCGGTGGATGGGACCGCGGCGGAGCGGAGAGGACGGACCGAGATGACGGCGCTCCTGAGCCCGGCAGGAACGGTGGGCACGACGGCCGGGGTGCCCGCGCCGGCCGTCGAACGGGCCCTGGACCGGACCGAGGACCGGGCCGAGTCGGAGCGGCTGGCCGCCGGGTTCGTACGCGGTGACGAGGACAGTTTCGCGTTGGTGTACCGGCGGTGGGGCGCGCTGGTGTACACGCTGGCCGCCCGGTCCCTGGGGGACGCGCGGGAGGCCGAGGACGTGGCGCAGCAGACGTTCCTCGCCGCGTGGCGGGGTCGCCACGGCTATCACGCCGTGCGCGGGCCGCTGCCCGGCTGGCTGGTCGGCATCGCCCGCCGCAAGATCGCCGACGCCCACGCGGCCCGTTCCCGGCGTACGGAGCTGGCCGCCGCCCACGCGGCGCGCGAGGGTGCCGACGCCCCCGGGACGGCCGAACGGCCGGAGGCGGCGCTGGACCGCGTCCTGGTGACCCAGGAGCTGCGCAAGCTGCCGCCGGTACAGCGGGACATCCTGCGTCTGGCGTTCTTCGACGACCTCACCCACGTCCAGATCGCCGAGCGGACCGGCCTTCCGCTCGGCACAGTGAAGAGTCACGTCCGACGCGCGATATTGCGCATCCGGCGCTCCGTCGCGGAGGGCTCCTGCGCGTAGGACTCCTCCGTGCAGGGCTCCCTCGTGAGGGAGTGACGTGCGGGGGCACAGCAGAAGAAGAGGGGGGTCTCGGATCAGTCATCGACAGGAGACAGCCATGAAACTGAGCGACGAACTCCCCGTGGACCATCGGCTCGCGACCGTCTACCGGGTCGGAGCGGGCCTGTGCGGGGCCATCCTGCTGACCTTCGGCATCCTCGGCTTCACCAACCAGCTGGCCTTCTTCGACACCAGCGGCACTCATGTGGCCGGGCTGTCGACGAACGGACTCCTGAGCCTGATCTCGGTCGTCGTCGGACTCGTTCTGATGGCCGGGGCGGTGATCGGGGGGAACGTCGCGTCGATGGTGAACATGACGGTCGGCACGCTCTTCCTGATCAGCGGGTTCGTCCACATCTTCATCCTGGACAAGAGCGCGAACATCCTGGACTTCGGTATGTCCAACGTGATCTTCAGCTTCGTGATGGGGCTGCTGATCCTGACGTTCGGCATGTACGGGCGGGTCACCGGCGGGCTGCCGCATGACAACCCCTTCTGGCGTAGCCGGCACCCCGAGGAGGCCGCCCGTGAGGACGCGGCCCGCCGGGATGCGGCGGCCGGGCCGCCCCGGTTGACCGGGGGCGGCGTCGGCCACACCCTGCGGTAGCCGCCAGAACGTTGGGTAGCCCGTCAGACCTTGCGGTAGCGGGCGTTGAACCAGGAGAAGATGCCGAAGGCGACCAGGCCGAGGGCGATGACGACCAGAAGCCACGGACCGACAGGGGTCTCCGTGAACGAGCGCAGAGTGTCGTCCATCCCCTTGGTCTGGTCGGGGTTGTGCTTGATGGCCGCGGCGACGGCGAAGCCGCCCGCGGTGGCGAAGACGGCGCCGCGGGCCGAGCCGCCGAACACCCCGGTGATGTCGACCGCCCGGCGCACCTTCTGCGACATCTCGGCCATCTTCAGGTCCTTGTGGTACTTCCGCATGATGGCCCGGACCGCGATCCAGATACCGGCGCCGGCGATCACCACGCCTCCGATACCGACGATCCACTGGCCGCCGGGCCAGCCCAGCACCTTGGCGGTGACGTCCTGGGACTGCTGGTCGGAGGAGCCGCCTCCACTGCCCGAGTCGCCCGCGGCGAAGGACAGGACGGAGTAGGCGACGAAGCTGTAGAAGACGAACCGTCCCGCGGCCATGGCCCGCTTGGAGGCCTTGTCGCCGTCGGGTCCCGCCGAACCGAAGAGGGCCTCGGACAGCCGCCAGAGCGCCATCCCCACCAGGGCTACGCCCAGCAGCCACAACACGATCTCGCCGAACGGCTTCTCGGCTATCTCCGCGATCGCGCCGCCCCGGTCCGCCTGCTTGCCGCCGCCTCCGGAGAGCGCGATCTGCAGGGCGAGGGCGCCCACGAGCACGTAGATGACTCCGCGGGCGCCGAACCCGGCACGGGCTCCGACCTCCAGCGCCTTGCTGTTGGCGGCTCGTCTTGCCTGGCCGCGCCCCTGGGCTGCTACTGAACTGGTATTCATGTCATGCCGATTGCCCCGACCTGGCGGATCAACTCCTGCCGGGGTGGGGCCGGGTTCGGACGGGCGCCGGCGGCGGGCCCGCGCCTACGCCCTCCGGGGCGGCCACCGGACTGCCGGAGCGGGCAGACAAATGAGTCCGTGCACATTATTGGCCAATGCGCAGGACGTCATATACGGAAGTCAATCGGGCGGCAGGATATGCGGAGGCTTATCGGGCGGCAGGAATTTCGTCGTGCCGACCGATGCTCCCACCACGGTGCACCACACCCCACCCACCTCGCCCGCCGCGTCGTTCCTGCGTCGAAACCGGGGAGTATCCGCACGTGAGACGGGGTCTTCGGGCGTCGGGCCGCACGTCCCCGGACACCATGACCGCCCGGTCACCTTCACCGCCCGGTGGAAATCAGCGGCAGAATTCCTTTTCCGAGGATCCCGCATTTGACCCGGAACACGTTCTGTGTGCTACTGGATTTCATGGCCCACTACGGCCGTACGGCGTGAATATCACCCCCACCCGCCGGAGGAGACATCATGACCACCATCACCCGCTTGCAGCGCACCGCGGCGGCCGCCGCAGCTCTCGCGTTCCCCGCCTCCATGGCGTTCTTCGCGCCGCAGGCGCAGGCACAGGCTCCGGCGGAACCGTTCGGCCCGGCCTGCGCTTCCGTCCCGAAGGAAGGCGCGGGCAGTCTGGAGGGCATGGCGAAGGATCCGGTCGCCACCGCCGCCTCCAACAACCCCGAGCTCTCCACCCTGGTCAGCGCCGTGCAGAAGGCCGGCCTGGTGGACACGCTCAACAACGCCAAGAACATCACGGTGTTCGCACCGACGAACGCCGCCTTCGAGAAGATCCCGCAGGCGGATCTCAACGCGCTCCTCAACAACAAGGAGGAGCTGACCAAGGTACTGACGTACCACGTGGTGGGCGAGAAACTGACCACGAAGCAACTTGAGGACGGCACCTACAAGACCTTGCAGGGCACCGATCTCACCGTGAAGGGCTCCGGTTCGGACTTCACGGTGAACGACTCCTCGAAGATCGTCTGTGGCAATGTGCCGACGGCCAACGCCACGGTCAACCTGGTCGACACGGTGCTCATGCCGACCTCGTGACGGTGACCGGGCCGCCGCACTGACGGCAGCCACGCGTCACGGCCGGTGCCCGGACCGAGTGACGGTCCGGGCACCGGCCATGGGCAGCCGTTCTATACGCTGAGTACGTGACCAGCGCTGACAGCCGACAGAGCCGGGGCCGCGCCTCGGAGTCCGGGGCCGCCCCGGACCCCGGAGCTGCCGCCGGTCTTCAGGCGTTCGCGGTCGAGCTCCGCCGGATGAACGGCGAGATCAACCGGATGACCCACGGTTTCGCCGCGCACCAGCAGCTGCACCCGACGGACGTGACCGCGCTCGCGGCCATTCTCGACGCCCCCGCCCCTCTGACACCGGGCGCGCTGCGTGAGCACCTGGGGCTCACCTCCGGCGCGGTGACCGCCTGTCTCGACCGCCTGGAGCGGGCCGGTCACATCCGGCGGGCCCGCGAGAGCAGCGACCGCCGGGTGGTGCACGTCTACTACGAGGCGAGTGCCCGGATGGCCGCCCGCGACTACTTCATGCCGCTCGCCGAGGCCACGGACCGGGCGAGGGCGCGTTTCAGCGAGGCGGAGCTGACGACCGTCCTCCGCTTCCTCGCCGCCATGAACGAGGAGCTGTCCGAGGCTCCGCAGGCGCGCTGAGGACCGCTCCGGCGCGCCGCCGAGTTTCTCCGCCGCCGGGTGCATCCGTTGAGGGATGAGCCGCCGAACCACTGGCCGTACGCACCCCGCCCGGCACCCCGCGAACGCGAAGAGGCCCAGCCCTGAAGCCGCGACGGGGCCCGGGCGACTCCCACCGCGAACTCTCCGCTAATGTATTTCAATCATTGAGATTGTTCACCATTGAGATACTGCTCGCACCCCGGGAGAGGCATGTTCACCCCTGCACGGTCGGCCCGCTGGCTGATCCCTGTCGTCCTGCTGATCGCCTGGCTCGGTATCGGCGGCGGACTCGGTCCGTACGCGGGCAAGCTCGGCGAGGTCGCCACCAACGACCAGGCGTCCTTCCTGCCCCAGAACGCGGAATCCACTCAGGTCATCGACGCCCAGAAGGCGTTCCAGCAGAACGAGACCCTTCCCGTCATCCTCGTATGGACGGCGAAGGACGAGGGCGCACCGGTGAGCGAGGCGCAGCGGGAAGCCGCCACCGGCGCTCTCGCCTCGCTCGCGGGCACCGAAGGTGTCGTCGGGAAGGCCTCCCCCGCACTGCCGTCAAAGGACGGTCTCGCGCTCCAGGGCATCGTGCAGCTGAGCCCCGACCTCGGGGAGGAGCTGCCGACGGTGCTGGCGGAGGTCGAGAAGGCCGGTGCGGAAGTGCCGGACGCGACGGTGCAGTTGGCAGGTCCGGCGGCCAGTCAGGCCGACCTCTCCGACGCCTTCGCGGGCATCGACGGGCTGCTCCTCGGCGTGGCGCTGATCACCGTGCTGGTGATCCTGCTGCTCGTGTACCGCAGTGTGCTGCTGCCCTTCCTCATCATCCTCGGTGCGGTGTTCGCGCTGGGGCTGGCCTGCGCGATCGTCTACGTGCTCGCGGACCACGACATCGTGCGGGTGGACGGCCAGGTGCAGGGCATCCTGTCGATCCTGGTGATCGGCGCCGCGACGGACTACGCGCTGCTGCTCACCGCCCGGTTCCGGGAGGAACTCGCCGTCCAGGGTGACCGGGTCACCGCGATGCGGGTCGCGCTGCGCGAGTCCTTCGGCCCGATCACCGCGAGCGCCGCGACCGTGGCCGTGGGCCTGCTCGCCCTGCTGCTCAGCGACCTCACCAACAACCGGGCGCTCGGGCCGGTCGGCGCGATCGGCATCGTCTGCTCGGTCCTCAGCGCGCTCACCTTCCTGCCCGCGGCTCTGGTGCTGCTGGGCCGCAAGGCGTACTGGCCGGCGAAGCCCAAGGCCCCCCAGGACGGGACCGGCGGTCACGGCGTCTGGAGCAAGGTCGCCGACCTGGTCGACCGGGCTCCCCGCAAGGTCTGGGCGATCACTCTCGCCGCGCTGATCGCCTGCGCCGCCTTCGCCCCCACCCTCACCTCCAAGGGCGTGCCGCTGGACGAGATCTTCGTCAACGACGCCCCGTCCGTGGCCGCTCAGCAGACGCTCGGCGAGCACTTCCCCGGCGGCTCCGGCAATCCGGCGGTGATCATCGCGGCGGCCGACAAGCTGACCGAAGTGAGCGAGGCCGCGACCCGTACCGACGGGGTGGCCTCGGTCGCGCCGGTGAGCGAGGGCGGCCGGCCCGGCGGCGAACCGCTGGTCGTGGACGGCAAGGTCCGGATCGACGCGACCCTGGAGGACGCCGCCGACAGCGACAACGCCAAGGAGGCGGTGGCCGCGCTGCGCGAGGCGGTGCACGCGGTGCCGGGTTCGGACGCACTGGTCGGCGGCTACACGGCCCAGCAGTACGACACCCAGCGCACGGCCGAGGACGACCGCATGCTGATCGTTCCGGTGGTGCTGGCGATCATCCTGGTGATTCTGGTCTTCCTGCTGCGATCGCTGCTGATGCCGGTGCTGCTGGTGACCACGGTCGCGCTGAACTTCCTGGCCACGCTGGGCATTTCCTCGCTGGTGTTCACCCATGTGTTCGGCTTCAGCGGTACGGATTCCTCGGTGCCGCTGTACGGGTTCGTGTTCCTGGTCGCCCTCGGCGTCGACTACAACATCTTCCTGATGTCCCGGGTCCGTGAGGAGTCGCTGCGTCACGGCACCCGGGAGGGCATCCTGCGCGGGCTGACCACGACCGGCGGGGTCATCACCTCGGCCGGTGTCGTGCTCGCGGCCACCTTCGCCGCACTGGGCGTGATCCCGCTGGCGTTCCTCGTACAGATCGCCTTCATCGTCGCGTTCGGTGTCCTGCTGGACACCCTGGTCGTCCGCTCGCTCCTCGTCCCGGCGCTGGTCAGGGACATCGGGCCGAAGGCCTGGTGGCCGGGCGTACTGAGCCGCGAGGGCACGGACGGCGGTCAGCGCGGAGAGACGCCGGCGGCCGGGGGCCGGTAGGCGGACAGGGCCCAGATCACGAAGATGTCCAGCCCGATCATGAGCACCGACCAGACCGGTGCGTACGGCAGGAAGAGGAACTGCGCGAACAGCGTGAGGGAGGCCAGGACGATGCCGGTCACCCGGGCCCAGCCGGCGCCCTTGAGGAGCCCGGCGCCGGTGATCACCGCGCAGAGACCGAGCGCCAGGTGGATCCAGCCCCAGCTGGTGAGGCTGAACCGGTAGAGGTACTCGCCGACGGTGCCGTAGATGTCGCCGTCGGCGAGGGCCGCGATGCCCTGCAGGGCCGCCACGGCACCCTGGCACAGCATCAGCACCCCGGCGAACAGCACCCCTCCGGTGACCCAGACACTCTCCGGGTCGGGCACCGGAGGCGGGCCGGAGGTGCCGTCGTACAGGCGCGGGTCCTCGCTCACCGGTCCGCCTCCCGCTCCTCGGCGGCCTGGCCCTTGGCGCGCTTGCCGACCACCGCGGCGGCCGCCGCCGCGCTGCCGGCGAAGGCGAGGGCGACCATCCAGGGCCGGTCGAAGAGGTGGCAGGTGACGTGGTCCACCGAGTAGCGGCCGGGGCCGGTCAGCCCGATGCCGGCGGCGGTGAAGCCGAGGAACGCCGGGTACTCGTAGCCGCCGCCCTGCGCGAAGAAGCCCGCCGGAGCGTGTACGGCGACCGCGCCGGCCATCGCCCCGGCGGCCGCGGCACCGGCGGCGGGCGTGGCAAGACCGAGGGCCAGCAGCACACCGCCGCCCGCCTCACCGAGTCCGGCGGCCACGGCGCTGTGCTTGGGCGGATGGAAGCCCATCGCCTCCATCGCGGCCGTGGTGCCCTGGATGCCTCCGCCGCCGAACCAGCCGGCCAGCTTCTGGCTGCCGTGGGCGGCGAGCACCGCACCGGTGCCGACGCGCAGGGCGAGCAGGCCGAGATCACGCCGGTTGACGCTGACCATGGGGACTCCCGGGGTGAGGGGACGCGCTGTGGATCCCACTCTGGTCGGCCGGTGGCGGGCGGGCCCGGCCGAGTACGCCGTACGGGGCACGGGCCCGGCGCCGCAAGGGCTGCGGGTGCGACACAGATCATTGTGCAACTTGTTGCATAAGCGGTTCGCGGTGGTCTACAACTGACCCGACGCCCTCATGCGGAGGAGACCGGCATGAGGACGCGACGACCCTGTGCGGAGGAGACCCGGATGAGCCTGTACCCGACCTTGCTGAGCCCGCTGGACCTCGGGTTCACCACCCTCCCCAACCGGGTCCTCATGGGATCGATGCACATCGGCCTGGAGGAGGCCGAGCGCGGCTTCGAGCGGATGGCGGCCTTCTACGCCGAGCGCGCACGGGGCGGCGTCGGGCTCATCGTCACCGGCGGCATCGCACCCAGCGAACGGGCCTGCTCCTTCCCGGGCGGCGCCAAGATGACCACAGAGGCGGAGGCGGAGCAGCACCGCGAGATCACCTCGGCGGTGCACGCGGCGGGCGGCCGGATCGCGATGCAGATCCTGCACTTCGGCCGGTACGCGCACCACCCCGACCTGGTCGCACCGAGCGCCCTCAAGGCCCCCATCAGCCGGTTCACCCCGAGCGCCCTGACCGACGAGCAGGTCGAGGAGACCATCGAGGAGTTCGTCCGGGCGGCGGAGCTGGCTCAGCTCGCCGGTTACGACGGCGTCGAGATCATGGGCTCCGAGGGCTATCTGATCAACGAGTTCATCGTCTCCGCGACCAACCACCGCACCGACCGCTGGGGCGGCGATTACGAGAACCGCATCCGGTTCCCCGTCGAGATCGTCCGCCGGGTCCGCGAGCGGGTCGGCAGCGACTTCATCCTGATCTACCGGCTCTCCATGCTGGACCTGGTGCCGGGCGGCTCGACGCTGGAGGAGGTCGTGGCGCTGGCGAAGGAGATCGAGGCGGCGGGCGCGACGATCATCAACACCGGCATCGGCTGGCACGAGGCGCGCATCCCGACCATCGCCACCTCCGTCCCGCGCGCCGCCTTCACCTGGGTGACCGAGCGGGTGCGCGGAGCCGTCTCCGTACCGCTGGTGACGAGCAACCGCATCAACACGCCCGAGGTCGCCGAGGAGGTCCTCGCCTCGGGCCGGGCGGACATGGTCTCGATGGCGCGGCCCTTCCTCGCCGACCCGGAGTTCGTCGCCAAGGCGGCGGCGGGCCGGGCGGACGCGATCAACACCTGCATCGGCTGCAACCAGGCCTGCCTGGACCACATCTTCAGCCTCCAGATCACCTCGTGCCTGGTCAATCCGCGCGCCTGCCACGAGACCGAACTCGTCCTGAGCCCCACCCGGACCCGCAAACGCGTCGCCGTGGTCGGTGCCGGTCCGGCCGGGCTCGCCTGCTCGGTCACGGCGGCCGAACGCGGCCACGCGGTGACGCTGTTCGACTCGGCGGACGAGATCGGCGGCCAGCTCAACGTGGCGCGCCGGGTGCCGGGCAAGGAGGAGTTCGACGAGACGCTGCGCTACTTCCGTACGCGGCTGGCGGAGCTGGACGTCGAGCTGCGCCTGTCCACCCGGGCCGACGCCGGGACGCTGGACGGCTTCGACGAGATCGTGCTCGCCACCGGCGTCGAGCCGCGTACCCCCGCGATCCCCGGAACGGGCCAACCGAACGTCGTCAGCTACCTGGACGTGCTGCGCGACGGCGCTCCGGTCGGCGACCGGGTCGCGATCGTGGGCGCGGGCGGCATCGGCTTCGACGTGGCGGAGTTCCTCACCGACGGCGGCGACGCGGCGAGCCTGGACGCGGACACGTTCTTCCGGCAGTGGGGCGTCGACACGGCCTACGCGGACCGGGGCGGGCTGCGCGCTCCCGAGCGCCCCAAGACGCCCCGCACCGTCCACCTCGTCCAGCGCAAGACCACCAAGGTCGGCGCGGGCCTCGGCAAGACGACCGGCTGGATCCACCGCACCGAACTGCGCCACCGGGGCGTCGAGATGATCGCCGGTGCCTCCTACGACCTGATCGACGACGAGGGCCTCCACCTCACGGTCGACGGTGAGCGGCGGGTGCTGCCGGTGGACACCGTGGTGCTCTGCGCGGGCCAGGAGCCGCGCCGGGAGCTGTACGAGGAACTGCGCGCGGCGGGCGGACCGGTCCACCTGATCGGCGGCGCGGACGTGGTGGCCGAGCTGGACGCGAAGCGGGCGATCCGCCAGGGCACGGAGCTGGCGGCGGCGCTGTAGGCCCGTAGGCCGCCGTGTGGGCACCCGTCCTTAGGATGCACGTCATGTCACTGCCGCACGCGATCCTCACCGCTCTGCTGGAGAAGCCGTCCTCTGGCCTGGAGCTGACCCGCAGGTTCGACCGGTCGATCGGCTACTTCTGGCCCTCCACGCACCAGCAGATCTACCGCGAGCTGGGAAAACTGGAGCAGGCGGGACGGATCAGGGCGCTGCCCACGGCGGCTCCGGCCCGAGGGCGGAAGAAGGAGTACGAGGTGCTGCCCGCCGGCCGCGAGGAGCTGGCGGCCTGGGTGACGCTCCCCGAGGACCCGCGCCCGGTCCGTGATCCGCTGCTCCTGCGGATGCGGGCGGCGGCGGTCGTCGGGGTGAACGGGATGGGAGCGGAGTTGCGCCGCCATCTGGCCCTGCACGAGCGGCAGTTGGCGGAGTACCGGGAGATCGAGGAACGGGACTTCACTCCGGAGCCGGAGACCGACGCGGACCGGCTGCGCCATCTGGTGCTGCGCGGCGGCATCGACCTGGAGACGTTCTGGATCGGCTGGCTGACCCGCGCGATCGGTGACCTGGGGGACGGCTGACGTCACGGGTGGGGGTGCGCTCCCGCCCGTACGACGACGGGTTCCGCGCCGTACGGCGTACTGTCCGCGCGCCGGGGGCTGCCGATGACGACGCGGGACGGAGGCGGGTCCACCAGTGGCCCGGGAGTCACGGCCGCCGCGACGGGGTCCGTACCGCTGCGCGCCTGGGCCCGGCTGAGCAGGACCACCCCGCGTACGGCGGCCGCCGTACCGGCCAGCGCCAGGGCCAGGCTCACCGGACCGCCCTGGAGGCGTTCGCCGAGGAGGGCCAGGCCGATCGCGGCGGCGGCCACCGGGTTGGCCAGGGTGACGACGGCGAGCGGGGCGCCGAGGCCGCCCCGGTAGGCGGTCTGGGACAGCAGCAGGCCGCCCATGGCGAAGGCGGAGACGAGCAGCGCCACCGTGAGCAGCCGCCAGCTGAACAGCGGCCCGCCGGAGTGGTCGGTGACGGCGACCGTGAGGGTCTGGGTCAGCGCGGAGGCGACCCCGGAGGTGATGCCGGAGGCCGCCGCGTGCCGCAGCCCCGGGCGGGCGCCGGGCCGGCTGAGCCCGGCGACGACCGCCATGGTGGCCGCGCCGACGCCGAGTGCCTCGGGCAGGGTGAGGGTCTCGTGCGGGGCCGAGCCGCCCGCCGTCAGGAGCAGCGCGCCGAGGCCGAGCAGCGTGAGGGCCGTGCCACGCCATTCGGTGCGCCCGACCCGGCGTCCGGCGACACGCGCCCCGAGCGGGACGGCGGCGACGAGCGTCAGCGCGCCGAGCGGCTGAACCAGGGTGAGCGGGCCGTAGTTGAGCGCGGCGACATGGAGGAGCGCTCCGCCGGCGTTGAGGCCGACCGCCGACCACCAGGCGCCCCGGCCGAGCAGCCGCAGGACTCCGGTGGAGGGTTCGGTACGCCCCGCCAGCCGGGACTGGGCCACCGCGGCGGCCGCGTAGGCGCCGGCGGAGACGAGGGAGAGCGCGACGGCGATCAGCGTGGCGTTCATCGGCCGGCTCCGGTCCCGGCAGGGGTCCGTGCTGGGTGTACGGGCCCGGCAGGAATATCTGCGGGGTGTACGGGCCCGGCAGGGGTCCGTACTGGGTGCGCGGCGCCGACGACGTACGCCTCCCCTGCCACCTCCGCACCGGAGACGGCGAACGCCGGTACGTCCGCAGGCCCGCCGGGCACCGCCCCGCCCTCCGCCGTCCACGGCAGGTGCGCCGGTACGTCACGGGCCGGACGCGGCAGCCGGAGCACGGCGAGTGCCACCGCCAGCAGCGCCACGACCACGATCGCGTCGAGCCAGTAGTGGTTGGCCGTGGCCACGACGACGAACAGCGTGACCGCCGGGTGCAGCAGCCAGAGCCAGCGCCACCGGGAGCGGGTGGCGGCGATCAGGCCGACGGCCACCATCACGGCCCAGCCGACGTGCAGGGAGGGCATCGCGGCGAACTGGTTGGCCATCGTGTCGGTCGCGGGGGTGGCGCCGTACACCGTCGGCCCGTAGACCTGGCCGGTGTC
The DNA here is from genome assembly GCF_044767965.1 of Streptomyces sp. NPDC101178. Classification (NCBI taxonomy): domain Bacteria; kingdom Bacillati; phylum Actinomycetota; class Actinomycetes; order Kitasatosporales; family Streptomycetaceae; genus Streptomyces; species Streptomyces sp. NPDC101178. The sequence continues at coordinate 490,068 of NZ_JBIWOZ010000004.1, forward strand.
GATCAGTCCGGCGGCCGGGAGCATCCGCGGCGGGGCGAGCGGGAAGAGCAGGTGGAGCACGAGGGCACCGCCGGTGAGGACGGCGAGGATGCGCCGTGACCAGAGGTAGTGGAGCGGGCGGCGCCAGTAGAGCCACACCAGGAAGAGAGCCGTGGCCGGAAAGTGCACGGTGGCGTAATAGGTGTTCGCCGCGTGGATCAGGGTCTGGCTTTGCAGCAGCAGGCCCTGGAGAGCGCCCTCGCCCGGGAGGTGCAGGGCGCGTTCGAGGTCCCAGACGTTCCCGGCGTTGCGGAACGCCTCCTCGACATGGCCGTTGGCCGCCTGGCGGCCGAACTTGTAGGCCAGGAAGAGTCCGGCCACGAGAAGGAACTCGCGGACGAGGGGCGGTCGGGCACGTATGTCCGGCTCCTGGTCCGTGGGCTCGGTGCGGGCGTACGTCACCCGGTGCCCCCTTGGATGCGAAGCGGTATCAGGACGGCACGGTCGCTCCGTGCCGAATCGATACGCCAGTGTACCGATACGTCTGCGTATCGACACACAGTCGTATCGGTACACATGCGTATCGGTACACTGGCGTATCGAGAACCTCGCCGCACCGCCGCAGGAGGGACCGCCCATGCCGTCGCCCGATTCCGTACGTTCCGTATCGGAGCCGGCCCCCGCCTCCCGCCGGTCGAAGATCACACCGGAGCGGGCACAGGAGCTCTACACGGCGGTACTGGACCTGTTGCGGGAGAGCGGTTACGAGTCGCTGACCATGGAGGGCGTCGCCGCCCGCACCCGCTGCGGCAAGTCGACGCTCTATCGGCAGTGGGGCTCCAAGCCGGAGCTGGTCGTCGCCGCACTGCACGGCACCCGGCGGATGCGGCTCCCGGACATCGACACCGGGACGCTCGCCGGGGACCTCCTGGAGGCGGCACGGGCGATCGGCGAGGCCTCGGGGCGCGACACCCCGCTGATGCACGCGCTCAGCCACGCGGCGCTCCAGAGCCCCGAGCTGCTGTGCGCGCTGCGCGAGGCGTTGATCCTGCCGGAGATCGCGGCGATCGACGCGATGGTCCGGCGGGCCCGGGCGCGCGGCGACATCGCGGCGGACCTGCCGGGTGCGGAGTACGTGGCGGCCCAGCTGCTCGGCGTGATGCGCGCGCGGCCGCTGCTGGAGGGGCGGTACGCGGACGCGGCGTACCTCTGCAGGTTCGTCGAGAAGGCGATCCTGCCCGGACTCGGGCTCGGGCTCACGACGGAGGCGCCGGCCGGAGCCCTGACAGACGGGGACCCGGGTACACCGGAGTCCTGACCGACGTGGACCGTCCGTCCCAGCGGATGGGGGCGGTCCACCCGGCGCCGCACCGTGGGGACGGGGGCGGCGCACCGCCCGGCCGGGCGGGGGGGGCCCCCCCGCCCCCCCCCCCCCCCGGGGGGCGCGGGCCCCCCCCCCCGCCCCCCCCCAACAAACAGTGTGGTGGGGCGGCGGCCGCCCCACCCCCGGGGGGGGGGC
>NZ_JBIWOZ010000004.1:491573-772202 GCF_044767965.1 Streptomyces sp. NPDC101178
GGGGGGCTGGGGGGGGGGGGGGGGGGGGGGGGGGGGGGGGGGGGGGGGGGGGGGGGGGGCGGGGCCCGGGCGGGGGGGGGGCGGGGGACCCGGCCCCCCCCCCCCCCCCGGCCGTGTCTCCGGGCACCCGCAGCCCTATCGCGCCTAACAAGCGATTGGTAGATTCCGCGTCCACGCACACGGGAGGCGGACGCATGGAGCTGAGCGACCCGATCGACTTCACCGGGCGGGCGGTGATCGTCACCGGCGGCACCAAGGGCATCGGCGCGACCATCGCGGAGGCCTTCCTGGCGGCGGGCGCGGAGGTCATGGTCTGCGGCCGTACCGCACCCGCCGCGCTGCCGTCGTCGGCCGGCCGGACCGCCGCATTCCGCTCCACGGACGTCCGGGACCCGGCGGCGGCGGCCCAGCTGGTCACGGCCGCCGCCGAGCGGTTCGGCCGGCTCGACGCCCTCGTCAACAACGCGGGCGGCTCCCCCGACGCCGACGCGGCCACCGCCTCGCCCCGCTTCGTCGAGAAGGTCGTCGCCCTCAACCTCCTCGCACCCTTCTACGTGGCGCAGGCCGCCAACCTGGTCATGCGGGAGCAGCCGGAGGGCGGCGCGGTGATCAACATCGGCAGCGTCTCCGCGCACGACCCGCAACCAGGCACCGCCGCCTACTCCGCGGCGAAGGCGGGACTGCTCGGCCTGACCCGGGCCCTGGCCCTGGAGTGGGCGCCGAAGGTCCGGGTGAACCACATCACCGCCGGCCTCATCCGCACCGCGGAGGCGAGCGAGCGCTACGGCGCGGACGAGGGCGCCACGGTCGCCGGCATCATCCCCATGGGCCGCCTGGCGACCCCGGCGGATGTGGCCCACGCCTGCCTCTGGCTCGCCGGACCGCACTCCTCGTACGTCAACGGCGCCGACCTGGCGGTGCACGGAGGCGGCGAGATCCCGGCCAGGGACCTGGTCCGCGGGAGCGCCGGCCGGATCCCCTTCTCGTCACCTTGACCATATAGACCTCCACCCCTTATCGTCGTAATGACGAGATCGCGTACGCATCCACGTGCGGATCCACGTACCGGTTCGCTACGAATCCGTGTACGAGTCCGACTCCCAGGGGGACCCATGGCCGACATCACCCGCCGCTTCGGCTGGCGGCATCTGCGCTCCGCGCCGACCGCCCACATCCGCCACCACAAGCGCGGCAAGCTGACCCACGACGGCCGGGGGCTCAGCTTCTGGTACCGGTCGCTGTCGGCGGCGCTCTCCGAGGTGCCGGTGGACGACCGGGAGCTGGCCATGGCGTTCCACGCCCGTACGGCGGACTTCCAGGACGTCACCGTGCAGGCCACCGTCACCTACCGGGTCAGCGACCCGGCGCTGGCGGCCGACCGGCTGGACTTCTCCGTGGACCCGGACACCGGGAACTGGCGCAGCGCGCCGCTGGAGCAGATCGCCACACTGCTCACCGAGACCGCGCAGCAGCACACGCTGGACGTCCTGGCCCGCACTCCGCTGGCGGCGGCCCTGGTGGACGGGGTCGCCTCGGTACGGGAACGGGTCGCCACCGGTCTCGCCGCCGAGCCGAGGCTCCCGGCCACCGGCATCGACGTGGTGGCCGTGCGCGTCGTCGCGATCCGCCCCGAGGCCGAGGTCGAGCGCGCCCTGCGCACGCCGGCGCGCGAGCAGATCCAGCAGGAGGCGGACCGGGCCACGTACGAGCGGCGCGCGGTGGCCGTCGAGCGCGAGCGCACCATCGCCGAGAACGAGCTGGCCAGCCAGATCGAACTGGCCCGGCGCGAGGAACAGCTGGTCGACCAGCGCGGCACCAACGCCCGCCGCGAGGCCGAGGAGAAGGCCGCTGCCGACGGCGTACGGACGGAGGCCGAGGCGGCGCGCAAGGTGCGCCTGGCGCGTGCGGAGGCAGAAGCGGCGCGCGAGACGGGTGCGGCGCGCGCCGAGGCGCAGGCGGCCTGGCTGCGGGTGCACGGCGAGGTCGATCCGGCCACGCTGCACGCGCTGGCGGCGACCCGGCTCGCGGAGAACGTGCCGCGCATCGAGAGCCTCACCCTCTCCCCCGACGTCCTCACCGGCCTGCTCGCCAAGCTCGGCCGCGCGGAAGGCGGTGCGGGAGCGTGAGCCTGGCGCCCCGGGCGGTGCTCGTCCACCGCAGGACGGAGTACGAGGAGCTGCTCGCCCGGCACGGAACGCACGGTCAGGCCGCGTTCTTCCTCTCCAGCCGGGGCCGCTCGATCGACGAGGTGGCCCGGCGCCACCACCGTACCCAGGAGGCCCTGCGGGAGGTGGCGGCGGCCGTGCCGCTCACCTGGCGCTCCAGCCGGGTGGAGCGGGCGGATCTGGACCGGTTCCTCTTCGCGCCGGAGGACGTGGTGGTCGTGGTCGGCCAGGACGGGCTGGTCGCCAACGCGGCGAAGTACCTGTCCGGGCAGCCGGTGGTGGGCATCGACACCGATCCCGGCCGCAACCCCGGCGTCCTGGTCCGCCACCGCCGTACCGACGCGGCCGCCCTGCTGCGAGCGGCGACGGCGGCCGGCTCCACGGTGGAGGCGCTGACGATGGTCGAGGCGGTCGCCGACGACACGCAGCGGCTGGTCGCGCTCAACGAGATCTACCTGGGCCCGCCCGGCCACCAGACGGCCCGCTACCGTCTGGCCCCCGACGGCGACGGCTCCCCGGGCGAGGCGCAGGCCTCCTCAGGGGTTCTCGTCGGCACCGGAACGGGCGCCACCGGCTGGCTTCGCTCGCTGTGGCTGGAGCGCGGCTCCACCGCACCCCTGCCCGCGCCGTGCGACCCCCGCCTCCTCTGGTTCGTCCGCGAGGCCTGGCCGTCCCCGGCCACCGGCACCTCGCTGGTCTCCGGCGAACTGGGCCGGGACCAAGGGCTGCGGCTCACCGTGGAGTCGGACCGGATCGTCGTCTTCGGGGACGGGATGGAGTCCGACGCGCTGGAGCTCACCTGGGGTCAGAGCGTACGGCTGGGCATCTCGGCGACCGCTCTGCGCCTGGTGGTCTGAGCGGGACCAGGGGCTCGGTGTCGTTACGGTGTTCCCTACCCACCGACCCGTAAGACGCCCCGGAGAGCGGAGACCCAGCACCATGGCCACCGAGACCACCGACCCCCTCACCGGCCCCTCCCGCAACAGCCGCCCGCCCACGGCACAGGCCGCCCTCGGGGTCGGGGTGATCGTCGAGGACGAGCAGGGGCGGGTGCTCCTGGGACGGCACCACAGCGGTACGTGGGAGCTGCCCGGCGGCAAGGTCGACCCGACGCACGAGTCGGTCGCGGCGGCCGCCGCCCGTGAGCTGCGCGAGGAGACCGGTCTCACCGTGGACGAGGGCGCGGTGGACGTCTTCGCGATGGTCCACGACGTGATCGGCGGGATCAACCGGATCAGTATGGCCGCCCTCGTACGCCTGCACTCCGGCATCCCCGAGGTGACCGAGCCGCACCTGATCAGCGCCTGGCGGTGGACCGCACCCGAGGAGCTGCCCACACCGCTGTTCGACCCGTCGGCCCAGATCCTGGCGGCCTGGCGCCCGGACCTCGGCCTCACCCATCCGCCGGCGCACCTCCTGCGGATCGGCGGAGCCGGAGAGCGGCGCTGATCAGGGTCCTGATGGTCCGGCTACGGATGCGGAGAAAAGGGACCAAGCGTATGAATGAGGGACCATCCGCGCGAACGGAGTTGGCCCCATGGACGATTACCCGCTCCTGAACCTCTTCCTGACCATGCTGTACCTGTTCCTCTGGGTCATGTGGTTCTTCCTGCTGTTCAAGGTGATCACGGACCTCTTCCGCGACCACACGCTGAACGGCTGGGCCAAGGCGGGCTGGCTGATCTTCGTCATCCTCCTGCCCTACCTGGGCGTCCTGATCTACCTGATCGTGCGCGGCCGCAGCATGCACGAGCGCGACGCCAAGGCGGTGAAGGATTCGGAGGCGGCCTTCCGGCAGTACGTGAGGGAGGCCGCGAACAGCGAGGGCTCCTCCGGCTCCACCGGCCATGTGAACGATCTGGCGAAGCTCGCCGAGCTCAAGGAGAAGGGCGCCATCAACGAGGACGAGTACGAGCGGGCGAAGGCGAAGCTTCTGGCCTGACACGTCCGGCGGGCCGGTGGGCAGCCGGACGCGACCCAAGTGGTTACCACGAATTGTCGCGATACCTCCTCGACACACCCAGCCGTGGATAAACTCACGCCCACTGGCACAGCCGCATGGGCACGGGGACGGTGGGGATGAAGTTTCGCATTGCTGGGGACGGCGACGAGGAAGCCCTCGTAGACCTTCAGACATGGCTGGCCGAGGACCCGGGCACTGCCAGGCTGAAGGTCTCGGCCGTCGGAGGCCAGGGCCCCACCATGAACACCTTGGAGGCGCTCGACATCCTCCTCGGGAACGCGGTCGAGATCGCGAACTTCGCTCTGGCCTACGTGACCTGGCGCTCGGTCAGGCGTGATGGCGGGCCGGGAACCGGCGCGGACGACGGGGGCGGCGGCAGTCGCCTGGTGCACGGCGACAGCACGGTCGACATCGGTCACCTCTCACCCGAGGAACTGGCGGAGTTGCTCCGCCGCCTCGGTGACGCCCCGCCACCGGAGGCAGACGCGTGACCTCCGGCGCGGGCCGGTCCAGGGCGGTGTTGTTCGGCGTCCACGCGTACGACGAGCTGTCCGCCCTCGACGGCGTAAAGCACAACGTGCCGGCCCTGCTCCCGCTTCTCACCAGCAAGGACGTCGGCGGACTGGCGGAAGAGGACTGCACGGAGGTACCGCACGGAGCGTCGCCGCAGGAATTACTCGACGCCCTGCACGACGCCGCCGCCGAGGCCACCGACCTCCTGCTGGTCTACTACGCGGGACACGGACACTTCGGAGGCCGGGACCGGACTTTCCACCTCGCCACCCGGGCATCGAGCGTCCGGCGGGCCTACCACTCGGTGAAGTACAACGACGTCCGTGACCTCGTGTCCGGATCAGCCGCCCAGCGCAAGGTGGTCATCGTCGACTGCTGCTTCAGCGGCCGTGCTCTGCCCATGTCGGACGAGACGGCACCGACGCAGCTGGACATGGAGATCACCGGGGCATGTGTCCTCACCTCCGCAGCGGAGACGGAACGCTCCTTGTGCCTGCCCGAGGGCAGCGTTTTCACCCTGGAGCTCACAGCCCTGCTCAGGGAGGGCCTGGCCGGTGAGCTGAGCGGCGGGCGCCAAGGCGAGCACCTGCCCGAGCTCACCATGACCGACATCTTCAACGCTCTGCACGGCCGGTTGCAGAACAGAGCCGTGGAGGACTTACGTGTCCCCCAGCCGAGGATGAGTACCAGGGACCTCGGCCACCAGATCGTGCTCGCGAGCAACCGTGCGTTCACGGGCAGCCCGCAGGACCAGAGCAGTTCCACACCGGCATCCGTTCTGGAGGACCACGAATGGGTGACCGCTGCCCGCGACCACCCCTTGTGGAACTACGTCGCCGACGAGCGCGGCCTGTCCCTGCTCCGCGACACCGCGACAGCCCTCGTGGCCCGGGCCGCGAGCGCGACCGCGCGCGAGGAGACAGAGCTCGCCGCAGACCCATGGCATTCGCCGTCCTACACCGACCGTGTGGCGGAGTGGACCGACAGCCTGCTGCTCGACAGCAGCCTGCGCCCCGAGGAGCTGGAACTCTCCGCCGCCGAGGTGTTCCTCCTCGTGACGCATCCCTACCTCCACGCCGTGTTCTGGAAGCGGAACATGAGGCGGTACCACTCGGTCGAGCCCACCAACCTCACCGACGCCCAGAGCACGTCCTCGGCCCGGCGCGGGTACGAGCGATTCCTGCGGGGATATCCCCGGCTGGTACGCAGGGCGCTGCGCAACTCCGGAAAAGGCGCGTCGGACGCCATCGGCTGGTGGCTCTTCCACCGCTGGCTCATCAGGCAACCCAGACTGTACGAGCCTTCCTCCGTGGAAACCCTGCTGGACGACCTGGCCGTTCCGCTGGGCAAGCGTTCGCCCCGGGAGAAGCGCCTCGTCGAAGAGGTCCTGGAGCCCGGGCTGGTGGCCCAACTCCTGCGCGCGCCCCAGCTTCCCCGGCCGCAGGACGAGGGGAAGGCCAGGCCCCGGAACGTGGGAGTGGCTGAGACCGCCCAGCGTGTCCGGGTCCACCAGCTCGCCGAGATGCTGCGCATCGCCCATCTCTTCGCCATCGACCCCGTCACCCTGTCCGAACTGGTCGTCGACCACATCGGCATCGGCTATGCCGTGGACCTTCCGGGCCTGCACAACACCCTGGAGAACGTGCGGTGGGACTCGAACGGACGGACGCGGATCCTCAGCGCGACGTGCGACCACCTGGCGGTCGACCTCGGCCTGCGCCAGCACGCCGCTGCGCTGGACACACGCCTGGCCCGGATCGACATCAGCACCGGCGACGAGGAACGCCCGGCCTTGCTGCGCAACCTCCCGCTGCACGTCACCGCCGACCAGGTGACCCCCGCGATCGAAGCGGGCGGGCGACCGGTCTACGCGTCGACCGAACTCCGCTTCCGGCTGGCGGACGACCGCATCCAGGAACTGCTGATGGGCGAGGAGCTGTACGGGGACCCCGCGCTCGCGATCCGCGAGCTGTACCAGAACGCCCTGGACGCCTGCCGGTACCGCGATGCACGGACCCGGTACCTGCGCGCCACGGGCTCCGAGACCGCACCGTACAAGGGGAGGATCTCCTTCACCCAAGGGGTCGACGCGGCAGGACCCTACCTGGAGTGCCGTGACAACGGGATCGGCATGGGCGAGGTCGAGCTGCGGGACGTCTTCTCGCACGCCGGCATGCGCTTCGCGGACCTGCCGGAGTACATCGAGGAGCGGGCGCGCTGGGAGGAACACGGAATCACGATGCATCCCAACAGCCAGTTCGGTGTGGGGGTGCTCAGCTACTTCATGCTGGCGGACGACATCACCGTCACGACCTGCCGTCTGACCCCCGACGGTCTGCCGGGCCAGCAACTCCGTGTGGAGATCGCGGGGCCGGGCTCGCTCTTCCGCATCCAGCCCCTGGACCGCTGCGCCGAGGCCTACACGAGCGTTCGCCTCAGACTCCGGTCGCCCGATGTCACATCCTGCGTCGATGTGCTGCGGCGCATTCTCTGGCTGTCCGAGTTCGAGGTCACGGCCAGGGAGGGCGAGGCAGAGCCTACGGTGTGGACGCCGAACGTCCTCTCGGGCGTGGCTCCCTTGGGGGGCTACGATGCCCACTCCGAGGACGCTGCTCGGGAGGCAGGAGCGCGCACGGTGGCCACGTCCACACCTGCCGTCTGGTGGTGCAACAGCGGGGGCGCCGTGCTCGCAGACGGTATTTGGGCAGGCGAGAGCCTGTTCGGGGCCGTGGTCAATCTGTCGGGTGACCGGACTCCGCGACTCACCATCGACCGGCGGCGGATCATCGACCTCAACATGGCGGAGGTCGATCTGCTGCTCCGGCAGGAAATCCCCACGTTGCTGGCCGAGGAATCCGGACTGTTCGAGCCGAGATGGCTTGAGGGCTTCGTCTGGGACAGCCCGGACATCGCCGACAAGATCTTCGCGGAAGCGGTGCGCGGCCGCTTCGCCCCGTGGCGGATCGCCGGCCGTGAAGTGGACATCACCAGATCAGGATTCTTCGCGGCGGACGAAAGTCTCGGATTTTCCACCGCCGCAGCCGATAACCTGCTGAAGTTCTCCTCGGCACCCGTAGGGGCAGAAGCGTTCAGGCTTCGCCCTCTCGCCGACGCCGGACTCTTTCCCGGATTTATCACAGACGGCGTCTCACCCCACCCGCTCCCCATGCCGTCAGACACTTTGATGCTCATGCCCGATTGGACACCGTGGAGCCACTCACCGTGGTTCGGGTCAGTTTTTCAGGAGAGTTCCTCGGTGAGCATGGGGCTGCTTACCACGGTGGCGGCCAGGATAGGACGATCCGTAGAGGACGTAGCCTCCCGTCTGGGTGAACTGGGATTCTCCGTGCCCGCTCCCCCGTTTCCCGAGTGGAACGCGGACGACGTACGGCTCACGAGCACCAACCTCAACGGGCAGGCTCCCTGGCTTCCTCTCGAAGAAGTCGTCCATCCCGCTCAGATCATCCGGGCTGCCGACATGGCGGAGCATTCCCCTGAGCACATCACCGACCGCCTGGCAGCACTCGGCTACAGCACCCCGGTACACCCGGTAACGTCTCGGGAGCCCGGTGACCTGCGCATCCTCAGCCTCGACCTGGATGGAACGTCCCCCTGGCTCCCCTATGGAGCGCCGGTCGATCCGGCACACATCGCGATGGCGGCCACCAGGACGAGCCGCTCGACCGCGGACGTCGCAGCCCGACTCGCGGCGCTCGGGTTCTCGGTGCCCGCTCCTCCCTTGCCTCAGCTTTCCGCTGATGACATCCAGCTCATCGGCACGGACACACGCGCCCGCGACCGGTGGCTCAACCCTGGGGAAGCCTGCCTACCCGCGCACATCATCCAGGCCGCCAGAGCAACGGGGCGTTCCGTCGAAGAGGCCACCGCCCGACTGGTCGCTCTCGGATACAAGGTTCCGACGCGTCCACTGCCGGCGACCAGCCATAGTGACCTGCACATACTCAGCCGCGACCGGGATGGGCGCGCACCATGGCTCCTCCCCGAACAGACAGTCCATCCGGCCCACATCCCTCTGACCGCGCAGATGCTCGGGTGTTCCACCGAGCACGTGGCGTCCCGCCTGATGGACTACGGGTATCACCTGCCCGCCACCAGTCCCCGCGAGGTGGGGCCGACCGATCTGCATCTCGTCAGCCGCGACCTCGACGCAGAACCCCCCTGGCTCTCCTACGGCCAAGCCGTCTCCCTCGTTCACGTCGCGCGCGCTGCCACCATCCTGAAACTGCACCCGCACGCCGTTGCCGATCGTCTGGAGGAACTGGGGTACCGACTGCCCGACTACGCGGTGAGGAGCACCGGAACACCGGTCCAGGAGTAGCAACAACAGAAAAGAAAAGACCGTAGGGCCGGATCAGAATATCGATCCGGCCCTACGGTCTACGACTCTCACGAGTCGGGACGACAGGATTTGAACCTGCGACCCCTTGACCCCCAGTCAAGTGCGCTACCAAGCTGCGCCACGTCCCGATGCGATTCCGCCCGGTTTCCCGGGGCGGTCGCGCAGGACAAACATTACCTCACTCCGAGGACCGGATCGACGTCCGTGCCCGCTGGGCGCGGGCCGCCAGGCCTTCGGCTCCGCAGGCCATGGCCTGCTTCTGGGCCCGGGCCAGTTCGCGGTGGGAGCCGATCGCGATGCCGTAGTCGACGCGGGCGAGCGCGTGCTCGTAGGCGGAGGAGGACCGCTCCAGGTGTCGGACGGCGTCGGCGAGGAGCTGCTCCGCCTCCTCGGGCGGTGCGAAGAGCGAGACGCAGCGCAGGGCTTCACCGATGGCGGTGTCCGTGCCGAACCGTTCCGCGTGCACCCGGGCGCGGGTCGCGAGGTGGGCCGCGCGGGCCGGGTCGTCGTCCGCCAGGGCTCGGGCGAGGTCGCCGGCCCACGGTGCCCAGATGCCGTTGAAGCGTTCGCGTGACTCCAGGGCCGCGCCCGCCGCTTCGAGTTCGGCGATCGCTTCCTCCTTGCGGCCCTCGGCCAGCAGCAGGCGGCCCAGGATGCACGGGCCGTCCGGCAGGACCATGGCGCTGGGGTAGGGCGGTCCGAAGTGGTAGCGGTCGGCGATCTTGCGGGCCTCCTCCGTACGGCCCCGGGCCAGCAGCGTGTCGATGAGCAGGCATGCCGCGTCCCAGTGGACGGGCAGGCCGGAGCCGACGCGGTCGGCGAGGCGGAGCCCTTCGCTCAGGAAGCCCTCGGCCTCCGCGAGACGGCCGCGCCGGCGGTGGACCATGCCGAGCAGGGTGTGCGCGAACGCCAGGTGGGCGCCGCTCCAGCCGGAGATCTCGAACGCCCGAACCGCTTCGCCGAAGAGGCTCTCGGCCCGGTCGAGCTGGTCGGTGAAGGTGTAGGTGATGCCGACCATGGTGGGCAGTTCGAAGCCCCACTCGGAGTCGGTCCAGCCGAGGCCGCGGGCGGGGCTGCCGTCGATCAGGGCGCGTTCGCAGAGGTCGACGATGAGCTGGGCGTTCTCGCCGCGCAGCATAGCGTCGAAGGCCCGCAGGGTGAGCAGGGCCCGTTCGGAGTTGTCGCGGCCCTTGAGGTGGTCGGCGTTGCGGGTGAGGCGGCGGGAGCGGGCCGGGCCGTCGTCCTCGGTGGCCTGCATACCCTCCCACATGAAGTGCGCAGCCTGCAGCCGCATCAGGCCGGGGCCCGGCGCCGTACGGGCCGCCTCGGCGGCCAGCGAGAGCGCCGCGTCCTTGAGCTGGTTGTTGTGGGCGAGCGCGGCGGCGAGCCGGAACGTGGCGTCGACCCGCAGGCCGTCGTCGAGGCCGGGCATGTCCAGGGCCGCCCGCAGGTGCTGGACCGTGGTGGGCGGGGAGCTGAGCAGGGTGGCACAGCCGAGCTCGTACAGCAGGACGGCGCGGTCCTTCGGGCGGGGCGGCTCCTCCAGGGCGCGTTCCAGGCAGCGCCTGGCCGCTTCGGGGGCGCCGACAGCGAGGTGCTGGCCGGCGGCTTCGCGGAGCTGGGCGACCAGTTCCTGGTCGTCGTCCGGGTGGACCTCCAGCAGGTGGCGGGAGGCGGCCGCGGCGCCGAGGCCGGCCCGGGTGATGGCCCAGGCGGCGCGGCCGTGCATCGCGGTGCGGGTGGCCGGCGGGATCGAGCGGTAGACGGCGGTGGCGATCAGCGGGTGGACGAACTCCAGCGGGTCGAAACCGCTGACGATACGGGCGTCACGCAGCCGGGCCGTGCAGTCGGCGGCCTCCGCCGAGCTCATTCCGGCGAGCGTGGCGGCCAGCTCCTGGGAGATGTCGGTGCCGAGCACGGCGGCGGCCCACGCGAACCGGTTGGCGTTGGTGCCGAGCCGCTCCAGCCGGGCGACGAGCCCGCTGCCCCGGGCCGAGGCGCCCAGCTCCCGCAGCTGCCCGGCCGATTCCTCGACCGGGGCCAGCTCCTGGTCCTGGACCTTGGCGACCAGCTCGACCGCCTCGTAGGGATTCCCGCCGGTGACGGCCCAGACCTCGCGGCAGAACGGGTCGTCCGCGTGTTCGCCCAGAGCCGCGCGGGCCAGTTCGGCGGTGGCGTCCGGGGTCAGCGCCCGCAGGGCGACCCGGGTGATCGCGCTCTGGCCGTCGGAGCCGCGTTCCGCCTCGCGGTCAGCGACGTAGCTCGCGTTGCGTTCGGCCATTTCCTGCGGCCGGTACGCCTGGACGACGAGCAAGGGGAGTTCACCGAGGCGGGCGGTGAACGAGGCCAGCCAGGAGAGGGATTCGCCGTCCGCCCAGTGGGCGTCGTCGACCAGGAGCAGTAACGGCCGGTGGCTGAGACGGGAGGCGAGCCGGGCGACGACGTAGTCGAGGCCGTCGCGGACACCTTGCGGGTCGGGCTGCGGGCCGCTGGGCTCGGCCAGTCCGAGCGCGGGCGCCGTGGTGTCGTACCAGTCGCCGAACAGGGCCCGCTTCTCGTCGGGCGGGAACTGGTCGAGCGCGGGCTGCAGCAACTGCCGTACGACGTGGAACGGCACGGAGGTGACGGTCTCACCGCCCCGGGCGGACCAGATCGTGCAGCGGTCGGCGGCCATCGCCCGGATCTCGGCGAGCAGGGCCGTCTTCCCGAGCCCCGCCTCCCCGCTGAAGACCAGGAGCCCGCCGACGGCCTGCGCTCCGCACAGATCGTCCACCGCCCTCGCGGCGGCGGCGAGTTCCGGTTCACGCTCGTACAACGGCCGGGACGGCTTCATGCCCACCCTTCCCCAAATGGCATGCAGTGACGACAGTCGAGCCTAGTCGCGCGCGGGTGCTCACCGACAGGGTTCGGCCGATTCCCCGCAGGTGCGGGGCACAATCGAGGAGTGAACGAGACGCACAGGGACCGCGACACCGAGGGCCGGGCGCGCAATGCGCGCCCCCGGGACGGGCTGGGGCGGCCACTGCCGTACGGAGCACCCGGCGTCGAGCGACAGCCCGAGGGCGTCGTCCGCACGCCGGACGAGACGCTCCGGGAGGCGCAGCGGCTGCTGGACGCGGGGATGCCGTTCCATGCCCACGAGGTGTTCGAGGACGCCTGGAAGTCGGGGCCGGAGCGCGAGCGTGAGCTGTGGCGGGGGCTGGCGCAGCTGGCCGTGGGGCTGACGCACGCGGCGCGCGGCAACTCGGCGGGCGGCGCGCGGCTGCTGCGGCGGGGCGCGGGCGCGCTCACCTCGTACGGTGAGGTCCGTCGGTACGCCGATCCCCTGCCGTACGGGATCAGGGTCGGCGGACTGGTCGACTGGGCCGGGGAGTTGGCGGGTCGCGTGGATGCGGGGCGCCCGGTGGACGCGGCGGTCGAGGCGCCGCGGCTGCTCGGGTAGCCGGCGAGGGGCTCATGGCCCGCACCGGTGGCCGAACGAGCGGGTCCGGGAACGGGCCTGCCGCGCATCCCTTACGATCCGGCTCCATGAGCACTTCTGACCAGGACCAGGACCGGGACCGGCGCGAGGGCCGGAACCGGGACACCGACACCCCGATAGCCGAGACCGCGGTGGCGGAGCCCGCCGAGAACGTGACCGGCGGCGTGGACGGCGGCAAGGACGCCAAGAACGCCGCGGATGCTGCGGATGCCGAGCACGCCGGGCACCCCGACAAGACGGCCGAAACCGAGCGCCCGGACGAAGGTGGGGCCGGGGCTGAGGTCGATGCCGGGGCCGAGCCCGTGGCAGGGAAGAGACTGACGCCACGGCAGGCTCGGCAGCTGCGGGTCGTCCTCTCGTCCGTGGGCATGGTGGCCATGGGCGTGGTCCTCGCCCTGCGGATCGCGAGCCGGTCGTCGGTGCTGGTCGTCGGCGTGTACGGGCTCGCGCTCATCCTCTGCGGCCTGGTGATCGAGCTCAGCAGGAACGGCCGGACGCGGCTCGGCAGCTGGCTGCTCGGGGCCGGTCTGCTGGCGGCTGTCGGCGCGGACTGGCTGCTGCTGCCCTGAGCCCGGGGCCCTATGTAGATGTGGCCGTTCCGGGGGGCTGATCGCTGAACGCTGATCATTCTGATCGCTTTCGCCGGCTTCCCCTCGCTCTCTTGACCGCTCGTGATCACTCGATCAGGATCTGCCGTGCCGACCGTGTCCACCACGAAGGGCCTGGCCTCCCCGTATGACGACCTTCCGCTCCCCGCCCTTCGAACTGCCTCCGGAGGACCGGGCGTCGAGCCCGTACACCGGGTACACGCGAGCGCACTGGGAGGCCGCCGCCGACGGGTTGCTGCACGCCGCCTGGCAGTGGGCCACCCCCGGCGGGGCCCTGCTGGACCTGCCCGGTCCTCCGTCGCACTCCGGCGTGCGCTCCGACGGGCTCGAGGGGTACGCGCGGACCTTCCTGGCGGCCGCCTTCCGGGTCGCCGGGGCAGCGGGGCAGGATCCGCACGGCTGGCTGGACCGGTACGCGCGAGGGCTCGCGGCCGGGACGCGTACGCCCGGGCGGGACGACGCGGAGTCCTGGCCGGTCATCCTGGACCACCAGGTGCGGGGGCAGCCCATGGTGGAGTCCGCGTCCGTCGCGCTCGGGCTGCGGCTGACCCGGCCCTGGCTCTGGGAGCGGCTGTCGGACGAGGTGCGGGACCGGGCGGAGCTGTGGCTGCGGGGCGCGCTGCGCCACGTTCCGGCGGGCAACAACTGGTACCTCTTCCCGTACACGGTCGCCGGCTTCCTGGAGTCGGTGGGGCGCGGGGACGCGGAGACGGCCCGGGCGCGGGAGCGGGCGCTGGAACTGCTGGAGGGCTGGTACCGGGGCGACGGCTGGTACGCCGACGGGGACGGGCGCGCCTTCGACCACTACAACGGCTGGGCGCTGCACCTGTATCCGGTGCTGGATGCCCATCTCGCAGGCGGCGGAGGGGAGTCCGCGCGCCACGGGGCGCGGCTGCGTGAGCATCTGGAGAGCTTCTCGCTGATGTTCGGCGGCGACGGGGCTCCGCTGTACTTCGGGCGCTCGCTCACCTACCGGTTCGCGGCGGGCGCGGCTGTGGGGCTGGGCGCGGTGACCGGGCACACCCCGCTCGCGCCGGGCGTGTCCCGCCGGCTGGTCAACGGGGCGGTGCGGTACTTCCTGGAGCGGGGTGCGAGCGGCGGTGACGGACTGCTGAGCCTCGGCTGGCACGGCGCGCACCCGGCGACGCTGCAGTCCTATTCCGGTCCCGCGTCGCCCTACTGGGCGTCGAAGGCGTTCGTGGCGCTGCTGGCCCCGGCCGGACACCCGCTATGGACGTCGGTGGAGGAGGCGGCCCCGAGCGAGGACTCGGACCGGGTGCTCTCCGTACCGGCGCCCGGCTTGCTGGTCCAGTCGACAGGGGCGGACGGTGTGGTGCGGATGCACAACCACGGCAGCGACCATGTCCGCCCGGACGAGGGCGAGTCGGCGGCCGACGCGGACCCGCACTACGCCCGGCTCGCCTACTCCACCGTGACCGGCCCGACCTCGGCGGCGAACCCCGCGGACAACCACCTGTCGGTGACGGTCGACGGCGTACGCAGCACCAGGCGCCGCATCCGTCCGCTCGGTGCCGGCCACGGCGAGGGCTGGGGCTGGGCCGGGTCCTGGCACGTGCCCGTGTTCCCGTCAGGCCCCTCCACCGTCCCCGGGCTCCGGGTGGAGAGCCTGACGGTGGCACGGGGCCGCTACGAACTGCGGGTGCACCGGGTCCTGGGGGCGCCGGACGGGGCACGGGCCGAACTGACCGGCTGGGCGACGGAGCCCGGCGGCCCGGTCCGCTCCCAGCTGTACGGCCTCCACGGCTGGGAGGCTCCGGAAGAGGTACGGGCCCCGCAAGGCACGGCGTTCACTCGCTGGGCGGTGCTGCCTCGGCTGGCCGCGGCCGACGTGACGGGGAACGTGGTGCTGGTGGCCCTCGCCTCACTCACGGCGCAGCCGGAGGCCGGGCCGCTGGCGCCGCTCGTGGACGCGGTGGACGTACGACGGACCGGTCCGGGCGGTGAGGCGGTGGTCGAGGTCGGGTGGGCGGAGAATGGCGCGCGGACGCGGATCGTCTTCGGCCGGGGGGCGGTCGCGGTGGACCACGTGGAGGTCGGACCGTAGCAAGGTGAAGACCACAGACAGGTTGCGACCACGGCAAGGTGGTGGCCACGGCTGGGCGGCGACCGCGGCCCGGTCACCTGTCGGTACGGATCACCACCACCAGGGTGCGGGGGCCGTGCACGCCCTCCACCCGTTCCAGCTCGATGTCCGAGGTGGCCGAAGGGCCGCTGATCAGCGTGGTCGGCCGCTCGGGCACCAGCCGGGCCACCGCCTCGGGCACTCCGGCCTCGACGGAGGAGAGGTCGACGACGCAGAGGTGCAGATCGGGGACGAGGGACAGCGCTCGGCGGCCCTGGTCGGGCGAGCCGTCCAGGAAGATCGTGCCGGTCTCGGCGCAGCCGGCGGCGGATGCGGTCACCACCGCGTGCAGGGAGTCCAGTCGAGGTGCGGGGATGTCCGCCGCGTCCTGGCCCACCTCGCCGTCGTACGCGTCGAGCCAGCGCGGATCCAGCCCGGCCGGCACACCGATCCGGCGGGCGCCGTGGTCGCGCAGCACATCGGCGACGAGCTGCGCCGTACGGTCGGCGGTGCAGCGGTGGACCTCGGCCTTGTAGTCGCGGAGCCGGTCGCTGAAGAGGGCTAGGCGTTCGGCGTCGGGCAGGACCCGGCCGGTGCGGTAGGCGCGCGGTACGACGGTGGCGGGCGCCGGAGCCAGGGCCATGGCGTCACGGACCCGGCCGAGCACGGTGTCGCGGGCCGTGGTCATGTCGTCCCGTCCCCTCGGTGGCCCGGATCGCGTTCGCCCTCGTCCCGGTCCCGTTCTCGTTCCACCCGGTCCCGGCCCTGGCCGTGTTCTGCGGCGGCGGACCGGAGCGCGGCCCTGCCTTCGTCCGAGGCGAACCAGGCGCGGAAGGTCTGCCGGGGCGGGGCCGCGATGTCGCGGTTGTCGCTCCAGCCGCTGAACGGTGGGGGCAGCCGGGAGATCGTCCCGTCGCGTCCGGCGACCGCGCGGCCGAGGCCGGCCGCCTTCTGCGCACCCGTGTACAGCGCGGGCCGCTTCATCACGGCGGCGGCCGCCTTCATCGCCAGTTTCTCCGGCGTGGTGCCGGTCTGTTCGGTGTGCTGGTGACGCAGCTCCACCAGCAGGGAGGGAATGTCGATCTTCACCGGGCAGGCGTCGAAACAGGCTCCGCAGAGGCTGGAGGCATAGGGCAGCGAGCTGTTGGGGTCGTCGGCGGCCGCATGCATCCCGGCGAGCTGCGGGGTGAGGACGGCACCGATCGGACCGGGATAGGTCGAACCGTAGGCGTGGCCGCCGGTCCGTTCGTAGACCGGACAGACGTTGAGGCAGGCCGAGCAACGGATGCAGTTGAGCGCCGCGCGTCCGATCGCGTCGGCGAGCGCGGCCGTACGCCCGTTGTCGAGCAGCACCAGATGGAAGTTCTGCGGGCCGTCGCCGGGGGTCACTCCGGTCCACAACGAGGTGTAAGGGTTCATGCGTTCACCAGTTGAGGAACGCGGCAGCAGTTGGAGGAAGACCTCCAGGTCCTGGTAGCGCGGCAGCACCTTCTCGATGCCCATCACGGTGATCAGCGTGTCGGGGAGGGTGAGGCACATGCGGCCGTTGCCCTCGGACTCGACGACGGAGAGGGTGCCGGTCTCTGCGACGCCGAAGTTGGCACCGGAGACGGCGACCTTCGTCGTCATGAACTTCTCGCGCAGATAGGCGCGTGCGGCCGCCGCGAGGTGGGCCGGGACGTTGTCCAGTTCCGGGTCGACGCCGGGGATGCGGTCGAGGAAGATCTGCCGGATCTCGTCCCGGTTGCGGTGGATCGCGGGCACCAGGATGTGGGAGGGCTTGTCGTGGGCGAGCTGCACGATGAGTTCGGCGAGGTCGGTCTCGTACGGAGTGATGCCGACCGACTCCAGGTGCTCGTTGAGCCCGATCTCCTGGGTGGCCATCGACTTGACCTTGATGACCTCGTCGCTGCCGGTGGCCTTCACCAGCCGGGCGACGATCTCGTTGGCCTCGGCGCCGTCGCGGGCCCAGTGGACGGTGCCGCCGTGCTCGGTGACCTCGCGTTCCAGCTGTTCCAGGAGTTCCGGCAGCCGGTTCATCGCGTCGGTCTTGATGGCGGACCCGGCCTCGCGCAGGGCCTCCCAGTCGGGGAGCTCACCGGTGACGCTCAGCCGTTTGGCGCGGATGGTGGTGGTGGCCTTGGCGAGATTGCGGCGCAGTTGCCCGTTGCCCAGCTCCTGGTGGGCGGCGCGGGGGAAGGGCTCGTCGCCGCGCAGGTTGCCGGTGCCGTACGGAGCGTGGGGCGGCCGGGCGGGCATGCCGAGGAAGGTGCTCATACGGCGGCGGCCTCCGTCAGGACGTCGGGGGTGGCGCGGGTGGCGGCGAGGATCCGGGCGAGGTGGAGGGTGCGGGTGCCGGAGCGGGTACGGGAGAGGCCGCCGCCGATGTGCATCAGGCAGGAGGAGTCGCCCGCGGTGCAGACCTCGGCCCCGGTGGCGGCGATGCCGGCCAGCTTGTCGTGGAGCATCGCGGTGGAGGTCTCGGCGTTCTTCAGCGCGAAGGTCCCGCCGAACCCGCAGCAGGAGTCGGCGCCGGGCAGCTCGACGAGGTCGATGGAGTCCACGGCACGCAGCAGCCGGAGCGGTCTGTCGCCGACGCGCAGCATCCGCAGTGAGTGGCAGGTCGGGTGGTACGTCACCCGGTGCGGGAAGTAGGCGCCGACGCCCGTCACACCGAGCACGTCCACGAGGAGTTCGGAGAGCTCGTACGTCTTCGCCGCGACGGTCGCGACCCCGGCCCGAAGCCCGGCATCCCCGTAGCGGTCCGCGACGATCGCGTGCTGGTGGCGGACCGATCCGGCACACGAGCCGGACGGCACGACCACCGCGTCGATGGAGGCGTCACCGAACTGCTCGGCGAAGTTCCGGACCAGTGGCACGGGTTCGCGCTGGTAGCCGGTGTTGATGTGCATCTGTCCGCAGCACGTCTGCTCCGGCGGGAACACCACCTCATGGCCCAGGCGCGCGAGCAGGACGGCGGTGGAGCGCACCGCGTCGGGGAAGAGCGTGTCGCCCAGGCAGGTGGCGAAGAGTCCGATGCGCATGGGGCCTCCACCGTCGGGTTCTCGGTTCACGGCTGACAGTTCGCTACGAGGTTTCCATGGTCGGACCATACGTGGCTCAGCCCAAGCACGGGCTCAGCGCACGCCAGGAACGGGCCGGATCAGCGGCCGCACCGGTTACCCGCTCCGAGCGCACCCCGCGCACAACGCGTACGGCGCGCATATGAAGGCGGTACACGGGCGACAGCGCACGAAGGCCCCGACCGGTTCGGCGGTCGGGGCCTTCGTCGGCCCGTGCGGCGGGGCCGGCGGATGCGGCGGTGCGGGCGCCGCGTGTCAGGGGGTTCGCGGGTTTCCGGGGGCGTCCGGGTTTTCGCGGGTGCCGGGGTTCTGGAGGGTGCCGGGGATGTCCTTGCCGTGCCGGCGACCGCGCTGCGGGTCGAAGAGGTGGGCGGCCGCTCCCGACACCACCAGACCCGTGGCGATCAGCAGGCCGTGGCCGATGGCGATCCCCATGCCCAGGGCGGTGAGCCCGAAGGCCATCGCCAGCCAGGCGTTGCGGCGGCGGTACTCACGGGGGCTGCGCGGGGTGCCGTCGGCCATCGCCGCCGCGAAACCGGGGTCGTCGCGATGCAGCTGCTCCTCCAGGGCGCGCAGCTGTTCGTCGTACGTGGGCATGGTGTCTCCCTCCCGGTACGGAGACCTCTCGGTCCCTGCGGCGCCGGCCCCGTGATGCGGCACAGGCAGGGCCCCCCGGGCCCTGATTTCATGATCGGCGGGAGCGTCCGGGAGGACCATCGGGGGCAGCACCCATATCGAGGGGTGTGCACCATGCAGATGCGCGGTGAGCCGCGCGCCCTCCCATCGGCGCAGGTGGGGCATCGGGGCGACAGCGTGTTTCTCGCGCGCAGCGACGATAGTGGAGGCTGTCGAGGCCCACGTCAACGCCGACCGAGGCCCGACACCAACCAGGTGCTCGACCACAACCCGACGCTCCTTGAACCCTCGCCACCGCCCGCAACCGCTCGACGTCCGATGGAGGCCGTGCTCCCTTGTCCCTGTTCTGGCGGATCTTTCTGCTCAACGCCGCTGTGCTGGTCGCCGCGGGTGCCCTGCTGCTGCTCGGCCCGATCACCATCTCCACGCCGGTCCTGCTCACCGAGGCGGTGATCCTGACCGGCGGGATCGCCTTCATGCTGGCCGCCAACGCGGCCCTGCTCCGGCTCGGCCTCTTTCCTCTCCAGCGGGTCACCCGGGCGATGACGACGACCGACCTGCTGCGCCCGAGCCCGCGCCCGGAGGTGGCCGGGCACGGCGAGATCGCCGCCCTGATCGAGACGTTCAACACGATGCTCGACCGGCTGGAGGCCGAACGCGCCACCAGCAGCGCCCGCGCGCTCTCCGCCCAGGAGGCCGAACGCCGCCGGGTGGCGCAGGAGCTCCACGACGAGGTCGGGCAGACGCTCACCGCCGTTCTCCTCGAACTGAAGCGCGTCGCCGACCACGCCCCAGAGCCGCTCCGCGGCGAGCTGCGGCAGGTCCAGGAGATCACCCGGGGCTCCCTGGACGAGATCCGCCGGATCGCGCGCCGGCTGCGTCCCGGAGTGCTGGAGGAGCTGGGTCTGGTCAGCGCGCTGACGGCTCTGATCACCGAGACGCCGACGCCCGACGGCCTGACGATCAGCCGGCAGACGGGCAAGGACCTGCCGGAACTGGACGCCGAGGCCGAGCTGGTCATCTACCGGATCGCGCAGGAGGCGCTCACCAACACGGTCCGTCACGCCGGTGCCTCCCGGCTCGCACTCTCCCTGCTCCGCAGCCCCTGCGGCGTGGAGCTGCGCATCCGCGACGACGGCCGGGGCCTCGGGGACACGCCCGAGGGGGCTGGACTGCGCGGGATGCGCGAGCGCGCCCTGCTGATCGGCGCCGAACTGTTCCTCGGCCCGGGGCCGGAGGGCGGTACCGAAGTACGTCTCGATGTGCCCGTCCGGAACGAAAGCCGGTGACCATGCCTCTCTCCACCCCGTCCCCCTCCCGGGGACCCGCAGCGCCGACGCGGATCCTGCTGGCGGACGACCACGCGTTGGTACGCCGAGGGGTCCGGCTGATCCTCGACGGCGAGCCGGACCTGACGGTCGTGGCCGAGGCGGGCGACGGCGCCGAGGCCATCGAGATGGCACGCGCCGAGCGGCCGGATCTGGCCATCCTGGACATCGCGATGCCCCGGCTGACGGGATTGCAGGCGGCGCGTGAGCTCTCCCGCGTCCTGCCGGGCCTGCGCATCCTGATGCTGACGATGTACGACAACGAGCAGTACTTCTTCGAGGCGTTGAAGGCCGGGGCGGCCGGGTACGTCCTCAAGTCGGTCGCCGACCGGGATCTGGTGGAGGCCTGCCGGGCGGCGATGCGCGACGAGCCGTTCCTCTATCCGGGCGCGGTCACGGCGCTCATCCGGAACTTCCTCGACCGGGCCAAGGACGGCGAGGACCTCCCGGCGCGGGCGATCACCGAGCGCGAGGAGGAGATCCTCAAGCTCGTGGCCGAGGGGCACTCCTCCAAGGAGATCGCCGAGTTGCTGGTCATCAGCGTCAAGACCGTGGAGCGGCACCGCGCCAACCTGCTCCACAAGCTCGGGCTGCGCGACCGTCTGGAGCTCACCCGGTACGCGATCCGCGCGGGCCTGATCGAGCCGTGACGGCGGGATGCGCACACGCCGTCGCCTCGCGGTCGGTTCATACGATTCTCACCCGGCCCGCATAAGGTGCACCCGTGACCCAGATGACCCCGCCCGGCTGGCATCCAGATCCCGGGTATTCAGGTAAAGGCCCCGACCAGGAACGCTGGTGGGACGGAGCTCAGTGGACGGGCCACGTCCGCCCGTCACCGGCCGCGGTCCGTCGCCGGGGGATCCGTATCGGCGTCGGCATGACCGTCGGTGCGGTGGTGCTCGCCGCGATCGGGGGCGGGATGTACCTGCTGCGCGAGGACGGCGGCCGGCCGGGCATCGCGGTCGCCTCACCGTCCGGGACCCCGTCCGCCCCGGAGGAATCGGGCGCGCCCGACGACGGAGGCAAGGGCGGCGGCGACGGTGGCGGCGAGGAGGACGGTGGCGCCCAAGGCCCCGGCGAGCAGCTCCCGCCGACCGAGCCGGGCTATGCGACGGACCTGGCGGCGGGGATCAGCCTGCCGGTGCCCAAGGGGTGGAAGGGCAGGTCCGCTCCGGTCGGCGCCGGCCTGACGACGGGTGAGCACACCTGCCCGGGCGGGACCGCGGAGACGTGTGTACGCGGAGGAGTGTCCTCGGCCCCCGCCGCGGCCCTGAAGCTCACGGCCGGGACACCGGAGGAGGCGGCCAAGAAGGACATCGCCGTCAACGCCGAGCAGTCGTACGGCGGCGAGTCCTACGGCAGGATCACCTCGCACGAGGAGATCAAGTCCGCGGCGGTCACCGTGGCGGGCCAGAAGGGGTACGCGGTGCGCTGGAAGGTGGTGACGGAGAAGGGCGACGACGGTTACGTGGAGTCGCTGGTCTTCCCCTCCCCCGCCTCCAAGGACATGCTCGTGGTGGTCCGGTCGGGCTTCGACATCAACAAGGACGCTCCGAAGCTGTCCGTCCTGGACGAGATCGTCAAGGGCATCAAGGCGGCGTCGGGCGCGGGAGCGGGCAACGGCGGAGCCGCCTGAGCGGATCCGTCCACCGGAGCGCCGGGCGGGACAACATGGTCCCGCCCGGCCCCCCGTACATCGGTCAGCAGACCTCCACCGGGCTCACCCGCACGCGGGCGCGCGGTCTGCGTGCGCACATCACCCGGTGACGGTCGCCGGGTCGCTGACTCCCACGGCCCCCGTCTCCACGTGGCCCGCGAACCTCCGCAGGAATCCCGGCTCCCCGTCGAGGGCCACGGACACGTCGTACCAGCGCTTGCCGGCCCGCAGGTCCACCGTGCGCGAGACCGAGGCTCCGGGCCGTACGGTGACGGTCTGTTCCGCTCCTCCGTAGGCGTTGGTGATCGTCAGTACGGCGTCCGTGGCCCCGGAGTTGGTGACCGTGAGATCCAGGTTGCCGCTGGTGCCGTTGTGGCGGGCGGTGGCCTCGGGCCCGGCGGTGGCGCCCGGGCTCCGGAACGTACGCAGAAAGCCGTTCGGGCCGTGCACCGTGAGGTCGTGGCTGCCGCCGGAGTAGGCGGAGTTCCAGCGGTCGGTCAGGGTCAGGCCCGCGCCCGCGGTGTACGTCCAGGGGGCGTCGGTGCGGTTGGCGGAGGTGACGTAGAACTGCGCGCCGGCCGCCGTGCCCGGGCTGAACGTGAGCGCGATCTTCCCGCTGTCCGGTTCCACGGCCGCGTCGACGTACGGCTCGTACGGGAGCGGCCTGGTCGGCCGGCTGCCAGGTTCCTGGGCGGGCATGGCACCGACGGTCGGCGGGGTGGGCCGGTAGTCGGGGTGGCGCTCGCGGTCCGGGGGCTCGTACGCGGAGGTGTCGGGCAGGTCGCCGGGGGCGGGTTGGGTGCGGCCGAAGTCGAAGGCGGAGGTGAGGTCGCCGCAGATCGCCCGCCGCCAAGGCGAGATGTTCGGCTCGTGCACGCCGAAGCGCTGCTCCATGAACCGCAGGACGGAGGTGTGGTCGAAGACCTCGGAGCAGACGTAGCCGCCGGTGCTCCAGGGCGAGACGACGAGCATCGGGACGCGCGGGCCGAGGCCGTAGGGGCCGGCGCCGTACGAGGGGCCGCCCGGGTAGATCTCCGTGGTGGTGTCGGCCGTGGAGAGGCCCTGGTTCGCGGAGGACGGCGGGTAGGGCGGGACGACGTGGTCGAAGAAGCCGTCGTTCTCGTCGTACGTGATGAACAGGGCGGTACGGCTCCACACCTCGGGGGCGGAGGTGAGGGCGTCGAGCAGGCCCGCGATGTACCAGGCGCCGTAGTTGGACGGGAAGTTGGAGTGCTCGGTGAAGGCCTCGGGGGCGGCGACCCAGGAGATCTGCGGCAGCTTCCCGGACTGTACGTCGGCGGCGATCGCGTCGAAGTAGCCGCCGCCGGCGGACACGTCGGTGCCGGTGCGCGCCTTGTCGTACAGCGGGTCGCCGGGCTGGGCGTTGCGGTACTTGTCGAAGTAGAGCAGCGAGTTGTCGCCGTAGTTGCCCCGGTAGGCGTCGTTGATCCAGCCCCAGTGGCCGGCCGCGTCCAGGCCGTCGCCGATGTCCTGGTAGATCTTCCAGGAGACCCCGGCCTCCTCCAGCCGCTCGGGGTACGTCCGCCAGCCGTATCCCCGCTCCTCGTTGCCGAGCACGGGTCCGCCGCCCGAGCCGTCGTTGCCGGTGTAACCGGACCAGAGGTAGTAGCGGTTGGGGTCGGTCGCCCCGATGAAGGAGCAGTGGTAGGCGTCGCAGACGGTGAAGCGGTCGGCGAGCGCGTAGTGGAAGGGGATGTCCTCGCGGGTGAGGTAGGCCATGGTGGTGGGGGTCTTGGCCGGCACCCACCGGTCGTAACGGCCACCGTTGTACGCGCGCTGGCCGCCGGGCCAGTCGTGGTTGAGGCCCTGGAGGAACTGCATCCCGAGGTCGTCGGCGGTCGGGTGGAACGGGAGCGTCACCTTGCCCGCCGCGTCCGCCTGGTGCCAGACGGACTTTCCGCTCGGCAGGGTCACGGGCCGCGGGTCACCGAAGCCGCGGACGCCTTTCATCGCTCCGAAGTAGTGGTCGAAGGAACGGTTCTCCTGCATCAGGACGACGATGTGCTCGACATCCTGGATCGTCCCGCCGGCCCGGTGGGCGGGGATGGCGGCAGCCCGCTCGATGCTGC
The DNA here is from genome assembly GCF_044767965.1 of Streptomyces sp. NPDC101178. Lineage (NCBI taxonomy): Bacteria > Bacillati > Actinomycetota > Actinomycetes > Kitasatosporales > Streptomycetaceae > Streptomyces > Streptomyces sp. NPDC101178. Next base: position 515,544 of record NZ_JBIWOZ010000004.1, read on the forward strand.
CCGACAGGGCGGAGAATCCGGCGGTCGCACCGGCTATCTGGAGAAACCGGCGCCGATTCATCTCAGTCATGCGTGGGGGCCTCTTGGAGTGGGGGAACAGAAGCGAACAGAATGCTCCAAGAGAACCGAACAGAAGGGAAGGGGCCGTGACGGGCCGGTAAATGCGGGAGGTACGGCCCGCCAAGTGGGAGCTCGGCCCGCCGGGGACGAGTGGGCCCGGGACCGGCACCGGTCGCGCGCCCCGGTGCGGGCGGTGCCGGCAGCGCCGCGTGTACCTCGGTACAGCGGCGGCGAGAGGTGCCGGGAAGGCGGCATCTGGCGGTGGCACGTCAGTCGCGGGACTCGCAGGGCCGTGTCCAGCACCTTCATCATCTGTGCGGACGGGACGTTGGTCACCAGGTGGGCGTTGGTCACGACGGAGGCATGGCGGCCGTCCTTCGTGACGAGTGTCTGGGTGAAGTAGCCCGGTACGGCACCGTTGTGACCCCAGGCCTTGCCGCCGCAGGACAGGGCGTAGGCGGTGATGCCGAGCCCGTACTCGACTCCCGGCGCTCCGGGCTCGACCGTCCGCTCCAGCTCGGCCAGGGATGCGGGCGTGAGCACCTCACCGCCGAGCAGAGCCCGGTAGAAGGCGGTGAGGTCCTTCAGGGTGGAGATGACGGCGCCGGAGGCGTAGAAGTTGCTGGGCTCGTAGACCGTTCCGTCGAGCCAGAGGAAGAAGCCGCCGATCCGGGCGCCTCGGTACCCGCGCACGGCAGGTTCGGGGACGGCTCGGTCTCCGGCCGCCGGGAAGATGGTCCGGGTCAGGCCGAGGGGCTCGATGACCCCGGTCGTGATCGCCTCGTACACCGGCAGCCCGGTCACCTTCTCGATGAGCAGGCCGAGGATCTCGTAGTTGGTGTTGGAGTAGTGGAACGCAACACCCGGAGCCGCGGCCGGGGCGAAGCGGAGCCCGTCCTTCACCAGGGCGGCCAGCGTGTACGTGCCGTCCGGACCGGCCTGCGGGAGGGGCAGGCCGTTGGCCGGGATCCCGCTGGTGTGCTGGAGGAGGTGGCGCACGGTGATGGCGGTGTCGTCGTACCCGTTGCCGGTGACCACGCCGGGCAGCAGGCCTCCGATCGGCTCGTCCAGTGAGAGGGCGCCCTTCTCGACCAGCCTCAGGACCGCGACGGCGACGAAGGTCTTGGTCTGGCTCCCGGCCCGGAAGTGCTCGTCCGGCTGGATCGGCCGGTTCTAGTTGACGGTGCCCGTGCCGGTGGAGAGGGTCCAGGACGTGGCTCCGTCCCCCGCGTGGACGCCGGCGCCGGGGCCCGCGTTCGCCTGGAGCGCCTTGAGAGCCGCCAGGGTCCGGGCGTGGTCCTCGGCCGCCTGCGCGTGTTGGTCGCGGATGCCGACCGCCTGCGCGTGTTGGTCGTGGCTGCCGGCCGTCTGCGCGTGTGCGGTCGTCGGGAGGGCCAGCAGCGCGGAGGCCAGGCCGAGGGTGAGCGACAGGCGTAACGTCTTCACCTTCACGGCAGGTGCTCCTTGCTCGTTCATCGCGCCCTCCTGGGCCGTACCGGTTGAGTAGCGAGGAAGCAGGGCGCTTGCCGGCTTCCGGGCAGGGCGGACCACCGCACGCCGATAGCCATGCACCTGCCACATCAAGGGAGCCGGGGCGCCCCCGCAGGCCCGAGTATGAACCGGACGAGACGGCCCATGGATCGGGCTTCTGGAAACGCGCTCCGATAAACATCGCATTCGGCCACGTACGCGACGACACTCGCCGGAACGCGAACCGAGCCCCCTCGGGGGCGGACGGCGCGAGGGCCGAATCCGGGAGGGCTCGGCGCGGGAGCCCTCCCCTGTTCAGCCCTCCGGGCCCGCGACTCCCCCGTCAGCGCAGCGTCTTCAGCATCTCCGCGCCGAACGGCGTGATGTCCCCGGTCCGTCCGCGCAGGGTCTTGGCCGCCCACTCCGGGTCGGCGATCAGTGCGCGGCCGACCGCCACCATGTCGAACTCGTCGCGCTCCATCCGGTCCAGCAGCCGGCCGATGCCGGTGACGCCGGAGTCGTTGCCCGCGAAGGCGTTGAAGAAGTCGCCGTCCAGGCCGACCGAGCCGACCGTGACCGTCGGCCTGCCGCTGATCTTCCTCACCCAGCCGGCCAGGTTCAGGTCGGAGTCATCGAACTCCGGGAGCCAGTAGCGGCGGGTGGAGGCGTGGAAGACGTCGACCCCGGCTTCGGCCAACGGTGTGAGCAGGGAGTCGAGTTCGGCGGGGGTCCGGGCGAGTTTGGCCTCGTAGGCGGTCATCTTCCACTGCGACATGCGGAAGAAGAGCGGGAAGGCGTCGGAGACCGCGGCCCGGCACGCCGCGACGATCTCGGCCGCGAACCGCGTACGGGCGACGAGGTCGCCACCGTAGGCGTCGGTACGGCGGTTGCTGCCGGCCCAGAGGAACTGGTCGATCAAGTAGCCGTGCGCGCCGTGGAGTTCGACACCGTCGAAGCCGAGGCGCTCGGCGGCGGCCGCAGCGTCGGCGAAGGCGGCGATGACGTCGTCGAGGTCCTTCTGCGTCATGGCGCGTCCCTTGGGCTCGCCGGTGAGGGAGAAGCCAGAGGGACCCACCGGTTCGGCGTCCGCCACCGGGGGCGCGCCCTCGGTGCGGGTGACGCCCACGTGCCACAGCTGCGGGATGATGGCGCCGCCCGCTCCGTGTACGGAGTCCACGACCTCGGCCCAGCCCGCGAACGCGTCCTCGCCATGGAAGCGCGGGACGCGGTCACTGGTCCCGGCGGAGTCGTGGTCGACGTAGGTGCCCTCGGTGATGATCAGCCCCACGCCCCCGGCGGCCCGGCGGGCGTAGTAGTCCGCCACGTCCCGGCCGGGGACGCCCTCGGGCGAGAACTGCCTGGTCATGGGCGCCATGGCGATGCGGTTACGGGAGGTGAGTCCGCGGACCGAGAAGGGTCGCGAGAGGGTCGCGGCCGCACGGTCGGTGTCGAGGTCGGTCACATCATGTCCTGTTCATCTGCTTCACGGGTCTGCTGGATCGGTCGGCTCCACCAGCTTCATCGAGGTGCGGAGTGACACCCCACCTCGCCAACATCCGGGTGCACCGAAGGCATCCCGGCCGCGGACCGATGTGGTCCAGGTCTCGGCCCCGATGCGGTCCAGGTCCCGGCACCGGGTGCCCGGCGTCGGTGGTGCGGGGCCATCGCCCTCCAGCGGGCTGTACGGCCCTTGGGCGCGCCGGTCACGCCCGCTCGCACCCGGCCTGGTCGGCGACGGCGTCGGTCAGGTCGGTCAGCAGGTCCGCGTCCGGTCGGAGGCCGGTGCGGCCGGGCCTCTCCTTCTGTCCGAAGAAGTGCCCGACCTGGACCAGGGTCGGCGTGCCCGCGCAGGTCAGCAGGGCGGACCGGTCCTCGTTGTCGGCGCGGTGCCGCTCGACCAGGGGCGGTTCCTGGGTGACGGTGAAGTGGACGAGGCCGTCGCTGTCATCGTCACCGGCCCCGATGGCGCAGCTCCACCGACGGAAGTCACCCTCGGTCGCAGACTGGGTGAACCCGGCGACGGCCGATGGCTTCAGCGGGGCGGACTCGTCAGCGGGGCGGACTCGTCGCCCCCGCGCAGGGACACCCGCGTACGAAGATCCTCGCCGGTACGGCGGCCGCCGCGCTCCTCGTGGGCGGCGGCGCGCTCGCCCTGTGCTCATCGGCGGCTTTCGGCGGGGCGGGGGGCGGTGGCTTCCGTAGCGGTGCCGGTGTGAGCGGCCGGGCCAGGTTCCCAGGCCGCCGCGCACAGCGACTCCGTGACGGCGGCCGTGTAGCGGGCGGCGGCGAGCCAGTGGGCGGCGAAGCCGTCGGTGTCGGCGGGGAGGAGGCGGCCGAAGAGGTCGCGTTCGCGTCGGGCCGCCGAGGCGCGGAGGGCGGTGAGCAGCCCGGCGGCCGTGGGCAGGCCCGCGCGGCGCAGGCGGCGGGCCTCGGCGGTGACGTCGCCGAGCATGCCGAGGGCGGCCCGGCCTGCCGGGACGGTCTGTTCGACGCGGCGCTCCAGGAGGTGGAGGGGCGACTCCGTACCGGGGCCGCCGGGCGGAGCCGGGGCGGCGTGCACGGGGGCGCCAGGGTCGGGGAGGTCGGCGCGGCTCAGGCGGTCGAAGCCCAGGTCCACCGTGGACTCCCCGGTGGGGTGCGAGCAGGCGAGCAAGGAGAGCCGGGGGTGCGGCGCGGGCACCAGGCGGCCGATGATCCGGAGCCGCGTCCCCGGTGCCGTGGCCAGAAGCATCAGGTTGTCGCGGTGGGCCAGTGCGGGGTCGTCGTCGGCGACGGTGAGACGGACGAGGGCGCCGCCGTCGACGCACCGCGCGAGCAGACACGTACCGGCCGGCTCCCTCACCGCGCCCAGGAGTTCGACGTGAAGGAAGAGCAGGTCGTTGCCACCGCTGTCCGGTTCCGCGTAGCGGGAGACGGACCGCAGGGCGCGGGCGGCCTGTTCGGCCGGCGGTGGCTCCCACAGAGGGGCGAGGGGCGGTTCCGTCCAGGCCGCGCCCCGGGCGGTGACGGCCTTGACGCCCTTCCCTGCGCCCAGTCTGCCGTCCGGCGAGACGGTCGCCCCGGAGACCGCGAGGCCGGCTCGGCCCAGCTCGCGGTGGGTGAGGGCGGTGTCCCCGAGGCGCACGGTGCGGTCGGCCACGCCCCGGGCGCGCCCCGCCCCGCCCGGTGCGACGTCGCCGACGGTGCAGAGCCGGCCGTCGGGCGTGGCGACCCAGGTGCGGGCGCCGCCGTGGCCCGAGTCGGTGACCACGGGTTCGGTGAACAGACCGTACAGGCGCAGGGAGCCGTCCGGGCTGTACGGGCGGCGGGCCCGGCCCCGTACAGCTGCCAGCTCCGCACCGGAGGCCGTCCCCACGCGGTGTGCGGTGCCCAGGAGTTCGGCGAGGGCGGTGACGAGGTCGGCGGTGCGGTAGGAGGGGTCCCCGGCGCGGGCCGCGCGCAGCAGGGTGACGACGGACAGGGCGGCGGAGGCGCCGCGCGGCAGTTGCCGGAGCCGGGCGGTGTGCGCGGCGCGCAGCAGTGCCGCCTGGGCTACGGCACCGGCCCCGTCCACACCCGCCTCCAGCACGGCGGCACCCACCGACCAGAGGGCGGTGGCCGCCTCGCGCTGAGCGGGGGTTGCCTCGTCGGGGGCGGGGGCGGGGGCAGGGGTGGCGGCGGTGGCGCTTCCTTGGTCGGGGGTGGTCGCCGGGGCCGTGCCGCCGGGGGGCAGGTCGGAGTCGGAGGGCAGGGTGGATCCTGGGGCCGCCGGGGGCGGTTGTACGGTCGGGGCGGGGGCGGTACCGGGGGCGGGGTCGAGGACCGGGTCGGCCGCTGGGGCCGCGCAGGCGGCGGCCGCGCGGTGGACGCAGGCCGGGGCGAGGAGGCAGCCGCAGGTGATGGCGTCGACCGTGGCCACCACGCCGCCCGGGGCGTGGAGGCGCAGTTCGGTGTCGTCGTCGACCGCGATCGTCACCGTGTCTCCGTCGCGGTGCGTCGGGCGGGTGGAGAGCTTGGTGACCGCCGCGTCCAGCCGCTTGCGCAGCCGGGGCGAGAGGTCCTCGACCAGCGTGGCCGTGACCTCCGGCGCGACGGGTGGCAACTGGGCGGCGGTCATGCGGTCTTCTCCCCTATCCAGCGGGCGAGTTCGAGTGGGCTGAGGGCCGCCACGGGCATGCCGGCGGCCACGAGCTGCCCGGCGACACCCGTCGAGTAGCGGGGTCGGCCGGCGTCGTCGAGGCTGGCGCACCCCAGTACCTGGCAGCCGGTGGCGACCAGGGCCCGCACCTCGGAGAGCAGTCCGCCGAGCGGAGCGCCCTCCTCGAAGTCGCTGATGACGACGACGAGGGTGCGGCTGGGCACGGTGATCAGGCTGCGCGCGTGCCGTAGCCCGGCGGCGATGTGCGTGCCGCCGCCCACGCTCACCTCCAGCAGGAGGGAGAGAGGGTCGTGCACATGGCCGGTGAGGTCGACGACCTCCGTGGAGAAGGCCAGGAAGTGGGTGCTCAGGGTCGGCACCCCGGCCAGCACGGAAGCGGTCAGCGCGGACCAGATCGTCGACGCCTCCATGGACCCGGAGACGTCCGTGACCAGGATCAGGCGCCAGTCGGCCGACCGGCGGGCACGGCTGCGGAACACCGGCTTCTCGGGGACGATCCGGACCGTGCCGTCCGCCGTACGGCGGGCGGTGGCCAGATTGGCGCGCAGCGTACGCGGCAGATCCAGTCGTCCGCCCGGGCGGCGGGTGGGCCTGGCCAGCATGGTGCCGGTGAGGGCCGGCCGCAGCCGGGTGGCCAGCTGCCGGGTCAGTTCGTCGACCAGGCGGCGGACCAGCGGCCGGAGCGCCGCGAGGCGTGCCTCGGGGAGGCCGCCCGCGTAGCGCAGGACCGTGCGGAGCAGTTCTACGGAGGGGGCGGCTGCGGCCGGATCGAGCTCGGTGAGGACGTCCTGCCGGCCGGTCGCGGCAGCGGCGGCGAGGACTTCCTCACGGACGCCGGGGCCGAAGAGCGCGGCAAGCTCCTCGGACCACTCGCGCACACCGGGGAACGACGCCTCGCGACCGCCTCGGCCTCGGCCGGTCATGGGCAGGCCGCCACGGGAGCCCTCGCCGCGCCCCGCGCCGTACAGCTCGTCCAGGGCGGTGGCCAGGCGGGCGGCCCCGGGCGGCAGTTGGTCGGGGCGTCGGCCGAGGACGAGCCGCCACCGGTCGGTGGGGGCAAGGGTGTGGGCGGGGACAGGTCCGGTGGTGGATTCGGTTGTGGATTCGGGTGTGGGACCGGCGGCGTGTGCGGGGGCGGCTCCGGGACCGGGCGCCGAGGCGGTGCCAGTGGCAGCGGGGGCGCCGGTCTCGGGACCGGGCGCCGGGGCGGTGTCGGCGGCGTCCTCGGTCGTACGGGGACGAAGGCGCGCCGCGTCGGCCGGAGGCGGGGCGGTGACGGCGGAGGCCACCGGCGGGGGCGCGGCGGGAGCCGGCAGCTGAGGCACTGTGGTGGCGGTCGAGGGCGGGGGCCAATGGGTGTCGCCGGGCGGCGGGACAGGCAGCCCGAGGGCGGTCAGGAGGTCGCGGGCCGTCAGGTCGGCGACCGTGCGGCGCGCCAGCTCCGCCGGGTCGTCGACGCCGGCGAGGTCCACCCGCTCACCCAGGCGCTCCTCCACGGTGTCCAGCAGCCGGTCCCGGGCGGCCGGGCTCAGGGTGTCGAAGCCGCCGCGCAGAGCGGGCAGCCGGGACAGGAACGCGGTGTCGTCCACCTCGACGACCCGGTGCAGCAACGGGTCCAGGGCCGCGACGCCGACGGTCAGGAGCGGGCCAGCCGCCGTCAGGACGCCGGTGAGACGGGCGGTGAGGGCGGCCCGGGAGTGGCTGTCCACCGCCGCGTCCACCCAGGAGGCGACGCGTACCCCGAAGGTCTCGGCCTGCTCGTGGCCCGTGAGCACCCGGACCGCTCCGGCGGCCGCGGCGATCAGCGGGGTGCCGTCGGCGGCCAGCCGGGCGAGGGCGTCGGCGAGCCGGATGCCGCCCACCCGGTCGGCGCGCTGCGCCAGTTCGAGCAGCGCCCGGGCGTCCCCGGGTTCCTCGGAACCGGTGAGGCCGTCGACCTGGCGGACCGCCGCCGAGGTCAGCAGCTCCGCCGCGTTCGCGATGCGGGTGGAGAGGGGGGCGACGGCGTTCGAGGCCTTGGGGCGTGCCGGGTCATGGGGCGCTCCCGGGCCGGGCAGGTGGCCCGCGGCTACACGGTCCAGCAGGTCGAGTCCGGCGAGGAGTTCGGGAAGGGTCCCGCTCGCGGGGAGTACGGCCGCCAGTTCCGTCAGGCGCTCGTCGGCCAGGGCGGGGAGCCCGCACTCCACGGCATCCTTGAGGCCGCGTACGACCTGAGCGGACGTCGGGCCGCCCTCCGCGCGCTCGGCCGCGTGCCGTCCGCGCAGCACGCCCTCGGCCGCCTGGGCGGGAGTGACGCCGCGGGCTCCGGCCGCGGTGAGCATCGCGGCGGTGGCCGGGGTCCACCGCACCTGCCAGCGCGTCGTGAGTCCTTCCGAACCCGCCGCGCCGGTCACCTCCTGCTCCTGCGCGTAGGGGATGCCGCACACCGTCAGCCGGCGCAGCAGCAGTTCGCGACGCCCGTCCAGGCCCGAGCGGGCCGGGTCGAGCCGGAGGTCGCGCGGGGTCTTCTCGTACGTGTCCGCCGGGCCGGGGAGGGACAGTGCCTCGGTCTCGGCCTCCACGGCGGGGCCGAGGCCGCTGCGGGGAGCGGCGGGCGCGGGGCGTCCGGTACGGGTGCCGACGAGGACGCGTTCGAGCGCGTGGGCGACCGCGCGGCCCGTGCCGTACGTCTCGCCCCGGCCGAGCACCGTCTGCACCGCCTCCAGGAGTTCGCCTCGGCCGGGGGCGGGCAGGTCGCGCAGCCGGGCCAGGTCTCCGGCGACCCGGACGACCTCCCGGCCGTCCGCAGGGCCGTAGGGATGGCCCTGTTCACGCAGGGCGGCGCAGACGCGGACCGCGGCGCGGATCAACGCCTCGTGCAGCGCGTCCGGGTCCCCGGCGGCGTCCAGGACGGTGTGCTGCCACTCGGGATCCCGGATGCCGGCCGGGTAGCCGGAGCGGGAGTCGAGCAGGGGGTAGGTGTACGGGATGAGAGAGACGGTGCAGGCCGCGGCTCCCGTCAAACCCGCGCCGGGCTCGGGCGCTGGGGTGTCGGGTACCTCAACGGGGGCGTACGGAGTGCCTGTGGCGGCGCTCGGTACGTCCGTGGCGGCGCTCGGTACGTCCGCAAGGGCGTACGTTGCGCCCGCAGGAGCATCGGAAGCCTCAGGCGCGTCCGGTGCAGCCGGGGCCGTCGCCGCCCCAGCGGTCGGTGTCAGCAGCGCCGGGGTGTGGAAGGCGCCCACCACCACGGCGGGCCGCCGCCCCTCCGCCAGGGCCTTGGCGATGTGCTCGCGCATACACGCCTCGCGCACCAGGTCGGTGCCGTCCACGCCGTGCCGCGCCTCGGCCTCGTACCGCAGTGCCCAGCCGGTGAGCAGGGCGGCGCGGCGGAGCGCCTCGGGTGGGGAGCCGGGTGCCGGGGCCTCCACCAGGCGGTCCCACAGGTCGTCGCCGTCGCGGCCGGTGAGCCGGGTCCGGAGCGCGGCGGACAGTCCCTGCCCGACCCCGTGGCGGCCCTCCCCCGGTACCGGCGCGGGCGCCTCCCGGCCGCCCCGCGCCCAGGCCCGGTCGGCGAGCGGGAGGTCGCAGGCCACGGCCGGGACCCCGTTGCGGGCCGCCCAGCGCAGGGCGACCAGTTCGGGCGAGAAGTCCGCGAACGGGTAGAAGGCGGGCCCCTGTTCGCCGCCCGTGCAGAGGCCGTCGGCAGGCACGGCGGCCAGCGCCACCGGGGCCACGGTCTCCTCGTGGGCGAGCCAGCCCAGCCAGGGCTGGAACTCTGCGGGCAGTTCGACGAGCAGGACATCGGGGGCCGCCGCGTCCAGCAGAGCCGGGACGGCGGCCGCGAGGGAGGGCGCGTGGTGGCGTACTCCGATCAGGAACGGCAGCACGGGCCCGTCCGCCGCGAGCGCCGCCACCGCGGCCTCCGGGGTGGTGGGCCCGGCCGCGGGGATCTGCCGCGGGACAGCGGCCGACGCCTCGGCGGCCGGCCGCATCGCCCCACCGGCGGCCGTCGGCTCCTCGGCAGCGGGGGCCCGGCCCCCGGGGGTGGTCGTCCGGTTCTCGGCGGCGGCCGCCCACTGATCGGGGGCGGAGGCCCCCGTCTCGTTATCAGGGGCGGAGGCCCCCGTCTCGTTATCAGGGGCGGGGGCCACCGCCTCGCTCTCAGGGGCGGTGGCCCCCGTCTTGGGAGTGGTCGACTGGCTCATCCGTCAGTTCTCCAGCACCGCGCGCAGGTCCCACAGAGCGCGCCAGGTGGCCGACCCCTGCTCGGCGCGCCTGCGCACCGGGCCGTCCCAGTACCCCAGCAGCCGTGCCGCGTCGGCCGGATCGTCCTTGCGGACCACTCCGAGCAGATGGCCGGGCAGGAGGGAGAGCACATCCCGGTCGCCCGGGAAGTAGGCGGCGGCCAGGGCGAGGGAGCCCGCTACGGAGACGGCCTCCGCCGTGCTCATCACCGTGGAAGGGCGCTCCACCTCCCACCCCTCCGTGGAGCGGCCCTCGCGCAGGTCCCGGAAGGCGGTGACCAGTGCTTCGAGGACCGCGTCGTCCACCTGGTAGGCGGCGCCCGCGCGCTCCACCGCGGCGCGCGACTGGCTGCGGACGAGCGCGGTCTCGGCGTCCACGTCACCGATCGGGCCGACCGTCTCGAAGTTGAAGCGCCGCTTCAGCGCGGCCGACATCTCCGAGACGCCCCTGTCCCGCAGGTTGGCGGTGGCGATGAGGGTGAAGCCGGGGGCCGCGTGGACCTGGGCGCCCTCGCCGCCCGCGAGTTCGGGGACCGCGATCCGCCGTTCGGACAGCAGGGACACCAGAGCGTCCTGGACCTCGGGCAGGCAGCGGGTGACCTCCTCGACCCGGGCGACCGCTCCCCGGGTCATGGCGGTGAGCACCGGTGAGGGCACGAGCGCCTCCTCGGTGGGGCCCTGGGCGAGCAGCAGCGCGTAGTTCCAGCCGTACTTGAGCTGGTCCTCCGTGGTGCCCGCGGTGCCCTGCACGGTGAGCGCGCTGGTACCGCAGACGGCCGCCGAGAGCAGCTCGGAGAGCATCGACTTGGCGGTGCCGGGCTCGCCCACGAGGAGGAGTCCGCGCTCGCCGGCGAGGGTGACCACGCACCGTTCGACCAGGGCGCGTTCGCCGACGAACTTCTGCTCGATCACCAGACGGCTCGGCACTCCTTCGTCCGGCCGGACGCCCTTGGGCAGGCCCAGCGCCTCCCCCGCGCTGCCCGTCACGAAGGTGACGACGGCACGCGGCGTGAGCCGCCAGCCGGGCGGGCGCGGGCCGGTGTCGTGGGCGGCGAGGAAGGCCAGCTCGGTGGCGTACCGGTCCTCGGGCGGGGTGACCTGGCGGTGCCCCGGGCCAGGCGCCGCCGCCTGCTCCGGGACGCCTTCAGCGGTGTCCCTGTCGCTACGGCTTGTTGTGGTGGTGTCGCTCGTCATCGGCGGCGGCCCTTCCGGGGTGCGCGGGTGTTCAGTTCTTCGAAGGCGGGGGCGTCGCCGCCGCGGACCCGTGCCCAGGCCGCTGCGAACAGCACGGGCACGGGGAGGTGGGGCATGGTGCGAACCGCGCCGGCCACCGGGTACAGGCCTTCCTTCCATGCCTCCAGCGGCAGCGCCGGGGCATTGCGCTCCAGCCAGCCGCAGGGCAGGAACAGGGTGCGGCCGGCCCGGGAGCGCTTCGCCTCCAGGACGAGGCCGGTGGCGGCGAGCTCGGCCCGGGCCTTCTTGACACGGGCCGGCTTCCACTCCGTCCACCGGACGCAGTTGCGGTCGGTCGGGTCGGGCAGGGTGAGCAGCATCAGGTAGAGGGAGGCGGCGTCCGCGCTCAGGCCGAGCGTCTCGGCGACCTCTTCCACCAGCTCCGGCACCGCACGGGCCGGGTCCTGTGCCGGGTGGTGCGGCGAGCCGTCGGAGCCCGTACGTCCCTCCGGCAGCCCCGCCGAGACCAGCACCTCCATCTCCTCGCCCAGCAGGGCACGCAGGGCGAGGAGGTCGCCGGTGGCGTGCGCGGCGACCGTGCCCTCGATGAGGCCGAAGGCCGGGTCGTCGGGGCCCATCAGACCGGCCGGGCGGATCAGCAGCGTCTCGTTGTTGCCGTGGCCGGGCGCGAGGAGCAGCGCCGTGCCGGCCCGGACCAGCCCGTCGGCGTCCGCCCCGCCGGACTCGGGGAGCCCGAGCGCGGCGCGGATCGGGGCGCCGATCGGCTGGCCCGACTCCGTCCAGTTCAGGCCGAGGTCCAGCACCAGGACCGGGTCGGCGAGGCGGTCGCGCAGGGCCGCGAGCCCGGTGGGCAGGTGGGCCCGCAGGGGGTGTCCGTACGGCAGGGTGTAGGCGAGGGTGCGCAGCGCGGTGAGGGCGGAGGCGACCGAACCCCGCGCGACGACCCGGCGCAGGCCCGGTCGGCCTGTCCCGTCGGGGACGTCGACGCCGTGGCTGAGCCAGCTCCGGGAGCCCGCGTTGAGGACCAGGTCGACGGAGCCGGCGTTGGTGCCCGACAGGTCGAGGTCCAGCTCCTCGGGGACGCGGACGAGGGAGGCCAGGTGCTCCCGCCAGACCTCGGTGGCGGCCCGGACGTCGGGGCCCGTGGTCCACAGCTCGGCCGGGTCCGTGGGCAGCAGCGCGCGGACCAGTGCGTAGCGGTCGTCGCCGGGCAGGGCGTCCAGTCTGGCCTGGGCCGCTTCGAAGGCCCGGGTCTTGGCGCCGAGCAGGGCGAGAGCATCGGCTCCGGGCTCCGCGACGGCGGCCGACAGCAGGGCGACGGCCTGGAGCGGTCCGATCCCGGTGGCGGTGTGGAACGCCTCGGCGGCCTCGGGGCGCCAGGGCGCGGGGCCCCCCTCCCGCACCAGCGCGGTGAGCCGGGTCAGGCGGTCGCGGGCGATGTCCTGTCGGTGGACGTGCTCGCGGTCCAGGGTGAAGCCGGGTACGGGTCCGAAGGCGCCGGTCGGGTCGTGGTCCACGGCCAGCCAGCGGGCCGCGTCGCTCCGGTCGTTCCGGCCACGCTCGGCGATGACCACCACCGTACGGGCGCCCTTGCGCAGCACCTGGCCCATGCGGTGCACGGCTTCGGGGCGTCCCTGCCGGCCGGGCGTGCTGCCGTGCGGCTCGATGAGCTCCACCTGCCGGACGGTGCCCGCCGGGTCGGCCAGCGGGCCTGCGGCGAGGGCCTCCAGCAGCACCAGGAGCCCGGCACGGTGCTCGGGAGAGGTGGCCGGAGAGGCGGCCCGGTAGGCGAGTTCGGGCAGCTTGTCGAGGAGGGAGGTCCAGGACATGGAGCCGCCGGGCACGGTGAACTCGTCGCGCTGCCAGCCGTCGACGGGCGGGAAGGGGACCTTGGATGGCACGGGCGGGCCGAACGCCGGTTCACCGCAGAGGACATGGTTGACGGCGAGGATCTGGTGGAGGGTGGTCCATCGGCCGCCGCCTCCCCACCAGCCGCCGTAGATGCGGTCGGAGCCGAAGGCGGTGGCGTCCCGCAGAGTCGAGTCGTCGGCGTGCTCGGGGGTGTGGTCGAAGAACATGCCCTGGGTACGCGCGGTGTTCCTGGGGGTGGCCGGCTGGGCGGGCTCGGGCGGATCCAGGTACCGGACGGCCGCGACGGCCCGGTCCACCGCGTTGCGGACGAGGGCGGTCACGCCGGCGAGGAGGCGTACGTCGGAGACCTCGGGCAGGATCCGGGCGACGGCCTCCTGGCTCAGCTCACGCGACGAGGGCCCGGTGTACTCCTCGACGGCCCGGAACGCCTCCAGGTGCCGGGTGACCGCGGCGGCGACCTCCTTGATCAGCTCCTCGGCCCGGGAGTCGGTCATGGCCCGCAGGGCGGCGGAGCCGCGCTCATCCCTGGAGCGCAGTGCGTGCCAGTAGGCGACGGGCGGCACATAGGGGGTGCCCGCAGCGTCGTTGCCGCCGGAGGAGTCGGGGGTGACGGACCACAGGTTGCCGCCGGTGCCGTCGGTGTCCGCCGGGTGGGCTTCCACGGAGCGGTGGTGCAGGGCCATGACCGGCAGCGATCCGCCGGGCAGAGCGAGCGCGCCGAGGGGCACCGGGGCGCAGTCGGCGTCACACATCGGGTACGGCAGGGTCGCCGTGCGGCCGTCGGGTGTGCCGGCCACGATCCGGTGGCCGTCGGCGGGGGCGGCGGTGCCGGGCTCGGAGACCGTACGGCGGACCCAGCGGCCCAGGACCGTGCCGTCCGTGCCGAACGGGCTGGTCTCCAGGCCGGGCTGGAGGGGCAGCACCTGGCAGTGCTCGGTGAGCAGCCGGGTGCCGTCCTGGACGCCGGTGCGGAGGAAGGCGGGCAGGGAGGCGCGGCCGTGCGTGCCGGTGGTGGGGTCGTACTCCAGCCATACGCGCTGGCGGCCCTGGTGCCCGTCGCGCCAGAGGCCGGTGCCGTCGCCGATGACGGCGCGCTGCGGCGGGAGGGAGGTGTCGCCCGCGTGCAGGGCCTTGCCGCCGGTGGCGCGGCCGCCGCCGGGCAGCGGCAGGCAGACCTCGTCGGAGGCACTGGAGCCGCCCCAGCGGGGGATCTGCTCGCCGCAGACGGTGAACACCTCGGCGGGGCGGTGCGACCAGTAGCCGCGCTGCTTGCCGTCCTCCCACCAGACGACCAGCAACTCGCCGTCGACGTAACGGAAGGCGGAGGTCCGCCAGTGGTCGACGGTGGCGGGCAGCCGCAGGGTGTGGCGCAGCAGGACGCCCTCGGGGCCGACCACGACGGCGCGTTCGAGGGTGTTCAGGATCAGCGCGGGCCAGGCGCCGGTGACGCCGACGCGATCCGAACGGTGGTGGCGGTTGCGTGCGGAGGCCGCGGCCGCTTCGGCGGCGAGTTCGGCGTAGGTCTCGTCAAGGGCGGGCCAGCCCAGCTCGTCGAGGATGCCGGTACGCAGGGTGGCGGCGAGCAGGGGCACCACGTCGTGGGCTTCGAGGAGCCGCACCGCCTCGGGGGCGACCTCGGCGGCCACGGCGCGGAATCCCGAGAGCTTGTTGAGGGCGGTCTGCATTCCGGGGAGCCCCCGGGCTGCGGTGTACTCCTCGGCGCGGGCGGTCAGCCACTCGCGCAGGACGCCGGAGAGCACCGGGTGCGCGGCCATCCTGGCCATGCCGGCGTCGCTCAGCCGCTGGCCGCGCCCGCCGCCGAGCTCGCCGATGGTCCGGCTCAACAGGGCCCGGAAGACGGGGCGCTGGGCGAGGGCGGCGAGGTCCCGGGCGCCGGGCTCGGTGTCGGACAGCCAGCGGCCGAGGGCGAAGCCCGGGGGCTGTGTGGCGCCCGGATCCTCCTCGTCCGGTTCGGCGACCGGGATGCCGGAGGCCAGGCAGAGGTCGAGGATGTCCAGGTCGGCGGTGCGCTGCCAGCGGCCCTGGAACAGCTCGACGGGGCGTCCGTCGGCACGCAGCCGGTCCGCCGCGCGGGCTACCAGGGCGAGGGTCTCGCGGCTGCGGTCGGCGGTGGCCGAGGAGCGTCGACGGTGCGCCTCCCAGCGGGCGAGCCAGTCGGCCGGGGAGACGGACGGCACGTCCTCGCCGAAGGCGGCGGGAGCGGCGGCAGCGGAGGGGCCGTCGGACGCGCCGGGGCCGCGGGAGTTCCCGGAGGCACCGGGGAGGGCCGTGAGCAGCTCCTCCGCACCCGACTCGGCCAGCAGCGCGAGCCAGCCGCGCTCGCCGTCCGCGTCCCGGCCGCCGTTCTCGGTGAAGGTCTCCGGGAAGAAGCCGAGCAGCCGGGCGCGCACGGCCGCATCCCGGTGGGCGAGGGCGACGACGGCGGGGCGGTAGGCCGTCCAGAACGAGGCGGGCGCGCGGACGACTCCAGGAGAGCCGATCAGGTCGGCCACCAGGTCACGTTCGGCGCTCTCGCGGTCCAGCCCGGCGGCCTTGACCAGGGCACGCACATCCTGAGGCAGCGCGGCATAGGGCGGCATGCCCGCGGCGCAACGCTCGACCAGCAGACGGCGGAACTGCGCCCAGGCGTCCGCCGGGTCGAGCCGGGCCACCAGGTCCCGCACATACTGCCGCAGCGCCTTGACGGTCAGCGCGCCGGCGAAGGCGAACTCCAGGAAGACGGCCCGTTGCCGGTCCTCGTCCACGACGAGGCCGTGGACGCGCTCGGCCTCACGGGCCTTGCCGAAGAACGAAGCGGCGTAGGTGGTGTTCTCCGCCTGGAGGAAGAGGCGGGCGACCTGCTCGTAGTAGGTGGGGAGGAAGTGGGGCACGGCCCGGCCGAGCCGGGTGCCGAGATCGTCGAAGCCCTCCTTGGCGGCACCGGCGCGGGTCCTGGCCTGCCGGCCCAGCCGCTCGATGTCCTTGACCAGCGCCAGGGCGTGGTGCCCGTTGGCCGGGTCGTTGACCAGCGCCCAGGCGGGGAAGCCCAGCGTCTCGCGGCGGACCTGGCCGACGACGGGAGCATCGGCGGTCCTGGCCAGGCCGAGGAACTCCAGCGCCAGGTCCTCGGCTTCGCCGAGGGTGCCGGGCACGAGGCGGACCACGGGGCGGTCGCCGAAGGCGGTGTGCGTGTAGGTGCGGGCGGTCAGCGCGTCGGCGTCGTCCCGGTCGGTGGTACCGGCCGGGAGGATGGCGCCCGCTTCCAACAGGGCCGCGGCGCGGGCCTCGGCGGCGGGGGTTTCCGCGGTACGGCCACGGGCCTGGGCGGGCAGCGCCGCCGCGCCCACCACCGCATCGGTGTCGGTGTTCGCCTTGCTGTTCACGTCGGTGTTCGTCGTCGTGGTGCTCATGCCGCCCGCTCCTCGTCCTCCACGTCGCGGCCGGCGTAGAGCGCCGCCGCCATGCGCATGCCCTCGGACCACGCGACAGGGCCGACCTCGGCGGCCGTCAGCGCGCGCCCCGAGGGGTCGGTCCAGCCCAGGGGGCCCGTCTCGGTGTCGTACGCGTCGTATCCGTCGTGTTCACCGATCCAGATGCGGGCCTCGACGGTGACGCCGTCCTCGACGACCGGGCAGACCGCGTATCCGCCGCGCGACCGGTAGCCGAGCTGGGTGACGCGGCCGTGCAGGAACCGCAGTTCCTTGAAGACGCCACCGGCGTAGGTGTCCACGGAGACGGTGTCCGGGGCGAGGCCCGGCGGCCGGCGCCACACCTCGCGGAACAGCTGCTCGACCTGCTGGCTCACCTCCAGCTCGACCGCGAACTCCCTCAGGTCGTCCAGGTCGTCGAGGAGGACGGGGTGCGGCACGCTCACCACGTCCGGGGTGATGCGGACCGTGTCGCCGTCCAGGTCCACGAGGCCGAGGCCGCGGTCGGGGTCGACATCGCGCAGGAATCCGGCGACCCCGCCGTCCGCGCCGGTGACCACCACGTCCCGCAGGGCCGCCTGCCACGCCGGGTCGGGCCAGACGCCGGCGAGGACGGCGGTGGGGACGGGCAGCGAGCGCACCATCCACTGCTCGACGTCGGTCCGGCACCGGAGTTCGTGCCGCTCCAGCCACTCGGTGAGCTGCCGCAGCCCGACGACCGCGGGGTCTTCCTTCAGTTTGGCCGGTACGGACTTCAGCCGCCGGCCCTTCCCGTTGCGGCAGACCACCTTGCCTGCCTCCAGGGCGACTTCGTAGTCGCCCGCAGGTACCCACCCCATGCGCTGTTCTCCCCGTGTTCCGTACGACGCCGCCGAGCGGCGGCACGCTGATGAGACCCGACGACGGCAACGCACCGTGACGAGTGAAAGAGACTCTAAGCGGCGCCACTGACAATGCGGCCGGGCCCTGTCCACTTGCTCCTCGGCCGGAGCACGCCCCGCCCCGCCGCGCCCCCTACGGAGCGAAAACCCTGCGAGGCGTCCCCGATACGTACGGTGAGCACCAGAAGACCTGGCCGCAGGGAGGTGCTACAACTGGGGTTGTGAGCCCGTCTTGCCTCTCATCTCCGGCGTGCCGGTGCGGTTGAGCCCAGGCAGAAGATCCGGAAGCGTCGCCAGGCAGGTATTCGTCCTTCAGGTGGCGATCGTGGTGCTGCTCGCCGCCGGGGCCTTGCTGGCCCTGGTGCTGCAGTCGCGGCACGACATCGACCGAGAGGCGCGCAACCGGTCGGTCTCCGTGGCACAGACCTTCGCGAAGTCCCTGGGCCTACGGGAAGCACTGAAGGCGCCGGACCCGTCCCTGGTTCTGCAGCCTCTCGCCGAAGAGACGCGCAAGGCCGCAGGGGTGGACTTCATCGTGGTGATGGACACCCGGGGCATCCGCTACAGCCACCCGCAACCCGATCGCATCGGCAAGCGGTTCGTCGGCACGATCGAGCCCTCGCTCGCCGGCCGGGTGCACACGGAGAGCGTGCAGGGGCCGCTCGGCAGGGAGATCCAGGCGATCGTGCCGGTCACCTCGCCCGAGGGCGAGGTCGTCGCCCTCGTCTCGGCGGGGCTGACGGTGAAGAGCGTGACCGGCATCGCCGACGAACAGCTTCCGGTCATCCTCCTGTCCATCGCCGGCGGTCTGGCGGTGGCCACCGTCGGCTCGGCGCTGATCAGCCGAAGACTCCGCCGCCAGACCCACGGGCTCGGCACGCAGGAGATGACCCGCATGTACGAGCACCACGACGCGGTGCTCCACGCCGTCCGCGAAGGGGTGCTGATCACCGACGGCGATGGACGGCTGCTCCTGGCGAACGACGAGGCAGGACGACTGCTCGACCTGCCGGACGATGCCGAGGGACGCCCCGTCGACGAGGTCGGCATGGACCGCCGGATGGCGGACCTCCTGCTGTCCGGCCGGATCGCCACCGACGAGGTGCTGGAGGCCGGGGACCGGCTGCTCGTCGTCAATCAGCGGCCCACCCACCCCGGGGGCCGCCCGCAGGGCTCGGCGGTCACCATCCGCGACTCCACCGAGATGCGGCTCCTGAGCAGCCGGGCGGAAACGGCCCGGAAACGGCTCAAGCTGCTGTACGACGCCGGGGGTGACATCGGCACCACGCTCGACGTGGTGCGGACCGCGGAGGAGCTGGCCGCCGTCGCCGTCCCCCGGTTCGCGGACTTCGTGACGGTCGACCTGGCCGATCCGGTACTGAACGGCGACGAGCCCGGCCCGGGCGCCGACATGCGGCGCACGGCGGTCAACGGCATCCGTTCCGATCACCCGCTGTACCCGCTGGGCGCTCTGATCGACTTCCTGCCGTCCACGCCGCAGGCCCGCGGTTACGGCACGGGCGCGGTCGAACTCGTACCGGATCTGCGTGACGCGCCGGGCTGGCACGCCCAGGACCCGGACCGGACATCGGCGATCGTCGCCTACGGGATCCACTCGCTCATCGCCGCTCCCCTCAAGGCCAGGGGCGTCGTGCTGGGGGTGGCCAACTTCTGGCGGTGGCAGAAGCCGGAACCGTTCGACGAGGACGACCTGTCCTTGGCGGAGGAGCTCGTCGGCCGTGCCGCGGTCGCCATGGACAACGCCCGCCGCTACACGCGTGAACACCATCTCGCCGTGACGCTCCAGCGCAGCCTGCTGCCACGGGACCTGCCCGAGCAGAGTGCCGTGGATGTCGCGCATTTCTACCAGCCCGCCCAGTCCGGAGTGGGCGGGGACTGGTTCGACGTGATCCCGCTGCCGGGAAGCCGCGTAGGGCTCGTCGTCGGAGACGTCGTCGGGCACGGTCTGCACGCCGCCGCCACCATGGGGCGGCTGCGCACGGCCGTGCACAACTTCTCCTCCCTGGACCTGCCGCCCGACGAACTCCTCGCTCGTCTCGACGACCTCGTCCAGCGCATGGACCAGGAGGGCGACAGCGCCGACCCCGACGGCGGCGTCCTGGGCGCGACCTGCCTGTACGCCGTCTACGACCCGGTCTCCCAGAACTGCACCATGGCCCGGGCCGGGCACATGCCACCGCTCGTGGTCGCCCCGGACGGCACGGCGACGATCACGGAGCTGCCGGCCGGCCCGCCGCTGGGGCTGGGAGGGATGCCGTTCGAGACCATGGAACTGCACCTGGCGGAAGGCAGCCAGCTCGTCCTGTACACCGACGGGCTGGTCGAGGAGCGGAGCCGCGACATCTCAGAGGGTCTGGAGAAGCTGCGTACGGCATTGAGCCACCCCGGCCGGGACCCGGACGCCGGCCGCCGCGCCGTACTCGACGCCTTGCTCCCCGATCAGCCGTCCGACGACATCGCGCTGCTCATCGCCCGGACACGCACCCTGGGGGCCGACCGGGTCGCCCAGTGGGACGTCCCGTTCGACCCGAGCGAGGTCGGCGCCATGCGCGGCCGCGCGGCCGCGCAGCTGGAGGAGTGGGGGCTGGAGGAACTCGTCTTCAGCACGGAGCTGATCCTCAGCGAACTCATCACCAACGCCATAAGGTACGGCGCGGCGCCGGTTCACCTGCGTCTTCTGCATGATCGCACCCTGACCTGCGAGGTGTGGGACAGCAGCAGTACCGCCCCGCACCTGCGGTACGCGGCCGGCATGGACGAGGGAGGCCGCGGGCTGTTCCTGGTGGCACAGATCAGCGAGCGCTGGGGCACTCGGTATACACCCGAAGGCAAGGTCATCTGGGCCGAACAGATACTCCCCGCCGACGACAAGCCCTGGGGTGCGTAGCCCCGGATCCTCCCCTGGGGTGCGTGGCCTCCGGGCGCGGGACCGACACGGGGACCCTCACCCGCCGACACGCACGAAAAGCCGCCCTCTCACGGATGAGAGAACGGCCTCCGACCTGCGTTTCCGCACAGTCGGGACGACAGGATTTGAACCTGCGACCCCTTGACCCCCAGTCAAGTGCGCTACCAAGCTGCGCCACGTCCCGATGCCCGCCTGACCTGGGGTTTCCCCTTGGCCGAACGCGCATGAGAACAATACCGCACTTGCACAGGTGGTCACGAACCCGTTTCCCGCTTGACCTCAACCTTGGTCGAGGGTGAACGCTCGGCTCCATGACGAACACGACCGCCGCACCCGTACGCGGGCTCCGCGACCTCCCTGATTTCACAGACGTCAGCCGCCTGATCGCCCTCATGACCGGCGCCGAGAAGCACGCCCCCGCCGCGCATTCCACGACGGACGCGCTCTGGGTGCTCTACGACAGGGTGCTGCGCGTGACGCCGGCCACCGTCGACGATCCCGGGCGCGACCGCTTCCTCCTCTCCAAGGGGCACGGCCCCATGGCGTACTACGCGGTTCTGGCGGCTCACGGGTTCTTCGACGCGGAGGTGCTGCGCGGCTTCGGATCGTACGCATCTCCGCTCGGCCACCATCCGGACCGGCTGCTCGTCCCGGGTGCGGAGATCGGCAGCGGCTCACTGGGTCACGGTCTGCCGCTGGCCGTCGGGACCGTCCTCGGGCTGCGGGCCCAGGGTCTCACCGATCCGCGGGTCTGGGTGCTGGTCGGCGATGCCGAGCTGGACGAGGGCAGCAACCACGAGGCCATCGCCCACGCCGGACCGGCCGGGCTGGAGCAGCTGCACACGCTGGTGATCGACAACGCCTCCGCCACGCACGGCTGGCCCGGTGGTATCGCCTCCCGGTTCGCGGCCGCCGGATGGTCGGCGGCGACGGTGGACGGCCGCGACCACGAAGCCCTGTACGCGGCGTTCACCGCACCCCACCCCGGCCGGCCCCGCGCCGTGGTCGCCCAGGTCGAACCCAAGAGCTGATCCCGCCCCCGTAAACCCTGATCCGGCCGGTCCGTGACCGGCGCATCCTCCGGAGGACTCCTTCATGGACACCATGCGTGACCGCTTCATCGCCACCGCCTCACAGCTCCTGGACGAGGAGCCCCGGCTGGCCGTCGTGCTCGCCGACATCAGCGCCGACGGCTTCGCCCCGGCCCGACGGGCCCACCCGGACCGGGTGATCAACGTCGGGATCAGGGAGCAGCTGCTGATCGGAGCCGGTGCGGGGATGGCGCTGACCGGGATGCGGCCGATCGTGCACACCTTCGCCAGCTTCCTGGTGGAGCGGCCGTTCGAGCAGGTCAAGCTGGACTTCGGGCACCAAGGCGTGGGCGGGATCCTGGTCAGCGCCGGGGGCTCGTACGACTGGCCCGCCGGCGGCTTCACCCATATGGCGCCGGGCGATGTGGCGCTGCTGGACACGCTGGAGGGCTGGACGGTCCAGGTGCCGGGCCACCCCGACGAGGCCGAGGCGCTGCTGCGGGCAGCGGTGGACGGCGATGACCGCGTGTACGTACGCCTCTCCCTCCAGGCGAACCGGGCCGCACGGCCGGTCGGCGGCTCCGGCGGGTTCTCCGTCGTACGGGAAGGGCGGCGCGGGACCGTCGTCGCGGTCGGCCCGATGCTCGACGACGTCCTCGCGGCCACCGAGGGGCTGGACGTGAGCGTGCTGTACGCGACGACCGTGCGGCCGTTCGACGCGGCGGGGCTGCGCCGTGCCGTCGGGGCGGGTCCGGGCGCCGATGCGGGTGCGAGGCCGAGCGCCGATGTGGTGATCGTGGAGCCCTATCTGGCCGGCACCTCGACGGCCGCCGCGAACGAGGCGCTCATGGAGCTGCCCCACCGCGTCCTCGGCCTCGGCGTGGGCCGCGCCGAGCTGCGCCGGTACGGGCAGATGGACGAGCACCTGGCGGCGCACGGGCTCGACGCGCGCGGGCTGCGCGAGCGGATCACCGGGTTTCTGCGGGGCTGAGGCCTCCGGAGGCCGGAGGCTCGGTGGAACCCGGCCCCCTCACTCCTCCCCCGACTCCCCCGTCCCCTCCAGCTCCGGGTGCGCCGCCAGCAGCCGGCGCGGGGCGACCTGGCGCCAGGCGTCGGTGAGGATGGCGGCGAGCTCCTCGGCGTCCTCCAGCGCGGCCAGCCGGACGCGTAGCCAGGCGTAATGATCGTCGTGCCCCTCCCTCAGGAAGAACTTCTCCGGCTCGGTGGCGATCAGCTCCGCGCGGTCCTCCTTGGGGCACTTCACCCCCATCGCCGTGTCGTCGTCACCGAGCGAGGCGAAGATCTTGCCCGCCACCCGGAAGGTGGGCTGCCCCCAGGCGAGCTTCTCGCCGGTGTCGGGCAGCGAGAGCGCGGCCGAGCGCA
The DNA here is from genome assembly GCF_044767965.1 of Streptomyces sp. NPDC101178. Classification (NCBI taxonomy): domain Bacteria; kingdom Bacillati; phylum Actinomycetota; class Actinomycetes; order Kitasatosporales; family Streptomycetaceae; genus Streptomyces; species Streptomyces sp. NPDC101178. Next base: position 538,156 of record NZ_JBIWOZ010000004.1, read on the forward strand.
CATCGGCGGCGGTGAGAGGGGTGGTGGCGCTGTCGCTCCTGGGTTCTCCGGCCGTCATCCCGCATCTCCGATCGGTCGAATCCCGGCGGCCTTGCCGGGATCCGACCGTAACGCGCGGGACCGGCATCCACCCCCGGACCGGCACCCGATGCCGGACCGACACCCGGCCCCGACCTGGCATCCACCCGCAGACCGCCCCGAACCCCATGCCGCCACTCACCCGCTTCGCACCCGAACCGGCAGGCGCCGCAGACCCATTGACCCCGTCGGAGCCGTGAACCTACCCTGAACGGCGTACTTCAGAAAGCGCTTTCTACACCCCACAGTCGGCATCTACCGCACAGGGAGCGCCCCATGAGACGCCGTTCGTCACGCCGGGCCGGCCGCGTCGGCCGTTCGCCCGGTGGCCCATCCCCTCTCATCGCCCTCACCTCGCTCCTGGCCCTGGTCCTCGCCCTGCTGGTGGCGGTGCCACCGCAGGCGCAGGCCGCCCCGTACCGGGTCCTCGTCTACTCCGAGGTCACCAACTTCACCCACGACTCCATTCCGGCCGGGATCGAGGCGGTGAAGAAGCTCGGGGCCGAGCACGGCTTCGAGGTGGAGGCCACCGAGGACTCCGCCGTCTTCAACGACACCGATCTCGGCCGCTTCCAGGCCGTCGTCTTCAACAACACCAACTCCACGCCGGAGAAGGGCGACTTGCTGACCGCCGGCGAACGGGCCGCGCTCCAGCGGTTCATCCGCGCGGGCGGCGGCTGGGTGGGCGTGCACGCCGCCTCCGCCAGTGAGCGGGACTGGGACTGGTACGAGGGTCTGGTCGGCGCGATCTTCGACCAGCACCCGGAGGTGCAGACGGGCCGGGTCAAGGTGCTGGACCGCGCCCACCCGTCCACGGAGCATCTGCCGGACCTCTGGGAGCGGACGGAGGAGTGGTACAACTGGCGCACCAACCCGACCTCCAAGGTGCACACGCTCGCGCAGATCAAGGTACGGGACGGGGTCACCGGACTCGACGAGGGCGTGGACCACCCGTTCTCCTGGTGCCAGAACTACGACGGCGGGCGTTCCTGGTTCACCGCGGGCGGGCACGACAAGGCCTCCTTCCAGGAGGAGGCCTTCGTCCAGCATCTGCTCGGCGGCATCCAGTGGGCGGCGGGCGCGGCGGAGGGCGACTGCACGGCGACGCGCACCGGTTCCTTCCAGCGTACGGCGCTCGCGACGAGCGACCTGGCCGACCCGTTCGAGCTGGCGATCGCCCCGGACCGCCGGGTGTTCTTCGCCCAGCGGACCGGGAAGCTGAAGGTGATCGACCAGGAGACCATGAAGGTGTCGACCGCGCTGGACTTCGCGTACACGCCGGAGATGACCAGCCAGTCCGACGGGCTGCTCGGCCTGACCCTGGACCCCGGGTTCGCGGAGAACAACTGGCTCTATCTGCTCTACTCCGACAAGGTCGAGAAGCGGCTGAACCTGTCGCGCTTCACCGCGGACGGCAATACCGTCGATCCCTCGTCCGAGAAGCGGCTGCTCACCGTCCCGACGCTGCGCGGCGAGGGCCGGGCCAACTCGCACATGGCCGGTTCGCTCACCTTCGACAAGGACGGCAACCTGTACGCGGCGACCGGTGACAACACCGACCCGTTCGCATCGGACGGCTTCACGCCGATCGACGAGGGCGAGGGCCGGCGCGCCTGGGACGCGCAGATGACCGCGGGCAACACGAACGACCTGCGCGGCAAGATCCTGCGGATCACACCGCTGGACGACGGGACGTACACCGTGCCCGAGGGCAACCTCTTCGCGCCGGGTACGGAGAAGACCCTGCCCGAGATCTACGCGATGGGCATGCGCAATCCGTTCCGCATCACCACCGATCCCAGCAGCGGAGCGCTGATGGTCGCGGACTACGGTCCCGACGCGCGGGCCGCGGTGGCGGACCGAGGGCCGGAGGGGACCGTCGAGTACACCCGTATCACGGAGGCGGGAAACTTCGGGTGGCCGTACTGCATCGGGGACAACACCCCCTTCAACGACTACGACTTCGCGGCGAAGAAGTCCGGGCCGAAGTTCGACTGTGCGGCGCCGGTCAACGACTCGCCGAACAACACCGGCCTGCGTGAACTGCCGCCCGCCCAGCCCGCCACGGTCTGGTACGCGTACTCCGCGTCGGCGGAGTTCCCGGAGGTCGGCACCGGGGGCGGCGGCCCGATGGGCGGCCCGGTCTACGACTACGACCCGGACAACACCTACCGGACGAAGTTCCCCGCGTACTTCGAAGGCAAGGCGTTCAACTACGAGTTGACCCGGCGGTGGTTCAAGACGTTCTCGTTCCAGAGCGAGGACCAGGACTTCACCGATCCGCGCTTCGAGCCGGTGAAGGCGGGCGATCTCCACTCCATCAACGGCATCTTCGAGGACATGGAGTGGAACCAGCCCTTCGACGCCGACTTCGGTCCCGACGGGGCGCTGTACGTCATCGACTTCGGGCTCGGCAGCGGTACCGGACGCGGCGGCAGCAACGAGGGTGCGGGCATCTACCGGATCGATTACGTCGGTGACGGCCGGCTGCCCGATGCCAAGCTCTCCGTCGACCGGGACAGCGGTCCGGCGCCACTGACCGTGGACTTCTCCAGCGAGGGCTCCGGACTGCCCGGTGGCCAACCGGTCACCTACGCCTGGGACTTCGACGGGGACGGCACCACCGACTCGACCGAGGCCAACCCCTCGCACACCTACACCGCCAAGGGGCTCCACACGGCCCGGCTCACCGTCACCGGACCCGACGAGCTGACGGCACTGGCGGTGCAGGACATCACCGTCGGCAACACCCGGCCCGAGGTGACCATCCAACAGCCGCCGGACGGAGGGATGTTCAGCTTCGGTGACACCATTCCCTTCACGGTGGAGGTGAGTGACGAGGAGGACGGGCAGAACGGTCCGATCGACTGCTCGCGGGTCGTGGTGCAGTCACAGCTCGGCCATGACACCCATCTGCATCCGCTGGACAACTACACCGGCTGCACGGGCGAGATCGTCACGGATGCCGGGGACAGCCACGGCCCGGGACAGAACCTCTACTACGGGATCACCGCCCAGTACGAGGACAAGGGCGCACCGGACGCTCCCGCACTGACCGGCTCCACCTCGCTCACCCTGCGCACCTCCCACCGCGAGGCCGAGCACTTCATCTCGACCGGTGGCCGCAACGGCGGCGCCGAGGTGGGGAGTCGGGGAGACGCTTCCGGCGGGAAGCGGCTCATCGAGATCGAGGACGGCGACTGGGTCACCTTCGATCCGGTGAACCTGAAGGGTGTCGACTCCGTGACGGTCGGCGCTTCGTCGGGCGGGCTCGGCGGCACGGTGGAGTTCCGATCCGGTTCCCCGACGGGCGAGTTGCTCGGCTCGGTGACCGTGCCGGGCACCGGCGGCTGGGAGAAGCTGATCTCGCCGACGACGGAGCTCAAGGACCCGGGATCCACGACCACGCTGTACGCCGTCTTCACCAACCCGGAGTGGAGCGCCGGCAAGGCCGACCTGCTCTCGGTCGACTGGCTGCACTTCAACGGGCCGGGCGTGGAGAAGGCGGGCGGTACGGAGGTGACGGTCACGGCCGAACCGTCTTCCGGCACAGCGCCGTTGACCGTCGCGCTGAGCAGCACGGTCGAGCCGGCGGAGGGCCGGACGATCGCCTCGTACCACTGGGACTTCGGCGACAACGTGAAGCCGACCGGTCCCGAGGGCGCGACGGCGACGCACCGCTACGACCGCAAGGGCGCCTACACCGCGCATCTGACGGTCACCGACGACAAGGGCGACACGACCACCGGTGCCGTGCGCATCGACGTGAAGTGAGGGGCGTAGAGCGCGTGAACAGCACACGAAGAGCCTTACTCCGTGCGGGAGTCGGTACGGCCGCCGTCGTCGCCACCGGCATCGGCGCGGCACCGGCCTCGGCGGCCGGGAGGCGGCGAGGCTGCCGGCGTATCCCGCCGTCCGGGATCGGGATGCACCTGTACACGATGCGGACACCGCTCGCGGCGGACTTCGCGGGCACGCTGGAGCGGCTCGCCGAGATCGGCTACACGACGGTCGGTGTCAGCGGACGGCACGGCAACTCCCCTTCCGCGATACGGCAGATGCTGGACCGAGTGCGACTGAAGGCCGTCCTGGAACACGTCGGCTACGACATCGTGACCGGCTCCGGGCTGCCGCAGGCGCTGGAGGACGTCCATACGCTCGGCGGCCGGTGGATCGTGGTACCGAGCCTGCCGGGGTCGCTGCACTCCCCGGCCGGATACCGGGAGGTGGCACGGCAGTTCAACCGGGCGGGGCTCGCTGCCCGGGAGTCCGGGCTGAAGCTGCTCTACCACAACCACGGCGGCGACCATGAGGTGGTGGACGGGGTCAGCCTGTACGACATCCTGCTCGACGAGACCGATCCGGAGCTGGTCGGGTTCGAGCTGGATGTGTACTGGGCGGCCAAGGGAGGCTCCTCCGCACCCGGCGAGCTGTTCGTCCGGCACCCCGGGCGGTTCCCGGCGCTCCATGTGAAGGACATGGCGCCGAACGGGGACTTCGCGGACGTCGGGTCGGGGGTGCTGGACTTCCCGGAGATGTTCGACACCGCGCGGCAGGGCGGGGTGCGGCAGTGGCTGGTGGAACATGACGCACCGGCCGACCCGTTCGCCTCTGCGCGGACGAGCTACCGGTATCTGTCGCGGCTGCGCTACTGACGACCGCCGCCCGGCGGCTGGTCTGTGCTTCGACCGGCCGCCAGGTGGTGGCAGGTCCGCGCTTCGGCCGGCCGCCGGTCGGTGGTGCGTGTCGTCCGGTCCCGGGTGTGCGGTTCCGCGCCCGGGGCCGCGGCGCGTTCAGCGCTGTGCGGCGGCCAGGAGGTCCTCGTACCAGGCGAGGGTGGCGTCGATGGCCGCCTCCAGCGGGGTCGGAGTGAGCCCGAAGGCCTTCTCGATGGCCGAGGAGTCGACGATCTGCGGTTCGGTGTGCTGGTAGAACATCTCCGCGTACTCCGCCATGAAGGTCGCGTCGAAGGGACCGAAGGGGCGGGGCTCGGGGATCACGGTCAGCTCCAGCGGGCGGCCGGTGCGCTTCTCCACGAGCGCGAGGACCTGGCGGGTGGTGCGCGCGGGCGCGGTGGGCAGGTGCCAGACCCGGCCGTCGCCCTCCGGGCGCTCCCCGAGCGTGGCGAGCCCGGTGGCGACATCCGCGATGTACGTGTAGCTGTGCGGCAGGTCGATGTCGCCGAGAGCCGGCACCGGCTGCCCGGTGAGCGCGGCGGGGAAGACGGCGCCGCCGAGCGTGGAGTTGAGGACCCCCGGGCCCACGAAGTCGGCGGATCGCCCGAGGACGACGGGCAGCCGGCCCTCGCGGTGGGCGGCGAGGTAGCGGGCGTCCAGCTCGGCGCGCATACGGCCCTTGCGGGAGGTGGCGTTCCACGGGGATTCCTCGGTCATGACCGCGCCGTGCGTCTCGCCGTACGGGTAGAGCGTGTCCAGGACGACGAGCCGGGCGCCTTCCCGCCCGGCCGCGTCGAGGACCGCATCCTGGATCTTCGGCATGAGCTCGACCTGGAGGTGGTAGCCCACGTTGACGCAGTGGTGGACGACGGCGGCGCCGGCCACGGCCGCGCGGGCCCCTTCGGTGGAGGCCACATCGGCGGCGTACCGTTCGACCCCTTCGATCGCCGGGCCGCCGCCCGACCGGTCGACGAGCCGGACCGGATGGCCCCGGCGGACCAGCTCCACGGCCAGGGCCGTACCGGCGGGTCCGGAGCCGAGGACGGTGTGCAGAGCGGGTGCGGTGGTCATGGTGTGCCCCTTCGGGATGGGTCCGTGTTCGTTCGGGTCGCGCTGCGGGCACGCCACCAGAACGGCTCATCACTTCTGTTAGAGACCATAACTCTCACGACAGCTCATAGCAATAGCGCTTGTTAGAGTCTGTAGCAGGAGTGAGCTCGGCCGGTGAGAAGGGACCGCGATGGAACGGACCCACCAGGGACCACGCGCCCGCCGGTACCGGGTGCAGACCCGCGCGGCGAAAAGCTCTCGCGCACGGCTGCACGACCTGGCCGGGGCATACCGCGCCTGGGCCATCGCCCGACCCCACCGGCAGGTGCTGATCCAGGGCGACCCGGTGGCCGGCTACGCGGCCCCGGCCGACACACTGGAACGGGCCCGCGCGGTGCTGGGCCCGTTCCTGCCGCTCCTCGCCGCCAAAAACCCCGGCCCGGCGGACGGCTCGGTGAGCCTGGAGCCGGCCGGCCGGTTCGCCGGGATGGCGCACCGGGGCAGCACGCCGCTGGGCGCCCACATGGATCTGCCGGCGGACGCCTTCGGGCTGGAGCGAGCGAGGAGCCGGGCCGCCTCCCGGGGGACGCCGAGCGCACCCCCGTACGACAACCGCTCCCCCGCCCTTCTCAGTCCTCCCCCGACACCGCCCCCAGCAGGTCGCGGATGTGGGCCGCGGCGGCGCGGAACTCCGGGCGGCCCAGCGTCTCGCTGTAGTCACGCTCGGCGGGCAGCCCGACCTCGATGATCTCCGTGACGGTGCCGGGCCGCGGGCTCATCACCACCACCCGGTCCGCCAGATAGACGGCCTCCGAGATCGAGTGGGTGACCAGCAGCACCGTGGTGCCGGTAGACCGCCAGATCCGGTTCAGCTCGGTGTTCATCTGCTCGCGGGTCAGGGCGTCGAGCGCGCCGAACGGCTCGTCCATCAGCAGGACCGGCGGTTCGTGGAGCAACGCCCGGCAGAGCGCGACCCGTTGCTGCATTCCGCCGGAGAGTTCGTGCGGGTAGGCGTCCTCGAACCCGGTCAGGCCGGTCATCCGGATCAGCTCGTCCGCCCGTCCCCGCGCCCGGGCCGCCGGCATCCGGCGGATCTCGGCCTGGAGCAGGATGTTGCGCAGCGTGGAGCGCCACTCCAGCAGGGCCGCGCGCTGGAAGACGTAGCCGATGTCGTGGCGTGGTCCGTTCACCCGTTCGCCGCCGAGCAGCACCTCGCCCGAGGAGGCGTTGAGCAGGCCCGCGACCAGCTTGAGGAGCGTGGACTTGCCGCAGCCGGACGGGCCCACGATGGCGACGAACTCTCCCGGCGCCACCTCCAGCGAGACGTCGCTCAATGCCGTGACATCACGCTTCTTGCTGCGGAACCGGACCGCCACATCGTCCAGTTGGACCGCGGCCGCGCCACCTTCCTTCGACGGCGGTGCTGCTGTCGTCGCCCTCTCCTTCGGCATCGTCATCCCTTCAACGCCGTCTTCGTGTCCCAGTAGTCGCCGACGGCCTTCGGTGAGGCGACCATCCCCGCCTCGGCGAACACGTCGATGGTCTGCTGCCAGTCGGCCTCGGAGTTGACGCCGGGTGCCTTTCCTTCGGTCGACTCCGTGTGCAGCAGGGTGAGCGTCGTGGCGAACTGCTCCGACAGGACGGCCTTCGGCGGAAGCTGCTCGGACGCGCCCTCCATCGCGGCCACCGCCGGCCCCGGCTCCTTCGCCGCCTCCGCCCACGCCTCGCTGACCGCCCGCACCATGCGCTGGGCCAGCTCCGGCTTCGCGGCGAGGATCTTCTGACCGGCGAGGAGACCGTTGGAGTAGAAGTTCAGGCCGTGCTCGGAGAAACGGAGGTAGGAGACCGGCTTCTTCGCCTTGTCCTGCATGGTGGGCCCCTGGTCACTGGCGTAACCGAGCAGCCCGTCGGTCTTGCCCGAGATCACGGCTGCGATCTTGCCCGCCGGGTCGGTGTTCTGGACCTTGACGTCCGACTCGCCGAGGCCGTTCTTCTTCAGGAAGATCGGGAAGGTCTTGGAGAGTGCGTCCCCGGCCGTCCCGGCGATCGTGCGGCCCTTCAGGTCACCGGGCGCGGCGATGCCCTTCGCGCCGAAGGACTGCACGGAGGCGGGCGTGGTCTGGAGGAAGACGCCGAGGCTTTTCACCTTGACGCCCTGGTCCACGCCCGCGAGCAGCGCAGGCGTGTCCGCCCAGCCGAAGTCCGTCTGTCCGGCGGCCGTTGCCTGGACGGTCTTCTGCGAGCCCTGGCCCGCGCGGACGTCCAGGTCGATGCCGTGCTTCTCGAAGATCTTCTGCTGCTTTCCGTAGTAGAACGGCGCGTGTTCGCCGTACGGATACCAGTTGAGCGTCAGCGTGACCCGGTCCAGCTTCTTGCCGGAATCGCTGGTGGTGGTCGACGCGTCGTTGCCGCCGCAGGCCGTCGCCACCAGGACGAGGGGTACGGCACCGATCAGGAGTCTGCGCGCGTGCATGGGCTGGCCCTTCTCGCAACGGGACGGTGGCTTCCGGGAGTTCAGTACGTGGTGGTGGCCGAGGTCTCGCGGCGGCTCGCGTGCCACGGCAGTAGCAGCTTCTCGGCGATCTCCACGACGACGAAGAGGACGACGCCGATCAGTGACATCACCAGCAGCCCCGCGAAGAGCATCGGGGTGTCGAGGTTGCCGTTGGCCTGGAGGATGACATAGCCGAGGCCCTCGTTCGCCCCGACGAACTCGCCCACGACAGCACCAGTCACGGCGAGCGTGACGGCGACCTTGAGGCCGGAGAACAGGTGCGGCAGCGAGGCCGGGAAGCGGATCTTCAGGAAGGTCTGCCACGGCTTCGCCCCCATCGTGGCGGAGAGTTGGAGCATCTCGGGGTCGACGGCCTTGAGGCCGGTGACCATCGAGATCACCACCGGGAAGAAGGCGATGAGCACGGCGATGAGGATCTTGGGAGCGATGCCGAAACCGAGCCACACCACGAACAGCGGCGCGATGGCGATCTTCGGCACGACCTGGGCGAAGAGGAGGATGGGGTAGAGCGTGCGCTCGACGGTGGAGGAGTACACCATCACCACCGCCGCGAACACCCCGACGGCGACCGCGATGACGAAGCCGAGGAGCGTCTCGTACGTCGTCACCCAGCTGTGCTGCCAGAGGTAACCCGCCTTGCCCGTAAGGACGTCGAGGGTCGCGCCGGGCGACGGCACGAGATAGGGCTCGACCAGCTCGGCCGCCGCGATCACCCACCAGAGGGCGAAGCAGGCGAGCAGCAGCACCACCGGCCGCCAGCTCCGCTCCGCCGCCCGGGCCAGCCGCTCCCCCGCCGTGGGACCGGCCCGGCGGGCGACTCCCGCCACCTCGGCGGGCCTTCTGGCCAACGCGCTCTCACTCACGGTGAACTCCCTGCAAGATGGGGGTAGTTGTGACGAGCTGTGCGATGCTGCGATGCTGGAGGTGAGGGGCTGAAGGCGCTTTCAGAAAGCGCTTTCTGATAAGGTGCCGCCACGCTAATGACTGTGCGCGCACACGGTCAATAGGTCGTCCCGAAGTTTCGGGGCCCTGCCACCACCGCACCCCTGGGGGTCGAGTTGAGTGAACGGGAAACACCTCTCCGCCCCGATACGCGCCGCCGCGCCCCGGCCCCTCACGTCACGCTCGACGCCGTGGCCCGCGAGGCCGGCGTGTCGCCGGCCACCGCCTCCCGCGCGCTGAACGGCACCACCCGGGTCCGCGACGACCTGCGCACCCGTGTGCGGGCCGCCGCCGATCGCCTCGGCTACATCCCCAACGCCCACGCGCAGGCCCTCGCCTCCACCGAAGGCAGCCGCACGGTCGGGCTGATCTGCCATGACGTCGGCGACCCGTACTTCGCGGGCATCGCCGGCGGGGTGATGCGGGCGGCGGCGGAGCAGGACCTGCTGGTGATGCTCGCCTCCACCTTCCGTGAGCCGTCCCGGGAGATCGCGTACGTCTCGATGCTGCGGGCCCAGCGGGCGCGGGCCATCCTGCTGATCGGCTCCGGCTTCCAGGACCGGGCCTGGGAGCGGGCGATGGACGCGGAGCTGGATCCGTACGTACGCGCCGGCGGCCGGGTGGCGGTGGTGAGCCGGCACCGGTCGCTGCGGGTGGACACCGTGCGGCCGGAGAACCGGGCCGGGGCGGCGGAGCTGGCGAAGGCGCTGGTGGCGCTCGGCCACCGGGAGTTCGCCGTACTGACCGGGCCACCCGAACTGACCACGGTAGCCGACCGGTTGGCCGGGTTCCGCGAAGGACTCGCCGGGGCGGGCATCCGGCTGGAGCGGGTGGTGCGGGAGGCGTTCACCCGGGAGGGCGGGCATCTGGCGGCGCGACGGCTACTCGCGGCCGGCGGCCGGCGGCCGACCTGTGTCTTCGCGGTGACCGACGTGATGGCGGTCGGTGCGCTGGCCGCGCTGCGCGAGGCGGGGGTGCGGGTGCCGGAGGACATGTCGCTGGCGGGGTTCGACGACATCCCTCTCGTACGGGAGTTGTCCCCGCCGCTGACCACGGTGGCGCTGCCGCTCACCGCGATGGGCGAGCAGGTGATCGCGCTGGCTCTGCGCTCGCCGTCGGGGGCGGGGCGGTCGCGGGTGGTGCGGGTCGACGGGGAGGTGGTGCTGCGTGGCAGCACGGGTCCGCCACCGCACGGGAGTTGAGGCGCCTGGAATCACGGGTCCGCCACCGCAAGGGAGTTGAGGCGCCTGAAATCACGGTCCGCCGCCGCACGGGAGTCGTCACGGGTGACAGTAGCCCTCCCGGTGGTCGATCTGGCGGACCAGCTCCTGGGCGAGCGACTTGATGGTGTCGAGACCGGCGCGGCCCCACGGGCGCGGCACGGTGTCGACGGCGCACACGGTCCCGAGCGCGATGCCCGTACGGTCGATGAGCGGTGCGCCGAGGTAGGAGCGGACGCCTATGTCGTCGACCACCGGATTGCCGGCGAACCGCGGGTAGTCGCAGACGTCGTCCAGGACCAGCGCCTTGCGCCGCACGACGACATGCGGGCAGTAGCCGTGGTCGCGGGCCATGTGGCGGGCGCCGCGGTTGCCGCCGGCCGCGACGGCACCGAGCTCCTTGCCGCCGCGCCGGCCCGCCGGCGTGTGCAGTCCGGCGAAGAACTGCCGGTTCTCGTCGATGAAGTTGACCATCGAGAAGGGGGACGCGGTGACTTCGGCGACCTTGTCGGCGAAGGCGTCGAAGTCGTCGAACGAGGAGTCGGGCCGCTCGCCGAGATCCAGCCTCCGCAGCCGCTCCGCGCGGGCCGGGCCGTCCCGGTCGGCGGGGGTCAGGAGCATCCGGCCGGTGGCGAAGGACGTCACTGGTGGGCTCCGAAGGCCTGGAGCGGAGCGGGCGCGGAGGTGGCGTTGATCAGATGTTGTACGAGGGTGACCAGCGCCCCCGTACCGGAACTGGCGATCCGCGCGTCGCACAGGACGACGGGCACCGCGGGCCCGAGGTCGAGCGCGGCCCGGATCTCGTCGGGTTCGTAGCGGTACGCGCCGTCGAACTCGTTGACGGCGACGATGAATCCGATGCCGCGCCGCTCGAAGAAGTCCACGGCGGCGAAGCACTCGGCCAGCCGCCGGGTGTCGGCGAGCACGACGGCGCCGAGGGCTCCCTGGGAGAGCTCGTCCCACATGAACCAGAACCGCTCCTGGCCCGGCGTCCCGAACAGGTACAGCACATGCTGTTCGGAGAGGGTGATGCGGCCGAAGTCCATGGCGACGGTGGTGGCCGTCTTGGACTCGACGCCCTCCAGATTGTCGGTGCCCACGCTGGACTGGGTCAGCAGCTCCTCGGTGGACAGCGGGGCGATTTCGCTGACCGCGCCGACGAAGGTCGTCTTGCCGACGCCGAATCCGCCCGCGACCAGCACCTTGAGGGCCACGGGGAAGAACTCGGTGGTTCCGGTGCGGTCAGAGCTGTCGTCGTAAACCATCGAGCACTGCCTCCAGCAGGGATCGGTCGGTGGGTGTGTCATGGAAAGCGGGGGCGTGCGCGGTGACCGCTCCGCAGTCGACCAGGTCGGAGAGGAGGACCTTGGTGACGACCGCGGGCAGCCGGAGGTGTGCGGCGATCTCGGCGACGGACATCGGCCCCTCGCAGAGTCCGAGGGCCACGGTGTGTTCGGGGCCGAGGGGGATGTCGGGTTCGATGCCGGTGGCCATGACCAGGGAGAGCAGGTCGAATCCGGTGGACGGCCGGGTCCGGCCGTTGCTGACGGTGTACGGGCGGATCAGCCGGCCGGCCGCGTCGTCGAGCAGGGGCCCGTCCTGCGGGGCCGGCATCCTCACAGCCCCGGAGTGAACGGGGCGCCGGCCGGCTGCCGCAGCGGGGTCGTCAGATAGGGACGGACGCTCTTGACCAGCATCGCCATCTCGTAGCCGAGCACCGCGGCGTCCGCCTCGCGTCCGGCGAGGACGGCGAGACAGGTGCCGGATCCGGCGGTGGAGACGAACAGGAGCGTGGAGTCGAGCTCGACGACCACCTGCCGTACGTCGCCGTTGTCGCCGAAGCGGGCGCCGGCGCTGCGGCCCAGGGAGTACAGGCCGGCGGCCAGGGCGGCCATGTGGTCGGCGCTGTCGGGATCCATCCCGTGGACGGACTTCACCAGCCCGTCGGCCGAGAGCAGCACCGCGCTGCGCGTGTACGGCACGCGTTGGACCAGCCCGCTCAGCAGCCAGTCCAGGTCCGAGACCTGACCGGCCTGCATGTCGCTCGCCATCGTGTCTACTCCTTGAAAGTCGTGTCTTTACGGGGTTCCGGCACGGCGTGGCCCGGCAGGAAGGTGTCGTGCCCGGTACCCGGGCGGCCGAGCGACGCGGGCGCTCCGGGCGGCTCGGCGCCTGCCCGTACGGGTCCGGCTCCGCGTACGGGCAGGGGGGCGAGGGTCTCCAGGGGGGCGTCGAGCGCGGAGGTGGCCTCGCCGTACCCGGTGGTGGCCCCTTCCTCCTGGGCGGTCTGGGCCTCGGCGAGGTCGATGCCGCGCCGGAAGGCGGCCATGAGGCCCGGGTCGTGGAGCGCGTGCTCGTCCTCGACGCGCGGGGCGGGCGCTTCGCGCAGTTGCGGGACGAGGTGCTCCTGGTTGGCCCGCTTGGGGAGCTGGGGGCGGGCGGCGGGCGGGGTGGGGCCGTCGACACGCTGGGGGGTGAAGGCGGTGGACGGGGCGGGCGCGGGGGGTGCGGGCCTGTCGGCGTGCTCCGGCGCGAGGGCGGCAGGTGTGGCGGCGGGCGCGGGGCGGTCGATGCGTTCGGCGCGGAGCGGGAGGGGCGGGGCCTCGCCCAGGGGGGCGGGCGGGCGGGTCTCCGGTGCGGCGTGGGCGTGCGACCCCGGCGCCTGCGCGTCGCGTGGGTGGCCGGCGGGCGCCTGAACCGCCTGCGGCGGGGCTGCCCGCACCTGCGGCGGCGCGGGCGGGGCGGACGGTCCTTCGTCGGCGGGCGGGCGGTGGACGGCTCCGGGCGGCGGTACGGGGGCGGCGCCGGTCACGGCCGGGGCGTCCGGGTCGGTGCCGAGGAGGGTCTGCGGCAGGACCAGGACCGCCTGCGTGCCGCCGTAGATGTTGCTCTGCAGGCGGACCGCGATGCCGTGGCGGCGGGCCAGCGCGGAGACGACGAACAGGCCGATCCGGCCGTCCTGGAGGAGGTGGGCGACGTTGACCTGGTCGGGGTCGGAGAGCAGGGCGTTCATCCGGTTCTGCTCGTGGTCCGGCATCCCGAGGCCGCGGTCCTCCACCTCCAGTGCGAGTCCGGCGGTGACCCGCTGGACGCGCAGCAGGACCTGGGTGTGCGGGGCGGAGAACACCGTGGCGTTCTCGACCAGTTCGGCCAGCAGGTGGATCACGTCGGCGACGGCGTGGCCGCGCAGGGTGCCCTCCATCGGCGGGACCAGCTTGACGCGCGGATACTGCTCGACCTCCGCGATGGCCGAGCGCAGCACCTCGGTCATGGTGACCGGGTTGCTCCACTGGCGCCGGGAGACGGCCCCGCCGAGGACGGCGAGGTTCTCCGCGTGGCGGCGGATTCGGGTGGCCAGGTGGTCGACGTGGAAGAGGCCCTTGAGCAGGTCGGGGTCCTCGACCTCGTGCTCCAGCTCGTCGAGGATCTGGATCTCGCGGTGGACCAGGGACTGGAGCCGGCGGGCGAGGTTGACGAAGACCTCGACCTTCTGCTCGTTGCCGGTGGAGCTGAAGAGCTGCGAGGCCTGGACGACGGCGGTGACCGCGGTCTCCTGGGCCCTTCCCATCTCCTGCGCGAGCAGGTCGAAGGCGTCGCCGTCGGGTGCCGGCGGCTGCGGTGGGCGGCGGGGGCCGACGGGTTCGCCGGAGCGGAGCTGCTCCACCACCCGCTGGAGCTCGGCCTGGCCCTGGGCGCTGGTGCGGCGGAGCGTCAGCGCCCGGTCGAGGACGGCGGCGGCCACGCGGTGGGCGCCGAGGTAGGCGGCCGCGACGGCGGCGACGGCCAGGGCGGCCGATCCGCCGAGCGCGGCCCACAGGCTCGGGGACGGGTCGACGGCGCCGTCGCGGATGGTGAAGATGACGGCTGCCGCGCCGCTGAGCAGGGCGGCGATGGTGGGGAGCAGCGCGGTGCGCAGCAACTGGGGCCGTATGCGCCCCTCGGGGGTGGGCTGGGTGGCGCGCGGCCTGCTCGTGGCCGAGTGGGCGCGTGCGCCGGGGCGGCCGTGCCGTCCGCCCTCGCGGCGGTCCGGTCGCGCGGCGGGTGCGCGAAGTTGAGACATCAGCGTCCTCGGTACGGGGGCACCAGGAATCGGCGTTCCTGTCGCCCCTGTCGGCGTTCCTGCGGTGGCACCTGCGGTGGTCGGTCCAGCTCGGGTCAGCGGTCGGGCCGGCCTGGAATCCAGGAGCCCCCGTTGATCACCGAGCACACACGGTAGTCGCGTCCGACCTGTGCGCGACGGGCAGTTGTCGAACTTGCCCGCCATCCGTCCCGCTCTGGTATGACCTCTCGCACGGGCGCCCGATTACGCCGCATCGGCACCGACCCGGCCCGCCCCGGAGATCCGGACGGGACCACCTTGAGGATGAACACACCGGGGCGGCTACCATATGAGCGCCGCCTAGCTCGAAAGATAAACACGTGACTGTCAATGACGACTCGTTCACCAACTGGATGCACCGCGAGGAGATCGCGGAGTCGATGATCCCGATCATCGGGAAGCTGCACCGTGAGCAGGACGTGAACGTCCTGCTGCACAGCCGCTCCCTGGTGAACAAGTCGGTGGTCAGCATCCTCAAGACCCACCGCTTCGCCCGGCAGATCGCCGGCGAGGAGCTGTCCGTCACCGAGACGATGCCGTTCCTCCGGGCTCTGACGACGCTCGACCTCGGCCCGTCCCAGATCGACATAGGCATGCTGGCCGCGACGTTCCGCGCCGACGACCGCGGCCTGTCGGTCGAGGAGTTCACCGCCGAGGCGGTCGCCGGTGCGACCGGCGCCAACAAGATCGACCGCCGCGAGTCGCGTGATGTCGTCCTCTACGGCTTCGGCCGTATCGGCCGCCTCATCGCCCGTCTCCTGATCGAGAAGGCCGGCTCCGGCAACGGACTGCGGCTGCGCGCCATCGTCGTACGCAAGGGCTCCGGCCAGGACATCGTCAAGCGCGCCTCACTGCTGCGGCGCGACTCGATCCACGGCCAGTTCTCCGGCACGATCACCGTGGACGAGGCGAACAGCAAGATCGTCGCCAACGGCAACGAGATCAAGGTGATCTACTCGGACGACCCGACGACGGTGGACTACACCGCGTACGGGATCAAGGACGCCATCCTGATCGACAACACCGGCAGGTGGCGCGACCGCGAGGGGCTCTCCAAGCACCTGCGCCCCGGCATCGCCAAGGTGGTCCTCACCGCGCCGGGCAAGGGCGACGTCCCCAACATCGTCCACGGCGTCAACCACGACACGATCAAGGACGACGAGCAGATCCTGTCCTGCGCGTCCTGCACCACCAACGCGATCGTCCCGCCGCTCAAGGCGATGGCGGACGAGTACGGCGTCCTGCGCGGGCACGTGGAGACGGTCCACTCGTACACCAACGACCAGAACCTGCTGGACAATTACCACAGCTCCGACCGGCGCGGCCGTTCCGCGGCGCTCAACATGGTGATCACCGAGACCGGTGCCGCGTCCGCCGTGGCCAAGGCGCTGCCGGACCTGGACGCACCGATCACCGGCAGCTCCATCCGCGTCCCGGTGCCGGACGTCTCCATCGCGATCCTGAGCCTGCGGCTGGGCCGCGAGGCCACCCGCGAGGAGGTCCTCGACTACCTCCGCAACGTGTCGCTCGCCTCGCCGCTCAAGCGCCAGATCGACTTCATCAGCGCCCCGGACGCGGTCTCCAGCGACTTCATCGGCTCGCGCCACGCCTCGATCGTCGACGCGGGTGCCACCAAGGTCGACGGCGACAACGCGATCCTCTACCTCTGGTACGACAACGAGTTCGGCTACTCGTGCCAGGTCATCCGGGTCGTCCAGCACGTCTCCGGCGTGGAGTACCCGACGTACCCGGCTCCGGCGGTCTGATCCGCGGCGGCCGCCGCGGCTGATTCGGGGGAGGGTCCGGGCGCCCGGACCCTCCCCCCGACGGTCACCGCTCTCCGGCCACGTCCATGTCCCGCCGTGCGACCGGTGCGCCGCCCGGGACCGTGTCCGGTGTCGCCGTACGCCAGCGCGCGGCCGTCATCGGTGCGGAGACGGCTCGCCACCACGGGTCCACCGGGAGTGTTCCGGCCGGTTCGAAGGGTTCGCCCGGCCGGGGGAACGCCGCCGCCTGTTCGGCCTCCTCTGCCGCGTCCTTCGTCCACTCGCCCGGCTCGGCCCAGGCGTGCGGGGCGAGGTTGAAGGTGCCCCAGTGGATCGGCAGCATCACGCCGTGCGGGCGCCCGCCCTGGAGGTCGAGGTGGGCCCGCATTCCTTCGGCGGGGGTCATGTGGATGTCCGGCCAGTACTCCGAGTAGGCGCCGGTCTGGATCATCGTGGCGTCGAAGGGGCCGTGCTCGGCGCCGATGTCCCGGAAGCCTGGGAAGTAGCCCGTGTCGCCGCTGTGGTAGATCCGGTGCTCGGGGCCGGAGACGGCCCAGGAGGCCCACAGCGTGTGCTGGTTGTTCCGCAGGCCGCGGCCGCAGAAGTGGCGCGCGGGGGTGGCGGTGAGGCTGATGCCGTTGACCTTCGCGGTCTCGTTCCAGTCGAGCTCGCGCAGCCGGTCGGGGGCCACACCCCACCGCTCCAGGTGGGCGCCTACGCCGAGCGACACGGCGAAGACGGTGTCCGTGCCCGCCAGCGCGCGGATCGTCGGCAGGTCGAGGTGGTCGTAGTGGTCGTGGGAGATCACCACCACGTCGACGGGGCCGAGCGTGGCCAGCGGCACCGGAACCGGGTGCAGGCGCTTGGGTCCGGCGAAGGGGAACGGCGAACACCGCTCACCCCAGACCGGGTCGAACAGGACCCGGCGGCCGTCGATCTCGGCGAGCACGCTGGAATGGCCCATCCAGGTCAGCCGCAGCCCCGTGACGGGCGGTGCGGCCAGATCGGCGAGGGTGGTGGCATGGACCGGAACGGTCCCCGCCGGCGCCCGGCGGATCCGCTGCTCCTTCTGGAAGTAGGTCTTGGCGAATTCCAGCGTGGACCCGGACGGCCTGGTCCGGGCGCCCAGCGGGTTCTGGAACACCCCGTCGGCGAAGTTCGGCGAGCTGAGGATGCGCTGCATCCGCGCTCCTGCGGGATCGGCCCCGAAAGGCTCGGAGCGCATCGAACGCAATTTCGTACGGAAGGGAACAAAGTAGTCGGCGCCGGTCACAACATCTCCTGGGGGAGTCGGTGTCGTCTCATTATCGTCGGACTGTCCGACAGGGCGAGAAGAGGACGGTGAACGGGGCAGCCGCCCGGTCCGGTGGCACCCGGCACGCGGCGTCCGTCCGGTGGCCGTTCAGCCACGTGGTTGCCCGTACACGTGCTCGATGCGCAGCGTGAGCACCACCCGGCGGTCCTCGACCATCGCCCGCCGGTAGTCCTCCCAGTCCGGGTGCTCGCCCCTCACGTCGCGGTACAGCGTGATCAGGGCCTCCACCGTGGCGTCGTCCCGCTCGGCGGCGGGCGGGGTCAGCTCGGCGGTACCGTCCACGACGGTCCAGGCCCAGCGGTCGTCGCTGGTCACGTGGTAGCTCGCGCGGGGGTCGCGCCGCAGGTTGCGGGTCTTCGCCCGGCCCTCGGTGATCGACACCCTGATCACCTGCTCGTCCGGGTCGTACGCGTGGTTGACGTTCGACAGCTGGGGCCGCCCGTCCCGCTTGAGAGTGACCAGGACTCCCCCGTCGCACTCGCCGACGAGGCGGAGCAGCGCTTCCTGTGCCGGTTCGAATGACGTCATGCACGGTCCAACGTGCTTCTCCCCCTGAGGATTCCGGCCCGGCGGCTCACCGGGCGGGGGTCACACCCGGGAGCCGCCGGCGCGTCGCCCCGGCGGCGGCACGGCCTCCGGTGACCGGCAGTGACCGGCCCATTGATTAGGGTGGCCGGGTGGCAAGAGTCCGGTTGAACGTGGCGGAACGGCGTGAGGAGCTGTTGAAGGCGACGGTCGAGCAGATCGAGATCCGCGGAGCCTCCTCCGTACGGATCGCCGATGTGGCGTCCGCGCTCGGTGTGAGCAACGCGCTGGTGCTCTACCACTTCTCCACCAAGGAGAAGCTGGTCGCCGCCGCCTTCGCGTACGCGGCCGAGGCCGACCTCGCCCAACTGCGCAAGGTGCTCGCCCGGCGCACCCCAGCCGTGAGGCGGCTGCGGGCCGCCGTGCGGTGGTACGCACCGACCGGGCAGGCCAAGGGGTGGCGGCTGTGGATCGAGGGGTGGGCGGCCTCCTTGCGCGAACCCGCGCTGCGCGAGGTGGCCGGCGACCTCGACCGGCGGTGGAAGGCGGAGCTGGCCGAGGTCATCGCGGAGGGCGCCGCCGCCGGTGAGTTCCGGTGTGCGGACCCGGAGTCGGCGGCCTGGCGGCTGACCGCCCTGCTGGACGGTCTGGCCGTGCAGATGACGTCGTACGCGGGTCCGCTCTCCCGGACCACGATGCTGCGCTGGACCGACGAGGCGCTCGCCCGCGAGCTGGGCATCGACCAGGCAGCGCTGACCGGCTGACGCGTCAGGTCTGGCGCACCGGCGCGTAGGCGGCGCCGTCCAGCCCGAACGTCCAGGCGACCCCGTCCTTGGCGGTCCGCGTCGTGGGCGGCACACGGAGCCAGTACGTACGGTGGCTGCCGTCCGGCTCCGGCGTGGAGTTGACCACCTCGACCATCACCACGTCCTCGTCGCCTTCCAGGGCGATGCGCCACAGGATGCCCGTCCCGTCACGGTGGACGGGCTCGGCGCCCGACTCCGTGAGATAGCGGTCGTATCCGTAGTACTCCAGCATCACGCGGCGCAGCTCCGCGTTCTCCTCCTCCCGGATGCGCTGCGGGGTCAGGGACGCCAGCTCCGCCAGGAAGGCGGCGGGCACCGGCATACCGCGCCAGGCGTGGAGCGCGAACCCGTCTCCGTAGGCGAGGGCCGGTCCCTCCCCGTGGTCGAGCCGGCCCGCCTCGTCCCGGTGCAGGACCTCCGGCCGCTCGCTGATCACCACGGCCCGCTCGTACGGCCACCACCAGCCGGCGTTCCTGGCCACCTCGGCGAGGCCGGTGAGCCGGTCGCCGCGGCCGTCGAAGGCGGCGAGCCAGGCGGCGTCGTGCTGGCCGAGCACCGCGTCGAGCAGCACCAGCCGCACCGCGCCCTCGTCCTGCGGCCGCGGCGCCAGGTCGGCGACGACGCCGGACCGTATGCGCTCGGCGAGCGCGGCTGTGGTCTCCCAGAGCTGGGCCCCGGTCGCGGACCAGAGCGCGGACCAGCCGGCCGGGCCCAGCTCGTCGTACATCCGGCGGCGCTCCTCGGCCCACGGCCGGGTGCGGACCTCTTCGCGCACCGACCCTCCGGCGTCGGCCAGCTTCTCGACCGCTTCGACGGCCGCCCGGGGCGATGCGGCCCAGACGATCCGCTCGGGCTCGGCCAGCCCGGCGGTGCGGTAGGCGCGCCGCACGCCCTCCTCGGCGGCCGCCCGGTCCGCCGCGCCGGTCGCCGCCGCCACGTCCCGCCAGGAATTCACGTGCTGCATCGGTTGTCCCGTCCCCAGTTCGTCTCTGCTCGGTGTCTGCTTGTCGTGCTCGCTGCGGAGCCGGTGTCCGTACGGTCCGGACGTGCGGTCGGTCCGTACGGTCAGTCGGCGACGATGCGAATCGCACCGGGTGCGTACTCCCGCTGGCGCACCACCCGGAACCAGCCCTGCGGCAGCGCGATCGTGGCGTGCTCCTCGTGCACCACCCGTCCGCCTTCCGGGAGGTGGAGCAGCATCGGTCCGAACGGCCCCGCCTCCCGGATCAGCCGGCCGGGTCCCTGCACGGCGTGCGCGTGCCCGGTCACCTCGCCCAGCGCGAGCACCAGCCGCCCCCGCCCGTCGCGCAGTTCGCCCGGAGCCTTCAGGAAGGGGCCGGGCACCGCCGACTCCTCCAGCGCCACGATCAGTACATCGCCCTGCCGGTACACAGACGTCTCCCCTCGGTCGCGGCACCCGCTGTGCCGGCCATGGGAAAAACGCTACGGGCAGGGTCTGACAACGGGCCCTGGCGGCGGGCCCGGAGACCTCCGGCGAGCGGCTCCGGGCGGTCCCGGTCGCGGCGTTGTCAGTGCGGCTTGATAAACCTTGCGGACATCAGCAGTCCCCAGGACCAGGAGCTCAGTGCGATGTACGGTGCGCAGCATCTGCAAGCGTTCGGCGGCCTTCCGGCCGTCGACTTCCAGCACCAGGACGACCCCGCCGACCGGCCCGCCGCGGACGATGTGGCCTGGCGCATCTCCGTCGAACCGTACGGCGACGACGACCGGGACCGGCCCTGGGCGGACGAGTTCGCCGACTTCCTGGGAGCGGTCGACCCGGCCGGGGTCAAGAGCCTGATCATCGGCCAGTGGGGCGAGGCCTACGAGGACAACTCCTCCGTCCCGATCGGTCTGGTGATCGCCGCCGCCGACCGGCTGACCTCGCTGGAGGCGGTGTTCGTCGGCGATCTGGAGGCCGAGCAGGCGGAGATCACCTGGATCGAGCAGTCGGACGTCACCGCTCTGCTGGCCGCCTTCCCGGCGCTCACCGAGTTCGGCGTGCGCGGCGGCACCGGCCTGGTCTTCCCGCCGGCGCAGCACGACCGGCTGCGGTCGCTGACCATCCAGGCGGGCGGCCTGCCCGTCCAGGTGGTCCGCGGGGTGCTGGACAGCGAACTGCCCGCGCTGGAGCGGCTGGACCTCTGGCTCGGCGTGTCGGCCTACGAGGGCGACACCGAGGTGGCCGACCTGGCGCCGCTGCTCTCGGGCACCCGCTTCTCCCGCCTCCACCACCTGGGCCTGCGCAACAGCGAGGTGCAGAACGAGATCGCGTCGGCCCTCGCGTCGGCGCCGGTCGTCGCCCGGCTCCGGACGCTCGACCTGTCGAACGGGACGCTGGGCGACGAGGGCGCTGCCGCGCTCCTGGAGGGGCAGCCGCTCACCCATCTCGATGTCCTCGACCTCCACCACCACTTCCTCACCGAGGCGATGGAGCAGCGGGTCCGCTCGGCCCTGGAGCCGCACGGAGTGCGCGTGGACCTGTCAGAGCGGAACGAGCCGTGGGGCGGCCGCGGCATCGAGGGCCGCTACACCGCCGTGTCGGAGTGAGGTGTCATGACCCCCATCCACATCCAGCATCCCGACCGCTTCCACGGCTTGCCGGTCCACACTCCGGCGGTGTCCGTGCCGCTGCCCGCCGCCGACGCGGTGGCCTGGCGGCTGGAGTGCGACTACGACGAGCGGACGGACTTCGCCGTCCTGTGGCAGCATTTCCTGGACACGGTGGACACCTCGCGGGTCCGGGCGCTCCTCATAGGCCCGTGGTGGCCTGAGGAGTACACCCCGTTCGAGCCGGTACGGGACCTCATAGTCGCCGACGCGGACCGCTTCCCGGCCCTGCGCGGGCTCTTCCTCGCCGATGTGGTGGGCGAGGAGTGCGAGGTGTCGTGGCTGCGCATGTGCGACATCACGCCGGTGCTCGAAGCGTTTCCGCTGCTGGAGGAGTTCACCGTACGCGGCTGCGGCCAGGAGGGGCTGGGTATGCGGCCGGTCCGGCATGCGGCGCTGAAGTCGCTGCGCTTCGAGTCCGGCGGGCTGCCCGGCGATCTGGTGCGGGCGGTCGCCGCGAGCGAACTGCCCGCGCTGGAGCGGCTGGACCTCTGGTTCGGCAGCTCGTGGTACGGAGCCGACGCCACGGTCGACGACGTCCGGCCGGTCCTGTCCGGCGCCACCTTCCCCCGGCTGCGCCACCTGGGCCTCCAGAACAGCGAACTCCAGGACGAGATCGCGGCGGCCGTGGCGTCCGCGCCCGTCGTCGCCCAGCTGGAGAGCCTCGCGCTCTCCATGGGCACCCTCAGCGACACCGGCGGAGAGGCCCTGCTGAACGGGCAGCCCTTGAACCACCTCACCACGCTCGACCTGCGCCACCACTACCTCACCGACCCGGTGCTCGACCGGATCAGGGCCGCGTGCGCTCCGGCCGTGGTGCAGGCCGGTGAGGCGGAGGACGACTACGCGGACGAGGACATGGACGACGACGAGGAACCGGAGCGCTATGTCGCCGTCAGCGAATAGCCCCGGGAGTACGGCGGTCCCGCGCTTCGCGGTCGTGGGCAATCCGGGGAACCGCCGGGTCGCCTTCTTCCGGGAGGCCGTGCGGGCCGCCGGGCTGCCTCCGGCCCGGGTGGTGCCCTGGCTCCAGGTGCTGGGCGGCGAGGCGGCGTTCGCGCCCGGTGAGACCGTACGGATCGACTCGCCGGGCGAGGACCCGGAGGTGGAGCGGCTGCTGCGCGGGGTCGACGATCCGACCCGGGTGGAAGGCTCCGCCCGGTGGTACGCCGCGTTCCTGACCGCGGTGGACGAGGTGGCGCGGGCCGCCTCGGTCGCCGGAGCGGACGCCCTCGCCTCCCCTGGTGACCTCGCCGCGCTCTTCGACAAGCGGCTCTGCCACGCCCGCCTGGAGGCGGCAAGCGTCCCCGTGCCGGCGTCGCCCACGTCCGGGCCGCAGGCGGCGGAGGTGCGGGGCTGGTCCGACGTACGGGCGCTCATGCGCGAGCACCGGATGCCCCGGGCCTTCGTGAAGCTCGCGCACGGCTCCTCCGCCTCCGGGGTGCTGGCGGTGGAGACCGCGGGCCCGGGCCGGGTCCGGGCGAGCACGTCGGTGGAACGGGACGGTGAGGGGCGGCTGTTCAACTCGCTCCGGGTCCGCCGGTACACCACGGAGCGGGAGGTCGGCGCGCTCGTGGACGCGCTCGCTCCGGACGGGCTGCACATCGAGCGCTGGCTGCCGAAGGCGTCCCAGCGCGGCCGGGTCGCCGACCTGCGGATCGTGGTGGTCGGCGGCCGGGCGACCCACGCCGTCGTCCGCACCAGCCTCTCCCCCATGACCAACCTCCACCTCGGTGGCGCCCGCGGCGATCTCGGCGAGGTCCGGGCCGCCGTGTCGGCGGTCGGCGGCTGCTGGCGCGAGGCCCTGTCCATGTGCGAGCGGGCCGCCGCCTGCTTCCCCGGCACGCTGTGCGTGGGCGTCGACCTGCTGCCCGCGGCCGGCTGGCGGCGGTTCGCCGTCGGCGAGGTCAACGCCTTCGGCGATCTGCTGCCCGGCCTGACCGGTCTGCCCGGCAGCGGCGCCGAAGGGCTGGACACCTATGCGGCGCAGGTCGCCGCCGTACTGGACCGAACGAGGAACCACCGTGCCACCACCGCTCTCTGACCCTCAGCGACCCGATATGGCCGAAGTCGTCGGCAGCCACGACCTCCTGATGGTCACCTTGGACACGCTGCGCCACGATGTCGCCGTCGAGCTGGCCGCCGCCGGACGCATCCCGAATCTGGCCGCCCGTCTGCCAGGCGGCGGATGGGAGAAGCGGCACGCGCCCGGCAGCTTCACCTACGCCTCGCACCAGGCGATGTTCGCCGGTTTCCTGCCGACGCCCGCCACGCCCGGCCCGCATCCACGGCTGTTCGCGGCGCGGTTCGCGGGCAGTGAGACGACGGCGGACGGCACGTTCGTCTTCGACACCCCGGACCTGGTGTCGGGTCTGGCCGCCGAGGGCTACCGCACGGTGTGCGTCGGCGGGGTCGGCTTCTTCAACCGGCGGGGGCCGCTGGGATCGGTGCTGCCGGGCATGTTCCAGGAGAGCCACTGGGAGCCGGAGTTCGGTGTCGCCTCACCGACCTCGTTCGAGGAACAGGTGACCCGGGCCGAGAAGGTGGTGGCCGAACTCCCCCACGATCAGCGGCTCTTCCTCTTCGTCAACGTGTCCGCGCTCCACCAGCCGAACTGGTTCCACACACCGGGCGCGACCCGCGAGGCGGGCGACTCCAGGGCCACGCACGCGGCCGCCCTGGAGTACGTCGACCGGCACATCGGCCGGCTCTTCGCCGCCGCGAGCAGCCGCCGCCGGTGCTTCGCCATCGTCTGCTCCGACCACGGCACGACGTACGGCGACGACGGCTACACCGGCCACCGGCTCGGCCACGAAGCCGTCTGGACCGTGCCGTACGCGCACTTCTTCCTCGAACCGCCCGCACCGTTCGATCCGGGGGCCTCCTGATGACCACCAGCACCGCCACGGCGACCGGCACGCCCGCCGTCAGGCCGTACGAGAGTTACGTCTACGCCTATCCGCACAAGACGGCCTACCGCCCCCTGCCGGAGCGGCCCGCGCTGCGCGAGCTGTGGGCTGCGGAGCCGAAGAACGCCCTCTCGCTCTACCTCCACATACCGTTCTGCGAGGTCCGCTGCGGCTTCTGCAACCTCTTCACCCGGATCGGCGCGCCCGAGGAGCTGACCACCCGCTACCTCGACGCGCTGGACCGGCAGGCCGTGGCCGTACGGGACGCGCTCGGCGACGACGAGCCGGTGCGGTTCGCGGCGGCGGCCTTCGGCGGCGGGACGCCGACCTTCCTGACGGCGGACGAGCTGGAGCGGCTCTGCGACATCGCGGAGAAGCGGATGGGCGCCGACCTGCGCGCGGTGCCGCTGTCGGTGGAGACGTCCCCCTCCACGGCGACGGCCGACCGGCTCGCGGTGCTGGCCGACCGGGGCACGACCCGGGTCAGCATCGGCGTGCAGAGCTTCGTGGACGAGGAGGCGCGGGCCGCCGTCCGCCCGCAGCGCCGGGCGGAGGTGGAGGCGGCGCTCGGCCGCGTGAGGGACGTACGGATACCGGTACTGAACATCGACCTGATCTACGGCATCGACGGCCAGACCGAGCGCAGCTGGCTCACCTCGCTGGACGCCGCGCTGGCCTGGCGGCCGGAGGAGCTGTACCTCTACCCGCTGTATGTCCGCCCGCTGACCGGCCTGCACCGGCTCGGCGCGGCCGCCGGACCCGAGGCGGAGGCCCTGGAGCAGGCCGCCTGGGACGAACAGCGGCTGCGGCTGTACGCGGTGGGCCGGGACCATCTGCTGGCGCACGGCTACGAGCAGGTGTCGATGCGGATGTTCCGCCGCGCCGACGCACCCCAGGAGGGTCCCGAGGACTATGCATGCCAGAGCGACGGCATGATCGGGCTCGGCTGCGGAGCCCGTTCCTACACGGCGGCCCTGCACTACTCCTTCGACTACGCGGTCGACATGCGGGAGATCCGGTCCATCATCGACTCCTTCACCGCCACCGGGGACTTCTCGCGTGCCGAGGTCGGCAGGTACGTCGACGAGGCCGAGGCCCGCAGGCGCCACCTGCTCCAGTCGCTGCTCCAGGCGGCGGGGCTGCCCGTGTCCGACTACCGCACCCGCTTCGGCACCGACCCGCGCGAAGACTTCCGCGCGGAGCTGGAGCGGTTCGCGGCCCGGGGCTGGCTCGACCCTCATGCGCCGGAGGGTCTGCTGCGGCTCTCGCCGCGGGGCCTGGCGCACTCGGACGCGCTGGGGCCCGCGCTGTTCTCGCCCGGGGTGCGGGCGGCGATGGCCGCGTACGAGCGGAAGTGAGCGGGCCGTGGACCTGACGATCCTCTACCGGGGCCCGCTGGCCTCGTGCGACTACGACTGTCCGTACTGCCCGTTCGCCAAGCGGCGGGACAGCAAGGACCGGTTGACGTCCGACCGGGAGGCGCTGGAGCGGTTCACCGCGTGGGCCTCCGCGCAGACCGGTGACCGGCTCTCCGTACTGTTCACGCCGTGGGGCGAGGGCCTGGTGCGCTCCTGGTACCGGCGGGCGCTGACCGAGCTGTCGCACCTCCCGCACATCGGCCGGGTCGCCATCCAGACGAACCTCAGCGGCCGCACGGCGTGGCTGGCGGACGCGGACCCGGAGCGGATCGCGCTCTGGTGCACGTACCACCCGGGCCAGACACCGTACGAGCGGTTCCTCGGGAAGTGCCGGGAGCTGACCGAGCGAGGCATCCGCCACAGCGTCGGCGTGGTCGGGTTCGAGGCCCACCTGGACGAGGCGCGACGGCTGCGGGCGGCGCTGCCCGCCGAGGTGTACCTCTGGGTGAACGCGGCCGAGGGGCAGACGTACACCGACGAGGAGGCGGAGCGGTGGACGGAGCTGGACCCGCTCTTCCCGTACAGCCGCCATCCGCACCGCTCGGCCGGGCTGCCCTGCCGGACCGGCGAGTCGGTGATCTCGGTGGACGGCGAGGGCACGGTGCGGCGCTGCCACTTCGTCAAGGCGGAGCTGGGCAACCTCTACGACGGCAGCTACCGCGCGGCGCTGGGCCCGCGGGCCTGTCCGCTCGCCGTGTGCGACTGCCACATCGGTTATGTGCACCTGGAGACGCTGCCGCTGTACGACGTGTTCGCGGGCGGTGTGCTGGAGCGGATACCCGCCGGGTTCGGCGCGGGCCCGGCGCCGGGCGGGCCGGTGGTGCCGGGCCCGTCCCGGCGTACGCTCCCGCTGCTCGGCCCCTGACCCCTACAGCGGCAGCAGGTCCGGCCGCTTCGCCGCGACGTGGTCGCCGGACGACTCGCCGCGCAGCCGCCGGCCGATCCACGGCACCAGGTACTCCCGCGCCCACTGGACGTTGTCGCGCCGCGCGTCGAAGGGCGTGCGCTGGGCCTGCGGCGGCCACGGCTGGTCCGGGTCGGCCGGCACGTCGTGGCCGAGGACCTGGGCGGCGCGGAGCGCGACCCGGGTGTGGCCCTCTGGCGACAGGTGGAGCCGGTCGGCGTCCCACGCACGCCGGTCCTGGACCGAGCGCAGCGACCACAGGTCGAGCACGGGGCACCGGTAGCGGTCGGCGATGGCCCTCAGATGCACGTTGTACGTGGCGATCTTGCCGCGCATGTGGCGCAGCACCGGAACGCCACGGGTGTCGAACCCGGTGGTGACCATGACGGTGCCGACGGCCCCGGTCAGGTCGGCGACGGCCCGCTCGAACCGCTCGGCCAGGTCGTCGGGGTCGGCGCCGGGCCGGATGATGTCGTTGCCGCCCGCGCAGAAGCTGACCAGGTCGGGGGCGAGTTCCTTGGCGCGGGGGATCTGCTCCGCGACGATCTGGTCGAGGAGGCGTCCGCGCACGGCGAGATTGGCGTAACGGAAATTGCCGTGCCGGGTCTCGTCGTCCGGGTTCGTCGCCGCGTCGGGGGCCGGGAGCCGGTCGGCGAGGAGCACCGCGAACCGGTCCGCCCAGCCGACGAAGGTGCCGTCGGGTCCAGGGTCGCCGACGCCCTCGGTGAAACTATCCCCGATCGCCGCGTACGACCCGATGATGTTCTGCTGCTGGGTTCTCGAATCGTCTGCCACAAGCCCATATCCTGCACCGTTCAATGTGACCTACGCGACCGTAATAAGGGGTTGACGGGTGGTGACATAGACCACCTGGTCAGATTTGGGTAAAGCCGGAATAAGTGGAGGGGCGGTGCGCCGCCGCGCACCGCCCCTCGTTCACTTCTTCTCGCCCTCGGGTCAGAGGGAGACGCCGTGCTGCCGCAGGTAGGCGACCGGGTCGACGTCGGAGCCGTAGCCGGGGCCGGTGCGGACCTCGAAGTGGAGGTGCGGGCCGGTGGAGTTTCCGGTGGAGCCGGAGAGGCCGATCTGCTGGCCGCCGGTGACGGTCTGGCCGGCGGAGACGCTCAGCGAGGACTGGTGGGCGTACTGGGAGTACATGCCGTCCTCGTGCTGGATGACGACCTCGTTGCCGTACGAACCGCTCCAGCCGGCCGAGACCACGGTGCCCGGGCCGATGGCCTTGACGGGGGTGCCGGAGGAGGCCTGGAAGTCCGAGCCGGTGTGGTAGCCGCTGGACCAGCTGGCGCCGGAAGCGCGGTACTGGGTGGTGACGTTGGCGTTGTCGAGCGGCGCGGTCCAGCCGGAGCCGGTGGCCTCGGAGGAGCCGGTCTGCGTGGCGGCACCGGACTCGGCGGCGGCGTCGGACTCGTCGGCCGAGATGGTGTCCGCCTTCGGGGCCGGCGCGGCCTTCTTCGGGGCGGCCTTCTTCGGCGCGGCGGCCTTGGGGGCCGGAGCGGACTTCTTGGCCTCCGAAGGCGCGGCGGAGCCGGTGGCCTTGGCGCCGAGGGTCAGCTTCATGCCCGGGAAGATCAGGCTCGGGTTCTCACCGACGGTCGAGCGGTTGTCCTGGTACAGCTTCTGCCAGCCGCCCTTGACCTGGTGCTCGGAGGCGATCTTGGCGAGGTAGTCGCCGGAGACGACGGCGTACGTCTTCGCGGTGGTCTTCGCCGTGGCGGGCGCGGCCTGCGGAGCGGCCTGGGCGGCGACCGAGGCGGCGGCGGGCTTGACGGCGGGGGCCGCCTTCTCCGCGGCGTGGGCGCCGGTGGCGCCGAACAGCGGGAGGGCGAGTACGGCGCCGCCGGTGCCCGCGGCGAGGACGCCGCGGTGGATCGGGCCGGACTTGGGACGGCGGTGCTTACCCTTTGCGGGCATGGGGAAGTTCCTCTCCGGCGCCTGCGAGGTGAGCTGTCGGGTTCGGGCTGGAGATGCCCGGCCGCCGGATGGCGACTTCACCCCGAGCCGGTCCGGATCGCTCCGGGCCGGCGGCTTACCTGGTTCCCCCGCTCCTGCCACACGTGAGTGGGTGGGTGCGAATTCCGGGCGGCGGCAGGATTAGGCGGTCCGTCCGGATTGACGGTGACCGTAAACGAGTCGGGACGACAGGAACAAGCCGTCGGTTCCGCCCCGGAATCATCGATTCAATTTCGATCCGGATTTCCCGTCACACTCCGTGGATTACGGATCTTGGCTTTCCTTGCGGATACCGGGAAAACGCCTCGGAGCCACCGCCACCGTCCGTCACGGATATGATCCCGCTCACCCGCGGATTCCCATCTCCCCCATTAGCGGGGCATGTTCTGCGAAATGCACCAATACGGACATGCCCCCGGCGGGACCCCTGACGCACCGTCAGCCAGCCGATGGTTGCCTGGTGAACCGATGTCGTATCGTCACAGGAGCGCCCTCGCCGGAGAGCCGCGCCGACGCCAGAGATTCCAGGAGCCACCGTGACGCAGCAGGTGCCGCAGGTCCCGCCGACCGAGACCGCACTGACCGGAGTCCGCAACTTCCGTGACGTGGGCGGGCTTCCCACCACGGACGGGCGGCACACCGCCTTCGGCCGGCTCTACCGCAGCGGCCACCTGGCGCACGCCACCGCCGAGGACGCGCTCTTCCTCGGCGGGCTCGGGCTGCACACCGTCTTCGACTTCCGCAACTCCGCCGACCATCAGCTCGACGGGTACGACATCGAGCTGGCCGGTGTCCGCAATGTCAGCATTCCGCTCTCCGACCCGGCCGACGGCGCCGAGTTCTGGCGGCTGGTGCGGGACGGGAACATCGAGCAGCTGCGGTCGATCCTGGCCGACGGCAAGGGCAGCGAGCGCATGATCACCATGTACCGCTCGACCATCGTCGACCGCACCGCCGAGCACAGCCGCGTCCTGCACGCGCTGGCGGAGGACAGCGTGCCGGCCCTGATGCACTGCGCGGCCGGCAAGGACCGGGCGGGCCTGTCGATCGCGGTCTCGCTGCTCGCGGTGGGCGTCGAGCGCGAGGCGATCGAGGCGGACTACCTCAAGTCCAACGACCCGCACCGCCGGTACAAGGTGAAGCGAACGGACATGTCCGAGACCGGGATGTCCCCCGAGGTGATGGAGCTGCTCAATCCGCTCTTCGGCGCGCAGGCCTCCTACCTCGAAGCGGCGTTCACGGCCATCGACGAGACCTGGGGCACGACGGACCGCTATCTGGCGGAGGGCCTGAAGGTCTCCCCGGAGACCCGGGAGCGACTCCGCGAGCGCCTGCTCGACCGGGGCTGAGCAGTTATTCGGCGCCCGCCACCACGAAGAGCAGGTAGAGGAAGGCCGCGATCACGTGGCCGACCACCAGGTAGGCGAAGAGCCGGATCACCAGGCCGCGCGGCATCCGACGCTCCTGCGTGTCCTTGGTGACCTTCGGGCGCCTCGGGGTCAGCGGGTCGTAGTGCTCGGAATCGGACATGACGGTCCTCTCTGCCGGCCTCGCGGCCGGTGGGTACGAAGGCTCCGGTGGTACGGAAGGGCGCGGCGGTGAGCAGGGCGCCGGGGTCATCGCGGGTGGAGCGCGCTGCCGAGGCAGAGCTCGGCCGCGGGGCTCTGGAGCAGGGAGTGGACGAAGAGCAGCTCCGCCCCGCCCCGGTCCAAGGCCGCGATCCGGTGCGGGGTGAGCGAGTCGAAGTGGGCGCTGTCGCCCGGGTCCAGATCGTGCACGGTCTCCCCGAGCGCGACCCGCAGCCGCCCGCCGAGGACGTACAGCCACTCCTCCCCGGGATGCACCCGCACCAGATCGCCCTGGGCGCCGTACGGGACACGGACCCGCAGCGCCTGCATGGCGCGGCCCGAGCCGCCGGCCCGGCGGTACATCCAGCCGTCGGCCTCGGCCCCCTCGAACGCGCCGCCGCGGACGACCGCCTCGCGTTCGGGCGGCTTCTCGCCGAGCAGCTCGGAGACCGTCGTACCGTAGATGCGGGCGAGGCCGAGCAGCATGGGCAGCGAGGGCTGCCGGCGGCCGGTCTCCAGCCGGGAGAGGTGGGCCGGGGAGAGTCCGGCCCGCTGGGCGGCGGTCTCCAGGGTGAGGCCACGGCCTCGGCGCAGGTCGCGCAGGCGGGGAGCGACGGCGGGGAGCTCGTCGGCCGCCCCTTCGTCCGGAGGGTTCATGTGTCCATTGGGCCAGGAACTTTCCTCCGGGGCAAATAACTTGCCCAGGAGGCAAAAGATCAGCGGTTGGCCACCGCCTGCTTGACCAGCGTCCGGCCGAAGTCCCACAGCAGACCGCCGCCGCTGTGCGCGTCGTCCATGACCTCGGTGAACGCCGCCACGAAACGGTCCACCTCCGCCTCTCCGATGATCAGTGGCGGGATCAGCTTGATCACTTCCAGGTGGTCACCGGAGACCTGGGTGAGGATGCGGTGCTTCTGGAGCAGCGGCACCACGACCATCTGGGCGAAGAGCCCCTTGCGGGCCGCCTGGAGCATGGTCCAGCGGCTGCGGAGCTTCAGCGAGGACGGCCGCCCGAACTCGATGCCGATCATGAGCCCGCGCCCGCGTACCTCGTGCAGCAGCTCGTAACGGTCCACCAGGGCGGAGAGGCGCTCCCGCAGCAGATCACCGGTGCGCCGGGCGCCCGCGACGATCTCCTCGTCCTCCATCACCGTGAGCACCGCGAGCCCCGCCGCCATCGCCTGGGCGTTGGAGCCGAAGCTGGCGGAGTGGACGAGGACCCGGTCCATCGAGGAGTAGACCTTGCGGAAGATCCACTCCTTGCCGAGCGTCGCACCGACCGGCACATAGCCGCCGGAGAGCGCCTTGGCGACGCAGACGAGATCGGGCTCCACCCCGTCCTCGTGCTGGTACGCGTAGAAGTCGCCGGTGCGGCCGAGCCCTGTCTGCACCTCGTCGGCGATCAGGAGCGCCTTGTGCCGGTGCAGCAGCTCCTGCGCCTCGCGGAGGAAGCCGGGCGGCGCGGCGTGCACGCCCTTGCCCTGGACCGGCTCGACGACCAGGGCCGCCACATCGCCGCGCTTCAGCTCCCGGCGCAGCGCGTCCAGGTCGCCGAGCGCGATCGGGGTGTCGGGCAGCAACGGGGCGAAGCCGTCTCGGAAGCCGCTCTCGCCGTTGACCGAGAGAGAACCGGTGGTCAGCCCGTGGAAGGCGTGGGTGCAGTAGAGGACGCGGGGCTTCCCGGTGGCGTACCGGGCGAACTTCAGTGCCGTCTCGACCGCTTCCGTACCGCTGTTGCCGAAGAAGACCCGGTCCAGGTGCGGGCTGTGGCCGAGCAGTTTCTCGGCGAGCAGGCCGGGCAGCGGCTGGCAGTCGAAGCGGGTGAGGTCGGCGAGCTGGGCGTCGAGCACGTCGTGCAGGGCCTGGCGGACGACCGGGTGGTGCCGGCCGATGCCCATCACACCGAACCCGGCGAGCATGTCCAGGTAGTCGTTGCCCTCGGCGTCCCAGAAGTACGCGCCCTCGGCCCGCTCGTAGACCTTGTCGAAGCCGATGGTGTGCAGCATGCGCGGCAGCTGGTGGTTGAGGTGGCGCGCGTGCAGTTCGTACCGCTCGTGGCCGCGCTCCGCGAGGAGCCGTTCCAGGTCGAAGCCCTGCGGCCCGCCGTCCGTCATCGCCCGTTCGTCTCCTTGGCTGCGTTTCCCGAGGGGGCCGGGTGCGGCCGGCCCCCTCACCGTCACGACGTCACCGGTTCCCGCCGACGCTCTCCCGGGCCGCGCGCAGCGACTCCTTGAGCGAGCCCATCGTCGCGAGGACGGCGGTGGGTTCGTAGCCGCAGTGCGCCATGCAGTTGGCGCAGCGCGGGTCCTTGCCCCGGCCGTACTTCTCCCAGTCGGTCTCCTCGA
This sequence comes from Streptomyces sp. NPDC101178, assembly GCF_044767965.1. NCBI lineage: Bacteria > Bacillati > Actinomycetota > Actinomycetes > Kitasatosporales > Streptomycetaceae > Streptomyces > Streptomyces sp. NPDC101178. The sequence continues at coordinate 570,873 of NZ_JBIWOZ010000004.1, forward strand.
TGAGCTGACGGTACGTCGGTACGTAGCCGTCGCTCATCAGGTAGCAGGGGCGCTGCCAGCCGAAGAGCGAGTAGTTGGGGATCGCCCACGCGGTGCACGGGAAGTCGGCCTTGCCTTCCAGGAAGTCCAGGAAGAGCGGCGAGTGGTTGAGCCGCCAGCGGGCCCGGTTGCCGCCGGCGAAGGCCTTCTTGAAGAGTTCGCGGGTCTGCTCGACGCCGAGGAAGTGCTCCTGGTCGGGCGCCTTCTCGTAGGCGTAGGCGGGCGAGATCATCATCTCGTCGACCTTCAGGTCGTCGTTGAGGTAGTTGAGGACCTCGATGATGGTCTGCGGGGTGTCGGTGTTGAAGAAGGTGGAGTTGGTGGTGACGCGGAAACCGCGCGCCTTGGCCTCCTTCATCGCGGCGACGGCCTCGTCGAAGACGCCTTCCTTGGCGACCGACTCGTCATGCCGGTCCCGCAACCCGTCGATGTGCACGGCGAAGGCGAAGTAGGGCGACGGGGTGAATTTGTCGAGCTTCTTGCGCATGAGCATCGCGTTGGTGCAGAGGAAGACGTACTTCTTCTTCGCGACGAGCTGGCGCACGATCTCGTCGATCTGCGGATGCATCAGCGGCTCGCCGCCGGCGATGGAGACCATGGGGGCACCGGACTCGAGCACCGCGCCCACCGCCTGGGCGACCGGCATGCGCTGCTTCAGGACACCGGCCGGGTGCTGGATCTTCCCGCACCCCTCGCAGGCGAGGTTGCAGGCGAACAACGGCTCCAGCTCGACGATCAGCGGGAACTTCTCACGCTTGCGGAGCTTCTGTTCGAAGAGATACGTCGCGACCTTGATGGACTGGCGGAGCGGCATGGCCATCTGGCTCACCTCCTGGGGAGCAGTAAGGATCGGTGCCATTCGTAGAAAGCCGGAAGGACGGCACGGAGAACACGGAAGGCCGATATTCCACCGCGAACCGTGCCGATACGGACGAGCTCATGCTCTGGAGCGTCCACGACCACCCGGACGGCCGCAACCGGGCGCGGTCCGTGGCACAGGGCGGTACGCAGTGTCGCGGCGGACTCCATGTCCACCGCGATGGCCCCGGTGGCCCGCAGCGCGGCCCGCTCCGGTCCGCGTACGACGTGGTCCGAGCCGGTGAGCGGGCCGGTGTGCACGGCCGAGCCGGGCGCGGCCCGGGCCAGGGCGGCGACCAGCAGTCCGGTGCCGGCGCAGGGGGTGGCGCCGTCCGCGTCACGGGTCTCCTCGGCGACGACGAGGTCGCCGGGGTGCATGCCGGGGGCGAGGCCGGCGCAGAAGCCGGAGGCGATGACGGCGGCGTCCGGTACGCCACCGGGGGCGAGGGCGCCCGCCACGGCCGCCTCCGCCGCCCGGGGGCCCATGCCGGTCCGCAGGACCCGTACCGGGCCGCCTGCCCGCTTGCCGCTGCGCAGGGCCAGCTGCTCGATGCCCAGCGCGCAGGCGACCAGCAGCGGCGGCTGGGAGGCCGTGGGCCCCGGTGCGCCGGCCATCAGGCGCCCTTGGCCACGCCCGTACGGTCGGCGAACGGGTCGCCGTACACGTACCGCCCGAGGGCCGTCAGAGGGAAGACCTGGCGGTAGAGGTGGTAGTTGATGGAGAAGTCCCAGGGGAAGCCGGTGCCGGTGAAATACGGCTCGTCCCAGGAGCCGTCCGCCTGCTGTGCCTCGGCCAGCCAGGTGACCCCGCGCGCCACGGCCAGGCTGCCGCGACGGCCCGCGGCGAGCAGGGCCATGAGCGCCCAGGCGGTCTGCGAGGCGGTGGACGCACCGTGCCCGATCCACTTCTCCTCCGTGTACGAGCGCAGGTCCTCGCCCCAGCCGCCGTCGTCGTTCTGCACGGACTCCAGCCAGGTCACCGCCCCGCGGATCGAAGGGTGTGCGGCGGGCAGCCCGGCGGCGACCAGCGCGGGCACCACCGACCCGGTCCCGTAGACGTAGTTGACGCCCCAGCGACCGAACCAGGCGCCGCACTCCTCCTGTTCGGCGAGCAGCCACTCGATGCCGCGTCGCGTACGGGGATGGCCGCCGAGCCCTTCCACGGCGAGCATCTCCACCACATGGCCGGTGACATCGGCCGAGGGCGGGTCGATGACCTTGCCGAAGTCGCAGAACGGCAGGCGGTTGGGGAGGGGGCTGGTGTTGTCGGCGTCGAACGCGCCCCAGGCCCCGTTGCGCGACTGCATCCCGAGGTTCCAGCGCACCCCGCGCTCGATGGCGGCTTCCAGCCGGGCAGGGTCGGGGTGGCGCACCCGGCGCAGCGCCAGGACGACTTCGGCGGTGTCGTCGATGTCCGGGTAGTTGTCGTTGTGGAACTCGAACGCCCAGCCTCCGGGCGCCAGTCCGGGTTTGCGTACGGACCAGTCGCCGGGCCGGGTGATCTCCTCGGCCAGCATCCAGTCGGCGGCTTTCACCAGCGCCGGGTGGTCGGGTCTGAGTCCGCCGTCGACCAGGGCGATGGTGGCCAGGCAGGTGTCCCAGACAGGCGACTGGCAGGCCTCGACCATCCGGGCGCCGTCCTCGCGGTGGACGGCGAACCGGTCCAGCGAGGCCAGGCCTGCCTTCATCACGGGGTGGTCTAGGTCGTAGCCGAGCAGGTGCAGGGCGATGATCGAGTAGACGGCCGGGGGCTGGATGCCGCCCCAGCAGCCGTCGTTCTCCTGGCGCTCGACGATCCACCGGGCGGCCACGTTCATCGCGATCCGGCGCAGCGGGCGCGGGGCGACCTTGTGGTAGAGGTGCAGTCCCTTGTCCAGGCGCTGGAAGAGGCCGTCCCAACTGGCCGCCGGGGCAAGCTTCCTGGCCGGATTGGGCTCGGCGGGGTCGGTGTGCAGCTCGTCCAGGGCGAAGGGCGCGGGCCGCACCGGGCGCTTGGCGGAGACGATGGTCAGGGGGACGATGGTCTGTCGGGCCCAGCAGCCGAAGTCGTAGATGTTGAGCGGAACCCACTTGGGCAAGAACATCAGCTCGGGCGGCACTTCGGGCAGGTCGTCCCACTTCCACCAGCCGAACAGGGCCAGCCAGATCCGGGTGAAGACGCGCGCGGCCGCGATGCCGCCCTGCTCCCTGATCCAGGAGGAGGCGCGGGCCATGTGCGGCTCTTCGGGGCGGTCACCGGCCAGCCGCAGGGCCACGTAGGCCTCGATGGTGGTGGAGAGGTCGCTCGGCCCCTCGTAGAAGGTGTTCCAGGTGCCGTCGCCGAGCTGTTCGCCGCGGATGAAGAGGGCGGCCGCCCGGGTGGTCTCCGGGTCCTGGATCCCGAGGAACTGGCGCAGGAGCAGGTCCTCGGCGTCCATCGTGACGTTGGTGGCCAGGTCGCCCTTCCACCAGCCCTGCTCGTCCTGCCGTCCGAGGAGGTGGGCCACGGAGCGTTCCGCGGCCTGCCGCGCTGCGGCGAGCACGTCGTCCGCGGCGGTGGTCGTGTCGGCCGGATGTGCTGCCGGAGACGCGGAAAGGTTCGCGGCCCCGGTCGATCCGTCGGTCCTCGCTGTCATGAGCTTCCCCTTACGTGCAGTGGTTTCTCTGCTGTGCTGGGGTCTCCGTCGGCCGGCGCCCTGGTCAGGGCGCCGGCCGGCGACTGCGAGTCATATACGGGTGCTGATCACCGTTTCCGCACCACCACGGGTGCTGATCACCGTTTCCGCACCACCACGAAGTCGGCGAGCGCGGTGAGCTGCGCCCGTACCTGGTGCGGCATGTCGACACCGTGCAGCGCCTCGATGGCGACCGTGTGCTGCCTGCGGGCCTCCTGCGCGGTCCACTCGCGGCCGCCCGCCTCCTCGATGAGCGCCGCTCGGGCGGCGAACTCCTCTTCGGAGAAGCTGTCGAAGTCGTTGCTCTTGGCGTCGGCGGCGAGCAGTTCGCCGAGCCGCTCGGAGGCCGGTCCCCCGGCGGCGAGCGCGGCGACGACCGGGAGGGACTTCTTGCGCTGGCGCAGGTCGCTCCAGGTCTGCTTGCCGGTGGCCTCCGGGTCGCCCCAGATGCCGAGCAGGTCGTCGACGGCCTGGAAGGCGAGGCCCAGGTGGTAGCCGTACGCCTCCAGGGTGTCGGCGGTACGGTCGTCGGCGCCGCCGAGCACCGCGCCGATGGAGACCGCGCAGGCGAGCAGGGCGCCGGTCTTGTTGCCCTCCATCTCCAGGCACTCCTCGACGGTGACCCGCTCGCGGTGCTCGTAGGAGATGTCCTGGGCCTGCCCGTCGATGAGCTTGCGGGTGGCCGAGGTCAGCCGGCGGGCCGCGCGGCCCGCATCGACCGTGCCGAGCTCCAGCAGGACGTCGTAGGCCAGCGCGAAGAGCGCGTCGCCGACCAGGATCGCCTGGGCGGGGCCGTGCACCTTCCACACGGTGTCGCGGTGGCGGCGCTGCTCGTCGCCGTCCATCAGGTCGTCGTGCAGCAGTGAGAAGTTGTGCACGAGCTCGACGGCCACGGCGCCGGGGACGCCCGCCTCGGCGGGTGCGCCCGCCGCTTCGGCCGACAGCAGGGCGAGCGCGGGGCGCACGGCCTTGCCGCCGTCGCCGTCCGAGGGCCGTCCCTCGGCGTCGATCCAGCCGAAGTGGTAGGCCGCGACGGTGTCCATGGGCGGCGCCAGCCGGTCCACGGCAGCCCGCAGGACCGGCGCTGACAGGGCTCGTCCGCGCTCCAGAAGCGCGGTGACGTCCGTGGTCTGGTCCACGGTGTCGGAAGCCGGATTCGCCGGGGTCACTGACTCTCCTCTTGTTCCGGTGGTACTGCTCATGCCGCCTCCTGCAGCGGATGTCCATGGGGGCGGCCGAGGTCGTGGAGGGCCGCGTCGGCGGCCTGGAAGCCGCTGCGCACGGCACCCTCCATCGTCGCGGGCCAGCCGGTGGCGGTCCAGGCGCCAGAGAGGTGGAGTCCGGGCGCTCGCGTACGGGGTCCGGGGCGCAACGCGCCGACGCCGGGGGCGGGCGCGAAGGTGGCGGTGCGCTCGCGGGTGACGAAGAAGTCCCGGATGCCCGCGCCGCGTGCGGCGGGCAGGAGCCGCTCCAGCTCGGGCAGGTAGCGCTCGCGCAGCTCGGCGACGGGGAGGTCGATCTCGTCCTGGGCGGCGGACTGGGAGACCGCCAGATACTGGCCGGGGCCCTTGAGCCCCGAGGAGTGCGTACGGTCGAAGACCCACTGGACCGGCGAGCCGATCGCCGCGAAGAACGGGCGGCGCAGCACCTTGCGGTCGTAGACGACGTGCACGTTGAGGATGGGCGCGTTGTCGATGTCCAGGAGCAGGTCCGGCTCGTCCAGTGCGCCGGCGGGCAGCAGGTCGTGGGTCTCGTGCTGCGGTACGGCGAGGACGACGGTGTCGGCGGTGAGCCGCTCCCCGGCGCTCTCGACACTCCAGCGGCCGTCCTCGGTACGGGTCAGGGATCCCACCTTGGCGCGCAGCTCGGTGCGGACGCCCGCGGTGTCCAGGGCCTTGCGGGCGAGGGTGTCGTGCAGCTCGCCGAGCGGCACGGTGGCCCAGCCGATGTCGGCGGCGCCGGGCTCGGAGAGCAGGCCGGTCTTGAAGACCTTGGCGGCCAGTGCCATGGAGGCGTTCGGCGCGGTGGCGTTGAGGGTGGCGACGCCGACGAGGTCCCAGAGGGCCTCGATGGTCCGCTCGGACTGGCCGTGCTGCCTGAGCCAGGTGGCGAAGTCGATGCGGTCGAGCGCCGGGTCGGCGGGGTCGAGGCGGCCGAGCGCGAGGGCGGCGCGGCCGACGTTCGCCTTCTCGGCGAGGGAGAGGTGCGGGTAGGCCGCGAGGCCGCCGGCGAGGTGCAGCGGTACCGGCAGGCCGGTGCGGCGGATGCGCCCCAGGCGCGGTCCGGCGGCACGGCCGACGTCCAGGACGGGGACGTCCAGGCGGTCCTGGAGCGGGGCGAGGTGGGCGGCGTCGATGCGGTCGAGGAACCAGCGGTAGCCGGTGCAGCAGCGCAGGTAGACGTGCTGGCCGTTGTCGACGGTGAGGTCGCCGCGCTGGAAGGAGAAGGCGAGGCCGCCGAGGCGGGGCCGCCCTTCGAGGAGCGTGACGTCGAGCCCGGCGTCCGCGAGCCGCAGGGCCGCGGTGATGCCGGCGAGGCCGCCTCCGACGATGACCGCGACGGGGCGCGGGGTCTCGTCGCTCATGCCTGCCCCTCTCGCCGGGCCGTCTTCGATCGCCGGACCGTCGCCGATCGCCGGGTCGTCCCGGAAGGAATCGTCGCAGTGGTGGACGCGTACGGCCACCGGAGGGTTGACCGGGCGCCGGGCGTGCCGGAGCGCATCAGGCCCGCCCCCGGGAGGTCAGGCGCGAGATGTGGCGGGCGTCCAGGCCGGAGAGGCCGCGCACCGCGACGTACGCCTTCTCGTGGCCGGGCAGCGAGACCCGGCCGCGCAGCACGGCCTCCGGGTCGCGCTCGATGCGGTCGAGGAGACGGCGGTAGATCCCGGCCATGGCGGCGACGCAGGCTCCGCTGCGTCGGTCCAGCATCGGCAGTAGGCGGTACCCCTCCGCGAACAGCGCCCGGGCCCGGCGCACCTCGAAGTGGATGAGGCCCGCGAAGTCGGAGCCGGGCGGCGGGGTGGACCGCAGGAATCCGGCCGAGCAGCCGAACTTGGCCAGATCGTCGGCGGGGAGGTAGGTGCGCCCGTTGCCGGCGTCCTCGCGGACGTCGCGCAGGATGTTGGTGAGCTGGAGCGCGAGGCCGAGCGTGTCGGCGTACTCGGAGGCCCGCTCCGCGCCGGGTGCACCCGGTTCCGTACCGAAGACGCCGAGGCTGAGGCGGCCGATGGCACCGGCGACGCAGCGGCAGTACGTCTTGAGGTCGTCCCAGGTCTCGTAGGTCGCGCCGCGCACGTCCATCAGGACGCCGTCGATCAGCTCGTCGAGCCCTTCCAGCGGGAGCGGGAAGCGGCGGGCGGCGTCGGAGAGGGCGACGGCCACCGGGTCGGTGTCGTCCTCCTCGACCTTGCCGTGCCGGACCCGGTCGAGCAGCTCGCGGGTGCTCTCCAGCCGGGTCCGCTTGGTCGCCGGGTCGAGCTCGCCGTCGCCGATGTCGTCGACGCGGCGGGAGAAGGCGTACAGCGCCGACATGGCCTGCCGCTTCTCGTACGGCAGCAGTCTGATGCCGTAGGCGAAGTTCCGGGCCTGCTGTCCGGTGACGGCCTCGCAGTAGCTGTATGCGGCCTGTACCGGTGGCGACATGTCCGTCGTCTGTCCCTCCACGGTCAAGCTCACCCCTCTCTACGCGCTCTTCGCAGGACGACTGCGACTTCGCGCAGCATGCTGGGCTTGGTGGGCTTGGGTGGTCCGGGCAGGACGTCGAAACCGGCGGCCGAGACCGCTGTGAGGGCGGCGCGGCCGCCGCCGACGAATCCGGCGAGCAGGAGCTTCAGTCTGCCGTCGACGCTCCCCACCAGGGGGACGCCGTCCTCCAGCAGCTCGCTCGCGCGCTGTGCCTCGTACGCGATCAGGGCGCGGACCGAGGCTCCGGCGGACGGGACGGCCAGGTCGGCTTCGGTGACCCGGAAGCGGTCCATGTCCTCTGCGGGCAGATAGATCCGGTCGCGCGCGAGGTCCTCGGCGACGTCCTGGAGGTGCTCGACGATCTGGAGCGCGGTGCAGACCGCGTCGGAGCGGCGTACGCGCTCGGGGCTGGTGGTGCCGGTGAGGGCGAGGACCAGGCGGCCGACGGGGTTGGCGGAGAGCTCGCAGTAGGCGGCGAGCTCCGCGTAGGTGGCGTAGCGGCGGACCTTCTGGTCCTGCCGGTTGGCCTCGATCAGGCCGAGGAAGGGTTCGGGGGTGAGCGTGCGGCGCCGCACGGTGGGGCGCAGGGCGCGGAGCAGGGGGTGGTGCGGCTCCTGGCCGGTGGTGGCGAAGACCCGGTGCAGGTCGGTCTCCAGCGCGTCGAGCATGGCGAGCCGGTCGTCGCTCTGCTCCGGCTCCAGGCCCAGGTGGCGGGCGTCGGCGCCGTCGGGGGCGAGGTCGCCGTCGCCGATGTCGTCGACGAGCCTGGCGTAGCCGTAGACCGCCATCAGGTCGTCGCGCCAGGCGCGGGGCAGGAAGAACGGGGCCACGGGGAAGTTCTCGTCCGCGGCCTTGCCGAGCGTGGCGTCGCCGGTGCGCGCCTCGGGTGTGGAGGTCACTGCGGACCGCCCGGCGCGGGGACGGCGGAACCACGTCGGAGCTGGAGATTTTCCGTCATTGCCGTCACATCTCCCGTTCTACACTGCCGACCCAAAACATCCCTTTTCGGACACGCCGCTCGTTCTTCCGAGTGCACTGCGGCACAGCGGGCGGAGCGCCGGGGGCGGATCGCCCCACTTGCCATGAATCAGCACCGCTACAGCTTACGTTGTACAGCTCACAGGGGTGCGCGGGGGTGGAGCGCCCGGGGCGCGGACGCCGCACCGCTCGTCAACCTTGCTCGTACGCCGGTGGATTGACGTCATCCGCCGGGAGGAGATCACCCCCAGGCGCTACTGCGGGTGGCCTGCACCGACCCCGTACACCACTGTGGCCCCCACCGGAAGCGGTCCGGCGGAGGCCACGGATGGCTGGGAAACTACTTGCCCGTCTCGCGTTCGTACGCCTTGAGGACTTCCTCGGTGGGGCCGTCCATCAGGAGTTCGCCCTTCTCCAGCCAGAGCGCCCGGTCGCAGGTGTCCCGGATCGACTTGTTGTTGTGGCTGACCAGGAAGACGGTGCCCGCCTCCTTGCGGAGCTCTCGGATCCGCTGCTCGGAGCGGACGCGGAACTTGTGGTCGCCGGTGGCGAGCGCCTCGTCGATCATCAGGACGTCGTGGTTCTTGGCGGCGGCGATGGAGAAGCGCAGGCGCGCCGACATGCCGGAGGAGTACGTCCGCATCGGCAGGGTGATGAAGTCGCCCTTCTCGTTGATGCCGGAGAAGTCCACGATCTCCTGGTAGCGGGAGCGGATCTCGGCCTGGGTCATGCCCATGGCCAGGCCGCCCAGCACCACGTTGCGCTCGCCGGTGAGGTCGCTCATCAGCGCCGCGTTCACGCCGAGCAGCGAGGGCTGGCCGTCGGTGTAGACCCGGCCGGACTCGGTCGGCAGCAGGCCGGCGATGGCCCGCAGCAGCGTGGACTTCCCGGAGCCGTTGGTGCCGATGAGGCCGATGGCCTCGCCGCGGTAGGCGGTGAAGGAGACGCCGCGTACGGCGTGCACCTTCCTGACCCCGCGCGGCTCGCCCTTGCCGCGGCGCATCATGCGGCTCAGCGCCGCGGTGGCGCTGCCCCGGCCGCCGCCGGTGCCGTTGACCCGGTAGACGATGTGGACATCGTCGGCGATGACCGTGGGAATCCGGCCCTGCTTGTTGTCCTCAGCCACGGCCGTACCGTTCCTCTGCCTTCCAGAAGTACACGAATCCCACGACACTCAGCAGCACGGCCCAGCCGAGGCCGACGGCCCAGACGTGGTCCGGCAGGTTCTCGGAGCCGTAGCCGTCGATCAGCGCGAAGCGGACCAGGTCCATGTAGACGGCCGCCGGGTTGTACTGGAGCACGTCGGCGATCCACGCCGGCTTGTCCTTGAGCATCACCGGGATGGAGAACATCACGCCCGAGGCGTACATCCAGGTCCGGGTGACGAACGGCATCAGCTGCGCGAGGTCGGGCGTCTTGGAGCCGAGCCGCGCCATGACGAGGGCCAGGCCGGTGTTGAAGAAGAACTGGAGAATCAGGGCGGGGATCACCAGGAGCCAGGACAGCGAGGGGTAGCTGCCGAAGATGATGGCGACCGCGACCAGCACGATCATCGAGAACAGCAGCTGCTGGAGCTGCTGGAGCGAGAAGGAGATGGGGAGCGAGGCCCGGGGGAAGTGGAGGGCCCGGACCAGTCCGAGGTTGCCGGAGATCGACCGGACGCCCGCCATCACGGAGCTCTGGGTGAAGGTGAAGACGAAGACTCCGGTGACCAGGAACGGCACGAAGACGTCGTCGGGAATCCCCTCCCTCGTCCCCAGGATGAGTCCGAAGATCAGGTAATAGACAGCGGCGTTCAGGAGAGGGGTGACCACCTGCCACAGCTGGCCCAGTTTGGCCTGGCTGTACTGCGCGGTCAGCTTGGCCCGGGAGAAGGCCAGGATGAAGTGGCGTCGGCCCCAGAGCTGTCGCAGATAGGCCAGCAGTCCAGGCCGGGCACCGCTCACGGTCAGGCCGTACTTGGCGGCCAGCTGGGCCGCGCCGAGGCCCTCGTCGGCGGACGGCGGGGCCCCGAGGGCCACCCCACCGTCGTGGGTCGTGTCACTCACAAGTTGAAACTCTCGTCTTCACGCGCAGCCAGTCGCGGGCGCGGCTCAGGCGGACAGGTCCCGGAAAGAAAATACGCCTCATGCTCTCAGAGGAAAGCTTCTCAGATGACCGGAGGTCGCCCCAGCCGCGTCAGCCGCCACACCGTACGCCACTTCATCGGGCGGCGCGGCCCGCAGGGCGTCGTCCAGCCCTCCCGGAAACCGCCGAACCAGGCCTTCAGCGCGGGTGGTGACGGGCGCCTCACCAGCGTCAGCAGCAGCCAGACCCCGAGGTAGAGGGGGATCAGCGGGGCGGGCAGGTTCCGGCGGGCCAGCCAGACCCGGTTGCGGGCCACCATGCGGTGGTGGACGGCGTGCCGGGAGGGGGCCGTGGTGGGGTGGTGGAGGACCAGGTCCGCGCGGTAGTCGATCATCCAGCCGGCGTCCAGCGCCCGCCAGGCGAGGTCGGTCTCCTCGTGGGCGTAGAAGAACTGCTCCGGCAGCGGGCCCGCCTCGGCGAGGACTCTGGTGCGTACGGCGTTGGCGCCGCCGAGGAAGGTCGTCACGCGGGAGGAGCGCATCGGGTCGGCCGCCCGGAGCCGGGGCACGTGGCGGCGCTGGGTGGCGCCGGTGTCCGGGTCGGCGATCCGGAAGGTGATGATGCCGAGCCTCGGGTCCGCCGCGAACGCCTGACGGCAGAGCTCGGCGGTGTCCCGGTTCGGGAGCAGCCCGTCGTCGTCGAGGAAGAGCAGGACGTCCACGTCCGCGCCGGACGGGCCGAACGCCGCGATGCCGACGTTGCGGCCGCCGGGGATGCCGAGGTTCTCCGGCAGCTCCACCGTCCGCACCCCGGCCGGCACGGGCCCGACCGGCGCGCCGTTGCCGACCACCACGACCTCGATCCGGTCGCCGTCCTGCGCCAGGACCGAACCGAGGAGGGCACGGAGGTCGTCGGGGCGGTCGCCCATGGTGATGATCACCGCGCCCAGTCTCGTGGCAGAGGTCACTTCAGCCTGCTGGACGCCAGGACGGAGACGAGGTGGAGCAGGGTCTGCAGGAGGGCGATGCCGGCCAGTACGGCGGTGGCGAGGCGGGTGTAGAAGAGGTCGCCGCCGATGGTGTCCAGGATCGCGACGAGCAGGATGAGCAGCGAGGCCTCGATCCCGAGGATCAGCCGGTGGAACTTGAGCGCTCCGGCCACGCGGCGGGCCAGCGCCATGCCGGAGGAGCGCGGCTCGGAAGCCGCCTCCTTGACCGGCGGCAGCCCGCCCTGGTGGCGGGCGACGCCGACCAGGTCCGTCTCGGCCTTGATCATGATCGCGCCGAGCGCGGCGAGCGTGCCGAGGAAGGCCCAGAGCCAGTCGATCCGGCCCTCGCCCCAGATGTCGGCGGCACGCAGGCCGAGGCCGACGAGGACGGCCGCGTCGCACAGGTAGGCGGCGACCCGGTCCAGGTAGACCCCGCTCAGCGAGTACTGCTTCTTCCAGCGGGCCAGTTCGCCGTCGACGCAGTCGAAGAGCAGATAGAGCTGGACCATGAGCACACCGAGCAGGGCGCCCGGTATGCCGGGCACCAGCAGGGCCGGTGCGGCCAGGACTCCGGCCAGCGTCATCACGTACGTGACCTGGTTCGGCGTGACCTTGGTGTTCACCAGGTAGCGGTCGACCCGCAGGGAGACCTCACGCATGTACAGGCGGCCGGCCCAGTGCTCGCCGCTGCGCCGGTCCTTCACCCCCGGAGGGTGCACGACCGGACGGAGTTCAGCTACTGATGGTCGAGGCATAGTCGGCGTACGCGTCCCTGATCTGGTCGGTGGACAGGTTGAGGTGCTCCAGGACGGTGAAGCGTCCCGGTCGGGTCTGCGGCGCGTAGTCGACGGCCCGGATGAACTCGTCGACGGTGAACCCGATCTCCTCGGGCAGCACCGGCAGACCGTGGCGGCGCAGGGTCGATGCCATCTGGAGGGAGTCCTGACGGGCACCGCGCAGATGCATGGCGAAGCAGGCGCCGATGCCGACCTGCTCGCCGTGGCTGGCCGCCCGCTGCGGGTACAGCAGGTCGAAGGCGTGGTTGATCTCGTGGCAGGCGCCGGAGGCCGGACGGGAGTCGCCCGCGACCGACATCGAGATGCCGGTCAGGACCAGCCCCTCGGCCAGCACCTTGAGGAAGGCGTCGTCGCCGACGCCGCCGGGGTGGCGCAGCACGGCCTCGCCGGCCTGGCGGGCCATGGCGGCCGCGAGTCCGTCGATCTCCTCGCCGTTGACCTCGTGGGCCAGCTCCCAGTCGGCGACGCAGGAGATGTTCGAGACGGCGTCGCCGATGCCGGAGCGGACGTACCGGGCGGGCGCCTCACGGATCACGTCGAGGTCGATGACCACGGCGATCGGCGTGGGCACGCCGTAGGAGCCGCGTCCGTTGTCGTTGTCCAGCGTGGCCACCGGCGAGCAGAGGCCGTCGTGCGAGAGGTTCGTCGCGACGGCGACCAGGGGCAGCCCGACCCGCGCCGCGGCGTACTTCGCCACATCGATGATCTTGCCGCCGCCGAGGCCGACCACCGCGTCGTACCGGGTGCCCTTGATCTCGTCGGCGAGCTTCACCGCGGAGTCGATGGTGCCGTCGCGGACGGCGTACCAGTCGGCACCCGGCAGGACCGGGGCGAGCCGCTCCTTGAGGGCGCGCCCGGAGCCGTCGCTGATCGCGATGGCGAGCTTGCCCGAGGAGGAGATCCGCTGATCGGCCAGGAGACCCGCCAGATCGTCCATGGCGCCGCGCCGGATGTCGACGACGACCGGGGACGGAATGAGCCGGGTCAGTACTGGCACGCGATCTCCCGGCCCTTCTTCAGGTCGTCGTGGTTGTCGATCTCGACCCAGGTGACGGTGCCGATCGGGGCCACGTCGACGGTGAAGCCGCGGTTGACGAGCTCCTGGTAGCCGTCCTCGTAGTAGAGGTCGGGGTCGCGCTCGAAGGTGGCCTTCAACGCGTCGGCGAGCTCCTCGGCGGCCTCGGCCTCGATGAGGGTGACGCCGATGTACTCACCGGTCGCGGTGGCCGGGTCCATCAGCTTCGTGATGCGCCGGACGCCCTCGCCCTCCTCGGTGATGACCTTCATCTCCTCGTCGGCGAGGCGCTTCTCGGTGTCCAGGGCGAGGATGATCCGCCGGCCCTCGCCGCGGGCGTCCAGGAGGGTCTTCTCGACGGAGACCGGGTGCACGGTGTCGCCGTTGGCGAGGATCACGCCGCGCCTGATGACGTCACGGGCGCACCACAGGGAGTAGGCGTTGTTCCACTCCTCGGCCTTGTCGTTGTCGATGAGGGTGAGGGTGACGCCGTACGTGGCCTCCAGCTCGGCCTTGCGGGCGTGGACGGCCTCCTTGCGGTAGCCGACGACGATCGCGACCTCGGTGAGTCCGACCTCGGCGAAGTTGGCGAGCGTGAGGTCGAGGACCGTCCTGTCGCCGTCGACCGGGACGAGCGCCTTGGGGAGGGTGTCCGTGTAGGGGCGCAGACGTCGTCCTGCACCGGCTGCCAGTACGAGGCCGATCATGCGAGTTCTCCTTCGTCGTGTACGGCGGGCGCCGAGGAGGACACCCAGAAGCGGATGGACTCCACGAGCACCACCAGAGCCACGGCGACCGCGAGGACGGTGAGAGCCGTGGTGAAACCTGAGGTGTGGGTGAGTACGGCGGCGAGAACGGCCACCAGCGCGGTACGGCCCTCGTGGCCACCGATCGTCCGCACCAGCCACTGGGGCGGTGCGCCGGTGCCTCCGCGGATGCGGTAGACCGTGTCGTAGTTGTGGTAGGCGACGGCCGAGACGAGCCCGAAGGCCGCCGGAACGGCGTGCGGGACGTCGCTGCGGGCCGCCAGCACGAGGATCGTGACGTACTCCGCCGCCCGGAAGAACGGCGGCACCAGCCAGTCGAGCGCGCCCTTGAGGGGGCGGGCGACGGCGAGGCCGGAGAGCAGGACGTACACGGCCGCGGCGGCGACGGTGAGCGGGCTGCCGTACGGGAGGAAGAGGGCGGCGCCGACCATCACGAGGGTGCCGAGCAGAGCGACCGCGGGGGCCGTGAACGCGCCCCGCAGGCCGGGGGCGACCGCGGCGACGCCCTGGGCCAGGGGGCCGGAGTCGGCGAGGTCCGCCAGTGCCTGGGCGGCTCGGTCGGTGCGGCCGGCCTTGCGGGTCAGCGAGCGCAGAAGGCGGCCGGCGGTGGTGTAGCAGGCGGCGAGGGCGCAGCCTGCGAGCAGGGCGTAGAAGACGATGCGGGGGGTGGTGAGCGCGGTGAGCACCGCGATCATGGCCCACCGCTCGCCGATCGGCAGCACGATCATCCGGCGCGCCCAGACCGTCCAGCCGACGCTGTCGAGCTTGTCGGAGAGGGCGGCGGTGGGGCTGGTGTTGGCGACCGCGTCGTGGTTGGCCTCGTTGAACGAGAAGTCGACGACGTGGCGGCAGGCCTGGAGGACCATCGCGCCGAGCGCGAGGACCCATACGTCGTCACCGCCTCGGGCGGCGCCGATGGCGAGGCCGGCGTAGTAGGCGTACTCCTTGGCCCGGTCGAACGTGGCGTCCAGCCACGCGCCCATCGTGGAGTACTGCAGCGAGTAGCGGGCGAGCTGCCCGTCGGCGCAGTCCAGGACGAAGGAGACCAGGAGCAGGATCCCGGCGGCGACGTAGCCGCCCCGGGTGCCGGTGGCCGCGCTGCCCGCCGCGATGAGCGCGGTGATCAGCGAGGCGGTGGTGACCTGGTTCGGCGTGAGGCCCCGGCGGGCGCACCAGCGGGCGATGTAGCGGGAGTAGGGGCTGATGCAGAAGGTGGTGAAGAAGCCGTCGTGGGCCTTGACCGCGCTGCGCAGCCGTACGGCTTCGTCGTCGACCGACGCACGTGCGGCCTCGGCCGCGGCCTGCTGTTCGGGGTCGGTGGGGACGGCGGCGACGAGCGAACCGAGGGCGGGGCGCTGTACGGCGGTGCCCTCGGCCTCCAGCGCGACGGCGATGCGGCCGGGGACGGTGCGGTCCTCGGGTGCCGGGTCGGTGTCGGGGGCGACGACGGGCGCGCCTGCGCCGACCGCGGCCGTGGTGCGGTGCAGCGCGCGCAGCAGGGCCGGCCGGGCCTGGGGCTGGGCGGTGAGCGCGCCGGGGACGGTGGCGGCGGGGAAGCGCGGGTCGGTCAGGCCGAGCCGCAGCGCGTGGAGGTGGCCCACGAAGCGCGGGTCGACGAGGGCGACCCGGCGGTCGGCCGGGACGGCGGCGAGGAGTGCTGCGGCGTCACCGGCGTCGGCGGCGCTGAGCACGTCGAAGCCCAGGGACCTCAGATCGTCCGCGAGCGACGACCCGGGTACCGGCGTACCGGTGAGGATGGCGGTCGACAGACGAACTCACTCCTTGGCACTGACGGTGGACGACACTCGGCAGCACGGCCACGAGGCGGGCCGGCGGCATGTCGGCTGAGGCTATCGGATGAACGGAAGGCCGAGTTCACCACCCGTTTGCGCGCTGTTCGGGTGGCTCCGACCGGGCCGGTTCCCTCGGCGATCATCATCCTTGATCGGTGCCCCGGCCCACAAACCGCCGGTCGGGCCGGACGGGTGTGACGCTTAGGCTGACGGTCATGACATGGCTGATCACAGGTGGAGCGGGTTACATCGGGGCACACGTGGCGCGGGCCATGGTCGCGGCGGGCGAGCGGGTCGTGGTGGTCGACGACCGCTCGACGGGCGTCGTGGACCGGCTGCCGGAGGCCGTCACGCTGGTGGAGGGCTCGGCCTCGGACCGGACGCTGCTGGACCGGGTGCTGGCCGAGCACGCGGTGAGCGGTGTGGTGCATCTCGCGGCGAAGAAGCAGGTCGGCGAGTCGGTGGAGAGGCCGCTGCTGTACTACCGGGAGAACATCGCCGGGCTGACGGTGCTGCTGGAGGCCGTGGTCGCTGCGGGGGTGCGGCGCTTCCTCTTCTCGTCGTCGGCGGCCGTCTACGGCGTACCGGACGTGGACCTCGTCACGGAGGAGACGCCCTGCCTGCCGATCAACCCGTACGGCGAGACGAAGCTCGCCGGCGAGTGGCTGGTGCGGGCCACGGGCAGGGCGCACGGGATCTCGACCGCCTGTCTGCGGTACTTCAACGTGGCGGGCGCGGCCGGGCCCGAGCTGGCGGACACCGGGGTCTTCAACATCGTCCCGATGGTCTTCGACCGGCTGACCAGGGGCGAGGCCCCGCGGATCTTCGGCGACGACTACCCCACGCCCGACGGCACGTGCGTCCGTGACTACATCCACGTCGCCGACCTGGCCGACGCCCACCTCGCCGTGGCGCGGAAGCTCGGGGTGCGCGAGGGCGGCGATCTGACGCTGAACGTGGGCCGGGGCGAGGGCGTGTCGGTACGGGAGCTGATCGACGTGATCACCGAGGTGACCGGACACACGGTGAAGCCCGTGGTGGAGCCGCGCCGCCCCGGTGACGCGGCGAAGGCGGTCGCCTCGGACGCGCGAATGGTCCGGGAGCTGGGCTGGACGGCCCGGCGGGACGTCCGCTCGATGGTGGAGTCGGCGTGGGAAGGGTGGTGCCTGCACCACCCGAAGGCGCGTACCGGCACCCATGGCGGACGTCCGTAAACGATCACGTCACCGCTCTGACCTGCGTAGCGTTTCCGCAGGTCAGAGCAGATGACAACGGTGTTCAGTCCCGTGTTGCCCGATACCCCCCACCCGTAGTTCACTGGCGTCGTCGGGCGGTTTCGCCGGGCACCGTCGCACGGAGCTGGAGGCGTTTCGCATGGGGGCTGGCCACGATCACGGGCACACGCACGGCGGGCCGCCTCGCACCGGCACGGCGGCCGCCGCGTACCGGGGCAGGCTCCGCGTCGCCCTCGGGATCACGCTGAGCGTGATGGTCATGGAGATCGTCGGCGGGGTGCTCTCCGACTCGCTGGCCCTGATCGCGGACGCCGCCCATATGGCCACCGACGCCCTGGGGCTCGGGATGGCGCTGCTCGCCATCCACTTCGCCAACCGGCCGGCCGGGCCGAACCGCACCTTCGGCTTCGCCCGCGCCGAGATCCTGGCGGCGCTCGCCAACTGTCTGCTGCTGCTGGGTGTCGGGGGCTTCCTGATCTTCGAGGCGGTCGACCGGTTCATCACCCCGGCGGAGACCAAGGGCGGCCTCGCCATCGCGTTCGCCACCGTCGGCCTGGTCGCCAACGTCGTCTCCCTCTCTCTGCTGATGCGCGGACAGAAAGAGAGCCTCAATGTGCGCGGCGCCTATCTGGAGGTGCTGGCGGACACCCTGGGCTCGGTCGCCGTGATCGTCTCGGCGGCCGTCATCATGGCGACCGACTGGCAGGCCGCCGACCCGATCGCCTCGCTGGTGATCGGCCTGATGATCGTCCCGCGCACGGTGAAGCTGCTGCGGGAGACGCTGAACGTGCTGCTTGAGTCGGCACCCAAGGGCGTGGACATGGCGGAGGTACGGGCCCACATCACGGCGCTGCCCGGTGTCCTGGGCGTCCATGACCTGCACGCCTGGACGATCACCTCCGGGATGCCGGTGCTCTCCGCGCATGTGGTGGTGCGCCAGGAGATGCTCGACTCGATAGGCCACGAGAAGGTGCTGCACGAGCTGCAGGGCTGCCTCGGCGACCACTTCGACGTGGAGCACTGCACCTTCCAGCTGGAACCGAGCGGTCACGCGGAGCACGAGGCGCATCTCTGCCACTGAGCCGGTCACGGTGGTGGTGTTAGGCTCGCTCGCTGAGACGTTCGAGTCTCACCGTGGACGACTCCCGGACACACCGGGACCTTTCGAGAGGAGCTGAGGTTGATGACGGTCGCGACGGCGCCTTCCCGGCGCAGCAATCGTTCTTCCCTCATCTCCCGGGTTTCCGGCTAGAACCTCTCCTTCGGGTCAGGCCGGAGCCCTCGTACACAAGGGTTCCCACGTTGACCGACCACACCGACGACGCCTCGCGCACCGAGGCGTTCTTCACCCTGCACCACCGTCTCCCCCGCCAGAGTCCCGGCTCCGACGCCACCACGCGCCGGCTGCTCGCTCTGGCCGGCCCCCTCCCCGGCCGTCCGCGCGTCCTGGACCTGGGCTGCGGTCCGGGCCGCGCATCTCTGCTGCTCGCCTCCGAGGCGGGCGCCGAGGTGACCGCGGTCGACCTGCACCAGCCGTTCCTGGACGAGCTGCGTGAGGCGGCCGACGCCCGCGGCCTGGGCGACCGTATCCGTACGGTCCGGGCCGACATGGGCGACCTCACCGGCCCCGGCTTCCCGGCCGGCTCCTTCGACCTGATCTGGGCCGAGGGGTCGGCCTACTGCATCGGCTTCGCCACCGCCGTACGCGACTGGCAGCGGCTGCTCGCGCCGGGCGGCGCGATGATGGTCTCCGAGTGCGTCTGGACCACCGACGCGCCCTCGGCCGGGGCGCGCGACTTCTGGAACCGCAACGGCTCCCTGCGCACCCGGCCGGAGACCACCGCGGCGGCCGTCGCCGCGGGCTGCACGGTCTCCTCGGTCCTGCTCCAGCCCGACAGCGACTGGGACACGTACTACGTCCCGCTCGCCGAACGGGTGGAGAGCGCCGGCCTCACGGCTCCCGGCACGTCTCCCGGTATGGAGTGGGCGCTCGCGGCCACCCGTGAGGAGCTGGCGGTACGGCGTGAGTACGGCGCGGAGTACGGCTACGCGGCGTACCTGCTGCGACCGGCCGACCCCCGCTGGACCACCCGGCCGGAGACGGCGGCGGACCGGGAGGCCGTGCACGCCGTCAACTCGGCCGCCTTTCCGACCCGGGACGAGGCCGACCTGGTGGACGCCTTGCGCGCCGACGCCGAGGCCTGGCTGCCGGAGCTGTCGTACGCGGCCGAGGCGCCGGACGGGTCCGTGGCGGCGTACGCGCTGCTGACCCGGTGCCGGATCGGGGACGCTCCGGCGCTCGCGCTGGCCCCGGTCGCCACCTCGCCCGCCTACCAGCGGCAGGGCGCCGGGCAGGCCGTGGTGCGGGCGGCCCTCGATGCGGCCAGGGTGCGCGGAGAAGCGCTGGCGGTGGTGCTCGGCGATCCCGCGTACTACGCGCGCTTCGGTTGCGTACCCGCTTCCCGGTACGGGATCCGGGCCGGGTTCGCGGTGCCGGACGAGGCGATGATGGCGCTGGTCCTGGACGATTCCGTTCCGGTTCCACCGGGAATGATCCGCTATCCGGCGGCCTTCGGGGTCTGACGGCCCGTCCGGCCCGCCGCGCTCACCGGGCACGGCGGGCCGGACATGCCCGGACCCGAAGTACGGACAAGCGGCTTTTGTACGGCAGACTTGGCCGGACTCGAGGGGTCCGGCGCACGAGGCCGGGGACCACAGACAAGGATGGGTATGCCGACCACACCAGCCACCGCGACGCACAGCTCGTCGAACGGCACCGCAGAAGCGATCATGCTCGAACTGGTCGACGAGAACGGCACCACCATCGGCACCGCGGAGAAGCTGGCGGCCCACCAGGCCCCCGGGCAGCTGCACCGCGCGTTCTCCGTCTTCCTCTTCGACGAGCAGGGACGGCTGCTGCTCCAGCGCAGGGCGCTCGGCAAGTACCACTCCCCCGGCGTCTGGTCGAACACCTGCTGCGGCCACCCCTACCCGGGCGAGGCCCCCTTCGCGGCGGCGGCCCGGCGTACGTACGAGGAGCTGGGCATCGCGCCCTCGCTGCTCGCGGAGGCGGGCACGGTCCGCTACAACCACCCGGACCCGGCCTCGGGCCTGGTGGAGCAGGAGTTCAACCACCTGTTCGTGGGGATGGCACAGGACGCGCTGAAGCCGGACCCGGAGGAGGTCGGCGAGACGGCGTTCGTGACGGCGGCGGAGCTGGCGGAGCGGCATGCCGAGGCGCCGTTCTCGGCATGGTTCATGACGGTGCTGGACGCGGCGCGTCCGGCGATCCGTGAGCTGACGGGTCCGTCCGCGGGCTGGTGAGCCTCGCGCGGATCGCGTACGGGGCGGTCAGAGCTGCGTCTTCAACGGCAGCGCCGCCCAGATGATCTTGCCGCCGCCGGCGGTGTGCTCCACGTCGCAGGTACCGCCCGCCTCCGCGGTGACCTCCTTGACCAGCAGCAGCCCGCGGCCGCCGGTCTGCGCGTAGTCCGTCTCCAGGGCGGTGGGCCGGTAGGGGTGGCTGTCCTCGACCGACACTCTGACCCAGTCGGCCCCGATGGCCACCTCGACCGCCAGCTCGGGCGAGAGCAGCGCCGCGTGTTTGACGGCGTTGGTGACCAGCTCCGAGACGATCAGCAGCAGACCCTGGAGGACGTCCTCCTCGATCGGCACGCCCTGGCGGTCCAGAAGGTCGCGCACGGCGTGCCGGGACTGGGGTACGGACACATCCACCGCGGGGGCGGTGAAGCGCCACACCCCCTCGTACGACACGGGATCGGCAGGGGCACTCCCGAGGCTCTCCATCGTCCGGCACCAGCTCTCACTCGCACTGCACTGACCGTCGAGTAAAGAGTGTTGGGAATGGCTTGGTCCGTACCGTGCCACTGATCGGAAATAGCTGTGTATCGGCGCTATTTGACCGAGGGTGCGCGATGGCGCCAGGTGGCCGCCTACTCCTGACCGTCTCCCGGGGCCTTGGGCGTACGGTCCGTAGTCGGGCCGGGTGCATCGAGCCGATCGTCGGGCCGGTCTTCCAGCTGCTCCGAGACCATGCTGACGATGCGCCGGCCGCCGACCCCGATGGCGATGAGGCCGAGGCCGTCGAAGAGCAGGGCCAGCGAGAAGAAGACGCCGAGAACGTACAGGCTGCTGTGCGGCCAGTCGAACAGCACCAGCAGGCCCAGCAGCAGCCCGAAGGCGCCTTGGAGCAGCGTCCACCCCATCTGCGGGCCACGGACCACGACGCTGCCGACCAGCCGGAACACCCCGCCGGTCAGGAAGAGCAGCGCGGCGAACATGGTCAGCGCCTCGGCGGTTCCTTCCGGGTGGCGGATGACCACGACACCGGCGGCGAGGTTCAGTGCGGCGACCACGACGCCGAGCCAGAAGTAGTTGGTGCCGCGCGACTCGATGGCGTGTGCCAGGCCGACGAGACCGCCGATCAGCAGCAGCCAGCCGAAGAGCAGCATCGAGGTGAGGGTGGCGACGCCGGTGTAGATCAGACCGATGATTCCGGCGATCACCAGCAGCGTGCCGAGCAGGGCTAGCCAGCTGAAGCTGCGGGTGAGCTTTCTGCCCTCGGCGGTGGTTCCGCGCTTGCCGCCCTGTGTGCCGGGTCCGTGCTTCCTGCCCTCGGCGGTGGGTCCGTTCATCGACAGCTCCTCACGGTGCGTGTCCGCTTCGCGACCCCTTCTTGATCATAGGTTCGAACCCTGCGGATAGCATCCGGCGCATGGACCGTACGGAACCCCGGCTGTGCTGCTCCGTCGACGGCGGGATCGCCACCGTCGTGATCAGCCACCCCGCCAAGCGCAACTCCATGACCGCCGCGATGTGGCGCGGCCTGCCGCAGCTGCTGGAGCGGCTGGCCGCCGACCCGGCGGTCCGGGTGCTGGTGCTGACGGGCGCCGGGGACACCTTCTGCGCCGGGGCGGACATCTCCACGCTGCGGGAGAGCGCCGGGGACGCGCAGGCGCTAGCGGTGGCCGCCGAGGAGGCGCTCGCCGCCTTCCCGCGGCCGACGCTCGCCGCGGTGCGCGGCTACTGCGTCGGCGGCGGCAGCCAGCTCGCGGCCGCCTGCGATCTGCGGTTCGCACAGGAGGGCGCACTGTTCGGCGTCACGCCCGCCAAGCTCGGCATCGTCTATCCGTCCTCCTCCACCCGGCGGCTGGTCGGCCTGGTCGGTCCGGCCACGGCGAAGCACCTGCTCTTCTCCGGCGAGCTGATCGACACGGAGCGGGCCCTGCGCACCGGACTGGTGGACGAGGTGCTGCCGGCCGGCGGCCTGGACGAGCGGGTGGCGGCGTACGCGGAGGTGCTGGCCTCGCGCTCCCAGCTGACGCAGGCGGCGGCGAAGGAGTTCGCGGCCGGGCGGCAGGACCGGGACGCGTACTGGGCCGGCCAGGCGCAGGGCAGCGGCGACACCGCGGAGGGGGTCGCCGCCTTCCTGGAACGGCGGGCGCCGGAGTTCACGTACACGACGGGCTCGACGGGCCCTACGAGGTGACGGGCCCTGCAGAGGTGGCACGCGCTCTATGGGGTCACGCGTCGGCCCTGAAGGGATCACGCGGTCGATCGGGTCCTACCGGGTGACGTGTCGGCTCTTGGCCCGCCACTCCTCCACCAGTGGCGCCGGGGCCTTCTCCGGCGACCCGCAGTCGTACGGCGGCTGCGGGTCGTACTCGGTGAGCAGCTGAACCGAGCGGGCCGTGTCGTCGCCCGCGATCCGGCCGAGCAGGGTGAGGCCCATGTCGATGCCGGAGGAGACCCCGGCGGCGGTGACGTACTTCCCGTCGACCACCACCCGCTCCCCCGTCGGCTCGGCGCCGAACTCCTTCAGCGCCTCCAGCGCCAGCCAGTGCGAGGTGGCCCGCCGGTCCCGCAGCAGCCCGGCCGCCGCCAGCAGCAGCGAGCCGGTGCAGACGGAGGTCGTCCAGGTGGTGGCGGCGTCCACCGCGCGCAGCCAGCCGAGCAGCACCTCGTTCTCCATCTGGGCGCTCTGCCCCGGGCCGCCCGGCACGATCACCAGATCGGGTGACGGGACCTCGGCGAAGGTCTGGTGGGCGACGAGCTGGAGACTGCCGCTGTCGTTGACGACGGGGCCGGTGCGTTCGGCGACGAAGACGACCTCGGCGCCGGGGGCGCGGCTGAGGATCTCGTACGGTCCTACCGCGTCCAGGGCGGTGAAGCGGTCGAAGAGCGCGATGGCGATCTGCACGGGGCTGCCTTTCGGTGGACGGGTGGGGTCGGGTCAGGTGGTGGTGGACATCGGCGTACGGAAGCGGCGGCGGTACTCCGCCGGTGCCGTGGCGAGGGCCTTCACGAAGGCGCGGCGCATGGCCTCCGGCGTCCCGTAGCCGCTGGCGCGGGCGATCCGCTCGACGGGGTCGGAGGTGTCCTCCAGGAGCCTGCGGGCGTGCTCCAGGCGTACGCGGTCCACGTACCGCCCCGGTGTCATCCCGGTCTCC
Organism: Streptomyces sp. NPDC101178; assembly: GCF_044767965.1. Taxonomy (NCBI): domain Bacteria; kingdom Bacillati; phylum Actinomycetota; class Actinomycetes; order Kitasatosporales; family Streptomycetaceae; genus Streptomyces; species Streptomyces sp. NPDC101178. Next base: position 594,217 of record NZ_JBIWOZ010000004.1, read on the forward strand.
TCCCGGAACGCGCGGGCGAAGTGCCGGGGCGAGAGCCGGGCGCGGGCGGCGAGGGTCTCGACGGCGAGATCGGCGTCCGGGTGCTCGGTGATCCAGTGCTGGACCTCGCGCAGCGGTTCGCGCCGTGCCGTCTGCGCGCTGAGCTGGGCGCTGAACTGGGCCTGGTTGCCGGGGCGGCGCAGGAAGACGACGAGGTGGCGGGCGATGGTCAGCGCGAGGTCCCGGCCGTGGTCCTCCTCGACCAGTGCGAGGGCCAGGTCGATGCCGGCGGTGACGCCCGCCGAGGTGGCCAGCCGTCCGTCCCGTACGAAGATCGGGTCGGGGTCGACGTGGACGGCCGGGTGGTCGCGGGCGAGCTGTGCGCAGTAGTTCCAGTGGGTCGTGACCCGGTGGCCGTCCAGGAGGCCCGCCTCGGCCAGCAGCAGGGCCCCGGTGCACACGGAGACCAGCCGCTCCGCCTGCCCGGCGTGAGCCCGCAGCCAGGCTGTCAGCTCCGGGCGGGAGTCGCGGGTGCCGTGTCCGCCGGGGACCAGCAGCGTGTGCGGTACGGGTGCCTCGGCGAGGCTGCCGTCAGGGACCAGGGCCAGTCCGCCGCTCGTGCGGACGGGGCCGCCGTCGAGCGAGGCGGTGCGCAGGTCGTAGGCGATGCCCGGCGCCCTGGAGGCCCCGGCGAAGACCTCCATCGGACCGGTCACATCGAGGCTCTGGACGCCGTCGAAGAGGACGGTGAGCACGGATCGCTGGGTCACGCCTGTCATCCTGGGCGGTGAGCGGCGGTGGCCGCAATGACGACTATCCCACCTTTTCTGCCATCGGGCCTTTCCCCGCGCCGGACACAACCCCCGGCCTTCCCGACGTACCGACCAGTCGGTAACGTGCGGGTATGAGTACTCTTCCGGCCCGTGCGGAACGCCGCTGCCACAACGCCGTCAACCCGCTGCACTCGTGCCTCTTCTTCTCTCCCGACCTCGGCGCCGAGATGGGGAAGCTCGGCATCGAGGACCCGAGCGCCGCGTACTTCGCGACCCGGGCCGCCGCGTTCGGGGCGGTGGGGGCAGGCACCGTCACCGCGACCTTCTACAACTTCAACCCCGCCCTGGTGGCCGAGCACGTGCCCGCCGTCTGGTCCGTGGCCTCGCCCGAGCAGGTGCTCGGGGCCCGGCTGCGGGCGGCGGACGCGACGCTGCGGCGGCTGCTCGGCGAGGAGATCATCGGCTCCGAGGAGATGGCGGAGGCGGCCCGGCTCGCGCTGCGCGCCACCGAGGCGTGCACCCCGCACGCCCGGCCGCTCTACGCGGCCCACGCGGAGCTCCCGGTGCCCGAGGAGCCGCACCTGGCGTTCTGGCACGCCGCGACCCTGCTGCGCGAGCACCGGGGCGACGCGCACCTCGCCGCGCTGCTCGCCGCCGGTCTGGACCCGGTCGAGTCGCTCGTCAGCCACACCGCGACCGGCAAGGGCATGGCCATCCGCTGGATCCTCTCCTCGCGCGGCTGGCGCCGCACCGACTGGGAGGCGGCGTCCGAGCGGCTGCGGAAGCGCGGGCTGCTCGTCGCCGGCGAGGAGCTGGCGCTGACCGAGGCGGGGACGGCGCTGCGCGCGGAGGTGGAGGAGGCGACGGACCGGATGGACACGGCCCCGTACGAACACCTCGGAGCGGCAGGCGTGGAGCGGCTCACCGAGCTGGGGCGCGGCTTCCTGTTCACGGCCGCGGCGAACGGCGCGTTCCCGGCCGAGGCGACCGGGCGCTGACCCGCGCGACGGGCCCGGAGCTCCCGCACGCGGTGCGGGGGCTCCCGGGCGTGTTCCCCGAGGTCATGCGACACGGCCCCCGGCCACCCGGCACAATGCAGCCTTGGGGGTCCGATCCGACCGAGAGGGCCCCGTCAACTGCACAGCCAGTACGAGAAGGCGAGTCGGGAAACCGTGACGACGTCCATCGAAGGCAGGATCGCCGAGGAGCTCGGCGTACGTGAGCGACAGGTCAGGGCGGCCGTCGAGCTGCTCGACGGCGGTTCCACCGTGCCGTTCATCGCGCGCTACCGCAAGGAGGCGACCGAATCGCTCGACGACGCGCAGCTGCGCACGCTGGAGGAGCGGCTGCGCTATCTGCGGGAGCTGGAGGAGCGGCGTACGTCGATCCTCGAATCCGTACGCGAGCAGGGCAAGCTCGACGCCGCGCTGGAGGCCGCGATCCGGGGTGCCGAGACCAAGGCGCGCCTGGAGGACATCTACCTGCCGTTCAAGCCGAAGCGGCGGACGAAGGCGCAGATCGCCCGGGAGGCGGGGCTCGAACCGCTGGCGGACGGCCTGCTCAAAGACCCTTCGGCCGATCCGCTCGCCGCGGCCGCCGCGTTCGTGGACGGCGACAAGGGTGTGGCGGACGCGGCGGCCGCTCTGGAGGGCGCGCGGGCGATCCTCACCGAGCGGTTCTCCGAGGACGCCGACCTGACGGGTGAGCTGCGCGAGCGCATGTGGACCCGTGGCCGGCTGGCGGCGAAGGTGCGTGAGGGCCAGGAGGAGGCGGGCGCCAAGTTCGCGGACTACTTCGACTTCGCTGAGCCGTTCACCGCGCTGCCCTCGCACCGGGTGCTCGCGATGCTGCGCGGCGAGAAGGAGAACGTGCTCGACCTGGTCCTGGAGCCGGAGGAGCCCGAGGCCGCCGAGCGGCCGGGCCCCTCGACGTACGAGAACATGATCGCCCGCCGCTTCGAGATCGCGGACCGGGGCCGGCCGGGCGACAAGTGGCTCGCGGACACGGTGCGTTGGGCGTGGCGGACCCGGATCCAGGTGCACCTCGGCATCGACCTGCGGCTGCGGCTGCGCACGGCGGCGGAGGACGAGGCGGTACGCGTCTTCGCCTCGAACCTGCGCGATCTGCTGCTCGCCGCACCGGCCGGGACGCGGGCCACGCTGGGCCTGGACCCCGGATTCCGTACGGGGGTGAAGGTCGCGGTCGTCGACGCGACCGGCAAGGTGGTGGCCACCGAGGTGATCCACCCGCATGTGCCCGCCAACAAGTGGGACCGGGCGCTGGCGACCCTCGCGCACCTCGCGAAGGAGCACGCGGTCGACCTGATCGCGATCGGCAACGGCACCGCCTCCCGTGAGACGGACAAGCTTGCCGGTGAACTGATCGACAAGCACCCGGAGTTGAAGCTCACCAAGGTGATGGTCTCGGAGGCGGGCGCCTCGGTGTACTCCGCCTCCGCCTTCGCGTCGCAGGAACTCCCGGACATGGACGTCTCGTTGCGCGGCGCGGTCTCGATCGCGCGGCGGCTCCAGGACCCGCTGGCCGAGCTGGTGAAGATCGACCCGAAGTCGATCGGCGTCGGCCAGTACCAGCACGACCTCTCCGAGGTGAAGCTCTCGCGCTCGCTGGACGCGGTCGTAGAGGACTGTGTGAACGGCGTCGGCGTAGACGTCAACACCGCCTCCGCGCCGCTGCTTTCACGGGTCTCCGGGATCAGCTCCGGTCTCGCCGAGAACATCGTCGCGCACCGCGACACCAACGGCCCCTTCCGTTCCCGCAAGGCGCTCAAGGACGTGGCGCGGCTCGGCCCGAAGGCGTACGAGCAGTGTGCGGGCTTCCTGCGGATCCGGGGCGGCGACGACGCGCTGGACGGTTCCAGCGTGCACCCCGAGGCGTACCCGGTGGTGCGGCGGATGGGGAAGAGCGCGGGCGGCGAGGTCGCCTCGCTGATCGGCAACGCGGAGGCGCTGCGGTCGCTGCGGGCGGCGGACTTCGTGGACGACATGTTCGGCCTGCCGACCGTGACGGACATCCTGAAGGAGCTGGAGAAGCCGGGGCGCGACCCGCGGCCCGCTTTCCGCACGGCGACCTTCAAGGAGGGCGTCGAGAAGCTCGGCGACCTGGAGCCGGGCATGGTGCTGGAGGGCGTCGTGACGAATGTGGCCGCCTTCGGCGCGTTCGTCGACATCGGCGTCCACCAGGACGGGCTGGTGCATGTGTCGGCCCTGTCGAAGACGTTCGTGAAGGACCCGCGTGAGGTCGTGAAGCCCGGGGACATCGTGAAGGTCAAGGTCATGGACGTCGATGCGCCGCGCAAGCGGATCTCGTTGACGCTGCGGCTGGACGACGAGCCGGGCGCCGGCGGCGGTGGGCAGGGTCGCGGTGAGCGCGGCTCGCGTCCGCCGAAGCAGCGGCAGGGCCAGGGCGGTCAGGGATCCGGTGGCGGGCAGGGCCGTCAGGGCGGCGGCCGGGACCGGCGCGGCGGTGGCGGCGGCGGGTCGCGGCAGGGGCAGGGCGCTCCGGCTCCGGCGAACAGCGCGATGGCCGATGCGCTGCGGCGGGCCGGGCTGACCGATCCGAAGCAGGGCGGCCGGGGGCGCTGAGCCCCGGAAGGCTGTGGGGGCGGGTCGCCGTGTGCGGCCCGCCCCCACCCCCGCAACTCCGTTCAGACTTCCTTGACCTGGCCGTCCGCCACTTCGATGCGGCGCGTCACGCGGACCGCTTCGAGCATCCGGCGGTCGTGGGTGACCAGCAGCAGCGTGCCCGTGTAGCTCTCCAGGGCCGACTCCAACTGCTCGATGGCGGGCAGGTCCAGATGGTTCGTCGGCTCGTCGAGGACCAGGAGGTTGACTCCTCGGCCCTGGAGCAGGGCGAGGGCGGCGCGGGTGCGTTCGCCCGGGGAGAGGCTGGTGGCCGGGCGCATCACATGATCGGCGCGTAGGCCGAACTTGGCGAGCAGGGTACGGACTTCGGCCGGTTCCTCGTCGGGCACCGCCGCGCAGAACGCCTCCAGCAGCGACTGGGGGCCGAGGAAGAGTCTGCGGGCCTGGTCCACCTCGCCGACCACGACGCCCGAACCGAGCGTGGCGTGACCGGAGTCGAGCGGGATCCGTTCCAACAGGGCGGCGAGCAGCGTGGACTTGCCCGCGCCGTTGGCTCCGGTGATGGCGACCCGGTCGGCCCAGTCGATCTGGAGCGAGGCGGGGCCGAACGAGAAGTCTCCGCGCACCACTCGGGCCTCGCGCAGGGTCGCGACGACCGAGCCGGAGCGTGGGGCGGTGGCGATCTCCATCCGCAGCTCCCACTCCTTGCGCGGCTCCTCGACGACATCCAGGCGCTCGATCATGCGCTGGGTCTGCCGGGCCTTCGCCGCCTGCTTCTCGCTCGCCTCGCTGCGCGCGTTACGGCCGAGCTTGTCGCCGTCGGTGGCCTTGCGGCGGGCGTTCTTGACGCCCTTGTCCATCCAGGAGCGCTGCATATGGCCGCGCGCTTCGAGGGCGGCTTTCTTGTCGGCGTACTCCTCGTACCCTTCGCGGGCGTGGCGGCGGGCGGTCTCGCGCTCCTCCAGGTAGGCCGCGTAGCCACCGCCGTACAGGTTGATCTGCTGCTGCGCGAGGTCGAGCTCCAGCACCTTGGTGACCGTGCGCATCAGGAACTCGCGGTCGTGGCTGATGACGACGGTCCCGGCCCGTAGCCCCGAGACGAAGCGCTCCAGCCGTTCGAGGCCGTCGAGGTCCAGGTCGTTGGTGGGCTCGTCCAGCAGGAAGATGTCGTAGCGCGAGAGCAGGAGCGAGGCGAGTCCGGCGCGGGCCGCCTGACCGCCGGAGAGCGCCGTCATCGGAAGGTCGAGACTCACGCTCAGGCCCAGTTCGGCGGCGACCTGCGCGGCCCGCTCCTCCAGGTCCGCACCGCCGAGGGCGAGCCAGCGCTCCAGGGTCTCGGAGTACGCGTCGTCCGCGCCTGGAGCGCCGGAGACCAGGCCCTCCGTCGCCTCGTCCATGGCGCGCTGGGCGTCGGCGACGCCGGTGCGCCGGGCCAGGAACGCGGCCACGGTCTCGCCTTCGCGCCGCTCGGGCTCCTGCGGGAGGTGTCCGACGGTGGCGGTGGGCGGCGAGAGGCGCAGCTCGCCCTCCTCCGGGCGGTCGAGTCCGGCGAGCAGGCGGAGCAGGGACGATTTTCCGGCGCCGTTGACTCCGACGAGACCGATCACGTCTCCGGGGGCGACGACGAGGTCGAGTCCGGCGAAGAGTGTGCGGTCGCCGTGTCCGGCGGCGAGGTCCTTGGCGACGAGGGTGGCAGTCATCAGGGTGCCGATCCTAGTCGCCGGTGGCCGGTGCCCTCCGCTGCCCTCTGCCCCCGACGTGGGGTTCTCCGTTAGCGTCCGGGCAGCGACGAGCGTATTCCGACGGGACGGGAGTGACCGTGGTGGCTGATGTGATCGTGGTGGGCGGCGGTGTCATCGGGCTCACCACCGCCGTGACGCTGGCCGAGCGGGGGCTGCGGGTGCGGGTCTGGTCGCGCGATCCGACCGGGGCGACGACCTCGGCGGTGGCGGGCGCGCTGTGGTGGCCGTACCGGATCGAACCGGCGGAGCGGGTCGGCGCCTGGTCGCTGGAGACGCTCGCGGTGTACGAGGAGCTGGCGGCCGGGGCCGGCGGGAGCGGCGTACGGCTGGTGGCGGGGGTGCACGGTGGTGAGCGGTTCGCGGCGCTGGGGACGTGGGCGGCGGAGCTGAAGGGTGCGGTGGAGGTGGCCGAGGGGCTGCGGGTGGTGCTGCCGCTGCTGGACATGCCGGTGCACCTGGCGTGGCTGGAGCGGCGGCTGGTGGCGGCGGGCGGTGCGGTGGAGCGGCGTGCGGTGGCGGGGTTCGCGGAGGCGGCGGCGCGGGCCCCGGTGGTGGTGAACTGCACGGGGCTGGGTGCGCGGGAGCTGGTGCCGGACGCGGGGGTGCGGGCGGTGCGGGGGCAATTGGTCGTGGTGGAGAACCCGGGGATCGCGGAGTGGTTCACCGAGGCGGACCCGGCGTCGGCCGCCACGACGTACTTCTTCCCGCAGCCGGCCGGTCTGGTGCTGGGCGGTACGGCCGAGGCGGACGACGAGCGCCGGGAGCCGGACGCGGCGGTGGCGCGGGAGATCGTGGCACGGTGTGCGCGGGTGCGGCCGGAGATCGCGGGCGCCCGGGTGCTGGGGCACCGGGTGGGACTGCGGCCGGTGCGGGAGGCCGGGGTGCGGATCGAGGCGGAGGCCCTGCCGGGCGGCGGGCTGCTGGTGCACAACTACGGCCACGGGGGCGCGGGCGTGACCGTGGCCTGGGGCTGCGCACGGACGGCGGCCGCCCTGGTGGGCTGAGCCGCCGCCGTACACGTGGAAGGAGCCGCCGCCGTACATGTACGAGGAGCCGCCGCCGTACATGTACGAGGAGCCGCCGCCGTACACGTGCGAGGAAGCCGTCCCCCGGGAGCTGGAAGGTCAGTCCTGGGGGCGCTTCTCGATCGGGACCTCCTTGTGGCGTTCGTCCGTGGTGACCGCGGTGCCGGGGCCGATCCGGATCTCGAAGTCGCCGTCGTACTTCGCGTGTCCCTCGATCACCGCGGACTCGACCGCCTCCACACCGAACTCCTGGCGGACGATCTGCGGGTCCCGGCGCAGGTCGCGCATGAGGGCCACGCACATGCCGATCATCACGACGACGAAGGGGGCGGCGACCAGGATCGTGAGGTTCTGGAGCCCCTCCAGCGCGTTCTCCTTGCCGTCGCCGATGAGCAGCATGACCGCGGCCACGGCCCCGGTCACCACACCCCAGAAGACGACGACCCACTTGCCCGGCTCCAGTACGCCCTTCTGCGAGAGCGTGCCCATGACGATCGAGGCGGCGTCGGCGCCGGAGACGAAGAAGATGCCGACGAGGATCATGACCAGGATGCTGGTCACGGTGGCGATCGGGAACTCCTGGAGGACTCCGAAAAGTTGCGCCTCGGGGGTCTCGGCGCCGGTGAGCTTGCCCGCCTCGTCCAGCTTCATGGCCGTGCCGCCGAAGACGGCGAACCAGATCAGGCTGACCGTGCTGGGCACCAGGATGACGCCGCCGACGAACTGGCGGATCGTGCGGCCGCGGCTGATCCGGGCGATGAACATGCCGACGAAGGGTGTCCAGGAGATCCACCAGGCCCAGTAGAAGACGGTCCAGCCGCCGAGCCATTCGGCCACCTCACCGCCGCCGGTGGCCTCGGTGCGGCCGACCAGCTGGCCGAGGTCGCTGAGGTAGGCGCCCAGCGAGGTCGGCACCAGGTCGAGGATGAAGATCGTGGGACCCGCGATGAAGACGAAGATGACGAGGACCAGGGCCAGCACCATGTTGATGTTGGAGAGCCACTGGATGCCCTTCTCCACACCGGAGACGGCGGAGGCGACGAAGCCGACCGTCAGCACGGCGATGATGGCGACGAGGAGGCCGGTGCCGGCCTTCTCCAGCCAGTCGAGCTCCTGGATCCCGCTGCCGATCTGGAGCGCGCCGAGGCCGAGCGAGGCCGCCGAACCGAAGAGCGTCGCGAAGATGGCCAGGATGTCGATGAAGCGCCCGAAGCCTCCGTACGCGTGGCGCTTGCCGACCAGCGGCTCGAAGACCGCGCTGATCGTCTGGCGCCTGCGCATCCGGTAGGCGCTGTAGGCGATGGCGAGGCCGACCACCGCGTAGATCGCCCACGGGTGCAGCGTCCAGTGGAAGAGGGTGGTGGCCATCGCCGTCTGCATCGCATCGGCCGAGTCGGCGGGGTCGGTGCCGGGCGGCGGCGTGCGGTAGTGGGCCAGGGGTTCGCTCACGCCCCAGAACATCAGCCCGATGCCCATACCGGCGCTGAACATCATGGCGATCCAGGAGATGGTCCGGAACTCCGGCTCCTCGTTCTCCTGACCGAGGGTGATCTTCCCGTACCGGCTGATGGCCAGCCACAGAGCGAAGATGACGAAGCCCGACGCGGCGAGCATGAAGGCCCAGCCGCCGTTGTGGATCAGCCCTTCGAGCAGCTTGCCGGACGCGGTCTCCAGCGATGAGGTGGCGGTCGCACCCCAGATGACGAAGGCGAGCGTGAGGACCGCCGTGACGCCGAAGACCACCCGGTCGGTGGTCGGGGTTCGGGTGCTGACCGGTTCGGGTGGCAGGTCCGCCGTGACCGGCAGTTCCTGCCGGTCCTCCGCTGACTGGTCGTCCTGGGACACTGATGGCACCTTTCAACGAGTCTGAAAAACGCTCTTCGTAGGCAGTACCACACCTACCTACCGCCTCGAAAGATCAACAAGTGATGTCGGCTTGAGCATGTGTGATCGGATATGTCGCCCGCTGATCGAGAAGCAGCGGAATCAGGTTCCTGCCCGACTGACGTAGGGGCACAAACACGCCATCACCATCGCGGTGGGACCGGACACCGTGCAGGGCCAGCTCGTCCTTCACCTCGGCGTACTGGGCCGCCGTCAGCCGGTAGCCGCACGGCGGGTCGGTGAGGATCTCGTCGGGCTCGGCCGGGTCGTTGTCGGCGCCGCCGAGATACACCGGGCCGCGGTCGGCGTACCCGGCCACGCGCGAGAGCCCGGTGGCCGCGCGGATGCGGAGACGCTGCTCCTCGGTGAAGTCGAAGAGGCCGCCGAGCGCGGTCCGCTGGGAGTCGACCCTGCGGCGCTGGTTGAGGGCCTCGTCGTTCTTCTCGTCCTCGCTGAGCGCGTCGATGCGGGACTCGATGAGGAGGCCGACCGCGTGCTTGAGGCCGGAGGCGTTGCGCAGGATGCGTTCCTGGCCGTCACCGGCGGTCTGCTTGATGGGGTCGCCGGTGACCGGGTCGGTCCAGATGCCGTAGTGGCCGCTGCTGTGGCCGGCGCCGGTCGCGGCAGGACGTACGTACCGCTCGGAGAGGGTCCGCGAGGCGTCGTGGACCCGGCCGGTGACGTTCAGGTTGCGGGGCCAGAGGACGAAGAGGTCCTTGTCGTAGTACGGAGGTGTGGCGCCGTACTCGTGCAAGTCGTAGATGACGTCGGGCCGTTCGTCGCGGATGACGGCCGCGATGGCCCGGCCCTCCGCGGTGGCCAGGGCGATGTGGTCCCGGTTGATGTCGACGCCGTCGGCGTTGCCCCGGGTGTCGGCGGCGCGGCCGTCCGGGTTGGCGGTGGGCAGGACCAACACCGTCGTACGGGAGAGGAAGGCGCGGGTGGCGCGGTCCTCGGCGTAGGCGAGGTCGCGCAAGGTGGTCAGGCAGGCCTCGCGCCCGGCGGGCTCGTCGCCGTGCTGACTGCAGATCAGCAGGACCGTGGTGGCGGCCGGGCGCTGCTTTCCGATGCGTACGAGCTGGAGAGGACGGCCCTGTCCGGTCGTCCCGATCCGGTCGACGGCGACCCGGTCGCTCCCCCGGTCCACCGCTCCGAGGAAGGCCTGCTCCTCACCGAGCCCGGTCCACCGCGTCCCGTCGCTCGTCTCGAACCCGGTGCGCGGCGGGCGCGGCGCCGCCTCGGCCGGTGCGATGGCGAAGGGGACGGCCAGCGCCGCCAGCACCCCGGCCACCACCGCACTCCGCCGCCGTCCCGCCCGGCCACGGCGGTGCGCACCGGACGGCGGGCGGCCCGGCCCCGCGACGGGTGCGAGCCATGGATGCGGGCTGAGCATGCGGAGTGCGCGGGTGATGCGAGGGGTCATCAGCGGCTGCCTCCCGGAGTACGAGCGGAGTACCGGCGGGGTACGAGCAGCGGGCACCGCGCACCCTCTCGGTCGGTCGGTGCCGCGGACGTTACCCCGGTCAACTCCCGTGCAACAGGGGGAGATCACTGCCGACCGTGACGAGGGCATGGCATTCGTGTGACAGGGATGCCCGGATTCGACCGTCCTGCCCGGTGGGCTGCATAGCCTCGTTCCTGACCGGTCGGCACCACCCCCTCGACTTCGGACTCGCCGTCTCCGAGGTGCGGGTCAACGGCAGGAAGGCCGCCTTCGCGAAAAGCGGCGACCACGAGCTGGAGGTCACGCCGGCGGACCGCCTGGCCAAGGGCAAGGACGTCTTTGTGGTCGTCCGGTACGCCGGGAAGCCCTCCGAGCTGAGGATCGACGGCTGGACCGCCTGGGCCCGGGCCCCGGACGGCGGCGTCGCCGCGCAGGAACCGGATTCGGCGGTCTGGTGGTACCCGAGCAACGACCACCCGCTCGACAAGGCCACGTACGACATCTCCGTCTCTGTGCCGGACGGCACCCAGGCGATCAGCAACGGCGTGCTCGTCTCGCAGAGTTCGAAGGTCGGCCGGACGCGCTTCAACTGGCGCTCCGACAAGCCGCAGGCCACGTACCCCTCGACGCTCGCGGTCGGCAAGTTCGACATCACGACCGACAAGACCGCCGACGGCCTGCCGGTGCTCAACGCCTACAGCAGGGATCTCGGCCCCCATGCCGGTGCCGCCCGCGCCAGCATCGAGCGGACCACGGAGGTCGCCGAGTGGCTGACCGAGGTCTTCGGCCCGTATCCGTTCAACGCGCTCGGCGGCTATGTGCCCAAGGTGACGAGCGGCTTCGCCCCGGAGACCCAGACCCGGCCGTTCTACAGCCCGCGGCAGTTCGCGAACGGTGCCAACGTCTCGGTCGTCGTCCACGAGATCGCGCACCAGTGGTACGGCAACAGTGTGTCGGTGGGCGGCTGGAAGGACATCTGGATCAACGAGGGCTTCGCCCGCTACAGCCAGTGGCTCTGGTCGGAGAAGGAGGGCGAGGGCACCGCGCAGGAGCTGGCGGAGTACGTCTACGCCCAGCATCCGGCGGACGACCCGTTCTGGAAGGTGAAGCCGGGCGATCCCGGTCCGGACAAGCAGTTCGTCCTCGCCGTCTACGACCGGGGCGCGCTGGCGCTCCAGGCGTTGCGCAACGAGGTCGGTGACGCGACGTTCTTCGCGCTGCTGAAGGGATGGCCGACCGAGAGGGCGCACTCCAACGCGACAGTGGGTGACTTCCTGCGGTACGCGGAGCGGGTCTCGGGCCGGCCGCTGGAGACGCTGTTCGACACCTGGCTGTACCAGCCGAAGCGGCCGGCGGCACCGCCTGCCGGGCACGCCGAGGTCGCGCTGTCATCCCGGGCAGCGGCGGTCCGGCCGGAGCGGCCGTCGTCGTGGAAGAAGATCGCGGCGACGAACACGGTCCATGACCACGGGGCCACAGGGATCACGGTCACGGCGGTCACGGCCACCGCTGACCCGCTGTATGTGCTCCGTCGGGAGCCGTCGGAACGGCGAAGCTCAGCCGTGCCGACGGCCCCTGGCGGCGTGTGCGGCCCGAGCCGCGCGGGCCATCGGCAGGTACCGCAGCCGCTCCGGGAGTACGGGGACGACCACCCGGAGCACCGAGCAGAGCCGCCGCAGCCGCCTCTCCTGAGGCGCCGTCCACGGCAGGCCGATCGCCGTGCGGGCGTCCGGCGGCATGAGCCCGATGGTGAGGAACCGCCGACCGCGGGCCAGCGGCGGCAGCAGCACCGGCCACAGGGCCCGCAGCACCATCCGCACCACCCACGGGCCACGGTCCGGCGGCGGCACGGGCTGGTCGACGTCGACCAGTTCGCGCACCACGGTCGTCGCCTCGATCTCGCCGGCGAGCATCTTCTCCCAGTACGGCCAGAACTCCTCGATCGTCTGCGGCATGTCCCGGTCGTGGATGCCGAGGATCCGGCCCACCTGGAGCCACTCCGCGTACAGCGCGCGTTCCTGCGCCGCGGTCATGGGCCGGATCAGGTAGCGCGCGGCGTGCCGGTAGACGGGGAACCCGGTGGCGTGCACCCAGGCGTAGTGGCCGGGCGTCAGCGCGTGGTAGGCGCGGCCCCGGGTGTCGGTGCCCTGGATGGTGCGGTGGAGCCGGCGCAGCCTGCGGCCCTCCTCTGCGGCCTCCGCGCCGCCGTACACCCAGAGCTGGAGCGAGCGCAGGGAGCGTTCGCCGCGCCCCCAGGGGTCGGTGCGGAAGACGGAGTGCTCGTCGACGCCCGCGCCGACGGCCGGGTGGGCGACCTGGAGGGTGAGGGCGGCGGGCAGCATCAGCAGGGCCCGGATGTCACCGGAGAGGCTCCAGAGGACGCCGCCGGGCGGGGGCGGTAGGGGCTCCTCGACGCCGTTCGCGCTGCTCATCCGGTGCTCCCGCACTCCTGGCGGGCCTGCGGTGCGCTGCCCGTCCCGTGTTCTCCATGATCCCTCGCGGGCGGGAGGAACGTGGCGGCGGGGCCCGGGGGACGGCGTCGCGGTCAGTCGTGGTCGTACACGGTCACGGGCACGCCTTCCCCGGTCAGGCGCCCAGGCCGAAATCTTTGCCCGCGCGCTCCCGGTGCCAGCGGCGGAACGGGCCGGGGTGGACGGCGGGGCCGCGGTGCCGGAGACTTTGGCAGAAATGGTGAGACAGCGGCACTGTCCGATACGAGGTCGACGGCGGGGAGCAGAGATGGCGACGGGGACCGGGACCGACGAGCCCACGCTCACGGTGGACGAGTTGGCGGCGCGTGCCGGCGTCACCGTGCGCACCGTGCGGTTCTACAGCACCCGGGGTCTGCTGCCGCCGCCGGTCATCGGGCCACGTCGGGTCGGGCACTACGGGGCCGACCACCTCTCGCGGCTCGCACTGATCGAGGAGCTCCAGCACCAGGGCATGACGCTCGCCGCCATCGAGCGCTATCTGGAGCAGCTGCCACCCGACCTGAGCGCCCACGATCTGGCGATCCACCGGGCGCTGGTGGCGTCCTGGGCGCCGGACACGGCGGAGGACCTGACCCGGGCGGAGCTGGAGAAGCGGGCCGGGCGGGTGCTCGACGAGCCGGATGTGGAGCGGCTGGCGGCGATGGGCGTGCTGGTGCGTCCGGAGGACGACGGCGGGACGTACCGGGTGGATCTCGGGCTGTTGCGGCTCGGCGTAGAGCTGCTGGACGTGCCGATCGCGCACGAGACGATCCTGGCGGCGCGGACCGTGCTGCTGGAGCACACCCGGTCCGCGGCGCAGGAGATGACCCGGCTCTTCCGGGACGAGGTGTGGAATCCGTACCGGGAGCGCGAGGGCGATCCGGAGCATGTGGCGGCGATGAAGTCGCTCTCCGCGCACATGCAACCGATCGTCGTGCAGGCGTTGGTGACGGCCTTTCAGCGGTCTCTGAAGGAGGAGCTGCGGGCCGCGTTCACCACCGAGTGACGGTGGTGAACGCGGCCCGGAACAGGCTCAGTCGTGGAACGTTTCGCCCTTCTCCGCCTTCTCCACGAGCAGCGCGGGCGGCAGGAACCGGTCGCCGTAGCGCTCGGCCAACTCCTGCGCGCGGGCGACGAAGCCGGGCAGGCCGCCTTCGTACCCGTTGATGTACTGGAGGACGCCGCCGGTCCACGGCGGGAAGCCGATCCCCATGATGGAGCCGATGTTGGCGTCGGCGACGGAGATGAGGACGTTCTCCTCCAGGCAGCGGACGCTGTCCAGCGCCTCGGAGAAGAGCATCCGCTCCTTCATGTCCTCGAAGGGGACGTCCGTGTCGGCCGTGGTGGTGAAGTGCTCGCGCAGGCCCGGCCAGAGACCGGTGCGCTTGCCCTCCTCGTCGTAGTCGTAGAAGCCCGCTCCCCCGCTGCGTCCCGTGCGGCCGAACTCGTCGACCATGCGGTCGATGACCTCGTCGGAGGGGTGGCCGGGCCAGGTGCCGCCGGCCTCCTCGACCGCGCGCTTGGTCTCGTTGCGGATCTTGCGCGGCAGGGTCAGGGTCAGCTCGTCCATCAGGGAGAGCACCTTGGCCGGGTAGCCGGACTGGGCGGCGGCCTGTTCGATGGAGGCGGGCTCCACGCCCTCGCCGACCATCGCGACGCCCTCGTTGATGAACTGGCCGATGACGCGCGAGGTGAAGAAGCCGCGCGAGTCGTTGACGACGATCGGCGTCTTCTTGATGCGCCGTACGAGGTCGAAGGCGCGGGCCAGCGCCTCGTCGCCGGTCCGCTCACCCTTGATGATCTCGACCAGCGGCATCTTGTCGACCGGTGAGAAGAAGTGCAGGCCGATGAAGTCGGCCGGGCGGGACACTCCCTCGGCGAGGACCGTGATGGGGAGGGTGGAGGTGTTGGAGCAGAGCAGGGCGTCGGGCTCGATGACGTCCTGGATCTCCTGGAACACCTTGTGCTTCAGCGCGGTGTCTTCGAAGACGGCCTCGATCACCGCGTCGCAGCCCGCGAGGTCGGCCGCGTCGCCGGTCGGGACGATCCGGGCCAGCAGCTCGTCGCGCTTCGCCTCCGTCGTACGGCCACGGGAGAGCGCCTTGGCGAGCAGCTTCTCGCTGTATGCCTTGCCCTTGGCGGCCGCCTCCGTGGAGACGTCCTTGAGGACGACGTCGATCCCGGCCTTGGCGCAGGAGTAGGCGATGCCCGCACCCATCATCCCGGCGCCGAGCACGGCGACCTTGCGGACGGGGCGCTCGGGGATGCCCCCCGGGCGGTTGGCGCCGGAGTTGACGGCCTGGAGGTCGAAGAAGAACGCCTGGATCATGTTCTTGGAGACCTGGCCGGTGACCAGCTCGGTGAAGTAGCGGGCCTCGATGGTCAGGGCCGTCTCGAAGTCGACCTGCGAGCCCTCGACGGCCGCCGCGAGGATGTTGCGCGGCGCGGGCATCGGCGCGCCCGCGAGCTGCTTCTTCAAGTTGGCCGGGAACGCTGGGAGGTTGGCGGCGAACTTGGGGTTGGACGGGGTTCCGCCGGGGATGCGGTAGCCCTTGACGTCCCAGGGCTGCTGGGACTCGGGGTTGGCGTCGATGAAGGCGCGGGCCTTCTCGATCATCTCCTCGCGGCTGCTGGCGACTTCGTGGACGAGGCCGTTCTCCAGGGCGCGCCGCGGGGTGTACTGGGTGCCCTGGAGGAGCACCTTGAGCAGCGCGTCGGCGATGCCCATGAGGCGTACGGTACGGGTGACGCCGCCGCCCGCCGGGAGCAGGCCGAGGGTGACCTCGGGGAGGCCGATGCGGGAGCCGGGGGCGTCGAGGGCGACGCGGTGGTGGGAGGCGAGCGCGATCTCGTAACCGCCGCCGAGGGCCGCGCCGTTGATGGCGGCGACGACGGGCTTGCCGAGGGTCTCGATGCGGCGGAGCGAGCGCTTGATGGCGGTGCCGGTGTCGAAGGCGGCCTGGGCGTTCTCCGGGCCGACCTTGATCATGTCCTTGAGGTCGCCGCCCGCGAAGAAGGTCTTCTTGGCGGAGGTGTAGATGATGCCGCGGATGGAGTCCTTCTCGGCCTCGGCGCGGTCCGCGATGGCCGCGATGGAGTTCTTGAAGGCCTGGTTCATCGTGTTCGCGGACTGGTTCGGGTCGTCGAGGACGAGGGTGACGACGCCGGTCTCGTCCTGTTCCCAGCGGATGGTGGTGCTCTCGGTCATGTCGGTGTCTTCTCCGTAAGCAGGTGGGGCCGGCCAGGGCCTGTCGTCAAACTGCCGTCGTCGCCCGGAGGGCGGCCGCGCGGCGTCCGGTGCGTGCGATCGCAAGGCGCCGGGATGGTCTTGGATGGGGTCTCCCCTGCTCGAACGCGGTTGAGAGCTTGGGGAAGGAGTTACCAGGGCGTTTCGGCAACGCCGCGAGCGTGCGTGCCAGGCGTCGCGCGGCAGGCGGCAGTCTGACGACAGGCCCTGGAGGTCAGATGCGTTCGACGACGGTCGCGACGCCCATGCCGCCGCCGACGCAGAGGGTGACCAGGCCGAACCGCTGGTCGCGGCGCTCCAATTCGTCGATGACGGTGCCGAGGATCATCGCGCCGGTCGCGCCGAGGGGATGGCCGAGGGCGATGGCGCCGCCGTTGACGTTGACCTTGTCCAGGCTCAGACCCATGTCCTTGACGAAGCGCAGGACGACTCCGGCGAAGGCCTCGTTGATCTCGACCAGGTCGATGTCGTCGATGGTCAGCCCGGCCTTGGCGAGCGCCTTGCGGGTGGCGGGGGCGGGTCCGGTGAGCATGATGGTGGGCTCGGAACCGGAGACGGCCGCGGAGACGATGCGGGCGCGCGGGGTGAGGCCGTAGCGTTCGCCGACCTCCTTGGAGCCGATGGCGACGAGGGCGGCGCCGTCGACGATGCCGGAGGAGTTGCCCGCGTGGTGGACGTGGTCGATCTTCTCGACCCAGTGGTACTTCTGCAGGGCCACCGCGTCGAAGCCACCCATGTCACCGATGGCGGCGAAGGAGGGCTTCAGGCCGGCGAGGGAGTCGGCGGTGGTGCCGGGGCGCATGTGCTCGTCGTGGTCCAGGACGAGCAGGCCGTTGCGGTCCCTGACCGGGACGACGGAGCGCGCGAAGCGGCCGTCCTTCCAGGCCGCCGCCGCGCGCTCCTGGGAGAGGGCGGCGTACTCGTCGACATCGCGGCGGCTGAAACCCTCGACGGTGGCGATGAGGTCGGCGCCGATGCCCTGCGGGGCGAAGCCGGTCTCGAAGCTGGTCATCGGGTCCATGGCCCAGGCTCCGCCGTCGGAGCCCATCGGCACCCGGGACATCGACTCGACGCCACCGGCGAGCACCAGGTCCTCCCAGCCCGAACGGACCTTGGCGGCGGCCAGGTTGACCGCTTCCAGGCCTGAGGCACAGAAGCGGTTCTCCTGGACGCCCGCGACGGAGTCGGGCAGTCCGGCGGCGATGGCGGCGATCCGGGCGATGTCGGAGCCCTGGTCGCCGAGCGGGCTGACCACGCCGAGGACGATGTCGTCGATGGCGGCCGGGTCCAGGTCCGGGAAGCGGCCCTGGATCTCGTGGATGAGGCCGACGACCAGGTCGATCGGCTTGGTGCCGTGCAGGGCGCCGTTGGCCTTGCCCCGGCCGCGCGGGGTGCGGATCGCGTCGTAGACGAATGCTTCGGTACTCAAGACAGCTGCCTTTCGAGGGTGGTTGAGAGGAGGGAGAGGAGGTCGTCAGGCGAGCAGCGAGCGGCCGATGATCTCCTTCATGATCTCGGTCGTGCCGCCGTAGATGGTCTGGATACGGCCGTCGGTGAACGCCTTGGCGACCTTGTACTCGCTCATGTAGCCGTAGCCGCCGTGGAGTTGGAGGCAGCGGTCGGCGGTGCGCTTCTGGAGTTCGGTGGCCCACCACTTGGCCATCGAGGCGTGGACGGCGTCCAGCACCCCGTCCGAGTGGTCGACGATGCACCGGTCCAGGAAGGTGCGGGTGACGGCGCACTCGGTGGCCATCTCCGCGATCTCGAACCGGATGTGCTGGAGCTTGGCCAGCGGCCGTCCGAACGCCTCGCGCTCCTTCACGTACCGCGTGGTGATCTCCAGCAGGTGTTCGGCGGCGGCGATCCCGGCGACCGCTATGCCCATGCGCTCCTGGGCCAGGTTGGTCATGAGGTGGATGAACGCGCCGTCCAGCTCACCGAGGAGGTTCTCCTTCGGCACGCGGACGTCGTTGAAGAACAGCTCGGCGGTGTCCTGCGACTTCTGGCCGATCTTGTCGAGGTTGCGGCCGCGCTCGAACCCTTCCGCGCCCCGCTCGACGACGATCAGCGAGAGCCCCTTGGCGCCGCCGTCGGGGGTGGTCCTGGCGACGACGATCACCAGGTCGGCGAGGATGCCGTTGGAGATGAAGGTCTTCGAGCCGTTGAGCAGCCAGTGGTCGCCCTTGTCCTCGGCGGTGGTGCGGATGGCCTGGAGGTCGGATCCTGCGCCCGGTTCGGTCATGGCGATGGCGGTGATGGTCTCGCCGGAGCAGAAGCCCGGCAGCCACCGCTGCTTCTGCTCGTCGGTGGCGAGGCCGGTGAGGTACGGGCCGATGATGTCGTTGTGCAGGCCGATCGCGAGGCCGGGCGCCCCGGCCCGGGTGAACTCCTCGGCCAGGACGGCGCTGTAGCGGAAGTCGGTCGACCCGCCACCCCCGTACTCCTCGGGGACGGCGAGGCCGAGCAGCCCGGCGCGCCCGGCGGCGAGCCACGCCTCGCGCGAGACGATGCCGTCCTGCTCCCACTGCTCGTAGTACGGGAGCACCTCCTTGGCCAGGAAGGCCCGGACGGTCTCGCGGAACGCGTCGTGCTCCTCGGTGAAGATCTGGCGTCGCACGGGGTCTCCTATGGGGGTCTTGTCGGGCGGGCCGGGTCAGGGAGCGGGGTCTGGTGCCGTGCACGCGAGCCCGGCAGGATCGGCAGGACACCCCCTTAGTCGTGAGGATGGGGCCGGAGCGCCGGTACGTCCCAGTCGGCGGCGACCGCGTCCGTGTCGGCGCCCGGTCGTGCGGGGCCGCTGCGGACGGAGGCGGGGGTGGCGGAGAAGCGCGGGGCGGGGGCGGGCTGGGTGATGCCGCTGTGCTCGACGTAGGTGGAGCGGGCGGCGAGGTGCGGGTGGTGCGGGGCCTCGCGGAGCGAGAGGACAGGGGCGACGCAGGCGTCGGTGCCCTCGAACACCTCGGTCCACTCCGCACGCGTACGGGTCAGGAAGCGCTCGGTGACGGCGGCGCGCAGCTCGCCCCAGCGGGCCAGCTCCCAGCGGTCGGGGAAGGCGTCCGCGAGGCCGAGGAGTCCGATGAACTCGTCGTAGAACCGGCCCTCCAGCGGCCCGACCGCCATATGGCCGCCGTCGGAGGTGGCGTAGGTGCCGTAGAAGGGGCAGCCGCCGTCCAGCAGGTTGGCGCCACGCCGGTCCTGCCAGCTCCCGGCGGCCAGCATGCCGTGGATCATCGAGGCGAGGTGGGCGGCGCCGTCGACGATCGCCGCGTCCACCACCTGGCCCCCGCCGCCCGGCGTGCGGGCGTGCTGAAGCGCGGCGAGGACCCCGACGACGAGGTAGAGCGAGCCGCCCGCGTAGTCACCGACCAGGTTGGCGGGGACCACGGGCGGCTCGTCCGGACTGCCGATCATGGAGAGTGTGCCGGTGAGCGCGAGGTACGCGACGTCGTGCCCGGCGCGCTGCGCCAGCGGCCCGTCCTGACCCCAGCCGGTCATCCGCCCGTAGACCAGCTTCGGGTTGCGGGCGAGGCAGGCGTCGGGCCCGACGCCGAGCCGCTCGGCGACGCCGGGGCGGTATCCCTCGATGAGGATGTCGGCGCGTTCGGCCAGCTCCAGGACGCGGTCGGCGCCGCCCTCGGTCTTGAGGTCGACCAGGACCGATCGCTTGTTGCGGTTGGTGATGTCGTACGCCGGGTCGATGCCGAGACCCGCTCCGCCGGGCCGGTCGACGCGTACGACGTCGGCGCCGAGGTCCGCCAGCAGCATCGCCGCGAACGGCCCGGGGCCGATCCCCGCCAGCTCGACGACACGGACTCCCGCCAGCGGGCCGTGCTGCCCGGTCCTTGCCATCCGTGAGCCCCCAGGGGTGTGACACAACCGATGTAACATCAACGATGCTAAGAACGGGTCCGGCTCGGCACAACCCCCTGGGCCGAGCAAGCGCTTAGTTCTTTTCCGGCGATCCTCTCTCATCCCCGCCGGACCTTCCACGCGGCCACGCCCACGCCCTGGCCGTGCTCCCACGTCCCGGCGGTACTCCTCCACGCCCCGCCAGGCCGCACGCCGCCCTCCTCCGCTAGCCTGCCTGCCACGTCTCCACCCGTCACCGCCCTCCCGGAGGTACTCGTGAACAGGCAGAACAGGGCGGCACGCCCCTTGGACGTCGTCCTTTTCGGTGCCACCGGCTTCGTGGGGGTTCTCACGGCCGAGTACCTGGCGGCGCACGCACCCGAGGGGCTCCGCTGGGGGCTGGCCGGCCGCAGCCGCACCAAGCTGGAGCGGCTGCGCGAGCGGCTCACCGCGATCGAACCCGCCTGCGCCGAGCTGCCGTTGGTGGAGACCGACGCCGACGACGAGGACGCGCTGCGCGAACTCGCCGCATCCGCGCGGGTGGTGGCCACGACCGTGGGCCCGTACATCCTGTACGGCGAGAAGCTCGTCGCCGCCTGCGCCGAGGCCGGGACGGACTACCTGGACCTCACCGGCGAAGCGGAGTTCGTCGACCGGACGTATGTGCGCCACGACGCGCGGGCCCGGGAGACGGGCGCCCGGATCGTGCACGCCTGCGGCTTCGACTCCGTACCGCATGACCTCGGCGCGTACTTCACGGTCAAGCAGCTGCCGGAGGGCGTGCCGCTGACCGTCGACGGGTTCGTCCGGAGCAACGCCGTCTTCTCCGGCGGTACGTTCGCCTCGGCGCTCACCGCGATGGGCCGCGGTCCGCAGATGGTGCTCGCGGCCCGGGAGCGACGCCTGCACGAGCCGCGCCAGGTCGGCCGCCGGGTCCGCACGCCCATGGGCGCACCGCACTTCAACGGGTCCACCGGCACCTGGGCGCTGCCGCTGCCGACCGTGGACCCGGCGATCGTGGGCCGCTCGGCGCGGGCTCTGGAGCGGTACGGCCCCGACTTCCGCTACCGCCACTTCGCCTCGGTCAAGACCCTGCCGATGGCCCTCGGCGGCCCGGCGGCCATGGGTGCGCTGGTCGCGGCCGCTCAGATCGAAGGCGTACGGGAGTGGCTGATGGGGCGGTACGAGGCCGGGCAGGGGCCGGACGCGGAGCGCCGGGGGCGGAGCTGGTTCACCGTCCGCTTCGTCGGGGAGGGCGGCGGCCGGCGGGTCTTCACGGAGGTGTCCGGCGGCGATCCGGGCTACGGCGAGACGGCCAAGATGCTCGCCGAGTCGGCGCTCTGCCTCGCGCTGGACGAGCTCCCGGAGACTTCGGGCCAGGTCACCACGGCCACGGCGATGGGCGATGCGCTGCTGGAACGGCTGACGGCGGCGGGGCTCCGCTTCCGGGTGGCGGCGGTGCGGTGAGCGGCGTCCGCCGGAGGATCCAGCCGGCCGGCGGGTGAGGTCTAGAAGATCCAGCTGGCCAGCGTGTAGAGCATCGCTCCGAGCCAGACGAGGCCGACGACCCCGCCGAGGGCCATCCCGAGCGCGATGCGGCGCTGGGCGGGGGCGAGGGGCGCGGGGCGGACGGCTGCGCGAGAGGCGTTCATGTGTTCAGCCTGCCCAGCAAGATCGCTTTATGCCATCCGTACGGATACTCAATCGAATCCGGCGGAGAGCGGTGGTCCTCAGGCCGTCGCTTCCCGCAAGGTCTGCCGGGACAGGGCGTCCGCCCGGCGGGTGCTCTCCGGCTGACGGAAGCGGCGGGCCAGGCGCAAAGTGTGGGCGCAGGCGTTGTCGAGGCTGATCCGGTGGCCGACGGAGACGAAGATGGGGTTGGTGTTCTCCTGGGTGCGCAGCGCCCGGCCCACCACCTCGTCGCCGTCCACCAGGGGCGAGAAGTCACCGCGCCGGGGACCGGGGGCTTCGTACGAAAAGGTGAAGGGGTTCTTGCCGACGCCGATCACCGGCAGTCCGGTGAGTACGCCGAGGTGGCTGGCGAGGCCGAAGCGGCGCGGGTGGGCGAGACCGTATCCGTCGCAGATGACGAGGCCGGGGTCGACGGTCAGCGACTCCAGGGCCTCCAGCACGGTCGGGATCTCGCGGAAGGCCAGCAGGCCGGGAACGTAGGGGAAGGCGATCTTGCCGACGGCGGTGGCCTCGTCCACGGTCTCCAGCGTCTCGGCGTCCAGCACCACGGCGGCCGCGACGACGACGTCCTTCTCGTCGTCGTACGCCACGTCGACCCCGGTCACCAGACCGGTGCCGGGCGGCGGGCCCGGCTCGTCCAGCACCACCAGGCCGCGCAGGCGGTCCTGGATCGCCCGGCCCTCGGCCTCGTCTGCGGGGGTCTCATGGGCGGGGGTGGGCTGGGTAGTCATGACCTGCAGCTTAGGCGGTTCCCGGGCGTCCTCCGTCCCGTAGCCTGGCGATCATGTTCGTACTCGAATTGACCTACACGGCCCCCGTCGAGCGCGCGGACGCGCTGATGAAGGAGCACATCGCCTGGCTCGACGAGAGTTACGCGACCGGTGTCTTCATCGCGTCGGGCCGCAAGAACCCCCGGGACGGCGGGGTGATCCTCGCCGTCGGGGAGGACCGGAAGCGGATCGAGGAGATCGCCGCGGCCGATCCCTTCGCCGCGCACGGGGTCTGCGCCTACCGGATCACCGAATTCATCGCGACCAGGACCGCTCCCGAACTGGCTTCCTTCAAGCAGGAGTTGCCCGCCCAGTAGGCCAGATGGACCGCTCTCCCCCGGCTTTCCGCAGGCCGGAGCGTACGCCGGTCAGGGTGCGCGGCCCAGAAGGGGGCAGGAGGGCGAGGGTGCAGGAGGGCCCGGAGGAGCAGCGAGGCGTGGGCGGTGACGCAGCTCACGCCACCCGCCGGTGCACGGATCGATGCGTTCCGTCGTCTACTCCAATGCCGGGAACCGTTCACCCAGCCGCGAGAGGGAGCAGGTCTTGTCCAGCCTTATCGAGCAGTCCGTGCAGGCCCGCATGGTCGCGTCCGCCCCGCGGATGGAAACCCTGCCGGCCACGCTGAGTTACGACCGCAAGGACCCCTTCGCCGTGCGGATGGCGTTCCCGGCCCCGGCGACCCTGGAGGGAACCGAGGTCTCGTGGGAGTTCTCCCGTGAGCTGCTGACCGCCGGCATCGACACCCCTGCCGGCGAGGGCGACGTCCGGGTCAGGCCGTTCGGGTACGAGCGTACGGTGCTGGAGTTCCACGCGGCCGAGGGCATCGCCATGGTCCACATACGCACCGCTGAGCTGCGCCGCTTTCTGGAGCGGGCGCAGGAGCTGGTGCCGGTGGGCGACGAGTACCGCCATCTGGACCTGGACCGGAGCCTGACCGATCTGCTCGGCGGCGCCTTCTGACCGGCGGACCACCGCCGCTGTAACCGAAAATCGTTTGCCGGGGCGCGCGCCCCGGTTCTACCTTTGTGATGTTCCTGTTGTCGTCGGATCGGAGAGGGACGTTGCTGATCTGAGCTCCCCGCACCGTGCGGCGCCCGCCACGCCTGGTCGTGGCCGGAGGCGCCCGTGTGCGATCTCAGCTCGCCAGCCGTCCTCCTGCCCTCCTCCGACGTACACGGGAGATCCGTATGTCTGCTTCCGACACCCATGTCAGCTGTGCCTCCCTCTCCTTCGCCTGGCCCGACGGCACCGAGGTCTTCTCCGGATTCGACCTCACCGTGGGCCCCGGCCGCACCGGGCTGATCGGGCTCAACGGATGCGGCAAATCCACCCTGTTGCGGTTGATCGCCGGTGAACTCGCCCCGCTGGAAGGCGAGATCAGGATTCGTGGCGGACTCGGCCATCTGCCGCAGACCGTGACGCTGGACACCTCGCTGCGGGTCGACGAGGTGCTCGGCATCGCGGAGCGGCGCGCGGCGATCGACGCCGTCGCGGCGGGTGACGTACGCGAGGCGCTGTTCACCGTGATCGGCGACGACTGGGACGTGGAGCAGCGCGCCCGCGCCACCCTGGACGCGCTCGGCCTCGGCCGCATCGGCCTGGACCGCACCGTCGGCGAGATGTCCGGCGGCGAGTGCGTGCTCCTGCGGCTGGCGGCCCTGCTGCTGGCCCGCCCGGGGGTGCTGCTGCTGGACGAGCCGACGAACAACCTGGACGCGGTCGCCCGCAGGCGGCTGTACGACGCGGTCGACACCTGGACCGGTGCGCTGCTCGTGGTGAGCCACGACCGGGAGCTGCTGGAGCGGGTCGACCGGATCGCGGACCTGCGCGAGGGCTCGGTCACCTGGTACGGCGGAAACCTCGCCGCGTACGAGGAGGCGCTCGCCGTGGAGCAGGAGGCGGCGCAGCGCATGGTGCGGGCAGCCGAGTCCGACGTACAGCGACAGAAGCGCGAACTGGCTGACGCTCATGTGAAGTTGGCCCGGCGCAGGCGCTACGGGCAGAAGATGTGGGACACCAAGCGCGAGCCCAAGGTGGTGATGGGCCAGCGCAAGCGGTCCGCCCAGGAGTCGGCCGGCAGGCACCGCATCCTGCACACCGAGCGGCTGGCGGAGGCCCAGGAGCGTCTGGGAGAGGCGGAGTCGGCGGTGCGTGAGGACGAGGAGATCCGTATCGAGCTGCCGGCCACACGCGTCCACCCGGGCAGCGAGGTGCTGCTCCTGCGTGATCCGGTTCCACCCTACGGACCCGCTCTGCACGGGGAGTTGACGGTGCGCGGGCCCGAGCGGATCGCGCTGACCGGGCGCAACGGCGCCGGCAAGACGGCGTTGCTGCGGACGATCGCGGGCGAGCTGGCCCCGCTCTCCGGCGAGGCGGTGACGCCGCTGCCGCTGGGCTTCCTCCCGCAGCGGCTGGACACGCTGGACGAGGCGCTGTCGGTGGCGGACAACGTCAAGCGGTCGGCCCCGGGCCTGAACGACAACGCCGTCCGGGCCCGGCTCGCGCGGTTCCTGTTCAAAGGAGGCGCCGCCGACCACGCGGCCGGGACGCTGTCGGGCGGGGAGCGGTTCCGGGCGACGCTGGCGATGCTGCTGCTGGCGGACCCGGCGCCCCGGCTGCTGTTGCTGGACGAGCCGACGAACAGCCTCGATCTCGCCAGCGTACGGCGGCTGACCGAGGCCCTGGAGGCGTACGAGGGGGCGCTGATCGTGGCGAGCCACGACGTGCCGTTCCTGGAGTCGATCGGGATCACCCGGTGGCTGCGGCTGGACGGGCAGCTGCGGGACACGACTCCGGAGGAGGTGCGGGCGGGTCGGTGAACGGTCGAAGATCGGCGGGAAAAGCCGACAGAAGCTGTCGGGTATCCCGCCTAGCGTCGCCGGTATGGATCACAGCACCGGACGCAGCACCGCCACGAACGGCCACCACTCCCCCGAGCGCTCCATCGTCATCACCGGAGCGCACGAGAACAATCTGCGTGACGTCTCGCTCGCCCTGCCCAAGGGCAGGATCACGGTCTTCACCGGGGTCTCCGGCTCGGGGAAGTCGTCGGTCGTCTTCGACACGATCGCCGTGGAGTCCCAGCGGCAGCTGAACGAGACCTTCACCTCTTTCCTGCGCAACCGGCTGCCGAAGTACGAGCGGCCACGGGCGGAGTCCATGGAGGACCTGTCCGTGGCCGTGGTCATCGACCAGAAGCCGTTGGGCGGCAACATCCGCTCGACCGTGGGCACGGCGACGGACATCTGGTCGATGATCCGGGTCCTGTTCTCCCGGTACGGCACGCCGAGCGCCGGTGGAGCCACCGCGTACTCCTTCAACGACCCGACGGGGATGTGCCCGGAGTGCGACGGGGTGGGGCGTACCGTCCGGCTCGATCTGGACCGGGCGGTCGACTGGTCGAAGTCGCTCAACGAGGGTGCGCTGCTGCTGCCGGGGCTCGGAGTCGGCAGCTGGGAGTGGAATCTGTACGGGGGGTCAGGGCGGTTCGACAACGACCTGCCGCTGCGGGAGTTCAGCGAGGAGGACCGGCAACTCCTGCTGTACGGATCCGGGTTCACCGTCCGGCTCGACCTGCGGACGGGGTCGGCCGATATGCGGTTCGAGGGGGTGGTGACGCGGTTCGAGCGGCTCTACCTCAAGCGGGACACGGCGTCGCTGTCGGACAAGCGGCGTGCGGCGGCCGACCGGTTCACCGTCGAGCGGGTCTGCGCCTCCTGCGGTGGTGCGCGGCTGAACGCGGCGGCGCTCGCCACCCGCATCGACGGGCTGTCGCCGGCGGACTACGGGCGGATGGAGGTCGCCGACCTCGTCTCCGTACTGGCCGGGATCGACGATCCGGTGGGCGGTCCGATCGCGGCGGCGGCGCGTGAGCGGCTGGAGCGGCTCGTGGGGATCGGGCTCGGCTATCTCAGCCTGGACCGGGAGACGACCACGCTCTCCGGTGGTGAGGGGCAGCGGCTCAAGATGGTGCGGCATCTGGGGAGCTCGCTGACCGGGCTGACCTTCGTCTTCGACGAGCCGAGCGTCGGGCTGCACCCACGGGACGTCGGACGGCTCGGCGATCTGCTGGTGCGGCTGCGGGACAAGGGCAACACGGTGCTGGTCGTCGAGCACGACCCGGATGTGATGGCGGTGGCGGACCACATCGTCGACATGGGCCCGCGCGCCGGAGCGGAGGGCGGCCATGTGGTCTTCGAGGGGCCGTTCGACCGGCTGCGCGAGGCGGACACGCTCACCGGCCGCTACCTGCGTCAACGGACCGGCGTCAAGGGCGATTTCCGCTCCCCCACCGGCCGGCTGCCGGTCAGTGGGGCCGATCTGCACAACCTGAAAGGGCTCGACGTATCGTTCCCGGCCGGGGTGCTGACCGTGGTGACCGGGGTCGCGGGTTCGGGCAAGTCGACGCTGGTGTCGGGGGTGTTCACGGCGGCCCACCCGCAGGCGGTGGTCATCGACCAGAGCGCGATCACCGCCTCGTCCCGCTCGACCCCGGCCTCGTACATCGGCGCGCTGGACACCATCCGCAAGGTCTTCGCCCGGGAGAACGGCGTGGACGCCGGGCTGTTCAGCTTCAACTCCGCCGGGGCGTGCCCGGGTTGCTCGGGGCGCGGGGAGATCTCCACCGACCTGGCGTTCATGGACCCGGTCACCACGACCTGCCAGGAGTGCGAGGGCCGCCGCTTCCACGACGACGTACTGAAGCACCGGGTCGGCGGCCGCTCCATCGCGGACGTGCTGGAGATGACGGCGGCGCAGGCGGTCGGGCTGTTCGAGGACCGCGCACTGCTGCGGAAACTGCGCACCCTGGACGAGGTCGGCCTCACCTACCTCACGCTCGGGCAGCCGCTCAGCACGCTCTCGGGCGGCGAACGCCAGCGGATCAAGCTCGCCACCCAGCTGCACCGCACCTCCAGCGTGTACGTCCTGGACGAGCCGACGACCGGACTGCACCTGGCCGACACCGGTGCGCTGGTCGATCTGCTGGACCGGCTCGTCGACGCGGGGAACACGGTGATCTGCGTCGAACACAACCTGGAGGTGCTCAAGCGGGCGGACTGGGTGATCGACCTCGGCCCGGACGGCGGGAAGAAGGGCGGCAAGCTGGTCTTCGAAGGCACGCCGGAAGGACTGCTGACGGACCGCACCTCGGTTACCGCCCGGTATCTGCGCCGAGATCTGGGCCTGCCTGAGGACCCCCGCTGACCTGAAGACCCGCGCAGCTCACAGAAGCCCGTCGTGAGCTGCGCGCTTGACGGTACGTGATCGGGTGCCCGCGGGGACGGGCTTGGCTTACCCCTTACCGTCGCCTTAACCTACGGTCACGTAACCTACGAAGCCGTAGGTAACTTCCGTCCCTCACTCCCGTCCCCCACTCCCGTCCCCAGGAGCTCCCCGTGACGATCACCTCTCCCCACCTCGGCAGTTCGAAGGCGTGGACCGACGCCCAGCTGCTGTACGCGCTGGAAGAGGTGGTGGAGAAGGAGCTCAACCGCCATCTCAAGGTCGCCAAGGACTGGATGCCCCACGAGTACGTCCCCTTCTCCGACGGCCGGAACTTCCCGGGCATCTTCGAGGACGGCGAGGCGTGGGCGGCAGACCAGTCCAAGGTCACCGACATCGGCAAGATCGCGCTCGTGGTGAACCTCCTCACCGAGGACAACCTCCCCAGCTACCACCACGAGATCGCCTCCCTCTTCGGCCGCGACGGCGCCTGGGGCACCTGGGTGCACCGCTGGACGGCGGAGGAGGGCCGCCACGGCATCGTGATGCGCGACTACCTGCTCACCTCGCGCGCCGTCGACCCGGACAAGCTGGAGCAGTTCCGGATGGCACACATGGCGGAGGGCTTCGAGTCGGACAACCGGCACTCGATGCTGCACTCGGTGGCGTACGTCGCCTTCCAGGAGCTGGCCACCCGCGTCTCGCACCGCAACACCGGCCACCAGTCCGGTGACCCGGTCTGCGACCGGATGCTGGCCCGGATCGCGACCGACGAGAACCTGCACATGGTCTTCTACCGCAACCTGCTGGGCGCCGCCTTCGAGCTGGCCCCGGACCTGACCATGCAGGCCGTGCGCGATGTCGTCGTCGACTTCCGGATGCCCGGCCACGGCATGCCCGGCTTCGAGCGGGCCGCCGCGCAGATGGCGATCGGCGAGATCTACAACATGCGCATCCACCACGACGATGTGATCCAGCCGGTGCTGCGCTTCCTGAAGGTCATGGACATCGACGGGCTCGGCCCCGAGGGCGCGAAGGCGCAGGAGGAGCTCGGCCTGTACATGCGCGGGCTGGACAGCGAGGCGTCGAAGTTCGACGAGAAGCTCGCCGCCCGCAAGGCGCGGATGGCCGCGCGCGGCCGGGCCTGACGCCTTAGGCCCGCGCTCTCACGGATCTTTCCCTTGCCGTTCGGCGCCCCGGTCAGCCGTCCGTGGCGCTGACCGGCAGCGCGGTCCCGTTCCCCCCGGCGCCGTCGGCCGTCCTCCCGGCCCCGGGCGGGATCGGCGCACGATGGAGCGGGATGGTCCACCGCAGGGTGGCCGCAGCGGGCACGCGCATAAGGCGAACCAGTTGGCAAGAACGCATCTCCGGACGCATTCAGGGCCGGAGATGCCGGCTCTCCGAGGGCGGAGGCATGTATTCAGCCAGCCCTAAAGTTGGGCAAATAGGCAATGCGGTGTCGGAGTCCCCCTTTTCACCCCATCAAGGAGAATTGCCGCCTAAGCACCTTCCACGGCCGGCGCAAGTGAGTCGCACGAACCTCCGACGCGGAGCGAATTGTACGCGGCTATGGCATAACCAGCGGTAACGCTATGTAAAGAGATGACAAATTCGCTAAGGCTCACGGGATATTGAGGCCATAGGCACCAATGTCCTCATCAGAGGCATTTAAGCCCGATGGGCCACGCCCCCACGCCCCGCACCTCCCCCCCCACTGCAATCCGGGCTCGCGGGCGCGAATCCGACCTTGCGCCAGCGGCCTCGGCCGTCAACGATTCCAGCGTGCAGCTTGACAGGTTCACGCCCAATGATCGTTGGGTGGGAACCTCCCGCACCAACAGCCCCACCTCACCCGACCGGGGCTGCCCCCCATACCTCGGAGGACCTCGTGACCTTCAAGCGCTTCTCGCCGGTCAGCAGCACGTCCAGACACGCACGGTTCCTCGCCGTGGCGTCCGGCCTGGTGGCCGCCGTGGCCCTGGCGACACCCTCGGCCGTCGCCGCTCCTGAGGCGGAGGCCAAGGCGACCGTCTCACAGCTCGCCGACGCCAGCTCCGCCGTCCTCGCCGCCGACGTGGCGGGCACCGCCTGGTACACGGAGGCGAGCACCGGCAAGATCGTGCTCACCGCCGACAGCACCGTGTCGAAGTCCGAACTGAACAAGATCAAGAACGCGCTGGCAACGTCCAAGGCGGAACTCACGGTCAACCGCACCGAGGGCAAGTTCAGCCCGCTGATCGCCGGCGGCGAAGCCATCACCACCGGTGGCAGCCGCTGTTCGCTCGGCTTCAACGTGTCGGTCAACGGCGTCGCCCACGCGCTGACCGCCGGCCACTGCACCAACATCAGCGCCAACTGGTCCATCGGGACGCGGACCGGAACGAGCTTCCCGAACAACGACTACGGGATCATCCGCCACTCCAACCCGGCGGCGGCCGACGGCCGGGTCTACCTGTACAACGGCTCGTACCAGGACATCACCACGGCGGGCAACGCCTTCGTGGGCCAGTCCGTCCGCCGCAGCGGCAGCACCACCGGGCTGCGCAGCGGCTCGGTCACCGGCCTCAACGCCACGGTCAACTACGGTTCCAGCGGGATCGTGTACGGCATGATCCAGACCAACGTCTGCGCCGAGCCGGGCGACAGCGGTGGAGCGCTCTTCGCGGGCAGCACCGCTCTGGGTCTCACCTCCGGCGGCAGCGGCAACTGCCGGACCGGCGGCACGACGTTCTACCAGCCCGTCACCGAGGCGCTCAGCGCGTACGGGGCGACCGTCCTCTAGCTCGTCCACCAGGTCTTCGGGCGCTCGGCCGGCCGAGCGCCCGAAGACCCTCGCGACGGCGCGCTCCGGTGGACCGTGCCCATCACGGTCCACCGGAGCGCGCCGCGCTCCTCTCCGTGGTGCGACGCATGAGCCGCGGGCGCCCGGCGACTCCGTGCCGCCTCGCCGACCCGGGCACCGGACCGCCGACTTCAGGACGCTCTGTGTCTTCTGCGCACCAGCCGCTCGGTCAGTTGAATTCCCGGGCCATCAGGGGGTAGACGGTCGCTGCTTGACGCCCGTCACGTAGCGCCGGAACGCTGCCCATGCGCAGCCTCACGCACACAGAGGTGCACCATGTCCGAGGTCATCGAAAGCCCCGTCGGTACGCCGTCGCACGATCCGGCCGAACTCGATCCGGAGGTGTGCGAGCGACGCTCTCTGCGGCTCAGACGCCGACTGGAGCGGTTGATCGGGATCGCGGCGACGGAGGGGAATTCGCTGCTCCCGCTCCGTAACGGTGATCAGATCTTCGGTGCGATGCTGAAGGCGATCCGGTCCGCCGAGCACACCGTCGACATGATGACCTTCGTCTACTGGCGCGGCGACATCGCGAACGAGTTCGCCGAGGCGTTGGCCGAGCGGGCCCGGGCCGGTGTGCGGGTCCGGTTGATGCTGGACGGGTTCGGGTCGCGGCTGATCGAGAAGGACCAGCTGGACATGATGGACGAGGCCGGGGTGACGGTGGCCTGGTTCAGGAAGCCGCTCTACCTCTCGCCGCTCAAGCAGAACCACCGCTGCCACCGCAAGGTCCTCATCACCGACGAGTCCACCGCGTTCACCGGCGGCGTCGGGATAGCCGAGGAGTGGTGCGGTGACGCGCGCAACGAGCACGAGTGGCGGGACACCCACGTCCAGGTCCGCGGTCCCGCCGTGGACGGTCTTGCCGCCGCGTTCGCGCAGAACTGGGCCGAGTGCCAGGACGAACTGTTCGACGAGCGCGACCGGTTCGTGGCGAGCGACCACCACGGTGACGCGGTCGTCCAGGTCGTGCGCGGCTCCTCGTCCTTCGGCTGGCAGGACATGCAGACCCTGATGCGGGTCGTCCTGGAATCTGCCGAGGAGCGCATCCGCCTCACCACCGCCTACTTCGCGCCCGACGACTACTTCACCTCTCTGCTCTGCGCCGCCGCCCGGCGCGGGGTGGAGGTCGAGATCCTGCTGCCGGGCCCGCACACCGACAAGCGGGTCTGCCAGCTCGCCGGGCAGCGCCACTACGAGGAGCTGACGGCGTGCGGGGTGAAGATCTACCAGTACCAGCCCACGATGATGCACGCGAAAGTACTCACGATCGACCGGGTCGCTTCGCTCATCGGCTCCACCAACTTCAACCGGCGCTCCCTCGAACATGACGAGGAGGTCATGCTCGCGGTCATGGACTGCGAGTTCACCGACGCGCTCGACGCCCACTTCGACGAGGACCGCGAGAAGAGCGTGCAGATCGAGCGCGGCCGGTGGAAGCGGCGCGATGCCCTCCAGCGGGTGCGGGAGGCGGCCGTCGTGCCGATCCGCCGCTACCTCTGACCCGATGGCCCCGGCCGATCGTGTATCGGCCGGTCCGGCCGGGCTCAGTACCCCTGGCCGACCAGGAAGGAGTCGAAGTCCAGCGCCAGGGACCGGGCCTCGGTGACGTGGGCTCCGCTGTCTCCGTCCACCAGCACGAACGTGCAGATCCCCTGGGCAGCCCGGACGACCCACATGGCGCGGTCGCCGTCCCGCAGCAGAGCGAGTTCCAGCTCACTCCCGGTGACGGCATCGCTGATCACCTCACGGCTCTCACGTCGCCAGAGCGTGCCCGCGATGCGGAGGCCCCGGGGGTGAACGGCCTCCTCGCACACGGTGCACAGGGCCTCGACATCATCCGGGGCCACGCTTTCGGCGTCGTACGGCATCGAGCGGAAGTACGGCCGGCCGTCCTCGTCACCCCGCCCCACGACGGCGAAGAAGCCGGCCTCGGCGGAGAACGCGGCGGCTGCCAGGACAGGCGAGCCCTTCTCGCCGAGAGCCAGATGCGTGCGCAGGACCTCGCCCCACTCTTCGGTAACCGGAGACATCGGTGCGTTTCTCCCTCTCGTCGTCGCCGGGGGGAGCTTCCCTGCCCGGCCCAGGATCTCCTGCCCCGCCATTTGCCGGTCAGACCGGGAGGAGGCGGCCGGCAGCGGGCCGTGGGCAGAGGGCAGCGCACGGTGACGGCGAGGACAGGCGGTCCTGGAGGGTTCTGCGGACGTCCGGTGAGCCCGTGTCACGGCGCGGAATCCCGGCACCTACCGGGAGGTTCAGCCCTGGTCGCGCTCTTCCCGGCGCAGCCGTTCGCGCTCCTTCTCGGAGAGCCCGCCCCAGACGCCGAACCGCTCGTCGTTGGCGAGTGCGTACTCCAGGCAGGCCACGCGTCCCTCGCAGGCTCCGCAGAGCTGCTTGGCCTCACGCGTCGAACTGCCCGGGGCCGGGAAGAAGAACTCGGGTCCGGCCTGCGCGCACAACGCGGTCTCCTGCCAGTCGAGCGCGTCCTCGGTCACCATATTGATCAGCATGGGACCTACGGTGCGCGGGTGCGATAAACGACTGATCAACGATCCATCAATCGTCCGGCGCGCCCCCTTCCGCTGCCTCGCTTCCACTGCCCCGCTTCTACTGCCTCGGCAGGGGCTTCATCACCGCGAAGACCGCTCCGAAGGGATCGGTGACGTTGGCCATGGTGCCGACGCCCGGCACCTCCATCGCCGGCAGCGCCTCCGCACCGCCGAGCCGCTTGGCGGCGTCCACCGTCGCCGCGACGTCCTCGACCGCGAAGTACGGCATCCAGTGCGGGCCGCGCGCCGCCTCGGCCGGGACGTCGTCCATCGTGACCAGTCCGCCGAACGACAGCTCCGGGCCGGTGCCGGCGGGGTGGACCGTCGTGTAGACGTACTCGGTGCCCTCCACCTTCATCGCTTCGGTCTTCCAGCCGAAGACCTCGCCGAAGAAGGCGGCCGCCGCCGGGACGTCCGGGGTGTACAGCTCGGCCCACAGGAGCGAGCCCGGCTGCTGGATGACGCCGAGGCCCGGGTTCCGCCGGGGCTGCCATACGCCGAAATAGGCTCCGGCCGGGTCGGTGAAGCCGCCCATGCGGCCGTAGTCCAGGACGTCCATCGGCTCGAAGGCGGAACGGCCGCCGGCCCGGTTCACCAGCTGGGCGACGGCGTTGGCGTCCGGCGACTGGAAGTAGAGGGACCATGCGCTGGCGGACTGCTCCTCCGGGACGGCCATGACACCGGCGACGGTGTGGCCGTCCAGGGTGAACATCCCGTACCCCCCGACCTCGTCGCCGCCCGGGACGTGTTCCCAGCCCAGGAGGCCTCCGTAGAAGGCGGCGGCCCCGTCGACATCGGGCGTGCCGAGATCGACCCAGTTGGGTGCTCCGTCGGGGAAGGCGGGGTTGAGCATGGCGTGCTCCTTCAGCGGATCCCGTGGCCCCGCTCGCGCACGGCGGGGCTGTTCCCTGTCCGCCGCACTCCGGCGGGGCGGGGCTGTTCCCTGTCCCGACGAGTCTCGCACCGGCCGTCGGCCACCGCAGTCCGCGCGGGGCCGACCGGGGCCGCACCTCGCTTCTCCGCAGGTCAGCGGCGTACCTCCAAGGCCGGGAGGGCCGTCTCCAGTTCTGACTGCCCGCGCGATCACGTCTCCGTAGGACGGGAACAAGGTGGACAGGAAGAACCGGTGCCCCGGCAGCCGCCTGCGGTGCGGGCAGCCACAGCTGCACGGGGCTGAGGATCGGGCACGCCGACACCGAAGACGGGCTCGTCGTCGGCTACCTCGGACCACGGCGCCGGTACAGGGCGGTGACGCCGCGGTGGGCGGCCCGTCGGCCGAGCCGGAGGCTCTGTGGCCGGGTGGAACGCCTGGGCGTGCTGATGTCCCGGGTGCGGGGGATCATCGGGGCATGAGTGGTGATGGTCTCCTGCCGTCGTCCGGAGAGTGGGGTGGGCGGAGGCGATCGGCGTCGGCGTCGGACGATGCCATGCCGTCGGCCTGGATCCCGGGCTCGTCAGCCCCATGGCGGAGGGCACGGCCGTGAACGAGGAGCAGCTCCTCCGTCGGTACCGGGCACTCATGGGGGCCCTGCCGCAGTCGGTGTGGGTGATGTCGTCCGGCGGTGACGTCTCCGTACTGTCCCGCGGTGGGATCGCCGAGACGCTGTGGACTCCCGGCACCGCTGCCTCGTGGATGGACGCCGTGCATCCCAAGGACCGGGACTGGTTCCGACGTGCATGGCGCAGGGCTACCCGTGAGCGCTCGACGCTCG
Organism: Streptomyces sp. NPDC101178; assembly: GCF_044767965.1. Lineage (NCBI taxonomy): Bacteria > Bacillati > Actinomycetota > Actinomycetes > Kitasatosporales > Streptomycetaceae > Streptomyces > Streptomyces sp. NPDC101178. The sequence continues at coordinate 629,021 of NZ_JBIWOZ010000004.1, forward strand.
ACGCGATCGTCAGGGTGCGGCTCGACGGAGCCGTCGACCGCTTCCGCCACGTCAAGATCATCGCTGCGCCCGCCACCGACGAGAACGGGGAAGTGGAGTTTGTCGGCACTGCCGCCGACGCCGAGCAGCATTGGCGCGCCCGTATGCGGGAGAAGTTGCTGGCGCGTATGGCGGCGGTGCCCGCGGCCCGCGATCTTTCGGAGGCCTTCCTGACGACCGCTGCGGCCGTCGTGCCCGAGCTCGCCGACGCAGTGGCCATCTTCCGCGTGGCGGACGGCGTCGAAGAGGGTGTGCAGCCTGCCCGCGCATCCGACCCAACGCCGCCGGAGCGTGTGGGGCTTGCCCCCGGCCTGCCTTCCCTGCCCCCTCTGGACTCCGATTTCATGCTGGGGCCGGTCGCCCAGCGGGCCATCAGGAGCCAGGAGGCCCGACTGCTGGTCTTCCCACCCGACGGGCCGCCCGACGAAGGGCTCTCAAACGTTTCCGTACGGTGGCTGCGCGAGGCCGGAGCGACCGGTATGGCGTTGGTGCCCGTGGTGGTGGACGGCCGGACCGTCGCGCTGGCGACGATCGCGACCTGCCGCGGCAACCCGCCCCCGGACGAGGCCGACCTCTCACTGCTGCGGGACGTCTTCCAGCAGATGAGCGGGCCGCTGCGCCGGACGATGGAGCTCCAGAGCATCCGCAGTAAGGCACTCGCGCTGCAGCAGTCGTTCCTGGCGGCTCCGCCGGCCATCGACGGTCTCACGATCACCGCGCTCTACCATCCGGCGGATTCGGCGGCGGAGGTCGGCGGGGACTGGTACGACGCCGTCCGGCTCTCCGCCGACGCCCTCGCCCTGTCCATCGGCGATATCGCGGGGCACGACCTCGACGCGGCCATGGCGATGGGACGCGTCAACAGCATCCTGCGGGGACTCGCCTACGACCGCGGCCCGGCCGCCAGTCCGGCGTCCACGCTGGGTCGTCTCGACCGCATCGTGCAGGCGCTCGACAGTCCTTCGATGGTCACGGCGGTGCACGCGGTCCTGCGCCGACGGATGCGCGGTAGCTGGCACATCGCCCTGTCCAACGCCGGGCACCCGCCGCCCCTGGTCATCCCGGCGGACGCCCCATCGCAGTATCTGAACGCCCTCACAGCCCCGGACCCGCCCCTGTGCGTCACCGACTCCCTCGCCCGCACCACCCTCGACGCGGACCTGCACGCAGGCGACATCCTGGTGCTCTACACCGACGGGCTGGTGGAGACGCGAGAGACGGACATCGGCGACAACCTCCGGCGGTTGCGTGAACGCTCCGACGTGCTGGCCCGCCGGAGTATGCCCCTGTCTTCCTTCATCCGCAGCCTTCTGCCACCTGTGCACCACCGCCGGGACGACATCGCCATCATCGCCCTGCAGGTCCTGCCGGACTCATGACCGCGTCGCTCGCGAGTCTCATCGTTTGCACCCGGAAGAGTGTCTCTATACCGTCGGAAAGGCCCGTCCTCGGAGGAGAGAGGCACCGTATGAACGCGCCGAACGACCGTCAGGGCGGACTGGCGACCTCACGCGCCCACTCCGCCCGGGTGTACGACTACATCCTGGGTGGCAAAGACCACTATCCCGTGGATGAGGAAGCGGGCGACGCCATGTGCCGGCACTGGCCCGCCCTGCCCGTGCACATGATGGAGAACCGCCGGTTCATGCACCGCGCGGCGCGCTTCCTGGCAGAGGAGCGAGGCATCCGCCAGTTCCTCGACATCGGAACCGGTCTTCCGACGTCTCCCAACCTGCACGAGATCGTGCAGGAGGTGGCCCCGGAATCGCACGTGGTCTACGTCGACAACGATCCCATCGTCCTGGCTCACGCCCGCGCCCTGCTGCAGAGTTCGCCCGAGGGCGCAACCGCCTACGTGGACGCGAACATGCACGACCCCGGCACCATCCTCGACAGTCCCGAGTTCCGCGAACTCATCGACCTGAACCGGCCCGTCGGCCTCATGGTGATCGGCATCATGCACTTCATCCTGCCGCCCGACGACCTGCGTCTGGTCCAACACCTGCTGGACCCGCTGCCCTCCGGCAGCTACCTCGCGATGACCATCGGGACCGCGGACTTCGCGCCGGAGGAGGTGAACCGGGTCGCCCAGGAGTACCGCGAGCAAGGCATGCCCTTCGTCCTGCGGGATCTACGAACCGCCACCTCGTTCTTCGACGGCCTGGAACTGCAGGACCCGGGGGTCACCCAGGTGCATGCCTGGCGCCCCGGCCCGGAGCAGAACGGCGTCGACGGCCGCGACATCGCCATGTACGGAGCGGTCGCCAGGAAACCGTGAAGTAGAGCGGGACACGAGACGACCGGGTGCGCTGTCCTCGCGCTCGCGGCACAGCGATTCAACTCTCGGCGAGGAGCAGCCTGATGGCAGGTCGCTGTCTCACCCACCGGAGGCGGCGGTGTCTGTCGACGTCGTAGCGGGTGCGTCCGGTCCGTCGCAGGACTGTTGGCGCGAGCGCGGCCGGGCCGCCGAAGCGGTGGGGAAGCCGGCGGGCCAGTACGACGGTGATGGCGCCGAAGACGGTGGGAGCCTCCGGGCCGGACAAGGGGAGGCCGCTGATCGTTGAAGGCATGGACTCATCGTCCGGGTGGCCGGCACCGAGCCGCACCGGCCTGACGTCGCGATTCGGTGCGACCTGAGGCGCGTACGGTGGTGCAGAGGATCAGCCTGTACGGACAGGCCGACCAACGCCACCCGCGATGCCCCCTCACACTCCCGTCCCCGAAGCCCCCTTACTGGGCAGGCGGTCCAACCAGGGTCACCCGGAGGTGCCGCCGCTGTTTCCGGTGCACACTGGGCACCAAGAGGCGTCGAGTCCTGCTTTGGAGGCAGAAGAGTGAACTCCGGCAGTGGTAAACGGCGCCTGTCCGGCCGGGGCTCCGCCGGGCGGCGCTCGACCGGCGCGAACGTGCGGTTCCGCCGCAGCAAAGGCCTCCTGCCACCGGACCGCTTCACCACCCGTAGCCGACTTGCCTGGCTGAATTCCGCCAGCTCCCGCATCGGCACGACTCTGGATCTGGAACGCACTGCTCGAGAACTCGCCGAGTTCACTGTGCCCAGTTTCGCCGACGGAGCGGCTGTGGACATCCTGGAGAGCGTTCTGCGAGGTGACGAGGGCTCCCGGCAGACCGGACCCGGCGTCCCACAGATGCGAGCCACGGCGCTGTGCGCCATCGAGGAGCTCTCCGACCTGGAGCCGACCCCGGTGGGCGAGACCTTCGTGCACGCCAAGGAGCCGCACGAAACGCTGCTCCACCGGTACGTCCTCAGACAAGGCAAGCCTGTGCTGCTGAGCAAGGTGCGCGACGACGATTACATCCGCGTCGCGCCCACCGCGAGCGCCGCCGCCCAGTTGCGTGCCGCCGGTGTGCACAGCTACCTGGCCGTGCCCTTGATCGCCCGTGGGCTGCTGCTCGGCAGCGCCGACTTCGTGCGCGGCCGTGGAACCCCGCCGTTCTCCACGACCGACCTGGCGCTGGCGGAGCAGCTCGCCTCCAAGGCGGCGGTCTTCATCGACAACGCGCGACTGTACGGGCGGGAGCGCGAGCACGTCGTCTCGTTGCAGCGTTCCTTGCTGCCGCGCGTCACCCCGGCGACGCCGGGGCTACTCGTGCACTCCGAGTACGAGCCCGCAGCGGTGCACAACGGCGTGGGCGGGGACTGGTACGACGTGATGGCCCTGCCCGGCGGACGGACGGCCCTGATGGTGGGCGATGTGATGGGGCACGGGTTGGCCGCCGCCGCGACCATGGGGCGCCTGCGGACGGTGGCCCGCGCGCTGATGACCCTGGACATGGCCCCTGAGCGGATCCTCGCGCGGCTCGACCTGGCCACCCGTGACCTGGAGGACGATCAGGTCTCCACCTGCCTGTGCGCGGTCTACGACCCAGCGGACTCCACCTACACGCTGGCGAGCGCCGGGCACCTGCCACCTCTGCTCCTCGACGGACACGGAGCCGCCGACCTCGTCCCGGTGCCGACCGGCGCTCCACTGGGGGCGGGCGTGATCCCGTACGACCCCCTGCGGCTGCGCGTCCCGGACGGTGCCCACCTGGTCATGTACACAGACGGCCTGATCAAGTCCCGGGACGCCGATGTGGACGCCCAGTTGGACCGGCTGCGTACGGCGGCCCTGGGCCTTCCGCCCGGATCGCTGGAGAAGGGCGGTCTGGTGGAACGCGCCCCGGCCGCCGCCGCCCGGTTCGACGAGGCGGTGCTCCTCGTCACCACGAGCGCCGCGCTCCCGGCGGGGGACCTGAAGGTGTGGGAGCTGCCCCAGGACGGCCGGGCCGCCTCGGCCGCCCGGGGTCTCGTCACCGGCCAGCTCGCGTCATGGGGCCTCGATGAGCTCGCCGACGTCTCCGAGCTCGTCGTCTCCGAACTGGTCGGCAACGCACTGCGCTACGGGAACGGCCCCGGCACGCTACGGCTGCTGCGCGGGGAACGGCTCGTGGTGGAGGTGTCGGACACCGGCCCCGACCTGCCCCAGATCCAGCACGCGGGCCTCAGCGACGAGGGCGGACGGGGCCTTCAGCTCATCAACATGCTGTGCCGCCGCTGGGGCTCGTCCCGCACGGCGACCGGCAAGATCGTCTGGGCGGAACAGAACATGCCGTCATGGGCCTTGGCTGCGCGCCGGGCGTAGCCAGGAGCGGATGCCCAGTGGGGCGGGTGTGAGACGGGGCCATGGTGCGTCCACCCGCTCCGCGGTGGCCGTCCGGAACCCCTCCGCCGGCAAGCCTCCCGGATGCGTGCCGAACTCGGGGTGTTTCCAGCGGTGACAGCAGGACCAGCAGCTCACCGCATGTCGTTCCGCGCGGGCGAAGAACGCCTTCGGGCCGGGTCCGGACGGACCTCAGGCGAAGTCGTCGGGGACGATGTGCATCTTCTCCGCGATCCGGGCGAGGGCCTTCTGGTCGGCGGTGCTGAGGGAATCCAGGACGATACCGCGAACGGCGCGCAGGTGGGTGGGCGCCGCCTGGTCCACGATCTCGAAGCCCGTGTCGGTGAGTTCGGCGAGGGTGTAACGCCCGTCGGCCGGGTCAGGGCTTCGGACGACCCAGCCGCGCTGTTCACACCGTTTGATGACGTTGGACAGCCGGGAGAGGGACCCGCTGGCGAGGAAGGCGAGCTCACCCATCCGCAGCCGGCGCCGTGGGGCTTCGGAGAGATGGCTGAGCACGAGGTACTCGAACAAGGTGATGCCGTGCTCTTCCCGTAGCGGCGATTCCAGCTTGCCCGGCAGCAGCAGGACCAGGGAGATCAACCCTGTCCAGGTTGCCTTCTCCTGGCTGTCGAGCCAGCGCAGTTCCTCGTCACTCTCACGCTCGTCCCTGCCGCTCACGAACTCTCCTCCTGGGGTCACCGCTCCTCGGGGAGACCCCTCTTCACTTTGCACTTGAAGTCATCTCCCGCTACAGTCACTTTACGCGTGAAGTCATGTCAGGGCAACGCGCGGCCCTGGAGAGGGAAGAAGGAGCACCATGGACACTGTCACTTTCGGCATCGTTCCGGGCTATGGCGAGAAGCTTCACGATGCCCTGGGCTACAGCAGCGCCGTCCGCGTCGGAGACCGGGTCGAAATTTCCGGCCAGGCAGGTGTGGACGACGACCTGAACATCCCCGACTCGCTGGAGGAGGAGATCGTCCAGGCCTTCGAGAACGTGGGACGCGCGCTCGCCACGGTCGGGGCGACCTGGCGTGACGTCATCCACGTCAACTCGTACCACAAGGTGGCGCCCGGAGAGCCGGTCATCAGCGAGGACGTCAACCGCATCATGGCCGAGCAGTTCCGCCTCCGTCTGGACGGCCGCGCGCCGATCTGGACCGAGACCGGCGTCACCGTCCTCGGCCTTGCCGCCATGCGCGTGGAGATCCGCGTCACCGCGATCGCCGGCTCCGGCGATTGACACCTCACCCGGTCATTCTCCGCCCGCTCAGCAGGTATTCAGCGTTCGGAGCGGCCCCGCCACGGGGCCGCTCCGCCGCTGAGCGACCGGACGCCGGCCGTGATCAGGCAGGAGGGCACCGCCACCGCGCTCACCAGCACCCTCCTCAAGCGGGACGGGCGCAAGCCGGGGTACAGGGCCGGCTCAATCGGTGTGTCCATCATGGAACACCGATTGAGCCGGCCCGTCGGATCGCCGAGGAGGAGCAGCGGCGACCGACTCGCCCGCCTGCGTGACGGACGGTCAGTGCTGGTGCTCCGCCGCGCCCGTGTTCTCTCCCTTGCCGTCGGCTGACTTCTTCTCGGCACCACCCGCCACGTGGTGCGGCTCGTACCCCGGGATCGTGCCGTCCGGCTTCTTGATCAGCAGCAGTCCGGCCATCCCCATGTCCGAGTGGCTCTGCACATGGCAGTGGTACATCCAGGCGCCGGCGCCCACGCGTTCGCCCGCGATGATCTGGAGGCCGAAGGAGTCGGCGGGCCCGCAGATCTTGTTGTCGATGACCCGGCTGGGGTCGTCCGGGCCGGTCAGGATCCCGGTCCGGTTGTCGGCCCAGCGGTGACCGTGGATGTGGAAGGTGTGGTAGTACTCGCCGTGGGTGATCATCACGAATTCGAGCCGGTCGCCCACCGTGGCCTCGAAGTTGACGCTGTTGTGAGCGGTCTTGTTGTTGATCATCATGTCGTTGAAGACGACCGTGCACGTCTGATCGGGCAGCAGGTCGCCCTTCCTGCGCACCACGAGCGGCCCGTACAGCCCCTTGCGGATACCGCCGGTGCCGTGGTCCGTACCGACGACGTGGTCGTGGTAGTGCCAGTAGCCCGCGCTGCCCGGCTCGTACGTTCCGTCCTTCCGGCGGCCCGGCTTGTGCGTGCGCCAGGTGTACGTACGGCTGCCGCCGGCCTCGACGTGACTCTTGTTCATCCGGGTGCCGTCGTTGGCGATGTCGTAGTCGACACCGTGGACATGGAGGCTGGCGTCCACGTCGGTGAGGTTCTCGAAGTCGATGTGCAGCGTGTCGCCTTCGTTCAGCTCGATGAGCGGGCCGGGGATCGACGCCTTGCCCTTCTCGAAGCCGTAGCCCAGCTCGCCGTTCGGCAGCTTCTCGGCGTACATCTTGATCCGGCGCACCGCTCCCCCGTCCGGGGCGGTACGCGGCGGGTTCTCGGCGGAGCTTGCCTCCACCGCGCCGAGCGACAACGATGTCACCCCGGTGGCCGCCGCGGCCGCGCCGCCGATCAGCATCCGCCGGCTGAAGGTCCTTCGGTCCATGTCGAACTCCCCACTGGGATAAGGAAACTGGCGGAGACGGAGAGCCCCGGAACTACCGGAACGGGCCACACCGTAGCCGGGGGCCGAGCGTTTATCCACACTCAGGACAAAGTTTGTGCGATTGCTGCCATAGCTATTGGCGGGCCACGAAAAGAGGTCTAGCTTCGTGCGCTGTCGCAGTCAACGCTGCAGTGACCACAGAAGGGTTGGGTGACCCACATGCACGGCGCACCGCATCACCGGTCCAGATCACGACACCGACGCGGCCTCGCGGCGGTCGTGGCGGCCGGCGCACTGACCGTGTCCTTGCTGAGCGCGGGCGGTCCGGCGAACGCGGGCACGTCGCCGGACCGGGATCTGGTCGAGAAGATGGCGACAACGTTGTCCCTGCCGTCTCCGCCGGGCGCGAAGAACCAGGTGAAGGTGCTGGTCTTCCACGCGTCGGCGGGCGACGAGGCGCCGTACACGGACGCCGGGATCGCGGCGATCGAGAAGATCGGGCAGAGCGGCCCGGAGGCCGGCAGGTTCACCACCGTGGCCACCGCCAACCCGAACGTCTTCACCAACGGAAAGCGGCTCGGCTCCTTCCACGCGGTGGTCTTCCTCACCGGCGGCGGCGATGTCCTGGACCCGGAGCAGGAGGCCGGCCTGGAGGCGTACATGGAGGCGGGCGGCGGCTTCCTCGGCATCCATGACGCGGCACGCACCGAGCCGTACTCGGACTGGTTCACCGGCCTGGTGGGCGCCCGTCCGGCGGCGAACAGCCCGACCGCCGTGCAGCGCGCGACCGTCGAGATCGGCGACCGGGTCCACCCGGCCACCAAGAGCCTGCCGCTGGAGTGGAAGCGCCCCGACAAGTGGCTGAACTGGACGAAGAACCCGTCCGGTGAGGTCCACACCGTGGCGCGCGTAAGGGAGTTGACGTACAAGCCGGGCGCGAGCGCCAACGGCTGGGACCACCCGGTCTCCTGGTGCCGCGACTACGACGGCGGCCGCTCCTTCTACACGGCGATGGGCGGTACGGCGGACAGCTTCGCCGAGGCCGACTTCCGCGACCATCTGCGCGGCGCCCTCGCCTGGACCAACCGGTCCTCGCAGGCCGACTGCAAGGCCACCATCACCTCCAACTACACGGCCGAGCGCCTCACCCAGCCCAACCAGCCGGGCCAGAACGACCAGATCGGTGAGCCGCACGGGCTCGTCACCGCTCCGGACGGCAAGGTCTTCTACATCGGGCGCGGCGGCGCCGCGAGCAGTGTCCCGGTCGTCACCGACTGGAACAACCCGAACGTCGGCAAGGGCAAGGGCGAGATCCACGTCTACGACCCGGCGACCAAGAAGGTCACCCTCGCCGGTGCCCTGGACGTCTTCGGCAACAAGGGCGGCGGCGACGAACTCACCAAGAACGAGGAAGGGTTGCTCGGCATCGAGCTGGACCCGGACTTCACCTCCAACGGCTGGGTCTACCTCCACTACACCCCGCACGCGAAGATCGACCGGGACAAGCACATGGCGACCCGTCAGGTCTCGCGTTTCACCTACGACTCGGCCTCGGGGAAGCTGGACCTCGCCTCGGAGAAGGTGCTGCTCGGCTGGCCGGTGCAGATCCACAGCTGCTGCCACGCGGGCGGTGGCATGGCGTGGGACTCGAAGGGCAACCTGTACATCGCGACCGGTGACACCAACTCCTCCGGTTTCAGCAGCGGTTACTCCGGCAACAACCCGGAGCCGAACTTCAAGGGCGTCTCCTTCGCCGACGCCCGCCGCACCTCGGGCAACACCAACAACCTCAACGGCAAGATCCTCCGCATCCACCCCGAGGACGACGGCACCTACACCCTCCCCTCCGGCAATCTCTTCACCGGCAAGGAACCGGACGAGGGCGGCGGGAAGACCCGGGGCGAGATCTATGTGATGGGCGTACGGAACCCGGCCCGGATCTCGATCGACCCCGCCACCGACACGCTGTACGCGGGCTGGGTCGGCCCCGACGCGGGCGCGGCCTCCACCACCTGGGGCCCGGCGAAGTACGACACGTTCGCCGCGATCACCAAGGCGGGGAACCACGGCTGGCCGTACTGCATGGGCAACAACCAGCCCTACCGGGACCGCAATCTGCCGGACCCGTCCAAGCCGCTCGGCTGGTACGACTGCAACGCGCCGAAGAACGAGTCGCCGCACAACGACGGCCTGGTCAAGCTGCCGCCGGTGACCCCGAACACCATCTGGTACTCACCGCAGGGCGGCGGGGTCGACTACCCGCGCGACGCCAACGGTGTGCCGAGCTACAAGGCCGAGGAGCAGAAGGAGCTGCTGCCCTGGCTGAAGGGCGGCGGCCAGGCGACCATGAACGGCCCGGTCTACCGATTCGACGCGCAGAGCGAGTCGACGGCGAAGTGGCCCGCGTACTGGGACGGCAAGTGGTTCGTCGGTGACTTCTACGACGACACGCAGCCGCGCCACGCGGTGATCACCGACCCGAAGACGGTCGGGAAGGGCGGACTGCCCGTCCACGCCGAGTCGTTGAAGAAGATCATCCCGGTCGGCAACGACGGTATCCGCAACCTCATGGACTGGAAGTTCGCACCGGACGGTTCGCTCTACGTCCTGGACTACGGGCGTGGCTTCTTCACCTCCGACTCCAAGTCCGCGCTCTGGCGCGTGACCTACAAGGGCGGCGCGGCGACTCCGGCCGCCAAGGATCTGGTTGGAAAGGCGGCAGCGCAGTGAGACACCCCACGTACCTCGCCCGGCGGCGGCATCGGCCGCCCAGCTTCTGGGTGGCCCTGATGGCCTCCCTGCTCATGGTCCTCGGGCTGACCTCGACGGCCGCGTACGGCAAGGGGGATGACGCTCCCGCCGCCCAGGCCGCCGACCAGGTGCTGACCTGGACGGCCGGCGACCCGATCGACCACTATCTCACCGCTCCGCAGACGGCGGTGGCCGGCAAGGCGACCATCGTCTTCGAGAACAGCACGGCCACCGGCAACACCACGAGCATGCCGCACACGCTGACGTTCAGCGTCTCGGACCCGGAGCACAACAACGACGTCCAGGTGAACATCCTGGCCAACCCCGGTGACTCCGAAGGCGGCAAGCACAGCGTGGAGGTCACGCTGACGCCGGGCACGTACCTCTACTACTGCACGATCCCGGGCCACGGCGAGATGAAGGGCGTCCTGACCGTCACCGAGGGCGGTGGCGAGGAGGACACCGAGGCCCCCGCGACCTCGGCGAAGGTCGACGGCGACCAGAACGGCGACGGCGCGTACATCGGCCAGGCCACCGTCACCGTCGAGGCCACCGACGCGGGCTCCGGCGTCGACACCGTGGAGTACGCGCTCGGCGCCGACGGGGAATGGCAGCCGTACACCGCGCCCGTCGTGGTGAACGAGGTCGGCGACCACACGGTCCGCTACCGGGCCACCGACAAGGCGGGCAACGTGGCGGCGGAGAAGTCCGTCGACTTCGCGGTCGCGGCGCCGCCGACGGACGACGAGACACCGCCGGAGACCTCGGCGACCGTCTCGGGCGAGCAGGACGGCGACGGCGCGTACCTGGGCATGGCCACGGTCACCGTGACCGCGTCCGACACCGGGTCCGGCGTCAACACCATCGAGTACGCGCTCGGCGCGGATGGTGAGTGGCAGCCGTACACCGCACCGGTGATGGTTCACGAGGTGGGCGAGCACACCGTCCGCTACCGGGCCACCGACCGGTCGGGGAACGTCGCGGCCGAGAAGACCGTCACGTTCACCGTCATCGAGCCGCCGTCGCAGGACCAGACGGCTCCGGAGACCTCGGTGAAGCTGGAGGGGAACAAGAACTCCGACGGCGCGTTCATCACCAGCGCCAAGGCCACGATCACCGCGACCGACGACGACTCGGGCGTGGACAAGGTGGAGTACAGCCTGGACGGCGGCCCCTACCTCGCGTACACCACTCCCGTGATCGTCGACCGGGTCGGCCACCACACGGTGGCACACCGGGCGACGGACAAGGCGGGCAACACCTCCGAGGCGAAGAGGGTCTCGTTCACCATCGCCCAGGGCGGCGGGGTCCCGGCGCCGAACTGCGCGGAGTTCGACGAGCGGCACACCGTCTTCGTCGGCACGGTCGACACGGGCGTGCCGAACCGGATCACCCGCAACCGCTGCACGATCAACGAGCTGATCGAGGACGAGAAGGACTGGTCCTCGCACGCGCTGTTCCTCAAGCACGTGACGACGGTCCTGGACAAGCTGAAGACCGACGGCGTCATCGACCAGCGCGAGCGCAAGGCGATCAACCAGGCCGCCAAGCAGTCGGGCATCGGCAAGCCGGGCCAGTCCGAGGGGTACACCAAGCTCTTCGACGGTACGGCGGCCTCGCTCGCCAAGTGGCAACACGTGGGCGGCGGGCAGTTCGGGCTGAACGAGGAGGAGGGGTCCATCACCAGCTCCACCACGGTCGGCGGCATGGGCATGCTCTGGTTCCCGACCCGTGCGTACGGTGACTTCTCGCTGAAGCTCCAGTGGAGGGACGACGCCCCGGGCGCGGGCAACGCCAACGGCGGGGTCTTCGTCCGCTTCCCGAAGGTCCACGACCACCCGGAGGAGTCCCGTCCGGAGTGGGTCGCCATCAAGTACGGCCATGAGATCCAGGTCAACGACCGGCCGGACGGCGACATGTACAAGACCGGTTCGGTCTACGGCTTCGACCGGGTGGGCCTCGGCGGCGCCGGGGTCACGCCCAAGGGCACCTGGAACGACTACGAGATCAAGGTGGTCGGCCAGCACTACGAGATCTACCGCAACGGTGTCCTGATCAACGAGTTCGACAACACCGGCGGCCAGCTCTTCGAGCCGCCGCGCGGTGACGACCCGGGCACCGACGGCCGTCGGTTCGCCTCCGGTTACATCGGGCTCCAGGTCCACGGGGTCACGGACGTTATCTCGTACCGCGACATCCGGATCAAGGAGCTGTAAGCCGTACAGGATGCTGTAAGCCGTACGGAAGGGTCTCAGGAGGCCGTGGCCGCATGCTCGGGCGTGCGGGCGCGGCCTCCTGGGTGCCGGTGGCGCCACACCCAGAACACCGTGCAGGAGACCAGCGCCCAGGCGGCGAGCACCAGATACGGGAAGACGAACTGGTGGCCCTGGTAGTAGACGGCGGTGTGCTGCGCGTTGACCGAGGCGCCCGGCGGCAGCCAGCGGCCGATGTGCCCGAGCGCGGACGGCAGCAGCGGCCAGGAGACCGCGCCGCCGGAGGACGGGTTGCCGAGCAGCACCATGACGCCCCAGGTCGGGATCATCGCCCAGCGGCCCATCAGGGTGTTGAACATGGTGAAGACCATGCCGGAGGTGAACATCGTGAAGGCCAGGATCAGCCAGGACTGGACGAAGGGCAGGTCCACCGCCCCCAGCCACCAGTCCACGGCCGCCGCGATGGCGAACCCGCCGAGCAGGGCGTACGCGGCGGTGAACGCGATGCGTTCCGCCGGGTTGAGGCCGTGCGCGTGGACGCTGAGCTGGATCGCGCCGAGGAAGCCCATGATGACGGCGGCCAGCGAGATGTAGAACAGCGCGAGCCCGCGCGGGTCGCCCCGCTGGAGCGGCTTGACGTCCCGGACGGTGACGTCGACCCCGGTGGCATCGCCCACTTCGAGCCCCGCCTTGCCGAGCAGCTCGGCCACGGAGGCGCCGGACGCCCCGGCCACGTCGAGCGCAACGCCGGTGTCGGCGGCGCGGACGATCGCGAAGACCTTCTGCTCGTCCAGGGCGCGGCGGGCGTCGGCGACGTCCGGATACTCACGCAGTTCGAGCGAGGCGTCGAGCGCCTTCTCCATCCCGGTGACGAACGCCTCGCCGCGCTCCACCTCCGGCTGGGTGACCAGGGCGGCCGGGATGCGGTGCGGGGTGGGGTTGGCCATCGCGTAGGTGTAGGAGCCGGCGAAGAGTCCGGCCGCGGCGGCGACGATGAGGACCAGGACGGTCGCCGGGAGGAACGGGCTGTTCTTGTACGCCTCCCAGCGCTCGCGCGGTGTCAGCGGCCGGCCGTGGGCGCCGTGCTTCTCACTGCTGCCGCTCACGCGGGATCGTCACCGTCGTCGTGGCGTGCGCGGCTGGGCTGCACCCGCTTCGGTTCGCCGGGCATCTTCGGGTACTCCGGCGGGTACGGCATGTCCCCGAGCCCGCGCTCCTTCTCGTCCCGGTCCGCCAGCTCCAGCAGCCCGTCCAGCCGGAACGCCTCCTGGTCCATGTCCGCGTGGACGTCGCCGAGTTCGGCGTACCGCACCGGCAGCGTGCGGATGTCGAAGTCGCGCGGTTCGGCGTCGTCGATCTCCTCCCAGCGCAGCGGTGCCGAGACCGGGGCGTGCGGGAAGGGGCGTACGGAGTAGGCGGAGGCGATCGTGCGGTCGCGGGCTGTCTGGTTGAAGTCGACGAAGATCCGCTCGCCGCGCTCCTCCTTCCACCAGGCCGTCGTCACCCGCTCCGGCATCCGCCGCTCCAGCTCGCGCCCGGCGGCGATGGCGGCACGCCGGACCTCGGTGAAGGTCCAGGCGGGCTCGATGGGGACGAAGACGTGCATGCCGCGCCCGCCGGAGGTCTTGGGCCAGCCGCGTACGCCGTGGTCCTCCAGGACCGAGCGCAGCTCGTGGGCGGCGGTGACCGCGTCGGCGTAGTCGGTGCCGGGCTGCGGGTCGAGGTCGATGCGGAGTTCGTCCGGGTGGTCGGTGTCGCCGGCCCGGACCGGCCAGGGGTGGAAGGTGAGGGTGCCGAGGTTGGCGGCCCAGATGACGGCGGCGAGTTCGGTGGGGCAGAGCTCGTCGGCGGGGCGGCCGCTGGGGAAGGCGATGCGGGCGGTGGGGATCCACTCGGGGAGGTTCTTCGGGGCGCGCTTCTGGTAGAAGAAGTCGCCCTCCACACCGTCCACGAACCGCTGGAGCGTGGTCGGCCGGTGATTGAGGGCACGGGTGATCCCCGGACCCACGGCCAGGAAGTACTCGGCCACGTCCCTCTTCGTGTAGCCCTTCGCCGGGAAGTACACCTTGTCCGGGTTGGAGAGCCTCACCGCTCGTCCGCCCGCGTCCAGCTCCACCGCAGCTCCCATGACGGCCACCGTAGGCTGGTCGCACATATGCCGCATATCGGGAGACACGGTCAGATGGCCGGTCCAGAATCGGGCCATGGACCTGCCGGTGATGCCGCCCGTGAAGCCGATGCTCGCCAAGTCGGTGGCCAAGATCCCGCCGGGCATGAGCTACGAGGCCAAGTGGGACGGTTTCCGGGCGATCGTGTACCGGGACGGTGACGAGGTGGAGATCGGCAGCCGTACGGGCAAGTCCCTGACCCGCTACTTCCCGGACCTGGTCGACTCCGTACGGGACAACCTGCCGCCGCGCTGTGTGCTCGACGGCGAGATCGTCATCGCCCACGAGGGACGGCTCGACTTCGACCGGCTCAGCGAGCGCATCCATCCGGCCGACTCCCGGGTGCGGATGCTGGCCGGGCGGACCCCGGCCAGCTTCGTCGCCTTCGACGTCCTCGCGGTCGACGACACTTCCCTGTTGAGCACCCCGCAGGTGGATCGCCGCGCCGTCCTGACGGCCGCTCTCTCCGGCGCCTTGGCGCCCGTACTCCTCGCTCCGTCCACCACGGACATCGAGCTGGCCCGCGAGTGGTTCGACCGGTACGAGGGAGCGGGGCTGGACGGGATCGTGGCCAAGCCGCCGGACCTGCCGTACCGGCCCGACACCCGCGTGATGTACAAGATCAAGCACGAGCGGACCGCCGATGTCGTGGTGGCCGGCTACCGGGAGCACAAGAGCGGCCCGGTCGTCGGCTCGCTCCTGCTCGGCCTGTACGACACCGGGGGCGTGCTCCAGCACGTCGGGGTCTGCGCGGCCTTCCCGATGAAGCGGCGGGCCGAACTGGCGGAGGAGCTGGCCCCGCTGCGCTGCGCGTTCACCGACCATCCGTGGGGAGCATGGGCCGAGGCGGCGGCACGCGAGGCCGCGCGGCTGCCGGGGACGCAGAACCGCTGGTCGGGCAAGAAGGACCAGTCGTGGGTGCCGCTGCGGCCGGAACGGGTCTGCGAGGTGGCGTACGACCACATGGAGGGCGACCGGTTCCGCCATACGACGCAGTTCCGGCGGTGGCGCCCCGACCGGGACCCGGCCGGCTGTACGTACGGGCAGCTGGAGGAGGTCGTCTCCTACGACCTGGCGCGGGTGTTCGCGGGCGGCTGATCCGGCAGGGCCGCCTCCGCGGACATGAGTGGCGGTGACGGGGGCACCAGGCTGCGAGCGGGGGTGTGCCGAGGAGAACGGGGAACAAAGCGATGACCGACGGCCCGACGAGCGACCCGGCGGAGCTGCTGAAGGGGCTGACCGTCGACGGACGGCGGCCCGAGCAGCCGGTGCTGCTCGACGAGCGGGGCCGCCCGCTGGAGACCTGGCGGGAGAACTACCCGTACGAACAGCGGATGCGGCGCAGGGAGTACGAGAAGGAGAAGCGCATACTCCAGATCGAGCTGCTGAAGCTCCAGCGCTGGGTGCGGGAGAGCGGACAGCGGCTGGTGGTCCTCTGCGAGGGCCGCGACGCAGCGGGCAAGGGCGGGACGATCAAGCGGTTCACGGAGCGTCTCAACCCGCGTGGGGCGGGCGTGGTCGCCCTGGAGAAGCCGACCGAGCGCGAGAGCGGTCAGTGGTACTTCCAGCGGTACGTGTCCCATCTGCCGACCGCCGGCGAGATCGTCTTCTTCGATCGCTCCTGGTACAACCGGGCCGGGGTGGAGCGGGTGATGGGGTTCTGTACGCCGGAGCAGCACGGCCATTTCCTGGAGCAGGCGCCGCTGTTCGAGCGGATGCTCGTCGACGACGGTGTGCTGCTGGTGAAGTTCTGGTTCTCGGTCTCCCGCAACGAGCAGCGCACCCGGTTCGCGATCCGGCAGGTCGACCCGGTGCGCCAGTGGAAGCTGTCACCCACCGACCTGGCCTCGCTCGACCTCTGGGACGACTACACGGCGGCGAAGGTCGACATGTTCCGGGCCACGGACACCGAACACGCGCCGTGGACGGTGGTGAAGAGCAACGACAAGAAGCGCGGCCGCCTTGAGGCGATGCGCAGTCTGCTGTGGCGGTTCGACTACGACAGCAAGGACGACAAGGCCGTCGGCACGCCGGACCCGCTGATCATCGGCGCCGCGGACACGCTCCTGGAACCGGGCGAGGAGCGGTCCGACCTCTCCCCCACCCCGCTGGCCACCCGGGCCCACGGGCCGGGCGACCATCCCGAGCGGCCCTGAGGGCGGGGCCGGCGGGTGAGCCATCGGGGTGAGCCAGGTATGGAGGTGGCGACAGGGGGAATGCGGTGGTTTCTACCCGGAGTGGACGAGATCGACGGCACGGAAGGAGGTACGGGCGTGTACAGCACCCCTCCCGTACGTCACACGGACGATCCCTCCTCGGAGACTCCGCGGACCGCGGGCGAGGCGCGCGATGTCGTGACCCGGCTGCTGGCGGCGGAGTTCGACGAGTTGTCGGACGAGATCCTCTCGAACGTGGTCGTGGCGGACGCCCTGCTGGTGACCTCGGAGATCGTCACCAACGCACTGCGGCACGGCGGCGGCCTCACCGGCTTCTCGGCCCGGATCACCGACGGCGGGCTCCGGCTCGTCGTCGACGACGCGGACCCGCTCCATCCGGTGCTGCAGGACCCGCCACCCGGGTCGGTCGGCGAGGGCGGTTACGGCTGGTCGCTGGTCCACCGGCTCACCCGGCAGCTGTCCGTCACCTCCCACCAGGGCGGCAAGCGCATCGTCGCCGTGGTGGCCCTGTTCTGAGCCGCCGCGCCGCCCGGCTCGGCGCCCGGCGGCTGCGGCTCAGGACGAGGGTGACGGACGCTGCTCGGTGGACGGTGCCGCCTCGCCGGCGCTGTGCCGGTCCCGCTGCGAGGCGAAGAGGTGCTGGATCCCGGTGATCCGCATGATCCGGACCAGGAACGGCGGCGCGTCCTCCACATGCAGGTACACGCCTTCGGCAGCCGCGTCCCGGTGGACCTGCAGCAGGGCCGATACGCCCATGGAGTCGCACAGCCTCAGCTCCGCGCAGTTCAGGCGGAGGTCACGCAGCTCCGGCCGGACGGCCAGCCAGTCCCCCGCCCGCACCACCAGTTCGCGGCTGGTGTCGTAGTCCAGGTCCCCGGTGAGGCGCAGCCGGACCCAGCCCCGGCCCTCCTCGGCGGTGACGGTGAAGTACGGCGTGGGCAGGGCGGTCATGCGGAGGCTCCGGGTGACTGGTCGGTGGTGGGCACGGCCTCGTCCAGGTGGAGGCGGGCACGGTCGAGCATGCGGGTGGCCCGCGGGAAGTCCTTGAGCTCGGCGCCCAGGGCGTCCAGCGCGGGGCGCAGGGACCGGGCGGGCACGTTGCGGGCCGTCAGGACGGCGGCGGTCCACCGGATGAAGTCGGTGAAGAGGTCGTCGCTGTCGGTGTAGAGGGCCACGCCGAGGAACTCCACGATGTGGGCGATGTCCTCGGCGGTCCGCTCGCGCTGCGGTCCGGAGTACTCCGCCATCGCCGGGAAGTTCTCCTCCAGGTACGCCAGCACCACCCGGACGAGCCGGGCTCCGGCCCGTGCGACGAGGGTGTACTCCTGGTCGGTGAGGTGCGCCAGGCCGTCGGCCTCGCGCCGGCCTGGCGCCAGATCGGGGGCCGGGATGCCGTCGGCCAGCCGCCGGGCCGCGGCGCGCGCGTCGGGCGCCCAGGCGTCGGCGCCGAGCAGATGGGCGTAGCGGCCGTCCGGGCCGAACGCCGCGCCGCCCGCCAGCACGGGCACGCCCACCGCCTGGCACGCGGTGATCGCGGTGTGGGCGGTGGGCAGCCGGGTGGCGAGGGACGAGGAGAGGGCCACCGCGTCCGCGCCGGTGTTGTGCAGATGGGCCACCAGGTGCGGGGTGGGCACCTGCGCGCCGAGGAAGTCGACCCGCCAGCCCCGCAGGGTGAGGACCTCGGCGAGCAGCCGGGCGGGCAGGCTGTGCCACTCCCGGTCCACGCAGGCGACGGTGATCCGGCCGCCGTAAGGAGCGGGCCGGTGGGCCGGGTGGTGCGCGAGCGCGGCGATCACCCGCTCGGCGATCGCGGTGGCCGCGTGCTCCTGGGCGACGGTCAGCCGGTCGGCCTGCCAGGCGTGGCCGACCCGGGCCTGCACGGGGGCGATCACGTCGAGCAGGACCGACTCGGCGGATGTCCCGGCGTCCAGGGCCCGCAGCACGATGTCCGCGGCGCGGTACTCGTCCCGGCCGGTCACCGCGGTCCACAGGTCGGCGCGCAGCGTGTCGAGACCGGGAGCGTCGACGGTGGTGGTCATGAGGTGTACCTGCCCCGTGTATGGCCGTCCACCGCGCTCAGATGGGTGGTCCGCGGTGCGGTGATGGCGACCATCGCCTGATCGTCGTGGCCGCCGCCGCGCAGCCACTGCGCGGTGAGCATCCTGATGTGCTCCACCATCGCCTCGCCGGGCATGCCGCCGCACTCGGTCAGCGCCCGCTTCAGCCGTTCTTCGCCGAAGAGTTCACCGCCGAGCGGGCCGCCGCGCGCCTCGGTGACGCCGTCGGTGTAGAGCAGGCACGTGTCGCCGGGGAACAGGACGGACTCGACGGTCCGGGCCGTCACCTGGTCCAGGGCTCCGACCAGGGTGCCGCGGGTGGGCACCTCCTCGACCCGGCCGTCGTCGCGCACCACCAGCGGCGCCGGGTGGCCCGCCGAGGTGAGGCGCAGGCGCACCTGGTTCTCCGTGCGCCGGACGGATGCCAGGACCAGCGTGGCGAACCGGGTGTTGTCGGTGTTCAGCAGCGCTCCGTTGAGGAGTTGCAGCACCCGTTCGTGGTCGTCGGCCATCGGCATCAGGGCCTGGAGCGTGTTGCGGATCTTGCCGGTGAGGACCGCGGCCTCCAGCCCCTTGCCGCAGACGTCGCCGAGCACCACGAGTGACGGGTCGGAGGGCGTGGGGCCGGGGTGGACGTCGTAGAAGTCGCCGCCGACCCGCTCGTGGGAGCTGGAGGGGCGGTAGCCGCCGGCGAACTCGACGCCGTGCACCCGGTGGAGGCGCGGCGGCAGCAGATCGCGCATCAGCGTGCGGGTGATGCTGTGCTGTTCGGCGTAGAGGCGGGCCGCGGACAGGGCGGCTCCGGCGCGGGCCGCGAACAGCCGGGCGAACGTCTCCTCCGTCTCGCTGAACCCGCTCCGGGTGTCCGCGCGGAGCAGGATCAGCGCCCCGGCGGGCACGCCGTGGCCGGGCAGCGGGGTCACGGCCACCGAGCCGACCGCCGTACCGAAGCCCTCGGGCACGAGCCAGTCGGGCAGCGACGTCGCGTCGATCCACCGCGACGGGACGGGCGGGAAGCCCCTCAGCGCCTCGGCGAGACCCGGTACGTCGGAGGGCTCGGCCGCGATCATGTCCTGCCTGGCGTCCTGGCCCTGCACGGCAAAGGTCACGGGGAGCCGGCGGCCCGCCGCCGGCGCCACCACGACGGCCGCGTCGGCCAGGAATCCGGCGGCCAGCCGGGCGGTGGCGGCCATGCACCGCTCGAAGTTGAGCGAGGACAGCAGGACGTTGGACGCCTCGGCGAGGAACCTGGTGCGTTCGCGTTCGGTGGTCAGCGCCTCCTCGGCGGCATACCGGGCCGTCTGGTCGACCAGCCACCACACCACCTCGCCGTCCGCGCGCCGGGTCGGATGGGCCTCGAAACGCCGGCCCTCGAACCCGCCTTGGACGGCGGGGAGCCGCGAGCCGCCCTGGTGCACGGCGTCCTCGGCCACCGCGGCGGTGGCCCGGGCCAGCCAGGCGAGGCGGTCCGGCAGCGGGGCGTCCTGCCGGACGCCCGGGAGCATGCTCGTGTCCCCGCCGATCCGTACGGCCGTTCCGGCGCGGTCGACGACCACGATCGCGGCGTGCGGCGGCCGGCCCCAGTCTGTCGGAGTGGATCGCTCCTTCGTGGGTGTGCCGGTGTCTGCCTTGGGTGAAGCCATGAGGGGGGACCCGCCTGCGGCGAGTCGCACCACCTTCCGGTCGGAACGAACTGTTTCCTTCGGGCAAACATCTCGGAGGCCGCCCCAAATATCAACCCGATCCCGTGTGCGTCCACCGTGCGGGTCACCTGTGGCACAGGATGGTCACGTCACTCTTTCGATAACTTCACACATTTTCGGCTCAGGTGGCGGACGGGGCGGTGGTCGCGGGGTCAGGGGTCGCGGGGTCGGCGGTTCCCGGGTCGGTGGGGGCTGCGTCGGTGGGGGTGGGGTCGGTCGGGCCCGGGTCGGTGGGGCCGGGGCCGGGATCGGTGGGAGTGGGGGTGGGTGTCGGGTCGGTGGGGGTGGGTTCGGTGGGGGTGGGGCCCGGGTCGGTGGGTCCGGGGTCGGTCGGGCCGGGGCCGGGATCTGTGGGGTCGGGGGTGGGATCCGTCGGGCCGGGCGTCGGGGTCGGGGTGCCGGGGTCGGAGGGGCTCGGGCTCGGGGAGCCGGGTTGCGTGGGGGCGGGTGTGGGCCTGGGGCCCGGCGGGCGAGTGGGCTGGGGGCCGATGACGATGCCGCCGCCACCCTTGCCGGGCTCCTCGGACGCACCGGAGCCGACCGGTGCCTTCGGCCGGTTCACGCCACCGGGCCCGGGACTGACGGGAAGGACGCCTTGCCCATCGGCGACCGGATGGGTGCCCTGGCGGTAGAACTCCAGCCAGGACAGCACCGTACGGAGATAGGCGCCGGAGCGGTTGTAGCTGAGGATCGCCCGGTCCAGGTCGGCCCGGACGGTCAGATCGCGGCCCCCGGCGCAGAGGTAGTCCCCGGCGGCGAGAGCGGCGTCGTAGATGTTGTTCGGGTCCTTGCGGCCGTCGCCGTTGCCGTCCTTGGCCCAGTTCACCCAGGTGGACGGGATGAACTGCATCGGCCCGACGGCCCGGTCGTACGTCCGGTCGCCGTCGAACACCCCGTCGTCCGTGTCCCGGATCAGCGCGAAGCCCACTCCGTCGAGCGCGGGCCCCAGGATCGGCGTGAGCGTCGTGCCCCGCGCATCGACCCGCCCGCCCGCCGCCTGCCCGGACTCCACCTTGCCGATCGCCGCCAGCAGCTGCCAGGGGAGCCGGCAGCCGGGGTCGCTGCGGCGTAGGGACCGCTCGGCGTTCCGGTACGCGGTGAGCACGGTCGCCGGGATGCCCGCCTCGGAACGGGGCCGGGCGACCAGCGGAAGCGTCGGTTGCGTCCCGGCCCGTGGCGGCTTCAGGGGCGCGGGCGGCCGCGGGCTCTCCAGCGGTGGCAGCTCGGTGTGGTAGGAGTCGTCGCCCTCCACCTCGCTCCACACCACGTCGTCCGTGCCCGACGCGGCCCGCCCTTCGCGTGTCGCCGCCACCGCGTCCGCGTCACCGAAGCCGGGCGCCTGGGACGCGGTGAGCGCGGCCATCGCGGCGACCGCCGTGACCGTACCGGTGAGCTGGCGGCGCACCGTACCGTTGAACCTCATAGCTGATCCCCTCTCCCCGGCTGCCCGGCCTGGCGGTTCAGCGGGTGAACGTGTCGATGGCGGCGATCCGCCAGGTGTCCCCACGGCGGACGGCGTCCACGGCGAACATGGCCGCAGCGAAGGTCGTCTCCTCGTCCTTGCCGGTACGGGTGTTGCTCTGGTCGGCGAAGATCAGCAGCCGGGCGCGGTCGCCGTCCAGATACGCAACTCCGCTCGCGGTGACGGTCGTGGTCAGGACGAGCTTCTGCCGCGGTGCCTGCTCCCGTACCTCCGCGAGCATGTCCTGGTGCTGCTGCACGGCCCTGCCGGTCAGGTACGTCTTAGCCGCACGGTCCGAGCGGGCGGGCGAGGCGTAGTCGTACGAGAACACCGCACCGACCGCCTCACCGATCCGGCCCTTCACCTCGCTGGTGCGGGCGATGTCGGTGAGCGCGGTGTTCTGCCGGGCGGGCTCGTCCCGCAGACTCGCGGCCGAGGCGAACGCCCAGGCGGCGAAGGTCCCGAGGAGGACGGTGAGGGCGCAGAGGAGTGCGGGAAGGCGGGGGCGGAGCCGCCGCCGGGGGGTGGCTGCCGCCTCGGGCTCCGGCTCGGACCCGGTGACAGCCACCGGCTCGGACCCGGCCCCGGTGACAGCCTCCGGCTCGCTCCGGGACTCGGTTACGGCCTGCGGCTCGCGCTCAATCGGCGTTGCGGCCTCCGCCTCCACTTCCGTGACGGGCTTGGAGACCGGCTCGGTCGACGGGCTCGGCCGGGATGGCGAAGTGGCCATTCTTCGGCGGCGGTTGACCAGGTGGCGCGTGGTCGACATGTCGGAGGGTCCTCTCGGATGCGGGGCGGCGGGGCCTGCGCGGGTACGGGGCGGGGTTCAGCCCGCCGTGGAGCCGACGGGTGCCTGGCCGAGGGCGCTGAGCTTCCAGCCCGCGGAGGTCCGGGTGAGGGTGCCGAGCATCCGGCTCTCCTTCACCGCCGGGTCGCCCTTGGGTGCGGTGACGGTGACCCGGAGCGCCACCATGACCCCTGCCCGGCCCGCTCGTTCGTCGAGTTCGGTCACCGCGCCGGAGAGGACCTTCGCGGTGCTGACCGTCTTCGCCGCCACGATCTGTTTCGCGAACGCGTCGCGCCCTTCGACGAGTTGGCGGTGGAGGTCGCCGGTGGTCGACTCCTCCCAGCTGTCGAGTCCCCTCTCCAGCGTGCGGTGGTCCAGGGTGTTCATGTTCTGCACCGCCTGCTCGCCCGCCGCCAGCGCGTCGTCCCTCGCCTGCGCGTACGAGGCCGATCCGTCGTGAGCGGCGTCGTAGCGCTGCCAGCCGCCGTACCCCGCCGCTCCGGCCGCTACGACCGCGAGCGCCGTCGCCGCGATCACCAGGGGGTTTCTCATCGTTCCCGCGCCTGCCATGTGCTGCCTCTCCCCTGCCGTCATATGGAGCTGATCTCGACGATCCGCCAGCGCTCGTCCCGCAGTTCGGCGGTGACGGAGAGCTGTGCGGAGGCGGTGGTGGCGGGCCGGCCCCGGCGTTCGTAGACCTGGTCGAGGAAGACCAGGAGGTGGGCGCCGGTGCCGGTCAGCCGGGTCACTCCGGCCCGTACGACATGGGTGGTGAGCGTCAGCTTCTGGTCGGCGGCCTGCTTCTCGACCTGGCCGAACAGGGCCGCGTACTGCTGGAGCGCCTTGCCCGCGAGGACCTCCTGCGCGGCCTCCTTCGTGAGGCCGGTGGCGTCGGGGCCGTACGAGAAGACGCGGCCGAGCGCGTTGCTGACGTCGCCGGTGACCCGGGTGGTGGCCTCGGTGTCGGTGAGGGCGAGGTTGGTGGTGGCCGGTGTGTCGCGCAGCTCGCGGCCTTCGGCGAAGAGGAGGCCGCCGGTCACGAGGAGAGCGAGCGCCAGGACGGCGCCGAGGACGCGAGGCCACCGGGGACACCGGCCGGGCTCGTCGGTGCTGTCCGGTTCGACGGCGTCGGGTTGGACGGCGCCGACCTGCTCCTCGCCCTCAACGGCTTTGCTCAGCACCACTGTTCGTTCGCTCATCCGCCGTCTCCCGCCGCCATCGCCGTGAGCGCCTTCACTTTCCAGCCGGCCTCGGTACGGGCGAGCGTGGCGGTGAAGCGCTTGCGCTGGGTGCCGGGTGCGCCCGTGCGCGGAGTGACCTCGACGTCCACGGTGGCGATCAGCTCCGCCGTGCCGGTGCGGTCGTCCAGGGCGGTGAGCGCCGCCGAGGTCACCTCGGAGTCGGCGGTGTCGCCCGCTTCGGTGAGCGCCTTCGCGTCGGCGGCGGAGGTCCGCTTCAGCTGGTCGTGGAGCGGTCCCGTCGCGGCCTCGCGCCAGGCCCGCAGCCCGGCGGAGACACTGGTGGCGTCCTTGCCGTCCAGGCTGTTCAGCGTGGCCAGGTGCCGCTTGCCCTGCGCCAGTGCCGCGTCGCGGGCCTTGGCGTACGCGAGGGTGCGGTCGCCGCGCGCCTGGGCGTACGACCAGGTGCCGAGTCCGCAGACGAGCGCGGCGGCCAGCAGGACGGCCCAGCCGCCGAGGTGCCGGGTGCGGAGCGTCATGAGCCACCGCCTCCCAAACCCAGGAGTCCGGCCATGCCGGGGGCGGGAGGTGCGGTACCGGGCGTGGTGCCGAGTGCGCCGGGGAGCCGGTCCTTCACGTCAGTGCCGGCCCCCTCCCCCAGCAGCATCGAGCCGGGCTGGGCGGGTGCGGGCACCGGGCCGCCCTTCGGCGCGTTGGCGCTTCCTCGGACGTTGATGCCGGTACCGGCTGAAGAGGAGCACCGGGCACCGGAGTTGAGCGCGGGAGCCGGTGAGGTGTCGAGTCCGTTGCGGTAGGTCGTGGCGCCGTATCCGGCGGTGCAGGGCAGCGGCTCGAAGAAGGTGACCGACATACCGAACCGGGCCCCGTCCTCGTCGACCGCGCTCGATCCGGCCGCCGCCACCGCCGGCAGCTTCACCAGCAGTTCCTCCAGGCCTCGTTGGCGGGTGACGGCGACCTCCGAGGTGGTGAGCAGGTTGGCGACGACGACTCCGAAGGCCGGGTCCAGGTCGCGCAGCAGTCCGCTGATCTGTACGGCGGCGTCCGGCGTCGTCGCGATCAGCCGCCGCAGGTCGCCGTCGGAGCTCTTGAGTTCGGCCGCCAGCTCCTTGGCGCCGGAGGCGAACCCCTTGAGCGCCGCGCCCTGTTCGGCCTGGGTGCGCAGCACTCTCTCGCCGTCGGCCATCAGCCGGGTGGTCGTCGGCAGTGCCCGGTCGGCCGCTTCGACGAAGTCGCCGCCGCTGTCCAGCAGCACCTGGAGGTCGTCGCCGCGCCCTTCGAAGGCGGTGCCGAACTCCTCGACCACCGTGCGCAGATGCTCCAGGTCGACCGAGCTCGCGAAGTCGTTGACGCTGGTGAGAACCTCGGTGGGCGGTGCCGGGAGGGTGGTGTCGGCCGCCTCGATCACCGAGCCGTTGCCCAGGTAGGGGCCGGCGGAGCGGGTCGGGCGCAGGTCGACGTACTGCTCGCCGACCGCCGAGAGGTTGGCGACGACGGCCTTCAGGCCGTCCGGGATGGGCGGGGCGTCCTTCTCGATCCGCAGCTCGGCCTCGACACCGTCCTCGGTCAGCTCGATGGGCCCGACCCGCCCTACCGAGACGCCCCGGTAGGTGACGTTGGAGTGGGTGTAGAGACCGCCGGTCTGCGGGAGTTGGACCGTGACGGTGTAGTAGCTGCGCAGTCCGACGTAGTGGCCGAGGCCGGCGTACCGGACGCCGAGGTAGCCCAGGACGAGCACGGCGATGACGAGGAAGGCGATGTTCTTGAGCCGGATGGCGGGAGTGATCACGGGGTGCCGCCCTTCTCCGAGGCCTCGGGGCCCGACGTACGCGACACGGCCGGCAGCGGAAACGGCAGCGCGCCGCGGGCCGCCGACGCACCCTCCGTACCGCCTCCGCCGTCCTCGCCGGGCGGCTCGTGCGGTGGCGGGGGCAGGGTCGGGTCGTCCGGCGTGAGGGCCGGGATGATCCGGGTGCCGGGTGCGGCCGTGACGTCCAGGTAGACGTTCAGATAGTCGCCCTTCACGCCGCGCAGCACCTCGTCCGTGAACGGGTACGTCAGCGAGGCCTGGAGCGCGTCGGGCAGGTCCTGGCCGGAGTCGGCGAGCGCCTTCAGGGTCGGGGCGAGCGCCTTCAGGTCGGCGATCATGTCCGCCTTGCTCCGGTTGACCGTGTCGACTGCCACCGTGGAGAGCGTGTCGAGCGAGCGCAGCATGGTGAGCAGCGAGCCGCGCTGCTTCTCCAGGACCTTCAGTCCGGGGCTCAGGCCGGTGAGGACCGTTCCGACGTCCTGCTTGCGGGTGGCGAGCGTGGCGGCGAGCCGGTTCACGCCGTCCAGGGCCCGCGTGATGTCGCCCTTGTTGCTGTCCAGGTCGGTGACGAGGGTGTCGACCCGCTTCAGCATCGAGCGGATCTGCGGCTCCTGGCCCGTGAGCGCCTTGTTCAGCTCGGTGGTGATGGTCTTGAGCTGGTTGATCCCGCCGCCGTTGAGCAGCAGGGAGAGGGCGCCGAAGACCTCTTCGACCTCCGGGTTGCGGTTGGTGCGGGTGAGCGGGATGCGGCCGGTCTCCGCCAGCGAGCCGCGGGCGGTGCCTTCGGCCGGCGGGGTGAGCTGGATGAACTTCTCGCCGAGGAGGCTGGACTGTTCGAGGCGGGCGTAGGCGTTGGCCGGGAGCTCGATGTCCCCGTTGACCCGCATGGTGACCCTGGCGCTCCAGCCGTCGGCGGCGAGGTCGATCCTGGTGACGCGTCCCACGGAGACGTCGTTGACCTTGACCGAGGACTGCGGTGCCAGGCTGAGCACGTCGCCGAACTCGGCGGTGATCTCGTACGGCCGGTCGCCGAGGTCGGCGCCGCCGGGCAGCGTGATCTGCTCGATGCCGGTGAGGACCGGGCCGTCGGTGCGGACCACGACCAGCGCGATCAGCGCGCCGGTGGCCAGCAGGGCCACGGCTCCGGTCGCCGCCCGGACAGCGGTACGCGTGCCGGTGGCGCGCTTCCCGGTGGTGCGCGAGGAACCGCTCATCGTTCCGCCCCCTTCCTGTCGTCCGGCTTCTGCTGCGCCGGCTGTTTCTCCGGCGTCCCGAAGACCGTCCCGACCTCCGGCAGCGGCAGCACCGGCAGAGCCTTCCGGCGGTTGGCGTCGACGGGCGCGAGCCCGGGCGGCGGGCCGGCGGCCGCGTCCGGGTCGACGAGCGGGCCGCCCATGGAGAGCTCGTTGAGGTTGGCGCGGCCGTTCAGGGTCCGGTTGGCCGGGTCGTACGCGTTCAGGACGTTGCCCGCCGCCAGCGGCAGCGTGTCCATCGCCTCGGCCAGCGAGGCGCGTTGGTCGGCCAGGGCCTGGGTGATCGGGACCAGCGCGTCGACGTTCTTCTTCAGCGCGCCCCGGTTCTTGGCGATGAACGTCTTCACCTGGCCGAGCGCGGCGCCCAGCTCCTTCAGCGCCGCGCTGAGGTTCTTCTTGTCGTCCGCGAGGAACGAGGTGACCGAGTTCAGCTGCTGCTCGGCGGTGCGGACCTCGCTGTCGTTCTCCTTGAGCATGGTGGTGAAGGACTGGAGGTAGGCGAGGGTGTCGAAGAGGTCGCCGCTGCTCCTGTCGAGGGTCTTGGCGGCCTTGCCGAACTGCTCGACGGAGTCCCCGATGGCCTTGCCGTTGCCGTCCAGGTTCCTGGCACCGGTCTCCAGGAGCCGGGCCAGTGCCCCGTCGGCGTTGGCCCCGTTCGGGCCGAGCGCCGTGGTGATCTCGGTGATGGAGGCGTACAGCTGGTCGACCTCCACAGGTGTGGCGTTGCGTGCGGCGGGGAGCTGGGCGCCATCCGCGAGGAGCGGTCCACCGTCGTAGGCCGGGGCGAGCTGGACGTACCGGTCGGCGACGAGGCTGGGGGCGACGACGACCGCGTGGGCGCCCTTCGGCACCTTGACACCTTCGTCCAGCCGGAGGACGACCTTCACCTCCCGGCCTTCGGGCGTGACGGACTCGACCGTGCCGACCCGGACGCCGAGGATCCGCAGGTCGGACCCGGCGTAGACGCCCGTCGCCCGCTCGAAGTAGGCGGTGACGGTGGTCCGGGAGTCCTCCCGCACCGCGCTGACCCCGGTGGTGGCGGCGACGGCGACGACCGCGAGTCCGGCGCCGATGCCGATGATGCGTGTGCGTCTCATGTCAGCGGCCGCCTTGCTTCGGTGGCATGCATCCGGTGGTCGGTGGCGTACCGGCGGGCAGGTAGTTCCGGGGCACGACCCCGCAGGCGTACGTGTCGAACCAGCGGCCGTTGCCCAGGGTGTTGCCGACGAGCCGGCTGTAGGTGCCGGTCATGGCGAGCACCTTGTCCAGGCTCTTCCGGTTCTTCGCGAGGACGGCGGTGACCCGGCCGAGCGAGG
The DNA here is from genome assembly GCF_044767965.1 of Streptomyces sp. NPDC101178. Lineage (NCBI taxonomy): Bacteria > Bacillati > Actinomycetota > Actinomycetes > Kitasatosporales > Streptomycetaceae > Streptomyces > Streptomyces sp. NPDC101178. The sequence continues at coordinate 657,171 of NZ_JBIWOZ010000004.1, forward strand.
CCAGCGTCGGCCCGAGCTGCTTGTCGTTCTCCTCGACGAGTCCGGTGAGCTGGACGCCGAGGCTGCGGGTGCCGGTGAGCAGCAGGTGGATGGCGTCGCGGCGGGCCTGGAGCTCGCCGAGCAGCAGGTTGCCGTCCTCCAGGAGGGTCTCGAAGCTGCTCTTCTTCCCCGCGAGCGTCTTCGTGAGGCGTTTGCTCCCCTGGAGCAGCGTGGCGAGCTGGGCGTCGCGCTGGGAGACCGTACGGGAGAGGGCGGAGAGCCCTTCCGCCGCGCTGCGGACGTGCGGCGGGGAGTCCTTGAAGGTGGCGGAGATCGTCTCGAAGCTCCTGGCCAGCTGCTCGGTGTCGATCGCCTCGATGGTCTCGCCGAGCCCGTTGAACGCCTGGGTGACGTCGTACGGGGAGGTCGTGCGGCTCGCGGTGATGCGGGAGCCGGGGTCCTGCGGGGCGTTGCCGAGCGGGTCGACGGCGAGGTACTTCTCGCCGAGGAGGGTCTTGACGGCGATACCGACGGTGGAGGCGTTGCCGATCCAGGCGTCCTCGACCGTGAAGTCGACCTTCACGCGCGGCCCGTCGAGCGAGACGCCGGTGACCTCGCCGACCTTGACTCCGGCGATCCGCACCTCGTCGCCGTCGGAGAGCCCGGCGGATTCGCTGAAGTCGGCGCTGTACGAGGTTCCGCCGCCGATGAAGGGCAGGGAGTCGGCGCGCCAGGCGGCGAGGGCCAGGAGGGTGAGGACGAGGAGCCCGACGGTGGCGACGGCGACCGGGTTGCGTTCCCGGATCGGGGTGAGTGTCATGCCAGGCACCTCGGCTGGGTGATGGCGATGCCGGTGGGCGGCGCGGAGCCGTCGTCGGTGGCCACCCCGCCGACCGTGGCCTCGCAGAGGTAGAGGTTGAGCCAGGAGCCGTAGGAGGTGAGGCGGCTGATCGCCTCCATCTTGGCCGGGGTCTTGTCGAGGAAGTTCTCGATCTGGGGTGTCCCCTTGTCCAGCTGGCCGCTCAGTCGCCCCAGTTGCCGGATGTTCTCCTTGAGGGGCTTCCGGCCGTCCTGGAAGAGGTCCGCGGTGACGGTGGTCAGGGCGCCCATGGCGGTGACGGCCTCGCCAAGGGGTTTGCGGTCGCCGGAGAAGCCGGTGACGAGCTTCTCCAGCGTGACGACGAGGTCGTCGAACCCGGCCTCGCGGTCGTTGACCGTCTTCAGGACCGTGTTGAGGTTCCTGATCACCTCGCCGATCACCTTGTCCTTGGCGGCGACGGTGCTGGTGAGCGAGCCGACGTGGCGCAGGATGGAGTCGACGGTGCCGCCCTCGCCCTGGAGGACCTGGACGATGGAGCCGGCGAGCTGGTTGACGTCCGGCGGGGAGAGGCCTTCGAAGAGGGGCTGGAAGCCGTTGAAGAGCTGGGTGAGGTCGAGCGCCGGGGTGGTGCGGTCGAGGGGGATGGTGGCCCCGGCCGCGAAGGTCCGGCCGACCGGCCCTGCGCCCCGGTCCAGGTCGACATAGCGCTGGCCGACCATGTTCAGGTACTTGATGGACGCCGTCACGGAGGCGGGGAGCGTACGCCCTTTCCGTACGCCGAAGGTGACCTCGGCGACCCTGCGGTCGGCGACGCGGACGGACTCGACCTGGCCGACCTTCACTCCGGCGATGCGGACGCTGTCGCCGGGGATGAGACCGGTGGCGTCGGTGAACCGCGCCTTGTACGTGGTGGTGTCGCCGACGCCCGTGTTGGCGATGGAGAGCCCGAGGACGGTGGTGGCGAGGACGGTCACCAGGACGAAGACAAGGGACTTGGTGAGCGGTCCCGCGAGGGAGCGGCGTTTCACTTGAGCTTCACCTCCGCACCGCGGAAGGCCGGTCCGATGAGCACGCTGCTCCAGTCGGGCAGGGTCTGCGGCTGGACTTTCAGTGACGGAGCGACCAACTCGTTGACGAGCTGGGACTCCTGGGGGGAGTTGGGCAGGCCGAGCGCGGTGTCCCGGGCGGCCGGTGGTGGTGCGGTGACGTCGGTGGCGCGGCGGTTGTCGGCGGTCGGGGCGCCGCCCTTGCCGACGTACGGCACCGAGTAACAGCGCGGGCCGCCGGTGGAGTTGTAGGCCGGGGTGTCCTTGCCGGGGATGTATTCCCCTTGGGACGGGACGGACTTGACGGTCACGTGCAGGCCTGGCTCGTTCGTTCCCTTGCCGAGCGCCTTGTCCATGGCGGGCACGAAGCCGGCGACCGTGCGGAGCGTGCACGGGAACGCGTCGGCATATTTGGCGAGGAGTTCGAGCGTGGGACGGCCGGATGAGGAGAGCCGGATGAGGTTCTCCTTGTTCTCCCGGAGGAAGGAGGTGACGTCGCGTGCGGAGGCGGTGGTGGTGCCGTACAACGCGGCGAGCCGCGCCTCCTGTTCGGCGATCGTGCCGCTCGTGGTGGTGGCGTCGGTGAGGGCATCGAGGATGTCCGGCGAGGCGTCCGCGTAGAGCGTGCTGACCTTGACGAGCTGCTTGATGTCCTCGTTGAGGGTGGGGAGTTGGGGGTTGAACTTCTTCAGGTGGGCGTCCAGCGTGGTCAGCGTCTCGCCAAGCTTGTCGCCGCGGCCTTCGAGCGCCTGGGAGACGGCGCCGAGCGTGGCGGAGAGCTTCTCGGGCTTCACGGCCGTCAGGAGCGGCAGCACGTTGTCCAGCACCTCCTCCAGCTCGATGGCGTTGCTGGAGCGGTCCTGCGGGATCACCGCGCCGGCGCTGAGGGCACGCGAGGAGGGGACGCGCGGCGGGACCAGGGCGACGAAACGCTGGCCGAAGAGGGTGGTGGGCAGCATCTGCGCGGTGACGTCGGCCGGGATCCGGTCCAGCTGGTCCGGGTCGATGGCGAGCGTGAGGCGGGCGCCCTCTGCGTCGGTGGCGATGGACCTGACCTGGCCGATGACGACTCCGCGCAGCTTCACATCGGCGTTCTCGTGCATCTCGTTGCCGACCGGACCGGTCCGTACGGTGACGGTGGCGTCGTCGGTGAACTCCTTGTCGTACACCGCGACCGAGACCCACACCAGGACGGCGGGGACCAGGAGGAAGGCGACTCCGGCGGCTCTGCGGCGGAGGGTTCGCGTGGCACTCGCACTCATCAGCCGGCCACCTTCACCGTCGTCGTGGCGCCCCAGATGGCGAGCGAGAGGAAGAAGTCGGTGACGCTGATGAGCACGATCGCGTTCCGCACCGACCGCCCGACCGCCACACCCACTCCGGCGGGGCCGCCGGTGGCGTGGAAGCCGTAGTAGCAGTGGGCGAGGATCACCAGCACGCTGAAGATCAGCACCTTGAGCACCGACAGCAGCACGTCGTCCGGGGAGAGGAAGAGGTTGAAGTAGTGGTCGTAGGTGCCCGCCGACTGGCCGTTGAAGAGAATGGTGATGTAGCGGGAGGCGAGGTACGAGGAGAGCAGGCCGATCGCGTACAGCGGGATGATCGCGACGACGCCGGCGATGATCCGGGTGGTGACGAGGTAGGGCATCGACCGCACGCCCATCGCCTCCAGCGCGTCGACCTCCTCGTTGATCCGCATCGCGCCGAGCTGCGCGGTGAAGCCGGCGCCGACGGTGGCGGAGAGGGCGAGCCCGGCGACCAGGGGCGCGATCTCACGGGTGTTGAAGTAGGCGGAGATGAACCCGGTGAACGCCGAGGTGCCGATCTGGTCGAGCGCCGCGTAGCCCTGGAGGCCGACGACCGTGCCGGTGAACAGGGTCATCGCGACCATCACACCGATGGTGCCGCCGATGACACCGAGGCCGCCGCTGCCGAAGGCGACCTCGGCCAGGAGCCGCTGCACCTCCTTGAGGTAGCGGCGCAGGGTGCGCGGGATCCAGACCAGGGCCCTTGCGTAGAAGGTGAGTTGGTCGCCGGAACGGTCGAGCCAGCTGAGCATCGCCATCGTCCTCAGCCCCCCTTCGCGGGGACGATCTGGAGGTAGATCGCCGTGAGCACCATGTTCACGAAGAACAGCAGCATGAAGGTGATGACGACGGACTGGTTGACCGCGTCGCCGACGCCCTTGGGACCGCCGCGCGGGTTGAGGCCGCGGTGGGCGGCGACGATGCCCGCGATGAAGCCGAAGATGAGGGCCTTGAGCTCGCTGACGTACAGGTCGGGCAGCTGGGCGAGGGCGGAGAAGCTCGCCAGGTAGGCACCCGGTGTGCCGTCCTGCATGATCACGTTGAAGAAATAGCCGCCGAGCGTGCCGACCACCGAGATCAGGCCGTTGAGCAGGACGGCGACGAGCATGGTGGCGAGGACGCGCGGGACGACGAGGCGCTGGATGGGCGAGACGCCCATGACCTCCATCGCGTCCAGCTCCTCGCGGATCTTGCGGGAGCCCAGGTCGGCGCAGATCGCGGAGCCGGCGGCGCCCGAGATGAGCAGCGCCACGATGATCGGGCTGGCCTGCTGGATCACCGCGAGGACGCTGGCGCCGCCGGTGAAGGACTGGGCGCCGAGCTGCTGGGTGAGCGAGCCGACCTGGAGGGCGATGACCGCGCCGAACGGGATGGAGACGAGGGCGGCGGGCAGGATGGTGACGCTGGCGACGAACCAGAACTGCTCGATGAACTCGCGTAACTGGAAGGGCCTGCGGAAGATGGCCCGGCCCACGGCGATACCGAGCGCGAACAGCTTCCCGGTCTCGCGGAGCGGGGCGAGCAGTCGGCTGGGCCGGCGCTGCCCGGGACTCCTGGAGAGGACCGGCGGGGCCTTCTCCGGCGGCTCCGGCGGCCGCACCGGCATCGGGGCGGTCACGCTCTCGCACCTCCCGCGGCCGGGGCGTAGCTGTTGAGGATGGCCGTACGGGCGGCCTCCGGCAGCTGGCCCATCATCGCCATGACCCGCTCACGGCGGCGCAGCGCTCCCTGGCGTACGGGCATGCCGGGCGAGGGCTCCAGCTGCGGGACGACGGTTCTCGGCACGGCGATCGTGTCGGCATGGCCGAGGGAGTCGCTACGTCGCTGCTCGGCGGCGAGCGTGGCGGCGTCCTTCTCCTCGGACATCCCGATGGGCCCTTCGCGGCGTCCGGCGAGGAACTGCGAGACGACCGGGGTGTCACTGGTGAGCAGCACCTCGCGCGGGCCGAAGGTGACGAGGTTGCGGCAGAACAGCATCCCCATGTTGTCCGGGACGGTCGCCGCGATGTCGAGGTTGTGGGTGACGATCAGCATCGTCGCGTCGATCTGCGCGTTGAGGTCGATGAGGAGCTGCGAGAGGTACGCGGTGCGCACCGGGTCGAGTCCGGAGTCCGGTTCGTCGCAGAGGATGATCTGCGGGTCCAGGACGAGGGCCCGGGCGAGGCCGGCGCGTTTGCGCATGCCGCCGGAGATCTCGCCCGGGAGCTTCCCCTCGGCACCGAGCAGTCCGACGATGTCGATCCGCTCCATGACGATGCGGCGGATCTCGGACTCCTTCTTGCGGGTGTGCTCGCGCAGCGGGAAGGCGATGTTGTCGAAGAGGGACATCGAGCCGAAGAGCGCGCCGTCCTGGAACATGAGGCCGAAGAGCTTCCGCGTCTCCATGATGTCGCGTTCGGAGCTGTTCACCATGTCGACGCCGTTGATGAGGACGCGTCCCTGTTCCGGCTTCAGAAGTCCGATGATGGATTTCAGGAAGACGGTCTTTCCGGTGCCGGAAGGACCGAGCATGACACTCACCTCACCGGCGGGCAGGGTGAGGCTGACGTCCTGCCAGATGTTCTGCTTGCCGAAGGACTTCGTCAGGCCTTCGACGACGACTTCGATTCCCATCGACCCTCCTTCGACGTGGTGGCGACTTCGGTCATCTGTCAACGCTCCGGCTCTCGGAAAACAAGCAGGTACGGAGGGGTTTCGGGCCGCTCAACCGGGACGCTACGGCTCGGTAACCTCAGTTCGCAATACTGGATACGGAACTTTCTGCGGCGTGATCGCGACGCCCGGATTACTTGTTTCCGAGTGAGTGATCGGCGCGTCAAACCTGTTAATCTTTGATGAGTTTTCCGCTCGGTGGCGGACGTCTTTCCCTGCCGAAGAGCCCTCCCGGCCGTCGCTCGGCCGGAAGGGCTGCGGGGTTGGTCCAGATCACCGGAGGAACACCGGCGGATCACCGGCGGTACGGTCACCGCTCGGGCTTCGGCACCTTCGGCGGGCAGTCCGGGCCGTCCGGGTTCGTCGCCACGCAGAGCGGCGCCTGCGTCATCTTGGTGTAGTTGTCGGCCTTCTTGCCGACGCTGGAGATGGCCGAGGTGAAGAGCGGATCGAGGTTCTCGCCGACGCCGCATCCCTTGAACGGCGGGATGTGCGCGTAACCGGTCAGATTGCCGCCGGTCGCCACGAGGTAGCCGGCCGGCGGATAGCTCTGGCCGTACCCCTTCAGGACCTGCTCGAAGGGCCGCTCGGTGCGGCAGTCCGGGCCCACGTCCAGCGGGACACCGTTCACCTTCACGTCGTACAGGCGCATGGAGAGCTGGGCGGTGACCGTGGATTCCTCGGGGTAGGTCGGGGTGTTGGTGACCGTGTGGGTCTGGACGACGGCCGGCGGGCCCACCTGCTCCAGCACCATCGTGGCGGTCGTCGGCATGAACCCGTAACTGAGGAAGGTGGCCTGTGTCGGAGGGAGCTGCCGCTTGCCCTCGTACTCGAAATCGACCTCGGAGGTGACGTCGACGGTGGAGGCGCAGGAGTCGTTGATGTACCGCTTGTTGAGGACCACCTTCATGAACGCGGGGCCGAGCGCCGCCGCACCGTCCAGCTTCACGGCGTTGGCGTACCCGGCGGCGTACGTCTCGGCGGTGGTCATCACCCACTCGGGCGGGATCTCGATCGGGCAGCTTCCGGGGTCCGCTTCGTCGAGGGCTTCGCGCCGCTCCTCGGCGAGGTCGTCGATCTTGCGGTGGGCGTCGGGGTCGAGGCCGGGGGCCGGCGGGGCCGGCTGCTCGGGCGGTTCGGCCGGCTCCTCCTTCCCAGGCGCGGGCTCGTCCGGGCCGGGCGTCGGGGCAGGCGGGCCGACGCTGTCGCGGACGGTGATGTCGGCGAGAGGCCGCTCCTCGTCGTCGTCGGGCTCGCAGACGACGGTGAGCTGCGGAGGCGAGGTCGGCGCGCCGTCCTCGGTGAAGGAGGCGAGGGTGAGACCGAGCGCGGCCGGGGTGATGGTCGCGCGTCCGGGGCTGCCGAACGCGACGGTGGGGACGTCGCCGGTGGCGGCGAGCACGACACCTTCCTCGCCCCCGCCTTCGCCCTCCGGTGGCAGCGGGACCGCAGGAGCTTCGAGCTGCTGCCAGGAGGCGTCGGCCGAATGCTCGCCGATGGTGTTCCGTACGGTCAGCTCGGCGACGGCCGACAGCGTGGACGCCTCCAGCGCGGTGAACTGCGCCAGCGCCGACCGTGCCAGGCTCACGTCGACGGAGACGTCACCGGGCCGGATCTCCTCCTCCGTACGGACCGAGACGGGCAGCACCGCCTTGACCGTGACGTCGGCCTTCTCCTCGCCGGACGGAAAGGAGCATGTATAAGGAAGCGTGACTTCGGACGTCTGGTCGGCCGCCACCGATTCGGCGCTGGGAATGAGCGCGGTGGCGACGACGAGCGCCCCGCCCAGGGCGAGATGGAGCGGACGTCTCGCCGCGGCGCGTGCATCGAGGGTCATGCGGATGGTGTCCTTCCGGCGCGCGCGGGCCAATCGTTCCGATGGCTGCGAAATGGGGTCCACTTCTCGGCAACGGCCTTTCGGACGGACCGGGAATGATCCTCCTACCGACCGGTACGCTACGCATAAGGTCAGCACTCTGGGAAGGGCCGGGAATTACGCTGTTTCACGGAGGCCCGGTTTTTGGCAGACGATGACAATTCCCGCCCGTGGAGTTATCGGCGAGTGAGTGGAGAAGCGCGAGGTGCCCGGCCGTCGAGGGCGCACGGCCGGGCACTGCGCTCATGTGCTGAGCATCAGAGGCGTACGGGATCAGCCGCTGATGACCGGGGACTTGCCGGAGGCCGTGTTCTTGATGGTGTAGAGGCCCTGGAAGCTGGCGGTGGTGCCGACGATGCCGCAGCCGCCGCCGACCTTGTTGGCGATGGTCAGCGTGAGACCGCCGCCCGCCGTGTTCAGCGTCCCGTTGCTGCCGCCGGCGCTCGGGTTGTTGTACTTGGCCGCCACCTTTCCGGTGACGTCGAAGGTGCACGGGCCCAGCACGCTGCTGCCGCTCACCTTCGCCTTGATCGCTCTGATCTCACCGGTCACCTGGCCGGTGGAGTTGGTGCCGGCGCCCGCCGTGTAGTCAAGACCCCAGATCTGCCACGGAGGCGTGGTGGTCACGGTCCACGTGGAGCTGAAGGGGCCGGTGCAGGGCGAGTTGAACGAGATCGCCGAGATGGAGGCGAGCTGCGCCGGGGAGCCGGCCACCGGGGAGGTGGGGGCGGAGCCGGACGCGGCGGAGGTCGCGCACTGGATCTTGTTGCCGTTGTTGTCGGTCAGGACGGTCACGCCGGCGCTGCCGGTGAAGGCGCCCGTCGGCGTGATGGTCCAGCTGGTCGGGGCGGCGATGGCCGACGGAGCGGCCAGCGCGACGGATGCCACGGCGGCACCGATCGCGGTCAGTACACCGGATCGCTTGATCATGGAATGACTCCCTTTTCTTGTCCCGTTGGGGATACGAGTGGACGTGCGCACGGGAAATGTGGGCGGCACGCTTCGAACTGGACTGGAGAAGGCGCGGATCCTTTTGTGGGCGGTCTTCTGTCATGAACGGTCGGGCGGCTGTCGTACCACCTCCTTCTTCGGGTTCCGCAAAGCCCCCGGAGGAATGGAGGGCGTCGGCTCCTACCGCACCGCGGAGTGCCAGAATTCCGACAGCTTCTTGCCCTCGTCCGGCGCCAGGCCGGCCGGGTCGTAGGGGCTGCCGAAGTAGGTCGAGGTGTCGTTGAGCTTCACGCTGTTCTTGCCGGCGGCGGACGGGAGACCGGTCTTGAGGTTCACCGCCCAGTCCAGGAGTCCGGCTCCGCAGCCGCTGGCTCCCGGCACGGCGAACGTGGCATCGCCCTGGTCGGCGCCGGCGAAGGTGTAGCGGCCCATCTCGCCCTCGTCGTCGCGGGTTCCGTCGGCCGCGAACCGCTGGAGCGAGAGGCTCGGCACGTTCAGGTTCTGCGGCTTCAGCAGCACCGGATCGGCGGTGGTGCCGATGTAGCACTTGTCGCCGAGGAACGGGTTCCTGAGGTGGATACGGACCGGAATCGTGAGAATGGGTTCACCGGTGGAGAAGGCCGCCACCATACTGAAGTCCCTTGGTGCGCCCGCCGGTTCGATGGTGGCCGTGATCCGGTTGAGGTTGTTGTCCGTCAACTGGCGGCAGATCGCCGAGACGAACGGGATGGCGCTGGGGCACATCAGTCCGAGCAGTCCGCCGGGGACCTCTGCCGCGTCGGCGGTGAGCGCCCCTTCGGGCGGCGCCACCAGGGAGTTGGTGCCGTCGCTGCGCTGGATGACGCCGAGTTGCAGATCACTGTTGCCGGTCGGCACCTTGCTCTTGCCGAGCGTGATGGAGCCGGTGACCGAACTCGACGCGATGCAGGTGGCGATGGTGTTGACGCCGTCCGCAGCGAGCATGGCGGGCGCGTCCACCGGGCAGCGGTCGAACGGCGCCCAGTCGCCGTTGAGTTCGGTCGCCGCGGCGGCCGAGCCGGTGGAGAGCACGGCGCTGAAGGCGGTGAATGCCGCGAGCAGCCCTATGCGGGTGCGGTTGGAAACGGATCTCATGTCGTCCCCTCTGGTGAGCCGCCACATTGCGGCCTGGTGCGCGAAGTTGACCGGTTCTCCGCGCATGCCCGCACCGCGACGGATTCGTCGGCGGTGGTGGAGCCGCGGGGTGGACCCGGGGAGAAAGATCTGAGCGTCAAATTTCGGGCAGATTTCATGGCCCAATTGAACGAAGCGTGATGTTACTCGCGGGAAACACAGCGACACAATCCGTCCGCCCAAGAATTTTTGCGCGGCCCCGTTTTTGATCCGCGGATGAGTAACCGGGGGTCACCCTCTTATCAAGGAATGCGCATCCGGAGGTGCCGGAATGCGGACCGGCCGCCGGAACCGGGCCTCCCGCGCCTGCGCGGAACCTCCCCGGAGCCGGCGTCGGAGGATGTGCCACGCGCCTTGTCACGTGTCTTGTCACCACCTGAGCAGGCGGCCGAAATTCATTGTCCGAAAGCGCGCAGCAGTGTCCGACCTGCGCGGAAGTCCCACCGCGTGGACACGATGCGTGGCCCCTGCACTCCGATCTTGTCCAAGTGGTGTGCAGTGCCTGTTCCTTGGTCTATCTTCGTCGCGGACTTGCTGTCCGCACCTGTCGGTTCGTGGGAGCGCTTTCCCTCACCGTCCCACCCCACCACCGGGCGCCGAGAGCAGAGGGGACATGGCATGGCACGCCTCGTACAGCCGTTGGACACCGATGACCCCCTGGGGCCGCTCCCCCAGGAATTCGCCGCGATCATGCGACCCGAACTCCCCAGCCTCATCAAGGAGATCGGCGTGGAGGTCACCCGCGCCTATCCGGAGTACGCCCGGCTCCTGGACGGTCCCAACGGCCAGGCCATCAGGGTCGGCGTGGAGCAGAGCCTGGCCTCCTTCGTCGACCTGGTGGCCGAGCCCACCACCCCCACCACGCTCCGGGACGACATGTGCCGGCGGTTCGGCCGCTTCGAGGCGTACGAGGGCCGGACCATGGACACCCTCCAGGGCGCCTACCGGCTCGGCGCGCGGGTGGCGCTGCGGCGGGCCAAGAAGGTGGGGCAGAGCTACCACCTCTCCCCCACCCTCATGCTCAGCTTCGCCGACGCGCTCTTCGCCTACGTCGACGAGCTGGAATCGCTTTCCCGCGAGGGCTTCCTGGAGGTCCAGTCGCAGTCCGGGGAGCAGAGCGAGGCGCTGCGCCGGCGCCTGCTCCACCTCATCCTCGCCGGACGCCCCGCCCCGCGCAGCGCCATTGCCGACCTCTGCGAGCAGACCGGCTGGACACTGCCCGACGAGGTCACACTGGTCGCCGTCCGCGCCCCGGCCGCGCTCGACCGGCTCGGCGCCGACCGGGACCTCCTCCTCGATCTCAGCGACCCGCAGCCGCACCTGCTCATCCCCGGCCCGGTGGACGAGGCCCGAAGGTCCATGCTGGAACAGGCCCTGCCGGCCGGCCGCGCGGCGATCGGGCTGACCGTTCCGACGGGCCTGGCCTGCGACTCGATCCGGTGGGCCCGCCGGGTGCTGGAGCTCGTCGACTCCGGCGTGATCGACGACGCCCCGGTCATCCGCTGCGAGGACCACCTCATCACCCTGTGGCTGCTCTCCGACCCGGCCCTGCTCGACCAGCTCGCCCAGCGGGAGCTGGCCGCCGTGGCCGGGATCAGCACCACCCGCCGCGAGCGGCTGATCGAGACGCTGCGGATCTGGCTCGACACCCGGGGCACGGCGGCCCAGATGGGCGAACTGCTCGATGTGCACCCGCAGACCGTGCGCTACCGCATGCGCAGCCTGGAGACCATCTTCGGTGATCAACTCGTCGACCCCGAAAGCCGTTTCGCCACCGAGGCCGTGCTCCGCGCGTTACGGCTGCGCACCCGCTCGGCCGGCACATCCCCCTAGGAGGCGTGCTGCCGATCATGCCGGGCTCGATCGAGCCTCTCGTTTGGATCACGTTCGGCGCGACAGGTCAACTTACTCGCGCGTAAGGCGAAATAGACGGTCAGTCCCAAACGGTTGCGACACGGAGACGTCTCCGACGAGAAACCCGGAACCACGTCCCGTACACAAGGAGGAGTCTGCCGCTCATCCGGCGGCAGCACTCACGTACCGCCTCCTGGCCGACCATCCGAGAGGGAACACCCCATGACCGCCTCGCACCTCCTCGTCCCCGTGCCGATCCCGGACCGGGTCGCGGCGCTGATCGGCTCGTGCATCCCGCCGCGCATCCTGGAGGCGGAGTTCGAGGCCGACTGCGCGGCCCGTGAGGTCCGCAGGTTCCGGGGCCCCCGGCTGGGCGTCGAGGACCAGGCCGACCGCGAGCAGGCTCTGGCGGAGCTGGCCCGCGCCAACAAGATCCTGGCCGCTCACCACCCCCGGCTCGCGGTGGTGCCGGGATCGTTCGCGTGATCGGGCGGCATCAGCGGCGCGCGCGGTCGTCGGCGCGCGGGGACGAGCCCGGGCGCGGGGCTCCCGATCTCGGTACCACCCTCGCGCTCCCCGGCGGCTGAAAGACGTTCTGGTGGGCTCGCGACCCCGCCCCTAGCATCGGTGCGGTCGGTGTTCACGGGGGACGATGGAGGAGAGCATGGTCGGCGGACCGGAGAGGCCGGGGCGCCTGGAGAGGCTGCTCAACTGGATCGCGCGGAACTTCGAGTTGCTGCTCGCAGTGGTCGGCGCGATCACCGTCGGCGTCATGGACCTGTTCGGTGACACCCTGGGAGACGACGCGACGGCCGCGGCCACCGTTCTCGTGCTCGGCGCCATCGCCGCCGGATCGCTGCGCCAGCGGGCCCGCGCCGATCACCTCGCCGACGCGGTCGACGGCATCCAGCGGGCCTTCGAGGGCATGGAGATGGTCCGTACCCTCACGGGGAGCGAGATCGGCGCCGAGCTGCGCACGGCGCGGGAGCGCGGCGGCTCCTGGGAGTTCAAGGGCGGCACCGGCACCTACCTGCGGGCCGTGACACTGCCCGAATGCGTGGACCGGGCCCGCCGCAACCGCTCGAATTTCACGTTCTCGATCGAGGTCGTCGACCCGGCCGACGCCCGCGCCTGCGCCGCCTACGCGAATTTCCGCCGCCTGTACGCGCGGCGGCAGAATTCCTCCGCCCCGGAGACGTGGACCCCGGAGCGGACGAGCAACGAGTCGTACGCGACCGTCCTGGCGGCGGGCTGGCACCTCCAGCGCTTCCCCGGCATGACCGTGCACCTCTACCTGTCCTCGACCGCGCCGACGCTGCGCTTCGACGTCTCGCCATCCCGCCTGATCATCACTCAGGACGATCCCGCGCAACCCGGACTCCTGGTCACCGAGAACCATCCGCTGTACCGCTACTACGGCGTCGAGCTCCGGCAGAGCCGCAGCCAGGCCCGCGAGATCGAACTGAGCCAGGCCCGGGCCCTCGACGCCGATCCGACCGCCGACCAGGCACGGGCCTTCTTCGAGAGCGTCGGCCTGCCGCTGCCCACGAGCTACTCCGACGGAGCGGTGCGGGATGTCGTCGACAAGGCCCTGCGCGCGGAGAATCCGTACCCGATCTGACCCGTCGCCGGCCACCGGCCGCACCGATCCGAAAGGCGAGGACGCGCCACGCCATGGATGCCCCCCACGGTCCGGACATCGACTACGACGCTCTGCGCAGGCTGCTCGCCCCGGACCCCGGTCCAGGCCCCTCACCGGGCGCCGGGCCGTCGTCGGCGGACCGTGCCGCCGCGGGCGACCTCGCCGTCTCCGTCCTGCGGGCGGTCGCCGAAGGACGCCGGAGCCTGTCCGCGGTCCGCCACCCCCTCGGCTTCCTGTGCCTGCCGGTTCTCAGGGACGGGACCAAAGGCGTGTGCGTACATCTGTTCGACGCCGGGACGGGCGGCGGCGAAGGGGGCGAGGGCGATGCGCCGCTCGTCCACGCCCACAGCTGGTCGCTCGTGAGCCTCGTCCTGTTCGGGCAGGTGACGAACCACTCCGTGCGGGTCGTCGACGATCCCGTGGCGCCGACCCACCGCGTGTACGAGGTGCGCAGCGGCCCGGACGGCACGGACGAGGTGCTCCGTACCACGCGGTTCGTCCGCGGAGTACCGGACGGTTTCGGACACAGCACGACCGGTGACGTCTACGTCGTCAGGCCCGGTGAGTTCCACGCGACGGTGGTGGCCGACGGCCGTCCGGCGGCCACACTGGTGCTCGGCGAGACACAGCCCGGAAGCAAGGACATGTCCCTGGGGCTCCTGTCCGGAGAAGGCCACCGTTCGGTACGGGAGATCTGCGGCAGGGAGGAGACCGTCGTGGCGGTACGGGCCGCTCTGAGGAGGATCGATGCAACGGACGGCTGACGGGCACCGCGGGTACGCGGCCGAACTGGCGGTCGCCCTGGCCGCGGCCGAGGAGGCGGGGAGGATGCTGCGCGGCCGTTTCGGCGACGTGTGGCGGATCGGTGTCAAGGGCGAGGACGGCGACGTCGTCACCGAACTCGACCTGGCGGCGGAGCGGATCGTGCTCGACCGTCTCCGCGAGGGGTTCCCCGAGGATCGCGTCTGGTCGGAGGAGGCAGGGATCCTCCCGGGCGCGGCCGACCGGACCTGGCTCGTCGACCCGCTCGACGGGAGCAACAACGTCGCTGCCGGGCTGCCCGTGTACGCGGTGGGGATCGGGCTGTGCGTGGCGGGAGCGCCCGTCCTCGGCGTGGTCCACGAGCCGCATACCGGCGTGACCTGGCACGCGGTGCGGGGCGGCGGGACGCACCGGCGCGGAGGAGGACCCGACGGGGGTGGCGAACGGCCGGCACCGGCGCCCGAAGCGGTATCCGTCGCCGGGGTGCCCCTTGCCGACACCCCGGTGACCGCCTCCGCATCACGCCTCGTCGTGGCGTGGACGCAGGGGCACTCGGTGCGCAAGGACGATCCGGTCGCCTCGGCGCTGCGGATCGCGCTGGAACGCCACACTCGGCGCGTCCTCGCCCTGTGGGCGCCGCTGATCGGGTGGTCGATGCTGGCGCGCGGGACGATCGACGGCTTCGTGGGGTACTGCGCGGAGGCGGTGGACTTCCCGCCCGGCGCGCTGCTCGCACTGGAGGCGGGGTGCGAGTTCCGTACGCTGGAGGGGGGCCCGTTCCGGATCGGCTTCACCGGTCCCGACACGACGCGCTGCTTCGTGGCAGGGCGGCCCGACGTCATCGACCGGCTGGTGGCGCTCACGCGGGAGGCGACGGGAGCCTCGTTGGTGTGAGGCCCGTGGCGTCGACGTGATCAGTTCGTCAGGGCGAGTGCGCCGGTTGCCGCCGCCGTGCCGGTGACCGCCAGGACGAGCCCGGTGCCCATGAAGCGGGCCAGCGGGATCCTGACCCCGGCGGTGCGGCAGCGTTCGAACCACAGCAGGGTGGCGAGTGAGGCCCAGGGGGTCACCAGGGCACCGACGTTGGTACCGATGAGGAGGGCGAGCAACTGGTCCCGGTTGCCCTCCGGGACAGCGGACTCGCCCGCGAGGTAGACCGGCAGGTTGTTGAGCACGTTGGAGAACCCGGCGCCGACCGCGGCGGAGCGGAAGAGGCCGGCCGCGTGCTCGCCCGCTCCCATGGCGTGCGTCAGCAGGCTGTGCAGACCGTGGACGTTGACGGTCTCCACGACGAGGAACATGCCGGGCACCATGACCAGCAGCCGCCAGGGCACGAGCGACAGCCGCAGTTCGCCCGGTCGGCGGAGCGCGAAGGCGACGAGCACGACGAGCGCGGCGGCGAGGGAGTTCACCCACAGCGGTACGGGAGCCACCAGGATGGCGACGAGGAAGCCCGCGCAGACCAGGGCACAGACGCGGAAGAGGACGGGATCCGCGGGACGGAACGCGGCGGTCGGCACGTAGCGGTCGGCACCGCGCCGTCCCCTCCTCCAGTACATCGCCCACAAGCACACCGCCGTCGCGGCGACGGCCGCCACCTGCGGGGCCCACATACGGGCCGCGAAGCCGCCGGCGGAGAGGCCGACGCGGTCGGCCGCGAGGAGGTTCGTCAGGTTGGAGACGGGCAGCAGCAGGCTCGCGGTGTTGGCGAGCCACACGGTGGTCATGGCGAGCGGCAGGGGCGCGATGCCCGCCCGGGCCGCCATCGCCAGCATGACGGGGGTGAGCAGGACCGCCGTCGTGTCGAGGTTGAGAACGAGCGTGGTCGCCGAGGCGAAGAGCACGCAGAGGCCGAACAGGCGTACGTAGCTGCCCCTGCCGATGCGCGAGATCCCCCCGGCCAGCACGTCGAAGACTTGCGCGCGGCCCATGAGTTCGGCCATGACGATGACGGTGGCGAGGAAGACGAGCAGGGGTGCCGTCCGGTGTGCCACGTCGCCGGCCGCCTGGACGGGCAGGGCGCCGGTCGCCAGCAGGGCCAGGCCGATCGCGAGCAGCGAACAGGCCAGCAGGTCCAGGGGGTGCAAGCGTCTGCGCGGGGATTCGGGTGTCGGCACTGCGCAAGGTTCGCACACCGGTACGGGTGAGAAGCAAGGTTGCCCAAGTGACGCGCGGGGATGTGGCGGGCGGGAGGAACGGGAACCGGCCAGCGGACCCGGTCAACTGGCACATCCGCGCGAGAGGTACTCCCCACGGGGCGCAGCCGCCCGCTCCGTCCCACCATTTCGCGTCAACTCCGCATCACGGACGCCAATTTGGCCGGTTGTCCAGCGGCAGGGTTTCGTCCGGGGTTTCTAGGATGGGCGGATGATGACGGGCAGCACGGGCACGCCGCAGCGGCAAGGCACTTTCTTCATCAGCTACTCCCCGGCCGACGAGGCATGGGCCTCCTGGATCGCCTGGACGCTGGAGGAAGCCGGCTTCCGTACGGTCATCCAGGCCTGGGACTTCGTCGCGGGCAGCAACTTCATCGACTACATGGACCGCGGTGTCAGCGAGTCCGTCGCCGTCATCGCCGTCCTCTCCCGGAACTACCAGGGCTCCCGGTACGGGCGGATGGAGTGGCAGGCGGCGCTGCGCTCCGAGCCGGACCAGCCCGACCGCAGGCTGCTGACCGTGCGCGTGGACGAGGCGCCCGTCGAGGGGCTGCTCGCGACGATCACCTACGTCGACCTGGTCGGCGTTCCCGACGCGCGCACCGCACGCGGGCTGCTCCTCACCCGGGTCGAGCAGGCGCTCGACGGTCACGCGCGCCCCGCCGACAGCCCCTCGTACCCGGGCGGGGGGCAGACCCTGTCCCCCGCCGTGCCCGCGCAATCCTGGCGGCAGCCGCTGACCGGGAGTGCCGAACGGGGTGGCCGGCGAAGGCCGGACGCCGCCCCGTACTACCCTCCGGCGGTGCCGGGCGGCGCCCGGCAGGAAGCCGTGAACATCCTGCACCTCGCGGGGCCCGAGTTCGGGCGCGGCCGGGAGCCCGAGGAACTGCTCCGCGACGTCCAGAGCGGGCTGATCGAGCTGCGGGACGGCGGCGCTCCCTCACCGGACCTGGTCCTCGTCTCCGGCGACGTGACCGCATCGGGCTCGCCCCGCAACTGCGCGCAGGCGCTCGACTTCCTGACCGGGCTGCGCGCACAGCTCCGCCTCGCCCCGCACCGGGTGCTCGTCGTGCCGGGCAACCAGGACGTCAGCGACGCCGCCTGCCAGGCGTACTTCCACAGCTGCGAGGCCGACGAGATCCGTCCGCAGCCGCCGTACTGGCAGAAGTGGCGTCACTTCAGCCGGCTGTTCGAGGGGCTGTACCAGGGACTCGACACCGTCTTCGGTTCCGACCAGCCGTGGACGCTCTTCCCCGTACCGGAACTGCGCACGGTCGTCGCCGGCTTCAACTCCTCGATCGCCCGCACCCACCGCCTGGAGGACCGGTACGGACTGGTCGGGCGGGCACAGGCAGCCTGGTTCGCCGAGACGCTCCGCCAGTACGAGGAGGAGGGCTGGCTCCGGGTCGGGCTCATCCGGCACCCGCTCCTCCCCCACGCCCGCGGTGGAGGGGGGTCCGGGCCGGGCAGCGGTACCGGGGAGGCGCCCGGACCGCTGCGCGACACCGATGTCTTCCAACGGCTCCTCGCACCCCGCCTCCACCTCCTTCTGCACGGCCCCGGCGGGGACGGCAGGGACCTGAATGCCACGCCGACCCACGCCGAACTGGCCTCCGCCACCGGCGCCCTGCCTCTGCTCGGGGCCGCGGGGCCGGGGCGGTTCAGCCTCCTGCGCGTCGATGCGCGGGGGGTCAAGCGGTGGACACCCCATGAGGAGGGTTCCACCGCCGAGCCCGTCGTCCATCCGGTCGACTGGCACTCCGCGCCCCGGTTCCCCGACGACACCGGCGACGAGGAGATCCCCGCGCACGGGTCGGCGAGCTCGGACAACCGCACCGTCAACGACCCGGGCGCCCAGCTCGCCGAGCGGGTCAAGGACGTCCTGCGGGCCCGTCGCCCGGACGTGCGCCTGCGTGACGTACGGCCCGTCGCGCCCGATGACCTGACCCAGATCGTCGCCGCCTGGGACGAGGACGACGTCGTGCGGCTGCTGCGCCTCGCGGTCCAGCCCGGCACCCCCACCGACGACGATCTCGACCGCCTGCTCGCCCTGGTCCACGCCGACGACTCGGGAACCGACGCCGAATTGGTGTACGCGGGTGAGCGGCCCGATCCCGGACTGCGCGAGCGTGCGGCGCGCCGTGGAGTACGGGTGCGCAGCTTTCTGGAGTTGCAGGGCCTCATCGACCTGCGCGGCTACGTCGCCACGCAGACGGCGGAGCTCTCCGCCGAAGGGCCCTACGCCCCCGAGCTGTACCTCCCGCAGCGCTACCGTGACGAGGTCCACCCGGGCGACGGGGAGGGTGATGACCTCGTCGACGAGATGCTCCGGCTCCTGGAGACCGACCAGGGCCGCGTGATCCTCCTCCTGGGCAGCTTCGGCCACGGCAAGACCTTCGCACTGCGGGAGCTGGCCCGTCGCATCCCCGAACGCCTCCCGCACCTGGCCCCGCTGCTCATCCCCCTCCGCTCGCTGGACCGCTCGCACAGCCTCGAAGGCCTCGTCGCCGCCCATCTCGCCAACCGCGGTGTCGATGTCATCGACCTGCGCGCCCTGCGTTACATGCTGCGCCAGGGGCGCGTCGTCCTCCTCTTCGACGGCTTCGACGAACTCGTCAACCGGGTCAGCTACGAACGGGCGGCCGAACACCTGCACACGCTCCTCAAGGCCGCGGTCGACCACGCCAAGATCGTCATCAGCGGCCGCACCCAGCACTTCCGCTCCCGCGAGCAGGTCCTCACCCCGCTCGGCGAGCAGATCGGACTCCTCCCACAGCGCCGGCTCCTGTCCGTCGAGGGCTTCACGCCCCACCAGATCCGCCGCTACCTCACCAACTGCTACGGAGAGGACGCGGCGGCCGCCCGCCGGTACGAGCTGCTCCTCGGCATCCCCGAACTGCTGGAGCTGTGCGGCAACCCCCGGCTGCTCAGTTTCGTGGCGGCGCTCGACGAGCAGCAGATCCGGGCCGTCGCCCGCTCCGGGGGAACACTCAGCGCGGCCCGGCTGTACGAGGACGTCTTCAGTACGTGGCTCCGCTTCGAGGAGCGGCGCGGGCAGGGCGGCCCGGGCGCCGCGCCGGGGCTGGAGCTCGACCAGTTGTGGCGGTCCGTCACCGCGCTGGCACTGCGCCTGTGGGAGAGCGGGCGCGGCAGTCTCCCCCTCGCCGAGCTGACCCAGATCGTCACCGAGACCTTCGGACAACGCGACGACAGGGCGCTCTTCACGCACGAGGCCCAGGCGGTCGGCGCGGGCACCCTCCTCGTCCGTGTCGACGACGGCGTCTTCCACTTCATCCATGAGTCGGTCATCGAGTGGCTCGTGGCGAGAGAGGCCGCGC
This sequence comes from Streptomyces sp. NPDC101178, assembly GCF_044767965.1. Taxonomy (NCBI): domain Bacteria; kingdom Bacillati; phylum Actinomycetota; class Actinomycetes; order Kitasatosporales; family Streptomycetaceae; genus Streptomyces; species Streptomyces sp. NPDC101178. The sequence goes on from NZ_JBIWOZ010000004.1 coordinate 676,706, forward strand.
GACGCCTCGGCCAGGGTGACGACACACTCCTCACGAAGCGGGAACTCTCGCCGCTCGCCGTCGACTTCTTCTGCGACCTGGCGGACTCGGAGCAGATCACCGAGTGGGTACGGCAGACGCTGGAGAGCCCCGGGCAGGACCCCGACGAGAGGGCCGGAGGAACCGCGGGCACCGGGCGAGCGGGGGCGGCCGCCGGGCGCGGCACCGCCGCGGCCGCCACCGACGCCGCCCGTACCAACGCCTACCGCTTCACCCGGCGGCGCCGTGTGTCGGTCGACGCCGACCTGCGCGGCGTGCACTTCCCCGGCGAGGACCTCTCCGGCCGCGATCTGTCGGGCCTCGACCTCACCGGAGCCAACCTCACGGACACCCAGCTCACCGGTGCCAACCTCTCCGGTGCCGTCCTGCGGGGCGCCCGCCTCACCGGTGCCCGGCTCGACGGCGCGAACCTGCACGGGGCCGACCTGCGGGGCGCCGACCTGCGCCGTTCCCGGTTCATCGGCTCGGACCTGCGCGGGGCGCAGCTCGCCGGGAGCCGCTGGCGGCGCGCCGTCCTCATCCGCACCGAACTCGACGACGAGGCGGCCCGGTCGGAGGAGCTGGCCTCCGCGAGCATCGCCCCGGGGGTACCCCTGGAGACCGTGCTGCGCCCGGCCTCCGTCAGCGTCCCCTACGGCTTCAGCCGGCAGCAGGGACGACTGCCCGAGCCCGTCGCGTACAGCCCGGACGGGGAACTGCTCGCCGCGGGCAGCCAGGACGGCAGCGTCCTGATCTGCGCGCCCGAGAACGGCGGGGCGCTGCGCGTCCTGCACGGCCACACCGCCCGGGTCTACGCCGTCCGGTTCCGCGACTCCGTCCTGGCGACGGGCAGCGCGGACGGCACCGTGGCCCTGTGGGACCCGGTATCGGGCCGCTGCCGTGCCAAGCTCTCCGTCCATCCGGACGGCGTCTGGCCGATCACGCTCAACCCGACCGGCACCATGCTCGCCACGGGTGACGGCGACGGCGTCGTACGGCTCTGGGACACCGCGAGCGGCGAACGGCTGCACGCGTTCCCCGGACACACCGTCCTCGTCTACACGACCGTCTTCAGCCCCGACGGGCGCACCCTCGCCACGGGCGACCGGAGCGGGACCGTGCGGATCTGGGACACGGCGACGGGAGAACTCATCGCCAGCCTCCCGGAGCACGACGGCCCCGTGTTCCGGGTCCGCTTCAGTCCGGACGGAAGTCTCCTGGCCACCGCCGACGAAGGCGTCGCGGACCGCGGAACCGTACGTATCTGGCGCGCCCGTGACCAGCGGCTCCTGCACGAGCTGCGGGGACACTCGGGCCGCGTCTACACCCTGGACTTCCACCCCGGGGGCGACCTCCTGGCGAGCGGTGACACCGACGGCGGGGTGCGGTTGTGGGACCCGCGCACCGGGCTGCCGGGGCCGCCGCTCGAAAAGGGCTCGGGAGGTGTCTACCAGATCGTCTTCGCCGACGACGGCCGCCGCCTCGCGGCCTGCGACTCGACCGGCGCCGTCCGCCTCTGGCAGCTCTCGGCGGGTCACGAGGGCTACGAGGCCGTGCCCGAGCGCCTGCAGCCGACCCGGCACCAGGGCTCGGCCTGGTCGTGCCGGTTCCGGCCGGAGGACTCGCAGCTCGTGACGGCCGGGGACGACGGCGTGCAGATCTGGGACGCCGCGACGGGCCAGGGCAAGCCGATCCTGCGCGGGCACGGGCGGCGCGTCAACGCGGTCTCCTTCGACGTGACGGGACGCTGCCTCGCGAGCGCGGGAAGCGACGGGATCGTCCGCCTGTGGGACGTGCGCACCGGCCGCTGTCTGCACGAGCTCGTCGGCCGGGGCGACCGGTTGATCTCGGCCGTGTTCAGTCCCGTGGGCAGTGTCCTCGCCACGGCGGGCAGCACGGGGCACGTCTCGCTGTGGGATGCCGAGGGCGGTACGTTCCTGCGCGAGCTGGACATCGAGACCGACCGCAGCTGGGCCGAGGCGTTCAGCGCGGACGGCGAGCAGATCGCCACGGCCAACGACGACGACTCGGTGAGCCTGTGGCGGCGCGCCACCGGCTCCCACGACCTCCATCTCGACGGCCACCAGGGCCGGGTGCGGTCCGTCGCGTTCGCCAAGGACGGTGCCTCCGTGGCGACCGGCTGCGACGACGGGCGCGTACGCGTCTGGCGCACCCGGGACGGCACCCTCGCCAAGACCCTGCGCGGCCATGGCGACCGGGTCTACGCCGTGGCCTTCGGCCCGGACCTCTCCTGGCTCGCCAGCGCCTCATGGGACGGCACAGCGGTGATCTGGCGTGACGGCGTCGCCCGGCACGTGCTGCGGCACAGCACGGGCAAGCTCTGGACGGCGGCCGCGCACCCGACGCTTCCGCTGCTCGCGACGGCGGGTGACGACCGCGTCATCAGGCTCTGGGACCCGGAGACAGGGGAGGAGAGGGATGTCCTGCACGGGCACAGCGGACGGATCTACTCGCTCTCGTTCAGCCCGGACGGGAATCACCTCGCGAGCGCGGGGGACGACGGAACGGTCCGGTTGTGGCGGGTGGGTTCGGACCCGGGCCCGGCCGGCACGGCGACCGTGACGCGGAAGGCCACACTCATCGGGGTGCAGGGCGGCTGGGCGGCCCTGACACCGGACGGGGGGTACAAGTCCGAGGGCGAAGTGGCGGGTGAGTTCTGGCACGTGGTGGGCATGACGAGGTTCGCCGCGGGGGAACTCGACCGGCACCTGCCGGGGGCACGGAGGCTGGCCCGGGACGAGGAGCTGTGAGGCCGCGGACCGGACGGGGACGAGACGGGTGCCGACGGGCACCCGGCACGCTGCCATGGTCGGCACCGGGCGCCACCGGCTCAGGAGACTGAGGAGGACTTCACCGCAAAAGGGGATGAGGCGGCCTCGCCGCACGACCGGAATTCGGCACGCGGGCTCTCCGTGCGGCATCCTGCGCGGAAGCGGAGTCACCCTCGCCCGCCCCGCGCTCACCCCGGAGAAGCCATGACCGCCCCCGCCGGTGCCCACCGCCCCTGCCTCCTCCTCGTCACCGATCTCGGGTACGAGGCGCGCGGCCGCCGCTACTGCGACGAGGACATCCACCTGGCCTCCCGGCTCCGCGAGGCCTTCGACGTCGCGCTCTGCCACCCCCGGGACGCGGCCGCGCTGCTGGACCGCTTCGACCTCGCCCTCGTACGCAACAGCGGTCCCGTCCTGCACTACCGGGAGGCGTACGACACGTTCCGCGCACGCGCCCTGGAATCGGGGGTGCCGGTCTACAACCCGCTGGACGGGCGCGGCGACATGGCGGGCAAGGAGTATCTGGTGGAGCTGAGCCGGGCCGGGTTCCCGGTGATCCCGACGGTGGACCGGGCGGCGGATCTGGGGCTGCTGCCCGAGGCGCGGGAGTACGCGGTCAAGCCGAAGCTGGGGGCGGACTCGGTCGGGCTGCGGTTCGTCGCGGGGGCGGAGGCGGCGGCCGAGCTGGAGCGGGAGGACGAGGGCGTGCTGCTCGTGCAGCCGCGGATCGGCTTCCGGTACGAGGTGTCCTTCTACTTCGTGGACCACGACTTCCAGTACGCGCTGTACGCGCCGGACCCGGAGCGGCGGTGGGTGCTGGAGCCCTACGCGGCGAGTGCCGGGGATCTGGCGTTCGCCCGCCGGTTCATCGCGTGGAACGCGCTCGGTCACGGCATCCAGCGGGTCGACGCCTGCCGTACGGAGGAGGGCGGGCTGCTCCTCGTGGAGCTGGAGGACCTCAACCCGTACCTCTCGCTCGACCGGGTGGACGAGGAGGTCCGGGAGGCGTTCGTGGCGCGGCTGAAGGCGTCGATCGCCTCGCTGATCGGCTGACGCCCATCCGGACGGTCCCCGCATGCGGGCGGCGGAGCGCGGTGTGAGGGTGCAGGGGTGACCACTGCCAGCGAGCAAGCCCCCGCCGCGCAGAGTGCCGCCGCGCCGCCGCCCGTCCTCGACCGGCGGCGGCGCAACATCGTCTTCGCCACGATCGTGCTCGGCATGCTGCTGGCTGCGCTGGACCAGACGATCGTCGGCACGGCCCTGCCGACGATCGTCTCGGACCTGGGCGGGGCCGAGCACATGTCATGGGTGGTCACCGCGTATCTGCTCGCCGAGACGGTCGCCACCGTGCTGGTCGGCAAGTTCGGTGACCTGTTCGGGCGGAAGCTGGTCTTCCAGGTTTCGGCGATCGTCTTCATCACCGGCTCGTTCCTCTGCGGTCTCGCCTCGGACATGCTGCTGCTGATCATCTGGCGCGGGATGCAGGGCATCGGCGCCGGCGGCCTCATGGTCACGTCGATGGCGCTGATCGCGGATGTGATCCCGCTGCGCGAGCGCGGCAAGTACCAGGGCGCGATCGGAGCGGTCTTCGGCATCTCGACGGTGATCGGACCGCTGCTCGGCGGGCTCTTCACCGACCATCTGACCTGGCGCTGGGCCTTCTACGTCAACGTGCCGATCGCGATCGTGGTGGTGATCGCCGCCGCCCGCAACATCCCGTCGGTGAAGGCCGCCGGACGGCCGGTCATCGACTACGCGGGCATCGCGCTGGTCGCCGTCGGCGCGAGCGCGCTGATCCTCGCGACGAGCTGGGGCGGGAACGAGTACGGCTGGGGCTCGCCCACGATCATCGGGCTGTTCATCGGCGGGATCATCGCCCTGACGCTGTTCTGCCTGGTGGAGACGCGGGCGAAGGAACCGATGCTGCCGATGCGGCTGTTCCGGAATCCGGTGTTCACCGTCTGCTCGATCCTCAGCTTCATCGTGGGTTTCGCGATGCTCGGCTCGATGATCTTCCTGCCGACCTATCTCCAGTACGTGGACGGGGACTCGGCGACGCTCTCCGGCGTGCGGACCCTGCCGCTGGTCGCCGCGCTGCTGGTCGCCTCGATCTTCAGCGGGACCGTGGTCAGCAGGACCGGCCGCTACCGCGTCTTCCCGATCGTCGGGACGCTGATCATGGCGGCCGGGCTGTTTCTGCTGTCGCGGATGGGGCCGGAGAGCGGGGTGTGGCTGGAGTCGCTCTACATGGTGGTGCTGGGGCTCGGTATCGGGCTGGCCATGCAGGTGCTGACGATCGCCGTGCAGAACACCGTCGACTACGCGGACCTGGGCACGGCGACCTCGGGCGTGACGTTCTTCCGTACGCTCGGCAGCGCCTTCGGCACGGCGGTCTTCGGGACGATCTACGCCAACGCCCTGACGCCCAACCTCCGGGACGGGGTCGGCCAGGCGGTGGCGGCGGGCGGTGACCCGGCGGTCCTGGCGAGGGCCTCGGAGAGCCCGCAGGCCCTGCACGCGCTGCCCGCCGCCCAGGTGGAACCGCTGGCCCAGGCGTACGCGCAGACCCTGCACACCGTGTTCCTGTGGACGGTCCCGGTTGCGCTGACCGGCTTCGTCGTCGCGCTGTTCCTCAAGGAGGTGAAGCTCCGCGACTCGGCCCGGCTCGCCTCGACGGACATGGGTGACGGCTTCGCCCAGCCCGGCAGCGGCGACTCGGAGAAGCTCCTGGAGATCGCGGTGGCCCAGATCCTGCACGGCGCCGGCCCGGACACGGCCCGGCGGATCATCAGGGAGTCCGATACCCGGCTGGACATGGCGGGCGCGTGGGCGGTGATGCAGGTGGACCTCTTCACCCGGATGGTCGGCCACGCGGGGCTGCGGCTGATCGCGGCCCGGCACCGCCTGCCGCCGGAGGTGCTGGTGCCCGTCTTCGACCGGATGATCGAGGAGGGCTATCTGACCGGGGACGGCCGCCTCTTCTCGCATACGGCGGCGGGCCGGCGCGAGGCGAACGTGATCTCCGACGCCTGGGGCCGCTGGCTCAACGAGCGGCTCGCGGAGGACGGGGCCCGGCCCGACGACGGACAGCTCCGCATCGCCGTGGACATGATCGCGAAACGGCTCCTGGCGGAGGACCTGGCGCAGGAGCTGTCGCCGGCCCCGCACCCGGGAGGGTCCACGCGGGTGGGGGCGCCGGCCTGAAGGCCCCGCCCGGTCTGCTCGCCCGGTCCTCAGTCGACGAAGACGGCCGTCGCGTAGACCCAGGCACCCTCGTGGCGGACGAAGCGGCTGTGTTCGTGGAGCGAGTCGGGGCGGCCGTCGTCGGTGTAGTGGGCGCGGAAGGTGACGGTCCCGGTGGTGTGGAAGCCGCTGCCCTCGGTGGTGTCCAGGATCTCCAGACCCGTCCAGCGCATCGCGGGGTCGAAGTCGACACCCGGCGGCCGGGTCTCGGGGTGCCAGGTGCGCAGGAGGTACGCCGCGTCCTGGACGACGAACGCCGCGTACCGGGAGCGCATCAGGGCTTCGCAGGTCGGAGCGGCGGAGCTGCCGGAATGGAAGCGGCCGCAGCACTCCCCGTACGTCGCGGTCAGGCCGCAGGGGCAGGGCGAGGCGGGGGTGGTGCGCGGTACCCGCGGGGTGGCGGGCTGCCGGGGGCGGGAGGTGCGTCGTGACATGGGTCCATTGTCACCCGGCCGGGTTCGGCGGCGTCCGCGGAGCCCGCCGCTCACCGCCCCGCCGCGAACCGGCGGCGGTCCGCGCTCCGTCCGGCACCGCCCGCGCTCGGCGGACGGTGCCGCCCTGCTGCTCTTCGAGCCCTCCGGTACGGGGTCGTGGGCGACGCCCACGACCCGTACCGGGCCATGTGGACACGACGACGGGCCACCCGGTGAGGGTCAGGGCTTGCGCGCGACTCCCGCGTAACCGGGGATCGGCTCGTCACCCGGTACGTCGATGACCTCGCCGAGCTCCGGACGCCAGTCGGCGGCGAGGCAGACGCCCGGCTCGACCAGTTCCAGGCCGTCGAAGAAGGCGGTGAGCTCGGCGCGCGAGCGGGGGCGCAGGGTCATCCCGCGCTCCTTGTACATGGCCCGCGCCTGGGCCGCGCCCTCCGGGTTGAAGTCGCCGGTGGTGTGCGAGAGCACCAGGTAGCTGCCGGACGGGAGCTGGTCGACCAGCTTGTCGACCAGCTCGGCAGCGCCGTCCTCGTCGTCGATGAAGTGCAGCAGCGCCAGCAGCGAGAGCGCGATCGGCTTCCCGAAGTCCAGGACCTTTCCGGCCTCGGCCAGGATCGCCTCGGGCTTGCGGGCGTCGGCCTGGATGTACTCGGTGGCGCCCTCGGGCGTGGAGCGCAGCAGGGCCGCCGCGTGGGCGAGGACGATCGGGTCGTTGTCGCAGTAGACGATCCGGGCGTCGGGGGCGGTCTGCTGCGCGACCTGGTGGAGGTTCGGCTCGGTGGGTATGCCGGTGCCGATGTCCAGGAACTGGCGCACACCCCTCTCGGCGAGCCAGCGGGTGGCCCGGTGCATGAACGCCCGGTTGACGCGGGCCATGTCCCGGCCCCGCGCGTCCAGCTTGAGCAGCTGGCGCGCCATCTGTTCGTCGACCGGGTAATTGTCCTTGCCGCCGAGGAACCAGTCGTACATCCGGGCGGGATGCGGCTTGCTCGTGTCGATCTCGATGGCCTGGGGGTCTTGCCCGGTCATGGCGTACTCCATGGATAGGGGTCGGACAGGATGAGTGGTGGTGCGTCAGGTGAGAAGGAAGTCCGCCTGGCCCGCCTTGGCGCCCTGGATGAACGCGGCGATCTCGCCGTTGGAGTAGATGAGCGCGGGGCCGTCCGGATCGGCGGACTGGCGCACCGCGACCCGGCCGTCGGCGAGCTTCATGGCCTCGATGCAGTTGCCCCCGTTGCCGCCGCTCCAGGGCTTGTACCAGCCTTCGGAGCCGAGGTCGGCGGCCGGCATGCCGTTGTATATGTGGTTCATCACAGCTCCTTGCGGAAGTCCCGGAGGATTTCCTTCGTGCGTTGTGCAGTCGCGGCCTGAGCCGCCATGCGGTCCATGACTTCGAGGTACGAGGCAACCTCGGGCCGGGCGTCGAAGTAGACCGCTCCGGTGAGGTACTCGCTGAAGACCATGTCCGGGAGTTCGGGGATGGCGAAGCGGAAGAGGACGAACGGACCGTAGGTGCCCGGGTGGTGACCGCTCGCGAACTCCGCCATCTGCAGGGTGACATGGGGCAGCTCGGCGGATTCGAGCAGCTTGTCGATCTGGGCGCGCATCACCTGTGCGCCGCCCACCGGCCGCCGCAGGACGGTCTCGTCCATGATCACCCAGAGTCGCGGCGCGTCGTCCTTGGTGAGCAGCGACTGGCGTTCCATGCGCAGGGCCACATGGCCTTCGATCTCCTCGGGCCGGGTCTGGCCGACGGCTCCGGTGCGCATCACCGAGCGTGCGTACTCCTCGGTCTGGAGCAGGCCGGGCACGAAGTGCGGCTCGTACATGCGCAGGAGGCTCGCGGCTCCCTCCAGGCTGACGTACATGCTGAACCAGTCCGGCAGCACGTCGTGGAACCGCTGCCACCAGCCCGGCTTGTTGGCCTCCTCGGCGAGGCCGACGAAGGCCTCGGCCTCGTCGTCTGCGATGCCGTAGGCCTTCAGCAGCAGCTGGACGTAGGGGATCTTGAGGCCGACCTCGGCCGTCTCCATCCGGCGTATCGTCGCGGGAGCGACCCTGAGCACCTTCGCCGCCTGGTCGCGGGTCAGGCCGACGCGCTCCCGCAGATCCTGCAGCCGCTTGCCGAGCACCACCTGGCCCACGGTCGGGGCGGACCGCGGTTCGCTCACTTGAGACCTCCCCATGCGCTGTTTTGCGAGCAGTGTGCCACGCGTGCGCCCCCAACGACACAGGCACTCTGAAATATTCAGAGTGCCTCTTGCCAAGTGTCCTCGACAGGGGGAGAGTTGGCCATCGAACCAGTTCGCTCAGTCATGCCCGCTCCTCACCACACCGGGGAATGAGGCGTGACGCAGCCCCCACTGTGAGGAATCGGTCGTGGCACCTGGCAGTGCGCTCATCCCCCGGCTCATGGATCTCAGCCCCGGGACGGAAGCGCTCCGTTACTGCTTCGCGCTGCCCGCGCACCCGGAGTCGGTGGCCGGTGCGCGACAGCTGACCCGGGCGCGGCTGGAGAGCTGGAAGCTGGGCGGCGACGTGTACGACGCGGCCGTGCTCATCGTGTCCGAGCTGGTCACCAACGCGGTCGTGCACACCGCGAGCACCCGGGTGGTGTGCGAGCTGCGGTGTCTCGGCAGACGTCTGCGGATAGCCGTCCAGGACCAGGGCCACCAGCCCGGCGGCCCCCGGCTGCGCCGCTGTTCCGACGACGAGCACGGGCGCGGGCTGCTGCTGGTGGACACGATGAGCAGCTCGTGGGGGTCCCATGACGCCGGGGACGACTCGGGGCGCATCGTGTGGGCGGAGCTGCCGCACGGCGTGGAGCAGCCATGCTGAAAAACGCGCTGTCCCGGCTGCGCGGTGCGCACCGGCCGCGGACGGCCGAGGAACCGCGGGGCGGGCGGGTGCGGTTGTCGCTGCCGCCCGCGATGTCGACCAGCCTGGGGTGCGACGCGGTCGGCGTGCCCGCCCGGCACGGATTCCGGCTGATGTCCCATCTCCCGCGTACGGGCTGTGTGTTCGCCGACGCGGACCGCTGGTGGTGGATCGTCCCGGCCGGTTCCGATCTGGATCTGGACTGGCCGGAGCAGGTGATGTACGCCCGGGGCGCCGACGTCCCCGCCGTGCGGCCGCGCCTGATCCACTCGCCGGACGGCCTCACCCCGTACACCCCGCCCATTCCGCTCTTCCTGATGGTCTGCCAGGTGGCGGGGGTGGCTCCGACCTGGGCCAGGAGTGTCGTCCCGGCCCCTTGAGCCGGCCCGCTACGGCCGGTCGAGATAGGCGAGTTGCGGGTGGGCCGCGAGGTAGCCGTCCACCAGCTTCGCCGCCACCGCCGCGGAGTCGACCAGCGGGTGCAGCGCGAAGGCCCGTACCGCCGCCGCCCGCGATCCGCTCTCCGCCGCCTCCAGCACCGTACGCTCCACGGCCTTCACCGCTGTGACGAGACCGACGGCGTCGTACGGAAGTGGCGAAACGGCCACCGGATGGGCGCCGTTGGCGTCGACCAGGCAGGGCACCTCCACGACGGCTTCGGCGTCCAGGGCCGAAAGGGCCGTGCGGTTGCGGACGTTGAGGATCAGCGAGGTGCGTTCGTTGCGGGCGATGGCCCGCATCAGCGCGAGGGCCACCTGTTCGTAACCGCCGGACTCCAGGTCGCTCTCCTCCCGCTCGCCCGCTCCGGCGACGTCCCGGTTCTCCGCCATGTACGTGGCCTCGCGCTCGGCACGGGTGCGGTCCCAGGTGGCGAGGGCAGGTGTGCCGGGCTCCCGCATCCGGGCGTAGAAACCCTCCTGCTGGTCGCGGAGGAAGGCGCCCCGGGTCTGCTCGGCCTCCTGGTAGGAGCGGACGGTCTCGCGGTTGAAGTAGTAGTAGTGCAGGTACTCGTTGGGGACCGCGCCGAGCGACCGGAGCAGCTCCGGGCCGAAGAGCCGGCCCTCCTCGAAGGAGCCCAGCAGCTCCGGATCGGCCAGCAGCCGGGGCAGTTCATCGCGCCCGTCGACGTACAGGCCGCGCACCCAGCCGAGGTGGTTGAGCCCGGCGTAGTCGATCCAGGCCCGGTCCGGGGCGGCGCCGAGGATCCGGGCGATGCGGCGGCCGAGCCCGACCGGTGAGTCGCAGATGCCGATGACCCGGTCACCGAGGTGGCGGGACATGGCCTCGGTGACCAGCCCGGCCGGGTTGGTGAAGTTGATGGTCCAGGCGTGCGGGGCGAGCCGGGCGATGCGCCGGGCGAGGTCCACGGCTACGGGGACCGTGCGCAGTCCGTACGCGATGCCTCCGGCGCCGACCGTCTCCTGGCCGAGCACGCCGAGGTCCAGGGCGACGCGTTCGTCGGCGGCCCGTCCGGCGAGGCCGCCGACGCGGATCGCGGAGAAGACGAAGTCGGCGCCGCGCAGCGCCTCGTCCAGCTCGGTGATGGCGACGACGGCGGGCGCGTCCGGGATGCCCCGCGCCTGCTCCTCCAGGACCCGGGCGACGGCGGTGAGCCGGTCGGCGTCGGTGTCGTACAGAGTGACCTGCGAGACGCGGCCCTCGGCGTGATCGCCGAGCAGGGCCCCGTACACGAGAGGCACCCGGAATCCGCCACCGCCAAGAATTGTCAGCTTCACGCTGCTCGATGGTACGGGGGTGCGCCCCGCGCAGGTCGGCGGCGGCACCGGAGCCTCGGGCCTGTCGTACGGGCCCGGTGCCACCGCCGGAACGGGTCAGTAGCCGTTCCACCAGCGGGAGACGGCCTGCCAGAGCCGCGCGGGAGCGGCCGGGCGGCGCTGCTGGGGGACCACGGCACCTCCCGGCGCCGGCTCGGCGGGCGCCGGTGCCTGGCGGGGCTGCGGGGCCGCGCCCGGGGCGTGGGCGGGCTGCGTTCCGGCCGGCGAGTGCGCGGGCTCGGGGACCTGACGGGCCGGGGAGGAGATCTCCCAGTCGCCGGCCGGACGGGTCGCGCGGGCCATCACCGAGAGCGGGTCGGCGTCCAGCTTCTGCTGCGGGCTGGGCGCGAACTTCACCGGCAGCTCCACCAGGTGGCGGGACATGATGTTGCCGACCCGGTGCAGCTCGCTCTCCTCCACACCGAGCTCCAGGTCCGGCAGCCGCATCAGCAGCGCGTCGACGCCCACGTCCGCGATCGCCCGGCCGATGTCCTGGCCGGGGCACTCGTGCGGGCCGCCGCTGAACGCGAGGTGGGCGCGGTTGCCCTCCATGTTGGCGGTGAGGTCCGGGCGGACGGTGGGGTCGGTGTTGGCCGGGGCGATGCCGACGAGCAGTGCGTCGCCCGCCTTGATCTGCTGGCCGCCGAGCTCGGTGTCGCCGACCGCCCAGCGGCCGAAGACGGCGGTGAACGGCGGTTCGTCCCAGAGGGTCTGCTCCACCGCCTCCGGCACGGTCATATGGCCGCCGCTGAGCCGGGCGCGGAAGCGCGGGTCGGTGAGGACCATGCGCAGCACGTTGGCGATGAGGTTGGCGGTGGACTCGTAGGCCGCGATGAGGATGAGGCGCAGGTGCTCGACGACCTCGATGTCGGTCATGGTCGCGGGGTGCTCGACCAGCCAGGAGGCGAAGTCGGGGGCCGGGGCGGCGCGGCGGCTCTCCACCAGGCGGGTCAGCACGCCGACGATGTGGGCGTTGCTGGCCACGGCGGTCTCGGTGCCACGGGTCATGTCGCGGGCGGCCTGGACGAGCCGCTCGTCGTACTCCTCGGGCATGCCGAAGATCGCGCACATCACCATCATCGGCAGATGGTCCGCGAACTGGCTGACCAGGTCGGCGCTGCCCTTCTCGGAGAAGTCGTTGACCAGGCGGTTGCTGAAGCGGTTGATGTGGCGGCGCACGCCACGGGTGTCGATGCGCTCCATGCTGTCGGTGACCGCGCCGCGCTGCCGCTCGTGCTTGGCGCCGTCGGCGAAGACGCAGACGGGCTGCCAGGTGAAGATCGGGGCGAGCGGGTGGTCCGGGGCGACGCTGCCGTCCTGGAGGGCCCGCCAGCGGCGGGAGTCCCGGGAGAACTGGGACGGCGTACGGGTGAGGTGGAGGTTCTCGCTGTGGCCGAGGACGAGCCAGGCGGGGACGTCGCCGTGGAGGAGGACCGGGGCGACGGTGCCGTGTTCGGCGCGGAGCTTGTCGTAGAGGCCGGCGGGGTCGTTCTCCGCCTCGGGGCCGTACAGCCGGCGCAGGCCGCCGGGGCCGGTGCCGAGGTTGTGGGCCGGGCACTGGGGCGGCGGGACGGCGCCGGGTTCGTGGTGGAAGGGGGTGGTCACAGTGGCTCCAGGGATCAGGACGGCCATGGATCGGACAGGGGTGGGAAAGAGCTGTACGGGGTGTACGGGCAGCGCGCCGGGGGAACGGCGCGCGGCCCCGGCGCCGGGGCGGCCTGGAAACCGTCCCGGCGCCGACCGGCCGGAGCCGTCAGGCCAGCGGGACCGCCAGGCTGTGCAGATAGCGCATCAGGGTCATCAGCACATCGCGGCTGGAGGCCCGCAGCCGGGCGTCGCAGTCGATCATCGGGACCTCGTCCGGCAGGTCGAGCGCTCTGCGCAGGGCCTCGACCGGGTGGTGCGGTGCGTCGGGGAAGGTGTTGACGGCCACCACGAACGGCACTCCGCGCTCCTCCAGCCGGCCGATGACGTCGAAGCTGACTTCGAGCCGTCTCGTGTCGATGAGGACGACCGCGCCGAGGGCTCCTTCGAAGAGGCCGTTCCACAGGAACCAGAACCGCTCCTGGCCGGGCGTGCCGAACAGATAGAGGATCAGCTCCTCGCTGAGGCTGATCCGGCCGAAGTCCATCGCCACGGTGGTGGCGGTCTTCGTCTCGACCCCGGCGTTGTCGTCCACGCCGACGCCGGCCTGGGTCATGGTCTCTTCGGTCGTCAGGGGCCGGATCTCGCTGACCGAGCCGACCATGGTCGTCTTGCCGACCCCGAACCCGCCGACGATCACGACCTTCACCGCAGCGGTGGCCGTGGTCGGAAGGACGTCCTCGGTGCGGGGTCCGGTGATCGTGTCAGAGCTTCTGAAGTCCATGCATCACCGCTTCGAGAAGGGACCTGTCGGGGAGTGTGGCGCGGACGATCGGCGCACGCGACTCGATGAGTTCGGTCGCGAGGAGATCGCTCAGGAGCGAGGTGACCACGCTGAACGGCAGGCTGAGGTAGGCGGAGATCTCGGCGACCGATAACGGGGCCTGGCAGAGCCGCAGGATCGCGGCCTGCTCCGGCTGGAACGTCGGCGAGGGCTCGGCCTGCGCGACGACCATCGTGACCAGGTCGAGCGCGGCGCGCTCGCTGTCGTCGAGATCGCCGGTGATCACGTACAGCCGTTCCGGGTCGCTGAGCGCCGGATCGGTGGTGCGGCGTTCTCGTCGGGGTCCGCTCATCCGGACTGCCCGCCGTGGCGGGGCGGACTGGTCAGGTGGGCGCCGATCCGCACAACCATGTCCCGCATACGGGCTCCGACCAGGCCGGCGTCCACGGTCTCACCGGCCAGCACGGCGAGATACGCGCCGGTCCCGGCGGCCATCAGGTAGAAGAACCCGCCGGTGACCTCGATGACGACGAGCTTCATCAGCCCGTCGCTGTACGGGATCTCGGTGGCCACCGCGGCGGCCAGGCTCTGCAACCCGGCACAGGCGGCCGCCAGCCGGTCGGCGACGTCCGGATCGCCGCCGTGCATGGCGATGCGCAGCCCGTCGGAGGAGAGCACCACGATCTGGTGGATGCTCGGCACGTCGTCGGCCAGCTCCTTGAGCATCCAGTCCATGTTTCCCCGCTGCTGGATCACTTCAGGTCTCCCTTGTCCCACGCGTCGTCGGAGTCTTCGCCGTGCTTCGGTTCCTGCGGTACGCCGTTGACGGCCTTGGTGAAGGCCTCCAGCCAGAGGCCGGGCGGCTTCTCGCCACCGGAACCGCCGGAGCCACCGGAACCGCCGTGTCCGGCAGATCCGCCGTAGCCGCCGTCCGGGTGTCCGCCCCGGCCCGGCAGTTGGCCGTTGACGGGGGCGGGGGGCGCGGGCTGCTGCGGCAGGTTGTGCGAGCCGAGCGGGGCGCGGCCCCGGCTGCGGCGCTGCGGCAGTCCGTTCTCGGTCCACTCGGTGACCACCGGGACGTCGTCCTCCATGGCCGGTGCGGGCGCGGCCGGGCGGGCGGCGGCCACGGGGGTGCCGGTGGGGACCGGTGCGGCCACGGAGGGCACCGGGCCGGTGGCGGCGGGCTTGGGCTTGGGCTTGCGCTTGCCGGGCGGCGGCACCACGTGCTGGAGCTGCGACATGTCCAGCGAGCTGGTGGGCCGCGAGGTGGCGCCGATGCCGTGGGCGATGCCGGGTGCCGGGCCGGTGGTGATCATGTCGCGCGGCACGATGAGGACCGCGCGCACACCGCCGTACGCCGACTGACGCAGCGACACCTGGAGCTGGTACATCCGCGAGAGGCGTCCGACGACGGCCATGCCGAGCCGCGGGGACTCGCCGAGGTCGTTCATGTTGATGCCGGCCTGGGCCTGGGCGAGCATGTTCTCGGCCCGGGCGCGGGCCTCCTCGCTGAGGCTGACGCCGCCGTCCTCGATCTCGATGGCGATGCCGGTCTGCACCTCGACCGCGGTGACGTGCACCCGGGTCTGCGGCGGCGAGTAGCGGGTCGCGTTGTCGAGGAGTTCGGCGCAGGCGTGGATGAGCGGTTCGACCGAGGTGCCGACGATGGCGACCTTGGCGATCGAGTGCAGATCGACGCGCTGGTACTCCAGGATCCGGGACATCGCGCCGCGCAGGACGCTGAACAGCGGTACGGGCTTGGGCCACTGGCGGCTGGGCCGGGCACCGCCGAGGACGGCGATGGAGTCGGCGAGCCGGCCGATCAGCGCGGTGCCGTGGTCGATGCGCAGCAGGTCGTCGAAGACCTCGGGGTTGCGCCCGTAGTGGTCCTCCATCTCACGGAGCTCACTGGCCTGGCGGTGCACGATCGCCTGGACGCGGCGGGCCACGCTGACGAAGGCGCGCTGGGCGGAGTCACGCCGGGCCTCCTCGTTGTCGATGACTTCGAGGACCTGGTAGATCTGCTCGCGCAGCGCCTTGGGCAGATGCCGGTTGGCCACATCCGCGTCGACGATGTCGCGCATGACCTCCTCGGGCGAATTGCCCACCCGCAGACGCCGGATGGCGGCGGGCATGACCTCCTTGGTGAGCCGTACGGTCTCGGAGTCATGGCTGAGGATGCGGTGTTCCAGGTAGGCGATGCGCTGCTCGTACTCCGCGCGCTGGGCGGCCATGGCGCGCCTGCGGCGGTGCAGCGCCGCGGTGAGCACGGCGACCACCAGCGTGGTGATCGCGCCGCACACGGCGACTGGTATCCGCGCGGCCGGGACCACCAGGGCCGCGCCCGCGGCGGTGGCGCCGGCCAGCAGGACCACGGGCGGCAGGACTACGCGGACGACGGGAACTGCTCTGTCGGTCGGCGGTGATTCAACACGGACCATCTAAACCCTCTGGCGGTTGATTCCGGGATGTATACGCACGTGAGCGGAGACTCAGGAACAAGTGCTCGAATTCGCATCAACTCGACTTCACTGCGCGTGAGCTTAGCCAGATCAGAACAGGGGATCGGCATATTCACCCAACCCCCTGCGGGAGCCCGAGAAGGGGAATACACTCGCCAGTTTTCGCACGCACCGCTGTGGAGCGTGCGCGAGGAGTGACGACGTCCGGAAATGGACCACAGTTCGGCGTCTGCGTCCCGCTCGTCAGGACGGAGTTGACTCCGATATCGGTGATACCAGCTCAATTCACCTTCCTCGCAGTGAATTTCATACCGCAGAACAGGACAGAGGCACACATGATCGAGCTGGATCGAAAGGTGCGGATTCCCGACCACTCCAGGGGTGACCCGGAAAATCGCCGCGCTGACGCGTATACGGCCGCAGATTCCACGGACTCGTCGGGCACCCCGCGCGAGCGGTGCCGCAGCGGCGATCATGGCGGTCGGCGACTGCCCGGTGGCGGTGTCGGCGGGTACCCGGAGTGACGAGAGGGAGCGGGCGGAACCATGGCGGCGACAGGTGACTACACGATCGCTTCGCTGGATACGGGGCTCCGCGCCATGCGGCTCTTCCTCACCCATGACACCCTCACCGTCACCGAGGCCGCCGAGCGCCTCCACGTCGGACGGTCCACCGCGCACCGGGTGCTGAGCACGCTGGAGAGCCGGGGGTTCGCGATCCGGGACACCTCGGGACGCGGTTACGCGGCGGGGCCGGAGCTGGTGCGGCTCGGCCGGCCCGCCGGTTTCGGCCGCGCGGCCCGCGAGCGGCTGGGGCCCGTGCTGGAGGACGCGGCCAGGCGGACCGGTGAGACGGTGTGGAGCGTGGCGCTCATCGGCGACCATGTCATCGTCACCGACGGCCGCGAATCGTCCCATCCGGTGCGGGTGGCGCTGGAGTTGGGGCGGACAGGCCCGGCCCACGCGGGCTCGGGCGGCCTGTTGCTGCTCTCCCGCATGACGGCGGACCAGGTGTGCGCGCTGTACCCGTACGAGGAGCTGGAGGCGGTCACTGCGGCCACGCTCACCTCGCGGACGGCCCTGCTGGACGAGCTGGCGCTGATCCGGCGGACGGGCCACGCGGTCAGCCGGGGCGCGGCGGTCCCGGGCATGACGACGGTCGCCGTCCCGCTGGCCGGATCCAGCTGGCGGGACCGGCTCGCCCTGGTCGCCGCGGCTCCGGCGGACCGGTCGGGCGAGGCGGAGGTGGCCGAACGGGCCGAGCGGCTAAGGCAGTCGGCGGCCCTGCCGGCGGCCGCGCCACCACCGGCCTGACCGGTTCCCACCCCGTTCGTACGAAGCCCTCAGCGCCGCGCCCCGCCGATCCGCCCCTCCAGCTGTACCAGCAACTCACTGAGCGCCGAGCCGAGTTCGCCCCGGCTCTCCTCGCCGAGGCCCGACAGTACCGCCCGCTCGTACGCGAGTTGCTCGGGCAGCAGCCGGTCGACCAGGGCGCGTCCCTCCCCGGTGAGGCGGACGTGGGCGACGCGCCGGTCGCGCTCGTCGCCCCGGCGGTCCACCAGGCCGCGTTCCTGGAGGGCCCGCAGCCGCTTGGTGACGGCGGCGCCGGAGGAGAAGGTCTCCCGGGCGAGCTCGCCCGGCGTGAGTTCCCGGTCGGTACGGCGTACCGCGCCGAGGAGGTCGAACTCGGGGCGGGTCAGTCCGGCGGACCGCAGCGGGGCGTCCTCCGCCTGCTGGAGGAGCGCGGCGCAGCGGTTGATCCGGCCGATGATCTCCATCGGGCCGGTGTCGAGCTCGGGGTTGACGGCCTGCCACTGCCGCACCACCGAGGCCACGATGTCGTCGCTCACGCCGCTCCGATCGAAGGGGCCCGGGCCGCCTCACCGCGCCGCGTCCACGGGGCACGGGCCGGCGGGCCGAGCCGTTGTGCTGTCGCAGCGAGCGTACGGTGTCCGGCCCGCTCGGCCGCGAGAAGCTCCTGCTCGGGCAGGGCGCGCTGCCACCACTCCCCCGCCGCGATGTCGGCGGCCTCGCGGAGTTCGACGAGGCTCGCGGTCAGCGCGCGGCGGGCCCGCGCCCGCTCGGCGTGCGGACGCTCCAGGGACCGCTCCGCTTCCGTACGGGCCTTCGCGACGGCTTCGAGGGCGCGCTCGACGCGGCCCGCCGCCCTCCGGTTGGTGACGAGTGCCGCCGCGAGGAATCCGGCGAGCGCGCCGAGGACGGTGTCGAGGACCCGGTCGCCGATCAGCTCGCCGGCCGGGTGGGCCCCGCCGAACTCCAGGACCAGGAGGGCCATCGGGGTGACGGCGACGGAGCCGAGCCAGTAGTTCCGGGTGATCAGGGCCTCGGCGGCGAAGCTGAAGAAGAGGCAGCACAGGACGAGCGCGAGCGGGCCGGTGCGGGACAGCGGCAGGACCGCGGCGAAGACGAGAACGCCGAGGACGTTGCCGAGGGTGCGCTGGAGGGCCCGGTTCCAGGTCAGGGTGGTGTTGGCCTGGTAGAGGGAGGCGGCGGTGACGATGGCCCAGTAGGGGCGGCCGACACCGAGGGCGGCGCACAGGTATCCGGCGAGCGCGCAGCCGGTGAGCGTGCGCACGGCGATGGGCAGCAGGTGCGATCCGGGGCCGAGGCCGCGGAGCAGGGCCCGGCGGCCACCGGAGGCCCGCTCGGCCGCGATCCCGTACAGCTCGGCGGTCGTGCCGGGCGCGGGCGCCGGTTCCGGGACCGGCACCCGGGCCCGGGTCTGCGCGGCCCAGGCGCGCAGCCGTTCGGCGTCGTCCGGGTGCGCGGAGGCGACGGCCGTCTCGGCGTGCACCACCAGCCGTTCCAGCGAGCGGCGTACGGGGGTGGGCCGGCCGGAGGCGAGCAGGCACTGCCAGGCCGCGTGCACGGCGGCGGCCGCACTGTGGCGCGTACGGGGTCCGGGTTCGGCCGCGCAGTCGGCGGCGGCTTCGAGGGCGCGGGCGACCGCACGGCGCTCGGGTCCCTCGCGGCGGATCAGCGCGGGCCCCGTGCAGACGAGCCAGGCGACCGCGCCCCCGGCCAGGGTCAGCGCGAGGTGGGCCGGGAGCTGGGCGAGGCGCTGCGGGGCGAACAGCGCGGCGGAGCTGACGAAGGTGAGGATGACGTGGCCGGGCGGGCCGATCCGGACCGCGTCGCACGCCGCTTTCTGCGCGGCGGCGAGGAGCGCGCCGACGGCGACGAGCACGGCGGTGGAATGCGTGAGCGAGGCGGTGACCAGCGCGACCGCGAGCCCGGCGGTCATGGCGAGCACGACGCCGCCCACGGTCCTGGTCCGCCGGGCGTACGGCAGGCCGTGGCCGTACAGCGCGCAGAGCGAACCGGCCATCGTGTACATCACGAGGTCGAGCCGGCCGAGTACCAGAAGCGTCAGATGCGGTACGGCGGAGGCGACGACCACGCTGAGCGCGGGCTTGAACCAGGTCTCCGAGGGGCGGCCGAGCCGGAGCGCGGCGGCGAGGGGAAGGGGACGGACGAAGAGTCGCAGAGGCCGGGTGGATGTATCACTCACCCAAAACACGTTAACAGGTATTACACCCGTAAAAGAAATACCCTCTGTCGCACCTCGCGAGCGTCCGGCACACTGGCCCGCGGAACGGTGACCCATATTCTTTGAATCTTCATGCACCTACTACGATGACGGGCCATGACCAGGGTGAGCGCTCGGATCGACCGGCAGCGGTACCGCTCACGCCTGCCCGCCTCCCTGGGTCCGCTGTTCGCCCTGCTGGCGCTGCTCTTCTGCTGCTCCGTCACCACCTCGGCCGCCGCCACCGTGCCGGTGGCGGTGGAGGCTCCGGACCCGGCCCCCGTACGGACGCTGACGCCGGTGCCTCATCTCGCCGTCGAGCCGGTCGTCCTGGCCGCCCCGGCCGACCGGGGCCTCGGGACCTCCTGCCACGGCGGCTCGACCCACTCCGCGGCCGTCGTGCTGCCGGTGGCGTCGGCCCCGGTGGCGCTCCCCTCGCCCGTGGCCTTCGTGCCCGCCGCCCCGCTGAGCGGCGCGGCCGCCATCCGCGGGCCCTCCCACGACGGCGTCCACTCCGTCGATCAGCTGCGTCTTCAGGTCCAGCGGATCTAGAGCCGGGTCCGCTCCCCGCCGCTTTCCCGCACGACCCTCCGCACCCGCATCCCGCATGCATCCCCGCATGTCTCTCCGTTTGCATCCCGCATCCGCTGAACGACGAGGACCTTCCATGGCTTCCGCCAAGAACCAGAACTCCCCCGCCAACGCGCGCCGCGCCAAGCTGGAGGAGGCCCGCCGCAAGGAGCGCGCCCGTGAGCGCCGGGGCCGCCTCATCACCATCGGCGCGTCGGTCGCCGTCGTCCTCGCGCTGGTCGCCGGAGGCGGCTACCTGGTGTACCAGGCGAACGAGAAGGAGGCGAAGGAGGAGCAGGCCAAGGCCTCCCCCGTCACCGGTGAGCGCAGCTGGGACGACCTGGGCCGGGAGCACGTGGCGACCAAGGTCGACTACCCGATGAACCCGCCCGTCGGCGGCGACCACAGCCAGGTCTGGATGAACTGCAACGCGGACGTCTACACCGCCGAGATACCGAAGGAGAACGCCGTCCACTCCCTGGAGCACGGCGCCGTCTGGGTCACGTACAACGACAAGGCTCCGGAGGCGGACGTCAAGGCGCTCACGGACAAGGTCAAGTCCACCCCGTACAGCTTCATCAGCCCGGTCAAGGACCAGAAGGAACCCCTCATGCTCAGCGCGTGGGGTAAGCAGGTGGCGGTCAAGGACGCCTCCGACTCCCGCGTCGGGCAGTTCTTCAGCAAGTACGTGCAGGGCCCGCAGACCCCTGAGCCGGGTGCCGCCTGCACCGGCGGGCTCGACAAGTGACCTCCGCGACGGGCCCGTTCTCCGCCACCCGGCGGATGGTGCTCGCGGGCGCCGCCGTGCTGCTGCTCGCGGTGGGTCTGGTGGTGGTGATGGTGGTACGGCCGTCCGCGGCGTCCCCGTCCGCGAAGGCGTCGCTCTCCGCTCCGGCGGAGGAGTCGGTGGACGCGGGCTTCGCCCGGGACATGGCGATCCACCACCAGCAGGCGGTGGAGATGTCGTTCATCGTGCGGGACCGGACCGAGGACGAGGACGTGCGGCGCCTGGCGTACGACATCATCAACACCCAGGCCAACCAGCGCGGCATGATGCTGGGCTGGCTGGACCAGTGGGGGCTGCCGAAGAGTTCGGCGAAGCCGCCGATGGCGTGGATGGGCCACACCGTCAAGCCGACCGGGGACGGTTCGCTGATGCCGGGCATGGCCACCGACGCCGAGCTGGAGGCGCTGAAGGCGGCCGAGGGCAAGGCGGCCGAGGTGCTGTTCCTGCGGCTGATGACCGTGCACCACCGCGCCGGTGTGGACATGGCGCGGGCCGGCGCCGAGGGTGCGGGAACGGACGTCATCCGGAACCTGGCGCAGGGCATGGTCAGCGGCCAGCAGTCCGAGATCGGGCTGATGGCGGACATGCTGAAGGCCCGGGGCGCGAAGCCCTGACCCACCGAGGACCGGCCCCCTCCCGCACGTCGCGGAGGGGGCCGGCTCCGCCGTGCTGCCCGCCGTGCCCGCCATCGCATAGGCTCGGCGACGATATGAAGAGCATCCTCACTCCGCTGGGGCCCAAGGCCGACAAGGACACCGTGCGACGGCACAATCTGAGCCTGGTACTGCGCGCCGTGCGGGACGAGGGCGAGAGCGGTGAGGCGACCCGCGCCGGAGTGGCCGCTCGGGTCGGACTGACCCGGGCCGCGGTCTCCTCGCTCGTCGAGCAGCTCATGGAGAGCGGGTTCCTCACCGAGTCGGGCAAGACGTTCAGCGGCCAGGCCGGGCGTCCCGGCACCGCGCTCAAGGTGGCCCGCACCGGTCCCGCCGGACTCGGTGTGGAGATCAACATCGACTACGTCTCGGTCTGCGTCGTCGACCTCGCGGGCACCGGCCGGGTCCGGCAGACCGAACACCTCGACAACCGGGGCGCGCCCGCCGAGGACGTGCTCGCCCGCGCCGCCGCGATCGCCGCGCGGACCCTGGACTCGGCGCGCGAGCAGGAGCTACGCCCGGTGGGCGCCGCGCTGGCGCTGCCCGGCCTGGTCTCCGGCGGCGCGGTACGGCAGGCCCCCAACCTCGGCTGGAACGAGGTACCGGCGCAGGCCCTCTTCGGCGACGCGCTCGCCGCGCTGCGCCCCGGCCGCCCCGTGCTTCCGGTCGCCTCGGAGAACGAGGCCAATCTCGCCGCGCTGGCCGAGCTGTGGTTCGGCGGCCTCGGTGACGTACGCAGCTTCCTGTATCTGACCGGTGAGATCGGCGTCGGCGGCGCGCTGGTGCTGGGCGGCGAACTGCTGCGTGGGGCGCACGGGTTCGCCGGGGAGATCGGGCATGTGGTGGTGGACCCGGACGGGCCGGAGTGCCGGTGCGGGTCCAGGGGCTGCCTGGAGCAGTACGCCGGCCAGAGCGCGCTCCTGCGGGCGGCCGGGGTCGACGGGCCGGAGGCCGGGGGCGGCTCCGGCGTGCTGGAGCTGGAGCGGCGCGCGCGGGCCGGGGACGGGCGGGCGGTGGCGGCTCTCGCCGAGGCGGGGCGGATGCTGGGCCGGGTGGTGTCGGGGGCGGTGAACCTGGTCGACCCGGACGCGGTGGTGCTCGGCGGGATCTACCGGGGGCTGATGCCGTGGCTGGCGCCTCCGGCCGACGAGGAGCTGACCCGCCGGGTGGTGTCGGGGCTCTGGTCCCCGGGCAGCGGCCGGCTCCGCGCGTCGTCGGTGGCGGGGGACGCGGCGCGGGGCGCGGCGGCGCTGGTGGTGCAGGACGTGCTGGACGACCCGGTGGCGTACGCGGAGCCGTCGGACGGGTGAGCCGGAAGGCCCGCGCCTCCCGGCTCACCCGTCCGTCGTGTCAGCGCACCGCGAGCAGGTGGTCCATGGCCAGCTGGTCCAGCGCCTCGAAGGCCATGCCGCGTGTCGCGGCGGCCTCCACGTCGAACTCCTCGTACGCCGTGCGGTCGGCGAGCAGGGCGGCCAGGCCGTCCCCGGCGGTGGGCCGCGCCAGCTCGTCCAGGCGGGAGGCGCGCAGCGCGGCCCGGACCTCGGGGTCGGCGCGGAAGGCCGCCGCCCGCTCCTTGAGGATCAGGTAGTTGCGCATGCACCCGGCGGCCGAGGCCCAGACGCCGTCGTAGTCCTCGGTGCGCGGCGGCTTGAAGTCGAAGTGGCGCGGGCCCTCGTAGCCGCTCTCCAGCAGGTCGACGAGCCAGAACGCCTGGCGCAGGTCGCCGGCGCCGAAGCGGAGGTCCTGGTCGTACTTGATGCCGGACTGGCCGTTGAGGTCGATGTGGAAGAGCTTGCCGGCCCACATGGCCTGGGCGATGCCGTGCGGGAAGTTGAGCCCGGCCATCTGCTCGTGCCCGGTCTCCGGGTTGACGCCGACCAGTTCGGGCCGCTCCAGGCGCTCGATGAAGGCGAGGGCGTGGCCGATGGTGGGCAGCAGGATGTCGCCGCGCGGCTCGTTCGGCTTGGGCTCGATGGCGAAGCGGAGGTCGTACCCCTGCTCGGTGACGTACTCGCCGAGCAGGTCGAAGGCCTCCTTCATCCGGTGCAGCGCGAGGCGTACGTCCTTGGCGCCGCCGGACTCCGCGCCTTCGCGGCCGCCCCACGCGACGAAGGTGGTGGCGCCGAGCTCGGCGGCCAGGTCGATGTTGCGCAGGGTCTTGCGGAGCGCGTAACGGCGTACGTCGCGGTCGTTGGCGGTGAACCCGCCGTCCTTGAAGACCGGGTGGGTGAAGAGGTTGGTCGTCACCATCGGCACGACGAGGCCGCTCGCGTCGACGGCCTGGCGGAACCGCTTGACGATCGCCTCGCGCTCGGTCTCCGGCGCGCCGAAGGGGATCAGGTCGTCGTCGTGGAAGGTCACACCCCAGGCACCCAGCTCGGCGAGGCGCTGGACGGACTCGACGGGGTCGATGGCCGCGCGGGTGGCGTCGCCGAAGGGGTCGCGGCCCTGCCAGCCCACGGTCCACAGGCCGAAGCTGAACTTGTCCTCGGGGGTGGGGGTGAAGCGTTCCGTCATCGTCGTCCGACCGCCTTCGCCTGCCGTCGGGGCTGGGCCGGAAGCCTTGAGCCCCTATTTGTTCAGTGTCATGACTAATCATGCACGGGGTCGCCGTCCGGCGTAACCCCCTGGTCGGCGGCGGGTGGCTCCGGGGCCTGTTCCCGAGGCCGCGCATCACGTAATTTGTTCGCGGCACAGCCGAATGAGCCCGATCCCCGCGAAAGAGGCCGCCCATGTCGTCCCGTACCGTCGTCATCGGCGTGGACAGCTCCACCCAGTCCACCAAGGCCGCCGTGATCGACGCCGTGACCGGCGAGCAGCTCGCGGTGGGCCGCGCCCCGCACGTCGTCACCGGCGAGGGCGGCGCCCGGGAGAGCGATCCGGAGGTCTGGTGGCGGGCGCTCGGTGACGCGGTGGCGGCCGGACTGAAGGAGTCGGGCCTGCCCGCACGCTCGGTCACCGGGATCGCGGTGGCCGGACAGCAGCACGGGCTCGTCGTGGTGGACCGCTCGGGCCGTCCGCTGCGGCCCGCGCTGCTGTGGAACGACACCCGCTCCGCTCCGCAGGCCGCCGCCCTCACCGCCTCGCTCGGCGGTCCTGACGCCTGGACCGCGCGGACCGGTTCCGTACCGGTCGCCTCGATCACCGCCTCCAAGTGGCAGTGGCTGCGCGAGAACGATCCGGAAGCGGCGAAGGGAGCCGCGGGCGTACGGCTGCCGCACGACTTCCTCACCGAGCGCCTCGCGGGCGTCGCGGCGACCGATCCCGGGGACGCCTCCGGCACCGGCTGGTACGCCACCGCCACCGGCGCGTACGACCCGGAGTCGCTGAACCTCCTCGGCCTGGACCCGGCCCTCCTCCCCGAGGTCGCACCGACCGGGGCCACCCGGATCGGCTCGCTCACCGACGCGGCGGCCGAGGCGCTCGGGCTGCCCGCCGGGATCGCGGTCGCGGCCGGGACCGGCGACAACATGAGCGCGGCCGTGGGCCTCGGGCTCGGCGGCGCCGGGCTGCTGGACCACCCGGTCCTCTCCCTCGGCACCTCCGGCGTGGTCTTCGCCGCCTCCCGCACCCGCTCCACCGCACCGGCGCTCTCCGGGTTCGCCGCCGCCGACGGCACGTACCTCCCGCTGGCCTGCACCCTCAACTGCACGCTCGCCGTGGACAAGGTCGCCTCGCTGCTCGGCCTGCACCGCGAGGACACGACCCCCGGTGGCGAAGCCGTACTCCTGCCGTACCTCGACGGCGAGCGCACGCCCGACCTGCCGACCGCCTCCGGGCTCCTCACCGGACTGCGCCACGACACGACCCCGCAGCAACTGCTCGGCGCCGCCTACGAAGGCGCGGCCGTCACCGTGCTGCGGGCTCTGGACACATTGCTACGGGCCTGCGGCCTGGACCCGGACGCACCCGAAGTGGCCGCCCGTCCGCTGCGGTTGATCGGCGGCGGCGCGCAGGGACGGAGCTGGGTGGAGACGGTGGGCCGGCTCTCCGGACGCCCGCTCGTCATCCCGGCGGGCGGTGAGCTGGTCGCCCTGGGCGCGGCAGCGCTCGCCGCGTCGGCCGCGGGCGGCGGCGACCCGGTGGCGCTCGCGACCTCCTGGGGTGCGGGCGACACGGGCAGTCAACTGGACGCCCAGGAGAGGGACATGGAGACCTGGCAGCGGGTCACCTCGGTACTGGACCGGGCCGCGGAGCCGCTGCTCGGCGGCTGAGGGACGAGCCGGGTCCGGCGGCTCAAGGCCCCGGTTGGGAATACGAACTGATTTTCCAT
Organism: Streptomyces sp. NPDC101178; assembly: GCF_044767965.1. Lineage (NCBI taxonomy): Bacteria > Bacillati > Actinomycetota > Actinomycetes > Kitasatosporales > Streptomycetaceae > Streptomyces > Streptomyces sp. NPDC101178. The sequence continues at coordinate 702,507 of NZ_JBIWOZ010000004.1, forward strand.
AAGATCCGGCGATGATCACAAGAAATCGGCTGACGACCGGGGTGTGCATAGCGCTGGCCACCCTGGCCGCCGGGCTCGGCTCCGTGCTCCCCGCAGCCGCCGACGAACCACCGGCCACCTCCGCTCCCAAGGTCGAACTCGTCCTCGACGTCAGCGGCTCCATGCGCACCCGCGACATCGACGGCCAGTCCCGGATGACCGCCGCCAAGCAGGCGTTCAACGACGTCCTGGACGCGGTGCCCGAAGAGGTCCACCTCGGCATCCGCACGCTCGGCGCCGACTATCCGGGCGACGACCGCAAGGTCGGCTGCAAGGACACCGCGCAGCTCTACCCGGTCGGCCCGCTGGACCGCACCGAGGCCAAGACCGCCGTCGCCACCCTCGCGCCCACCGGCTGGACCCCGATCGGCCCCGCGCTGCTCGGCGCGGCCGACGACCTCGAAGGCGGCGAGGCGACCCGCCGGATCGTCCTCATCACGGACGGCGAGGACACCTGCGGCCCGCTCGACCCGTGCGAGGTGGCCCGCGAGATCGCCGCGCGCGGCACGCACCTGGTCATCGACACGCTCGGCCTGGTGCCGAACGCCAAGATCCGCCAGCAGCTCACCTGCATCGCCGAGGCGACCGGGGGCACGTACACGGCCGTCCAGCACAAGGACGACCTCTCGCGCCGCGTGAAGCAGTTGGTGGACCGGGCGGCCGAGCCGGTCGTGACCCCGGTCGCCACCGAAGGCGCGGACAGCTGCTCCGCCGCGCCCGTGCTGAAGCCGGGCCTCTACACCGACCGCCAGGTGATCGGTGAGCACCGCTGGTACCGGGTCGACGTGCTGCCCGGCCAGGAGCTGCGCGCCTCGGTGAGCGTGGCGGCCGACCGTGCGGTCGACGACGACTACGGCGTGCTGCTGCGCGCGGCGACGGATGCCGGACGCGAGATCGTCCGGGGCGAGGCGTCCGGCACCGGACGTACGGATGTGATCTCGTCCGGCCTGCGCTACCCGAAGGCCGAGATCGAGGACGGCGACAACGACAGCGGCAAGCCCGCCGCCGAGACGGTCTGCCTCCAGCTCTCCCACGCCTTCTCCGCGCCCGCCTCGGTGAAGCGGACGCCCGGTCTGCCGGTCGAGCTGACCGTGGACGTGGTGGACGGACCGGACCAGGCGTCCGACGTGGCGGCCTTCGGGCTCGGCCGCGGCTGGTGGCTGCTCGGCGTCCTCGTCCTGGCCGGACTGGTCGCGGGGCTGCTGTTCGGCTGGATCTCGCGCTGGCGCATCGCCGTATGGAGGACCAACTGATGGTGACGACGACTTCCCGCCGCGCCCGTGGCGTTCGGCGCGCGTTCGCCGGTGCGCTGCTCGCCGGGCTGACCCTGCTCACCTCGGCGGGCACGGCCGTGGCCGACGACCCGTCGGCGAGCGCGAGCCCCGGCGACGAGGGACCAGGGCCCACCGAGGCCGGCACCACGTTCCGTACGGCGACCGCGCTCCAGCAGGGTCGGACCGGCACCGCGCAGGCGTCGTCGGGCGACTACCTGTACTGGGTGTTCCCGGCCGACGCCGGACAGCGCGCCACCGTGAAGGCGACGGTGAAGCTGCCTACGAGCGAGGTGGAGCGCTCGGGCTCCACCTGGCAGATCGACGTGTACGACGGGCTGCGCCGCCGCCAGGCGTGCCAGTACGGCCACCAGACCAGGAAGGCGGCGGCCGACGCTTCGGCGGTCGAGCTGTCCTGTGTGCTGCGCACCGTACGGTCCTGGTCCGAGCCGTGGTCGAATGACCCGCTGCCGGGCAGCTACTACGTGCGGCTGACGGTGGTGAACCTCCCGGCCGACGACCTGGGCCTGCCGTTCGAGGCCGAGGTCCGGGCCGACATGGTGGACGCCGGCGGCGCCCACCACGTGGACGGCACGCTCGCAGAGCCGCTGGTGCCGGGCATCTCGGTGACGGACGCGTCGGGAGCCACGCAGGCCCGGACCACCGGTGAGCCGGAGGACGGCTGGGCCTCGGGCTGGTGGACGACCCGCTGGCTGTGGACGGTGGGCGGCGGCGTGCTCGCCGCGCTCGCTGCCGTGTTCGGCTACTCGCTGACGCGCGGCCGCGGCCGCCCGGCGCACGTGCCGCACGGGGCCTGACGCTCCTTGATGTCAGGTGGCGGCCTCCCCGCTCCTCGAAGATCCTGAACGGGTTCGCTTCGAGACGGGGAGGCACCGCCGGTGTGGCAGTTCTTCGCGGACAACCCGTGGGTGACCGTGTTCGCGGTGGTCACGCTCGGCGCACTGCTCGGCATGGTGCGCTTCGGCCCGGTACGGCTGGGAGCGGCCGGTGTCCTCTTCGTCGGCCTCTTCGTGGGCGCGCTGGACGAGGACATCGCCGCCGCCGTACCGGCCGGGGTGTCGGCGCTGGGTCTGGCCCTGTACGTGTACACGGTCGGGCTGGAGTCGGGGCCCGCGTTCTTCCGTGAACTGCGCGGCCAGCTGGCGGTGATGGCCGGGGCGGTGGTGGCCCTCGCGGTGACGGCGGTGGTGGTCGGCCTGGTCGGACACGGCTGGTTCGGGATCAGCGGCCCGTTCCTGGCGGGCGGGTACGCGGGCATCGGGACGACCACTCCGGGCCTGGCCGCCGCCCAGGACGCCTCGGCGGACCCGACCCAGCCCGCCGTCGGGTACGCCATCGGCTATCCGCTGGCCGTGGTGATCACGATCCTGTTCCTCGCGGCCGTCGCGGCCCGCCGCCACTGGGCCGCGCGCCGGGACCCGGACTCGGGCCTTCCGTCCACGCTCGTCACCCGTACGGTCCAGGTGGCCCGCGAAACCCGCTGGGCCGAGGTCCCCGGAGTGGCCGGCCACCGGGTGCTGGCGAGCGAGTACCGCCCCGCCGGGGCCACCACCCGGGTCGCCCGGCACCTGGACCGCCTGTCCCCCGGCGACCAGGTCGTCCTGGTGGGCGGCGAGGACGACGTGCGGAAGGCGACGGAGGCGCTCGGCGCTCTCGCCCCGCGCGACCTGCTGGACGACCGCTCCACGGTGGACTACCGGCGGGTCCTGCTCACCAATCCGGAGCTGGCCGGGCACACGGTCGCCGAACTGGGTCTGGGCGAGAAGTACGGGGCCGTGGTGAGCCGGGTCCGGCGCGGCGACTTCGACATGCTGGCCCACGACGACCTGCTGCTCCAGCTCGACGACCGGATCCGGGTGGTGATGCCGCGCGAGCGGACGGGTGAGGTCACCACGTACTTGGGCGACACGGAGGCGAAGGTCAGCGAGGTGAGCGCGGTCAGCCTGGGCCTGGGTCTCACGCTGGGCTTCCTGATCGGCATCCCGTCCCTCACGCTCGGCTCCACCACGCTGGCGCTGGGCACGGGTGCCGGCCCGCTGGTGATGGGCATGATCCTCGGCTGGCGCCGCCGCACGGGCCCGCTCGTCTGGACCCTGCCGACCCGCGCCAACCTCACCCTGCGCCAGATCGGCCTGCTGCTCTTCCTCGCGGTGGTGGGGCTGACCTCGGGCTACTCGTTCCGCGAGAACGTCTTCTCGCTCTTCGGCCTGAAGCTGGCGGCCGTGCTGGCGATCGGCGCGGTGGTGAGCTATTCGCTGATGGTGCTGATCGCGAAGGGGCTCGGCCAGAGCCGGCAGCGGACGATGGGGCTGCTGTCGGGCTATGTGGGCAACCCGGCGCTCGTGGCGTACGCGAACAGCCGCGCGAGCGACAGCCGGATCAACAACGGCTACTCGACGCTCTTCGCGCTGGCCATCCTGGTCAAGATCGTCTGCATCCAGCTGATCGTGGGGCTCTGAGCCGGTCCCTGCCCGGCTCCCCGGGGGCGATCGCCGGGTCGGGCGGTCTCAGCTCTGTGCGGTGTCGTCGTCCGACTGCCCGGCCCTCTCGGCCGCGCCCGCCTTCTCCCGCATCTTGCGCACCAGCTCCGCCTTCCGGTCGGCCGCGTTCTGACGGTCGAGGTTGCGGTGCGGGCCGTTGTTCTGCCGTTCCGCGCGGGACTGCCGCTTGCGCTGACCGCCGCCCTGGCCGACGGGGTTGTTGATGTTCTTGCTGTCGGTCACGGGTTCTCCCGGTCGATGAAGTGAAGTGATCTACGGATGCGGCGGTGAAGGACGTCAGCGGGGCCCGGCACGCTCTCACCCGTCCGTCGGCGCCTGGAAGAACACCCCGAAGACGTTACCCGGTCCGCGGGGAGCCCTCGGACCGCCCTCACCGCAGCCGTACGCTCAGCTGGGCCCCCAGCTCCCGGTAGCCCAGCGCCGCCGCGACCCGGCGGGAGGCGGCCGGCCGGGCCCGCCACTGCGGGAGCAGTCCGGCGGCGAGGGCATGGGCGGTGGCCTCGGACGCCACCTGCCGGGCGAGGCCGCGGCCCCGTGCGTCCGGTGCGGTCAGGACGCAGAGGTGGGCGGTGTCGCGCGGCCAGTGGGCGTAGCCGGCGGCGGCGAGGACCCGCGCGCCCTCGTCCCGCACGGCGAAGACCGGTGAGGTGATCTCCTCCAGCCCGCTCTCCCCCGCGTCCGCCTCCCCCGCCTCCTCCGACAGGGCTCGCAGCGCCGTGTCACCGGGGGTCAGGCGCTCGGTCGGGGTGTCGGTGGGCCCGGGCGGGCGGAGGGCGTCCGGGGTCAGGTAGGCGAGGACCGCAGGGCCGAGGGTGTCGGACACCGGGAGGAGGGCGGTGAGGGCCGCCGGATCGGTGAGGCGTGTGGCGGGGAGGCCGTTCAGGGCCGTTCGCACGGAATCGGCCGCCCGGTCGGTGGGCGTGGTGATCAGGGCCGTGTCCCCGATGGTCACCACGCCCACCCAGGACGGCGGCGCCAGGGACGAGCCCGGGGAGACGCATACTCCGGGAGTTCCGAAGGCGGCGTCCGGTGCGGCTGCCAGCTCCCGCCACAGCGCCCTGGCGCGGTCCGGCGTTGCATCGATCGACATGACGGGATTGTCACATGAGAGGGAAAATCTGCCGTCATCTTTTGTTCGAACCTGGTGGCCGCTGCGACTACGCTCGACAACTCGCGTACTCCACGAGGCTGATGACGGATTCCGGCCACGCCGGACCGGCGCCCTGGCGGAGTACCGCCCTCATCGCGTTCGATGAGGTTCGAACGATGGCGCGCCACCCGTGGCGCATCCCAGGGAGCGGAGTCCTTTCGATGTCCACGCAGACCGGCCCGGCGCTCGACACCCCGTCCCGCGGCCATGAGATCGTCGCGGGCCCCAAGGGGCTGCCGCTGCTCGGGAACCTGCCGCAGTTCGGTAAGAACCCCCTCACCTTCTTCGAACTCCTGCGGGGGCACGGGGACATGGTGCGGTGGCGGTTCGGACGCAACCGGTGCGTGTTCATCGCCGATCCGGAGTGCATCGGCGAGTTGCTGACCGAGACGGAGGGCACGTTCGACCAGCCCTCGCTCGGCGTCGCGTTCCGGGCCGTCATGGGCAACGGCATCATCGTGGCGCGCGGCCGGGACTGGCGGCGTAAACGTTCGCTGGTGCAGCCCTCGGTGCGACCCAAGCAGGTCAAGTCGTACGCGGCCACCATGGCGTCCTCCGCGGTGGACCTGGCCGACACCTGGTCGGACGGCCAACGCGTCGACATCAAGCGGGAGATGGCGGCTCTGACGCAGAAGATAGCGGTGCGCACCATCTTCGGCGTGGACACTCCGGCGGACTCGGAGGCGATGGGCCGGGCGATGGACGTCGCCCAGATGGAGATCGGCAAGGAGTTCGCCGGGATCGGGGCGTTGCTGCCGGACTGGGTGCCGACTCCGGGCCGGGCGCGGATCAGGAAGGCGGCGGCTGTGATCGACGCCGAGGTGGGCCGGGTCGTGGCCCGGCACCGGGACGGCGAGACCGAACGGCCCGATCTGCTCAGCCGGTTGCTCACCGCCGTCGACGAGAGCGGCACGCGGCTCAGCGACGAGGAGATCCGCGACGAGACGGTCACCCTGTACATCGGCGGCCATGAGACGACGAGTTCGACACTGGTGTGGGCCTGGTACCTGCTCTCCCGCAACCCGCGCGTCCGCGAGGCGCTCACCGAGGAGCTGGACCGGGTGCTCGGCGACCGGGAGCCCGAGTTCGACGACTACGCCCGACTCACGTACGCCCAGGCGGTGGTGAAGGAGACCCTGCGCCTCTATCCGACGATCTGGCTGATCACCGGCGTCGCGAAGGAAGGAGCGACGATCGGAGGCCTGCCGATGGCCGAGGGCACCCGGGTGTGGACGAGCCAGTGGGCCACGCATCGCGACGCGCGGTGGTTCCCCGAGCCGGAGGAGTTCCGGCCGGAGCGCTGGGACGCCACGGGCGGCGACGAGATCGCGGAGTACGCGTGGTTCCCGTTCGGCGGCGGACCCAGGGTGTGCATCGGTACGCGCTTCGCGATGGTGGAGGCGGTCCTCATCCTGGCCGTACTGGCCCGACGCTTCGACCTGGACGTCGACCCGGGCACCGTCGAGCCCGTACCCAGCCTGACGCTTCAGCCGGACCGGGATGTGCTGGCGACGGTGCGCGCGCGGTAGCCGGTCCGCTGGGCGCCCGGCTCCGTCACGGAGCCGGGCGCCGGGCCGTCAGCTCCGGGGAAGCCACTTCTTCCAGACGTCCGGGTGGCGGTCGATCCAGCGCTTCGCCGCCTCCTGCGGTGTGAGCCGCTGGGAGGCGATCATCTCGGAGACCTCGTTCTGGTCCTTCTCCGACCACCGGAACTTCTTGAGGAACGAGGCCGCGTCACCGCCGCGCTCGACGAAGTCGGCGTTGAGGAACTTCTGCAACGGCGTCGTCGGATAGGCGCAGTCGATGTCCTTCGGGTCCTTGGCCGCGCACTCGTCGGTGTACTCGGGGAGCTTCACCTCGACCATCGGCACCTCGTTGAACAGCCACTGCGGCTGGTACCAGTAGCTCAGGAAGGGCTTCTTCTCCTTGGCGAACTGCTGGATCTGGGTGATCTGGGCCGCCTCGGAGCCGGCGAAGACCACCTTGTAGTCCAGGTCCAGGTTCTTCACCAGGGCCACGTCGTTGGTGACGTAGGACGGCGAGCCGTCCATGAGCTGGCCCTTGCCGCCGCTCTCGGCGGTCCGCAGTTCCTTCGCGTACTTGTTGAGGTTCTTCCAGTCCGTGACGTCCGGGTTCTCGTCGGCCCAGTACTTCGGCACGTACCAGCCGATGTGGCCGGTCACGCCGAGGTCGCCGCCGCGGACGATGGTCTTCTTCTCGTCGACGTACAGCTTCTCCTGGTCCGGGTGGCCCCAGTCCTCCAGGATCGCGTCGACGCGGCCCTGGCTGAGGGCGTCCCAGGCGGGAACCTCGTCGGTCTGGACGAGGTCGACGCGGTAGCCGAGCTTCTCCTTGAGGAGTTGTTCGGCCACGGCGACGTTCGCCTGCGCGCCGACCCAGGACTGGACGGAGAGGGTCACCGTCTTGACCCCGGCGGGTGCGGCGAACGGGGAGGACTGCTTCGTCATGTCGGCGGCGCCGCAGCCCGCCGTGGTGAGCAGTGCGGTGGCCGAGGCGAGCGCCACGAGCAGGCGTGTTCGGGAGCGGTTCATCTCAGCTCTCCTGTCGCTGGCGGCGGATGGTGGGCTGGGTGACCCGGTCGAGCATCAGCCCGAGGCAGACGATCGCCGCTCCGGCGACCAGCCCGGTGGCCAGGTCGCCCTGGGCGAGGCCGAGGACGACCTCGTAACCGAGTGCGCCGGAGCCGACGAGTCCGCCGATGATGACGACCGCGAGGACCAGGACCACCGCCTGGTTGACGGCGAGCAGCAGGGAGGGCCGGGCCAGCGGGATCTGGACCTGGCGCAGTTGCTGGCCCGGCGTCGCGCCGAGCGAGCGGGCGCACTCCATCGCGGCCGGGTCGACGCCCCGCAGGCCCTGCGTGGTGATGCGGACGACGGCGGGCAGCGCGTAGACGACGGCCGCCGCGGCGGCGGGGGCGCGGCCGACGCCGAAGAGGGCGACGACCGGGATCAGGTAGACGAACTGCGGCATGGTCTGGAAGATGTCCAGAACCGGTCGCAGCAGCCGTTCCAGGCGTTCGCTGCGGGCCGCGCCGATCGCGATGGCGAAGCCGATGACCAGGGTCACCGCCACGGCGGCGAGCACCTGGCTGAGCGTGTCCATCGAGGGCTCCCAGACGCCGAGCACGCCGATCGCGGCCATCGCGAGGACGGCGGTGGCGGCGGTCCGCCAGGTGCCGATGGTCCAGGCGAGCGCGGCGACGATGAGCAGCACCGACCACCAGGGCAGGCCGGTGAGTCCGCTGCGCAGCGGGTTGAGGACGCCGCTGGTGAAGTGCGAGGCCAGGTCGGCGGTGCCGCCGACGACGGGCACGCCGGTGTAGAGGTGGTCGACCATCCAGTCCTTGGCGGTGTTCACCGGTCCGGCGATGGCCACGGTGACGTCGTCGGGCCAGACGCGGCCGTCGGTGAGCCGTCCGACGAGGGCCACGGCGGCGGTGGCCACGGCGACCAGGGTCCAGCCGCGCCAACCGCGCAGCAGGGCCGGGCCGGTGGGCTCGGCGCCGATGCGGCGGCCGGCCGCCTCCGTCGTACGGTCCAGGACGACGGCCAGCAGCACGATCGGGATGCCGGCGGCGAGGGCGGCGCCCACGTCGACGGAGGAGAGCGCCTGGTAGACGCGGTCGCCGAGGCCGCCGGCGCCGATCACGGAGGCGATGACGGCCATGGAGAGCGCCATCATGATGGTCTGGTTCAGGCCGAGGAGCAGTTCCTTGCGGGCCAGCGGGAGCCGGGCGCTCAGCAGCCGCTGCCGTCCGGTCGCGCCGAGCGAGGCCACGGCCTCCATGACGCCGCCGTCCGCGCCGCGCAGGCCGAGCGCGGTGAGCCGGGCCATCGGCGGAGCCGCGTACACGACGGTGGCGAGGACCGCTCCGGGCACGCCGATGCCGAAGATCAGCACCACGGGCAGCAGGTACGCGAAGGCGGGCAGCACCTGCATGGTGTCGAGCACCGGACGCAGGATGCGGAAGACGCGGTCGGAGAGGCCGGCGGCCAGGCCGAGGAGAAGGCCGAGGACGACGGAGGCGAGGACGGCGACCACCATCAGCGCGAGCGTCTGCATGGTCGGCACCCACATGGAGAGCAGCCCGCAGGCCAGGAACGACACGGCCGCCGTGAGCGCGAGCCGGATGCCCGCGACCCGCCAGGCGACGGCGGCGGCGAGCACGGTGACGCCGGCCCAGCCGAGGGCCAGGAGCAGCAGGTAGACACCGCGTACGGAGAGGACGACGGCGTTGCTGATGTGGCCGAAGAAGTAGAGGAAGAGGGGGTGGTCGTCCCGGTTGGAGACGATCCAGTCGGTGACGTCGCCGAGCGGCCCGGACAGGTCGGCGGTGAGCGCGTCCGGCCAGATGCCGCCGCCCCAGCGGCTGTGCGCGAGCGGGACGAGGATGACGGCGGCGAGCGCGAGCAGCAGGAGCTTTCCGGCAGCCGGGCGCTCGCGGAGGGCGGCCAGCGGGCCTCGGCGCTCGCCCGCTCGCGCGGGGCGGACCGGGGTTGCCTGGGCGGTGGCCATCAGACGGTCACCTCGCGGGTGCCGTCCGGGGCGTCGGGGGCGTGGACAGCGGCCGTTCCGGCCACCACGTCCAGCAGGCGGGCCTGGTCGACGACGCCGACGAGCCGGCCTTCGTCCATCACCCGGGCGGCGGGGTCGCCGGAGCGGGAGACCGCTTCGATGGCCTCGTACACGGTGGCGTCGGGGCGCACGGCCGGGCCGCGTTCGCTCTCTCCGGCGAGCGGCGGGCGCATCGCGGTGGCGACGGTGAGGACCTGTTCGCGCGGCACGTCCCGGACGAACTCGCGCACGTAGTCGTCGGCGGGCGAGCCCACGATCTCCTCGGGCGTGCCGAGCTGGACGATGCCGCCGTCGCGCATGAGCGCGATCCGGGTGCCCAGGCGCAGCGCCTCGCTGAGGTCGTGGGTGATGAAGACCATGGTGCGGCCCTCCTCGCGGTGCAGCCGGACCACCTCGTCCTGCATCTCGCGGCGGATCAGCGGGTCCAGCGCGCTGAACGGCTCGTCGAAGAGGAGGACGGACGGGTCGACGGCGAGTGCGCGGGCGAGGCCGACGCGCTGCTGCTGACCTCCGGAGAGCTGGGACGGACGGCGGTCCTCCAGGCCGGCGAGGCCGACCTTCTCCACCAACTCGGCTGCCTTGGCGCGGCGTTCGCCCTTGCTCAGGCCCTGGATCTCCAGGCCGTAGGCCACGTTGTCCAACACCGTGCGGTGCGGCAGCAGTCCGAAGTGCTGGAAGACCATCGCGGCGCGGTGGCGGCGCAGTTCGCGCAGCCGGGCGCGGTCCATCGCGAGGACGTCCTCGCCGTCGATGGCGAGCGTGCCGCTGGTGGGCTCGATCAGCCGGGTCAGACAGCGGACGAGGGTCGACTTGCCGGAGCCCGACAGGCCCATGACGACGAAGACCTCACCCTTGCGGACGTCGAAGGAGACATCGCGTACGGCGGCGGTGCAGCCGGTGGCCTCGCGCAGTTCGGCGGGCGGGAGCGAGGCGTGCTCGCTGCCGGGGACGCGGTCGGCCTTGGGGCCGAAGACCTTCCAGAGGTTGCGTACGGAGAACACGGCGTCGTCCGTGCTCTCCACGCTCTGCTTCTCGGTTCCGGTCATCGGACATCGCCTCCGGTGCTGGTACTGGTGCTGGTGACCGGAGCGGCGGTGTGCACCTGTCCGGCGAGGAGTTCGGCGCACTTCTCGCCGACCATGAGGACGCCGATCATCGGGTTGACGGCGGGCATGGTCGGGAAGACGGACGCGTCGGCGATCCGGATCCCGTCCAGGCCGCGGATGCGCAACTGCGGGTCCACGACCGCCTCTTGGTCGTCGGTGGCGCCCATCCTGCAGGTGCCGGCCGGGTGGTAGACGGTGTGGGCGACCTTGCGGGCGTACTCGCTGATCTCCTCGTCGGAGGTGACCTCGGGGCCGGGGCAGACCTCGCGCTTCAGCCAGTGGGCGAGCGGTTCGGTGGCGGCGATCTCGCGGGCGAGCCTGATGCCGTCGACCAGGGTGCGGCCGTCGTGGTCGTCCTCGTCGGTGAAGTACCGGAAGTCCAGAGCCGGCTTGACCTCGGGGTCGGCGCTCGTGAGGTAGAGGCGGCCGCGGCTGCGCGGCTTGGGGATGTTCGGCGTCATCGACACCCCGTGCTCGGGCTTCTCGTAGCCGAGGCGCTCGGGGTTGTCGGTGAACGGGATCTGGTAGAAGTGGAACATCAGGTCCGGGCCCCGGGATCCGGGGTCGCGGCGGACGAAGAGTCCCGCGTCGGAGTCCATCGCGGAATTCTCCGGAATGGGTCCGTCGGTCTCCCAGACGATGACGGACTCCGGGTGGTCGAGCAGGTTCTCGCCGACGCCCGGCAGGTCGTGGCGCACCTCGATGCCGAGCGCCTCCAGGTCCTCGCGCGGTCCGATCCCGGAGTGCAGCAGCAGCCGGGGCGTGTCCACCGCGCCCGCGCAGACGATGACCTCACGGGCGGCGCGCAGCAGGATCTCCTCGCCGTCCTTCGTCCGGACGTGTACGCCGGTGGCGCGGGTGCCGTCGAACTCCAGGCGGTACGCCCACGTCTCCAGCAGGATGCGGAGGTTCGGGCGGTCGCCGGCCTCGATGTGCGGGTGGAGGTAGGCGACCGACGCGGAGGAGCGCTTGTTGTTCTCCGGGTGGTAGGCCAGGTCGAAGAAACCGACGCCTTCGTGGAACGGCTTGCTGTTGAAGCTGTCCACGCGCGGGACCCCGGCCGCCGCCTGCGCGGCGTCGACGAAGTCGCGGGCGATGGCGTTGCGGTCCTTCTCGTCCACGGGCACGATGTTGTTGCGCAGCTTGGCGAAGTACGGGTCCATCGCGGCCGCGTCCCAGCCCTCGGCGCCCGCCTCGGCCCACTCGTCCCAGTCGCCGGGCAGCGGCTTGAAGCTGATCAGCGTGTTGTGCGAGGAGCAGCCGCCCAGCACCCGGGCGCGGCTGTGGCGGATGTGCGAATTGCCGCGCGGCTGCTCGGTGGTGGGGTAGTCGTAGTCGAGGTCGCCGCCGAGGAGGCCGAGCCAGCGGCGCAGCGTCAGCACGTCGTCGCGGTCGATGTCGGTCGGGCCGCCCTCGATGACCGTGACGCTCACGTCGGGGTCCTCGGTGAGCCGGGAGGCGATGACCGATCCGGCGGTGCCGCCGCCGACGATCACGTAGTCGGCCACGGGGCCTTCGGGGTCGGGGACCGCGGTGCTGCGGGGGGTGGGAGGCATCGGTCACTGCTCCTTCTGCAAGGTTCGTGCATGTGCGTGGTGCTGCGAACAGCCGGGCGGGGCCCCGGGGTTGCTGTGAACGGGGCCCCCGCAGGTGTCAGCCGGCGAACCAGCGCTGGGGGCGCGGGTTGAGGTTCTGGTAGATGTGCTTGGACTCGCGGTACTCGGCGAGGCCGGTGGGGCCGAGCTCTCGTCCCGTACCGGACTTGCCGAAGCCGCCCCACTCGGCCTGCGGGAGGTAGGGGTGGTAGTCGTTGATCCAGACGGTGCCGTGGCGCAGCCGTCCGGCGACCCGGCGGGCCCGGCCCGCGTCCGTGGTCCAGACGGCGCCGGCGAGGCCGTAGTCGGTGTCGTTGGCCAGCGTGATGGCCTCTTCCTCGGTACGGAAGGTCTCGACGGTGAGGATCGGGCCGAAGGTCTCCTCGCGGACCACCTTCATCTCCCGGTGGCAGCCGCCCAGGACGGTCGGCCGGTAGAAGTAGCCGCCTTCGGGGCGTACATCGTTGGGCTTCGGGCGTTCGCCGCCGGCCCGGACGACCGCGCCTTCCTCGCGGGCGGAGGCGACGTACGCCTCGACCTTGGCGAGCTGCTGGGCGGAGACGAGCGGGCCGCACTCCACACCGTCGAGGGTGCCCCGGCCGAGGCGGATGGCGTCGGCGCGGCGGGCCAGCTCGGTGACGAACCGTTCGCTGACCGTGTCCTGGATGATCAGACGGGCGCCGGCGGAGCAGACCTGGCCGCTGTGGAAGAAAGCCGCGTTCAGGGCCTGGTCGACGGCGGTGTCGAAGCCGTCCTCGGTGGCGCAGGCGTCGGCGAAGACCACGTTGGGGTTCTTGCCGCCGAGCTCCAGAGCCACCTTCTTCACGGTGGGGGCTGCCGCCTGCGCCACCTTCGTACCGCTGGCGAGGCCGCCGGTGAAGGAGACCAGATCGACGTCCGGGTGCTCGGAGAGCCGGGCGCCGACCGGGTCGCCCGCGCCGGTGACGAGGTTGGCGGCGCCGTCGGGCAGGCCGGCCTCGGCGAGCAGCTTGATCAGGTGGACGGTGGAGAGCGGGGTGACCTCGCTGGGCTTGAGCACGAAGGTGTTGCCTGCGGCGAGGGCCGGGGCGATCTTCCAGCTGGCCTGGAGAAGGGGGTAGTTCCAGGGAGCGATGAGGGCGCAGACGCCGACGGGCTCGTGCACGACGATGCTGTGGACGTCGGGGTCGCCCGCGTCGACGACCCGGCCGCCGCTCTCGTTCATCACGAGGTCGGCGAAGTAGCGGAAGGCGTTCGTCACGTCGTCCACGTCGACCCGGCCCTCTTCGAGGGTCTTGCCGGTGTCGCGGCTCTCGGTGATCGCGATCTCCTCGCGGTCCCGCTGGAGGAGGTCGGCGACCCGGCGCAGCAGCCCGGCGCGCTCGGCGACGGGCTTGTGCGGCCAGGGGCCGTCGTCGAAGGCGCGCCGCGCCGCCGCGATCGCCGCATCGGTGTCCGCGACGCCGCCCTCCGCGACGACGGCCAGGACGGTGGCGTCGGCGGGGTCGAGGATCTCGCGCGTGGCGCCTGATCCGGCAGCCCGCCAGGTGCCGTCGATGTGGATGGTGCTGAGCGCCGACATGTCGTTTTTCGCCTTCCGTACCCGAAATGCCCCCGTTCGGTTCGGACGGGGGCGTACTGCGCGGCGGACCGGGGTACGGCCACACCAGCGGTCCGGGCCCCTCCCCCGTCCGCCGGAATGTATGCGAAGAATTTCACTCTGCGTGACGCACCTCACTCGGAGATGCGTGCGGACACCTGCGGGTGTCCCGCCAGGGTGCCGCGTCGGGGAGCTCGTGGACGGCGTACGGCGAACCGTTCCGGAGCCCCCCGGGGTCTCAGCCCAGGAGCACCGGGAAGGCCACCATGTCGTTCTGGGTCATCACCGGCAGCTTGGTGATCTCCGCGTCCGGGATCGCGAGGCGCAGCCCGGGGAAGCGGGCGAAGAGCGCGGGCAGGGCGACGGCCGCCTCGACGCGGGAGAGCGCGGCACCGGGGCAGATGTGCGGGCCGTGGCCGAAGGTCATGTGGCGGTTGCGGGTGGCGCGGGTGATGTCGAAGGCGTCGGCGTCCTCGCCGTGCTGCCCGGTGTCGCGGCCGATGGCGCGGTAGGAGATGACGACGCCTTCGCCTTCCTTGATCACGGTGTCGCCGACGGTGATGTCCTCGGTCGCGAACCGCATCAGGAGGTGGGTGGTGGGCGTGTCCCAGCGCAGCGTCTCCTCGATCACCGCGTCCCAGCCGACCTCGCCGGACAGCACCTTCGCCAGCTGGTCCGGGTGGGAGAGCAGCGCACGTACGGCGTTGAGGATGAGGCCGATCGTCGTCTCGTGCCCGGCGGCGACCATCGCCTTCAGATTGCCCACCACCTCCTCCTCGGTGAGCGGCTCGCCGCCCTCCTCGGCCAGGATCAGCGCGCTGGTCAGGTCGTCCGTCGGGTGCGCGGTCTTCTCGCGTACGAGGTCGGTGTAGAAGACGTCCAACTCGGCCAGCAACGCGAGGCGTTCGTCCTGCGGGGTGAGCATGGAGAAGAACGCCTTGTACTGCCGGGTCAGCATGGCGTGCTGCGACTCGTCGACGCCCATCAGCATGCCGACCACCTTCATCGGCAGCGGCTGGGCGAAGACCGCCTTCAGGTCGACGACCCCGTCCTCGCCGCGCGCCGCGTCGAGGCGGTCCAGCAGTTCGTCGGTGAACTTCTCGATGGCGGGGCGGATCGCTTCGAGCCGGCGCGGGGTGAGCGCCTGCGAGGTCTTGGTGCGCAGCCGCCGGTGCTCGGCCCCGTCCACGGTGAACATGGACCGCCCGGCGTCGATCATGCCGATCAGCGGCCAGGCACGTGTCACCACTCCGCTCCGCCACAGGCCCCAGGCGTCAATGTCCTTCACCAGCCGTGGATCCACCAGGAGTTGGCGCGCCTCGGCGTGGCGGGTGACCGTCCAGGCGGGGACGCCGAGCAGCTCGATCCGGGCGAACACACCGGCGTCACGCAGCCGTGCGGTCTCTCCGTCGAGATCCTGGACCATGGGGTCGATGGTGATCGCCCCGGCACCGAGGTCTGCTGCGGCGGTGCCGGCGGCGCCGGCGTGCGGGCATGTCACAACGCGTCTCCTGTCGTGCGTACGGGGGTGAAGCGGACGGGCAGTGAGGTCATCCCGCGCAGGAAGGCGGAGGGCCTGCGCACCAAATCCGCCGCGGGGACCGCCAGTTCGAGGTCGGGCAGCCGGTCGAGGAGGACTTCGATGCCGGTACGGGCGATGATCTCGGCGATCTCCTGCGCGGGGAAGGGGCAGCGGTACTCGCCGTGACTGAACGCCATGTGGGCGTTGTTGCCGCCGCGCCCGGAGCGGACCACCAGATCCGTGACCTGCTGGCGGATGTGCGGGTCGCCGTTGGCGGCACCGAGACCGAGGAGGAGCATGTCGCCGCGCTCGATGTTCTGGCCGCCGAGCCGGGCGTCGCGCGCGGCCCACCGGCCGGCCAGGATCTGGGTCGGCGCGTCCTCCCAGAGCACCTCGTTCATGGCCTCGGCGACGCTGTGCCGGCCGCCGGAGAGGGCGTCGGCGAACTGGTCCTCCGTGAGCATCAGCCGGGTGGAGTTGCTGATCCAGTCGGCGGTGGGGAGGTGGCCGGCGGCCGTGACGGCCATGAGGTCGAGCGCGTACTCCTCGTCGGTGAACGGGGCCGGGTGGGCCAGCATCCGCGAGGTCACGTCGTCGCCGGGGCGTGCCCGCTTGGCCGCGACGAGCCGGTGCATGTGCTCACCGAAGCGGAGGTGCGCCTTCTGGGCTCCGGGGCCGCCGTCGGCCAGATCCTTGAGCACCTGGGCGATGTCGGCGCCCTCGTCATCGGGGAAGCCGACGAGGCGGGCGAGGACGAGGACGGGGAGCGGCTCGGCGAACTCGGCGACCAGGTCGGCGGTGCCGCGGCTGCACACGGCGTCGATGAGCCGGTCCGCCAGCTGCTCGCAGTGCTGCCGGATCTCGAAGGGGTCGGCGGCTTCGAGCGCGGGGACGACCATCTCCACATGGCGCCGGTGCTCGGCTCCGGCGGTGAAGTAGATGGACGGCATGGGAGTGCCGACCATGGGCAGCAGCGGCCAGTCCGCGGGGATGTTCTCCCATTGGTTCCACAGGGAGACGTCCCGGGGGAACAACTCCCCGTCGCTGGTGACCTGGTGGAGCTCCCGGTAGCCGATCACCAGCCAGGCGGGGAATCCGCCGGGCAGCTCGACCGGGACGACGGGGCCGTGATCGCGCCGCATGGTGCGGTAGAGCGCCTGCGGTTCGGTGTGGAAGCCGGGTCCGCTGAGCGGAACGGCTCCCGTGCCGTGGCCCATGGGGCAGCCACCGCCTTCACCGGCCGAGGGCGCGGGCATGGCGGACGAGGGGTTCGTCATCGTACGGACTCCAGTGGCGACGGCTTCGCGCGTTGCGACCATACGATCAACGCGGCACCACTATAAGGAGGTTCGGTGAACCGGAGGGGCCGAATCACGCGCTTTTCTGCATGGTCTTGGCCGCTCGCACCTACCGAGTTGACCGCTCTCGTACGACATCTGCACAGGTTTGATCACAAGATCGACATTGGAACCGGTGCCTCCGGTTCAGGGCCGAGCAGGGAGTGGCGGCTCCAGGTGGCGTGGACGACCACCAGCCGCCGCCCTTCAGCCCACCCGGCTCCTCCCCCGCTTCCGTGTTCCGGAACCCGCCCCGGCCCCGCACCGCAGCCGCGCTCTACGATCGGGGGCGTGTGCGCAGACGTCATAGTTGCCGAGGACGACGAGAAGCAGGCCGAGCTCGTACGCCGCTATCTGGAGCGGGAAGGACACGCCGTACGGATCGTGGGCGACGGGCTCGCCGCGCTCGACGCCGTCCGGAACCGGGAGCCCGACCTGCTGGTGCTCGATGTGATGATGCCTCGGGCGGACGGTCTCGACGTGGTGCGCGTGCTGCGGGCCGAGGCGCGGGAGCTGCCGGTGCTGATGCTCACCGCGCGGTCCACCGAGGACGATCTGCTGCTCGGGCTCGACCTCGGCGCGGACGACTACATGACCAAGCCGTACAGCCCGCGCGAGCTGATGGCCCGGGTCCGTACGCTGCTGCGCCGCGCCCGGCGGCCGGGTGGTGCGGCATCAGCGGCCGACGACCACGTGCTGCGGGTGGGTGGGCTCGTGGTCGATCCGGAGCGGCACGAGGTGACGGTGGACGGCGAGCCGGTGGAGTGCACCCGGGGCGAGTTCCGGATCCTGGCCGCGCTGGCGGCCGGTCCGGACCGGGTGTTCAGCCGTCAGCGGCTGCTGGAGGAGCTGCACGGCTTCGACCGCTACATCAGCGACCGGACGGTCGACGTGCACGTGATGAACCTGCGCAAGAAGATCGAGCCCGCGCCCCGGCGGCCGGTGCGCCTGCTCACCGTCTTCGGGGTCGGCTACAAGCTGACCGATCCGGCGAAGGAGCGCCGGCGAGTGACGACAACGCCGCGAGGTGCGGCACCGGACCCCGCGAGCCCGGCATGATCGGCAAGACACCCCCCAGGGCCTCGCGGGTGCCGTTGCGGCGGAGTCTGCTGGGGCGGCTGCTCGGGGTGTCGGCGCTGGTCGCCGCGTGTTCGGTGGCGGCCACCGCCTGGCTGGCCGTCCAGACCACCTCGGGTGCGATTCTGCAGGAGCAGGGCCAGAACCTGACCGCCGACGCCCGCATCTACGACACGCTGCTCGGTTATGCCGCCCGCAACCGGACCTGGGACGGGGTGGACGCGACGGTGCGGGAGCTGGCCGAGCAGTCGGGCCGCCGGGTGGCGCTCACCATGCAGAACCGGCAGCCGCTCGCCGACTCCGCCACCGCGACGACCCCGCCCGCGCTGCCGCCGGAGGCCTCGGCGGTGGTCGACCCGCTGTCCGTGGACACCGTGCTCGCCGCCCGGTCCACCGAGGGGCAGGGCACGGCCGCGGACCGGATCGACCCGCGGGCGGTGGGGCCGTTCCTGCTGCCGGCGGCCGAGCGTACGGCGCTGCGGCGGATGGCCGACCGGAACGCGGAGTGCCTGAACCGGGCGGGGATCGCCTCCGACGTGGTCGTCGGACCGAGCGGCCGGCCCCGGGTGCAGATGGTGGGCAACGACCCCGAACGGGCGCTCTCCACCAAGTGCGAACTCTCGGATCTGGACGCGCCCACCGCGACGGAGCGCAAGGCGCTGGACGCGCTCAACGGGCTGGCCGACGCCTGCTTGAAGCGCCAGGGGCGCGAAGGCGTGCGGCTGAACAGGGGCCTTTACTGGGGCAAGGAGATCGCCGTCACCGAGCCACGTCAGCTGCCGGGCGACGCGCGCGAGGCGCGCCCCGCGCCGGCCGTCGAGCCGCCCCGGGAGTTCACCGGGGAGGACGACCGGGCCATCGCCTCGTGCGTGGGGACGGCGCGCAGCGAACAGCTCAGCTCGTACGTGGCCTCCCCCGCGCTCCTGTTCATCGGGGACGAGGGCGGCGCGACGGTGCCCGGCTTCGACCTCTCCCCCGCCAACACCGCGAAGATCGCGGGCGCGGCGGCGCTGGTCCTGGCGTTGACCGTGGGCGCCTCGGTACTCGCGGGCGCCCGGCTGGTCCGCCCGCTGCACGCGCTGACCGGGGCGGCGCAGCGGATGCGGGACGGCCAGGAGCACGCCTCCGTGCCGGTGTCGGGGGACGACGAGATCGGCCGGCTGGCCGCCGCGTTCAACGACATGTCCGCGCACCGGGCGCGCCTGGAGGAGCAGCGCAAGGCGATGGTCAGCGATGTGGCCCATGAGCTGCGGACGCCGTTGAGCAACATCCGGGGCTGGCTGGAGGCGGCTCAGGACGGCCTGGCCGACCCGGATCCGGCGTTCGTCTCCTCGCTGCTGGAGGAGGCGGTGCAGCTCCAGCACATCATCGACGACCTCCAGGACCTGGCCGCCGCCGACGCGGGGGTGCTGCGCCTGCACCCCGAACCGGTGCGCGTCGGAGAGCTGTTGAGCCAGGTCGCCGCCGCGCACCAGGCCCGCGCGGAGACGGCCGGGGTCACGTTGACGGTGGAGGCGGGGGCGGGGGCGGGGGCGGCCACGACGGTGCCCGCGGACCCGGTCAGGCTGCGGCAGGCGGTGGGGAACCTGGTCTCCAACGCCCTACGGCACACACCGGCGGGCGGGACGGTGACGCTGCGCGCGTACGGAGAGGAGAGCGGGCGGCTGCCGGACGGGTCCGGTGGTGTGGTGATCGAGGTGGCGGACACCGGGACCGGCATTCCGGCCGGGGACCTCCGTCACGTCTTCGACCGCTTCTGGCGTGCGGAGAAGTCCCGCAGCCGCCGTACGGGAGGCAGCGGCCTCGGTCTCGCCATCGTCCGGAAGCTGGCCGAGGCGCACGGCGGAACGGCGAGCGCGACCAGTACGGAGGGAGAGGGCTCGGTCTTCACGCTCCGGCTCCCGGCCGCCGGTCCCGTGGGTCCTGATGGGATGACGACAGCGCCCTGACAGATTCCTCATAACTCCCCGACAGCCTGGCTCCCTGCCCCGTACCCGGTGCACAACGGCACCGGGCCGCCACGGGGCGACGCATGGAATGGAGCCATCCGTATGACCGCTTTGACCGCTCGCCTCACCCTGCGCACCGCCGTGCTCGCCGCCGTCGCGGCGGGCGCGGTGCTGATCCCGTCCACCGCCGCCTTCGCCGACGCGACGCCGAAGCCCTCGGCGCCCGCCGACAGCGCCCAGGAGGTGTCGCCGGAGCGGGCGAAGGCAGCCGAAGCCGCCAAGGCGGCCAAGGCCGCCGAGGCCGCCCGCCCCTCCGCCGCCCCCCGTGGCGGCGTCGCGGCGGGCGACCGCCCGGCACCCGCGGCACCCCGTGAGGCCGCGTCCGCCCCGGCGGTCGCGCCGCGCGGTGGCGTGGCGGCCGGTGAGCGGCCGGCCGGCACCGGCGACCACGGCACGACGGCCCTCGCCGGCTCGGTGGCGGGGTTCGCGCTGCTCGCCGGTGCGGGCACCTTGGTGCTGCGCCGCCGCAACGGCTGACCGGTAGTCACCCCTCACCACCCACACCGACCGTGGCGCCGTCCCGTACCCGGGGCGGCGCCACGCCCGGTGCTCGCCCCTGGAGCCCCTCATGCCCGCCCTCACCTCCTCCCGCCGGCCCCGAACGGCAGCCCTGCTCACCGCACTGCTGACCTGCGCGGCCCTGACGGCCTGCGCCGGACCGGCACCGTCGGCAGCCGCGCCCCCGGCGGCAGCGTCGGCTCCGGCGCCCTCGGCGCCGACCCCCACGACCACGCACGGACAACCGTCCGCCACGGACGCCCCGGCCGCCCCCACCCGGGTCACCATCCCCTCCCTCAAGATCAGCAGCCCCCTCATGCGCCTGGGGCTCAACGCGGACGGCACGGTCGAGGTCCCGCCCGCGGAGAAGGGCATGACGGCAGGCTGGTACACGGGCGGAGCCGTACCCGGACGTCCAGGGCCGGCCGTCCTGATCGGCCACAACGACACCCGCTTCGGCCGGGCCGTCTTCCACGACCTCAAGGACATCCGCAAAGGCGCCGAGGTCGTGGTCCGCGACGGCGACGGCACATCCCTCCGCTTCACCGTCACGAGCAAGGAGACGGTCAGCAAGAAGGCGTTCCCGACCGAGCGGGTCTACGGCGCGACCAAGGACAGCACGCTGCGGCTGGTCACCTGCGACGGAGCGTTCGACGCGGAGGGCCACCCGGTGGACAACCTCATCGTCTACGCCGAGCTGGGCTGAGCAGGACCGCGCCGGCCTGCGGCCGATCCCTGATGGCATTCGTCCGGACAGACTGACGGCATCCGATGTCTACCCGTGGGTAACTCCCGCTGCTTTGATGGGTGCCACCCGGTACGCCCCCACTCATTCAGCAGGAGACCTCGTGCCGCACTCCACGTTCCGCCGCCTTTCCGGCGTGGCCCTCTCCGCCGCCCTCGCCGCCGTCCCGCTGGCCGTGCACACGCCCCAGGCCGCGGCGGCGACCACCGACACTCCGTCGCTGCGGGTGCTCTCGTACAACGCGTTCATCTTCAGCAAGACCCTGTACCCCAACTGGGGCCAGGACCACCGGGCGGCGGAGATCCCGAAGACCTCGTTCTTCCGGGGCAACGACGTGGTCGTGATCCAGGAGGCCTTCGACAACGGGGCCTCCGACGCCCTGCAGCGGAACTCCGCCGCCCAGTACCCGTACCAGACGCCGGTGGTCGGCCGGAGCAAGAGCGGCTGGGACGCCACCGGCGGCTCGTACTCGGCGACGACCCCGGAGGACGGCGGCGTCACGATCCTGAGCAAGTGGCCGATCGTCCGCAAGGAGCAGTACGTCTACAAGGACGCCTGCGGCGCCGACTGGTGGTCCAACAAGGGCTTCGCCTATACCGTGTTGAACGTCAACGGCGCCCGCGTCCACGTCGTCGGCACCCACGCCCAGTCGACCGACCCCGGCTGCTCGGCGGGCGAGGCCGCCCAGATGCGCAGCCGCCAGTTCAAGGCGCTGGACGCCTTCCTGGACGCCAAGAAGATCCCGGCCGCCGAACAGGTCATCGTGGCGGGTGACTTCAACGTGGACGGCCACTCCGCCGAGTACGCCTCCTTCCTCAAGGACGCGGACCTGACCGCGCCGGACTCGAAGACGGGCCACCCGTACTCCTTCGACACCCGCGACAACTCCATAGCCTCCGAGCGCTACCCGAACGACCCCCGCGAGGACCTGGACCACGTCCTGCACCGCGCCGGCCACGCGAAGCCGTCGGGCTGGAAGAACGACGTGATCAAGGAGCAGAGCGCACCCTGGACGGTCTCCAGCTGGGGCAAGAACTACACGTACACGAACCTCTCCGACCACTACCCGGTGATCGGCTCCGCCCACTGACGCCGCAGGTGAAACAATCGGGGCCCCGGCCCCGCCTGTGAAGGACCCGCTCCATGAGCACCGTCCCCCAGCCCTCGTTCCACCTCCTCCCCGGAAGCCCCGACTCCCCGGTACTGCTGCACGTACCGCACGGCTCCCGGACGATTCCCGGAGAGGTACGCGACGGAGTCCTGCTGGACGACGGTGCTCTGGAGCGGGAACTCGACCACATCACCGACGCGCACACGGCCGAACTGGCGGCCCGCGCGGTCGAGTTCTGCTCCGTCCGGCCCTGGCGTCACGTCAACGCCCTCTCCCGCCTGGTCGTCGACCCGGAGCGCTTCCCGGACGACCGTGAGGAGATGCGCGCGGCGGGCATGGGCGCGGTCTACACGCACACCACCCACCGCGAACGCCTCCGCACCCCTGAATCGGACCAACGCCCGCTGCTGGAAAGCTACTTCCGCCCGTACGCGCAGGCGATGACGGAGGCGGTGGACGCCCGGATCGCCGCCACGGGCCGCGCGGTGATCGTCGACGTGCACTCGTACCCGACGGCGCCACTCCCGTACGAACTCCACGGCACGGCCCCCCGCCCATCGATCTGCCTCGGCACCGACCCGCTCCACACCCCGCCGGAGCTGCGCGCCCTCGCGGAGGAGGCGTTCGCCGGTTTCGGCGGGACGGGCGTCGACAGCCCGTTCGCCGGTACGTACGTCCCGCTGAAGCACTACGGCACGGACCGCCGGGTCACGGCCCTGATGATCGAGATCCGCCGCGACACGTA
The DNA here is from genome assembly GCF_044767965.1 of Streptomyces sp. NPDC101178. NCBI lineage: Bacteria > Bacillati > Actinomycetota > Actinomycetes > Kitasatosporales > Streptomycetaceae > Streptomyces > Streptomyces sp. NPDC101178. The sequence goes on from NZ_JBIWOZ010000004.1 coordinate 725,412, forward strand.
CATGACCGAGCCGGGCGGGCCTTCGGGGCCGGGGCTCGACGCGCTGGCCAGGGCGCTGGCGGAGCTGGTGGGCCGGGCGTGAGCGGCGGCCGAGTCACGGGCCGGGGCGGCGGCGCGGGCAGCGTGGTCCGGCTCCGGCCCGGGGCGCGGGCAGAATGGCCCCGTGTCTCCTCTCGACCGGATCCGTTCCCGGCTGCCCCGCGGCGCCCGCGCCGACGCCGCGCTGGCCTCCGGGGTCTTCGTACTGGTCGCGCTCGGTGCCGAGGGGCAGCGGCTCAACCGTGGCGGGGACTCGCTGCCCTCGCTGATCGCGTCCTGGCTGCTGATCACGGCGGTGTGCGGGGCGCTGCTGTTCCGGCGCCGGTATCCGGTGGCGGTGGGCTGGTTCACCGTCGTGGCCACCGGCGGCTACCACCTGCTGAGCTCCGTCGACGGCCCACTGGTCGTGGTGCCGATCGTGGCGCTCTACGCCATCGCCGCTCAGGGCCGGCTGCGGGCCGCTCTGGCCATGGCCTCGGTGATGGTGATCGGCATGTCGGCCGGCACTCTCCTGGGCGACAGCGATGTCAACGGCACGGCGGTGTTCATGCTCACCGGCTGGCTGGTCGCCGTCGTGGCCCTCGGCAGTGTGCGCCACGGGCGGCTGGCGTACGCCGAGGAGGAAGCCAGGCTGCGGGCCACCGAGGAGCGGTTGCGCATCGCCCGTGAGCTGCACGATGTGATCGGGCACAACATCTCGTTGATCAATGTGCAGGCGGGCGCGGCCCTGTACCGGCTGCGGAAGGATCCTGCCCAGGCCGAGGAGGCGCTCGGCGCGATCAAGGCGAGCAGCCGGGAGACCCTGCGGGAGCTGAGGGCGACCCTCGGTGTGCTGCGCCAGGTCGACGAGGAGGCGCCCAGGGCGCCCGCGCCGGGGCTGGCCCGGGCGGACGAGCTGGTGGCCTCGGCGGAACGGGCGGGTCTCCCGGTGCGGATCGAGAGGACGGGATCCGAACGCCCGCTGCCCGCCCCGGTCGACCTGGCCGCGTACCGCATCGTGCAGGAGTCGCTGACCAACGCCGCCCGGCACAGCGGCGCCGGGGAGGTCGTGGTCAGGGTCGCGTACGGGGACCGGGAGCTGGCGCTGGCCGTAGAGGACGACGGCCGGGGTCCGGCGGCCGGAGCGGCCGGGCCGGGCAGCGGCACGGGAATCACCGGCATGACCGAGCGAGCGAGGGCTCTGGGCGGCGAGCTGACGGCGGGCCGACGGCCGGAGGGCGGATTCACGGTGCGGGCCCGGCTGCCGTACGGGGTCCAAGGAGAGCCGACAGAGCGGAGCGATCGATGATCAGGGTCCTGCTGGCGGATGACCAGCGCCTCGTCCGGGCCGGTTTCCGGTCGATCCTGGAGGACGCGGCCGGTATCGAGGTGGTGGGAGAGGCCGGGGACGGAGAGGCAGCGGTCACGGCCTGCCGCGAACTCCGTCCGGACGTCGTCCTGATGGACATCCGGATGCCCGGGACGGACGGCCTGGACGCCACTCGGGCGATCGCCGGGGACGAGCGGCTGGCATCGGTGAAGGTGGTCATCCTGACGACCTTCGACCTGGACGACTATGTCTACGGGGCGCTGCGCGCCGGTGCGACGGGTTTCCTGGTGAAGGACACGGAACCGGAGGAACTGCTCCAGGCGGTACGGGTCGCCGCCCGTGGGGACGCCCTGATCAGCCCGTCGGTCACCCGGCGGCTCATCTCCGAGTTCGCGGGCCGGGTGAAGGGTCCGGTCCACGACCCGCGGGTGGACGTCCTCACCGCGCGGGAGCGCGAGGTGATGCGGCTGGTGGCCGCGGGCCTGACGAACGACGACATCGCGAAGCGGCTGGTGCTGTCCCCGTCGACGGCGAAGACCCATGTCAGCCGCATCATGACCAAGCTGGGCACGCGGGACAGGTCGCAGGTCGTGGTGGTGGCGTACGAGTCCGGGATGGTCAGCCCGGGCTGGCTGGCGGACCAGTAGGCCCCGGCGCGGTGCCACTGGTGGGGCGGGCCACGGATGTCCTGCTACCCCTGGGGTAGGCCGGGGATGGCGGCCTGCGTCCACGGGGGTACGCCGGGTGTCCTCCCGGGGCCGATGCCCCCGGCCCCGCCCCACGGGCACGATCGACGGCAGGAACGCACCCGCCTCCTCCGGACGGGCATCGGCGGCCGTCGTCGGCGCGCTCGTCGGGGCGGCAGCCGGGATCCTGCCGGTCATGGCCGCCGGAGCCGTCCAGCGGGAACTCGGCGGCGTACTGATCGCCCTGGCCGTCGCCGGGCCCGCCCTCGTCGGCGCGGTGGTGGGCGCGCTCCTCACATCAGGCCACGCACGCTCGAACACGAGGTAGCCACCCATGTCTCCCACCCGCGCCACCGCCCCGCCCCTGCCGGACCGGCCCGATCGCCCGCGCGGCGGCAGGTTCGGTGCCGTGGCCGGCTGGGCGCAGCGCCATCGCTGGGCCGCCCTGCTCCTCTGGGTGGCCGTCCTGGCCGCCGTCACGCTGGGCTCGCAGGCGGCGGGATCCGCGTACAAGAACGACTTCTCGCTGCCGGGCACCGATTCCCAGGCGGCCACCGACCTGTTCACGCACCACGGTTCGGCCCAGGCCGGCGACAGCGTCGAGATCGTGCTGAAGGACGGCGCGGGTATCGACGGGCGCAAGGCCGCCGTGGAGAGGATGCTGGCCGAGGTGGCGGCACTGCCCGGCGTCGCCGAGGTTCGAAGTCCGTACGCCGACGCCTCCGCGGTCTCCGGTGACGGCACGATCGGCTACGCCACGGTGACCCTCGACGGCAAGGCCGAGGCGGTGCCCAAGGAGGATGTCAGCGCGATCATCGACACGGCCCAGGGCGCCGAGGCGGACGGGCTCCAGGTCGAACTCGGCGGTGACGCCGTGCGCGGTGCCGAGGAGAAGGGGAGCCCGACCGCGGAACTGGCGGGCATCCTGGCCGCCGTGATCATCCTCGGGCTGCTCTTCGGCTCCGTCGTCGCGGCCGCCGTACCGCTGGTCACTGCCCTCTTCGCGGTGGGCGCCGCACTCGGCCTGATCACACTGGCCTCGCACGTCTTCACCATCGCCGACTTCACTCCGCCCATCACGATGCTCGTCGGACTCGGCGTCGGCGTCGACTACGCCTTGCTGATCTTCTACCGGTACCGGCACGAGCTGACCGAGGGCGCGGACCCGGCCGCCGCGACCCGGACGGCCCTGGACGCCGCCGGCCGTACGGTCTTCTTCGCCGGCTGCACGGTGATCATCGCTCTGCTGGGCCTGGTCGCGCTCGGCCTCGGCTCGCTGCAGGGCGTGGCTCTCGCCCTGGCCCTGACGGTGCTGACCACCATGGCGGCGTCACTGATCCTGCTGCCCGCGCTGCTGGCGTTCTTCGGCAGGCGCATCCAGCGCCATGTGCTGAAGCACGCGCTCGGGACGAAGGCCAGGGGCAAGGTGGAGGGGAGCCGTTGGCGCTCACTGGCCTCAGCCGTCCAGCGCCGCCCGCTCCCCTCCCTGATGGTCGCCGTCCTCGCTCTCCTGGCCCTGTCCGCACCGGCGCTGGGCATGCGCCTCGGTTTCGCCGACGCGGGCAACGACCCGGCGACGTCGACGTCGAAGCAGGCGTACGACCTGCTCGCCGAGGGCTTCGGCCCCGGCTTCAACGGCCCGTTGGTCGTCCTGGCCCAGGGCGATGAGGCCGCGGGCCGGGACGTACGGGCCGGGCTGGCGAAGGCGGAGGGCGTGGCGGCGGTCGGACCCGCGATCCGGTCGGAGGACGGCGCGCTCTCCACGGTGATCGTCTTCCCCGAGTCGGCACCCCAGGACGCCGGCACCACGGATCTCGTCCACCACCTGCGTGACGACGTGGCCCCGGGCCTGGAGCGCGACACCGGCGCCGAGATCCTGGTCGGCGGCGCCACGGCGGCGTCCCAGGACTTCGCGGAGACGGTCTCGCAGGGGCTGCCGCTGTTCGTCGCGGTCGTCGTCGGACTCTCCTCCCTGCTGCTGATGCTGGTGTTCCGGTCGGTGCTGATCCCGCTCAAGGCCGCCCTGCTGAACCTCCTCTCGATCTCCGCCGCTCTCGGGGCGATGACCCTGGTGTTCCAGGAGGGCTGGTTCGGGGTGCAGCCGGGCCCGATCGAGGCGTTCCTGCCCGTCCTGATCTTCGCGATCGTGTTCGGACTCTCCATGGACTACGAGGTGTTCCTGATCTCGCGGATCCACGAGGAGTGGGAGCGTACGAAGGACCACTCCCTCGCCGTACGGGAAGGGCTGGCCTCCACCGGCAAGGTGATCACGGCGGCCGGGGCCATCATGATCGTGGTGTTCGGCGCCTTCATGCTGAGCGCGGACCGGATGCTCCAGCAGTTCGGCCTGGGCCTGGCGGTGGCGATCCTGGTCGACGCGCTGGTGATCCGCTGCCTGATCGTCCCGGCCGCGATGCAACTGCTCGGCCGGTGGGCATGGTGGCTGCCCGCGCCACTGGCCAGGCGGCTGCCCAGGGTGGCACTGGAGCGGCCGGCGGACAGCTGACCGGCAGGTGCTCGGCCGGGTCCCTCCCCGGCCGAGCACCTGCCGGACGGCTACCCGGTCCCTGCCCCGTCCCCGGCCTTGCGGCGGACGGCCGCCGTCCCGATCATCGAGGCCGGCACCGCGAGCCCGCTCAGAAGAACACCCCGCACCGCAGCAGCACATTCGCGTACGGCCGGGCCTCCCCCGTCCGTACGACCAGACGGGCCGACGCCGTGCGCGCCTTCAGGTCGTCGTGCGGGATCAGGTCCAGGCCGGGGAAGCGGCTGTCCAGGAGCGATGCGGCCTCCGGGTTGGCATCGCGTACCTCCAGGGCCGCCGTCGCTCCCTCGACCACCAACTCGTCGAGCAGACCGGCCAGTACCTCCGCGAACGACGGGACACCGGCGCGGAAGGCGAGGTCGACGACGCGCGGCCCGGGTGGGATCGGCATACCGGCATCGCAGATCAACACCTCGTCGCCGTGCCCGAGTTCGGCGATGGCCCCGGCCAAGTGGCGGTTCAGGATGCCCGACTTCTTCACAGGGCGTCGACCTCGTCCAGCCTCGGGAAGGACGCCTGCGCACCCTTCGACATGACGGCCGCCGCCCCCACCCGTACCGCGAAGGCCGCCGCCTCCCGCACCTCGTCGCCCCGGCCCAGGCGCCAGGCCAGAGCGGCGGTGAACGCGTCCCCGGCCCCCGTCGTGTCGACGGCCTCCACCTTCGGGCTGACCAGGTGGTCCAGGGAGTCCGTACGGCTGTCGGCCACCAGCGCGCCCGCCGCGCCCAGCGTGATCACGACCGAGCGCGGGCCCAGCGCGAGCAGGGCGGGGGCCCAGTCGTGCGGCGCCTCGCCCGCGGCCTCGCCGAGGATGTACCGCGCCTCGTGCTCGTTGACCACCAGCGGGTCGCAGGCGGCCAGCACCTCGTCGGGCAGCGGGGCGGGCGGGGACGGGTTGAGGACGAGGCGGGACCCGGGGGCCAGACGGCGGGCCGTCTCCGCGACCGTGTCCAGGGGGATCTCCAGCTGTACGGAGACCACCCGGGCGGCGGCCAGCAGCGGGGCCGCCGCCCGTAGGTCCTCGGGGGTCAGGTGCCCGTTGGCGCCCGGGGACACCACGATGCTGTTGTCACCCGAGGGGTCGACGGTGATCAGCGCGACGCCGGTCGGGGCCCCGCCGACGAGGACGCCGTCCGTGTCCACGCCCGCCGCGCGCTGGCTCTCCAGCAGCAGCTGGCCGTGGTCGTCGTCGCCGACCCGGGCGAGCAGCGCCGTGCGGGCTCCCAACCGGGCCGCCGCGACTGCCTGGTTGGCGCCCTTGCCGCCCGGGTGGACCGCCAGGTCGGAGCCGAGCACCGTCTCGCCGGGGGCGGGGCGGCGTTCGACGCCGATCACCAGGTCGGCGTTGGCCGAGCCGACGACCAGGAGGTCGTACCGGTACCGGTCGTCGGGGGCGTTGTCGTGCATGCTTCCTGCTTTCGTCGGTCGGGGCCGGGGCGGCGCGGTCGTGTCAGGAGAAGTCGGCCACGTTCTCCCGCGTGACCACCTTGACCGGCACCTTCACCGTGCTCTCCACCTGGTCGCCCTTGGCCGCCTTCACGGCGTTCAGCACCGCGATCCGGCCGATTTCACTGGGCTGTTGGGCCACCGACGCGTACAGCGTCCCGGCCTCGACCGCCTTCAGGCCGTCCGGGGTGCCGTCGAAGCCGACGACCGACACGGACGTACCGGCCTTGCTGCCGAGCGCCTTGGCCGCGCCCAGCGCCATCTCGTCGTTCTCGGCGAAGACGCCGGTGATGCCCGGGTGGGACTGGACCAGGTTGGTCATGACGTCCAGGCCCTTGGTGCGGTCGAAGTCCGCGGGCTGCTTGGCGACCACCTCGATGTCCGGGTACGCCTTGAGCCCTTCGGCGAAGCCCGCACCGCGCTCGCGGCTGGCGGAGGTGCCCGCCGTGCCCTGGAGGATGACGATGCTGCCCTTGCCGCCGAGCTTGTCGGCCAGCGCGTCGGCGGCGAGCTTGCCGCCCGCCACGTTGTCGGAGGCGACAAGGGTGGCGGCCTCGGCCTTGTTCACGCCCCGGTCGGCGGCGATCACGGGGATGTCGGCCTTGTTGGCGCTGCGGACACCCGGTCCGACGGCATCGGAGTCGACCGGGTTGACGATGATCGACGAGACGCCCGAACTGGTGAAGTTCTGCAGCTGGTTGGCCTGCTGCGAGGCGTCGTTCTGGGCGTCGGTGACGGTGAGGTCGATACCCGCCTTCTTCGCCTCGGCCTGCGCGCCGTCCTTCATCTGCACGAAGAAGGGGTTGTTGAGCGTCGAGAGGGACATGCCGACCTTCGTCGTGCCGCCGGACGAACCGGAGTTGAAGTAGGACACCCCGCCGACGACGAGCGCCACGGCGAGCGCCGCTCCGGCGAACTTGAACGCACCCTTGCGACCCGCTCCCGGAGCGCCCGGAGTCGCTCCGGCCGAGGAGGCCGCGCCAGAACCGGCCTTGCGGCGCAGGGTGTCGAGGAGGACGGCGAGCGCGATGACGACGCCGATGACCACCTGCTGCCAGAACGCGGAGACCGAGAGGAGGTTGAGGCCGTTGCGGAGGACGGCGAGGATCAGCGCGCCGATCAGCGTGCCGGATGCCTTGCCGACGCCGCCCGCCAGGCTGGCGCCGCCGATGACGACCGCGGCGATGGCGTCGAGTTCGTACCCCTGGGCGGCCTGCGGCTGCGCGGAGACGAGACGCGAGGCCAGGACGATGCCCGCGACGGCGGCGAAGAGGCCGGAGAGCGCGTAGATGACGATCTTCTGGCGCTTGACGCGGAGACCGGAGAGCCGGGCCGCCTCCTCGTTGCCGCCGATCGCGTACATCGAGCGGCCGATGAAGGTCCGGCCCAGGATGAGTGCGGTGATCAGGCCCATCGCGATCATCACGAGGACCGGTACGGGGAGCCAGCCGCCGAGCGTGTCGCCGAGCCGCGAGACGGAGTCGGGGAACGCGATCGGGCTGCCCTGCGAGATGACGAGCGAGAGGCCCCGGGCGATCGAGAGCATGGCCAGCGTCGCGATGAACGGCGGGAGTTTGCCGTACGAGATGAGGGCGCCGTTCACGAAGCCGCAGGCGATGCCGGTGACGATCGCGAGCACGACCGCCAGGACCACCGGGACGCCGGCGGACGTCGCCGACCAGGCGAGGACCGTCGCGGAGAGGGCCGCCACCGAGCCGACGGACAGGTCGATGCCCGCCGAGACGATGACGAAGGTGACACCGAACGCGAGGATCGCGGTGACCGCCGCCTGCACGCCGACGTTCAGCAGGTTCTGGGTGGTGAGGAAGTCGCCGGAGAGCAGCGACATCGCCACCACCAGGACGACCAGGGCGCTGAGTGCGCCGTTGTCGAGCAGGACGCGGCGTATCACGGAGGTGCCACCCGCGCCCGTGTCACTCTTGAGTGTCTCAGTGGCCACGGGGGCCCTCCTCTTCTTCCTTCTTCGGTGCGGGGAGTTCGTGTTCGTGCGTCGCGGCGGTACCGACCGCGAGGGCCATGACGGCGTCCTGAGTTGCCTGTTCGGCCGCGAGTTCGCCGGCGATCCGGCCCTGGGCCATGACCAGCACCCGGTCGCTCATACCGAGGACTTCGGGCAGGTCGCTGGAGATCATCAGGACGGCGTGACCGGATGCGGTGAGTTCGTTGATGAGCTGGTAGATCTCGACCTTGGCGCCGACGTCGATGCCGCGGGTGGGCTCGTCCAGGATGAGCACCCGGGTGTCGGCCAGCAGCCACTTGCCGATGACGACCTTCTGCTGGTTGCCGCCGGAGAGCGTACGGACGTGCTGGCCGAGCCCGGACATGCGGACGCCGAGCTGCTTCGCGATGCGGGCGGCCGCCGTACGCTGCCCCTTGAGGTCCACGAGCCCGGAGCGGGAGGCGGAACGCAGGGTGACGAGGCCGAGGTTCTCCTGTACGGAGGCGTCCAGGACCAGGCCCTGGCCCTTGCGGTCCTCGGGCACGAGGCCGACCCCGGCGGCCATCGCGGCGGGCACGTCGTGCCGGGCGAGGCGCTCTCCGCGTACGTCGACGGTGCCGGCGTCGTACGGGTCGGCGCCGAAGACCGCGCGCGCCACCTCCGTACGACCGGCGCCGACGAGGCCGGCGAGGCCCACGACCTCACCGGCGTGCACGTCGAAGCCGATGTCGTGGAAGACACCGTCCCGGGTCAGCCCGCGGACGGACAGCAACACCTCACCGGCATGGGGCCGTTCGCGCGGGTACTGCTGCTCGATGCTGCGGCCCACCATGAGCTGGACGAGCCGGTCCTCGGGTGTGGAGGCGGGCACCTGGTCGACGCTGCGGCCGTCGCGGAGGACGGTGACGCGGTCACCGAGCGCGGCGATCTCCTCCAAGTGGTGGGTGATGAAGACGATCCCGACGCCGTCCGTGCGCAACTGCCGGACGATGGCGAAGAGTTTTTCGACCTCTTCCGAGGTGAGGACGGCGGTCGGCTCGTCCATGATCAGGACGCGTGCGTCCAGGCTGAGCGCCTTGGCGATCTCGACCATCTGGAGCCGGGCGATGCCCAGTTCGCGGACCTTCGCGTCCGGCCGCACGTCGACCCCGACCCGGCGCAGCAGCTTCTCCGCGTCCGCCCGCATGCGCCGGTGGTCGACGAGACCGAAGCGGCGCGGCTGGCGGCCGAGGAAGATGTTCTCGGCCACCGTCAGATCGGGCACCAGGTTGAACTCCTGGTAGATGGTGGCGATACCGAGCCGTTCGGCGTCCTGCGCGCCTGTGATGCGCACCTCGCGGCCATCGGCGAGGATCCGGCCGCGGTCGGGCCGGTAGGCGCCGGAGAGCATCTTGATGAGGGTGCTCTTGCCGGCTCCGTTCTCGCCGAGCAGGACGTGGACCTCGCCTCTGCGCAGGTCGAAGTCGACGTTGTCGAGTGCCACGACGCCGGGGAAGGTCTTGCGCAGACCCTCGATGCGCAGCAACTCGTGCGGGTGTGAAGGCAGTCGCTCGTCCGGCGCGGTCACCGTCGGCTCCGATCGCTCCTCCGGCACCGATCGCCCCGGTTCCTCCTCCGGTGCCGGTCGCTCCGGCCGCTCCTCCGGTGCGGTCACCGTTCGCTCCTCTGGTCGGTCGCGTCCTGGCCGCAGGAGCGGCGCACGACGAGACGGGCGGGCAGGGTGACGGACCGCGGGGTCCGTCCTTCGATCAGGTCGGCCAGCGCCCGTACGGCGGCACGGGCCAGGTCCGCGGTCGGCTGGGCGATGGCGGTGATCGGCGGGTCCGTGTGGACGAACCACGGGATGTCGTCGAAGGCGGCGAGCCCGATGTCGTCGGGAACCCGCAGGCCCCGGGCCCGGATCGCGTCCAGCGCGCCGAGCGCCATCAGGTTGTCGGCGGCGAAGACGACCTCGGGCGGCTCGGTCAGCGCGAGGAATCCTTCGGTGGCCCGTCGCCCGCTGGCGGCCTGGAAGTCGCCCTGCCCGATATAGGCGTCGGGCAACGCGAGCCCCAGCCCGCGCATCGCCTCCCGGAACGCCTCGACGCGCTCGTTGCCGGTGGTGGTCGCCGCGGGCCCGGCGATGATCGCGAGCCGGCGGTGGCCGAGGCCGTGCAGGTGCGCGACGAGATCTTTGACCGCTCCCGTACCGTCGGCCCGGACGACGGGGACGTCGATGCCCGGGATCCAGCGGTCCACGAAGACCATCGGCGTACCGCCCTGGGCCACCTCCCGCATGAGCGGGGAGCCGCCGTCGGCCGGCGAGACGAGCAGCCCGTCGATCCTGCGGTCGATGAGCGTACGGATGTGGTGGTCCTGGAGCTCGGGCCGCTCGTCGGCGTTGCCGATGATGACGCTGTAGCCGAGCGCGCGGGCCTCCTCCTCGACGAAGCGGGCCAGCTCGGTGAAGTACGGATTGAGTACGTCACTGATGACCAGGCCGAGCGTCCGGGTCTGCGCGGTACGCAGCGAGCGGGCCACGGCGTTGGGCCGGTAGCCGAGGGCGTCGACAGCGGCGAGGACACGCGTGCGCGCCTCGGCGCTGACGGACGGATGGCTGTTCAGCACCCGCGAGACCGTGGCGACGGAGACTCCTGCCTGGGCCGCGACATCTTTGATGCTCGCCATGTCCGGACCACCTCCTTGTGGTTTCCGTACACCTCGAAACCAGGGGCGGACCGCTCGCACGACGCCGTGGAATCGATTACAGGGATGATTGGAATCGATTACATGGCTGAAAACAAGACCCTCCTCCGTGTCCGAGACCGGATCGTGACAGGAGGAGGGCAGAGGAACGCAGCGGACGGCTCAAGCTGCCGGGGCCGGCTATGCGCTCCGGGTCGGCAGCCAGGTGTCGATGACCTCGGCGACCAGGGCGGCGCCGCGGCTGTTCTGGTGGACGTGGTCGGTCGTGAGCAGGAGACCTCGGCGCCGCGAGATCGTGTCGAGGCTTTGGCGCAGCACGGCGGTCCGGAGGAGGACGGCGACGCCCGCCGCGGGCGTCGGCGCCCGGTACGGGATCGGCGGCGGGCCCGCCCGGCGTACCTCCTCAAGCTGGCGTTCATGGAGCGGGAGGTAGGCCGCGCCGTGGGCAGTGGCGACCTCGGCGATCATCCGGGTGTACGCCTGCGACGCCCGCGCCGGCGCTCCGTCGAGTTGTTGGCCGAGGACCGGGAGCGACAGCAGGCCGATCGTCGCGTCGGTCTCCCTTCGCAGCCGTTCGACGACTGCTCCCAGACACTGCTGGAACCAGCCGGCCGACGGGCGCTCGGGGAGGTGTTTGCGCTTCATGGCCTGCTCGACGGGGTAGCCGGCGAGGCTCGCTCGGGCATCGTTGGTCCCGATCAGCACGGTGATCACGTCGGGCGGGTCCGCGACGACGGGATCGAGGCGCCGCAAGAGGTTGTAGGCGAAGTCGCCGTTGACGCCGAAGCGGGCGAGCCGCAGGTCGCCGGGAGGGCGGCGCCGCGCGAGAAGGTCCAGGTGGTCGACGCTGAGCTGCGCGCGGGTGAGGCTGTCGCCGAGGCACGCGACGCGTGTCGTCACGGCGCTTGCGGGCCGGGCGTGCCGACGTGCTCGGTGAGGCGGGCGTCGGTCCGGGGACGGTGGCCGGTGCCGAGGCCGGCCGTGACGGTCAGGATGGACGCCGGTCCCGCCATATCGACCGCGTGCCATGTCCCGGCCGGGTTGACGGTGGCCTCGCCCGGCCCGAGCACGACGCGGCTGTGCACCCCGTCCACGTCGCGGGTGACCGTCACCGACCCGGTGAGGCAGACGACCAGTTCGTCGCCGGCGGGGTGGCGCTCCCAGTGGTCGCCGGGGCCGGCGCCGTCGAAGATGGCCACCATCCGGCCCTCGGTGCCGTCCGCCGCGACGGCGGCGCTGTACGCCTGGAGCACCTCCGGGTCCCAGGCGAAGCCCTCTACGGGGTTCGCTCGCGATCCCAGCCCGAGGTGCACGGGGGTTGTCCGCAGGTCGATGGCGTCGCGTTCGTGGTTGACGAGTCTCATGCCGACGATCGTCACAGGACGGCGTCCGGGCGGTCTTGAAGGAAAGGGAAGTAGAGGCAAGGGAAGGGCCGCCTGCGCGATACGCAGCCCGTCGGTGACTACCCGGTCCCGAGGAGGACTTCGCCGCGACGCCAGGCCGTCGGCGATCGGCCGGTGAACTCGCGCCAGTCCCGTACGAGATGGGCCTGGTCGGCGTAGCCGGAGACGGTCGCCACATCGGCCCACGGGAGCGGGTCTTGTGCCGTCGCCAGGTCGTGCGCGTGCTCGAAGCGCAGAACGCGCGCGAAGGTCTTCGGTGGCAGGCCCACCTCGTCGCGGAACCGCTCGGTGAGGTACCGGCGGCTCCAGCCCAGCTCCGTGGCGACCGCCCCGACCTGGACGCGGCCCTGCGCCGCGACGAGGCGGCGCCATGCCTCGGCCACCTCGGGGCGCACCCGGTACAGACGCTCTCCGTCGCCGCGGCCGACGGCTCGCAGGAGCAACTCGTCCAGCACGGCGAACCGCGCCGCCCATGTCGTCGCCGCCCTGAGCCGGTCGACCAGCTCGCCGCCGAGCGCTCCGAGAAGCTCGCCGAGCGGGACCAGCCGGTGGGCGAGCGCGGCCGCGGGCATCCCGTAGACGGCCCGGGCCCCGAGGGGTGTCAGCGACACCTGCACTCCGTGCTGGCGTCCGTCGTGGTGGATCGCGACGGACCGGCACATGAGACCGCCGGCCACGCTGCGGAACCGGGTGACCGGTGACCCGTCGTCGACGCCCGCCCCGATCCCCAGAGGGTCGGACAGGCTGATCACCGCGGTGAGCACACGGCCCGGCGGACCGCAGTGCACCCCCGCCGGGAACCCGCGCAGGTCGAACCCGACATACGAGCCGACGTACCGCCGCAAGGCCGGCGCCGGACGTGCGTCGATCCTGGTTGCCGTATGGTCCCGCACCCTCGTCAGTGTACGAACCGGCGAGCCCGGCAAGATCTACTCTGCGAAACACACAACAACGAAGCCGGTCAGAGCGATGACGTCTCGCTCTGACCGGCTTCGTTCGGTCGCTTGACCATGGTGTCCGAGGGGGGACTTGAACCCCCACGCCCGATAAAGGGCACTAGCACCTCAAGCTAGCGCGTCTGCCATTCCGCCACCCGGACAAGGTGTCTGCCGTTCGCGGTGTGTTCCCCGCGGCGACATGGAAAACAATACCAGGGGTTCGACGCGCCTTTCACCTGCGTATCCGGCGCATACCCGGAGGTCAGTGCGGTGCGGCGGGCCGGTGGGGCCGCGGCCTCCACCGTCTGCGGGGGTAGCGGGGCTACCTTCGCGTCCATGAGTGATCGCGGCTACCGCCGACCCCGTCCGCTGTCTCCCCTGCGCGAGCATCTGCGCGACACGTTCTGGTTCGCCCCGACCATGGGGTTGGTCTGTGTGTTCGTGCTGTGGCTGATCGCTTCCGAGGTCGATGAGGAGTTCGTCGCGTATCTCCAGCGGGAGGAGGCGTACGACGAGCTCGGTGGCCTGATGGCCTTCGCCCGGGACACCCAGACGATCGTCACCCAGATCAGCTCCGCCATGATGACCTTCATCGGTGTGGTGTTCAGCATCTCGCTGGTCGCGGTGCAGATGGCCGGCGGACAGCTCACGCCACGGGTGGTGCGGATCTTCGTCCGCAGCCGCATCAGCAAGCTGACGCTGACGGTGTTCCTGGCGACCTTCCTGTTCTCCCTGCTGGTCATGGCCTCGTACGAGAGTGAGAGCGACCCGCGCCGGGTGGTCTCGGTTCCGCTGCTGCAGAGCCTGCTCACGCTGGTGCTCGTCGGGCTGAGCCTGCTGCTGTTCATCGTCTATGTCAGCTCGACGCTGCGGCTCATGCAGGTCGGGCCGGTGGTGGACAGGATCACCCGTGACTCCTTCCGTGTGCTCGGCCGGATGCCTCGGGGGCCGGGCGGGGCCGAGGGGCTCGGGCCGGAGACCGGGCGGGTGGTGTACGAGGGCCGGGCCGGGGTGCTGCGGGACGTCAATACGGCGCGGCTCGTCCGGGCCGCGCGGCGGCAGGACGTCGTGCTGCGGCTGATCCCCCGCATCGGGGACTTCGTGGTGCCGGGCACGCCGGTGCTCGCCGTCCACGGCGGGGCCGTACCGTCGCGGCGGCAGCTGCGGTACACCGTCTCCGTCGGGGTGGAGCGCACCCTGCACCAGGATCTGGCCTTCGGGTTGCGTCAGCTCGTCGACATCGCGCTGCGGGCCCTGTCGACGTCCGTGAACGATCCGACGACCGCCGTGCAGTGCCTGGACCGGATCGTGCAGTTCCTCGCCGCCGTGGTGGGCCTGCCGCTCGGTACCGTCCACCACCGGGACCGGTCCGGGCGGGTGCGGCTGGTGCAGGAGGGGCCGGACTGGGAGGACCTGGTGGATCTCGCCTTCGAGGAGATCCGGTGGTGTGTGGCCGGAAGCCCGCAGGTTTCGCGGCGGCTGCTGGCGGGGCTGGACGATCTGTCGCTGCTGGCGCCGGAGGAGCGGAAGCAGCCGCTGGTACGGCATCGGGTGCTGCTCGTCCAGGTCGTGGAGCGCACCGTTCCGGTGGCCGCCGACCGGGAGTTCGCGCTGCTGCCGGACCGGCAGGGCATCGGATAGCCCCGCCGGTCCGCATGCGCGGTGCGCGTCAGTCGCCGCAGCGGCCCTCGCGCAGCGAGTGCAGGTGCTCGCTCGACTTCCGGGCGAAGGCGAGCGAGTCGACCGGATTGTCGTGTTCCGCCTGCCAGTGGTGGTAGCTCCGGCCGTGGTGGGTCCGGTTGGTCACCTTGGAGAGGAACGTCTTGTAGTCGATGTCCCCGTCGCCCACGTCCGACATGCGGTAGCCGTCGCGCGTCGTGTCGTCGCGGACACCGTCCTTGACGTGGAAGAGCGGGTAGCGGTTCGGGTGCTTCAGGACGTACTTCAGCGGGTCGAGCGGGGCCTTGCTGCCGTCCGCGCGCTTGCTGAAGCGGAACTGCGCGCAGTACGCCCAGTAGATGTCCATCTCCAGGTAGACCAGGTCCGGGTCGGTCTCGGCGAGCAGGACGTCGTAGAGGCGCACCTTCGGCTTGTCGGTCGCGAAGGAGAACTCCTCGGCGTGGTTGTGCTGGTAGAACTTCATCCCGCGCTTACGGGCGGCGGCCCCGTACGTGTTGAAGTCGTCGGCCGCCCGCTTCCACCCGTCGACCGTCGAGCCGTAGCGGAAGGGGCCGGACGCCGTGCCGATGTGCTTGAGGCCGAGTGCCTGGGCGTCGTCGAGGACCTTCTCCAGGTTCTGGGCGAAGGTGTAGGCGCCGGGGTTGTTGTCGTCGTAGTAGCCGACGTGGCTGCCGATCGGGTTGAGGCCGTGGTCCTTGGCCAGCCGCTTGAGCTGGGCGAGGGTGATGGGTCCTGCGGAGCCCTGGGTGTAGCCCGCGAGCTCGATCTCGTCGTAGCCGTACTTCTCCAGCTCGGCGAAGACGGGGGCGAAGCCGAGCGTGGAGATCTGGTCGCGGAGGCTGTAGAGCTGGATGCCGAGGCGGCCGGGGGGCAGGACGGGCTTGCCCTTGCCGTGACCGTGTCCGTGGCCTGGTCCGTGGCCCTTGCCGGGTCCCTGGGCGTGGTCCCGGCCCGCGGCCTGGGCGCTCGCCGTGCCGATGATCGTGGCGGCGGTGGCTCCGGCGGCGACACCGAGGACGTTGCGGCGGCTCAGTCTGCGGGCGAGTTCGGTGTCCTTGGAGGTGCGGCTCATGTTGGCGTGACTCCCTTGGGTGACGTGGGGTGAGCGGTGCGATGCCGGTCCGTTGTCAGTGCAGTCCGGCAAGCTTGAGGAGCAGGGACTTCACCTCGGTGGCCCTGACCCGGTCGGTGAACGCGTGGGGGGTGGAGCAGAGGATGAGCGGACCTTCGTCGTCGCTCGACGGAAGGCTGCCGTGGCTGCCGCGAATAGGTGAGGGGTCCAGGGGGACGACCGCCATGCGGTAGCGCAGGCCGAGCTTCTTGCGGGCGACCGCCGAGACGGCCTTGAGCCGTACGTAGGGGTCCTCGGGGTCCATGAAGAGCTCGACGGGGTCGTAGCCGGGTTTGCGGTGGATCTCGACGAGCTGGGCGAAGTCGGGCGCGCGGGCGTCGTCGAGCCAGTAGTAGTACGTGAACCAGGCGTCCTTCTCCGCCACGGCGACCAGCTCGCCGGAGCGGGGGTGGTCCAGGTGGTGCGCCTTCTTGCCCTCGTCGTCCAGGAGCTGGTCGATGCCGGGCAGGCCGGCGAGTGCGGCCCGGGTCGCTTCCAGATCCTCGGGGCGGCGTACGTAGATGTGGGCGAGCTGGTGGTCCGCGACGGCGAAGGCGCGTGAGGCCATCGTGTCGAGGTATTCCATGCCGTCCTGCGTGTGCACCTCCAGCAGCCCCGCCCGGCGTAGCGCCCGGTTGATGTCGACGGGGCGGCTGACGCGGGTGATGCCGTATTCGGAGAGCGCCACGACCGTACGGCCTTCGTCGCGCGCGTCGGCCAGCAGCGGGGCGATGGCCCGGTCGAGGTCGGCGGCGGCCTGGTGGGAGCGGGGGTCGTCGGGGCCGTAGCGCTGGAGGTCGTAGTCGAGGTGCGGCAGGTAGCAGAGGGCGAGATCGGGGGTGCGGGTGGCGATGATGTGGCGGGTGGCGTCGATGATCCACTGGGAGGAGACCAGGTCGGCTCCGGGACCCCAGAAGTGGAAGAGGGGGAACGTGCCGAGCTTGTCGGTCAGTTCGTCGTGCAGGGCGGGAGGCCGGGTGTAGCAGTCGGGTTCCTTGCGTCCGTCGGCGTAGTAGACGGGTCGCGGGGTGACGGTCCAGTCGGTGTCGGCGCCCATCGCGTACCACCAGCAGATGTTGGCGACGGTGTAGCCGGGGTGGGCGCGGCGCGCCGCGTCCCAGAGCTTGTCGCCTTCGACGAGCCCGTTGTGCTGGCGCCAGAGCAGGACGTCGCCGAGCTCGCGGAAGTACCAGCCGTTGGCGACGATGCCGTGTTCGGCGGGCATGGTGCCGGTGAGGAAGGTGGACTGGGCGGCGCAGGTGACGGCGGGCAGGACGGTGGAGAGCGGGGCGCGCGCGCCCTGTTTGCCGAGCGCCGTGAGGTTGGGCATGTGGGCGAGGAGCTGCGGGGTGAGCCCGACGACGTCGAGGACGAGGAGGGGGGTGGGGCGCGTTCCCGCCCGGTGTGAGCCGTCCGTGCTGTCCGTGCTGTCCCTGTCCGTGGTCATGGCAGCTCCTTGAGGCCGAGGTCGACCAGGAGGTCGCGGGCGAGGGTGAGTTCGGCGGCGATGCCGTCGGCGAGTTGGGTACGGGTGCGGGGCCGCAGTTCGGCGGGCAGCGCCTGCCAGGTGTACGTCTCCACCTCCAGGTGCCGGGTCAGCGGGACCGGTCCCCCGACGAGGCGGGCGAGCGTGGCGCGGAGCACGGGGAGCGTGGAGGTGAGCGGGGGCGCGGGCGGCGCGTGCAGCGGTACGTGGAAGTGGGCCCGCCAGGGGGTGGAGTCCGGGAGTGCGCCACCGGCGACGGCCTCGTCCAGGTCGTCGGTGCCGCGGAGCCCGGCGGCCGTGTGCGTACGGGTCTGGTGCAGGAAGCGCGGCTCGGCGAAGGCGGCGAGCGCGGTGCGGACCTCGGGGAGGTGGGGGTGTTCGGCGTGCAGGGCGGCGGAGAGCTGGGACTTGACCACCGGGATGCCGGCTGCGGTCAGTGCGGCGAGTGCGGTGTCGGGGTCCTCGAAGGAGGTGGCGAGGTGGCAGGTGTCGACGCAGATGCCGATGCGCTCGTGACCGACGTCGGTGAGCGGGGCGATGGCATCGGCGGTGGTCTCCACCGTGCAGCCCGGCTCGGGTTCGAGGCCGATGCGGATGGACTTGCCGGTGAGTTCGGCGAGGGCGTCCAGTCGCTGGGCGAGGGTGGTGAGGGCGGTGCGTGCGGTGCGGCCGGCGGCGGGTTCCGTGTCGTACGGGGTGCGCCAGGCCAGCGGGAGTGTGGAGATGGTGCCTTCGGTGACGTCGTCGGGGAGCAGGGCCGCGAGGAGGCGGGCCAGGTCGGTGGTGTGGGCGAGGCGGTCGGGCTCGGTCCAGTCCGGCCGGTAGACCCGGTACTTGACCTCGTCGGCGCCGAACCCCTCGTACGGGAAGCCGTTGAGGGTGACCACTTCGAGTCCCCGGCCGTCGAGATCGGCGCGGAGTGCGCGGAGTTCGGCGGGGTCGTTGATCAGGGCGCGGGCGGCGTCCCGGGCGAGCCAGAGGCCGATGCCGAGCCGGTCCCGGCCGAGGCGGCGGCGTACGGGTTCGCAGTGGTCGCGGAGCTGGGCGCGGACGCCGTCCAGGGTTTCGGCGGGGTGGACGTTGGTGCAGTAGGAGAGGTGGACGATCGAGCCGTCCGGGTGACGGAAGCGCATGGCTTCACTCCCCGCCGCGCAGGATGGAGTTGCCCTCGTGAAGTGCTTCGGGGGCGGAGGCGTCCAGGTGGAGGCGGCCGCTCTGGCCGTAGAAGGCGACCGGGTTGCGCCACAGGACCTGGTCGACGTCGTCCTCGGTGAATCCGGCCTTCAGCATCGCGTCGGCGACCTTGCGGGTCTTGAGCGGGTCGCTCTTTCCCCAGTCGGCGGCGGAGTTGACGAGGATCTTCTCGGTGCCGTGGCTCTGGAGGATCGTGACCATGCGGTCCTCGTCCATCTTGGTGTCCGGGTAGATGGAGAACCCGGCCCAGCAGCCGCTGTCAGTGGCGGCCTTTACCGTTGTCTCATTGAGGTGGTCGAGCAGGACGTGCTCCGGGGGGAGGTGCGATTCGCGGATGACGTCGATGGTGCGGTGGAGACCGGCGAGCTTGTCGCGGTGCGGGGTGTGGACGAGGGCGGGCAGCCCGTGGTCGGCGGCGAGCTGGAGCTGAGCGGCCAGCGCGTGGTCCTCGGCCGGGGTCATGGAGTCGTAGCCGATCTCCCCGACGGCGACGACGGAGTCCTTGACCAGATAGCGGGGCAGGGCGTCCAGGACGGGGGTGCAGCGGGGGTCGTTGGCCTCTTTGGGGTTGAGGGCGAGCGTGCAGTGGTGCGCGATGCCGTATTGGGAGGCGCGGAAGGGCTCCCAGCCGAGGAGCGCGTCGAAGTAGTCGAAGAAGCTGGCGGGCGAGGTGCGCGGCTGGCCGAGCCAGAAGGAGGGTTCGACGAGGGCGCGGACGCCCGCGTCGTACATCGCCTGATAGTCGTCCGTGGTCCGGGACGTCATATGGATGTGGGGGTCGAAGATGCGCATCAGGACTCCTCCGTGGGGGCGGCGGGGGCGATCTCGGTGAGGGCGAGCGCGGTGCGCAGGTCGGCCGGGACCTCGCGGCCGGCGGCGGTCCGCTCGGCGGCGAAGTCGCGGAGCATACGGGCGAGTTCGGCGTCTCCTCGGGCCCGCTCGTCGAGCCGGGCGACGGCGGTCAGCGGTACGCCGGTGAAGAGGCACTTCAGTACGGCGTGGCGCCAGGCGTGCGGATCGAGGTGGGCCGCGGCGTACGGGCCTACGGCGGCGGCGACCAGCCGGGTGTCGTTGGTTCGCAGGGCGTCCTCGACGAGCGGGAGGGCGGTGGCGTCCAGATCGAGGCGGTGCAGGGTGAGGAGGACGGCGCGGCGTTCGGCGGCGGTGCCCTGTTCGTAGAGCCGGGTGACGGAGGAGAGCGGGGCGCGGGCCGCGATGAGCAGGAGGGAGCGTACGGAGTCGGCGTGGGCCGGTCCGCAGTGGCGGCCGGCGGCGGCGTAGTGGAGCTCCCACGGAGGGGAGGCGTACGCGGAGGGCTCGGCCGTGACGTTCTCCCTCGCCGCGTGCGCGGCTTCGGTCAGGGCCGCGTCGAGCCAGGCGCGGGCGGTGGCGTCGAGTTCGGTGTCGAGTTCCTTACGGGACTTCAGCACGGTGCGCCGCCCTTCTTGTCGGTCGCGCCCCTGCTCATGGCGTCGCGCAGGAAGGCCAGAGAAGTGCGGGCGAGTTCGGGGCCCGCGTGGGAGTGGCGGGGCAGCTCGACGACGGTGAGGCCCTGGTAGCCGGTGGCGGCCAGGGCGGCGAGCACGGGCGGGAAGTCGATCTCGCCGTCGCCGAACGGGAGGTGCTCGTGGACACCGCGCCGCATGTCCTCGATCTGGACGTGCCGGAGCCAGGGCGCGGAGTCGACGACGCACTGCACAGGGGAGGCGTCCTCCAGGCACTGGCAGTGGCCGATGTCGAGCGTGAGGCCGAGGAGCGGCGGGTCGCCGAGGAGGGTGCGGAGGTGGTGGAAGTCGGCGAGGGTGGCGAGGAGGTGACCGGGTTCGGGCTCGATGGCGAGGGGGATGCCCGACCTTTCGGCGGCGTCGAGTACGGGGGTGATCGCCTCGGTCAGGCGCTTCCAGGCGGTGTCCGTGGCGGTGTCCGGCGGGGTGATGCCGCTGAAGCAATGGACGGCGTGCGCGCCGAGTTCGGCCGCCACGTCCACGGCGCGGACGAGCAGCGCGGTGCGTGCGGCCCGGGCGTCGGGGTCCGGGTCGAGGAGGGAGGGGCCGTGCTTGCGGCGCGGGTCCAGGACATAGCGGGCGCCGGTCTCCACGGTGACCCGGAGCCCGAGGGAGGTGAGCCGGCGGGCGACCTGGCGGGTGCGTTCGGCGAGGTCGGGGGCGAGGGGGTCCAGGTGCATGTGGTCGAGCGTCAGGCCGACGCCCTCGTAGCCGAGGTCGGCGAGGAGCCCGAGGGCGTCGTCGAGGCGGAGGTCGGTGAGCCCGTTGGTGCCGTAGCCGAGGTGGAGGGTCATGTGGGGCTCACCTTCCGGGCGAGGGCGCGGGCCAGAGGGACGAGTGCCATGACGGCGAGACCGGAGCCGGGTGCTCCGGCGCGGGTGGCGAGCGCCGCCTGGAGCGGGATCATGGCCCGGATCCCACCGCCGACCGCCCGCTGGGTGAGGGGCGGGGACGGGTTGAGGGCGGCGTGCAGGAGGGGTGGTCCGGCGGTACGGAGGTAGGCGCCGGTGAACGCGGTGAGCAGGAGGGAGGTGAGGGTGGAGGCGGTGAGGCCGGTCGTGGCCAGGTGCGCCGGCGCAAGCCCGGTCGTGTCCGGTACCGGCACGACGGCCTGGCGGTGTGCCGGGGAAAAGGCCCCGAGGCCGCCCGCGCCGGGCCCCGGTTGCCCCGGTACCCCAGGCATCGCGGTCCCGCCCGCGCGCCGTTCCCGGTCCACCACGAGCACCGCCGCGCCCAGTGCCGTCGTCGTGGCCAGGACCGCCAGCGGTACGGCGGTGGACCCGCCCTGCGCCTCGTGGCGGGACACGGCGGTGACGCCGTACGTGTGCGCCCCGAGTGCCAGGGCTGCGGGAAGTGCGGCGGCCAGGGCGCCGATCGCCGGACGGTGCGGTGCGGCAACGTTGTCGGGGGTGGCGGTGAGCCGTACGATCCCGCCGCGCGCCGGACGCGCGGTGCCTGCACCGGGCCCCGGCCCCCTCTCTGCGGGAGCCCCCGCCGTGGCCGTGGCTGTCGCTCCCAGCAGCAGGTCCAGAGACCGCGCCGCCGCCATCGCCGCCGGGCCCGCCTTCGTGTGCTTGAGGTGGAGGTCGTAGGCCCAGACCGTGGCGGCCAGGCCCGTGGCGACCGCCAGCGCCGGGCGACCGGCCCGCGCCGCCAGGGCCAGGCCCGCCGCCGTGAGGAGCCCGGCCGCGCCCAGGGCGGCCTGCGGGCTGATGCGGCCCGAAGGGATCGGCCGGTGCGGGCGGTCCACCGCGTCCTCTTCGCGGTCCGCCCAGTCGTTGAGCGCCATCCCGGCCTCGTACAGGCAGAGGGAGGCGCCGATCGCGAGTGCGGTACCCCGGCCGGGGCCGCGGCCCACCGCCGCGGCCCCGGCCAGTGCGTCACCCGGCACGGAGAACAGTGCGGAGACCCGGAACAGTTCGGTCCAGGCGCGCACCGTGTCCCCTCTCCCGCGACCGGGGGACGGTGGGCGCCTGTCCGGTGCGGGCGCAGTCCCACCCGTACCGGACAGGCCGTCTTCGGGGGCGGCGGCCGGTGCCCCGCCCCGTACGGCATGGCCGTTCAGCCCTGTCGGCGCCGCCCGCAGCCCGGCGGGAAGGGCCCCGAGCGCCGACAGCAGCCGCAGTCGCCACCTCACGCCCGGCCCCGCAGCCGCTCGGCGAAGCCCAGCAAGGTGGCGTACTGCTCGGCGAGCGCGGCCGAGGTGCCGCCGTCCGGGTCCTTGAAGTAAAAGCCCAGCTCCGGCCGGGGGCCGCTGAGTCCCAGCTCGTGGGAGCGGGCCAGCAGCCGGGCCAGGTCCAGCACGAGCGGGGCCGCGAGCGCCGAGTCGCAGCCCTGCCAGATGGTCTGGAGGACCATGCGGGAGCCGAGGAAGCCGTCGAAGGCGATGTGGTCCCAGGCCGTCTTCCAGTCCCCCATCGCCGGTACGTCGTCGATGTGGACCTCGCCCTCCGGGGCGGTGCCGAACGTGTCGGCGAGGACCCGTTCCTTGCCCGCGTTCTTCGCGGCGGCCGCCGCCGGGTCGGCCAGCGCCGCCCCGTCCCCGCCGCCCAGCAGGTTCGACCCGGACCAGGCCCGTACGGGCAGGGCGCGCTGGAGGAACATCGGGGCGAGTACGGAGCGGAGCAGCGTCTGGCCGGTCTTGCCGTCGCGTCCCGCGTGGGGAAGTCCGCTGTCGGCGACGGTCTCGGCGAGCGCGGGGGCGCGCAGGCCGGTGGACGGGGTGAAGTTGGCGTAGGAGCAGCCGGCGCGGAGTGCGGCCGCGGCGTAGAGGGAGCTGGCGGGGAGGCGCGGGTCGTCGGGGCCGGGGGCCGGTTCCGTGGAGGAGACGTTGATGACGACCGTGCGGGCCAGCTCGTTGCGGTGGGCGAAGTCGGTGAGGTCGGCGGCGAACGCGGCGATGAGTTCCTGGTCGGTGCGGGTGTCGCCGGGAAGCGGTCCGCCGGGACGGATCTCGGCGTCGGCGGCGTCGAGTTCGCCGCGCACGGCGGCCGGGAGGCGGTACGGCAGCACGCCGCCCTCGGCCAGCGCCTCGGCGCGTTTGGCGAGCGGGCAGTCCAGGGTGTCGTGGCCGCCGAAGACCAGCGAGGTCAGCGGCGGCAGGCCGCTGTCGGCGAACGGAGGCGTCTCGGTGACCATGCCGGTGGGCGGGTGGAGTCCCGCCGCTATCGCCGCGCACCCCGCGGTGGCGGTGGTGGCGACGGAGCCGCGCGCTCCGATGAACCAGACGCCGGTACGGCGGCCTGGCGCGCCCGTGCGGTCTGGAGTCTCCGTACGGCGTTCACGATCGGCATGTGCGGTCACGGGCTGCCTCCCTGGGGGATGAAGAGGTGGAGGACGGCGGGCGGGGAAGGGGTCGGTGCCTGCCCCGCCCGTCGTCGGCAGAGGTGGCCGCCCTACTGCGAGGGCAGCTCCTTCAGTTGGATGTTGCGGAAGGAAACGTGGTCGTCGGGCCCGTGGTTCTGGAGTCCGATGTAGCCGTTCTTCAGGCTGCGGGCCGGGTCGGTGTTGGTGAAGTCGTTGATCTTCGCTCCGTTGAGGAAGATCTGCAGACGTTCGCCCTGGACCTTGATCTCGTAGCTGTTCCACTGGCCCGGCGGCCGCAGGACGCGGTCACGGGTCTTGATGTCGGCCGACTTGAATCCGTAGACGGAGCCGGTGGTGCGGTCGGCGGCGTCGGTGGCGTCGATCTGGATCTCGTAGCCGTTGTTCACGGCCGACCAGGGGTCATCCGACTCCGGGAAGCCCACGAAGACACCGGAGTTGTCGTCGCCGGCCATCTTCCAGTCCAGCTTGAGCGAGTACGCCTTCAGCTCCTTGGCCTGGTAGGTGAGCAGGCCCATGCCGCCCTCGGAGTGCAGGGCGCCGTCGCTGACGGAGAACTTGCCGGGGCCGGCCTGCTTCCACCCTTCCAGCGTCTTGCCGTTGAAGATGGGCCGGTAGTCCTTGTTCGGCTTGCAGTCGGCCTTGACCTGGCCGGTGGCGTACCGCAGGCCGCCGGAGAGGTGCTGGCGGAAGGCCGTCTCCGCGTAGGACTCCTTGGTGTGGCCGAGGCCGGTGTAGAAGGAGCGGCCGCCCTGGTAGGTCTGGCACCAGGAGATCGGGTGGTCGCCCTTCATGTTGCCGCCGGTGTAGGTGGTCTCGTCGAGAGTGGCCAGCACCTTCGCCTTGTCACGGGGGTTGGTGCCGTAGTTGTACCACTCGTCGGTGCGCTCCCACTCCTCGTCCAGGTGCGCGGTGGCCGGATGGTCGTGGTCCTCGACACGCACGGTGGCGGGCTGGATCTGCGGGTGCGAGTCGAAGTAGGCACCGACCAGGCCGCCGTAGAACTCCCAGTCGTACTCGGTGTCGGCGGCCGCGTGGATGCCGACGTAACCGCCGCCGGTGGCCACGTAGTTCTCGAACGCCTTCTGCTGCTCGGCGTTGAGGACGTCACCGGTGGTGGAGAGGAAGGCGACGGCGTCGTAGCGGGCGAGGTTGCTGGTGGTGAACTGGGCGGCGGACTCGGTGGAGTCGACCGTGATGTTGGTGTCCTTGCCGATCTCCTTCAGTGCGGCGATGCCGGCCGGGATGGAGTCGTGGCGGAAACCGGCGGTCTTGGAGAAGACGAGAACGCGCTTGGCGGTCTTGTCGACCGGGCTGTTGGACAGTTCGAAGTCGTCGATGTCGTAGAGCGCGCCGTCGCCGCCCTTGAAGACGAGGAAGAGTTCGGTCTGCTTCTTGGGCGCTCCGCGCAGCGGGATGTCGATGTCCTGGAAGGTGTCCCAGCTGCCGGTCACCGGGACCGGGCCGGAGCCGAGGATCTTGCCGGTGGGCGATCCCGTACGGACTTCGAGGAAGCCGCCGGAACCGGCCGACGAGATACGGGCGGTGAGCTTGGTGGTGCCACCGAGGACGTAGGTCTTGAAGGAGATCCAGTCGTCGTTGTGGATGTCCCCGACGGTCTTTCCGCCGTGCGCACTCGACTTGCTCGGCGTGGTGACGCCGGACGAGTCGTCGAAGTGCTCGGCCTGGCGGTGCCTGGGCTGGAGGCGCGCGGCGTCCTTGCCGGTCAGCTTGGCCTGGCCGCCACCGCCGTTGTCGGTGTAGGAGGCCGAAATACCGCCGTAGATGTTGGCGTTGGGGTCGTGGCCGCCTTCCATGGCGGTCTTGATGGTGCCTTCGCAGCCGTGCTCGGTGGTGATGTCGTGGCCGTGACTGTCGTGGCCCAGGGTGAACTTGACCTCGACCTTGGTGCAGTCGATGGTGCCGTCCTCCGGGTCGCTGACATTCACCTTGAACGGCACGGAGTCACCGAACTCGAAGAGCTGCCCGTCCTCGGGGAGCACCAGCTCGACGGTCGGGGCGGTGTTGCCGACGGTGATGTGGACGCTGGCGGAGCCGGTGCGGCCGGTCGGGTCCTCCGCGGTGAGCGTCGCGACGTACGTACCGTTCTTCTTGTACGTGTACGTCGGGTCGGCGGCCGTGGACGTTCCGCCGTCACCGAAGTCCCAGGCGTACGTGAGCGGGTCGCCGTCGCCGTCCGACGTGCCGGCCGAGGAGAACTTGACCTTCAGGGGTGCGGTGCCGGAGGTCTTGTTCGCCGAGGCCTCCGCGATGGGTGAGCGGCCTCCGGTGGCGTTCTCGATGCGGTAGAGCGCGGAGTTCTCGTCGCCGCCGAACCAGGCGAGGCCGTAGTCCAGGACGTACAGGGCACCGTCCGGACCGAAGGCCATGTCCATGATCTGCGTACCGGACCACGGCACGTCGTTGATGGACTGGACGGCGCCGTCCGCGTCCTGCTCGATGCGCTTGATCCAGCGGCGGCCGAACTCACCGGCGAAGAAGTCACCGTCGTACGCCTCGGGGAACTTGACCGGGGAGTCGAGGTCCGCGTCGTAGCGGTAGACCGGTCCGCCCATCGGGGACTCGGAGCCGGAGCCGAACTCGGGCAGCGAGCCGCCGTCGTACGGGATCCAGGCGGCCTCGGCCGGCGGCAGGTCGACCAGGCCGGTGTTGTGCGGCGACTCGTTCTTCAGGTTCGCGCAGTCGAAGGCGGCACCGGAGGCCTTGGTGGCGAAGTCGTAGTCGATGTACGGCTCGTTCTCGCCGACGCAGTACGGCCAGCCGAAGTTGCCGGCCTTCGTCACCCGCGCGAACTCCACCTTGCCGGACGGCCCGCGCTTCGGGTCGGCCGCACCGGCGTCGGGGCCGTAGTCACCGACGTACACGATGCCGGTGGCCTGGTCGACGGAGAAGCGGAACGGGTTGCGGAAGCCCATCGCGTAGATCTCGGGGCGCGTCTTGTCCGTCCCGGGCTCGAAGAGGTTGCCCTCGGGGACGGTGTACGAGCCGTCCTCCGCGACCTTGATGCGCAGGATCTTGCCGCGGAGGTCGTTGGTGTTGCCGGAGGTCCGCTGGGCGTCGAACGCCGGGTTGCGGTCGGCGCGTTCGTCGATCGGCGTGTAGCCGTCGGAGGCGAAGGGGTTGGTGTCGTCACCGGTGGAGAGGTAGAGGTTGCCGTCCTTGTCGAAGTCGATGTCACCGCCGACGTGGCAGCAGATGCCGCGCGAGGTGGGGACGTCCAGGACCTTCTTCTCACTGGCGGTGTCGAGCGTGCCGTCCTCGTTGAGCACGAAGCGGGAGAGCCGGTTGACGCCGTCGAACTTCGCGAAGTCGGCGGCCGTCCCGGTCTCCGGGGCATCGCCTGCCGGGGTGTCCAACGGGGGTGCGTAGAACAGGTAGATGGCCCGGTTCTCGGCGAAGTCGGGGTCGACGCCGATGCCCTGGAGGCCTTCCTCGTCGTGCGTGTACACGGGAAGGGTGCCGGAGATCCGGGTGTTGCCGGCGCTGTCGGTGATCCGCAGCTCGCCGCCGCGCGAGGTGTGCAGCACGCTGCGGTCCGGGAGGACGGCGAGCGACATGGGCTCGCCGGTCTCCTCCGCGCCCTTGGCGAGGGTGACCTGCTGGAAGTCCTCCGCAACGGGCTGCTCGTGGCCCGGGTGGCCAGGGTGGGCGGTGGCGCCGGGGGCGGAGCCGAGGGTCAGGGTCGCGGCGGCGAGGAGGCCGCCGGTGAACAGCGCGAGCGTTTTACGGACGCGGGTCCGGGCCAGGAGCCGCTTTCTGGTTCGGTGCACTGAGGTCCTCCGGAGAGTGCCGGTTGTACGGGCGGGTGTAGCCGTGCCGTGCCGCGCGGGGACTGCCGCGCGTGTGTCACCGGAGACGGGAGTGACCCCGGTGACGCGAGTCATGTCGTGTACACGTGTTGGACGTTAGACCTGTTCATCCGCGACGGAAAGCCCTTGTGCAAGGGTTGGATCGAACTTCTGCTTCCGCCAGGACAAAGGAGATTCCGGGCAGGGCGAGGCAGCCCCGGGCACCTCAGGAGCGCCCGGGACCGCTCTGCCGCGGGTCCTACTCGCCGCCGCCGAAGGCCGCGTCGAAGGAGGCCGACGGCGGGTCGAAGTCGAACCGCTTGAGGCTGGCAAGGGCTTCGGGAGCGCCGTGCAGCCGGTCCATGCCCGCGTCCTCCCACTCCACGGAGACGGGGCCCTCGTAGCCGATGGACCGGAGCATCCGGAACACGTCCTCCCAGGGCACGTCACCGTGGCCGGCGGAGACGAAGTCCCAGCCGCGCCGGGGGTCGCCCCACGGCAGGTGGGAGCCGAGGCGGCCGTTGCGGCCGTCGAGGCGTTTGCGGGCCTCCTTGCAGTCGACGTGGTAGATCCGGTCCCGGAAGTCGTAGAGGAAGCCCACCGGGTCGAGGTCCTGCCAGACGAAGTGGCTCGGGTCGAAGTTCAGCCCGAACGCGGGCCGGTGGTCCACCGCTTCGAGCGCGCGCTTGGTGGTCCAGTAGTCGTACGCTATCTCGCTGGGGTGCACCTCGTGGGCGAAGCGCACGCCTTCCGCGTCGAAGACGTCCAGGATCGGGTTCCAGCGCTCGGCGAAGTCCTCGTAGCCCCGCTCGATCATGTGCGGCGGGACCGGCGGGAACATGGCGACCAGGTGCCAGATCGAGGAGCCGGTGAACCCGATGACCGTGTCGACGCCGAAGGCGGCGGCGGCCCGTGCGGTGTCCGCGATCTCGGCGGCGGCCCGCTGCCGTACGCCTTCGGCCTCGCCGTCGCCCCAGATGCGGGCGGGCAGGATGCCCTGGTGGCGTTCGTCGATCGGGCTGTCGCAGACGGCCTGGCCGACCAGGTGGTTGGAGATCGCGAAGCACTTCAGCCCGTACTTGTCGAGCAGTTGGTGCCTGCTGTCCAGGTAGCCGGGGTCGGCGAGCGCCTTGTCGACCTCGAAGTGGTCTCCCCAGCAGGCGAGTTCGAGACCGTCGTAGCCGAAGTCCCGGGCGTGTCTGCAGACCTCCTCCAGCGGGAGGTCGGCCCACTGGCCGGTGAACAGGGTGAAGGGGCGGGGCATGTGCGCGCTACCTCCTAGGACGAGGACGGGACCGGGGTGAGTACGGAGTTCTTGGCGGCGCTCTCCTCGACGGCGGCGAGCACCCGCTGCACCTGGAGGCCGTCCGCGAACGAGGGCCGGGGCGGGAGGCCTTCGGTGATCGTGCGGACCACGTCACGGGCCTGGTGGACGAAGGTGTGCTCGTAGCCGAGGCCATGGCCCGGCGGCCACCAGGCCTCCAAGTACGGGTGCTCGGGCTCGGTGACCAGGATGCGGCGGAAGCCCGCGGTGACGGCGGGCTCGGTGTGGTCGTGGAAGGACAGCTCGTTGAGCCTCTCCAGGTCGAAGGCGAGCGATCCCAGCTCCCCGTTGATCTCCAGCCGCAGCGCGTTCTTCCGGCCCGCGGCCATCCGGGTCGCCTCGAAGGAGGCCAGCGCCCCGGAGGCGAGGCGGCCGGTGAAGATCGCCGCGTCGTCCACCGTCACCTCGCCCCGCGCCACCGCGTCGGCGCCGCCCGAGAGCCCGGCCGACCCACCGGAGAGCAGCGGCCGCTCCCGTACGAAGGTCTCGGCGACGGCGGACACGCCGGTGAGCAGCTCCCCGGCCAGGTACTGCGCGAGGTCCACGATGTGCGCCCCCAGGTCGCCCAGCGCGCCCGAGCCGGCGTGTTCGCGCTTGAGGCGCCAGGTGAGCGGCGAGGCCGGGTCGACCAGCCAGTCCTGGAGGTAGCTGGCGCGTACGTGGCGCAGGGTGCCGAGGCGGCCGTCCGCGATCAGCTGCCGGGCGAAGCTGATGGCGGGCACCTTACGGTAGTTGAAGCCCACCATCGCCACCTGGCCCCGGGCCTGCGCCGCCTCGGCGGCGCGGACCATCGCCTCCGCCTCGGCGACCGTGTTGGCGAGCGGCTTCTCGCACAGCACGTGTTTGCCCGCCTCCAGGGCGGCGATGGCGATCTCCGCATGGCTGTCACCGGGTGTGCAGATGTCGATGAGCTGCACGTCGTCCCGGGCGATCAGCGCCCGCCAGTCGGTCTCCGCGGCCGCCCAGCCGTGCCGGGCGGCGGCGGCGTCGACCGCCGCACGGTCGCGTCCGCAGATCGCGGCGAGAGCGGGCCGCACCGGCAGGTCGAAGACGTGTCCGGCGGTGCGCCACCCCTGGGAGTGGGCGGCGCCCATGAACGCGTATCCGACCATGCCGACCCCGAGCGTCCCTCGCGCCTGGTGCGGGGGCGGTGTCGCGGTCACGGTCGCGGTCTGCGGTTCCGTCTCCTGCTCTTGACTACGGGCCATGCGGGCTTCCTCCTCTTCGGTGTGCGGTAACGGGCCGGGGGACGCGCTCGCCGCGCCCCCCGGAGTCCCGGTCAGTTGAAGCCCGTCGGCAGGTACTGGTCGATGTTGTCCTTGGTGACGACCGCGGAGTACAGGGTCAGCGAGGTCGGGATCTCCATCTCGGAGAGGCCGCTGATGCCCTTGGACTGGCCGAGCGCGCGCGCCAGGTCGATCGCGGACGCGGCCATCGTCGGCGGGTAGAGGACGGTCGCCTTGATGACCGAGTTGTCGGCCTTGATGGCGTCCATCGCGGACTTGGCACCGGCGCCGCCGACCATGATGAACTCGTCGCGGCCGGCCTGCTGGATGGCGCGGAGCGCACCGACGCCCTGGTCGTCGTCGTGGTTCCACAGGGCGTCGAACTGCTTCTGCGCCTGGAGAAGTTGGGCCATCTTCGCCTGGCCGGACTCGACGGTGAACTCGGCGGCCTGACGGGCCACCAGCTTGATGTTGGGGTAGTTCTTGAGCGCGTCGGCGAAGCCCTGGCTGCGCTGCTTGGTCAGCTCCAGGTTGTCGATGCCGGCGAGCTCGACGACCTTGGCGTTCGCCTTGCCCTTGAGCTGTTCGCCGATGTAGTGCCCGGCGTTGAGGCCCATGCCGTAGTTGTCGCCGCCGACCCAGCACCGGTACGCCTGCGGGGAGGCGAAGATGCGGTCCAGGTTGACCACCGGGATGCCCGCCTTCATCGCCTCCAGACCGACCTGGGTGAGCGCCTTGCCGTCGGCGGGGAGGATGACGAGGACGTCGACCTTCTTGTTGATGAGGGTCTTGACCTGGCCGATCTGGGCGGCGGTGTCGTTGGAGCCCTCGGTGATCTCCAGCGTCACCTCGGAGTACTTCTCCGCCCGCGACTTGGCGTTCACGTTGATGGCGTTGAGCCAGCCGTGGTCGGCCTGCGGTCCGGCGAAGCCGATGGTGACGGGCTTGCCGGGCTTGTCGTCGGCGGCGGGCTGGCTGTTGCCGGCCGGCTGCGCGTTCTTCGGTTCGTTGCTGGTGCAGGCGGTGAGGAGCGCGCCCGCGGAGAGGGCGGTGGCTCCGAACAGCAGCCCTCTGCGGCTGGTCTCTGGCATGGCGGTGGAACCCTTCATCCGGTGGGTGACGTACGAAGTGCGGCTCTCGGTGGGGCGGTTGGTCAGGTCTCGCCGCCGCGCAGGGTGCGGCGCTGGACGAGGACGGCGGCGACGATGATGGCGCCCTTGGCGATCTGCTGGACGTCGCTCTGCAGGTTGTTGAGCGCGAAGATGTTGGTGATGGTGGTGAAGATCAGGACGCCGAGGACGGAGCCGATGATGGTGCCGCGTCCGCCGCTGAGCAGGGTGCCGCCGATGATCGCGGCGGCGATGGCGTCGAGCTCGTACAGGTTGCCGTTGGTGTTCTGGCCGGAGCCCGCGAGCACGATCAGCATGAAGGCGGCGATGCCGCAGCAGAGCCCGGACAGGACGTAGAGGTAGAGGCGCTGACGGCGGACGTCGATGCCCGCGAGCCGGGCCGCCTCCGCGTTGCCGCCGACGGCGACCGTGCGCCGGCCGAAGGTGGTGCGGTTGAGGATCAGCCAGCCGATGACGGTGACGGCGACGAACATCATGACCAGCGGCGGGATGCCGAGGAAGTAGGAGTCCGGCAGGCCGAGGCTGAGGACCGAGTCGACGGTGACGATCTGGGTCTTGCCATCGGTGATCATGAGGGCGAGGCCGCGTGCCGAGGCGAGCATGGCGAGCGTCGCGATGAACGGGACCATCCCGCCGTACGCGATGAGCACACCGTTCACCAGTCCGGCGGCGACGCCGACGATCACGGCGGTGAAGGCGATGCCCGCGAAGCCGTACTCCTGGGTGGCCAGGGTGGTCGCCCAGACGGAGGCGAGGGCGACCATCGCTCCGACGGAGAGGTCGATGCCGCCGCTGGTGATGACGAAGGTCATGCCGACAGTGACGACTCCGATGACGGAGGCCTGGGTCAGGATCAGCTGGAGGTTCCCGGTGTCCAGGAACGCGTCCGGTTCGGTGATGCCGCCGACCAGGACGAGTGCGGCGAGGACGCCGAGCAGCGACAGGATCCGGACGTCGAGCCGCAGTCCGAGTCCGGGCCGGCCGCCGCCGCCCGTCTTCGACGGGGGCGGGTCGGCGGGGCCGGTGAGGGTCCCCTTGTCCGGCCCGTTGTGCTGCGCCGACGGGGCGGGCTGTGTCATGGCGTCGGGCTCCCTTCCATCACGAGGTCGAGTACGCGGTGCTCGTCGAGCTCCTGGGCGGGGGCCGTATGGACGACCTGTCCCTCCCGGAGCACCAGCACCCGGTCGGCGAGGCCCAGGACTTCGGGCACTTCGCTGGAGACGAGCAGGACGGCGAGGCCTTCGTCGGCCAGCCGGCGGATCACGGCGTAGAGCTCGGCGCGGGCGCCGACGTCGACGCCGCGGGTGGGTTCGTCGAGCAGCAGGACCCGGCAGCCGCGCAGCAGCCAGCGGGCCAGGACGGCCTTCTGCTGGTTGCCGCCGGAGAGGGTGCGGATCGGTGTGTCCGGGTTGTCCGGCCGCAGGGAGAGTTCACGGGTGGCCTGCTGCGCGGACCGCCGTTCGCCGCCCCGGTCGATCCAGCCGACCCGGGCGAACCGGGAGAGCGAGGAGACGGAGACGTTACGGGTCACGGACTCGGTCATCAGCAGGGCCTGGGCCTTGCGCTCCTCGGGGGCGAGACCGATGCCGGCGGCGACGGCGGCGCGGACGCTGCCCGGCCTGAGCTGCTTGCCGCCTACGGTGACGGTCCCGGTGCTCGCCTTGCGGGCGCCGTAGATCGTCTCCAGGATCTCGGAGCGGCCGGAGCCGACGAGTCCGGCGAGGCCGACGATCTCGCCGGGCCGCAGTTCGAGGTCGACGGGTGCGAACTCGCCGTCACGGGACAGGCCTTGGACCCTCAGGACGGGTTCGGCCGAGTTCTCGGCCGCCTCGTCCGGGCGCGGCGGGAAGACGTACTCGACATCGCGGCCGGTCATCATGGCAACGATGTCGCGTGTCGGCGTGTCGGCGGCGGGAAGCCCGACCGCGACCGCCCGGCCGTCCTTCAGCACGGTGACCCGGTCGCCGATGCGGCGGATCTCCTCCAGCCGGTGCGAGATGTAGACGACGGCGACCCCGTCGGCGGTCAGGCTGTCGACGATCCGGAAGAGGTTGTCGACCTCGTCGGGGTCGAGCGCGGCGGAGGGCTCGTCCATCACGATGAGCCGGACGTCGTGGGAGAGCGCCCGCGCCATGGAGACGATCTGCTGCTGGGCGGCGGAGAGCGAGCCGACCGGGCGGGCCGGGTCGATCTCCGGGTGGCCGAGCCGGGCCAGCAGCGCCTTCGCGGCGAGACGGCCTTCTCCGGTACGGACGATGAAGCCCGCGCTGGTCGGTTCGTGGCCGAGGAAAACGTTCTCGGCGACCGACAGCCCTTCCACCAGGTCGAGTTCCTGGTAGATCGTGGCAATTCCCAGGCGCATGGCGGCGATCGGGGACTTGAGCCGGACGGGTTCGCCGCGCCAGGTGATCTCGCCGTCGTCGGGCTGGTGGGCCCCGGCGAGCACCTTGATGAGGGTGGACTTGCCCGCGCCGTTCTGGCCGAGGAGGCAGTGGACCTCGCCGGCCTGGACCTCCAGGTCGACGCCGTCCAGGGCGCGTACGCCGGGGAAGGACTTGGTGATGCCGGACATGGTGAGCAGGGGTGGTTCTGGTGCCATGACGAATCCCCTCGGCGAATGGGGTCTCCCCTGCCCTTGCCCGGTGCCGGGCAGGTTCGGGGAGGGCCGGGTGTGCGGGCAGGGCGCAGGGCTGGAGGTGCCGGGGAGCCGGCGGCATCACGAGCGGCTGCTGACTAGTACCTGACGAGTACCTGACGAATAAGGGCGAGTGGCCGACCCGTGCGGTGGTGACGGGTGGCCGACCAAGGCGGTGGTACGTACGGCGTGGGCGGCGAACGGTGGTGCGTACGGGGCCGGCGGCGGCACGGGGCGCTGCTCACCGGTCCCGTGGGTCAGGCCGGTGAGAAGAGGTGGTCGCTGATGAGGCGGGCCGCGCCGATCACTCCGGCGGTGGGGCCCAGCTCGCCCAGCACGATGGGGAGGTTGCCGGTGGCCA
Organism: Streptomyces sp. NPDC101178; assembly: GCF_044767965.1. Lineage (NCBI taxonomy): Bacteria > Bacillati > Actinomycetota > Actinomycetes > Kitasatosporales > Streptomycetaceae > Streptomyces > Streptomyces sp. NPDC101178. Next base: position 759,208 of record NZ_JBIWOZ010000004.1, read on the forward strand.
GCGGCAGGGACTGCCGGTAGACCTGGGTGCGGACACTGGCGAGGAGGTTGTGACCGAGGCCGGTGACCCCTCCGCCGATCACCACCAGACCGGGGTTGAAGAAGCTGACGAGACCGGCGATGACCTGCCCGACCCGGTTGCCGCCTTCGCGGATCAGGTCGAGCGCCGCCGCGTCCCCGGCCGCCGCGGCGGCGGCCACATCGGCGGCGGTGAGGCGTCCGGCCGCCTCCAGCCGGACCGCGAGCTCGGGCGAGCGGCCCTCACGGGCGGCGTCCTCCGCGTCACGGGCCAGGGCGGCACCGCTGAAGTGGGCTTCCAGGCAGCCCTTGTTGCCGCAGGCGCAGGCCCGGCCGTCCGGTTCCACCTGGATGTGCCCGATGTCCCCGGCACTGCCGGTCGTCCCCCGGTAGACCTCACCGCCGACGACGATCCCGCAGCCGATACCCGTACCGATCTTGACGCAGAGGAAGTCGCCCACGGAACGGGCGACCCCCGCGTGCTGCTCCCCCATCGCCATGAGGTTCACGTCGTTGTCGACCATGACCGGGCAGCCCAGATCCTGACTGAGCGCCTCGCGGACCGGGAACCCGTCCCAGCCGGGCATGATCGGCGGCGCGACCGGCACACCTTCGGGGAAGCGGACGGGTCCGGGAACCCCGATGCCCGCGCCGTCGAAACCTTCGGCGAGGCCGGAGGCCCGGAGCTTGGCCGCCATCGCCAGGACCTGCTCGAAGACCGCGACCGGGCCCTCGCGCACGTCCATCGGCTGGTTGAGGTGGCCCAGGACCTCCAACTCCGCGTTGGTGACGGCCACATCGATGGAGGTGGCGCCGATGTCGACCCCGAGGAACCGCAGTTCGGGGGCGAGCCGGATGTTGTGCGAGCGGCGCCCGCCACGGGATGCGGCGAGCCCGTCCGCCACGACCAGACCGGTCTCCAGCAGCCGGTCCACCTCGACGGCGAGCTTGGAGCGCGAGAGGTCGACCTGGTCACCCAGCTGCGCACGGGAGTTGGGACCCCCGTCGCGCAACAGCCGGAGCAGCCGCGCCTGATGCGCGTTCGCGGGTCGTGCCGTCATACGTCTCACGCGTCCCTCCCCGCCACATCCGGCCAGTCCGTCGGGCTTTCGAGGGGAACGTAGCAGCGCTTTCCCGGAGTGGGAAGAAGTTGCGCAGGAATCGGCCCCAACTTTCTCCACACTCAGGACAAAGCCTCACGGCCGTACTCAAGGGCAGCGGATGACCTGTCCGGCGTACGAGAGGTTTCCGCCGAACCCGAAGAGCAGGACGGGCGCGCCGGAGGCGACCTCGCCGCGCTCCACCAGCTTGGAGAGGGCCATCGGGATGGAGGCGGCGGAGGTGTTGCCGGAGTCGACCACGTCCCGCGCGATGATCGCGTTGACCGCGCCGATCTTCCGGGCGACCGGCTCGATGATCCGCAGGTTGGCCTGGTGCAGGACGACGGCGGCCAGGTCCTCCGGGGCGACACCCGCCTTCTCGCAGACCTTGCGGGCGATCGGGGGCAGCTGGGTGGTGGCCCAGCGGTAGACGGACTGGCCCTCCTGCGCGAAGCGCGGCGGCGTCCCCTCGATCCGTACGGCGTTGCCCATCTCCGGCACCGATCCCCACAGGACCGGTCCGATCCCGGGGCCGTCCGGCGCGTCCGGGGCGGACGGGTCGGCGGTGACGACGGCGGCGCCCGCGCCGTCGCCCAGCAGGACGCAGGTGGTCCGGTCGGTCCAGTCCGCGATGTCCCCCATCTTGTCGGCGCCGATGACCAGGGCCCGGGTCGCCGCACCGGCCCGGATCGTGTGGTCGGCGACGGCCAGGGCGTGCGTGAAGCCCGAGCAGACCACGTTGATGTCCATCACGGCGGGTGACCCCATGGAGAGCCGCGCCGCGACCCGCGCCGACATGCTCGGGGAGCGGTCGATCGCGGTGGAGGTGGCGACCAGGACCAGATCGATGTCGGAGGGCTGGAGGCCGGCGGCGGCCAGCGCCTTGGCACCGGCGTGCGCGGCCAGCTCGTCGACCGGCTCGTCGGGGCCGCCCACATGCCGGGTCTTGATGCCGACCCGGCTCGTGATCCACTCGTCGCTCGTGTCGACCATGGCCGCCAGATCGTCGTTGGTGAGTACCTTGGCGGGCTGATAGTGGCCGAGCGCCACGACACGTGAGCCGGTCATACGGGTTCCCATCGTCACTTCGGGCAGGAAACATCCAGTCTTGGTGGCTACCGTCCGGTACGAGGGCACGTGATCCCACAGGAAACCGGCCCACACGTTGGAGCATTGACAACAGCCTCACCTGCATGCTCCCCCCGACCGTCCGTTCGGGTGGAGGAGCGATGACGGTCCGACGCGTGTGCAGGACAATGACAGGGCCAGGCTCCGGCCCGACCCACGGCCGGAAGCTCCGCACACCGACAGCTCCGCACACCGGAAGCTCTCCACGCCGACAGAATCGGGTTCAGCCTCATGGGACGGGTCACCGAGCGCCGCCGCACCCTCCGTATCCGGGACGGTGCCGTCTCCTCCCGCGCCGACACGCTCGTCGCGGAGGAGCCGCTGGAGATACGGCTGAACGGAAAGCCGCTGGCCATCACGATGCGCACACCCGGCGACGACTTCGCGCTGGCGGCGGGGTTCCTGGTCAGCGAGGGCGTGATCGCCGAGGGCGAGGAGGTGCAGTCCATCGTCTACTGCGCCGGGGCCACCGCCGACGGTGTGAACACGTACAACGTGGTGGACGTGAAGCTCGCGCCCGGGGTCGCGGTCCCCGACATCACGCTGGAGCGGAACGTCTACACCACCTCCTCGTGCGGCCTGTGCGGCAAGGCCAGCCTGGACGCGGTCCGTACGACCACGCGTCACCCGGTCGGTGACTCTCCCCCGGTCCGCGTCACACCGGAGCTGCTCGCCGCCCTCCCGGACCGGCTGCGGGCCGCGCAGAAGGTGTTCGACCGGACCGGCGGGCTGCACGCGGCGGCCCTCTTCTCGGAGGACGGCGAGCTTTGGGACGTACGGGAGGACGTGGGCCGGCACAACGCGGTGGACAAGCTGGTGGGCCGGGCGCTGACGGACGGGCGGCTGCCGTTGTCGCGGGCGGTGCTGCTGGTCTCGGGGCGGGCCTCGTTCGAGCTGGCGCAGAAGGCGGTGATGGCCGGGATCCCGGTGCTCGCGGCGGTCTCGGCGCCGTCCTCGCTGGCGGTGGACCTGGCGGCGGAGAGCGGGCTGACGCTGGTGGGCTTCCTGCGGGGGCCTTCGATGAACGTGTACGCGGGTGAGCACCGGATCGCGCTGGAGGCGGAGGTGCACTGACGCGCGGGCCCGCCGGTAGGCCGTGGCGGAAAGCACGCCCGCCCTCGCCGGCACCCGTCCCCCGCCGGCACCCGTCCCCTACGGCTCATTCCCCGGCGAACGACCGCCCTTCGGCCGCCAGCGCCTCGCGCAGCACCCCGATCGCCTTCGGGCCGACGCCGTGCAGCGCCAGCACCTCCGCCGCCGTCACCTCGGTGAGCTGCGCGAGCCGGGTGTAGCCCGCGTGCCGCAGAGCGCTGCGGGCCGGGTTGCCCGCGCCGTGCGGGAAGTCGTCCTCGGGTCCGGCGGGCCGGTCGGCCATGATGGTCCTCCAAGTCAGCGCCGGTCGGCGCCGGGCAGCAGCCGTCAGCGGCGGTCGGCCGCTACGACGTCACCGTAGCCGCCGGGTGTGACAACGGCCCGGCATCGGCCTCCTCCCCGTCCCGCACCGGCTCCGGGTCCCGCGAGCGGCGCTTGGCGATGACCGCGCAGACCATCAGCTGCATCTGGTGGAAGAGCATCAGCGGCAGCACGGCGAGGCTCGCGTGCGCCCCGAACAGCACGCTCGCCATCGGCAGCCCCGCCGCCAGGCTCTTCTTCGACCCGGCGAACTGGATGGCGATCCGGTCCTCCCGGCCGAAGCCGAGCCTCCGTGCTCCGTACCAGGTCAGCGCGAGCATCACGGCCAGCAGGACCGCCTCGGCCGCGAGCAGGGCGCCGAGCCGGGCCGGAGTCACCTGGCTCCAGATGCCGGCGACCATGCCCTCGCTGAACGCGGTGTAGACGACCAGCAGGATCGAGCCGCGGTCCACCAGGCCGAGCACCCTCTTGTGCCGGGTCAGGAACCCGCCGACCCAGCGGCGCAGGAGCTGTCCGGCGAGGAACGGCACGAGCAACTGGAGCACGATCTTGAGCAGCGAGTCCGCCGAGAAGCCGCCACCGGCGGAGCCGAGCAGCAGCGCGGCGAGCAGCGGCGTGAGGAAGATCCCGGTGAGGCTGGAGAACGAGCCGGCGCAGATCGCGGCGGGCACGTTGCCGCGGGCGATCGAGGTGAACGCGATCGAGGACTGGATCGTCGACGGCACCAGGCACAGGAAGAGGAAACCCGCCTGGAGCTCCGGCGTCAGGACGTACGGCACCAGCCCCTTGCTCGCCAGGCCCAGCAGCGGAAAGACGAGAAACGTGCAGGCCAGGACGGTGAGGTGGAGCCGCCAGTGCTTCAGCCCGTCGAGCGCCTCGGCCGTCGAGAGCCGGGCCCCGTAGAGGAAGAAGAGCAGGGCGACCGCCCCGGTGGAGGCCCCGCCCGCCACATCGGCGGCCATGCCGCGCGCGGGCAGCAGCGCGGCGAGGACGACGGTGCCGACCAGCGCCAGGATGTACGCGTCGACCGGCAGCCAGGACGGCAGGGTGAGGGTGCGGCGGCTGCTCATGGGCTCCACATGGTTCTTCGGGTGCGTCGATGCGCTGGTGCGCCCCACCATCCTGCCGCGCGCCCGGCGATCGGGAATCCCTCATACCGCTCTGACTGCCATCACATAACGCGATAGCAGCCGTTAGCGTGGTGGGCGTGGACACCTCCTACGACCCCGCCCAGCTCCGTACCTTCCTCGCCGTCGCCCAGACCCTCAGCTTCACCCAGGCCGCCCGCCGCCTCGGGCTCCGGCAGTCCACCGTCAGCCAGCACGTCCGGCGGCTGGAGGGGGCGGCCGGGCGGCAGCTGTTCGCCCGGGACACCCACCGGGTCGACCTGACCGAGGACGGCGAGGCGATGCTCGGCTTCGCCCGGACGATCCTCGCGGCGCACGAGCGGGCCGCGGCGTTCTTCGCCGGGACCCGGCTGCGCGGCCGGCTCCGCTTCGGGGCCTCGGAGGACTTCGTGCTGACCCGGCTGCCGGAGATCCTGGAGTCTTTCCGCCGCGACCATCCGGAGGTCGAACTGGAACTCACCGTGGAGCTGTCCGGGACCCTGCACCGGCAGCTGGAGGCGGGCCGGCTGGATCTGGTGCTGGCCAAGCGGAGGACCGGGGACACGCACGGCGAGCTGGTGTGGCAGGACGCGCTCGACTGGATCGGCGCCCCGCGGCTGCGGATCGACCCGGAGCGCCCGGTGCCGCTCATCGTCTTCCCGCCGCCGGGCATCACCCGGGCCCGTGCCCTGGAGGTGCTGGAGGAGGACGGGCGGGCCTGGCGGATCGCCTGTACGAGTACGAGCCTGAGCGCTCTGGTCGCGGCGGCGCGGGCCGGGCTCGGCGTGATGGTGCACTCGCGGAGGCTGATCCCGCCGGGGCTCGTGCCGGTTCCGGCCAGGATGGGGCTGCCGGAGCCGGGTGGCGTCGACTTCGTGCTGCTGCACGGGGAGCGGCGGGGTGCGGCGCAGGAGGCGGCGGACGCGCTGGCGGCGGCGATCCTGGCGGGCGGGGACCGGCTGCACCGGGGTGGCGGAGGATGACCCGCACCGGCCGGTGGCGGCGCGTGAACCCGATGACCCGCACCAGCGGATAGCGGCGCATGAACCGATGACCCGCACCAGCCGGTAGCGGTGCATAGCACCTCGTACCGCCAGAGACCGGGAGTGATCGCCTCGGTCGGATTCGGTGGAGATTTGCCCGCGAGCCGCTTACGCCTCCGTCAGAAGTGCGCCCCGGCCTTGCCCATCTGGCCGGTTTTCGACGGTTGACCTCCGCGAACGCCACGTTTTACCCGAGGTTCGGGCCCTCCCGCCGGGCCCCCGGTTGGGGTAGCGTCGCGGCGCTGTGCGGAGCGCCACGAGGAGCAGGTCATTGCGTGAATTCACGGTCCCACCCATGGCCGCGCCGCCTCAAGTCGGCGGTCTGGCCGATGCCGTCTTCGACTACGCGGAGGACGATCCGCGGCGGGTCGCGTTCGGCCGCAAGGACGCGCGCGGACAGTGGCGGGACGTGACCTCGGAGGCGTTCCGCGACGAGGTGCTGGCACTGGCCAAGGGGCTGATCGCGCACGGCGTCCGGTTCGGCGACCGGGTCGCCCTCATGTCCCGTACCCGGTACGAGTGGACGCTCTTCGACTTCGCGCTCTGGTCGGTGGGCGCGCAGTCGGTGCCGGTCTACCCGACCTCCTCAGCCGAGCAGGTCCACTGGATGCTGCACGACGCGGAGGTGGTGGCGGTGATGGTCGAGCACGAGGACCACGCGATGACCGTCGGCTCGGTGATCGACCGGCTGCCGCACCTCAAGCGGCTCTGGCAGCTGGACGCCGACGCGGTGGACGAACTGGTCGGCGCGGGCGCGGCGGTCGACGACGAGGTGGTGCACCGGCACCGGCGGGCGGTGACGCCCGAGTCCGTGGCGACGGTGATCTACACCTCGGGCACGACGGGCCGGCCCAAGGGATGCGTGATCACGCACGCGAGCTTCATGTTCGAGAGCGACACGATGGTCGCCCGCTGGGAACCGGTGTTCCACTCCAGGCCGGGTGACGAGGCGGCCACGCTCCTCTTCCTCCCGCTGGCGCACGTCTTCGGCCGGATGGTGGAGATCGCGGCGGTACGGGGACGGGTCAAACTCGGCCACCAGCCGGAGCTGTCGGCCAACGCGCTGATGCCGGACCTGATGTCGTTCCGGCCCACCTTCATCCTGGCGGTGCCGTACATCTTCGAGAAGGTCTTCAACGGCGCCCGGCGCAAGGCCGAGGCGGAGGGGCGGGCCGGGCCGTTCGACAAGGCCGTGGACATCGCGGTGAAGTACGCGGAGGCGCTGGAGCAGAAGGCGTTCGGCCTCGGTCCGGGGCCGTCCGCCGGGCTGCGGGTGCAGCACCAGTTCTTCGACAAGGTCGTCTACAAGAAGGTCCGCGACGCGATGGGCGGCCGGGTGCGGCACGCGATGTCGGGCGGTTCCGGGATGAACCGGCGGCTCGGCCTGTTCTTCGCGGGCGCCGGAGTGACCGTCTTCGAGGGGTACGGGCTGACCGAGTCGACCGCGGCGGCCACCGCGAACCCGCCCGAGCGCACCCGGTACGGCACGGTCGGGCAGCCCATTCCCGGCACGTCGGTGCACATCGCGGACGACGGCGAGGTGTGGCTGCACGGCCCGAACGTCTTCTCCGGCTACCTGAACGATCCGGTCGCGACCCGGACCGCGCTGGAGGACGGCTGGCTGGCCACCGGGGACCTGGGTTCACTGGACGGGGACGGCTATCTCACGATCACCGGGCGGAAGAAGGAGATCCTGGTGACCTCCGGTGGCAAGAGCGTGTCGCCGGCGGGCCTGGAGGAGCGGGTCCGGGCCCATCCGCTGGTCGCGCAGTGCATCGTCGTCGGCAACGACCGTCCGCACATCGCGGCCCTGGTCACCGTCGACCAGGAGTCCGTCGACCACTGGCTCGTCATGCAGGGCCGTACGCCGCTCGCACCCGCCGAGCTGGTCCGCGACCCGGACCTGGAGATGGAGATCCGCCGGGCGGTGGTGGCGGCCAACACGGCGGTGTCGCAGGCCGAGTCGATCCGTACGTTCCGGATCCTGGCCCACCCGTTCACCGAGGAGCACGGGCTGCTCACGCCCTCGCTGAAGCTGAAGCGCAAGGCGATCGAGACGGCGTACGGAGTCGAGGTCGACGCGCTGTACCACTGACCAGGACGAACGTGCTGTACCACTGACCAGGACAAACGCGCTCCGCCACTGACCGCTCGCACAAATTCTGGATCATGAAGCTTTTGGATCTTGAGGCGGGAATGCCCGGGCCCTTGTGCTCGTTGTCGTGGGGAGTACCAACCGACGACGTAAGGATCGACCGCTCGTGAGCCAGGTCCCCTCCATCACCCTCAACAACGGCCTCGAAATGCCGCAGCTCGGTTTCGGTGTCTGGCAGGTGCCGGACGACGAGGCGGCGAAGGCGGTCACGAAGGCCATCGAGTCCGGGTACCGGTCCATCGACACCGCCGCGATCTACGAGAACGAGGTAGGTACCGGCAAGGCCATCGCCGCCTCGGGTGTCGCCCGTGACGAGCTCTTCGTCACCACGAAGCTGTGGAACAGCGAGCAGGGATACGACAGCACGCTGCGCGCCTTCGACGCCTCGCTCGACAAGCTCGGCCTGGACTACGTGGACCTGTATCTGATCCACTGGCCGGTCCCGGCCAAGGACGCGTACACCGACACCTACCGGGCGTTCGAGAAGATCCACGCCGACGGCCGCGCCAAGGCCATCGGTGTGTCGAACTTCCACCCCGAGCACCTGAAGCGGCTGCTGGCCGAGACCTCCGTGGTTCCCGTCCTCAACCAGATCGAGCTGCACCCGCAGCTCCAGCAGGCCGAGGCGCGAGCCTTCCACGCCGAGCACTCCATCGCCACAGAGGCCTGGTCGCCGCTGGGTCAGGGCAAGGGCCTGCTGGAGGTGCCGACGGTCGTGGCCATCGCCCAGAAGCACGGCCGTACGCCCGCTCAGGCCGTCCTGCGCTGGCACCTGCAGACCGGCAACATCGTGATCCCGAAGTCCGTGACGCCGTCGCGGATCGAGGAGAACTTCGACGTGTTCGACTTCGAGCTGGACGCCGACGACCTCGCCGCCTTCGCTGCGCTGGACGAGGGCAAGCGGCTCGGCCCGGACCCGGCGGAGTTCAACCTCGGCGCCTGAGCGCCGGGTTCGTCCGGCGCCCCCACCATCACGGCGGTGGGGGCGCCGTCAGTCGGTCAACAGCCATACGTTTTCGGGGAGAGAGCACGATGAGCAGCCATCCGGCGCCGGTCGTCGAGGCGGGCACGTACCGCCTGCGCAATGTCGGCAGCGGCCTGTTGCTGGAGGTGTACGGCGCGGCCAAGGGCAGCGGTGCACGGGTGCAGCAGGGCAAGGACGACGGGACGGCGGCCCAGCGGTGGCAGCTCGCCCCGGTGCACGAGGGCGCGGCCCTCTACCACCTGGTCAACGCGCACAGCGGGAAGCGGCTGGACGTCGCGAACGCCGACACGGAGAACGGTGTCCGCATCCAGCAGTGGAAGGCCAACAACTTCGGCGCCCAGGAGTGGCTGATCGAGCAGCACCTGGAGGCGCCGGGCACGGTGACGCTGGTGAGCTTCATCAGCGGGCTCGCCATGGAGGTCGCCGACCGCTCGACGGAGGAGGGCGGGACGGTCCAGCAGTGGGAGGACACCGACTCCCCGTTCCAGTGGTGGCAGCTGGAGCCGGTGCCGTCCTGACAACGTCCCGGGGGTGTCAGTCGCGGCGGCCGAGGTGGACCGTGCGGGCCGTGAGCAGGTAGACGTCGGGCCGCTGGTGGACGCCTGCCGGGTCCTCGGGGTCCAGCAGCCGTTCCAGTACGGCGCGGTCGTCGGCGTCGAGCAGTTCGCCGAGGACCTCGTGCTCCCGGGTCAGCTTGGCGATCACATGTGCGCGGGCCGGCGCCGGGAGCGGGGCCGGCAGGTCGAGCAGGAAGCTGCGCGTGCCCTGCGGGGTCAGCCCGACCGCCGCGATCAGCGCGCTCCAGTCCTCGGCCTCCCGCTTGGCGTCCGGCAGTTCGTTGCGCATCCGGTCGAACCGGGCGGCGAAGACCGCGTCCATCCGGGCCTCCAGGCCGGGCCGCCCGATGCCGAGGTCCCGGGGCAGCCGCCGGGTGGGCAGGCCGCCTTCCAGGAGCGCCACGGTCCCGCCGGGGCGGAGGAGTCCGGCGAACCCGGCGAGGGCGGCGCGCTGGTCGCCCATGTGGTGCAGCGAGTTGCCGGCCCAGATGAGGTCGGCCTCGCCCAGCCGGCCGGCGTCCTGTGGAAGCTCCGCCTCCACCGTCCGGACCCGGTCGCTCACACCGAGGCGGCGGGCGCGCTCCCGCGTCCGCTCCAGCAGGGCGGGCGTGGGGTCCACGGCGACGACCTCGGCCTCCGGGAAGACCTGGGCCAGCAGACAGGTGACGACACCGGGGCCGCTGCCGATGTCCAGCACCCGGCGTACGGTCGGCGCGGTCGGCAGGGCGGCCATCCAGCGGGCCGCCTCCTCGTAGGTGCCGCTGTTCAGCTCGGCCTCCTGCTCCAGCATCGGGCCCATCACGTCCCAGTCGAACTCCGTACCGGCGCCCGCCGCGGCGGACCCGTGGCTGTGCGGGTGCGCGGGGTGGTGGGTGTCGTGGTGGCCGTGTCCGGCGTGGTGGCTGCTCATGACGCCACCCTCACCGGAGGCCGCCGTCCAGGCAAGTTCTGTTGCCGCTCCGGCAAGTCTCCGTGCGGCGGACCGTACGGGCGGCCGGTGCGGCCGAACCGGAGCAGGAGCCTCCGCGGCGCCGAGCACCGGAGGTACAGCGCGAAAACATTGCCCGAACACAAGAGTGACCGGCATATTGCCCGGGCGGGCCGGTGGCCATAACTTGCCTTTATGGAGCTGGAGTTGCGCCATCTGAGAACCGTCCGTGCCATCGCCGACACCGGCAGCCTCACCAAGGCCGCCGCCACGCTCGGCCTTGCCCAGCCCGCTCTCAGCGCCCAGTTGCGGCGGATCGAGAAGGCCCTGGGCGGCACGCTCTTCGAGCGTGACCACACGGGGGCCCGCGCCACTCCGCTCGGCGAGCTGGTGCTGGAGCGGGCCCGGGTGGTGCTGCCCGCGGTGAGCGAGCTCCAGGCGGAGGCGGTGCGGTTCGCCAACGCCACCGGGCCGCTGGAGCGGTTCCGGCTCGGCGGTACGCACGGCCCGCTCCTCGGCGGTCTGGTCGACCGGATCGCCACGGCGCACCCGGCGGCGCCGGTGTCCACGTACACCTCGTGGTCGGTGGACGAGATCGCCGCGCTGACGATCGACGGGCGCCTGGACTTCGCGCTGATCGGGACCTGCGGCGAGAGCCCGCCGCCGCTGGCCGAGCGGCTGGTCTGGGAGGTGGTGGGCGTGGACCCGGTCTTCGTGATGCTGCCGGAGGACCATCCGCTGGCGGGCGAGGAGGAGCTGGAGCTGGCGGCGCTGGCGGACCAGTGCTGGGCCGACGTACCGGGTGACGGCTGTTTCGCGGACTGTTTCGCCACGGCCTGCGCACGGGCCGGTTTCACTCCTGTCTCCGTGTACGAGACGGACACCTCCTCCGTCGTCCATCTGGTGCAGGTCGGGCGGGCGATCGGACTGTGCCGGGCCACGTTCCCGCCGGTCCCGGGCCTGGTGACCCGGCCGCTCGCCGGTGCGCCGCTCAGCTGGCGGCACCTGCTGGGCTGGCACCCGCACTCCCCCGCCGCGGACGCGGCGGCGGTGACGGTGGCCGGTCAGACCCGGGCGGCGTACGCGGAGGCCGTGTCCCGCAGCCCCGGTTACGCGCGGTGGCTCGCCGGGAATCCGCGGTTCGGGATGGTGAGCTGAGGGGCCCGGTCCTCAGGCCTCTCGGCCGAGGAGCCCGCTACTGCGCGCCGTGGGCCGGTGCGGCGGCCTCGACCCGGGTGGCCAGCTCCAGGTCCTTCTCCGTGACCTTGCCACCGGCGTCGTGCGTGTGGACGGACAGGGCGACGGTGTTGTAGCCGAGCGTCAGATCGGAGTGGTGGTTCAGCTCCTCCTGGATCTGAGCGATGTGGACGGTCAGGGCGGCGGCGGCGAAGTGCGACGGCAGCCGGTAGGTCCGGGTGATCCGGTCGCCTTCCAGCGCCCAGCCCGGCAGCGACTCCAGCCGGTGTTCGGTCTCGGTCTTCGACAGCGGTTCGGCGGACATGGAACGGCTCCCGTGGGTCTCGGATGTCGGCGTGCGACCGGATCCGTGACGTTACGGTCTTCCCATGACGACTGTCTCCCCCGACACGGGGGTCGGTGGGCTGCTACGCGGCTGGCGCGAGCGGCGGCGGCTCAGCCAGCTGGATCTGGCGCTGCGCGCGGACTCCTCGGCCCGCCACATCTCCTTCATCGAGACGGGCCGCTCGCGCCCCAGCGAGGAGATGATCCTGCGCCTGGCCGAGCAGCTGGACATCCCCGTCCGGGAACGCAACGCCCTGCTGGTGGTCGCCGGTTACGCGCCCCGCTACGCGCAGACCCCGCTCGACGCCCCCGCGATGGCCTCGGTGCGCGACGGGCTGGAGCGGCTGCTGGCGGGATACGAACCGTATCCGGCGCTCGTCGTCGACGGCACGTACACCGTGGTGGCGGCCAACCGGGGCATCGCGCTGCTCATGGAGGGCGTCTGCGAGGAGCTGCTCACCCCGCCGCTCAACGCCATGCGGATCACGCTCCACCCGGCCGGCCTCGCGCCGCGCATCCTGAACCTGGCGGAGTGGCGGGCGGATCTGCTGGCGCAGATGGAACGTCAGATCGCGCTCGTACGGTCACCGGAGCTGCGGACGCTGTACGAGGAGGTGGCCGCCTATCCCGTCGCGGACCAGGCTTCCGGCGGCAGCCGGGCCGCTGAGCGTACGCCGTCGTTCGCGCTGCCTCTGGTGATCGAACACGAGGGTCAGGTGCTGTCGTTCATCGCCTCCATCGCCACGTTCAACACGCCGATGGACGTGACCGTGGCGGAGCTGGCCATCGAGACGTTCCTGCCCGCCGACCACGCGACCGCCGCCTATCTGCGCGAGCGCCTCGCCTAGGGGGTCTTGTCGATCAGGCCGGATCAGGCACCAGGGCACGCGAGCCCGGCATGATCGGCAAGACGCTCCCTAGGTGTGTTGTCCGGACAGGTTGGTGCCGCGGCTGGCGGGGGTTTGGCCTGCGATGCCGGTGTGGGGTCGGTGGTAGTTGTACCAGTGCAGCCAGTCGGTGAACGCTTCCATGCGCTCGTGGT
>NZ_JBIWOZ010000005.1:0-172098 GCF_044767965.1 Streptomyces sp. NPDC101178
TGCCGCTGGCCGCGCTGGTCCCGACCTGCCGGGTGATGGTCCATCACGGCGGGTTCGGCACGATCGGCACCACCGCACTCCACGCCACCCCCCAGCTCCTTCTCGCCGAGGAACTCGACGCCCCGATCCTCGCGAGCCGGGTGGCCGCGTACGGGGCGGGGATCAGCCTGCCGGTGGAGGGGGTGTCGGGGAAGGCGGTCGTGGCGGGGGTGGAGCAGCTGCTGGAGGACCCCTCGTTCACGGTCGGGGCCCGGCGGCTCCAGGCGGACCTGCACGCGATGCCCTCCCCGGCCGACGCGGTCGGCCGCCTCGTCGAACTCACCGCACGACACCGCGGACGCTGAACGGCGGGTGGGGGAGCCCTTCAGCGGGCTCCCCCACACCTCCGGGGCGGACGATCTCCCCGGTTGGCGGCCGCGGTCTCTACCGTTCGGCCCTGTCGGTCGGACGGGGGGTGGTTCTCAGGGGTCAGCAGCCGTTGCTGACGGTGCTGATGAGCAGCTCGGCGTCGGGCGCCGGCGTCCCCATCTCCTGAAGGTCCAGAACGTTCATCACGAATCACCTCCCCTCAACTCGTTCACCTGCGGATACGCGATCCCGGCAGTCTCCCGCCGGGACAACCCGGGTCAGCAGCCGTTGCTGACGGTGCTGATGAGCAGCTCGGCGTCGGGCGCCGGCGTCCCCATCTCCTGGAGGTCCAGAACGTTCATCACGAATCACCTCCCCTCAACTCGTTCATCTACGGATACGCGATCCCCGCGGTCTCCCGCCGGGACATCCCAGGTCAGCAGTTGGAGCTGACGGTGCTGATGAGCAGCTCGGCGTCGGGCGCCGGCGTCCCCATCTCCTGAAGGTCCAGAACGTTCATCACGAATCACCTCCCTCTCTCCCGCCTCGGTATCGCTCCCCCGCCGGTGTCGCCAGTCGGTGCGCGACCCGGGGTTCGAGGAACGGAAGCACAGGGTGGCCGCCCTCCTGGACGGAGGAGAGGGCGCTGAGGACCCCGGCCGATCCGGTGGCCAGGTCCATGGACAGCCGCAGTCCTCCCGCTCCGGGGAAGGCGAGGTGGCCGTCGAACGCGAGGGCGTTCCAGTGCAGGTTGGCCAGGTGCTCGCGCACATGGTCGCCCGGTACGTCGGTCAGGTGGCGCCGCAGCGAGTGGACCGCCGCGAGGAGACCGGAGCGGCCGTTGAACAGCTGGCTCTCGATCACGTACGGCGTGCAGGCGGCACGGGCGAGGGCGGGCAGCGCCGCGGACAGCCGCTCGTCCGCGAGGTGCGCGTCCAGCAGGTCGGCGACCAGGCCGATGCCCGCCGAGCCGATCTCCAGGTACGTCAGCGCCCGGATGCCGCCCTTGACCCGCAGGACGTCGTCGGTACTCGCGTCGCACAGGTCGAGGTCGCGATGGACCGCCCGTACGGCGTCGGTCAGGTAGTCCTTGTCCCCGGTGGCCTCGTAGCAGCGCAGCAGGAACAGGGCCGCGCCGGACCAGCCGCGCAGCAGCCCGCCGCGGGTGCCCGCGCCACCGGGGGCACGGTCGATCCCCCGGGGCGCGGGGCTCCGCACGGCGTCGCGTACGCGTTCGGCGAGTGCGAGGGCCTCGTGGCGCGCGGGGTGTCCGGCCTCGCCCCGGGCGAGGTGCAGCAGGTTGAGGCCGATGCCGGCCAGACCGCTGTGCAGGGAGACGTCGGTGACCTCCGCGAGCCCCGGCCGGACGCGTTCGACGAGCTCGGCCGCGGCCTCGCGGTGGCCCAGGTGGTCCAGGGTGAAGGCGACACCGTGGGCTCCGTCGTAGAAGCCCGGCCGCAGGTGCGGTGCGCGGGCGGCGCGCAGCAGCCATTCCTCGTGCCGGGGGTCGCGTACGCCGGCCGCCACCGAGAGGGCCCACAGCACCCCGGCCGCTCCGTGGGCGAAGGAGCCGGGCTCGACCTGGAACTGCTGCGGATCGCCCGGGAAGAGCCGGTCCGTGCGCTCCGGGGTCGCGGTGGCCGCGATACCGCGCGCCAGCGAGGCTCTGGCCGCCGCCCAGTCGACCGGCGCGCGGTCGATGCGGACCTCGGACCGGGCGGTGGTGCGGGCGGCGGTACCGGTGCGCGGCAGCGCTTCCGGGGCCAGCCGGTCGCGCAGCCCGGTGGCGAAGTCCGGCGGAGGCCGGAAGAGGCGGTCGGCTTCGGTGATCAGGTCCTCCGCCTTCTCCTGGGAGAGGCCCAGGACCGCGGTGTTGGGCAGGTACAGCCACAGCCGGAGCACGGCCAGGGCGTGCAGGTCGACAGCGGTGCCGGTCCTGGCGCGGGCGGTGAACCCGGGGTGGCCGAGAACGGGCCGGATGTCCCGGTCCGCGGGGAAGCCCATCTCGAAGTCGACGAACGCTACCCGGGGTCCGGCTCCGGGCTCGTCCTCCTCGACCAGGATGTTCGCGGGGTGCAGGTCGCCGAAGACCACACCGCGCCCGTGCACCCGGGCGAGCAGCTCGGTGACGGCCGCGTGCACCGCCTCGGCCCGCCGGGTGTACGCGGCCAGCGCCTCGTCCGTGACCTGCCGCCAGGTCAGCATGGGGTGGTTGAGGGCCACCCAGCGTTGCAGGGTGCCGCCCTCCATGCGCTCGACGGCGAGCATGCGGTGCCCGCCGAGGACGGCCTCGCCGTGCACCCGGGGCACGCCCCGCAGCCCGGCGAGCCGGTCCAGGACGCGCCGTTCGTTGTCGAGCCGGGCCACGGCGTCGGTGCCGTCGGGGGCCGCTCCGGCGTACGGCCGGGCCTCCTTGAGCACCACGGGCCGGCCGTCGGACCGGCGTACCGCGGTGTAGACGCCCCCGGCGTTGGAGAAGTGCAGGGCCTGTTCCACGTCGTAGTCGAACGCCCCGCTGGGCGCGGTGCGCCGATCGATGTGCGGGCGCAGGAACTCCGGTGGCTCCACCCAGGCGGGGGTGCTGAAACCGGGGCGTCTGAGGTCGGGGACCCGGCTGCCGTCGGACCGCAGGAAGGCCGGGACCAGTTCACCGTCCTCGGTCCAGCACCAGTGCTCGCGGAACGCGCCGTAGCGGAAGTGGACGGGACCCTCGCCCCAGCGGCAGTCCGTGAGCACGTAGGGGCCGCTCTGCCCCGCCAGGCGCTCGGCGAGGATCTCCGCGGTACGGCGGAACTCCTCTGTGTCGCGCGGATACAGGGCGAGGAACTTGCCGCCGGCCGAGCGGGGCGCGTACTTGGAGTTCATCGCCTCCAGCAGCTGGGTGCTGCCCAGGTGCTTGAAGGCGATGCCCGCCGACCGGCAGTGGTCTGCGGTGATCTCCAGCACCTGGGCGGCGTTCGCCGTGGTGGCCGAGACGTGGATCTTCCAGCCCAGCTCGGGCAGGGGCGGCACTCCGGGGCCTTCCGGGGTGTACACCTCCCAGAACCGCCGCCGCTCCCGCCGCCAGCCGGTGACGGCCGAGGCGAACGCCGGGGGCACCAGGAGCGTCTGCTCCGCCGTCTTCTCCGGGGACTCGAAGAAGACAGGGTCGGCCAGGGCGTATATCGACCAGTCCACGGCCACGGGAATCCTCCATCAGCACGCCGGGGGCAGCAAGGGATAAGGAGAGCTATCCGACGGTTTCGGGTTGATAGGCGGTCAGGGACGTCCGAACTCCCGAACGCAGGTAGTTCGTCAGCATCTCCCGTACGAGTTTCCGCTCGGGGTCCGTCTCCGAGGATTCGGGGCCGACTGTGGGGCGGCTCTCCCATTCTCCCCGGATGAAGAGCGCTTCGTACTCGTCGCGCAACATGGCCCACACCAGAAGATCATGGCGCTCACCATTGACGAGCTGACGGTCCCGAAGAATTCCCTCAAGCATGAAGAAACGCAACCGGATCACCATGTCCAGCATGGCCCTGTTGTGCGAACCGACCCGGAACTGGAGCCGGTGTGCTCCCAGGTCGGCGAAGAGGTGCTCGATCAGCAGCCCGAACCCCTCGGCGCCGAACCCCCTGGTCCAGAGCCCGTCCTCGCCGATGGCCCCGCTGATCTCGTAGGCGTCGGGGCCGATGCGGAAGAACTTGACCATGCCCACGGGCCGTCCGGCCAGCGTACGGATCGTGCAGTAGCGCGATCCGTTGACCTCGACCTCGCGTCGCAGCGCCGCGATCGTGACCTGCTCGCCCGCGTCCCCGGTCAGCGCGGCGACGCGCCCTCCCGGACTGAGCCATTGCACGAACAGTTCGTAGTCCGCATCGGTGGAATGCGTGATCCGGACGATGCGGCCGGAGCGTAGCTCCTTGCCTGCTTCTTCCGTGTCGATGACGGGACCTCCTCATTCCGGTAACTCTTCGCGGCAGCCGTCATCGTGGCGCATGGAATGGAGCCGGTCAACCGGAAGGAAACCACTTCTTGACTGTCGTTAATTACCTGGGATTCTTTTTCCACCTCTGTCCCGCCGGCGGGACAGGCACACCGCCAACGACGGGTCGGATCAACGACGATTCCCACCCTTTCGGGCATCCGCCGTCGTTCGAGCAAAGGTTTCCGACATGGCAGATACAGCCCAGGCTCTCTATCTGGATCTGATGAAGAGAGTCGTCTCCAACACCATCTATCAGGACGCCGCCCACGGCTGGGTCCAGGACCGGGACTTCGACGCCGGGCTGCCGAGGATCGGTTACGACGCCGAGCTGCGGGCCGGCGGGCGGGACATCCCCCTGGTCGCGCACACGATGATCGGGCGCAAGAGGCTGGACAACGTGCACGACTGCGTCGAACGGGTCCTGCTCGACGGGGTCCCCGGGGACCTCGTCGAGACGGGGGTCTGGCGAGGCGGCACGACGATCTTCATGCGGGCCCTGCTCAGCGCGTTCGGCGTCACGGACCGCACGGTCTGGGTCGCCGACTCCTTCGAGGGCATCCCGCAGGGCGACCCGGAGAAGTACCCGGGGGACGAGCTCGCGCCGCTCCACCGGTACAACGACGTGTTCGGCGTGCCGTTGGAGACCGTCCAGGAGAACTTCCGGCGCTACGGCCTGCTGGACGGCCAGGTGCGGTTCCTGAAGGGCTACTTCCGTGACACCCTGCCCACCGCCCCGATGGAGCGGATCGCGGTGCTGCGGCTGGACGGCGACCTGTTCGAGTCCACGATGGACGCCCTGGTCCACCTCTACCCCAAGGTGCCGGTGGGCGGCTACGTCATCGTGGACGACTACCGGGCCCTCCCGCCGTGCCGCATCGCCGTGTACCAGTACCGCAGGGAGCACGGCATCACCGATCCGATCGAGGAGATCGACGGTGTCGGGGTGTTCTGGCGCCGTACCCGGTAGGGGACGCCACCGCCCTGCGGCGGGGGGGGGGCCCCCCCGGCCCCGCCCCCCCCCCCCCCCCCCCCCCCCCCACAACCCCCCCCCCCCCCCCCCCCGGGCGCGGCGGCGGCGGGGGGGGGGGGGGGGGGGGCCGCCCCGGGGGGGGCCCCCCCCCCCCGGGGGGGGGGCCCCCCCCGGGGGCCCCCCCCCCGCCGCAGGGCGCCCTATTCTCCGAACTCCCCTGCCGCGTAACGCTCCCTGGCCAGGCGGCGCTGGATCTTCCCGCTGGTGGTGCGCGGCAGCACCCCCCTGCGCAGCAGCACCAGGTCGCTGACGGCGAGACCGTGGTGGCGGCTCACCGCCTGCCGGACCCGCTCCTTCAGCGCGCTCCGGTCGGTCTCCGGAAGGTTCAGCATCGCCGCCTCGGTCTCGGCCAGGACGACCACCCGCTGCTCCTCCGCGCCCTCCATCGCGATCGCCGTGGCAGAGACCGGGGCGGCTCCCTCCACGGTCTGCTCGATGTCCTCGGGGAAGTGGTTGCGGCCCCGCACGATGATGACGTCGTCGATACGGCCCACCACGAAGAGCAGGTCCTCGTGGAGGAAGCCCCAGTCCCGGGTGTGCAGGTGGCCGTCCGCGAAGGTGCGGGCGGTGCTCCCGGGGCGGTCCCAGTAGCCGTCGGTGACGTTCGGCCCGGCGACGAGGATCTCCCCCACCCGCCCGGTGACGTCCTGTCCGGTCTCCGGGTCGACGATCCGTATCGCGGCCCCGGCCACCGGCCTGCCACTGCTCACCAGCGTCGTGGCGTCCGGGCCCGGCGGGCTCGGGACCACCTCGCCCGCGGCGAGCGCGGCCCGGTCGAAGTGGCGGCTGACCGCGCCCTCACCCGCGGGCGTCATGGCCACCGACAGGGTCGCCTCCGCCAGCCCGTAACACGGCACGGGCACCGAGGCGTTCAGGCCCGAGGCTCCGAACGCCGCCACGAAGGCCTCGACGGACCGGGCGTGCACCGGTTCGCCCCCGATCGCCAGGGCCTCCAGGGAGCTGAGGTCGAGCCCGGCGGCCTCCTCGGGGCTGATCCGCTGTACGCAGTGCGCCATGCCGAAGTTCGGCGTCACGGTCCACTCGGCACGGTGGTCGGAGATCGCGCGCAGCCAGCGGTAGGGGTTGTGCAGAAAACCCATGGGGCTCAGATGCACCATGTGCAGCCCGGCGCTGAGCGGGGCGGCTATGCCGCAGATCAGCCCCATGTCGTGGAAGAACGGCACCCAGGAGACCGCGGTGCGCGCCGGCATGAACCGTGCTCGCATCTGGTAGGCGGCCGCCGCGAGGTTGGCGTGGGTGACCCGGACGCCCGAGGGGGAGCCGGTGGAGCCGGAGGTGTACTGGAGGTAGGCGACGTCCTCGGGCCGCGCGGCGGGCACGTCCGGCTCCGGGGCCTCACCGGTGGACGCGGTGTCCACCAGGAGGACCCGGTCGCCCTTCCAGTCGGCCTCGGCCAGGGCGGCCCGCACGTCGGCGTCGGTGTGCGAGGTGGTGAGGACGCACAGGGGCGCGCTGTCCTGGACGACGGACCGCAGCCGGGTCTGGCTGCGGAACAGCTCGGGGGCGTACAGCGGTACGGCCACCACCCTCGCGTACAGGCACGCCAGGAACGCGACGATGTAGTGCTCGTCGTGCCGGCACAGCACCGCGGCGCGCTCGCCCGGCGGGCAGACCTGGTGCAGCTCGGCCGCCACCGCCCGTGCCCGTTCGTGCAGTTCGCGGTAGCTGAGCGTGGTGACGGTCTCCTGGCGTCCCGCGACGCCGGGCACCTTGCGCCGGTCGAGCACGGTGAGGGCCGGCCGCTGGGCCGCCTCCTCGGCCAGCCGGGCGACGCTGTCGGCGAGGAACTCCAGGCGGACCGGCTCCTCGTCCCCGAAGGGCAGGAGCATGCCGTCCGGGACGGTGCGGGCGGGAACGTCGGTGGTCATGGTGTCCTTCCCAGGTCCCCGGCGGGGTGCACCGCGGACGGGTCC
This sequence comes from Streptomyces sp. NPDC101178, assembly GCF_044767965.1. Classification (NCBI taxonomy): domain Bacteria; kingdom Bacillati; phylum Actinomycetota; class Actinomycetes; order Kitasatosporales; family Streptomycetaceae; genus Streptomyces; species Streptomyces sp. NPDC101178. The sequence goes on from NZ_JBIWOZ010000005.1 coordinate 7,280, forward strand.
AGGGTGTTGGCCGGCAGCAGCAGCTGGGTGGCCGCCAGTTCGCGGTAGAGGGCGTCCCTGCTGAGCAGCTGTTCATGGGTGCCGGTCGCCCGGACGCGTCCGGCGTCCATGACCACGATCCGGTCGGCCATGGAGACCGTGGACAGCCGGTGGGCGACGACGACCACGGTGGTCCTGCCGCTCACCTCGGTGATGACCTCCCGCAGCGCGTTCTCGTTGCGGGCGTCGAGCTGGGAGGTCACCTCGTCGAGCAGCAGCAGACGGGGCTTGCGCAGCAGGGCCCGTGCCACGGCGACCCGCTGACGCTCACCGCCGGAGAGCTTGTTCCCGCGGTGGCCGACCTCGGTGTCGAGGCCCTGGGGCAGCCGGGCGACGACCTCTTCGAGCCGGGCCTGCCGGACCACGTCCCAGATGGCCGCGTCGTCCGCGTCGGGGACGCCGATGGAGAGGTTCTCGCGCAGGGTGCCGGCCAGGACGGGGGCGTCCTGCTCGACGTAGCCGATGGAGGCGCGCAGGTCGCCGAGCGGCCAGTCGGTGACGTCCCGCCCGTCCAGGGTCACTTGGCCGCGCTCCACCTCGTAGAAGCGCTCGATCAGGGCGAAGACGGTGGACTTGCCCGCGCCCGAGGGGCCGACGAAGGCCGTCATGCCGCCGCGGGGGATGTCGAAGCTGACGTCGTGGTGGACGACGGTGTCGTTCCCCGGGTAGCGGAAGACCACGTTCTGGAAACCGACCGAGGCGGGCTCGGCCGTCCGGTCCGGGGTCCGCGGGGTGGGCGGCTCCTCCGGCTCGGTCCGCAGCCGGAGCATCTCGTTGACCCGGCCGAGCGCGGCGGCGACCACGTTGAACCGCATCATCGCCGTGACGAGCGCGCCGAGCGGGGGGACCAGGTAGAAGAGGTAGAGCAGGAACGCGATGAGGCTGCCCAGGCTCATGTCGCCGGAGGCCACGCGTGCGCCGCCGACCCCCAGCACGGCCAGGAACGAGATCTGGATCATGATGGTGATGAAGGCGCCGATGAACGCCTCCAGCCGGGCCACCTTCAGACTGGACTGCCAGGCGCGCCGGGCGCCCCGCTCGGCGATCTCGGCCTCCCGGTGCTCGGCCCCGGACGCCTTGATGGTGCGGAAGGTGCCGAGGACGCGTTCCAGGGCGGTGCTCAGTTCGGCCACGCCCTCCTGGACGCGACGTGAGCTGTTCTCCAGCTGCGGGAGGCCGATGCCGATGACGATGGCGCCGAGCAGCAGCACGCCGAGCGTGGTGAGGAGCAGCACCCCGTCCATGAAGCCCATGAGGACGACGATGGTGGTGAGCATCACCGCCCCGTTGACGGTCTCCACGATGGTCGTGGTGACGGCGCTGCGCAGCAGCGTGGTGTCCGCCGTCGCGCGGGACATCAGGTCGCCCGGCGGGAACTTGTCGGTCTCCGAGACCCGCAGCCAGAGCACCTTGCGGATGACCTCGCGGCGGGAGTTGAGCACCACGGTCTCCGAGACCCGCATGAGCAGGAAGGTCCCGAAGGCACCGAACACCGCGGAGAGCAGGACCAGACCGCTCAGCAGCAGCAGGGTGCGGGTCACCGAGGACTGGCTCTGCAGGTCCTCCACGACGCTCTTGGCCATGATCGGCTGAATCAGCCCGGACAGGCCGCCGAGCAGGGTCAGTCCGCCGCCCAGGAGGATCACGCCACGGTAGGGGCGAAGGTAGCGCAGCATGTCGCGCCAGGCGTCGCGGCGCAGCACCGCGGGGAGCCGGTGGTCGCCGCCGGCCCTGCCCCCGCCTCCGGTCTCCGTGGCGGTGGTGGGCGCGGCGTCGTCGGCGGGCCGGGTCACCGGGTCAACGTGTGTGTCCGTCATCTCCGACCTCCTCACGGCTGATGAGATCGGCGGCGGTGGCGGCGAGGATGTCGCGGGCCGCCCGGACCTCGGCGGCCAGCGGGCGGTCGGTGCTCAGCGGCGGTGAGACGCGGGCCAGTTCGGCCCACACTCCGGCCTCCTCCGGCTCCCGGCCCTCGATCGCGGCGAACTGCGTCACGCCCAGGCCCAGCGACCCGACGACCAGCCAGGCCAGTTCCAGTGCCTCACCGACGGAGTTGGCACCGTTGAGCGCCATCGGTACGTGGTCCTGGTTCCAGCCGTTGGTGGGCAGCGAGGTCAGCCCGGAGGGGTAGACCAGCTGGCGGATCCGGGAGACGAACGAGGTGGCGCTCAGCTGGACGCCGGCCAGGCCGCTGTTGCTGCCGGGGTTCGGGGTGAGCATGGGCGGCCGGTCGCTGTTGGTCGCCGGCGTGCACAGCAGCGCCAGCTGCCGTTCGGCGAGGAAGGCGACCTGCTGGAGGCAGAGACCGATCTGGTCGGACGCCAGACCCACCGGCATCGCGTGGAAGTTGCCCGCGTGCAGGAACTCGCCCTCGAAGTAGAGCGGGTTGTCGGTGCAGCCGGTCGCCTCCCGCACGAGGATCTGCTCGGTCGACGAGAGCTGGTCCAGGACCGCTCCGATGACCTGGGGGGCGCACCGCAGGCTGTAGGGCTCCTGGAGCGGGCGGTGCGGGGCGCGCCGCATCCCGGGCGGCAGCCCGTCGCGTATCCACTGGGCGGCGAGGATCTGGCCCGTCTGTCCCCGGATGTGGCCCACGGCCGGGTGGTAGGCCTGGGGGCTGGACCCCAGCAGCGTCACCGCCCTGGACGTCAGGAGCGCCACCGCCCGGCAGAGGCGGAGCAGTTCGCGGTGGTTGAACATGGTCGCGGCCAGGCCGACGCTGGTGCCGTTGACGAAGGAGAGGGACTCCCGGGCGCGCCAGGTGATGGGCTCGGCCCCGAGGGCGGCGAGCGCCTCTGCGGCGGGCACGATCGACCACCCGCCGTCCTCGTCGAGCTGCCAGGCCTCGCCCTCGCCGGTGAGGGCGAGGGCGGCGTGGGCCAGTGGCTGGAGGTCGCCGCTGGCGCTGACGGTGCCGTCGCGCGGGATGACCGGGGTGAACCCGCGGTTCCACAGGTCGGCGAGGCGGTCCCAGAACTCGGGTGCGACGGCCGAGTGCCCCTTGCGGATGCTGTTCAGCCGCAGCCACACCACCAGTCGGCTGACCTCGGGAGGCAGCGGTCGGCCCTGCGCGCTGGCCAGGTGGGCGATGAGCCCGCTCCCCTGGTCCTCACCCGCGCCCGCGGCCGGGTAGACGACGAGCGGCCCGAATCCTTGGGTGATGCCGTACAACTGCCCGTCCGATGCGAGCAGTTCGTCCAGGGCCGTGACCCCCTCCCGCATCCGTTCGGCGTCCGCGGCGTCGCACGCGTCGAGCCGGGCGCCCGGCCGGGCCTGGGAGAGGAGGTCGGCGAGCCCCGCCTTCGGGGATTCCACTGTGTCAACGATCACTTCACGCTCCTGCTCGGGTGGTCAGAGGGGGCTGTACGTGGCGGAGCTTCCCGGTGTCGGACCGGTCGATCCGGTCGACGAAGTGGACCCGCCGGGGGCGGACGACGAGCCCGGCCGAGGCGAGGACGGCGCGGACCCCGCCCGTGTCGAGCGCCTCGCCGGGCGCGGGGACGACGAGCAGGTCGAGGTTCTCGCCGCTGACCGGGTCCGTGACGGGCAGGCAGGCCAGGTCCGCGCAGTGCACGACATCCCGCAGCAGCCGCTCCAGTTCGTCGAGGTTGACCCGGCGCCCGTTGACCTTGACCAGTCGGCCCCGGCGCCCCGAGAAGCGGAAGCGATGGTCCGGTCCGACCCGGATGTAGTCGTCCGTGAGATGGCTGGACGGCGGTGGACCGCCGGGCCGGGCGGCGAGCCGGGGGCTGCTGACGGACAGCAGCACGTCGCCGGTGGAGTCGGGTTCACCCCAGGCGGGCCGGACGTCGGGCAGGAGCTCCCACAGGGGCTCTTCGGGTGCCCACACCCGGCTGGCGACGCCGCCGGTCTCCGTGGAGCCGAACACCTCCGTGACGGAGACCCGCTCGGCACCCTGCTCCTGGACGAGCCGGGCGGCCGTCGTCGGGAGCATCGCGGTGCTGTGGAGGACGGCCACCTGCTCGGCCGCGCGGACCCACTCACCGTGCCGGAGCAGCACCGAGAACGTCCACGGGACGCCGACCACGGCCCAACGGCGGTGCTCCGTGAGGGGCATGGCGCCGTAGTACTGCGGCCGATACCAGACGGGCACTCCCAGCCGCGCCGGGAGCAGCACGGTGGCGAGGGCGCCGAAGAGGTGGCGGGCGGGGGCGCAGGCCAGCAGGGCTTCGGGCCGCCGGGGGGCGAGGAGACCGGCGAGCAGCCCCGCCTCGTCCCAGAGCTGCTGCCCGGTGCGGACCCACCTCTCCTGGGGGCCGGTCGTCCCCGACGTGCGGAACTCCACGGTGTCGGGAAGGAGCCCGGTCACGAGCGCCTCGGGGTCGCGCACCTCGTCCCACCGCACGAGCCAGGGGGTGTCGTTGATCTCCGGAGCGTCATTCCCGGCAGCCAGCAACTCATGCGGCGACAGTTCGTGGTAGCGCACGTGTTGACCTCACGTCAGGGGCGCGGGTGTCCGGAAAATACTGACACTCCGCAACATGAACCGGACAAATTGGCTAGAAGGAGCGGTCCGCCGGCAGGAGGTCGACGAGGTCCGCGACGCTGCGGACTCCGGCCATTTCCTCTTCGGGGATCTCCACGCCCGCCGCCTTCTGGAGCGTGAAGGTGATTTCTACCAGGGAGAGCGAGTCAATTCCCAGCTCGTCCACCAGAAGCTTCTCGGGCGATGCGTCGGAGGCCGGAACCCCAGATACCTCTTCAATGGTTCGGGCCACAAACGCGAGGTGATTGCTCTCTTGCTCGGAAGTTTTCATGAGTATCTCCTATTACCTCCCGCCCTTAGCCGTCAAGTAATTCACCGGACCACCCCGGGAATCCGCCCCAAGCGCCGCGCACCTTCATGGCGGGCGGTACCGGTGAAGGGCCGCCGGCGGACGGAGGCGGGGGGGGGGGGGGCCCCCCCGGCCCCGGGGGGGCCCCCCCCCCCCCCGCCCGGAGTCCCGGTGAGGCCGCGATGGGCCCCCGGTGGATGCCCGGTGGATGCCGGGTGGAACGGCCGACAGGAGCGGGTGCCGGCCTCTCGGAGGTGACCCCCGGACGCCCTCGCAGGACCGACGGCATCGGAGCCGCAACCCGGCCCCGCCACCCCTCGGAAGGTTTCACCGCAAGCCTCACGGATACCGCGCGGTAGCGGCCCGCCGAATAATTTCTCTGCATTAACAGACACTGGACGCCACTCGCCACGTGAGGCAGACTGCGCCACGATTGGATCAACGATCTCGCCCAAGATCATCGTGAACCGGGGGTTTCACAAATATGGAGCGTATGTTACCGAATAATCCGAACAGACACACACGCCTTACTACCCGCGAGACCCCGGAAAAAGGGAACCGGAATTCTGGGGACTTCCCGGCAGGACGTACCGGAGCGGCACGCACCGGCAGAACCTCGCTCACACTTCCGACACATATGCCGATAGATCAGTGGCGTGATCTCGGTCAACACATTTACGTCATCAACGATTCGTCCGGATGGTGGTTCGGCGATTGGCTGATTTACGGCCAACAGCACTACCCGGACCGCTACAAACACGCCATCGCCGAGACGTCGCTCAGTTACCAGACGCTACGGAACTACGCGTGGGTGGCCGGACAGTTCGGCGTGGACCGCAGACGGGACCGGCTGAGCTTCCAGCACCACGCCGAGGTGGCGGGCCTCAACGTCGAGATGCAGGACAACTGGCTCAACCAGGCCGAACGGTTCGGCTGGTCGCGGAACGAACTGCGTCGGCGCATCAAGGCGGGGCTGCGCCCGCCGTCCGAGAAGCTGCCGGCCAACGTCCGGGTGGATGTCACCGCCGAACGCCGCGCCCGCTGGGAACGGGCGGCGGCCGACCGGGGCCAGGAACTCTCCGCCTGGATCATCTCCGTGCTGGACGAGTCCGCGAGCGTCTGGCAGACGGAACCCACCCCGCAGCTCGCCCCGGCCCCCGCCGAGCACCCCCAGCAGAACGGAGCCCCCCTGCCATGACACTCGCTGTCTGGGACTACCTGAACGAGTTCGAGGCGGAGCGCGACGACATCCTCGACGCCGTGGAGAGCGTGTTCCGCTCCGGACGGCTGATCCTGGGCGACAGCGTCCGGGGGTTCGAGAGCGAGTTCGCCGCCTACCACGGCGGCGGGCAGTGCGTCACCGTGGACAACGGGACCAACGCCCTGGTGCTCGCGCTCCGCGCGGTGGGCGTCGGACCCGGTGACGAGGTCATCACCGTCTCCAACACGGCCGCCCCCACCGTCGTCGCCATCGACGCGGTCGGAGCCGTGCCCGTGTTCGTCGACGTCGACCCGGACACGTATCTGATGGACGTGGACCAGGTCCCCAAGGCCGTCACCGAACGCACCCGCGCCCTGCTGCCCGTCCACCTCTACGGGCAGTGCGTCGATCTGGCCCCGCTGGAGGAGTGCGCGCGCGCGGCCGGCCTGGCGCTCGTCGAGGACTGCGCCCAGGCCCACGGAGCCCGCCGCGACGGCCGGATCGCCGGGACGACCGGTGACGCCGCCGCCTTCTCCTTCTACCCGACGAAGGTGCTGGGCGCCTACGGGGACGGCGGCGCCGTTCTCACCGGCCGGGACGAGACCGCCGACGCGCTGCGCAGACTGCGCTACTACGGCATGGAGAACCGCTACTACGTCGAGTCCACGCCCGGTCACAACAGCAGGCTGGACGAGGTGCAGGCGGAGATCCTGCGGCGCAAACTGACCCGGCTGGACACCTACCTGGCGGGGCGGCGCGCCGTGGCCGACCGGTACGCCGAGGGCCTGGCCGGCACCGGTCTGGTGCTGCCCGCCGTCGCGCCGGGCAACGACCACGTGTACTACGTGTACGTCGTGCGCCATCCGCAACGCGAGGTGATCATGCGGGAGATGGAGCGCAGGTCCATCTCCCTCAACATCAGCTACCCGTGGCCCGTCCACACGATGCGGGGATTCGCGCACCTGGGGTACCGGCCCGGTGATCTGCCGGTGACCGAACACCTGGCGGAGGAGATCTTCTCCCTGCCGATGTACCCGTCCCTGCGCCCGGACGACCAGGAGCGCGTCATCGAGGCCCTGCGCGAGGTGACGGACCGGCTGTGACCCCCCTGCCCCCGGCAACCCCCCGTCCGCCCGCCCCGAGGAGGCAGCCGTCGTGGAGGAGCCCGTTCCCCGCCCGCACCCCTCCGTGACCGGCGCCTTCGGCCGCTGGTGGGAGGAGCGCCGCCGTGCGGCTCCGCTGACGGCCACCCCCGTCCCCTTCGCCGACCTGCACCGGTGGCACTTCGCACCGGAGGGCGGAGACCTGGTCCACGCGACGGGCGGGTTCTTCGCCGTCACCGGAATGCGCCGGTACGAGGCCGACGGCACCGTGCGGGACCAACCGGTCATCTCCCAGCCCGAGATCGGGATGCTGGGCATCCTGGTCAAACGGTTCGGCGGCGTACCGCACGCGCTGATGCAGGCTAAGGCCGAACCCGGCAACGTGGGCTCGGTCCAGCTGTCGCCGACGGTGCAGGCCACCCGCAGCAACTACACGCGTGTGCACCGCGGCCACGGCACCCGCCATCTGGAGCACTTCTCCGGGGACCGGCGGGGCCGGGTGCTGGTGGACTCGCTCCAGTCCGAGCAGGGGGCGTGGTTCTGGCGCAAACGCAACCGCAACGTGCTGGTGGAGACCACGGCCGAGGTGGCGGACCACCCGGACTACCACTGGGTGGAACTGGACGAGCTGCGGCGGCTGCTCCGTACCGACCACCTCGTCAACATGGACGCCCGGTCGGTGCTGGGCACCGCTCCGCTGTTCCGCCCGCCCCCCGACAGCGGCGATCCGTTCGTCCGGGCGCTCGCCCGCTCCTACGCCGGGTCGCCGGCCGGACACGACGACGAGCAGGAGGTGCGCACGTGGCTGAACGACGCCAAGAGCCGGTGCGCCTCGCACGCCCGGCTGCTGCCGCTCTCCGGCATCGGCGGGTGGACCCGCACCGACGGGGAGATCGGCGACGACGACGGCACCGCCTTCCGGATCATCGCCGTCCAGGTGACAGCGGTCGGCCGGGAGGTTCCGGGCTGGTCGCAGCCGCTGCTCGCGCCCCGGAGCGAGAGCGTGGCGACCTTCCTGGCGCGCGAGATCGACGGGGTGCTGCACCTTCTCGTCCAGGCAAGGGCCGAGCCGGGACTCCACGATCTGCTGGAGCTGGCGCCGACCGTGCACCGGCACTACCCCGATGAGGCGCCCGGCCCCTTCGACGCGCTCGCGGAGAGCGAGGACCCGGCGCGCGTCCGGTACGACGCCCGGCACTCGGAGGAGGGCGGCCGGTTCCACCGGGCGATCACCCGCCACCGGGTGATCGACGTCGGCGCCGAGGTCCCGGTCGACGTACCCGAGTCGTACCGGTGGCTGACCGTCCACCGCCTGCGGACGCTGGCGCGGCAGGGCTACCACGTCAACGTCGAGGCACGCAGCCTGCTGGCCTGCCTGCACAGCCTGTGGTGAGCGCCCGGACCGGCGGACCGGTCCACGGCCTCCGCCGGCCGCAGTACCGCACCGACCGAGAGGACCACTCCGTGCAATGGAAGAGCCTGGGCGTGCAGGGGGCCCGCGTCTTCACCCCGACCGTCTTCCCGGACGAACGAGGTCTGTTCGTCGCCCCGTTCCAGCGCGATCCGTACGCCGGGGCGGTGGGCCTCCCGCCCTTCCCGCTCGCCCAGACCGCGCACAGCCGCTCGCGGCGCGGAGTGGTGCGCGGCGTCCACTACACCGCCGCGCCACCCGGCATGGCCACGTACGTGTACTGCGCGCGCGGCCGGGCCCTCGACATGGTGGTCGACGTACGAGTGGGTTCCCCCACGTTCGGCCGGTGGGACTCCGTGGTGCTCGACGCGGAGGAGTTCCGCGCCGTCTATCTGCCCCTGGGCGTCGGGCACGCCTTCACCGCCCTGGAGGACGACACCGTGATGTCGTACCTGCTCTCGGGCGGGTACTCGGCCGAGGACGAGAAGGCGGTCTCGGTGTTCGACCCGGCGCTGGGGCTGCCCCTCGCGCCGAGCCCGCCCCCCGTGCTGTCCCCCCGCGACCGGTCGGCCCCCACGCTCGCCGAGGCACGGGAGGCCGGAATGCTGCCGGACTACGCCACCTGCCTGGAACTGGAGGCCGAACTGTGCTCCGCGGTGCCCGGCCCGATGTCGGGACCGGCCCGATGAGCGCGGCTCCGGGCGGAGCGGCGGCGAGCCCGACGGCGGGGCGTACCCCTCTGATCACCGTGCTGGGGGCCTCCGGGTTCCTCGGTTCCGCGGTCGCGGCCATGCTCGCGCGCACCCCGGTCCGTCTCCGGCTCGTGGCTCGGCGGGCCGGCTCGGTGCCGCCCGGCGTCGCCGAGGTGGAGACCCGGGCCGCCGACCTCACCGACCCCGGCAACCTGCGCGACGCCATCGCGGGCGCCGACGCGGTGGTGCACCTGATCTGCCACCGCACCGACAGCCACGCCTGGCGCACGGGGAACGATCCGATGAGCGAACGGGTCAACGTGGGCATGGTGCACGACCTGATCGACGCGGTGCGCGAAAGGGCCGGGGGGCCGCCCCCCGTCTGCCTGTTCATCGGCTCCACGAGTCAGGTGGGCCTGACGTCCGCCGACTGCATCGACGGCACCGAGCCGGACCGCCCGGCCAGCGTCTACGACCGGCACAAGCTCCTGGCGGAGCAGGCACTGCTGTCGGCCACGGCGGAGGGCGTGCTCCGGGCCCTCTCGGTGCGGCTTCCCACCGTGTTCGGGGACTGTCCGGTCCCGACGGCGGTCGACCGCGGGGTCGTGACCGCGATGGCCCGGCGGGCCCTGGCGGGTGAGCCCCTGACGGTCTGGCGGGACGGGGAGATCGCCCGCGACATGCTGTACGTGACCGATGCCGCCCGGGCGCTCGTCACCGCGCTGGGCCACGCCGACGAACTGGCGGGGCGCAGTTGGGTGGTGGGCACCGGGCGGCCCACCCGGCTCAGGGACCTGTTCACCTCGGTCGCCGAGATCGCGGCGGCGCTCACCGGCGGGCCACCGGTCCCGGTCGTCACCGTCGATCCGCCCGCCCATGCCACGCCGCCCGACTTCCACAGCTACACCGTGGACGCCTCGGCGTTCCGCGCGGTGACCGGGTGGACGCCGGACGTGCCGCTGCGAACGGGCCTGGAACGCACGGTCCACGGCCTCGCTAAGGACCGCCGGGGGCAGCCCGCGGGAGGCTGAGGCAGGTGCCGCCCCGGGTCAGTGCCCCATGCCCAGCCCGCCGTCCACGGGGATGACCGCGCCCGTGACGTATCCGGCGTCGGGGCCCGCGACGAAGCGCACCACCCGCGCCACCTCGTCGGCCGTGCCACTCCGCCCGAGTGGCACGGCCCCCCGCATCTCCTTCTGGCGCGACTCGGGTACCGCGGCGGTCATATCGGTGTCGATGATTCCCGGCGCGACCACATTCACGGTGATGTTCCGCGAGGCGACTTCGCGCGCCAGGGAACGGGCAAATCCGATCATGGCCGCCTTCGAAGCAGCGTAATTCGTCTGCCCTGCGGACCCCATCATTCCGGATACAGACGAAATGAGAACGATGCGCCCCTTCCGGGCCCGCATCATCGGATACAGGGCGCGACGGGAAACCCGGAAGGCGCCACCCACATTGGTGTCGTAGACGGAGGAGAAATCGTCGTCGCGCATCACGGCCAGCAGTTTGTCCCGAGTGATGCCGGCATTGGCCACGAGCACCTCGACAGGCCCGTGCTCCTCCTCCACCCGCTGAAACGCCTGGTCCACCTGGTCGGTGTCCGTGACATCGCACGGGACCCCGAGAACCCCCTGCGGCGGTGTGCCCGACCGATGAGTGACGGCGACCCGGTCCCCCGCCTCGGCGAAGGAAAGCGCTATCGCCCTCCCTATTCCCCGATTTCCCCCGGTGACGAGAACCGAACGCCCCATGACATGCCCCCTGAATTCCCTTGAATTCCCGGCGAACCCGACGGGCAACACGCCCCCGACCGCCCTTGGGAAAAGAGCCAAGCACAGCACTCTGAACTGTTCAAGGGTGAATCCGTTCCGAGAACGGAGGCACCGCGGCCGACGGAACCGGGACGCCTTTTCGCCGTGCTGTTCCGGGGCGCGGCCGCCCCGGAACGCCGAAAGAGCCGCTCCCGCCGTCAGCCCCGGACGCGGGCCCGGCGCGACATCACCGCGCGCAGCACCCGGCGCCCCTCCGTCGACAGGTCCAGGGCCTCGCGCACCCCGGCCCCGCTGCCCGCCGTGCCGGTCGTCTCCGCGAGGATCTCCAGGATCCGGATCTGGCGCTCCAGCTCCCCCGCCACCAGCGGCCCGGCTTCGGTCGGCTGCCCGTCACGTGCGGCCTTCAGGAGGTCGGCCCCGTTCACCGGGACCTCCCCGTCCGGGACGTCGAAGCGGCCGTGGATCTCCAGCGCGACCAGCGAGCAGGCGTCGGCCCACTCCCGTAGCGGCGCGGGAGCGAAGTCGGAGGGCGCGGCCCCCAGCATCGCGCGCACCCGTGCGGCCGGGCCGTCACTGACGGCCTCGTCGTCCATCGCCGTACGGACGGCCGCGAGGCGGATGGCCCATTCCCGCCCGTCCTCGCAGCTCGCCCAGAGCGGCCGCAGCGGCTCGGTCCCGGCCGGGCCCGCCAGCAGCGGCAGGCACCGGTCCAGGCAGGCCACGGCAGTGGCGGCGAGCGCTCGCTCGTCGGCGCGTTCGATCAGTTCCAGCAGACTCATCGACGTCTCCCTCGGTCTACCGCGTACTGCGCCGATTGGCCGAAAAGCGTCACTTCTGAGCGGCTGTCAGCGGTGCGCGCCCGGGACCGCCGGGGCCGGTCGTTGCGGGTGCCAGGCGGTCGGGCAGCGGCGGCCGGGTGCCGGGGCGCACGGCCCGCCGGCGGCCCGGGTTCCGTCAGCCCGCGCTGCCCGTCCGGCCCGCCAGCTCCTGGAACTGCGCCCAGGTCAGCTCCGGCTTCCGCGGGTCCCACAGCTTCTGCGAGGTCGCGACGAGCGGCATCCTGATGCCGTCGGCCACCTGCTGGGTCGTCTGCGCGTTCGGCAGGTCGCCCCAGACCGCGAACCGGCCGCCGAGGATCTGCGGCGAGTAGCGCTGCGCCACCGGTTCGGTGCCGCGCAGGACCATCGGCGTCCACTGCTCGTAGATCCGCTTGCCGGTCGGGTAGACGAACTCGTTCGGCTCGCCGAGCACGTAGTACAGGAACTCGTCGTTGAGGTTGAGCATCTTGTAGCCCTCGGCGAGGTACTCCTGCGGCGGCCGGGCGCCGATCTCCTTGCCGGTCCAGTACTCGATCTCGATGTTCTTGGCCGCCTTGACCTTCGAGTCCCGGAAGAGGCCGTCGTTCCACGCCTTGGCGGTGCGGCCCTTGGGCTCGACCACCTCGGCCCGGTCGTTCAGCCAGCCGGTGGCGAGGTCCTCGATGGTGGCGCCGGAGCCGTGCTTCTGCTCGGCGGCCCGCTGGAGCTGCGGGTACGAGGCGGCCGGGTCGCCGACCATCAGCGCCTGGTACTCGTCGGCGCCCAGGTGCCAGTACTTCCCGGGGAACAGGTCGGTGTACTCGTCGAGCAGCTCGTCGATCAGCTTCGCCGCACCCGGCTTCGAGATGTCGATGGACCCCGGCGACTGGCGGCCCTGGGTGTTGCGGAGCTGGAGGTCGGGGTGGGCGCGCAGCACCGCGCCGAGGTGTCCGGGCGAGTCGATCTCGGGGACGACCTCGATGTGCAGGCTGTTGGCGAGGCCGACGATACGGCGGACCTCGCCCTGGGTGAGGGCCTCCTCCGAGACCACCTCGGGATGGGTCTTCGACTCGATCCGGAACGCCTGGTCGTCGGAGAAGTGCAGGCCGAGCTGGTTGAGCTTGAGGTCGCCCATCTCCCGTATGCGGTCCTCGATCCACTCCGCGCTGTAGTGCTTGCGGGCGATGTCGAGGTTCAGCCCGCGCTGCGGCCGGTCCGGCCGGTCGTTGACGACGCCTTCCGGGACCGTCCTGTCGGCCTTGAGCGACTGCTTGAGGGTCCGGGTGCCGTAGAAGACGCCCGACTCGTCGGGTCCGGTGATCCTCACCTTCCGGTCGCGGACGGTGAGCGTGTACGACTCGGCCGGCCCCTGGTCCTTCGCGCCGAGCGCCAGCTCGACGTCCCCCTCGCGCGGCGCCTCCGCTCCCCGGTAGGGGAGCTTCAGCTCCTTGGCGAGCAGCTCGGCCTCGTCGGCGAGCACCTGGCTGCCCTTGGCTATGACGATCGAGCTGTCCTTGCCCGGCTGCCAGCCGGGACCGCGCGCGGCGGCGTGCTCGCGGACCGCCGGGATCGTGCTCGGGGTGGTGGAGAGCGGGTAGCTGCGGGACGGCGACGGGGCGGCCGCGGTGGCGGAGGTCCCGGACGGTGAGGCCGCGTCACGGGAGGGGTGGCTGCCGGAGCCTTCCGGCCAGACGACGACGGTGAGGACGACGGCGGCCGCGGCCGTGACAGCCGCGCCGGTGACGAGGGCACCACGCGAGGGCGACATCGGTCAGATTCCTCCGGAGTAGGAGCCAGTGGGGGGATGTGGAGGGCGAACGGTCGGGGGGTGAGCCGGGTAAGCGAATAGGCTGAAAGGTTGACATTTGTGGCGGCGATCCGCTCACCGAGGACGATCGCGGAGCGTACAGAACGCCAGATCTCGCAGGTCAGGCGGCCGTCAAACGTTCCGTAACTCTCCCGTTCGGGTGATTTTTGGCCGTTCCCCCGGACGGCCCCCGACAGATCTCGCTAGCGTTGCTGCACATTCGTCTCTCTCTTCACTTCCACCCCGGGAACATCTTCGCTTCCACCCGGGACCGTCACACTTCCACCCCGTGTCCGTCCCGGTTTCACCTCGCGTACGCCCCCGTCGGGCAACCTCGTTGCCCTCCTGCCCGTCTTCCGTGGCACAGATGTCATTGATCGAGGAGTCCACGCTGTCCAGGTCCAGCGAGTCCCCCGCCGGCCTGCCCGAGCAGTCCGCGCCCCCGGCCGGGTCCTCCGCCATACCCGTGCAGCTCCGCCGCCCGCCGCAGGTCAGCGGCGGAGCCGGAGCGTCCCCCGCCACCCTGGCGGCCGGTCTCGCCCGGTTCAACGAGGCACCGTTCACCACCGCGGAGGCCGCGCTCCTGGAGTGCTGCGGCAGCGGGCGCTGGGCCCACCGGATGGCCGCCCACCGGCCCTTCCACGACCTGGCGTCCCTGCTGGCCGCCTCCGACGAGGCGGGGTACGACCTGGCGCCCCGGGACATCGCGGAGGCGCTCGCCGCCGAGCCCGCCCCCTGCCTGCACCACGACGCGCCACGCGCCGCGCACCTGGCGCTGCGGGCCGCGCACGCGGCGTACGAGAGCAGATTCGGCCATTCCTTCGTGATCTGCCTCGACGCCTGCCCGCCCTCGCAGGCGGTGGACCAGGTCCTGGCCTCCATCCGGGTCCGGCTGGCCCACGAGGTGGACGAGGAGCGGGCCGTCACCGCCGACGAACTGCGGCGACTCGCCCGGAGCCGACTGGTCGAGCTGGTCACCGAGGGCTGGTGATCCGGAGCCGGTGACCGGGAGCAGGTGACCCGGAGCCGGTCACCCGGGCGGCGGGCAGGCCGCCCGTGAAGGGCCCGTTCCAGGGGGCGTCCTGCCGATCGAGCCCGCCATGATCGGCAAGACACCCCCTAGCCCGTACGTGCCTGTTTGATTGCCACTTTGATCACACCAGAGGCCCCGGCGCGAACGAACCGACAATGCGTCGCTACGATGGCCGGGGCCGGTGGACCGTACCCGGCCGGGTCAGACCGACAGTCAAGCCGGCCGACCCCAATCCCCGCTCCCGGAGGGTTCTTCCGTGCCGGCTGGAACGCTGTACCGCGGCCGGGAAGGCATGTGGTCCTGGGTGGCTCATCGAGTCACCGGTGTCCTCATTTTCTTCTTCCTGTTCGTACATGTCCTGGACACCGCTCTCGTCCGCGTCTCCCCCGAGGCCTACGACGAAGTCGTGGCCACGTACAAGACGCCGATCGTCGCGCTCCTCGAATACGGCCTCGTGGCCGCGATTCTCTTCCACGCGCTGAACGGTCTCCGGATCATCGCCGTGGACTTCTGGGCCAAGGGCCCGCGACTCCAGAAGCAGATGCTCTGGACCGTGATGGGCATCTGGATCGTGCTGATGGTCGGGGCCCTGTACCCCGTCCTCGGTCACGCCGTACGCGACGTCTTCGGGAGCTGAGGCCCATGTCCAGCGAGACTTCTTCCGCAGCCGCGATCGGCGACGTGGAGAGCGTGAGCCTCTACGACGTCGACAACCCGGCCCCGGTGATCGAGCCGCCGCGCAAGCGGACCGGCAAGACGCCCAAGGGATCGCGCACCAACTTCGAGATGTACGCCTGGCTCTTCATGCGCCTGTCGGGCATCCTCCTGACCGTCCTCGTCATCGGCCACCTGCTGATCCAGCTGGTGCTCGACGGCGGCGTCTCCAAGATCGGCTTCGCCTTCGTGGCGGGTCGCTGGGCCTCGCCGTTCTGGCAGGCCTGGGACCTCATCATGCTGTGGCTCGCCATGCTCCACGGCGGCAACGGCCTGCGCACGGTCATCAACGACTACGCCGAACGGGACAGGACCCGCTTCTGGCTGAAGATGCTCCTGTACACCGCCACGGTGTTCACCGTCCTGCTGGGCACGCTGGTGATCTTCACCTTCGACCCGAACATCCGCTAGGCGCCGGGACAGAGGGACCAGAGGAAAACCATGCAGATCCACAAGTACGACACCGTCATCGTCGGCGCCGGCGGCGCCGGCATGCGCGCGGCCATCGAGTCGACCAAGCGCAGCCGTACCGCCGTGCTGACGAAGCTCTACCCCACCCGCTCCCACACGGGCGCCGCGCAGGGCGGCATGGCCGCCGCGCTGGCCAACGTGGAGGAGGACAACTGGGAGTGGCACACCTTCGACACGATCAAGGGCGGTGACTACCTGGTCGACCAGGACGCCGCCGAGATCCTCGCGAAGGAGGCCATCGACGCCGTCCTCGACCTGGAGAAGATGGGCCTGCCGTTCGGCCGCACGCCCGAGGGCAGGATCGACCAGCGCCGCTTCGGTGGTCACACCCGAAGCCATGGCGAGGCCCCGGTCCGTCGCGCCTGCTACTCGGGCGACCGCACCGGCCACATGATCCTCCAGACGCTGTACCAGAACTGCGTCAAGGAGGGCGTGGAGTTCTTCAACGAGTTCTACGTCCTGGACCAGCTGATCACCGAGGTCGACGGGGTCAAGAAGTCCGCCGGCGTCGTCGCGTACGAGCTGGCGACCGGCGAGATCCACGTCTTCCAGGCGAAGTCGGTCATCTACGCCTCCGGCGGCACCGGCAAGTTCTTCAAGGTGACGTCGAACGCGCACACCCTGACCGGTGACGGCCAGGCCGCCTGCTACCGGCGCGGTCTGCCGCTGGAGGACATGGAGTTCTTCCAGTTCCACCCGACGGGCATCTGGCGCATGGGCATCCTGCTGACGGAGGGCGCCCGTGGTGAGGGCGGCATCCTCCGCAACAAGGACGGCGAGCGCTTCATGGAGAAGTACGCGCCCGTCATGAAGGACCTCGCCTCCCGTGACGTCGTGTCCCGCTCCATCTACACGGAGATCCGTGAGGGCCGCGGCTGCGGTCCCGCCGGTGACCACGTCTACCTGGACCTGACCCACCTGCCGCCGGAGCAGCTGGACGCCAAGCTCCCGGACATCACCGAGTTCGCGCGGACGTACCTCGGCATCGAGCCCTACACGGACCCGATCCCGATCCAGCCGACCGCGCACTACGCCATGGGCGGCATCCCGACCAACGTCGAGGGCGAGGTGCTGGCCGACAACACCACCGTCGTCCCGGGCCTGTACGCCGCCGGCGAGGTCGCCTGTGTCTCCGTGCACGGCGCCAACCGCCTGGGCACCAACTCGCTGCTCGACATCAACGTCTTCGGCAAGCGCTCCGGCATCGCGGCCGCCGAGTACGCGGCGAAGAGCGACTTCGTCGAGCTTCCCGAGAACCCGGCCCAGCTCGTCGCCGACCAGGTGGAGCGGCTCCGCAACTCCACCGGCACCGAACGGGTCGCCGCCCTGCGCACGGAGCTGCAGGAGTGCATGGACGCCAACGTGATGGTGTTCCGCACCGAGCAGACCATCAAGACGGCGGTCGAGAAGATCGCCGAGCTGCGCGAGCGGTACCTCAACGTGTCCATCCAGGACAAGGGCAAGCGGTTCAACACCGACCTGCTGGAGGCCATCGAGCTGGGCAACCTGCTCGACCTGGCCGAGGTCATGGCGACCTCGGCGCTCGCCCGCAAGGAGTCCCGCGGCGGTCACTACCGCGAGGACTACCCCAACCGCGACGACGTCAACTTCATGCGCCACACCATGGCGTACCGCGAGGTGGCCGCCGACGGCGCCGAGTCGATCCGGCTCGACTACAAGCCGGTCGTGACGACCCGCTACCAGCCGATGGAGCGTAAGTACTGATGGCTACCCCCACCCTGGACAAGACCGGCAACGCCGAGGCCGGCTTCGCCGACTCGCCGTTCATCACGGCCACGTTCCGGATCCGCCGCTTCAACCCCGAGGTGTCGGACGAGGTCCAGTGGCAGGACTTCCAGATCGAGATCGACCCGAAGGAGCGTGTCCTCGACGCCCTTCACAAGATCAAGTGGGAGCTCGACGGAACCCTGACGTTCCGCCGTTCCTGCGCGCACGGCATCTGCGGTTCCGACGCGATGCGGATCAACGGCAAGAACAGGCTCGCCTGCAAGACGCTGATCAAGGACATCAACCCGGACAAGCCGATCATGGTGGAGGCCATCAAGGGCCTCACGGTCCTCAAGGACCTCGTGGTCGACATGGACCCGTTCTTCCAGGCGTACCACGACGTCATGCCCTTCCTCATCACCAAGGGGAACGAGCCGACCCGCGAGCGTCTGCAGTCCCCCGAGGACCGCGAGCGGTTCGACGACACCACCAAGTGCATCCTGTGCGCCGCGTGCACGTCCTCGTGCCCGGTGTTCTGGAACGACGGCCAGTACTTCGGCCCGGCGGCGATCGTCAACGCGCACCGCTTCATCTTCGACTCGCGCGACGAGGGCGGCGAGCAGCGGCTGGAGATCCTCAACGACCGTGACGGCGTGTGGCGTTGCCGTACGACGTTCAACTGCACGGACGCCTGCCCGCGTGGCATCGAGGTCACCAAGGCGATCCAGGAGGTCAAGCGCGCGCTCATCACGCGTCGCTTCTGATCCCCGCGCGCATCCCGGCGCACCGCCTTCACGGGCCCCGTCCGCCGTCGTCGTCATGACCTCGGCGGGCGGGGCCCGTTGCTGCGTCCGGGCGATATGGGCGGTACGGTCGTGCGGAGCTGAAAGCCGCGCAGAGAACGGGGATCCCCATGAGCGAGCCGAATCCGTACGCGGGCGACGCGTACAAGTGGGGTCCTCCCCAGCAGCAGCCCGGACACCCACAGCACTCCGGCCATCAGCAGCACCCCGGCCACCCGCCGACGGTGGCCGACGGCCAGGCGTACGGGTATCCGCCGCCGGGTGCCACGCCCGCGTACGGCTATCCGCAGCCGCTCCCCGAGTCGGCGACCGAGCCGGGGCCGGGGTACGGGTATCCGTATCCGGGCCGGCCGACGATGCCGGGCCAGTACCTGCCCGTGGCCCAGGGGGTGCCGGGTCAGGGTGGTGTCCCGGTGCTGTCGATCGGCGACATCACCGTCATGAGCGACGCGATCGTCACGCCGTCGGGGACGATGCCGCTCCGGGGCGCGGTCTGGACGGCCACCGACATGTCGCGCACGGAGGAGAAGATCCCGGCGCACGCGATCGTGCTGGCGATCGTCTTCGCGCTGTTCTGCCTGATCGGCCTGCTCTTCCTGCTGATGAAGGAGAAGCGGACCGTGGGCTTCGTGCAGGTGACCGTCACCAGCGGCGGCCGCCACCACGGCACGATGATCCCGGCGATGGGCCCGCACACCTTTCCCGCCGTGATGGGCCAGGTCAACCAGGCCCGCTCGATGAGCGCCTGAGCGGCGGCCCGGCGTCATGGCACGTTTCGAGCACACCGTCACCGTCGCCGCGCTGGACCGCCACTGGTTCGAGGAGGCCGCCGGCCATGTGGTGGACCTCTTCGACGCCTCCCGGGAGCGGGACGGCGCGATCCTGCTGCCCGACGGCCGCCCGATCCACGGCCTCCGGCTGCTGAAGGGGCGTCATCTGGAGTCGGGGGCGCGGTACGGGGAGATACCCGGGACGGACCGGGACGGCGCCCCGGAGGCCACCGTCCTGCGGGAGTGGCGGCCCTCCCGGACCGTCGAGCTGGAGAGCCTGGTGGCGGAGGAGGGCATGTCCATGCGGGTGGGCGTGCGGGTGCGCGAGCCCCGGACGCCCAGGGAGCTGGAGGTGTCTCTCGACGGGCACAACCCGCAGGGCGGTTCGCTGTACCGCTTCTCGGGCCGCGCCAAGGTCGACCTGCGCGCCTGGTGGGCGGCGCTGGACCAGCCGCTCTCGGCGCCTCCGGCGGCCCGCGCGCCGGTCGTCGGCCGGGCGGTGCACCGGCTGGCCGAGGCCCGTCTGACGGTGACCCCGCGCCCGGCCGAGGACGGCTCCTGGCAGGTCTCCGTCGTGCTGACCGTGCGCGGGCGGTGGCTGCTGCGGCCGGTCGCCGGGGTGGCGCTGGCCTTCGCGCGGAGGCCGGTCGATCGGGGGTTCCGGGAGGCGGTGGACTCCTCGGTGGAGGGGTGGGCCGAGATGCTGGCGGAGGCGGTGCCGCTGCGCGGTGAGGCGCTGCGCGCGGAGATCGCGGACGCGCTGACCGAGCCGCCGGAGCCGGTGGAAGAGCCCGCGCCGCTCCTCAAGGCGCTCTGACGGACACCCTGTAGCCCCCTTCTTGAACATGTTCAAGAAGGGGGCTACAGTCATGCCCGAGAGTAGTTTTGAACACGTTCAAAGGAGTCGGGCATGGACCTCACCGTGGTCGCGTACGTCCTCTACCTGCTGATCAGCGTGGCGCTCACCGTCTGGGTCGCCCGCACCCTCAGCCGTAACGGCAGGGTCTTCCTCGCCGACGTGCTGCACGGCAACGAGAAGCTCGCCGAAGCCGTCAACCACCTGCTCGTGGTCGGCTTCTACCTGGTCAACCTCGGCTTCGTCACGCTCTACCTCAAGAACGCCGACGGGGTCGCCGACGCCCGCGAGCTCTTCGAGGCGCTCTCGGTGAAGGTCGGCGTGGTCCTGCTGGTGCTCGGCGTGATGCACCTGGGCAATGTGTACGTGCTCAGCCGCATCCGGCGCCGCAGCGCACTGGAGCGCGAGCAGACCCCGCCCGTACCGCCGCAGGGCTGGACCAGGCCGGGGGCGCCGGGCCCGTGGGCAGCGCCCGCGCCGACGCCGGGGCAGTGAGCCCGGTGACAGCCGCCGCTCCGGTCCGCCGGCTCACCGTCCTCTACGACGCGCGGTGCCCGCTCTGCACGCACCTGCGGCACTGGCTCGGCCGCCAGCGCCAGCTCGTCCCGCTGGACCTCGTACCGGCCGGATCGGCCGAGGCGCGGCGGCGGTTCCCGGAGCTGGATCCGGTCTCCACGTACGAGGAGATCACCGTGGTCGGCGACCTCGGGCAGGTCTACCGGGGGACCTCCGCCTGGATCGTCTGCCTCTGGGCGCTGGCGAAGTACCGTTCCAAGGCCCACTGGCTGACCACGCCGGCCGGAGCGCCGTTCGCCCGGGGGACCGTGCTCGCCGCCGCGAGATACCGGGCGGCAACGGCTCCGCGCTGCGGTCCGGGCCAGGCGTGCCCGGTGCCGCCGGGTGCTCAGTGGGCTCCCCGCTAACCTTGGGCCCGTGGTGAAGGAAGAGAAGAACGTGCAGGAGAACGGGGCCGCGAAGCCCGCCAAGGCGGCCAAGACCGTCCCGGCCGGCAAGGCGGCGAAGAGCGAGCAGACCCGCACGCTGATTCTCGAAACGGCGCTCCGGCTCTTCGCCGAGCGTGGCTACGACAAGACGACGATGCGGGCCATCGCCCAGGAGGCGGGCGTCTCCACCGGGAACGCCTACTACTACTTCTCCTCCAAGGAGCACCTGGTCCAGGGCTTCTACGACCGCATCGCCGGTGAACACGCGGCGGCGGTGCGGCCCGTCCTGGCGGACGAGGCGGAGCTGGCCGGGCGGATCCGGGGCGTACTGCTGGTCTGGCTGGAGGTGGCGGAGCCCTACCACCGGTTCGCCGCCCAGTTCTTCAAGAACGCGGCCGACCCGGACAGTCCGCTCTCGCCGTTCTCCGACGACTCGGTGGCGGCCCGCGATGCGGCGATCGCCATCCACCGCCAGGCCCTCGCCGGTTCTGACACCAAGAGTGATCCCGAACTGGCGCCGCTGCTCCCCGAGTTGCTCTGGCTGATGCAGATGGGGCTGGTGCTGTTCTGGGTGTACGACCGCTCACCGGGCGCCGAGCGCAGCCGACGGCTCGTCGAGCGCACCGCGCCGATCGCCGCACGCGCGATCGGGCTCTCCCGCTTCCGGGTGCTGCGACCGCTCGTACGGCAGGTCCACGCGTTGCTGGTGGAGTTCATGCCGGGCGGTGAGGCCAAGGCCTCCGCCGCCGCGGACGGGACGCGGCCCGGGGCGGCCGGCTGACCGGCCGCCCCGGGCGGGTGCGTCAGATCCAGCTGAGCTCCCACAGGCGCCAGAAGCCGGTGCCGTCGGAGAGGTACTGGGAGCCGGCGACGTCCGTCTTGGCGACGACGTAGTCCTTCTTCTGCCAGAGCGGCAGCAGCGGTACGTCCTCGCCGACCAGCTTCTGCATCTCCTTGAAGTCGTTGGAGGTGCGGCCGCGGTCGCTGAACTGCTGCGTGGCGGCGATCAGCCGGTCCATCTTCTTGCTGGAGTAGCCGCTGTGCAGGACGTTTCCGGTGCCGACGAGCGGCTGGCTGAAGGTGTCGGGGTCCGGGAAGTCGGGGAACCAGCCGACGGTGTACATGTCGTACTCACCGGCCGCGTACCCCTTCTGGTACCGCGTCCACTCGACGGCCTTGACCGAGACCTCGAAGAGGCCGTCCTTCTCCAGCTGGCGCCGGAGCTCGGCGGTCTCCTTGGTGTACATGTCGCCTTCGCGGTAGGCGAAGTTGACGGCCACCGGCGTCTGGATGCCTGCCTCGTCGAGGAGCTTCTTGGCGCGCTTGGGGTCGGAGGACGGGTAGGCGTCGAAGAAGGGGGTGCTGTGCCCGATGTAGCCGGTGGGGATCAGCGAGTACAGCGGCTCGACCGTGCCCTGGTAGACCTTGCTGACCAGCGGGCCTCGGTCCAGGAGCGCGGCGACGGCCTGGCGGACCTTCTTCTCGCCGAACGGCGAGTCCTTGCGGGTGTTGAAGATGATGTTGCGGATCTCGGCGCTGGCCGCCTCGGTCACGCGCAGCTCCGGGTCGCCCTCGTCCAGCTCCGCGAGCTTGGAGGACGGCAGCTGGCGGTGGGCGATGTCGACGTCGCCGCTGTTCCAGGCCGCCAGCAGGTCCTCGGACGCGGTGAAGTAGCGGATGTCGACCGCTTCGCCGATCTTCTTGAGCGCGCCCTTGTACTTGAGGTTCGGCACCAGCTCGGCGCGGGCGTTCGGCTCGTACGACTTGAGGACGTACGGTCCGGAGCCGTCGACCTGGTTGCCCTTGCGGAGCTCGTCCTTGGGGTACTTGGTCGAGTCGACGATCGCCGCCGCGCCGGTGGCGAGCTTCTGCGGGAAGGTCGCGTCCTTGCCGGACAGGTTGAACGTGATCGTGCGGCCCTCGGTGGAGACCGTGTCGAGCGTCGGGAAGAGGCCCGAGGGGCCGACGTCCGACTTGATCGCGAAGATCCGGTCGAAGGAGTGCTTGACGTCCTTGGCGGTGATCTTCCGGCCGTTGGAGAACGTCAGGTCGTCACGGAGCTTGCACTGGTACGTCTGGAGCTTCTGGCCCACGAACGCGCAGCTCTCCGCCGCGTCCGGCTCCGGCACGATGGCGCCGGGCTTGAAGGTCATCAGCGACTGGTAGATGTTGCTGTAGATCGCCCAGGAACCCGCGTCGTACGCGCCGGCCGGGTCCAGCGAGGTCACGATGTCCGATGTCCCGACCGTGATCGCGTCGGTCTTCCCCTCCCCTGAGGGGAGCAGTTGCCAGGCGCCGACGCCTGCGATGACCAAAACCGCGAAAATCGCGAGAATCCGTACCCGGACCGACCGCATTGCCGTGCTCTCCCTTACCAGCCCCACCACGGCAGTTGCGCTCAGACACGCACACTGCCGCACGTTCGCGCTTACCCAATCACACGATTTTCACATCTGGAAGAGTAAATGGGGCACTCACAGCCTTTTGTTGGACACGTTCGACTCGGCGTGTCCGAAAAGGCTGTTTCCCGCCTCTCACCTGCGGATTCACGTAGCGGAGCGTGACGTTACGGTTCGGTTTAGTTGAAGATCGCATGATCGCAACCGCAACGCCCGCAGAGGCGGAAGCCGGGATTCAGGCCTGGCGCGAGGCGAGTTCGACGACGGTGATGTCGGCCGGAGCACCCACCCGTACCGGCGGGCCCCAGGCGCCCGCGCCGCGCGAGACGAACAGCTGCGTGTCGCCGTACTGTTCGAGCCCGGCGACGGTCGGGTTGGCGAGTTCGGCGAGGTAGTTGCCCGGCCAGAGCTGGCCGCCGTGGGTGTGGCCGGAGAGCTGGAGGTCGACGCCGTGCTCGACGGCGTCGTGGATGACGACGGGCTGGTGCGCGAGGAGGACGGCGGCCCGGGAGCGGTCCCGGTCGCCGAGCGCGCGGACGAAGTCGGGGCCCTGGCCCTCGGTCTCGCCGGCGATGTCGTTGACCCCGGCGAGGTCGAACCCGCCCATCTCCACCCGGGCGTTCTCCAGCGGGATCAGCCCCAGCTCGCGGACGTGGTCCACCCACTGCTCGGCGCCGGAGAAGTACTCGTGGTTGCCGGTGACGAAGAAGCTGCCGTGCGGTGCGCGGAGCCCGGCCAGCGGTTCGGCGGCGGAGCCGAGGTCGGCCACGGAGCCGTCGACGAGGTCGCCGACGACGGCGACCAGGTCGGGCGAGGTGGAGTTGATCGTGTCGACGATGCGCCGGGTGTGGGCGCGGCCGAGGATCGGGCCGATGTGGATGTCGCTGACCACGGCGATCCGGAAGCCGTGGGCCGCGCGCGGCAGTTTGGCCAGCGGCACGGTGACGCGCTTGACGCTCGGCCCGCGCAGCACGTTGGCCGTCCCGTACCCGACGGTGGCGAGCCCGGCGGCGGCCGCGGCACCGCCGACGACCCGGGAGACGAAGAGGCGGCGGGAGGGGAGGGCGATCGCGGAGGTGGGCGTGGGGCCGGCCGGTGCCGGGTCGGCGGGCGGAGTGGGCGTGGGCGCCGGATCGGCCGAGGTGGTGGCGGTGTCCTGGCCTGCCGGGACGAGTTCTTCGGTACGGATGTGGCTTCCGCTCGCCGTCGTCGCCACGGCCTCCTGGGGCGGCGCCACGGCGGTCCCCGCGGCGGCCGCCGCGTCGCGCCGGGCGAGCACACGGGTCAGGAGCGGGCGGACGACCTCGCCGACCAGCAGGGCGAGCGTCAGGTACATCAGGCAGGCCAGCCACAGGAACCCGGGCCAGGCCAGCACCTGCTGGAGCCAGAAGGGCGCGCCCATCCGGCCGGAGGTCATGGCTCCGACGCTCAGGAGCGGCAGCACGAAGGCGGCGACGGTGCCCACCTTGCGCAGCGTGCTGCCGGGTGCCGTCGTGTCACCGACGAACCGGCGCCACACATAGCGGTGCACGGTCGCGAGCAACGCCAGCACCACGAGCGCCACCAGGACGAAGATCACTGCTGCCATCCGTGCCTACCTACGTTCTTCTCATCGTGCGCGCTCGTCGCGCAAAGCCCGGACGCCACGCAACCCGATCGCACCGACCACCGTCCCCAGAAGAAAGGACGTGATGGCGAGCAGCAGGTGCACCCAGAAGTACCCGGTCGGCTCACCCGCGTCGTCGAACGCGAGCCCGCTGCCGTCCTGCCACAGGTTCTTGACGAAAGAGATCCAGATGAACCAGCTCCACACCCCGAAGACGAGCAGGAACCAGGAGGCGGGGCGGCTGAGCTTCATGGGTCCAGTATCGCCACCGCCCTCCGGGGCCCTCGCCCGGGGTGGCGTCCGAAAGGGGCAGTCCCGGCCACTGCTCCGGCGGGTCAGCCGGTCCGGGTCCTCATCCACATCTTCGCCCTGTACTTTTTCGACCGTGCCTGCTCTGAAAAAGATCGCTTCAACGGTCATCTCCGCCGCCCTGCTGTCGAGTCTTGCCCTCACTCCCGCGCACGCGGCCGACAAGGACAAGAAGGACGACAAGCAGCCCAAGCCGCCGAGCACGATGTCGAGCCTGGGCGGGGAGCAGCTCGCCAAGACGGGTGACCAGGTGAATCTGGGCCCCGGCGCCCCGGTGCTGCCGAAGAAGCTGTCCGGCCGCTCATGGGTCGTCGCGGACGCGGAGAGCGGCGACATCCTGGCGGCGCACAACGCTCACTGGCGGCTGCCGCCCGCCTCCACCCTGAAGATGCTGTTCGCGGACACGGTGCTGCCCGCGCTCCAGCCCACCTCCCTGACCCACACGGTGAGGGAGAGCGACCTGGCGGGGGTCGGCGAGGGCAGCAGTCTGGTGGGCATCAAGGAGGACCACACGTACTCGGTCCACGACCTGTGGCTCGGCGTCTTCCTGCGGTCGGGCAACGACGCGGTGCACGTGCTCTCGGAGATGTACGGCGGCGTCCCGAAGACGGTGGCCGCGATGCAGAAGCACGCCGAGGAGCTCCAGGCGCTGGACACGACGGTGGTCTCGCCGGACGGGTACGACGCGCCGGGCCAGGTCTCCAGCGCCTACGACCTGACGCTGATCGCCCGCAGCGGCATGCAGAAGAAGGACTTCCGCGAGTACGCGGCCACGGCCTCCGCCGACTTCCCCGGTCAGAAGAAGAAGGGGAAGAAGCGCGAGAGCTTCGAGATCCAGAACACCAACCGGCTGATCACCGGGGACATCGGCGTCGACCCGTACAAGGGCATCGCGGGCGTCAAGAACGGCTACACGACCCACGCGGGCTCCACGTTCACCGGGGTCGCCGAGCGCAACGGCCGGGTGCTGCTGGTCACGGTCATGAACCCGTCGGCGGAGGAGAGCCACGCCGTCTACAAGGAGGCCGCCCACCTGCTCGACTGGGGCTTCGCCGCGAGCGGCAAGGTGACCCCGGTCGGCCAGCTGGTGCCGCCGAGGTCGCTGGACACCGGGAGCGTGAACGGCGGCAAGGACGTGCAGCCGGCGGCCGGGGCGGACCAGGGCTCCGGCGGCCAGGCGAAGGCCGCGCACGCCGCGACCGCGGGGCAGGAGTCCGGCGGGGCCGGTATCGCCCTGGCGGTCGTCGGCGGCGTGCTGGTGGTCCTGGCGGGCGGGGTGTTCCTGGTCAACCGGCGCTGGCCGGTGCCGGGGCTGAGCCGCCGCCCGCCGCAGGACTGACGCGGGACCGGCTCAGGAGGCCCGGGTGGAGCCGCCGGCCTCCTGAGCGGCCTCCGGCTCCGCCTTCGCGTCCTCGTCGCCCCCGCCGTCGCCCAGTTCCTCCGCCTTGGAGCCGGTCGCGGTCCAGGCGGCGCAGAACAGCAGCAGCTTCGCGGAGAAGTTGATCCACAGCATCAGCGCGATCGGGACGCCGAACGCGCCGTACATGCTCTTGCCCGCGACCCCCTTCATATAGCTGCCGAGCAGCAGCTTGAGCAGCTCGAAGCCGACCGCGCCGATCAGCGCCGCGACCACCAGCCGGCGCCGGGGCGGCTCGACGCCGGGCAGCAGCGTCAGCAGGTAGAGGATCAGCAGGAAGTCGGCGAGGACCGCGACCACCAGGGCCGCCAGCCGGAGCAGGATGCCGCCCGCGCCGCCCTCGGGGATGCCGAGCTGGTCGGCGGTCCAGCCGACGGCCGTCGTGCCGACGGTGGAGACCGCCAGGGTGGCGAGCGCCGCGCCGCCGAGGCCGACCAGCAGCACGGCGTCCTTGAGCTTGGCGACGACCGGGTTGGCCTCCTGGACGTCGTCCAGCTCCCAGACCGCGCGCAGGCACTCCCGCATCGAGCCGATCCAGCCGACACCCGTGAAGAGCAGCAGCGCACCGGCCACCAGTCCGACCGTGCCCGCGTTGGCCACCAGGGTGTCGATGCCGAGCTGGTCGGAGATGCCCGGCACCTGCTCGGCGAGCTTGTCCTTGATGGTGTCCAGCTGTTCGTCGCTCAGCAGCGCGGCCGCGATCGCCGCGCCGACCGCGATCAGGGGGAAGAGTGCCAGGAAGCTGATGAAGGTGATCGCGGCGGCGAGCCTGGCCCAGTGGACCTTCTCCAGCCGCTCGTAGGAGCGCCAGGCGTGCGTCTCCATGAGCCGGGAGACGAGCGGCCCGACGACGGGGAGTTTCTTGAGCCAGTCCATGGACCTACGCGTACCCTCCCGGGCCCGGAAAACCTGCGGGCCGCACCGGGCGCTCTTCCGGACGCGTCCGGAAGGCCCATCGCCCGTGCCGCTGACCCGCGATCCCTCACCCGTTCCGGTGAGTGGTGTAACAAAAGGTACGAATAGGTTTTCGCGGACGATACGCCCGGGGCTACGGTCACGGGCATGTCCGTCGACACGGTGTCCTTGACCGGCTGGGGCCGCACCGCCCCGACCACCGCCGTACGGTTCCGCCCCCGTACGTACGAGGAAGCGGCTGCCGTGGTCCGGGGCCGCGGGCCCCGGGGCGCGCTGGCCCGGGGGCTCGGGCGGGCGGCCGGTGACGCGGCGCAGAACGCGGGCGGCTCGGTGCTCGACATGACCGGCCTGGACCGCGTCCGCGCACTGGACGAGGCGGCCGGGACGGTCCGCTGCGACGCGGGCGTGACCCTGGAGCGGCTGGAGCGGATCCTGCTGCCGCGTGGCCTGTTCCCGCCGGTCGTGCCGGGTACGGGCCGGATCACGGTCGGCGGTGCGATCGGCTCCGACGTGGACGGCCGCGACCACCCGGCCGCCGGTTCGCTCGCCCGGTACGTCGAAAGCCTGGAGCTCCTCACCGCCGACGGCGAGGTGCGTACGGTGAGGCCCGGCACCGCCCTCTTCGACGCGACCACCGGCGGCCTCGGGCTGACCGGTGTGATCCTCTCCGCCACCCTCCGCCTGCGGCGCGTGGCCTCGCCGCTGATCGCCGTCTCCACCGAGCGGGCGGTGGACCTGGACGACCTGCTGGCCCGGTTCACGGCGGCCGGCGGCGACCGTACGCCGTACGCCTCCGCCTGGATCGACCTCCTCGCCCGGGGCCGGGCCGCCGGACGCGGCATCCTGACCCGAGGGGAGCACGCGCCCCCTTCCGTGCCACCGGCGCACGCCCGGCGCACGATGCGCGCCCCGCGCACGGATCCCCGCCCCACGGCACCGCTCCTCCCCGCCGGGCTGCTGGGCCGGACCTCCGCCGCCCTCCTCAACGAGGTGCGCTACCGGAGTGCGCCCCGCTCACGGACCGGCGAGCTCCGCACCACCACCGCCTTCTTCCACCCGCTGGACGCCCTCCCCGACGCCGGCCGGCTGCACGGCCGCGCCGGGCTCGTGCGCTACCGGTTCACGGTCGGGTACGGGCAGGAGGAGACGCTGCACCGCGTCGTGCGGCGGATCGCGGCCCGGCGCTGTCCTGCCTTCGGCGCCGAGCTGCGGCGGTTCGGCGCCCCGTCGCCCGGCTGGCTGTCGTTCCCCGCGCCCGGCTGGACGCTCGCCGTCGACCTGCCCGCCACCCTGCCCGGCCTCGGCCGCTTCCTGGACGGGCTGGACGAGGAGGTGGCGGCGGCCGGGGGCCGGGTCTGCCTGGCGCAGGACGCGCGGATCCGGCCGGAGACCGCGGCCTCGATGTACCCGCGCCTCACGGAGTTCCGGGAGCTGCGGGCGGAGCTGGACCCGACGGAGGCGTTCCGCTCGGATCTGGCGCGCCGGCTCTCCCTCTGACGTACCTGGCTTACCCCCCTTGAACAGGAGTGTTCCGTGAAGGACGCCTTCGGTGCCCCGCAGTCCCTGCTCGTCCTCGGCGGCACCTCCGAGATCGCCCTCGCCACCGCGCGCCGCCTGGTCGCCCTGCGCACCCGCCGGGTCTGGCTGGCCGGCCGCCCCTCCCCCGCCCTGGACACGGCCGCCGCCGAGCTGCGCGACCGGGGCGCCGACGTGCGTACGGTCGCCTTCGACGCGCTGGACCCCGGCACGCACGAGGAGGTGCTCGGCAAGGTCTTCGCGGAGGGCGACATCGATGTGGTGCTGCTGGCGTTCGGGATCGCCGGGGACCAGGGCCGCGACGAGGAGGAGCCGCTGGCCGCCGTGCGGGTCGCGCAGACCAACTACACCGGGGCGGTCTCGGCCGGGCTGGTGTGCGCGGGCGCACTCCAGGCGCAGGGGCACGGGTCGCTGGTGGTGCTCTCCTCGGTGGCCGGTGAGCGCGCCCGGCGGGCCGACTTCATCTACGGCTCCAGCAAGGCCGGGCTCGACGTCTTCGCGCAGGGGCTCGGGGACGCGCTCCAGGGCACCGGCGTACAGGTGCTGGTCGTCCGCCCCGGAACCGTACGGACGCGGGCCATGGCCGGACAGCCGGAGCAGCCGTTCGCCACCACTCCGGAGGCGGTGGCCGGAGCGATCGTGACGGGACTGCGACGGCGCTCGGAGACGGTGTGGGTGCCCGGCTCGCTGCGGGTGGTGATGTCGGCGCTGCGGCACGTGCCGCGGCCGCTGTTCCGGCGGCTGCCGGTGTGATCACCGGGCCCGGGGATCAGGGGCGCAGCGACGGTGCGTCGACCGAGTAGCCGCCCTGGGCCGGGACGGCGGGGGTACCGCCTCCGGACCCGAACGGGAAGTCGCGGAGCTTGCGCCAGACCGCGTCGGCACCCTGTTCGTACAGCGCGAAGGAGCCGCAGGTCCAGGCCGCCTCGTAGTCGGCGAGCTCCGCGTACGCCCGGTCCATCGCCTCTTCGGAGATGCCGTGCGCCACGGTGACGTGCGGGTGGTACGGGAACTGGAGCTCACGCACCAGCGGCCCGGAGGCGTCCCGGACCCGCTTCTGGAGCCAGGAGCAGGCCGAGGCGCCCTCCACCACCTGGACGAAGACCACCGGCGAGAGCGGCCGGAACGTGCCGGTGCCGGAGAGCCGCATCGGGAAGGGGCGGCCGGCCGTGGCGATCCGGTCGAGGTGCGCCTCGATCGCCGGCAGGTCGGCCGCCTCCGCCTCGGTCGGCGGCATGAGGGTGACATGGGTGGGAATGCCGTACGCGGCAGGATCCCCGAAGCTCGCGCGCCGCTCCTGGAGCAGGCTGCCGTAGGGCTCCGGGACCGCGATCGAAACGCCGAGCGTTACGGTCCCCACGTCGTTCTCCTCCATCGTCGATGGTCGATTTCCGGCCTTGCGCCGCGACCCGCCGCCGCAAGTGTGGCCCCTTCGGCCGTGATCTCGCCAGAGTCCTTGGACTCAGTGCTTGGCGGGCAGGAAGCCCATCCGGTCGTACGTCTGCGCCAGGGTCTCGGCGGCGACGGCTCTGGCCTTCTCCGCTCCCTTGGCCAGGACGGCGTCCAGCGTCTCCGGGTCGTCCAGATATTCCCGGGTGCGGACCTGGAACGGGGTGACGAATTCCACCATGGCCTCGGCCAGGTCGGTCTTCAGCGCCCCGTACCCCTTGCCCGCGTAGGTGTCCTCCAGCGCCTCGACCGTGCTGCCGGAGAGGGTGGAGAGGATGGTGAGCAGGTTGCTGACGCCCGGCTTCTTCTCCTCGTCGAAGCGGATCACCGTGTCGGTGTCGGTGACGGCGCTCTTGACCTTCTTGACCGTGGCCTTGGGGTCGTCGAGGAGGTTGATGAGGCCCTTCGGCGTGGAGGCCGACTTGCTCATCTTGACCGCCGGGTCCTGGAGGTCGTAGATCTTCGCCGTCTCCTTGAGGATGTACGGCGCCGGGATGGTGAACGTCTGCCCGAACCGGCCGTTGAACCGCTCCGCCAGGTCCCGGGTCAGCTCGATGTGCTGGCGCTGGTCCTCGCCCACCGGGACCTGGTCGGCCTGGTAGAGCAGGATGTCGGCGACCTGGAGGACCGGGTAGGTGAAGAGGCCGACGGTGGCGCGGTCGGCGCCCTGCTTGGCGGACTTGTCCTTGAACTGCGTCATCCGGGAGGCCTCGCCGAAGCCGGTGAGGCAGTTCATCACCCAGCCGAGCTGGGCGTGCTCGGGCACATGGCTCTGGACGAAGAGCGTGCACCGCTCCGGGTCCAGTCCGGCCGCGAGCAGCTGCGCCACGGCGAGCCGGGTGTTGGCGCGCAGCTCGGCGGGGTCCTGCGGCACCGTGATCGCGTGCAGGTCCACGACCATGTAGAAGGCGTCGTGCGTCTCCTGGAGCGCCACCCACTGGCGCACCGCGCCCAGGTAGTTGCCGAGGTGGAACGAGCCGGCGGTGGGCTGGATCCCGGAGAGCACACGGGGCCGGGCGGGCGCGCCGGTGCGGCCCGTCTGCGGCTGGTCGGTGGAGAGCGCGGAGCGATCAGAGGCCATGGGCCCATTGTCTCAGGTGCGGGGGCGATCCCCGGCAGCCGGTGCGGGGCGCAGCGGGGGCGCACCCGCTCGGGTGCCGGTCCGCTCACGCCCCGGGAGCGCGCGCCTGAGACGAAGCACACATTCCGGCCGCCGGAGCGTACGCGGGCGGGCGCGCCGGAGAGTGAAGGTTTCCCCGCGCCGGATGCGACCGACGATACAAAGTGGGCACCACCCCCGCCCACGCCGTACGACGAACGGAGATCCCGTGTCCGCCACGGAAACCGCCATCGCCTCCGCCGAGGCGCACAGCGCGCACAACTACCACCCGTTGCCGGTCGTCGTGGCCTCGGCAGAGGGCGCCTGGATGACCGATGTCGAGGGCCGCCGCTACCTCGATCTGCTCGCCGGCTACTCGGCGCTCAACTTCGGCCACGGCAACCGCCGTCTGCTCGACGCGGCCCGCGCCCAGCTGGAGCGGGTGACGCTGACCTCGCGGGCCTTCCACCACGACCGGTTCGCCGACTTCTGTACGGAGCTGGCCGAGCTGTGCGGCATGGAGATGGTGCTGCCGATGAACACCGGCGCGGAGGCGGTGGAGACGGCGGTGAAGACCGCCCGGAAGTGGGGCTACCGGGTCAAGGGCGTCCCGGACGGGATGGCGAAGATCATCGTGGCCTCGGACAACTTCCACGGCCGCACGACGACGATCATCAGCTTCTCCACGGACCCGGAGGCGAGGGCCGACTACGGCCCGTACACCCCGGGGTTCGAGATCGTGCCGTACGGGGATCTCACCGCGCTCCGGGAGGCGATGACGGAGAACACCGTGGCGGTGCTGATCGAGCCGATCCAGGGCGAGGCGGGCGTGCTGGTGCCGCCGGCCGGATATCTGGCCGGCGTGCGGGAGCTGACGCGGGAGCGGAACGTGCTCTTCGTCGCGGACGAGATCCAGTCGGGTCTGGGACGTACCGGGAAGACGTTCGCGCTGGAGCACGAGGGCGTGGTGCCGGACATGTACGTGCTCGGCAAGGCGCTCGGCGGCGGCGTGGTGCCGGTGTCGGCCGTGGTCTCCTCGGCGGAGGTCCTCGGGGTGTTCAGGCCCGGCGAGCACGGCTCCACCTTCGGCGGGAACCCGCTGGCGTGCGCGGTGGCGCTGGAGGTGATCGCGATGCTGCGGACCGGCGAGTACCAGGAGCGGGCCGCCGAGCTGGGTGACCATCTGCACCGGGAGCTGGGGCTGCTGGCCGGGGGCGGTGCGGTGGAGACCGTACGGGGCCGGGGGCTGTGGGCGGGCGTCGACATCGCGCCCGCCCTCGGCACCGGCCGGCAGATCTCGGAGCGGCTGATGGCGGAGCGGGTGCTGGTGAAGGACAC
The DNA here is from genome assembly GCF_044767965.1 of Streptomyces sp. NPDC101178. Taxonomy (NCBI): domain Bacteria; kingdom Bacillati; phylum Actinomycetota; class Actinomycetes; order Kitasatosporales; family Streptomycetaceae; genus Streptomyces; species Streptomyces sp. NPDC101178. Next base: position 40,288 of record NZ_JBIWOZ010000005.1, read on the forward strand.
GCACGGCTCGACCATCCGGATCGCGCCGCCGCTGGTGATCTCCAAGGAGGACCTGGACTGGGGGCTGGACCGGCTGCGGACGGTGCTCAGCGCCTGAGCCGTTCAAAAAGGGTCAGAGGATGACGTGGGGCAGGAAGCGGGCGTACTCGTCCGTGACCGGCCCCGCCGATTCCCGGATGCCGAGCCCGGCCGCCTCGTCCTCCACCATCCAGGCCCCGAGCACCACCCGGTTGCCGTCGATGTCGGGCAGCGGCGCCAGCTCCTGGTAGCAGCACGGCTCGTCGCGCAGGACCGCCGGGGCGCCGGGCCCGTGCAGGTCGACCCCGGCGCCCTCGCGGCCGAGCAGCGGCTTGGAGACGTACCCCGCGCCGCCGGGCCCGGCCAGCTCGCGCGGGCCGTCGAGGTAGGCGGGCAGCAGGTTCGGGTGGCCCGGGTACAGCTCCCAGAGGATCGCGAGGAGCGCCTTGTTGGAGAGGAGCATCTTCCAGGCGGGCTCGATCCAGCAGGTGGTGCCGGAGCCGCCGCCGTTGTCGAGGGTCTCCAGCACCTGCGGCCCGAACCGGTCCGTGGTCAGCCACTCCCACGGGTAGAGCTTGAAGCAGCTGCGGAGGAAGCGGAGCCGGTCGTCGACGAACCGTCCGCTCAGCCGGTCCCAGCCGATGTCCTCCACACAGAGCGCCTCGGTGTCGAGCCCGGCCTGCTGGGCGGTCTCGCGCAGGTACGCGACCGTCATCAGGTCCTCGCCGGCCTCGTCGCCCTCCGAGTGCGCGAAGTGCAGCGGGCCCGGCGGCAGCAGCCGGGCCTGCCGCTTCCAGGCGTCGACGAGCCGCTCGTGCAGCGAGTTCCACTGGTCGGCACCCGGGAACCGCTCCTCCATCCAGAACCACTGCGGGCTGGCGGCCTCCACCAGGGAGGTCGGGGTGTCGGCGTTGTACTCCAGCATCTTCGCCGGGCCGCTCCCGTCGTAGCGCAGGTCGAACCGCCCGTACAGGGAGGGCAGTTCGTCGCGGCGGCGCCAGGACTCGGCGACCAGCGAGGCCAGGCGCGGACCGGTGATACCGAGGTCGGCGAAACGGTCCTGCTCCACGATGTGCGCGGCGGCGGCCAGGCACATCGTGTGCAGCTCCTCGACGGTCTCCTCCAGGGCCTCGACCTCGGGCAGCGAGAAGACGTAGTAGGCGCTCTCGTCCCAGTAGGGGCGCAGCGAACCGTCCGGGTGGCGGGTGAGCGGGTAGACGAGCCCCTGCGACTCGACGGTCCGCTGCCAGCCGGGGCGCGGCTCGATGGTGCGGCGCTCCACCGGGCTCAGCCTCCGCCGGACTTGGTGCAGCCGAAGCCGCCCCGGTCGACCGCCGACTTGTCGAAGCTGCCGCCCTGGACCTTGCCGTCGCCGCTCCTGCCGCCGCCGTAGTAGTACGAACCGCTGCCGCCGCTGCGGCACTCGGAGCTGGGCAGGGTCCTTTGGGTCGTCCGGTCGGCGCAGCGCCTGTCCGGCTCCGAGCCGCACGATGTGATCGTCAGGGCGAGCAGCCCCATGCCGCCGAGCACGACCGTGCTCGACCTCAGCCTCCGCTTGGCCATGCTTCGGTTCTCCCCCGTGGTACGTGACGCGGTCCGGCACCCCGTTCCTCGCCGGACGGCTTGTCAGACTAGTTCGCCGTTCCGCCGGATCGAAACCCACGGGATGAACCACCGCCCGGTACATTCCTTTTGTGCTCCTGGGGATGATCTGCGCGCTCGGTGCCGCCCTCTGCTACGGGACGGCCTCCGTCCTCCAGGCGATCGCCGCACGGGCCGCGAGCCGGCCGGACTCCGGGGCGGGCGTGGATCCCGCCCTGCTGCTGCGGGCGGTGCGGCAGTGGCGTTACGTCGCCGGACTCGCCCTGGACGGCCTGGGCTTCGTGCTCCAGATCGTCGCCCTGCGCGCGCTGCCGATCTACGCCGTGGGGGCCGCGCTCGCCGCGTCGCTCGCGGTCACGGCGGTGGTCGCGGCCCGACTGCTGGCGGTCCGGCTGAGCAGGGCGGAGTGGGCGGCGGTGGCGGTGGTCTGCGCCGGGCTCGGGATGCTGGGACTGGCCTCGGGCAAGGAGGGCGAGCTGGCGGGCCCGGAGTGGCTGCCGTGGGCGGTGCCCGCCGCGGCGCTGGGGGTGCTGGTGCTCGGTGCGGTGGGCGGGCGGCTGCCGACACGGGCCCGGTCGCTGGCGCTGGGCCTGGGGGCCGGGTTCGGGTTCGGGGTGGTGGAGGTGGCGGTGCGGCTGGTCGACGAGGTGTCGCCGGGCGCGCTGGTGCGGAACCCGGCGGCGTACGGGCTGCTGCTGGGCGGTGCGGCGGCGTTCCTGCTGCTGACGTCGGCGCTGCAGAAGGGGTCGGTGACGACGGCGACGGCCGGGATGGTGCTCGGCGAGACGGTCGGCCCGGCGCTGGTGGGGGTGGTGTGGCTGGGCGACGGGACGCGGGCCGGGCTGGGGTGGCTGGCCGTCACCGGCTTCGTGGTGGCGGTGGCGGGGTCGCTGGCCCTGGCCCGGTTCGGCGAGGCGCCGGAACCGGAGCGGCCGTAGCCGTAGGTGTAGCCGTCGCTGTAGGGCCTGTTACGGCAGCACCCGGCACAGCGCGTCCAGCGCGCCCGTCCAGGCGCTCTCCGACGGCGAGCCGTAGCCGATCACCAGCGCGTCGCGGCCGGGCGTGGCGTCGGGGTGGCGGTAGCGGGACAGGCCGTCCAGCGCCAGGCCCTGGAAGGCCGCCGCCTGGATCACCGATCGCTCGGCACCCGGGGGGAGTTCGAGGACCGCGTGCAGCCCGGCCGCGATGCCGCTGACCTCGATGCCCGGCGCGCGTTCGGCGAGCGCCGTGACGAGCTGGTCGCGGCGGCGCCGGTAGCGCAGCCGCATGGAGCGCACATGCCGGTCGTACGCTCCCGAGGCGATGAACTCCGCCAGCGTCAGCTGGTCGATGGCGCCGGACATCCAGTCGGCCGGCCCCTTCGCCGCCACGACCTCCCCGACCAGCCCGCGCGGCAGCACCATCCAGCCGAGCCGCAGGCCGGGCGCGAGCGACTTGGAGGCGGTGCCGAGGTACACGACGCGTTCGGGGTCGAGCCCTTGAAGGGCACCGACGGGTTGCCGGTCGAACCGGAACTCCCCGTCGTAGTCGTCCTCCAGGATCAGGCCCCCGGTGGCGCGGGCCCAGTCGACGGCGGCGGCCCGCCGGTCCGGATGGAGCGGTACGCCGGTGGGGAACTGGTGCGCCGGAGTCAGCAGCACCGCTCCCGTACCGCGCATCCCGGCCAGCTCCCCGGTCCGCGAGCCGAGCCCGTCCAGCGGCAGGCACGGCGTGGCGAGACCCGTTGCGGTGACGAGGTCGCGGTGCAGGTCGAGCCCGTACGACTCGACGGCCAGCTCCCGCACCCGGCGGCCGCGCAAAACCGCGCCCAGCAGCTTCAGCCCGTGGACGAAGCCGGCGCAGACCACGATGCGCTCCGGGTCGGCGTGGACACCGCGGGCGCGGGCCAGGTACTCGGCCAGCACCGTGCGCAGCTCGACGCGCCCGAGCGGATCGCCGTAGTCGAACGCCTCGTCGGGTGCGGCGGTGAGCGCCTTGCGGGCGGCCCGGAGCCAGGCGGTGCGCGGGAAGGCCGACACGTCCGGGGAGCCCGGCTTCAGGCTGTGGCCGGTACGCGGACGGGCCGGCCGGGTACGGGCCGCCACCGGGTCCGCCGGCCGGCGCGGTGCGGCCCGCTGCGCGACCCGGGTGCCCGAGCCCTGGCGGGCGGTGAGCCAGCCCTCGGCGACGAGTTCGGCGTAGGCGTCGGCGACGGTGTTGCGGGCGATACCCAGGTCGGCGGCGAGCGCCCGGGAGGACGGCAGCCGGGTGCCCGGGGCCAGCCGCCCGCTGCGCACCGCCTCGCGCAGCGCCGCCATCAGCCCGCTGCGCAGCCCGGTGCCGACCAGCTCCAGATGGAGGTCGGCACCGAAAGCGGCCCAGGAATCCGTCATGGAAATGGACCATACCGGTGCGCCACCGACCCCGTAGCGTCGTCCCCATGACCACCGCACACGAACACCCCGCACCCACCGCCCACCCGGCCGACCGCGCCGCAGAGCACCCGCGGCGCCTCTCCGTCTCCGAGCTGCTTCCCGATGTCTACAAGGCGATGGTCCGCCTCGACATCGCCGCCGGGAAGGGCCTGGACCCCGTCCTGGTCGAACTGGTGAAGATCCGCGCCTCGCAGCTCAACAGGTGCGCGTTCTGCCTGGACATGCACACCAAGGACGCCCTCGCGGCGGGCGAGTCCGTCGAGCGGATCGTCCAGCTGAGCGCCTGGGAGGAGTCGCGGCACTTCTACACCGAGAAGGAGCTGGCGGCGCTCGCGCTGACCGAGGCGGTGACCGTCCTCACCGACGGTTTCGTCCCGGACGAGGTGTACGCGGAGGCCGCCGAACACTTCGCGGAGACCGAACTGGCCCAACTGGTCGCGGCCATCACGGTGATCAACGCCTGGAACCGCTTCGGCGTGACCGGCCGGCTGACACCGGGGCACTACACACCGGGCGACTTCAAGCACTGATCGCTCGCCCCGTCGGAACGGGCCACCTCCGTCAGAACGGGCTGCCGTACGGGTCGAAGTGCGTCACGGCGGTGGAGAGGATCTCCTCGTGGCGCGGCCACTGCTCGTCGGGCGCGGCCACCAGCACCGCGTAGAGGCGGCCGTCCGACGCGGTGAAGACCCGCTCCACGACCCGGCGGCGGCTGCCGGTCTCCTCGCTGTCGTACGCGTACACCAGCTCGGCGGCCTCGCCTCCGAGCGGGTTGTCGACGGCGCCGATGCGGACCTCCTCGAAGCCGGGGCTCACGCCGCGCTCCTCCGAGGCCGCGCGCACCGCCTCCAGCGCGGTCATGCCGGGCTCGGACACCCGGAAGACCTGGAGGAGTTCGCCGGAGCCGAAGGGCGCGTAGAACACCCCGCCGGTCCTCTCCGTACGTTCGCTCCACTCCTCGGGCACCGCGATCCGGAAGCCCTGCGCGTCGTCCTGGACGACGAATCCGGGCGGCGGCTCGCCAGGGTCCGGGGACTCGGTGCCGGTGGCGTCGGAGGTCTCGGACGCGGTGTCCTGCGTGCCGTCGGCGAAGCCGGTGTCCGGGTCGGTGGCCTCGTCGGCCGGGGCGCTCGCCGTACGGTTGCGGGCGTCGTCCCGGCCGTCGTCACCGCCCCCACCGGCGCCGGCCGTGAACCAGAGCGCCGCCGCACCGGCCGCGAGCACGGCCACGGCGAGCCCGGCGGTCAGCGGGGTGATCCGCTCCCGCACCGTCCGGGCAGCGGTCTCAGGACGGTGGGGGTCGGTGATGTCCCGGTGGGTGCCGGTGATGTTGTTGTACGGGCCCGGCGGCGCGCCGGGGTCCGCCGACGGCATGGGCGGCACCACCGGGGCGGCGGCAGGCGGCGGAGGCGGTGGCGGGGTGTGGGCGCGCCGCGGCTCGGTCTCCCAGCTCTGGGTCTCGTCGTTCCAGCGCGCACCACCGCCCCCGGTCACCGGTCAGCCTCCCAGCAGCGCGCGCAGCGCCTCGGCCACCGCGACACCGGACGCCAGGGTTCCCGTGACGGTCCCGGCGGCGGTCAGCGCCTGCTGGAGCCGGGCCAGCCGGCCCGGCTCGGCGGCGCCCGACGTCTCGATCTCGTCCGCCACCGAGACCAGTTCGGCGTCCAGCACCTCCGTGGCGTCGGAGGTGACGAACCGGGCGAGGTCGGCACGGAGCTCCCGCACGGCCTGCAGCAGCTCGGCCTGGGCCTCGCCGGCGGGTCCGGCGTGCTGGTGCTGGGTGACGGTGTTGTGGTCGCCGACGGCGAAGGCGCTGCCGGTCACCGAACCGATGTGGACCGTGCGCTGCGGCTGGGGCTGCTGCCGCGGCTCGTCGGAGGGCGTTCCGGAGGGCGGGGCGGGGCTCATTTCTCTCCTGCTTTCCGCTGGGGGCCCGGGGCTGCGGCAGGGCCCTTCGTGGCGCCGGGGCCCTTGCCGGTACCGGGGCTCTTGCGCGCGCCGGGGGCGGCCGGGGCCGACGGGCCGGTGCGCCTGATGTCGTTGTGGTCGCCGATGCCGATCGCGCTGTCCTTCGCGGACTCGATGAACACGCCGCCGGCACCGATGTTGACGATCTTCTGCTCGAACTCGTCGGTCTCGAAGCCCGCTTCCCGCAGGGCGAGGCGGACGCCGCCGGTCACCCGGTCCTCGATGCTCTTCAGATACCGGTTGACGTCCATGTCCTGGAAGAGCGAGGCGCTCTCGTCGGCGCCCAGCTCCCGGACGGAGAACACGGGGCCCTCGGCCGGCGCACCGCTGTTCCCGGCCGTGAGGAGCTTCCAGCCGCTCTCCGCACCGCGGCCCAGGGTGACGAGCGAGCGCGCCAGCGAGGCCGGGGTGCGGGTCAGCGCCCAGACCGCCTTGCCGAACCAGTGGTTGTTGCGGTGCCGGTGGGCGGCCCGGTCGGCGTCGCGGAACAGCGGGTGCACCGGCATCAGGACGTGCGGGGCCACCTCCAGCATCAGCATCCCGCCCTGGGTGTGGACCCGGACGAAGACGGTGACGACGACCTCCTCGCTCCAGCCGCCGACCCGGATGCGCAGGAAGTGCCGCCTTCCCTCGCCGCCCTCCTCGACGGCGCGGTCGCGGTGCTCCTCGAACGCGCCGGGACCGTACGGGGCGCTCTCGCGCCGGGGCAGGCCGGTGGCCGGCAGGAAGACGCACTCGTCGACCACCAGCTCGCGCAGCCGGTCCCGGACGGCGGCCGCGCTCTCGGCGGAACCGTGCGAGGACGGCACCCGCAGGCCCTCCAGCAGCGGCACGATCCGGCGCAGGATCCGGGCGTTGTCGAGCGGCTCCGTGGGGCCCTCCGCGCTCGGCCGGAGTTCGACGGTGAGGTTCCAGGTGCCATAGGGCGTGCCCATGCCGCAGAACGGGTTCCGCTCGCCGTACAGGATGACAGGCGCGTGCTGCTCCAGCCGGATCCGCTGCTGGAGCCGCCGGAAGCGGGCGCCCGGCGCGTGCTCGGCCTGGTCGGCCGCGAGGTCGGGGAAGTTCTCCCGGGACAGCTCCTCGGTCATCACCCGGGCGAACTGGCCGCGCTGGAGGCCGACCAGGCCCGCGATGACGGCGACGAAGAAGAGGACCACCCAGGCGGCCCCGGTGGCGGACCCGTCGGAGAAGCTGCCGGTGATCAGGGCGAAGCCCAGGTCGGAGGCGTCCGGCAGGGCGTCGGCGAAGCTGTCGGACCCGGAGGATCCAGGCCCGTACGCGTCGGAGAAGCCGTCCGGTTCGAGGTCGCCGCCGAACAGGCCGAGCGCCGAGGCCAGCACCCAGAACCCGAGGAGGAACAGGAAGAGCCGCCCGTACCAGCGCATGAGGAACGCCACGACCCGCCGGAAGACCGGCGGATTCGGCGCGGAACCGCGGACCCAGGGCGCGGCGGCCAGCAGGATGCACGGGAAGAACAGCGTGGCGACGACGCCCCCGGTGAGGACGGCGCCGAGCAGCCAGGCCGCCAGGATGCCCGCCGCCCACGCCAGTTCGGTGCGGCGGGCGCGGAGCGCGTGGGCGAGGACTCGGGCGGCGTCGAAGCCCGTCGACGGGGCGACGACGCACTGCTCCTGGACGTACAGCTGGTCGATGACCGCGTTCCGGTAGCCGTCGTGCAGATGGACCCCGGCGCACAGCAGCCTGCCGGCCTCGCTCGTGGCCGGGTGCACGGGTGGCTTCCCGAGCAGATCGTCCTGACCCTGCGACGGCCGCGGCACGGCACTCCCGGTCACCGGTTCCTCTTTCCCCTGCTGCCTAGCGACGGCCACGCCCCTGCGGGGACCGAAGATCGAAAGGGGCCAATGTAAGCGGGCCCGGGACCGCCCGGGGAGTCGATTGTCGGCCATATCGATCCGGGGAGACGGGGTGGTGGGCCGGGCGGGGAAGCCGAGCGCCCCCGGTGGCCTGAGCAGGCTGCCGGGGGCGCTCGGTGCACTCGGTGCGGGTGCGGGTCGGACCGTGAATCAGATCAGGCCCGTGAATCTGATCAGGCCGTGGATCAGATCAGACCGAGCTCGCGGACCGCGTCGCGCTCCTCGGTGAGCTCCTGGACGGAGGCGTCGATGCGCTTGCGGGAGAACTCGTTGATGTCCAGGCCCTGGACGATCTCGTACGTGCCGCCCTTCGTGGTGACCGGGAAGGAGGAGATGATGCCCTCCGGGACGCCGTAGGAGCCGTCCGACGGGATGCCCATCGAGGTCCAGTCGCCGGCGGCGGTGCCGTTGACCCAGGTGTGGACGTGGTCGATGGCGGCGTTGGCGGCCGAGGCGGCGGAGGACGCGCCACGGGCCTCGATGATCGCCGCGCCGCGCTTGGCGACGGTCGGGATGAAGGTGTCGGCGAGCCACACCTCGTCGTTGACGGTCTCGGCGGCGTTCTTGCCGGCGATCTCCGCGTGGAAGATGTCCGGGTACTGGGTGGCCGAGTGGTTGCCCCAGATCGTCAGCTTCTTGATGTCGGAGACGGCGGCACCGGTCTTGGCGGCCAGCTGCGAGATCGCGCGGTTGTGGTCCAGGCGGGTCATCGCGGTGAAGCGCTCGGCCGGTACGTCCGGGGCGGCGGCCTGCGCGATGAGCGCGTTGGTGTTGGCCGGGTTGCCGACGACGAGGACCTTGATGTCGTCCGCCGCGTGGTCGTTGATGGCCTTGCCCTGCGGCTTGAAGATGCCGCCGTTGGCGGCGAGCAGGTCACCGCGCTCCATGCCCTTGGTACGCGGGCGGGCGCCGACGAGCAGGGCCACGTTCGCACCGGCGAAGCCGACGTTCGGGTCGTCGGTGATCTCGATGCCCCGCAGCAGCGGGAAGGCGCAGTCGTCGAGCTCCATCGCGGTGCCCTCGGCGGCCTTGAGGCCCTGCGGGATCTCCAGGAGGCGCAGGTTGACCGGCACGTCCGGGCCGAGCAGGTGGCCGGAGGCGATGCGGAAGAGCAGCGCGTAGCCGATCTGGCCGGCAGCGCCGGTCACGGTGACATTCACGGGAGTGCGGGTCATGGCGGTCTCCGTTAGACAGCTGGCGGTGGGGGTCCCGGCCCCTGGTGCCGGACCCTGGTGCGGGAGACCCCTTCGCGCCCGACGCGTCGTCCGACGAATCTTGACGTGAAGAGATTTCCGGCGGCCAGGCTATCGGACCCGGCAGGTGCGGACCGCCCGGCCCCCTGTGGCACCGGGCACAACCCGTCACTCACCGCAGGCGGGCCACCTCTTACGTGTGGCTACGTGGTGCAGCCCTTCGTGCCGGAGGTGAGCGTCGCGCAGGCCTTCGCGTCGGCCGCCGTCCTCACCGCGACCATCGGCGTGTAGGCCTCGGTGACCGTGACCTCGCCGTTCTGCCCGTCCGCCGCCGCGCTCCCGGTGATCGTCACGGTGTCGCCCGGACCCGCCTCGGTGAGCCGGGCCCAGGCTGCGGAGCAGACCTCGCTGTACCGGACCTCGACCCGGGAGGCGCCGATCCCGGTGGTGGTGACCGTACGGGCGTACTCGCCGCCGCAGCCCATCTCGTCGGGGTTCTGCCCGGTGCAGTCGTCGCCCTGGCACTCGACACCGGCCGGGGGTGCGGGCGCGGGCTCCTCGGTCGCGGGATCGGGGGCCTGGCTCGTGGGGGCGGCCGTCGGGGCCTGGCTCGTAGGGGTGGGCGGTGCGGCCTCGGCGGGCTCGTCGCCGCTGGGCGCGAGCATCAGCGCACCGACGACGACGATGACCGCTCCGGCCGCACCGACGGCGAGCATGATCACCCTGCTGCGGCCGCTGGTGGACACGCCGCCGCCGCGCGCGCCGTTCGCCGGCCGTCCGGCCTGGCGCTGCGGCGGGACCGGAGGAACGGTTCCGCGCTGGGTGGGGACGGAGGGGGCGCGTCCGTCGGCGCGGTGGAGATCGGAGTCGTACGCGTCAAAGCCGTACGGATCAGGGCCGTACGCACCGGAGCCGTACGCGTCGGGGCCGTGCGCATCGGGGTTGTGCGCGTCACGGCCGTACGCACCGGGGCCGTAGGCGTCAGGGCCGTACGCGTCGGGGCCGTGGCCGTCCGGGCGGGCGGTGTCCGGGCGCCCGGTGTCCGGGCCGTGGGCGTCGGCCGTTCCGGTCGCGGTGGCGCCGCGGCCGGCGGAAGCGGAACCGGACGCGCTGTGCCGGCCACCGGCGGACCGGCCGGCTCCGTTCCTGCCGCCGTCCGCCGCGTCGCTCGCGCCGAGCGCCTCGCGCGCCTGGCTGACGCGGATGGCCTCGATCGTCATGTCGTGGCGCATCTCGGCCCGGCTCCAGGCGCGCTCGGCCAGCTCCCACATGGTCGTGAGGTGGTGCTGCTGAGTGCCCGTCACATCGGCGAGGGCCACGACGGCACGGCGCGGAGGGAGGAGCCGGCCGTTCAGGTACCGCTCCCAGGATGTCTTGCTGAACCCGGTACGGTCGGCCACCGCGGTGGTGTTCAGACCGCTGCGGTCCACGATCCTGCGCAGCTGGCTCGTGAACTCCCTGATCTGCGGGTCGAGTTCCTCGGGCAGTGCCCTCCAACGAGGCATCGCGCCTCCCCCTCCGTTCTCCCCGGTGCATCCCCCGGACGTGCTTCCTGTGCCCCCGCCGCGGCCGGTACCGCCGACCGGTGCGTCCCCCGGACCGGTCCGCTCCTCGTCCGTCGCCGTGTCAGTCTGCCATCGTTGCGCGGCGATCACACCGTGCCGGAATGGTCACTTCCGTGCCACAGGCCCCGGGCGCACCTTGTAGCGGGCCTTCCATGTCCATGACGCTGGAGTGGGAACGGGGCGAGGCCGCTCCTTCCGCCGTGAGCCGGGGCCGCCCCCGGACCGGGCTGTCCGTCCCTCCTCGGGGGTGGGGACGGGCGCACCGGGCGGGCACCTCCTGACGGGTGCCCGCCCGGGCCCACGCACGAGCCCGGCATGATCGGCAGGACACCTCCTACGACGGGCCCTAGCGGATCGTGAAGCGGACCGCGTCCTCCAGGATCGGCACGTCCAGCCACGGCCTCGGCTGCGCGACCAGCGCGAGCAGCACGATCAGGGTTCCCATCAGCCCGTACGTCACCAGGTCGGTGAAGCGGGAACGCACCGCGAGCATGCCGACCGACGGCACCACCCAGCGCAGCACCGCTCCGGCGATCAGGGCCACGCCGATCAGGATGGTGCCGATGCGAAACGCCTCGGCGAACGGGTCCAGCGCCACGACCAGCAGCCCGACGCCCGCCGCGCCGAGCACGGTGAGCAGCGGCCACTGCCGGGCCGGCGCGGGCGCGTCACGCGGAGCGGCCCGGCCGCCGCCCTCGGGACGGGCGGTGTCGCGCGTGAAGAGCGGGAACCGCCGGGTCCTGCGGGGGGCAGGCGCCTCGCCACCCGGTTCGGCGGCGGTGGAGCCGCTGTCCGGTTCTGCGCGATCGGGCCCGGTGGAGCCGCCGCCCTGTTCCGTCGAACCGCCGTCCGACTCCTCCCGTACGGACTCCTCTTGGACGGACTCCTCTTGGACGGACTCCTCCTGGACGGACTGCTCCCGTACGGACTCCGCGGCGCCGCCCGCCGGGGCCGGGTCGGCCGGACTCGTACCAGCACCCATGGGGTTCCCTCCGGATCCGGCCGTCAGCCCGCGGCAGCCGCGTCGGCGGCCTCTGCCGCGGTCCGCTCTGCCGCCTCGACCACGTTGACCAGGAGCTGGGCGCGGGTCATCGGGCCGACACCGCCGGGGTTCGGGGCGACCCAGGCCGCCACCTCGCGGACGCCCGGGTGCACATCGCCGACGATCTTGCCGTTCTCGTCCCGGCTGACGCCGACGTCGAGCACGGCCGCGCCCGGCTTGACGTCCTCGGGCTTGATCAGGTGCTGCACGCCCGCCGCGGCGACGATGATGTCGGCCTGGCGCAGGTGCGAGGAGAGGTCCCGGGTGCCCGTGTGGCACTGGGTCACCGTGGCGTTCTCCGACTTACGGGTCAGCAGCAGCGGGATCGAGCGGCCGATGGTGACGCCGCGTCCGACGACCACGACGTGCGCGCCGTTGATCTCCACGCCGTGCGCGCGCAGCAGCTGGACGACGCCCTGCGGGGTGCACGGCAGCGGGCCCGTCTCGTTGAGGACGAGGCGGCCGAGGCTCATCGGGTGCAGCCCGTCGGCGTCCTTCTCCGGGTCCATCAGCTCCAGGACCCGGTTGGTGTCGATGCCCTTGGGCAGCGGCAGCTGGACGATGTACCCCGTGCACTCCGGGTCGGCGTTCAGCTCCCGTACGACGTCCTCGATCTCCTCCTGGGTGGCGGTGTCGGGGAGTTCGCGCTGGATCGAGCCGATGCCGACCTCCGCGCAGTCGCGGTGCTTGCCGTTCACGTACCAGCGGCTGCCCGGGTCGTCCCCGACGAGCAGGGTTCCGAGGCCGGGAGTGATCCCCTGCGCCTTGAGGGCCGCCACACGGACGGTCAGGTCGGACTTGATCGCGGCAGCGGTGGCCTTGCCATCGAGAATCTGGGCAGTCATGGCCCCATCCTCGCGGATGACCCCGCCCGCATACCAATTTCCAATGCCTCACCTGTGGCCGAGATTGCACTTGCACAACGTCCTGCGCTCTGGACTGGACAAACGCCGGTCGCGCTTATAACGATGAAGGCCGCGGTTGTACGGGGGGCGGGCCGCTGAACGTCGTCCTTCCTCCGTGTGGCCATCCGTCCCCACACGTCTGTTGAAGGAACACCCCTTATGAGCTTCGGCGACCCCAACAACCCGTACGGGCAGCAGCCCGGCCAGCCTCCGCAGGGCCCGCCGCAGGGGCAGCCGGGCTACGGCTACCCGCAGCAGGCTCCGCAGGGCGTCCCGCAGCAGGGCTACGGCTACCCGCAGCAGCAGCCCCCGGGATATCCGCAGCAGCCCGGCCAGCCCTACGGCGGCGGCTACCCGCAGGGCCAGCCCGGCTACGGCGGCGGGATGCCGGAGCTGGCGCACTGGGGCCTGCGGGCGGGCGGGCTGATCATCGACGGCCTCATCATCGGCGCCCCGTACGTCCTCCTCGTCGGCATCGGCGGCGCCATCGGGGACGCGGCGGGCGGCGCCATCGCCCTGATCGGCGTCCTCGTGATGATCGGCCTCGCCCTCTGGCAGCTGTACCAGGAGGGCACCACCGGCCAGACGATCGGCAAGAAGGCCGTCGGCATCCGGCTGCTGCGCGAGGCCGACGGCCGTCCGGTGGGCTTCGGCATGGCCTTCGTGCGCCGCCTGGCCCACTTCCTGGACAGCATCGCCTGCTACATCGGGTGGCTGTGGCCGCTGTGGGACGAGAAGAAGCAGACGTTCGCGGACAAGGTCTGCTCGTCGGTGGTCATCCGCTCCAAGTGACCCCGGCCCGCGTCAGGTTCGAAGGCCGCACCCGTACGGAACGGGTGCGGCCTTCGCGCGTACGACAGCGGGCTCAGCCCTTGCCCACGCCCGGGATCTCCGCCGGCTCCGGCGTCGTCCGCTCCATCACCACGAAGGTGCCGCCCCGGTGCTTGAGCCGGTAGCGCGCCTCCGGGTGGAGCTGCTCGGCGTACGCCACGGGGTCCTGGATCGGGCGTGACCAGCCGAAGTCCAGGTTGATGGCGACGATGTCGGGCGCGGTGCCCGGGGCGCCGCCGATCCAGTAGACGGTCCGGTCGGAGGTGAGGTGGGCCATGAGCGTGATGTCCGTCTCGACCCGCGCGCCGGCCGGGATGGCCTTCAGCGCCTCCCGGGCGGCTTCCGTACGGGCGTCGGTGCGGTAGGAGTCCGGGCGCAGCAGGTCGCGCAGCGGCAGGTGCTGGGTCATCGCCACGGCGATCGCGACGGAGACCGGGACGACGACCTTCGCGTACGAGGAGAGCCAGGGCCGCTCCGACGCGCGGCTGCGGCGGACGCCGTCGGCCATCGCCAGGAAGAGGACCGGCATCAGGATCGCGCTGTAGTGCCAGACCATGCCCCAGTGGTTGCTGTCCTGGGAGAGCAGCCGCCAGCCGAGCGTCGGGATGATCAGCAGCGTCAGCGGCGAGCGCAGCGCCATGAACGCGGTGATGCCGACCAGGAAGACCAGCATCTCGATCTTGGTGGAGGAGTTCAGGACGCCGAGGACGGAGTCCAGCATCGAGACGTCCTGCTCGCCGTTCTTGTCGATCTTCTGCCAGTAGTCGTACGTCCCCGCGCTGGAGGCCGCCGGGATGAGGACCATGAGCGTGACCACGAAGGCGGCCACGCCGAACGCGGCGAGCAGCGCGCCCTGGAGGCGGCGCCCGTACACGAAGAGCAGGAAGCCGACGACGGCGACGGTCGCGCCGAGGTCCTCCTTGACCAGGACCAGCGGCAGCGACCAGAGCAGCGCGGCCGTCCACCGCTTCAGGAGCAGCGCGCGGCAGACGAGGGCGAGGAGCGGGACGGCGAAGGCGATCTCGTGGAAGTCGGACTTGACCGCCTCCTGGATGCCCCAGGAGAGTCCGTACGCGACGGTGACGCAGAGCCCCGAGCGGCCGCCGAGCAGCTGCTGCGTGGTGCGGCCGACGATGACCGCGCCGAGCGCGAAGAACGCGGCCTGGGCGAAGAGCAGGGACTCGGCGGAGGGCCAGAGCCAGTAGAGCGGGGCCAGCAGCGCGACGATCGGGGAGAAGTGGTCGCCGAGGATCAGATAGCCGGGGCCCTTGATGTCGACGACCGGCGCGCGGAGGTCCGCGTACGCCCGGACCTCCTGCTCGAAGATCCCGAGGTCCCAGGAGGGCGAGCCGAAGCGGGCGTACTGGAGGTAGGAGTAGAGGAAGTAGAGCCCGCACAGGATCGCGCCGACGATCAGATACGGCCGCAGCGGTACGCGTTCGGCGGTGGCGTTCCCCGGGGCCGGTGAGCCGTCCGCCGGGCGGCCGTCCGGCCCGGTGTCCTGGGCGGGCAGTCGGCCCGGCTCCGACCGGTCCGGTGCACTCTTGTTCAGCTCAAGCACGGTGACTGCCCCCGCTAGGGATTCCTGCCGGTCTTCGGATACGGCCGCTGCTCATCGGATACGGCCGTTCATTAGAACAGAGCGGCGAGGAGATTCCGTACGCCGGACACGGGCGGTCATGGCGGAGGCCGCGTTCCGGTGCACCGGAACGCGGCCTCGTGTCCTGCTCGGTATCAGTGGAAGAACCTGATCGGTGTCAGTGGAAGAAGTGGCGCGTCCCGGTGAAGTACATCGTGACGCCCGCCTTCTTCGCCGCCTCGACCACCAGCTCGTCGCGGACCGAGCCGCCGGGCTGGGCGACCGCCTTGATGCCGGCGGCGGTGAGGATCTCCAGCCCGTCGGGGAACGGGAAGAACGCGTCGGACGCGGCGTACGCGCCGGCCGCCCGCTCCTCGCCCGCCCGCTCGACGGCGAGCTTCGCGGAGTCGACGCGGTTGACCTGGCCCATGCCGACGCCGACCGAGGCGCCGTCCTTGGCGAGCAGGATCGCGTTGGACTTGACCGCGCGGCACGCCTTCCAGGCGAAGGCCAGCTCCTTCAGCTCGGCCTCGGAGAGCGCGTCGCCGGTGGCGAGCGTCCAGTTGGCCGGGTCGTCGCCGTCGGCCTGGAGGCGGTCGGTGACCTGGAGGAGCGCGCCGCCGTCGATCGGCTTGACCTCGGTCGTGGCGGCCGGGGCCCCGGGGGCGCGGAGCACGCGGATGTTCTTCTTGCGGGCCAGCACCTCGACGGCGCCGTCCTCGTAGGCCGGGGCGACGATGACCTCGGTGAAGATCTCCGCGACCTGCTCGGCCAGCTCGACCGTCACCGGGCGGTTGACGGCGATGACCCCGCCGAACGCCGAGAGCGGGTCGCAGGCGTGCGCCTTGCGGTGCGCCTCGGCGACGTCGTCACCGATCGCGATGCCGCACGGGTTGGCGTGCTTGATGATCGCGACGCACGGCTCGGCGTGGTCGTACGCGGCCCGGCGCGCGGCGTCGGTGTCCGTGTAGTTGTTGTACGACATCTCCTTGCCGTGCAGCTGCTCCGCCTCGGCCAGACCGCCGGTGCCCGAGGTGTAGAGGGCGGCGGGCTGGTGCGGGTTCTCGCCGTAGCGCAGGACGCTCTTACGGGTGAGGGCGTCGCCCAGGAACTCCGGGAGGCCCGAGTCGTCGGCGGGCGCGTAGCCGTCCACGAACCAGGAGGCCACGGCCACGTCGTAGGCGGCGGTGTGCTGGAACGCCTCGGCGGCGAGCCGCTTGCGGGCGGTGAGGTCGAAGCCGCCGGCCTTGACGGCGGCGAGGACGTCCGCGTACCGCTCGGGGCTGGTGACGACGGCCACGGACGGGTGGTTCTTGGCGGCGGCGCGGACCATGGAGGGGCCGCCGATGTCGATCTGCTCGACGCACTCGTCGTCGGAGGCGCCGGAGGCGACGGTCTCCTTGAACGGGTAGAGGTTCACGACCACCAGGTCGAACGGCTCCACGCCCAGCTCGGCGAGCTGCTCGCGGTGGGCGTCCAGGCGCAGGTCGGCGAGGATCCCGGCGTGGACGCGCGGGTGGAGCGTCTTGACGCGGCCGTCCAGGCACTCGGGGAAGCCGGTGAGCTCCTCGACCTTGGTGACCGGCACTCCGGCGGCGGCGATCTTCCCGGCGGTGGAGCCTGTGGAGACGAGTTCGACGCCCGCCTCATGGAGACCGCGGGCGAGGTCTTCGAGCCCCGTCTTGTCGTAGACACTGACCAGGGCGCGGCGGATGGGCTTATTCACCGACATGACCGAGATGAACCTTTCGTCCCTCAATGCGATGGCCGTCACGGGCGATCCGCCCCACGGCCTCGACGAGCAGCGAGCGCTCGACTTCCTTGATGCGTTCGTGAAGGGCGGCTTCGCCCTCCGGGGTGTCCTCCTCGGTCACCTCGACCACGCCCTGCGCGATGATCGGACCGGTGTCGACACCGTCGTCGACGAAGTGGACGGTGCAGCCCGTGACCTTGACGCCGTACGCGAGTGCGTCACGCACTCCGTGGGCGCCGGGGAAGCTGGGCAGCAGGGCGGGGTGGGTGTTGACGGTCCGGCCACCGAAGGCGGCGAGGAACGCGGGGCCCACGATCTTCATGAAACCGGCGGAGACGACGAGGTCCGCGCGGTGCTCGGAGACGGCCGCGGTGAGCGCCTCGTCCCACTCCGCACGCGTCGCGTGGTCCTTGAGCTTGCACACGAACGTGGGGATTCCGGCCTTCTCGGCCCGCTCCACGCCACCGGTCCCGTCGCGGTCGGCGCCGACCGCGACGATCCGCGCCCCGTACGCCGCCGGGTCCTCGCCGATGGCATCGAGCAGGGCCTGGAGGTTGGTGCCGGATCCGGAGACCAGCACGACCAGCCGGGCGGGAGAGGCGGAGGGAGGCGGGGAGGCCACGTCGGGGCCCTTTCTCACGTGATGACCGCGGGGTGACGCAGGTGCGGGTGAACTCTGTGCGGTGAACTCTTTGTAGGGTCGTACGAAAGAATCGCTTCGCCCGATACGGGGAACCCTACGAACGGGCCGACCGTCAGCAACGATACCGGCACACCCGGCGGCCCCCACGGGACGGGGGCCGGGCCGAGAGGTAGCGTCAGGGGATAGCGAGCCGTCCACCGGGCGGACGAACCGCCCTCCGGGCGGACATGACGAGATGGGGAAGACGTTCACCACATGCCGGACCGACGCCGTCGCACCGCCTTCCGCCTCCCGTCGCCCGCACGGGCCGCTCTGCTGATGCGGGAGCGCCAGCCCTCTTCGCCGGACTCCTCCTCCGCTTCAGACCCTTCCGGTTCTTCCGGTTCCTCCGGTTCGTCGCCGGACGCGCCCGCGAAGCCGGCCGACGACAATCCGTTCGCCCCGCCGCCGCCCGGCCGGCCGGACCAGCCGTGGCAGCCGCGCCACCCCTCCGGATCGGACGGCAAGGGCGAGGACGAGGGCTCCGGCGGCCGCTCGTCCTGGGGCAGCCAGTGGAGCAACAAGCAGCCGGGCCGAGGCGGCGGCGGCTTCGGCGGCCGTTCCGGTTCGAACGGCCCGGGCGGCAAGGGCGGGCCCGACGGCGGCCCCGCCGGGATGCGCTGGGACCCGACCGACCCCGTGCAGCGGCGCGCCCGCTACGCGCTGCTCGGCGGTATCTGGTCCGTCTTCTTCGCGCTCTTCGACTTCACGGAGATCGCCCTGCTGCTGGGCGCGCTCTCCGTGTACTGGGCCATCAGCTCGCTGCGCGCCGAACCCAGGAGCCCGTCTACGCCGGACCGTACGGCGGTGGGCGCGGGCGCCGGAGCTCCGGCCGCGGGTGACGGCGGTGCCGCACCGGCGGCCGCCTCGGGCCGGACCGGTGAGCGCCGTCCTCAGACCACGGCGGCCATCAGCGGTCTGGTGACCGCGCTGCTGGCCCTGATCATCGTGATCACGACGTACACCGTGCAGCTGGTCTACCGCGACTACTACACGTGCGTGAACGACGCGCTGACCAAGACCGGCGCGGTGGCCTGCAACGACCGGCTGCCGAAGCCGCTGGAACCGCTCTTCGGCGTCAAGGAGTAGCACCGCCCCGGCCGTCGGCGGACTTCTCGCCGGCGGGGGCCGCGTCCACGTCCGTGTCCGCGGGCTTCGCGGGCGTCTCCCCGGAGCGCAGGGCTGCCGGGACGCGTGCGGGGAAGTCGGCCATCAGGCCGCCGGAGCCCCGCTTGAGGGAGGCCCACCGGGCCTCCCTCGCCTCTTTCTCGTGCCAGGGGTCGGTCGGCAGGAAGTCGTACGGTTCGAAGCCCGCGTCGTCGTCCGTGTCCTCGCCCTCCGGGACGGGCTCGGGCTCGGCCGCCTTCTTCCCGGGCTTCTTCTCGCCGGGCGCCTCCTTCCCGGCCGCTTTCTTCTTCCTGGCCGCTTCCTTCTCTCCGGCCGCCTCCTTCTCTCCGATCGCTTCCTTCTCTCCGCCGGCGGCCGCTTCCGGTACGGCCGCGTCCCGGCGCCAGGCCCACCCCGGTTCGCGCAGCCGCCACAGCCGCAGGAGCAGGGCCGCCGGTACGCCGATGGCGGCCGTCCACCCCAGCGCCGCCGGGCCCGCCAGCCACCACACCGGCCCGAACGCGGCGAGCGCTCCTGACCCGAGCGGGCCGCCCGCCACCGCCATGAGCAGCGCCGTGACGGCTCCGCACCCGAGCGCCGCGAGCCCCGTCACCAGCACCGTCTCGCGCGGGGCCCAGGCCTGCGCGCGCGGCGCTTCGGCGGGAGCCGCCCGGCGTACGACGCACCAGGCGACGGCGAGCGCGGCCACGGCCGGTACGGCGAGGGCCGCCCAGTTCAGCCAGGTGGCCGGGGACCGCTCCGGTACCGCCGCCAGCAGCGGGAAGTGCGGTAGGGCCGGCGTCCCGGCGAGGCCCAGCGGGGTGGCCGTGGCGCCCGTACCGAGCGCGAAACCGGGGCCGAGCCCGTACGCCGCGCCCCACAGCGCCGCGTTCGGCACCAGCGACACGGCGAGCAGCAGCACCGCCAGCCGCCCCGGCCAGTCACCGGAGAGCGCCAGGAAGGAGTCCTGCGCCGCCGTCGCGTCCCGGCCCAGCGCCACCGACACCAGCAGCGCGCCTCCGCCGACCAGCACCGCGATGCCGACCGCCGCCGCCCGGCACGCGGCCTCGGCCCGGTCGCGGAAGAGGGTCCGCGCGACGGCCTCCTGGAGCACCAGCGGGAACCAGGACGGCAGCGGCCCGAACGGACGTCCCGCCGCCGTCCACACCCCGGCCGCCGCCGCACCGGCCACCACCAGCGCCACCGGGAACGCCAGCGTGTCCGGCACGACCCGCAGCGACCCGCCGCGCGCATAGGCCGCAGCCCCGGCCACGACCAGCAGGTATCCGGCGGTCACCGCACAGAACGCGCCCGCCTGCGAAGGCCTGGCCCGCCCCTCCTCCTCCGGCTCCGCCGCGTCGCGCGCCGCCCGGTGCGCCAGCCAGACGGGACCCACCACGAGGAGCAGCGGAACCACGCCGACCGGTGCCGGTACGCCGCTGAGGGTGTCGGGCCGGACCAGTTCGGCGCCGTGTGCGAGCAGCCAGACGGCGGCGGCCGCCCGCAGCGCTCCGCCGGGTCCGCTGTCCGGGTACGGAGAGCTGATCCACACCGCCGTCACCAGCACGGCCAGGGAACCGAGACCCAGACCGGCGGCGGCCACGCCCCGCAGAAAGGCGGAGGCCAGGGCGAGGGTCCTGGTCCGTTCGGGCGGCAACATCGGGCTGCGTTCGGTCATTTGGGTCACGCCGCCCATGCTCCCAACGACACGCGCTCAACCCGCGTAACGCGCGAACGGCCGCCGTGTCGCTCAATATACGTTTATGTACTTTTTCTACCGGTGCAGCGCTGCCGGGGGTCGTCGATGACCCGGAGCACCACCGACGAGCCCGCCGCACACCCGCTGCCCTCCCCCAAGGAGCGGCGCAGACTGCGCGAGGCGAAGTCGCTGACGGAGCAGCAGGTGGCGGAGGCCGTGGGCGTCACGCGCGCCACCGTGCGCTCCTGGGAGACGGGCCGCACGAGCCCGCGCGGCCGCAAGCGCGCGCTGTACGCGAAGCTCATCGCTCCGGACCAGAAGCCGAGTCCGGAGCGGAAGCCGAAGCCGCCTCCCGCGCCCCTTGCCGTGAGAGGGCCCGAGCCCGCGTCCGTGATCGCCGCCGATCCCGTGTCCGCGAGCCCGCCAGGGCCCGCTCCCGCGAGCGCGCCCGGGCCGGCCCCGGCGAACGCGCCCGAGCCCGCGAGCGCGTCGACGGCCCCGGACGCCTCGTCACCTCCCGTACCGGCGACTCCTCCTCCGCCCCCCGAGCCGCCGCCCGCCACGCCCCGGCTCTCCCCCGACGAGGCGTTCGACGCGCTGTACGCGCACGCCGCACCCGGCCTCGTACGGCAGACCTACCTCCTGACCGGGCGGCGCGGCCTGGCGCGGGAGTCCGTCGAGCGGGCCTTCCAACTGGCCTGGCACCGCTGGCCCGAGGTGGCCGTGGACCGGGACCCGGCCGGCTGGGTGCGGGCGGCGGCGTACGAGTACGCGATGTCGCCCTGGCACCGGCTCCGCCGCGTCCACCGGCACCCCGACGAACCGCCCACCGAACCGGCCCGGCGGGCCCTGTTCGAGGCGCTGCTCGACCTGCCTCCGGCCTACCGGCGCACCCTGCTCCTCTACGACGGGGTCGGCCTGGACCTGCCGGAGACCGCGGCCGAGACGGAGGCGTCCACTCCGGCGGCGGCCGGACGGCTGGAGGTGGCCCGGGCCGCCGTCGCCGAGCGGCTGCCCGAACTGGCGGCCGCCGCCTCACCCGCCGAACGGTCCGAGCTGCTCCACGACCGGCTCGGCGGCCTCGCCCGCGCCGAGCACGTTCCGACCCCGTCGCCCGCGCGCGCGGTCCGCACCGGCGGCGAGAACAAGGCACGGCTCTGGACGCGGGCCGCGATCGCCTTCGCCGCCCTGCTCATCGGCGCGACCGCGCTGACCCTGCACACCGCGCCCACGCACTACGAGCCGCCGATCGCACCGCCCGAACGGGTCGGCGGCGTACCGCCGCGCGGTGGTCCGCAGAAGCTGACCCCGCAGGACCTGAAGCTGCAGAAGTCGCTGAAGGAGGAGCTGGCGCACGGCCCGGAACGGCTGGTGCCACGCATCCCCTGACCTGGGGGAACGGCGAACGGCGCGGGCCCGCACCCCTGGTTCGGGGGTGCGGGCCCGCGCCGTTCACGCGTGGTGCGGCTGCCTGGCTCAGGCGCCGAGGATCTCGCGCGCCAGCTTGGCGGTCTCGGTCGGCGTCTTGCCGACCTTCACGCCGGCGGCCTCAAGGGCCTCCTTCTTCGCCTGCGCGGTGCCGGAGGAGCCGGAGACGATGGCGCCCGCGTGGCCCATGGTCTTGCCCTCGGGGGCGGTGAAGCCCGCGACGTAACCGACGACCGGCTTGGTGACGTTCTTCGCGATGAAGTCGGCGGCACGCTCCTCGGCGTCGCCGCCGATCTCGCCGATCATCACGATGAGGTCGGTCTCCGGGTCCGCCTCGAACGCCGCGAGGGCGTCGATGTGCGTCGTACCGATGACCGGGTCGCCACCGATGCCGACGGCGGAGGAGAAACCGATGTCACGGAGCTCGTACATCATCTGGTAGGTCAGCGTGCCGGACTTGGACACGAGACCGATGCGGCCGGGCTTGGTGATGTCGCCCGGGATGATGCCGGCGTTGGACTGGCCGGGGGTGATGAGACCCGGGCAGTTCGGACCGATGATCCGGGTCTTGTTGCCCTTCTCGTTCGCGTACGCCCAGAAGGCGGCGGAGTCGTGAACGGCGATGCCCTCGGTGATGACGACCGCGAGCGGGATCTCGGCGTCGATCGCCTCGACGACGGCGGCCTTGGAGAAGGCCGGCGGGACGAAGAGGACGGACACGTTCGCGCCGGTCTTCTCCATCGCCTCGGCGACGGAGCCGAAGACCGGGACCTCGGTGCCGTCGAAGTCGACGGAGGTGCCGGCCTTGCGCGGGTTCACGCCGCCCACGATGTTGGTGCCGTCGGCCAGCATGAGCTTGGTGTGCTTCATGCCCGTGGCGCCGGTCATCCCCTGGACGATGACCTTGCTGTCCTTGGTGAGGAAGATAGCCATGGTGTGGAGTCCCTCGTCCTTACTTCGCAGCCGCGGCGAGCTCGGCGGCCTTGTCGGCCGCGCCGTCCATGGTGTCCACGCGCTGCACGAGCGGGTGGTTGGCGTCGGAGAGGATCTTGCGACCCAGCTCCGCGTTGTTGCCGTCGAGACGCACGACCAGCGGCTTCTCGACCTTCTCGCCCTTGGACTCGAGCAGCGCGAGCGCCTGCACGATGCCGTTGGCGACCTCGTCGCACGCGGTGATGCCACCGAAGACGTTGACGAAGACGGACTTGACGTCCGGGTCGCCGAGGATGATCTCCAGGCCGTTCGCCATGACCTCGGCGGAGGCGCCGCCACCGATGTCGAGGAAGTTGGCGGGCTTCACGCTGCCGTGGTTCTCACCGGCGTACGCGACGACGTCCAGGGTCGACATGACCAGACCGGCGCCGTTGCCGATGATGCCGACCTCGCCGTCGAGCTTGACGTAGTTGAGGTTCTTGGCCTTGGCGGCAGCCTCGAGCGGGTTGGCTGCGGCCTTGTCCTCCAGGGCCTCGTGGCCCGGCTGGCGGAAGTCGGCGTTCTCGTCGAGCGAGACCTTGCCGTCCAGCGCCAGGATGCGGCCGTCCTTGGTCTTCACCAGCGGGTTGACCTCGACGAGGAGCGCGTCCTCGGCGACGAAGGTGTCCCACAGCGTCACCAGGACCTCGGCGACCTTCTCGGCCACCTCGGCCGGGAACTTCGCCTGGGCCACGATCTCGCGGGCCTTGGCGATGTCGACGCCGGAGTTGGAGTCGACCGGGACCTTCGCGAGGGCCTCGGGGGTCTTCTCCGCGACCTCCTCGATGTCCATGCCGCCCTGCACCGAGGCCATGGCCAGGAAGGTGCGGTTGGTGCGGTCCAGGAGGTACGAGACGTAGTACTCCGCCTCGATCTCCGGCGACAGCTCGGCGATCATCACCTTGTGGACCGTGTGGCCCTTGATGTCCATGCCGAGGATGTCGGTCGCTCGGGCGACCGCCTCGTCGGCGTCGGCGGCGAGCTTGACGCCGCCGGCCTTGCCGCGGCCGCCGACCTTCACCTGCGCCTTGACGACAGACTTGCCGCCCAGCTTCTCGGTCGCCTCGCGGGCTGCCTCAGGCGTGTCGATGACTTCACCGGCCAGCACCGGTACACCGTGCTTGGCGAAGAGGTCCCTCGCCTGGTACTCGAACAGGTCCACGCGCGTCCGTCCCTTTTCAGTGGTATCGCGGTTCGTTCTTCTGCGTGGGCAGTGCCGCGAAGGGCAACGTGACTGCTGTGTCACCAGGGAGGCGCACACGGTGTCCGAGTACGCGGCATGTCCATCCGGCAGGTTATCCCCGCACTCCGTGTGACCCTAAATCGCAGATCACACCTGAGCGGTGATAACGGTCACAGAGGGTGCCGGGCGGGCGTGTCCCGTGAGGTGTCGCCGGGTGTCCCGTGGTGCGTCTACGCGCCGGTCTCCTTGTCCGGTATGGGCAGGGGCCGCTTCTCGATCGCGGCGGCCATGATGTCCGGGAAGAGGTCCGGCGTACAGGCGAACGCGGGGGCGCCCAGTGCGCCGAGCGCTGCCGCGTGCTCGTGGTCGTAGGCGGGTGCGCCCTCGTCGGAGAGGGCGAGCAGGGTCACGAACTGCACCCCGGACGCCTTCATCGCCGCCACCCGCTTCAGCATCTCGTCGCGGATCCCGCCCTCGTAGAGGTCGCTGATCAGGACGACCACGGTGTCGGCGGGCCGGGTGATCTGCGACTGGCAGTAGGCGAGCGCCCGGTTGATGTCGGTGCCGCCGCCGAGCTGGGTGCCGAAGAGGACGTCGACCGGGTCGTCGAGCTGGTCGGTGAGGTCGACGACCGCCGTGTCGAAGACGACGAGGCGGGTGGCGAGAGTGCGCATGGAGGCCAGGACCGCGCCGAAGACCGAGGCGTAGACGACGGAGGCCGCCATCGAGCCGGACTGGTCGATGCAGAGGATGACGTCCTTCTTCACGGACTGCGACGCGCGGCCGTAGCCGATGAGGCGCTCCGGGACGACCGTGCCGGTGTCCGGGCCGCCGTCCGCACCGGGGACGGTCAGGTAGTTCTTCAGGTTGGCGCGGATCGTGCGGTCCCAGTCGATGTCCCGGTGGCGCGGGCGGCTGATCCGCGCGGAGCGGTCCAACGCGCCGGTGAGCGTGGCCCGGGTGCGGCTCTCCAGCCGCTTCTCCAGGTCGTCGACGACCTTGCGGACGACGGCGCGCGCGGTCTCCTTGGTCGTCTCGGGCATGGCCTTGTTGAGCGAGAGCAGGGTGCCGACGAGATGGACGTCCGCCTCGACGGCCTCCAGCATCTCCGGCTCCAGGAGCAGCGCGGAGAGGCCGAGCCGGTCGATCGCGTCGCGCTGCATGACCTGGACGACGGAGCTGGGGAAGTACGTACGGATGTCGCCGAGCCAGCGGGCGACGGAGGGCGCCGACGCGCCGAGCCCGGCCGAACGTCCGCCGCCGCCCCGGCCGCCGGGCTTCTTCCCGCCGCCCCCGCCGTAGAGCGCGTCGAGCGCGCCGTCCATCGCGGCGTCCTGGCCGGTGAGGGCGCAGCCGGTGCTCTCCGCGCTGTCCGCGCCGAGCACCATGCGCCAGCGCCTCATCCGCTCGCCGTCGGTGGCGTGCGCGCGCTCGGTCCGTGTCTCCACCGTCTCCCCCGTTCGGTCGTGGTCCTGTGTGGCGTGCCGGGTGGCGTGGGCGGTCATGCGGTCGCCTCCTCCGGTACGGGTGTTACGGCCGTGGTCGGTGTCCGGTCCAGGAGCAGGTGCAGCACCTGCTCCACCGCGTCGGCCCGGTCGGCGTCGAGGCCGGGGCCGAAGCCCGGGTAGGCGTGGTCCGTGGCGTCGGGTCCGGCGCCCTCGGGGACGGGGCCGCGCCGGACCAGCTCGCCGAGGGTGCGGCGTACGCCTGACTCGAAGGCGGAGAACGTACGGCGCAGAAGTGGCAGTACGTCGGTGAAGGTGTCGGCGGGCACGCCGGAGAGCCAGCCGTCGACCAACGCGAGCAGCCGCTCGTCGTGGACGAGGAGCATGCCGCCGCCGGAGGCCCCGCCGACGAACCCTTCGATCCAGGCCGCCGCGTCGGTGGGCGGGGGGCCGGGTGAGAGGGCCAGGCCCATGAGCCGGGCCGCCTCGTCCTCGGTGAGCCGCCCGTCGTCGAGCAGCAGCCGGGTGGCGCGGCCCCGGATGATCCCGGCGACGGTGTCGCGTCCGGCGAGCTTGCGCAGGACGGTGGCCCAGCGGTCGCGGAGGCCGGAGGTGGGGGTGGCGACGGTTGCGGCGGGCGTGGCGGCGCGAGCTTCGGCTTCGGCTTCGGCTTCGGCAGGAGTGGTGCCGGCCTCGGCGGGCGTGGCGGCGCGAGCTTCGGCAGGCGTGGCGGTGTCCGCTTCGGCGGGCCTGGTCCCTGCGGCGAGCAGGCCGATCGCGCTGTGCACGCCGTCCACCTGGCGGTGGAGCGCCTCGGCGCCGTCCGTGTCGAGGCCGGTGCAGGCCGGGGGCAGGCCGACGCAGATCCGCTCGGCGAGTCCGGCGGCGACCTCGGCGAGTGCGGCGGTGTCCGTGGAGCGCACGTCCCCGTAGCGCAGGGAGCGGGCGAGGGCCGGAAGGGCGTCGGCGAGGTGGCCGACGTCGGCGTCGAGCGCGGCACGGTCGGCGAGGGCCTTCATCACGACCGGCAGCGCTTCGGGCAGGCCCGCCAGCAGGCAGTGCTCTGCGAGCGCGGTGACCTCGGAGAGCGCGGTCGCCGCGAGGGCCTGGGACTCGGCCTTCGCCGTGGCGGCGGTCTCCACGGTGGTGCCCCACACGCCGGCCTCCGCGACCCGGACGTGCAGCTCCGGCTCCCAGCGCAGCCGCCAGCTCTCCCGGAAGGTGCCGGTACTGCCACGGCCCGCGGCCGGTTCGCCCCAGCCGATACCGAGGAGGCGCAGCCGGTGCAGGAGGCGGCTCCTGGCGGCGTCGGTCTCCTTGCGCAGGTCGAGGCCGAGCTCCTTCTCCAGCGCTTCCGGCTTGAGGCGGAGGGTGCGCTGGGTGCGGGTCAGGTCGCGTTGGAGCGGGACCGCCGGGGCGCTGTCGGGCACCTCGCCGAGGGTCTCGCCGACGACGAGCCGGTCCTGGATGAGCGCGAGCGGTACGTCGGAGCCCTCGCACATCACGGCCCGTACCGCGTCGGTGGTCTCGCTCAGCCCCGCCAGCGGACGGCCCCGCATCGCCGCGAGCGTCTCGGCGAGCCGGACGGCCTCGATGACGTGGGCGGTGGAGACGGGCCGGTCCTCCTCGCGCAGCAGCCCGGCGACCTTCGTCATCCAGCGCTCGATCGGCCGGTCGGCGGCGCCGAAGAGGTGCCCGTACCACCCGGGCGAGTCGATCCCGGCACCGTAACCGCTGTGCCGCGCGAGGCGGCGGTGGGTCCACGGCACCCAGGTCATCTCGGCCTTGACCTTCGGAAGCCCCTTGAGGAGGGCGCGGTCGGCGGCGAGGGTCGTGCGGGCGGCGAGCGCGGGGACGTGCCAGGCGCCGCAGACGACGGCGAGGCCGTCCCCGAACTCCTTGCGCGCGGTGCGCAGTTGGATCCGCATGTACGCCTCGCGCACGGCGTCCCTGGGATGCCCGCCGTCCCCGTACGCCTCGCGCAGGGCCGTCATGGCCTCCGCGAGCGCGGCGAACGGCGCGAGGGCGTCGGCGGTGGCGTCGGCGGCCGGTGAGCGGTGCTCGACGACGTCCTCCCACCAGCGCTCGGGGTCGTCGTATCCGGCGGTCTCGGCGAGCGCGCGGACCGGATCGACGGCGGGGGTGACCTCCTCGGCCACCGGGGCCTCGGGAGCGGGTGCGGTCTCCTCGCCGTGGGGCTCCTTGAGGGCCAGGGAGTGCGTGGCGGGAAGGTCGATGAAGCGGACCGGGACGTCGTGGGCGAGGCCCCAGCGGATCGCCACCCACTCCGGCGAGAACTCGGCCAGCGGCCAGAAGGCGGCCCGCCCCGGATCGTCCACGGCATGGGCGAGCAGGGCGACGGGCGGCCGCATCCGCGGGTCGGCGGCGAGCGGCAGCAGCGCGTCGCCTTCCGGCGGCCCCTCGATGAGCACGGCGGCCGGCCGGGCGGCGTCGAGCGCGGCACGGACCGCGCGGGCGGAGCCGGGCCCGTGGTGCCGCACGCCCAGCAGCAGCGGCCCGGCGGCGAACGCGGTGTCCACGGCTCCGGTGGCAGCGAGGCTGGTGGCAGCGGGGCTGGTGGCCACGGCTCCGGAGGTGACCGGGCCCGCGGTGGCCACGGCTCCGGTGGTGCCCTGGGTGCCGGTCATACGGAGACCTCGCGGCAGGCGCGGTAGAAGTCCTTCCAGCCGTCCCGCTCGCGCACCACGGTCTCCAGGTACTCCTGCCAGACCACGCGGTCCGCGGCCGGGTCCCGGACGACCGCGCCGAGGATTCCCGCCGCGACATCGCCGGGGCGCAGGATGCCGTCGCCGAAGTGGGCGGCGAGGGCGAGACCGTTGGTGACGACGGAGATCGCCTCGGCCGTGGAGAGCGTGCCCGAGGGCGACTTGAGCTTGGTGCGGCCGTCGGTGGTGACGCCGTCGCGCAGTTCGCGGAAGACCGTCACCACGCGCCGGATCTCGGCAAGGCCCTCCGGTGCGGCGGGCAGGTCGAGCGAGCGGCCGATCTGGTCGACGCGCCGGGAGACGATGTCGACCTCGGCGTCGGGCGTCGCGGGGAGCGGCAGGACGACGGTGTTGAACCGGCGGCGCAGCGCGCTGGAGAGCTCGTTGACCCCGCGGTCGCGGTCGTTGGCCGTGGCGATGACGTTGAAGCCGCGGACGGCCTGGACTTCCTGGCCGAGCTCCGGGATGGGCAGGGTCTTCTCGGAGAGGATCGTGATGAGCGAGTCCTGCACATCGGCGGGGATGCGGGTCAGCTCCTCGACGCGGGCGGTCATGCCGTCGGACATGGCCCGCATGAGCGGGCTGGGCACCAGCGCGTCGCGGCTGGGGCCGTGGGCGAGCAGCTGGGCGTAGTTCCACCCGTAGCGGACGGCTTCCTCCGGGGTGCCGGCGGTGCCCTGCACGAGGAGTGTGGAGTCGCCGCTGACGGCGGCGGCCAGGTGCTCGGAGACCCAGGTCTTGGCGGTGCCGGGGACGCCGAGCAGGAGCAGCGCGCGGTCGGTGGCCAAGGTCGTCACGGCCACCTCGATCAGGCGGCGCGGGCCGACGTACTTCGGTGTGATCACCGTCCCGTCGGGCAGCGTCCCGCCTTGCAGATAGGTGGCGACGGCCCACGGCGAGAGGCGCCAGCGGGCGGGCCTGGGCCGGTCGTCGGCGGCGGCGAGCGCCTTCAGCTCGTCGGCGAACGCGTCCTCGGCGTGCGGGCGCAGGGCCTCGGCGCCGGACGTCTCGCCGGACGCCTCCCCCTGCGCGGTGGTCGCGGTGGTGGTTTCGGGCACGGTCATGGATCCCCCTCCAGATCGTCGACTGATCGGTCGACCTGATGTGGTTCCACCGTGCACCATGCCACTGACAACGGGCCCTGAGCTGGGACTTCAGGGTCCTGACCGGGAGCCAGGACCCTGTGGTCAGAACCCCGTGGCCAGGACCCTGTGGCCAGGCCCCCGTGGCCACGGGGGCCTGCCCGGCTCCGGTCAGCCCACGATCGGCGAGACGGCGACGCAGCCGCCCGCCGTGAGCATGCCTTCGCCCTTCGCCTCCTTGATGACCTCGCCCTTGTACGTGATGCTGCAGGTGACGTCGGCGCCACCGGCCTCCAGCGCCATGGGCATGACGGCGGGCGGCATGATGCCGCGCAGCGTCACGGTCTTCTTCCACGGCAGGGTGGGCGAAGTGACGGTCTCCAGCTTCGGGTCCATGGCGTCGCCGCCTCCGCCGTGGAACGCGATCTCGTCGACGCTCGTACCGGTCACCTCGTACGTGACCTCGTACGTCTCGTCCACGGACTTGTCGACCGCCTTGCCGACCGCCTCGTCCACCGAGTCGGCCGAACAGGCGCCGAGAGCGAACACGAGGCCGGTGACGGCGAGGGCGCCGGCAGCCGCGCGCAGACGGCCGCCGGTGCGGTGGGTGTGCTTCATGTGGGACCCCCCTGGATCGGTCCGCGACCGGATCCCTTCCGGACGCGGAGATCGCAGGAAAACGCAAAGGGCGAGTAAAGTCAAATGGGCCGGCAGCCATCGAACGCCCAGGTCAAGACGATTGTCAGTGGTGCCGCCTACCGTCGTTGACATGCTGCTATCTCACGGGGGAGAACCCTTGCCCGCCACGGAACCGGTGGCGCGCTGGACGGTGGAGCAGGTGCTGTCCCTGGCTCCTGACGACGCATCACGCAAGGCGGGGAACAAGCTGGCCGCGGCCGGACACTGGTCGGGCACCGGCTTCGACGGATCGGGGGCGGTGTGGGGGCTGTGCAGGGGAAGCGGGAGCAAGCCGTACCAGACGGTGGTCGACACCACGGGGCCCGCGTACAAGTGCAGTTGCCCGAGCCGTAAGTTCCCGTGCAAGCACGTGCTGGGGCTGCTGCTGCTCCGGGCCTCCGGCGACGGGGCCGTCCCACGGGGCGAGCCGGCGGACTGGGCCGCGCAGTGGCTGGAGGGCCGGCGAGGGCGGGCGGAGGCCGCGCAGGCCAGGCAGGAGGCCGTCGCGAGCGGCGAGCCGGTCTCCGGCCCGGCCGACGGCGCGGCCGCCAGGAAGCGGGCGGAGCGGCGGGCCGAGCGGGTCACCTCGGGGGCGCAGGAGCTGGAGCAGCGCCTGACCGACCTGCTGCGCGGCGGGCTCGCGACCGCCGACCGCACGGGGTACACGCTGTGGGAGGAGACCGCCGCCCGCATGGTCGACGCGCAGGCGCCCGGGCTGGCGGGCCGGGTCCGGGAGTTGGGAGCCATACCCGGCTCCGGTCCGGGCTGGCCGGTGCGGCTGCTGGAGGAGTGCGGCCTGCTCCATCTGCTGGACACGGCCTGGCTGGGCCGGGAGCGGCTGCCGGAACCGCTGGCCGCCACGGTGCGTACGCGGGTGGGGCTGCCCATGTCCGCCGAGGGCCCGCCGGTCCGCGACCGGTGGCTGGTCCTCGCGCAGTACGACACGCCGGACGGCCGGCTCACCACGCGGCGCATCTGGCTGTACGGGAGCGATTCCGGCCGCACGGCCCTGCTGCTCTCCTTCGGCGCGGCGGGCCGGGCCCCGGAGCTGGCGCTGCCGGTGGGCATCACGATCGACGCCGAACTGACGGCGTACCCGGGCGGCGGCCTCCGGGCCGACCTGGGACGCCAGTTCACCCCGCCCGCGCCGACGCCGGGCACCCCGCCACCGCCGGGAAGCTCCACGGCATCGGCACTCGCCGCGTACGGAGAGGCGCTGCGGGGCGATCCGTGGCTCGACGCCTGGCCGGTCACGCTGCGGGACGTCATACCCGTGCCGTCGGAGGGCGGCTGGCAACTGGCCGACGCGGAGAGCGAGTCCGCGCTGCCGCTCACTCAGGCGGCGCTGTCCCGGCCGGGTTTGTGGAAGCTCGTCGCGCTCTCCGGCGGCGCCCCGGTCACGGTCTTCGGTGAGCTGGGCCACCGGGGCTTCGAGCCGTACGCGGCGTGGAAGGCAGGAGGTGGAGGTGGAGTTGGGGGCACCTCGGACGGGACCGTGCGGCTCATCTGATCCGGACGGACAGCGGTCGGACCACCGCGCTCGGCGGCTCCGGAGCCGGGGACGCCCCGGACCGAGCCGTGCGGCTCATCCGACCCGTACGGACAGCGGTCGGGCCACCGCGCCGGCCGCCCGTGCCCGTCGTCAGCGACCACCTGCCCGACCGCCCGCGCCCGTCGCTTCCGACCGCCTGGCCGCCTGCCGCTGACGCCCACCGCCGGACACCCCCGGCGGACGCCCTCGCTCGATGACCTGAACGCCACAGAAGGGGACCCGATGCCTCCCACCACAACCGCAGCCCACCTCCTCGCCTCCCTCTCCTGGGAGGAGCTGGTCACCTCGGCCCTGCTCGGCACCGACCGCCGCCCGCCGGCCGCGCCCGGAGGACCGGTGCCGGCCGACGGCCCGGCCGCTCTGCTGGGCGCCGCCGCCCTGCACACCGTGCGGCGGCGGGCCGGGCTGCTGCCCGCCGTGGCGGGGGCCAGGCCCGTGCCCGCGCCGCAAGACCCGCGCCCGCACCTGCCCGAGGCCGCCCGGCACCGGCTCGGCCAGCTGCTCGCCGACCGGGCAGCGCCGAGCTCCTCCGGGCGGCGCGGGGCCGCGCCCGACCTCACCGAGCTCATCCCGCAGTGGCTGGCCACCGCCAACCGGCGCGGCTTCCGGCCTCCGGCCGCGCTGGTGCCGCCGCTGCTGGACGCGGCGCGGGCCCGCACCGACCTGCGGCCGCAGGCGCTCGCCTTCGCCGGGCCGCTCGGGCTGTGGCTGGCCGCGCTGAACCCGGAGTGGAAGTTCGCGCTGCGCGGTTCCGCCGGCGGTTCGCTCGTCCCCGACACCGACGATCCGGAGGCGGTGCGCCGGCTGTGGGAGGAAGGGCTGTTCGCGGAGCGGGTCGCGCTGCTCGACGCCGTACGGACGCGGGATCCGGCCGCCGCGCTCGCCCTGCTCACCACGACCTGGTCCACCGAGCGGGCCGAGGACCGGCTGATGTTCCTGGACTCCCTGCGGAACGGGCTCCGGGAAGGCGACGAGGAGTTCCTGGAGCAGGCGCTCGCGGACCGCAGCCGCAACGTGCGCGCCACGGCGGCCGAGCTGCTCTCCGCCCTGCCCGCGTCGGCCTTCGCCGGGCGGATGGCGGCCCGTGCGACGTCGTGCGTGAATCCCGACCGTACGGGGGCGGGCGCGTCCATCGCGGTGGAGGCGCCGCACGAGTGCGATGCCGGGATGCAGCGCGACGGGGTGGCGGCCGTTCCGCCGACGAGCCGGGGTGAGCGGTCCTGGTGGCTGGGGCAGTTGGTGGAGGCCACGCCGCTCGGGGTCTGGCAGGAGCGGTTCGGCGGGCGCCCGGCGGCGGAGATCGTGGCGCTGCCGGTCGCCGACGACTGGGCGGGCGAGCTGCACGCCGCCTGGTGCCGGGCCGCGGTGCGCCAGCGCCACCCGGAATGGGCGCGGGCCCTGCTGGGTGCGGCGGCGGCGCCTCCGGCCGGCTCCACCGGCCCCGCGTCGATCGCCGAGCGGTCCAAGCTCCTGGCGGTGCTGTCCGAGGCCGAACGGGCGGACTGGGTGGCCGCGTTCGTCGCAGCACACGGGCTGTCGGAGGCGTTCCAGCTGCTCGGGGTCTGCACGGTGCCGTGGACCGGCCCGCTCGGGCGCTCCGTGGTGGACGCGCTCGACATCGCGCGGGACGGCGGGAGTTACCCGTGGAGCTTCAGCGGGGTGATGGGCCTGGCCGAGCGCTGCCTGGACCCGGCCGAGGCCGACCGCCTGGAGGTCCTCACGGCCACCCCGGACGAGCAGGAGGGCGCGTCGCCGGGAGCGGGCGGCTACTGGGCGGAGGCGTTCCAGCGTCTGGTCTCCACGCTGCGGCTGCGCGCCGCGATGGAGGCGGAGCTGGCCACCTGAAGCCCCGGCCCCAGGCTCCTGCCCCGGCCGCCGCGCCCCGGGCCCGGCGGCCTCGCCCCCTGCCTCCGGCCACGTACGCGATACGGCCTCCCGTTCCCGGCCACGTACGC
The DNA here is from genome assembly GCF_044767965.1 of Streptomyces sp. NPDC101178. NCBI lineage: Bacteria > Bacillati > Actinomycetota > Actinomycetes > Kitasatosporales > Streptomycetaceae > Streptomyces > Streptomyces sp. NPDC101178. Next base: position 73,544 of record NZ_JBIWOZ010000005.1, read on the forward strand.
GCGTACGGCCCCCGGCTCAGGCCTGCGCCGGCTGGCGGACGTTGGCGTTCACCCAGGTGACGATCTCGGTCGTCGTCGCGCCCGGCGTGAAGAGTTCCGCCACGCCCAGCTTCTTCAGCGGCGCGATGTCGTCCTCCGGGATGATCCCGCCGCCGAACACCTTGATGTCCTCCGCCTCCCGCTCCTTCAGCAGCTCGATCACCTTCGCGAACAGCGTGTTGTGCGCGCCGGAGAGGATCGAGAGGCCGATCGCGTCGGCGTCCTCCTGGATCGCGGTGTCGACGATCTGCTCGGGCGTCTGGTGGAGCCCCGTATAGATGACCTCCATACCGGCGTCCCGCAGCGCCCGCGCGATCACCTTGGCCCCGCGGTCATGGCCGTCGAGCCCCGGCTTGGCCACCACCACACGGATCGGACCGGTCACACCCATCACTGCCTCCACATGGTCTCCCGCGCCTGAAGGGCCGGGGATGTGAACGAACGTTATCCACAGCATCCCGCAAGCCGCCGTTTCACGGCAGGCGGGGAGGGGGAAATCACACGTGGGACATGTTCGCCAGGCCCGGTCCCCGGAGAACCGCGGCAATCCGGCCGCGCGGGACACCCCCTGGAGAGCCGCTACGAGGTCGCCGTACCACCGCGCCGCCAGCCGCACGGCACGGTGGTACGGCCCGTCGCCGCCTCCCGGTGCTCCCCGGTGCCCGCCCGTCCAGGAGGCCGCGATGAAGCCCCTCCCCCTCCCTTCCCTCTCCCCGCTGCCCCGCCTCCCCGGCACCCGGCTCTCCACCGCGCTGCTCGGCGCCACCGTGCTGGAGCTGATCGTCCTCACCGGCCACCTGGCCGCCTACCCCTTCGGTCTCACCCAGGAGCGCCGCACCCCGCTCCGGCCGCCGCAGGCCGGCTCCCTGCCCGGCTCCCCCACCGCCGAACGGCCTGTCGTCCTGCTGCACGGGTTCATCGACAACCGCTCCGTCTTCGTCCTGCTGCGCCGCGCGCTCGCCCGCCACGGCCGCCGCCATCTGACGTCCCTCAACTACTCGCCGCTCACCCGCGACCTGCGCACCGCCGCCGAGCTGCTCGGCCGCCATGTGGAGGAGATCTGCGCCCGCACCGGGCAGCGCGAGGTCGACATCGTCGGGCACAGTCTCGGCGGCCTCATCGCCCGCTACTACGTCCAACGGCTCGGCGGCGACCGCCGGGTGCGCACTCTCGTCACCCTCGGCACCCCGCACGGCGGCACCGCCGTCGCGCCCGGAGCAGGCCTCCACCCCGTCGTGCGCCAGATGCGCTCCGGCTCCACCCTCATGGAGGAGCTGCGCCGCCCCGCGCCCGGCTGCCGGACCCGGTTCGTCAGCTTCTGGAGCGAGCTGGACCAGGTGATGGTCCCGGTCGGCACGGCCTGCGTCGACCATCCGGACCTCGACGCCGTCAACGTACGCGTCACCGGAATCGGCCATCTCGCTCTGCCGGTGCACCCGGCGGTCGCCGCCGCGGTCCATGAGGCGCTGGAGGCTCTGAAGCCGACGGCCCACGAGGCTCTGGAACCACAGGAGACCCGGGAGGGAGCAGCACCCTCAACCGGAACGACCTCTGTCGCTTAAAATAGAACAGTTCTCGAACATAGGGCCAAGCCTCTGCCTGTCGTCCACCGAAAGGCGGTCGATTGCCCGTTTCCTGAGGACGCAAAACCTGCCGAAGATTGTCGTCCTCACATACTGCCGGGTACAGTCGCGGCCACTGCTTCCCCTTGGGACCCCCCTCACCGGGATCCCGAACAGTCCTGCTGCCGAGGCGAGAGAGAAGTTGGTGAACGACCAGCACCCCCACGCCGGGCCTGTCGGGTACGACACCCGATCGACCGGCAGCTTCGACACCGACCCGCTCTTCGGTTCCCTCCCCGGCGGTTCCGAGACCACGGATTACGCGGCTTCCGGTTACGACACCTCTTATGGTGCCCACAGCGGTTCGTACGATTCCTCCGCCTGGGACACGGGCGCGCAGCAGACAGTCACGTACGACGCGTACGCCGCCCCGGCCCACACCGCCGACCCCCAGCAGTGGGACACCGGCGCGACGCCTCTCTGGCAGCAGCAGCCCTCCGACCAGGACGGGTTCACCACGGCGGCGTACGGCACGACCTCGTACGGCACCGGGGGCTACGAGACGGACGGCTACGACACCGGCGCCTACGCCACGTACGGCACGGGCACCGCGTACGCCGCGGACGGCTCGTACGCCACAGACGGCTCGTACGGCACAGATGCGTACGAGACCGGCTCGCACGCCACGGGTACGTACGACACCGCCGCCTACGACACCGGCGCGTACGGGACGATCGGCGCCGACGGGACCGGCACGTACGACGCCACCGCCTTCACCACCGGGGCGTACGACACCGGCGCCTACGACGCGACCGCCTGGAACTCCGGCGCCACGCCCGAGGACCCCGCGTACGAACCCGAACAGACTTCGCATCAGCTGTACGAACAGCAGACGCCCGAAGAAGAGTCCGGCACCACCGAATTCGTCGTCCTCGAAGAGGCCGGTCACGCGACCGGCCTCGCCCCGGAGGCCACCCCTGGCGACGACAGCACCGCCCCCGAAGCCTCCCCGCTCTCCGTCGACCGCACCGTCGTCCGCGCCCCCGCCCCGCGCAGCCGGGCCCGCCGCAGGAGCCCCGCCAAGCGGTCCGCCCTCCTGACCGTCGCGGTCCCCTCCGCCTGCGTGATGAGCGTCGCCGGTATCGCGGCCGCCTCCGTCAGCGGGATCAGCGACGAGGAGAAGCCGGAGAAGACCGCCTCGCTGGCCGTCGCCGATCCGAGCACGGTCAAGGCGGTCGCCGCGAACAACAAGCTCGACAGCCAGCTGGAGCAGCTCTCCGAGGGCAGCGACGACTTCCGCCAGCGCGCCAGCCGCACGCAGGAGCGCATCGACCTCAAGCAGCGGCAGGTCGAGGAGAAGAAGAAGCGCGAGGAGGAGGCCGCACGCCGTGAGGCGCTGCGCCCCAAGTTCGTCCTGCCGGTCAAGCAGCACGGGCTCAGCGCCTACTACGGCCAGGCGGGCGTCAACTGGATGTCCGTGCACACCGGCATCGACTTCCCCGTCGGCTACGGCTCCCCGGTGATGGCCGCGACCGACGGCACCGTCCGCACGCAGTACAACAGCGCCTACGGCAACATGGCGATCGTGACGACGGCCGACGGTACGGAGACCTGGTACTGCCACCTCAGCAGCACCAAGATCCGCTCCGGCCCGGTGAAGGCCGGCGACGTCATCGCGTACGCGGGCAGCTCCGGCAACTCCACCGGCCCGCACCTGCACTTCGAGGTCCGGCCGGGCGGCGGTGCCTCGGTGGACCCGCTGGCGTGGCTGCGCAGCCACGGCGTCGAGCCGACCTGACGGAACCGGAACGCGCGTCAGCGACGGGAGAGGGGCGGGACGGCTGCGACAAGCCGTCCCGCCCCTCTCCCGTGACGTCGTCGCCTCCTACAGCTTCCGGCGACCGCCGCTTCTCGACTGCAGCTTCCCGACTACAGCTTCTCGACCGGCGCGTACCGCAGGAGCAGCTTCTTGGGGCGCTCGTCGCCGAAGTCGACCGTCGCCTTGGCCTGGTCGCCGATGCCTTCGACGGCCGTCACCGTGCCGAGCCCGAACTGGTCGTGCGTGACCCGGTCCCCGGCCACCAGCGTGACCGTCGGCTTCTCCGTCGAGCGCCGGGTCGCGAAGCCCGACGGGCCGGAGCGGGCGCGCGAGGAGGAGAGCGAGGACGTGATGCCCGAGGTGGGTCCGGCCGGGGCGGCCATCGGGCCCTTGCGCTTCCACTCCAGGTGCGCTTCCGGGATCTCCTCCAGGAACCGCGAGGGCGGGTTGTACGAGGGCTGGCCCCAGGCGCTGCGCATGGCCGCCCGGGTGAGGTAGAGCCGCTCGCGGGCGCGGGTGATGCCGACGTACGCCAGACGGCGCTCCTCCTCCAGCTCCTTGGTCTGGCCGAGGGCCCGCATGTGCGGGAAGACGCCGTCCTCCAGGCCGGTCAGGAAGACGACCGGGAACTCCAGGCCCTTCGCCGTGTGCAGCGTCATGAGCGTGATGACGCCGGAGCCGTCCTCGTCCTCGTCGGGGATCTGGTCGGAGTCGGCGACCAGCGCGACCTTCTCCAGGAACTCCGCGAGCGTGCCGCTGCCCTCGTCCTCTCCGCGCTCCTGCTCGAACTCCAGGGCCACGGCGGCGAGTTCCTGGAGGTTCTCGATACGGGTCTCGTCCTGCGGGTCGGTGGAGGCCTGGAGCTCGGCGAGATAGCCCGTGCGCTCCAGCACCGCTCCCAGCACGACGGCGGGCCCGGCGCCGGACTCGACGATCGTGCGGAGCTCCTCCATCAGCGTGTTGAACCGCTTGACGGCGTTGGAGGAGCGGGCCGCCATGCCGTACGCCTCGTCGACGCGGCGCAGCGCCTGCGGGAAGGAGATCTTCTCGCGCATCGACAGCGCGTCGATCATGGCCTCGGCGCGGTCGCCGATGCCGCGCTTGGGCACGTTGAGGATGCGGCGCAGCGGGACGGCGTCCTCGGGGTTGGCGAGGACGCGGAGGTAGGCCAGGACGTCCCGGACCTCCTTGCGCTCGTAGAAGCGCACGCCGCCGACGACCTTGTAGGGCAGGCCGACGCGGATGAAGATCTCTTCGAAGACGCGGGACTGGGCGTTGGTGCGGTAGAAGACGGCGACGTCGCCCGCCTTGGCGTCGCCCTTGTCGGTGAGCCGGTCGATCTCCTCGGCGACGAACTGCGCCTCGTCGTGCTCGGTGTCCGCGACATAGCCGGTGATGCGGGCGCCGGAGCCGGCGTTGGTCCACAGGTTCTTCGGGCGGCGGCTCTCGTTGCGCTCGATGACCGCGTTGGCGGCGGAGAGGATCGTCTGCGTGGAGCGGTAGTTCTGCTCCAGGAGGATCGTCTTCGCGTCCGGGTAGTCCTCCTCGAACTGGAGGATGTTACGGATGGTGGCGCCGCGGAAGGCGTAGATCGACTGGTCCGCGTCACCGACGACACACAGCTCGGCCGGGGCGTCGGCGGCCTCTCCGGACGGGCCGACCAGCTCCCGTACCAGCGTGTACTGGGCGTGGTTGGTGTCCTGGTACTCGTCGACCAGGACGTGCCGGAAGCGGCGGCGGTAGTGCTCGGCGACGTCCGGGAAGGCCTGGAGGAGGTGGACCGTCGTCATGATGATGTCGTCGAAGTCCAGCGCGTTGGCCTCGCGCAGGCGGGCCTGGTAGAGCGCGTACGCCTGGGCCAGCGTCTTCTCGAAACCGTCCGCGGCCTGCCCGGCGAAGGTCTCCTCGTCGATGAGCTCGTTCTTGAGGTTGGAGACCTTGGCGGTGAAGGACTTCGGCGGGTAGCGCTTGGGGTCCAGGTCGAGATCGCGGCAGACCAGGGCCATCAGGCGCTTGGAGTCGGCGGCGTCGTAGATCGAGAACGACGAGGTGAAGCCGAGCTTCTTCGACTCGCGGCGCAGGATGCGGACGCACGCGCTGTGGAAGGTCATGACCCACATGGCGTTGGCGCGCGGGCCCACCAGCTGCTCGACGCGCTCCTTCATCTCGCCGGCGGCCTTGTTGGTGAAGGTGATCGCGAGGATCTGCCCCGGGTGCACGCCGCGCTCGGCCAGCAGGTGGGCGATGCGGTGGGTGAGCACGCGGGTCTTGCCGGAGCCGGCGCCGGCGACGATGAGCAGCGGGGACCCGGCGTGCACGACGGCTGCGCGCTGCTCGGTGTTCAGCCCGTCGAGCAGCGCGGCGGAGTCGATCACCGGGCGCGGGTGACCGTCGCGGTAATACCCCTCGCGCGGCGGCGGAGGCGCGTCGTAGACGCCCTCGAAGAGCCCCTCCGGCACCGCTTCGGGTGCGTGGTCCTCGGGGGGCGGCGGCGGGCCGTCCTCCGAGGACTGGAGGCCGGTCAGGAAGTTGTCGTCAAAGAGGCTGCTCATCGCCTCCCGAGTCTAGGCGGCCGCACCGACAACCTTCCGCCGAAGGCCGGAAGCGGCCCGGATGGGACCCGGAAGGGACCGTTCCCGGCCGTACGCACGGAGAGCGGACGTCCACGTTCCGTGAAGGAAGGCCCGGTCGGAGGGGGTGCGGGGGACCCGGATCCGGAAAGGTCACGAAAATGTATCGGGCATATCGCTCATCCTCCTTCCCAGCGGTACCACCGGTTGGCTAGCGTGCTCGGTCAGGTGATCCGTAATCTCCCTGAGACGAACCGCGTCTCACGGCCACCTCTGCCGAATCCGTGCTGCCTCCCAGCAGTTCGGAACCGGGGACCCACACGCACAACCGGGGTGAATCGGTCCGTACCCTCGCACAACGGACCGTAGGACAGCCTTCCGTTCCGTCCGAACCCGACAGCTAACCCGGTAGGCGGTCCACGGAAGGAGATGCCGGTCTTGGCATCGCATCGCAAGCCGCGCACGAAGGTGCGCACGACCACCCCTGCCGTCGGGTTCACGACGGCCGCGCTGGCCTCGGTGACGCTGCTCTCCACGCAGAGCGCGACCGCGGCCCCCGCCGAGCCGAAGCCGGCCATCGAGGACGTGCAGAAGAAGGTCGACGAGCTCTACCGGCAGGCGGGCAGCGCGACCCAGCAGTACAACCGGGCGAAGGCCGCCTCCACCGCCCAGCGCACCAAGGTCGACACGCTGCTCTCCGACGTGGCGAAGCGGACCGAGAAGATCAACGAGGCCCGCCGGGAGCTGGGCGCCTTCGCGGCCGAGCAGTACCGCACCGGCGGCATCGCGCCGACCGCCACCTTCTTCCTGGCGGACGACCCGCAGGCGTACTTCGACCAGAGCCGGCTGATGAGCCGGTCGACCGAGCGGCAGCAGAAGGCCGTCGACGACTTCCGTACGCAGCAGGCCGCGGCATCGAAGAAGCGGGCGGAGGCCGTGCAGAGCCTGGAGTCGCTCACCGAGGCGCAGACCACGCTCCGCTCCAGCAAGCAGAAGGTGCAGACGAAGCTCACCGAGGCCCGGTCCCTGCTCGCGCGGCTGACCGCGGAGGAGAAGGCGCGGCTGGCGGAGCTGGAGCGCAAGAAGGAGGCCGAGGCCAAGGAGAAGGCCGAGCGCCTCGCCGCCCGCCAGGCCGCCGAGGCCAAGGAGCGCGAGGAGCGCGAGGCGGCGGAGAGGAAGGCGCGCGAGGAGGCCGCGAAGGAGTCCGGCGGAGACAGCGACTCAGGTTCCGGTTCCGGCAGCGGTACGGGGACGAGTCCGGGGTCCGGTACGGGCACGGGCACCGGGGCCGGCAGCGGTTACTCCGCCAAGGCCGAGAAGGTGCTGGCCTTCGCGCGCGCCCAGATCGGGAAGCCGTACGTGTGGGGGGCGTCGGGCCCGTCCTCGTACGACTGCTCGGGGCTGACCCAGGCGGCCTGGCGGGAGGCCGGCGTCACGCTGCCCCGGACCACCTGGGACCAGGTGAAGGTGGGCACGCGGGTCGCCACGTCCGACCTCCAACCCGGGGACCTGGTCTTCTTCTACGACGACATCAGCCATGTCGGCATCTACAAGGGCGACGGGATGATGATCCACTCGCCGAAGCCGGGAGCGAACGTCCGCGAGGAGTCGATCTACTCCATGCCGATCTACGGCAGCGTGCGTCCGGCGTAGCGCCGAGGGGGCGGTCGCTTCCAAGCGGCCGCCCCGGGGCACCCCGGGGCGCCTCACAGGTCCCTCAGGTCCCTCAGATCCCTCAGGTCCAGAGCACGGCGATGAAGATGTTGGCGACTGTCAGTCCGCCGACCGCCGCGAACGCGCCCTTCCCGACCTTCTCGTCGTCCCGCTTGACGTAGACGAGCGCGAGGATGACGACGAGGAGCGCCAGCTTCACGCCGATCTTGATGTTGTTCACCGCCTGGTCGTCGGCCTGGTTGAGCCCGACCAGCGCGACGCCGGTGACCAGCATGGTCAGCGCGCCGTGCAGCATGGCGGGGACGAAGCGCGCGGTGCCCGCGCCCATCGCCTTCATCTGCGTCAGGAAGCCGCCCAGCAGGGAGGCGATGCCGATGATGTGCAGCGCGACGAAGACGCCGATCAGTGCGTTCATGGTCCGGAGCCTAGCCATGGCCAAACCTTTACCCGGCAGTGAGGCAAGCCTTCCTTGACGCCTTCACCGGAACTGTGTGCTCTCCGTCCGAACCTGCCGGAATGATCAATTCCGTATCTGCGTCTACGGTCATCCGTCGACGCCGAAGCGTCACATGCGGGCAATAGCTGTCATGGCGACCCTTTTCCGTGCGCCCGGCATAGCGTCCTTGCCGGACCTGCCGGTATCCCCCGGCGGGCAGCCGACAGGAAGGACGCCGCTCCCGTGGCCGCGCACCGGAAATCCGCTCACCGGAAACCCAAGCAGCGCCCGTTCTCCGGCCCTGCTGCCCGCACCGCCGCCACCCTGGCGCTCGCCGGGGCCGCCACCGCCACCTCGGCCACCGGGGCCGGGGCCGCACCCACCGAGCCCGCGCCCACCGCCGCCCAGGTCCGGGCCAAGGTCGACCGGCTCTACCACGACGCCGAGGTCGCCACCGAGAAGTACAACGGGGCGAAGGAGAAGGAGGCGGCCGCCAGGAAGGCCGTCGACACCCTGGCCGACGAGGCCGCCCGCCGCACCGACCGCCTCAACACGGCCCGCCACACGCTCGGTTCGATGGCCACCGCCCAGTACCGCACCGGCGCGCTCGACCCCGCCGTGCAGCTGGCGCTCTCCTCGGACCCCGACAGCTACCTGGAGCGCGCCGCCCACCTCGACCGGGCCGGTGACCGGCAGGCGAGCCTGCTCAGCGGGATCCGGCGCCAGCTCTCCGGCATCGCCCGGGTCAAGGCCCGCGCCGACCAGGAGACCGAGGCGCTCGCCGCCCGCCGCGCCGAACTGCGCGAACACCGCACCGCGATCCAGACCAAACTGGCCGACGCCCGCAGGCTCCTGGCCACCCTCACCGCCGAGGAGCGCGCCGCGTACGAGCGCGCCGCCGACGCGGCCCACGGCGGCGGCCCGGCGACCTCCGCCGACCGGGCCGGCGCGGGCGCGCACGCCGACCGCTCAGCACCCCGCGCCTCGGTCGCCGCGCCCAACTCCCGCGCGGCCAGGGCCGTCTCCTTCGCGCACGGCGCGATCGGCAAGCCGTACGTCTGGGGCGCGACCGGTCCAGGCGCCTTCGACTGCTCCGGGCTGACCCAGGCGGCCTGGCAGGCGGCGGGCGTCAGCCTGCCCCGCACCACCTACACCCAGATCAACGCCGGCCGGCGGGTCTCCCGCTCCGAGCTGGCCCCCGGCGACCTGGTGTTCTTCTACTCCGGGATCAGCCACGTCGGCCTCTACATCGGCGGCGGCCAGATGATCCACGCCCCGCGCCCCGGCGCCCCGGTACGGATCGCGCCGATCGATCAGATGCCTTTCGCGGGGGCGACCCGGGTGGCATAGTCCCCCGCGCCGACCTTTCCCGCCCAGAAGGAACGTCCCGCATGTCGATGGCGAACGCCGTCCAGGAGTACGCCCGCACGCTCACGCTGCGCTCCCCCGGCCACTACCGGGTGGGTCCGTTCACCGTCCGGTACAACCCGGGCTGGGAGCTGAAGTACGCCAACTACGCCATCCCCGACCGGGATGCGGAACCCACGGCGGACGACGTGGCGGCCCTGGTCGCGGCGTTCCGGGAGCGGGCGCGGCTGCCGCGCCTGGAGTTCCTGCCCGCCTGGGCCCCGGCCGTCGAACCGGCCCTGCTCGCCGCCGGGTTCACCGTGGAGAACCGGGCCCCGCTGCTCGTCTGCGCTCCCGAGGACCTCCGTGCGCCGAAGCCGGTCGACGGCCTGCGCATCGCCGTGCCCGCCACCGATACGGAATTCACCGACGCCGCCCGTGTCCAGCACCACGGCTTCGGCGGCGCGGGCGAACCCGAGCCGGGAACGATCACCGGGCTGCGCTCGACGGCGGCCGGTGACGGGGTCGCCGCCCTGGCGGTCCTGGACGGCGCACCGGCCGGGGCGGGCGGCTGCACCCTCCCCGTCGACGGCCTCAGCGAACTGGTCGGCCTCGCCGTAGCCGCCCCCTTCCGCCGCCGGGGCGTCGGCGCCGCGCTCTCCGCCTGGCTGACCGAACGGGCCCTGGACCAGGGGTGCCGGGCCGTCTGGCTGGAGCCGGGCGACGCCGACGTGGAACGGATCTACACGGGCATCGGCTACCGCAGGGTCGGCGAGAAGGTCAACATCTCGCTGCCCCTCTGAGGCCGGAGCGCGGCTGAGCGATGCCCGGCCCGCCCCGCTCGGCTCAGACCAGCCGTCGCGCCGTCGCCCACCGCGTCAGCTCGTGCCGGTTGGAGAGCTGGAGCTTGCGCAGCACCGCCGAGACATGCGACTCGACCGTCTTCACCGAGATGAACAGCTGCTTCGCGATCTCCTTGTACGCGTAACCACGGGCGATGAGCCGGAGCACCTCGCGCTCGCGCTGGGTGAGTCGGTCCATGTCCTCGTCGACCGGCGGGGCGTCCGTGGAGGCGAAGGCGTCCAGGACGAAGCCGGCCAGTCGCGGCGAGAAGACCGCGTCGCCCTCCTGGACCCGGAAGATGGAGTCGACCAGGTCGGTGCCGGTGATCGTCTTGGTGACATAGCCGCGGGCGCCGCCGCGGATCACGCCGATGACGTCCTCTGCGGCGTCCGAGACGGAGAGCGCGAGGAAGCGGACCGGGTCGTCGGCCGCGCCCATCAGCGGGGCGCAGCGGCGCAGCACCTCGACACCGCCGCCGCCCGGGAGGTGGACGTCGAGGAGAACGACCTCGGGGCGGGTGGCCGTGATGACGGTGACCGCCTGGTCGACGTCGGCGGCCTCGCCGACCACTTCGACGCCGGTCTCCTCGGTGCGGCCGATCTCGGCCTGGACGCCGGTGCGGAACATCCGGTGGTCGTCGACGAGCACGACCCGTACCCGTCGCTCCGGGCCCCCGGTGGCTTCGGTGTTCTCGGTCATTCGCTCGCCCTTTCCATCTCCAGCTCGACCTCGGTGCCCCCGCCGGGCACCGAACGCAGCCGGGCAGTGCCGCCGTTGCGCTGCATCCGGCCGATGATTGATTCTCGTACGCCCATGCGGTCGGCGGGAACCTCGTCCAGGTCGAAGCCCGGACCCCGGTCCTTCACGGAGACGAAGACCGTGGCGCCCTCGACCTCGGCGAAGACCTGTACGGCGCCGCCCTCGCCACCGTACTTGGCGGCGTTGACCATCGCTTCGCGCGCGGCCTGCATCTGGGCGCCCAGCTTGTCGTCGAGCGGGCAGTCGCCGACGACCACCACCTCCAGCGGGACGCCGTGCTTGTCCTCCACCTCGGCGGCGGCCCGCTTGACCGCCTCGGCGAGCGTCTCCGGCTCGTCGTCCTCGTCCTTGCCGGTGCCCTCGGGGTTGTAGAGCCAGTTGCGCAGCTCGCGCTCCTGGGCGCGGGCCAGGCGTCTGACCTCGCCGCCGTCGTCCGCGTTGCGCTGGATGAGGGTGAGGGTGTGCAGGACGGAGTCGTGGACGTGGGCGGCGACCTCGGCGCGCTCCTGGGCGCGGATGCGCATCAGCCGCTCCTCGGAGAGGTCCTGGACCATCCGGACCAGGTAGGGCCCCGCGAGCAGGGCGATGCCGGTGAGGACGGCTATGGCGGCGGTCAGGACGTTGCCCAGCTGGGCGGCCGAGCCGCGCACCACCATGAAGACGGCAAGGCCGAGGCCCACGAGGGCGACTCCGGCGAGCGCGCGGGCCAGTTGCAGCAGCCGGCGGCGGCGGCCGACCTCCATCCAGCGGGCGCGCCGCGCGTTGTCCGCCTGGCGCCAGACGAGGACGGAGCCGGCGCCGATGAGGAGCGTCGGCCAGATGTAGCGGTCGGCCTCGCTGCCCATATCGACGTTGACGACGAAGACGACGGCCCCGACGAGGAGGGCGACCAGGGCGAAGACCTGGCCCGGGTCCGGCTTGCGGAGCTTGCGCCGGCCGTCGGCGGCGGTCTCGAAGACCGAGCGCGGGGCGTGGACGCCGCCGACTCCGCCGACGCCGAGAGGGACGACGATCCAGAACACCGCGTACAGCAGGGCGCCCAGGCCGTCGCTGAGGAAGAGCCCGAGGAAGACGAACCGGACCCAGGCGACCGGCAGCCCGAGGTGCCCGGCGAGCCCGCGCGCGACGCCGCCCAGCATCCGCCCGTCGGCGCTGCGGTACAGCTTGCGCAGCGGCGGCTCCTCCGGGTCGGAGGCGAGTGAGCTGTGCGCGGCTCGGGCGGTGGCGGCTGGCATACCCCGATCGTCACACGCGGCGGGGGCGCGAGGCATCAGGGTAGTCCCCCTGATCGACCCTGAGGCCAGCCCTACCCTCGCCGGTCCCACCGCGCCCTCGCCGGTCCCACCGCGCCCTCGCCGGTCCCACCGCGCCCTCGCCGCCCATGGCACCCCTGGCACCCCTGCGGGAAACCTGGCGGCCCACCCCCTGCGGGACGGCCCGGCGCAAAATCAGGGACCGGCCAGGGTCGGCGCGGCTCCCACCAGCGGGTGCGGGCCGTCACCATGGAGGTATGACCGCTCCCTCGGACGCCGTCCCCGGCGTCGCACCCCCCGACGCGCCCGGACCGCAGCTGCGCCGCAGCCCGCGGCAGAAGATGGTGGCCGGGGTCTGCGGCGGGCTCGGCCGGTACTGCGACGTGGACCCGGTGATCTTCCGGATCGTGCTCGGCGTCCTCTCGGCGACCGGCGGGATCGGCCTGATCTTCTACGGCTTCGCCTGGCTCCTGCTGCCGCTGGAGGGCGAGGAGGAGAACGAGGCGCGCCGGCTGCTGTCGGGCCGGGTCGACGGGGCGTCGCTGGTGGCGCTGCTGCTGGCGCTGATCGGGTGCGGGCTCTTCCTGTCGATGCTGGGCAACCGGGGCATGCTGGCGTTCGCGGCGCTGCTGTCGGTGGCGGTGGTCGGCTGCTCGGTGTGGACGCAGTCCCGCAGGGCGTCGGCGCCGGAGGACCCGGCGGCCCCGCCGGGCACCCCCACCGCCCCCGCCCCCTCGCACACCGGCGGCCTCGGCTCGCCGCCGCCGGAGGTGAAGGCGCCGCCGAAGCCGGGCGGCCCGTCGTGGTGGCGGGACCCGATCGTCAAGGACGGGACGACGGGGCCGGTCGGCTCGGGCTATCTCTGGGGCCCCTCGGACACCGACCCGGAAGCGGCGCGGGAGACGGTCCGGGCCGGGCGTCCCAGCGTGGACGCCCCGTTCCGGCCGCCGGCTCCGGCCCCCGCCGCGCCGGGACCGCGCCCGATCGGCGGGCTCGTCTTCCTGGCCGCGCTGGTGACGGGCGGTCTGACCACCTGGCTGAGCTGGGCCCACGAGCCGCTCGGCACGGTGCTGCAGATGGGCCTGGTGGCCGCGCTCGCCGTCTTCGGGCTCGGGCTGCTGGTCTCCTCCGCGCTGGGCCGGACCGGGTTCGGCACGGTGCTGCTGGCGATGGTCACGGCGGTGCTGCTGGCCGGCGCTACGCTGCTGCCGAAGGAGATCAGCACGGACTGGGCCCGCCAGGAGTGGCGTCCGGCCGAGGTCACCGCCGTACAGCAGCGGTACGAACTGGGCACCGGTGATGCCCGGCTGGACCTGTCCACCGTGGTGGTGCCGCCGGGCGGGACCGTGCGCACCCGGCTGGAGGTCGGGGCGGGCCGGGCGGCCGTCGTCGTGCCGAAGGACGTGACCGTGAAGGTGCGGGCCGAGGCCGGTCTCGGGGAGATCCGGCTGGAGGAGGGCCTGCGGGTCCAGGTCCGCATCAACAGCGACCAGTCGACGCAGCGGACGCTTCCGCCACCGGAGGGCGGCAAGCCGGCCGGGACGATCGAACTCGAAGTGGAAGTCGGAGTCGGACAGGTGGAGGTCAGCCGTGCTGCGTCATGAGTTCCGGCCCGGACGGGCGGTGGCTGGTCTGACGATGCTGGCCCTGGCCGGAGGGTACGCGGCCGACGCGGCCGGGGCCTGGGAGGTCACCTGGGCCTTCTTCCTGCCGGTGTTCCTCGGCGGCCTCTGGCTGGCTGCCACGGCGACCTGGACCGCCTACATGCTGCGGCGCCGCCGCGACGCGAGGAAGGCGTCGACGGAGAACATGGAGGCGCCCGCGAGCACCAAGGGCAGCCACGCCATCAGATAGGGCAGGTCGTTGCCGTAGTAGTACGGGGTCGACTGCCAGCTCACCGTCAGCCACAGGCTCAGCGAGATCAGCGCCCCGCCGAGCGCGGCGAGCCGGGCCCAGAGGCCGACCAGGGTGCCGAGGCCGACGAGGAGTTCGCCGATCGCGATGGCGTAACCGAACCCTTCGGGGCTCTTGAGCGCCAGGTCGACGAGGGCGGGGATCGCGGAGGAGTCGCGGACCGTGTCCATCAGCTCGCCGATCGAGCCGGGGCCGGTGGCGGAGAGGAAGCCGCTGTCGGTGAGCTTGTCGAGCCCCGCGTAGACGAAGGTGACGCCGAGGAAGAGCCGCAGCGGCAGCAGGGCGTAATGGCCCGCCCGCTCCCGCAGCCCTCCCGGCCCGCCCGTACCGTACCGACCGCCGTTGCCGCCGCCGTAACCGTTCATCACCACTGCCCCGCTTCCCGAAGACCCGTCATCCGACCATACGTACGCCTGTACGGCGGCGCTCACCAGAGGCGGGAAGCGGATGTGGTCAGTCCGTGACGTCGATGGAGCAGCGGTCGGTCTCCACTCCGGCGGCGGTGACCACCTGGACGTCCACGGTCCCCGGCTCGACCTCGACGGGGACCGGCACGGTGAGGACGGTGTCGGTCGGGTTGGCGAACCCTCCGGCGACCGGGATCAGCGGTACGTGGACGTGGACCGTGCCGATCCGTACGACGAGCCGGGCCAGCCGGTCGGGGGTGCCGGCGCCCGGCGGTACGAAGCCCGCGCCCCGGATCTCGATGTCGTCGCCGGTCCGGATCGGCGCGTCCAGGTCCCCGGCCTCCCGGGCCCGTACGACGGAGAGCACGACCGGACGGCCGCCCTCCGCGTACTTCCCGGCGAAGTACGTCGCCGCCGAGACGGCCACCAGCAGGGCCAGGCCCCACGGCAGGTCGGGCAGCTGCTCCGGGCGGCGGGCCAGCCGGACGGCGGCGAACAGCACGGCGACGGCGCTCACCAGCACGTACTGCACATCGGTGAACGAGCCGCGCCCGGAGTCGTCGGTCAGCAGGTCGGCGGCGCGCGGCCGGTCCGCGCGCAGCTTCTGGAGCCGCCGGCCCAGCACCCGTACGGTCACCACCCGGCGTACGACGACGGCGACGGCGCACACCAGCGCCAGCACGGCCACCACACCGGCGGACCGCACGAGGTCGAGCCCTTCGATCAGCGCGTCCCGGCTCTCCGGGTCCGAGGCGCCTGCCAGCTGGAGGGCGAGGACCAGAACGGCGTAGACGGTGAGCAGCACCCAGGCGGCGGCGACGGTCCTGGAGGTGGAGAGCCGGTTGTCCTCGCCGATCAGCGGGGCGAGGAGGCCGCCGCGGGCGCGGTGGAAGCGGGCGGCGACGGTCAGCAGGGCGGCGGTGAGGACCGCGGCGGCCAGCGCGGCGGTGCGGGCGGTCGTCCAGCCGGGCCCGATCGCGGTGAGGCTCGCACCGACGAGCAGGGCGAGCACCGCGCCCCAGACGACGAACAGCGTGGACCGCCACACCTGGAGGAGCCAGACGTCTCCGGCGGCCCGGCCGCGTTCGGCGACGGTACGGGCCGACTCGGTCAGCTCGTCGGAGACCCACTGCCGGGACGCGGAGGCGGACTGCGCGACTCCGGCGGGCAGACCGTTCCCGGCGGCCAGTTCGTCCCGCTTGGCGAGGAACGCGGCGACCGCGCGCCGGTGCCCCTCGCGTGCTCCGTGCGGGCAGTCGCCGCACGTACAGCCTCCGCCGTGCGTGCCGCTCGCCCTTGCCTCGTCCAACACCACGGAGATTTACGCCCTTTCCCACCCCGGTACAGCCAACTCACCTGTGATATCAGCGAATTGTGCCGTACGGGACGGGCGCCTCCCGCATCGGGTCGGACACGAACGGATACCGTCAGAACGTTCGACTGATCCGCTGCCACAGAGGCTGGTAGTTGATCCACGCCACCAGGTCGCTGCCGAGCTGGTCACGGGTGGTGAGGGCGTCCCGGTGGTCGATCAGCACCGGCTTCCCGGCGGCGCGCGCCAGCAGCTGGACCTGGCAGGCGCGCTCCAGGGTCAGGAACCACCAGGCGGCCGCGTCCACCGAGTCACCCACGGTCAGCAGCCCGTGGTTGCGCAGGATGACGGCCTTGCGCGGCCCGAGCGCCTCGGCGATCCGGCGCCCCTCCTCCTCGTCCACGACGACACCGGTGTACGCGTCGTAGAGCGCGAGGTCCTCGTAGAACGCGCAGGCCTCCTGCGTGATCGGCTCGATCCGCTCCCCCAGCGCGGCCAGCGCCCGTCCGTGGGTGGAGTGGGTGTGCGCCACGGCGACGGCCCCCGGCCGGGCCCGGTGCACGGCCGCGTGTACGGCGAAGGCGGCCTGGTTGACGTGGAACCGCCCCTGGACCACCTGCCCGTCCCCGTTGACGAGGATCAGGTCCTGCGGAGCGATACCGGCGAAGGACGCCCCGAACGGATTGACCCAGTAGCAGTCGTCCAGCTCCGGATCGCGCACGCTGATGTGCCCGGAGACCCCGTCCTCGAACCCGTACTCCCCGAACAACCGCAACGCCCCGGCCAGCCGCTGCCTCCGGTACGCCCGCTCCTCGTCCGGCGACGCGTGCACGGGCGGCATGGCGAAGTGCAGCTGCTCCACGGGGATGGGCGCGGGGGCGGGCACGGCGGGCGGCTCGGACATGGCGGCTCCTCACTTTCCCGGGGGCGTACGGGATCGGAAGTTACCGGCGGGTGGGGGTGAGGGGAAGGGGTGGGGGTACGGCAATGCCGCCGCCCGGACGGATGGGCGACGGCATCGGCGTTGACCTGGGAACCCTAGGGGTTCACACGAACCCGGGAGGTCACTCCCACTCGATCGTCCCCGGCGGCTTGCTCGTCACGTCGAGGACGACGCGGTTGACGTCGGCGACCTCGTTGGTGATGCGGGTGGAGATCTTCGCCAGCGTCTCGTACGGCAGGCGCGACCAGTCCGCCGTCATGGCGTCCTCGGAGGAGACCGGCCGCAGCACGATCGGGTGGCCGTAGGTGCGGCCGTCGCCCTGGACGCCGACCGAGCGGACGTCGGCGAGGAGGACCACCGGGCACTGCCAGATGTCACGGTCCAGGCCGGCCGCCGTCAGCTCCTCGCGGGCGATGGCGTCGGCCTCGCGGAGCAGGTCCAGGCGGTCCTTGGTGACCTCGCCGACGATGCGGATGCCGAGGCCGGGGCCGGGGAACGGCTGGCGCTGGACGATCTCCTCGGGCAGGCCCAGCTCCTGGCCGACCATCCGGACCTCGTCCTTGAACAGCTGGCGCAGCGGCTCGACGAGCTGGAACTCGATGTCGTCGGGGAGGCCGCCGACGTTGTGGTGGGACTTGATGTTGGCGGTGCCGGTGCCGCCGCCGGACTCCACCACGTCCGGGTAGAGCGTGCCCTGGACCAGGAAGGCGACCTCGGGGCCCTCCTCCTGGAGGATCTCCAGCTGGGCCTGCTCGAAGACGCGGATGAACTCGCGGCCGATGATCTTCCGCTTCTGCTCCGGGTCGGAGACCCCGGCCAGCGCGTCCAGGAAGCGCTTCTCGGCGTCGACCACCTTCAGCTTCGCGCCGGTCGCGGCGACGAAGTCCTTCTCGACCTGCTCGGTCTCGCCCTTGCGCATCAGGCCGTGATCGACGTAGACGCAGGTGAGCTGCGAGCCGATGGCCTTCTGGACGAGTGCCGCCGCGACGGCGGAGTCCACGCCGCCGGAGAGGCCGCAGATGGCGCGCTTGTCGCCGACCTGCTCGCGGATGAGGGCGATCTGCTCCTCGACCACGTTGGTGGTGGTCCAGTTCGGCTCGATGCCCGCGCCACGGTAGAGGAAGTGCTCCAGGACCTGCTGCCCGTGGGTCGAGTGCATGACCTCCGGGTGGTACTGGACGCCGTACAGCTTCTTCTCGTCGTTCTCGAAGGCGGCGACCGGGACCACGTCCGTGGAGGCGGTGACGGTGAAGCCCTCCGGCGCCGCCGAGCAGGCGTCGCCGTGCGACATCCACACCGGCTGCTCGGTGGGCGTGCCCTCGAAGAGCGTCGAACCCGCCTTCGTGACGTGCAGCGGGGTGCGGCCGTACTCACGCGCCCCGTTGTCGTCGACCGTGCCGCCGAGGGTGGTCGCCATCAGCTGGAACCCGTAGCACATGCCGAAGACCGGGACCCCGGCTTCGAAGAGCGAGCGGTCCAGCGAGGGCGCGCCCTCCGCGTACACCGACGACGGGCCGCCGGAGAGGATGATCGCGCGCGGGTTCTTCGCCAGCATCTCCGCCACCGGCATGGTGGACGGGACGATCTCGCTGTAGACCCGGGCCTCGCGGACCCGGCGGGCGATGAGCTGGGCGTACTGCGCGCCGAAGTCGACGACGAGGACCACGTCGGCCGTGGTGTCGTGGGCGGCGGGGGGTGCTGCTGGCACGGGGCGGCCTTCCGGCGGTGGTGAAGGGGGTCGGTTCTTCCGATTCTACCGGCCGTGCGTGACCCCTCCGCCGGGCCGGTGATGCGGGGAGCGCCCGCCCTCACGTCTCAGGAGCCGATGCCCTCACGTCTCAGGATGCGGGCCCCGGCTTGGTGAGGCCGCCGGGCCGGGGCCATACTGTCTGCCATGCGTCAGCACACGATCTTCGTCTTTACCTATGGCATCCGGCCCGCCGGCTGCCATGGTCGTGCTGCTTGAGCTACTGACAAGCAACGTTCCAGGCGCCCCGGGCCATCGGCCCGGGGCGCCTCGCGTGTCCGGGCCCGTTGCCCCGGGGGGCCGCCACCCCACCGGGAGTCACCACCATGAACAGCACCGCCGCCACCCCCGCCGAGCGGACCGGCGCGCACACCGACGAGGCCGCCACCCTGATCGGCGGCGCCCGTGAGCGCATCGACACCCTCGACGACCGGATCATCGGCCTCGTCCAGGAACGGATGGCCGTCTCGGCGGTGATCCAGGAGGCCCGCATCACCTCGGGCGGCCGCCGGGTCAACCTCTCCCGCGAGACGGCCGTACTCGGCCACTACAGGGACGCACTGGGCAAGCCGGGTACTGCTCTGGCGATGACCCTGCTGGAGCTGTGCCGCGGCCGGGTGTGAGACGCGAGGCCTGAAGGGCCGGATGTGAGGCGCAAGGTCTGAGGGACCGGGTGTGAGACGCGGGCCTGGAGGGCCGGATGTGAGGCGTGGGACGGCGGGCGCAGGACCGTATCTGCGTTCGGTGCCCGTCTCACCCGTACGGCGCGTGACCGGGACCGGCGCGCCTTCGTTGGTCCCGGTGTCCGTGCCAACCAGGGGCGGCATCGGTGGAAAACCACGCGTGGCTCCGCCGGGACGTGTGACGTACCGCAGAGGTACGTCGTGGGACCACATCCCGGCGCACGTGACCGGTCCGCAGGGGACAGCGGCCCGGTCACCCCATGTGCGGCCGTGCCCGGGGACGCCCGGGTCGGCCGCATCGGGACCGTCCTTTCCGGCCGGAGGCCCGCTCCCTCCTCCGCGGCTCTTCCTCTCAGCTCTGCCGCGCGGCCCGTCGCCGTACGACCGTGAACAGCACCAGGCCCGCCGCCAGCGCCCCGGCCGCCGTGCCCGAGGCGATCAGAACGGTCGATCCCGTCGAGGCGAGGCCGCCCCCCGAGCCTCCCGTCGTACCCGCCGCGCCGCCGCCGGACGTGGTGGCCGGTGCGGACTCGGAGGGGTCGGACGTTTCCGACGGGCTCTCCTCCGGGTCCGGCGCCGAGGTCGGCGGCGTGGACGGCTCGCCGGAGCCGCCGTCGTTGCCGCCGTCCGTCGTACCGCCGGAGTCGGCGCCCTCGCCCTCGCCGTTCACGATCAGGTACGCCGTGTTGTTGGCCGGCTTCGGGTCGAACGGCAGCTTCGGGTCCTGCAGCCAGGTGTTGCGTACGGTGACCTCGCCGCCCGCTCCGACCATCGCCTCGTCGATCCGCAGCTCGAAGGGCAGATCGAGTCCGGCCCCGTCCCGCACGGTCATGGAGGTGTTGCAGACGTAGCGCGGCGCCGGGCTCTTCTGGTCCTCGCGGTATCCGCCGGCGGCCGTCACCGCGCGGCAGCGGTCCGGCTTGGCCGTGACGGTCGTGCCCTGCGGGACCGTGAAGTCGACGGTGGCGACGGCCTCGCCGGAGCGGATGTAGCCGATCCACGCCGGGCCCTCGTTGCGGAACCCGATGACGGCCTGCACGGTGGAGCCCTCGGTCCCGGCCACCTTGTCGCCGTACGCCACGAAGTCGGCCGTGTTCGCCGTACGGAAGTCGGCCTCCTGCTGGTTGTCGTACGGGTCCAGGTCCGCGCTCCTGGCCGCGGCGCCCGTCCTCACCGGGACCGCCTTCAGCACGGCGCCGTCACCGCGCTCGAAGCGGGCGCCCGCGCGCTGGGCGGTGCGCTGGGCGGCGCTGTTCTCCTCGATCCGGTAGAGGAAGGTGTCGTAGAAGGCGCGCTCGGTGGCCTCCAGCGTCAGCGGGGTCGCCAGCGTGTACGTCGCGCCCGCCTCGAAGGCTCCCGGGACGGAGCAGAGCGCCGTGGTCCAGCCGAAGTCCGGCTGGGCCGGGTCGTCCACCGTGTACTCGCAGTTGGAGTAGCGCTGCGGGATGTCCAGGCCGCGCGAGTACCGCAGGGTGAGCAGGACCCCGTCGGCGTCCCTGGTGCCGCGGTTGGCGAAGGTGATCGGGGCCTGCTGCTTCTCCCCCGGAGTCAGCTGGGTCCTGAACGGCAGCTGCTTCATCACGAGGTCGGGGCCGCCGACCGTGAGCCGGGTGGTGAACGGCGTGAAGGTGACGCCGTCCGCCTCGCCGGTCACCGTGATCGTGCCGGTGTCGCCGTCCTCGCTGCCGTCGGCGGCGGTGACGACGAGGTCGGCGGCTCCCTGGAGGCCGGGCCAGACGCCCCAGTCCTCACAGACCGCCTTCGCGCCGGTGACCTCGCACTCCGGACCCGACTCGCCGTCGAACGCCACATCGGCGACACCGGCGACACCGCTGAGGTCGAAGGTGAGCGTGAAGTCACCGCCGAAGCCGCCGTTCTCCTCGTCCTCGGACGGGTTGTTGAGCGTGATCCCGACCGTGGCGGCCTTCGGCCGGCCGCTCTCCGGATACGGGTGCAGCCCGGTCTCGGCCGGACCGCCGAGCGTGAACACCGGCGCCGCCTCGGCCTGCGCCGGCGCGGCCGCCACGGCGAGCGAGGCCGCGGCCAGCAGGCCTGCGGCGGCGAGAGAACCGGCCGCGCTGCGCAGCGCGGTTCTCGGGGAGAAGCGTGTCATCGGGGACCTCTGGTACGTGGCGGGCGCTGTGTGACTGCTGTGAGGCAGTACGGGTTGGACCGCGCGGCTCCCCGAACAGTTGTCCTCCGCAAGATCACGGATTGGGTACGGGGGTGTTCCCGACGCCCTTCACCTCGGTCCCGGCCTCCGCCGTCCCCTTCGGCGGGACGACGGGGATGCCCAGGAACGGCAGCTTCAGCGCCGCGAACGCGTCCTTCGGCACGGCCGGCGCCAGCGGCTCGACCGGGGTGAGGCGTTCGTAGGCCCCGCCCTGCTCCGGCCTCGGGTCCGCCTCGCCCTTGTTGGGCCAGAGCGACATGGCGCGCTCGGCCTGAGCGGTGATGGTCAGCGACGGGTTGACGCCCAGGTTGGCGGAGATCGCCGAGCCGTCGACGACGCTGATGCCGGGGTGGCCGTAGAGGCGGTGGTACGGGTCGATGACGCCTTCGTCCGCGCTCGCGCCGATCGGGCAGCCGCCGAGGAAGTGGGCGGTGAGCGGGGTGCCCATCAGCTCACCGACGTTGGAGCCGGCGAAGCCGTTGATCTCCTCCGCGAGGAGCGAGGCGCTGCGCGTGGCCTCCGGGATCTGGGTCGGGTTGGGCGCGCCGTGGCCCTGGCGGGCGGTGAGCAGGCCTTTGCCGATGCCGCCCGGTTTGCGGTACGTGGTCAGCGAGTTGTCGAGCGACTGCATGACGAGGCCGATGATGGTGCGTTCCGACCAGTGGTGGTTGGAGAGCGAACGCGCGGCGAGCGTGGGGTGCTTGACCATGTTGGCGAGCCAGCCGCGCACCCGGTGGGCCCCGTAGGGCACCTGGAGGATCGACATCGCGCCCATGGCGTTGGAACCCTTGCCGTAACGGACCGGCTCGATGTGGGTGTTGTCGTCGGGGTGGATCGAGGAGGTGATCGCGACGCCCTGGGAGAAGTCGGCCTTGGCGGTGCCGTGCTTCCTGCGGTAGCGGCGGTCGCTGGTCTGGGAGCCGACCAGCGCCTCGGAGTTGGTCCGGGTCAGCTCGCCGAGCTTCGCGGAGAGCCGGGGCAGCAGGCCGCGGTCCTTCATGGAGTGCAGCAGGGTCTGGGTGCCGTACGTGCCGGCCGCGACGACCACCTTGCGCGCGCGCAGCCTGGTGGGCTTCGCCTTGCGGCGGCGGTCGGTGGGGACGGTGAGGACGCGGTAGCCGCCCTCGGGGTCGTCGGTGACCGCGACGACGGAGGTCATGGGGTGGATGACCGCTCCGGCCCGCTCGGCGAGGTGGAGGTAGTTCTCGTTGAGGGTGTTCTTCGCTCCGTGGCGGCAGCCCGTCATGCACTCGCCGCACTCGGTGCAGGCCTTGCGGGCGGGTCCGGCGCCGCCGAAGTACGGGTCGGGGACGGTGTCGCCGGGCTTGGCCTTCGCGGTGCCGTCGGCGTCCTTGCCGTCGCCGAAGAAGACGCCGACCGGGGCCAGGTGGAAGGTGTCGCCGACGCCCATCGCCTCGGCGGCGGCCTTGAGGTGGATGTCGGAGGGGGTCATGGTCGGGTTGAGGCGGACCCCGAGCATCCGGCGGGCCTGGTCGTAGTACGGCTTCAGCTCGTCCTGCCAGTCGGTGATCGCGGCCCACTGGCGGTCCTCGAAGAACGGCGCGGGCGGCACGTACAGCGTGTTGGCGTAGTTGAGCGAGCCGCCGCCGACCCCGGCGCCCGCGAGCACCATGACGTTGCCGAGCAGATGGACGCGCTGGATACCGAAGAGGCCGAGCGCCGGGGCCCACAGGTAGTTCTTCAGATCCCAGGAGGTCTTCGGGAGCGTGCCGGGAGTGAAGCGGCGGCCCGCCTCCAGGATGCCGACGCGGTAGCCCTTCTCGGTCAGCCGGAGCGCCGACACCGCGCCGCCGAACCCCGAGCCGACGACGAGGACGTCGTAGTCGTACGCGGCGTCGTCCTCGGCCGGCACATGGCTCACGGGCTGATTCTGGGCAGGGCTGTCCTGGGACATGGCGCTCCTCACTACGGAATCGGGGCGGAAGGACGGGGAACGGCGACGGCGCTCAGCGCAGCCGGAACGCCTTCATCGCCTTGAGGCTGCGGGTCATGAAGGCGGCGTGCTGTTCGTCGTCCATGCCGAAGGACGGGGCGAGCGGGATCAGCCGCTGCTGGGCGACGGTCTGTGCCTCGGTGTACTTGAGGATGCCTTCCGAGCCGTGGCGCCGGCCGAGGCCGGAGTCCTTCATGCCGCCCATCGGGGACTGGACGCTTCCGTAGGCCGGTGCGAAACCCTCGTTGATGTTGACGGTGCCGGTGCGCAGCCGGGCGGCGACCTGGTGGCCGCGCTTGGAGTCGGTGGTCCAGACGCTGGAGTTGAGGCCGTACGGCGTGGCGTTGGCCAGTGCGATCACCTCGTCCTCGTCGCTGAAACGGTAGAGGGAGACGACCGGGCCGAAGGTCTCCTCGGTGCAGACGGCCATCGGCGCCTCGACGCCGTCCAGGATGGTCGGCTCGTAGAAGAGCGGGCCGATGTCGGGGCGCGCGACGCCGCCCGCGACGAGCGTGGCGCCCTTCTCGACGGCCTCGGCGACATGCCGGCTGACCGTCTCCAGCTGCCGCTCCCCGACGAGGGAGCCCATGTCGGCGCCGTACGCGAGGGAGGCGCCGAGCCGCATGGCCTTGGTCCGGGTGGCGAAGCGCTGCACGAAGTCGTCGGCGATCGACTCGTGGACGTACAGCCGTTCGATGGAGATGCAGAGCTGCCCGGCGGAGGAGAAGCAGGCGCGGACGGCGCCCGCGGCGGCCTTCTCCACGTCGGCGTCCTTCAGGACGAGCATGGCGTTCTTGCCGCCGAGCTCCAGCGAGACGCCGACCAGGCGGGAGGCGGCGCCGATCGCGACCTCGCGGCCGGTGCGGGTGGAGCCGGTGAAGGAGACGTAGTCGGCGCGGCTGACGACCTCCGGGCCGACGACCGGACCCTCGCCGAGCACGACCTGGAAGACCTCGGCGGGCAGTCCGGCCTCGATGAGCAGGTCACGGGCCCAGAGCGCGGTGAGCGCGGTCTCCGTGTCGGGCTTCATCACGACCGCGTTGCCGGAGACGAAGGCGGGCAGCGCGTCGCCGACGGACAGCTCGAAGGGGTAGTTCCAGGGCGCGATCTGGCCGACGACGCCGCGCGGCTGGCGCAGCTCGGTGACCTTGGTGAGGGTCGGGATCACCCCGGTGTGGCGGCGCGGCTTGAGGTAGGCGGCGGCCCTGCGCCCGTAGTGGCGGGCGGCGACGGAGACGGCCTGGACCTCCTCATGGGCGTGCAGGCGGGCCTTGCCGGTCTCCAGCTGGATGAGGTCGAGCACCTCGGACTGGCGGCTGAGGACCAGGTCGTGGAAGCGCAGGAGGATCGCGGCCCGCTGCCGTACGGGGGTGGCGGCCCAGGCGGGCTGGGCGGCGCGGGCCCGGTCGAAGGCGGTGGCGACGTCCTCGGGGGTGGACTCGGGCAGGTCGGCCAGCTTCTCGCCGGTGAACGGCGAGTGGTTGGCCGTGCGGCCCGATCCGACGACGCCGCGGATCAGCTGCGCGATCACCTCGGGGGTGACCACGTCGGCGGCGGTGCGCACGCCGGCGGGGGCGACCGCGACGGGGTTCGTACCGAGGGGGGCGTCAGGGGCCTGCGAGTCCGTCATGAGGCCGAGAGTATGTCCAGCCGCACCCTTTGGGTACCCGTGGGTAACAGTTTTTCACAGGACCCGACGCCCACCTCGGACCGTCCAGCCGATCGAGCCAGTGATCGCTGGCGGCATAACCGCTGATCAGGGCCTATACGGAGGCGTGAGCGGCCATGCCGTGGTCCGCCGCGCCGAATTTCGGCCCTCGGCGTACACCGAAGGGCGCGGCGGCCGCTCAGCCCTGCTCCCCCCGGCGCCCGCTCAGCCCTGCTCGCCCGGCGCCCGCCAGCTGCGCAGCATGATGTCGAACTTCTCGCGGCTGGCGTCCCAGCCCTCCTGCGGCGCGGTCAGATACAGCGCGTACTCGGGGCCGCCGGAACCGCCGTAGTACATCTGGTCGATTCCGTGCCGGGGCCCCGGGTGATCCTTGGTCTCGTGCCAGGTGAACTCCCAGAGCGAGCCGGGCCGGTCGCGGAAGGTGTTCTTCTCCAGCACGATCCGCTGGTACCCCGGCAGCCGCTCCGCCAGTTGCTGCTCCATGTTCCGCATGTGCAGATACGGATGGTCGAAGTCCGGGTCCGGGTCGACGCTGATCCGGATGCGGTGGGCCCCGCCGTCCGGCGTGTAGTCGATCTGCCCGTCGTTCACCTCGCGCGTCCAGTTCTCCGGTACGACGAGGCTGAAGCCCGCCGGATCGTCGACCCGGCGCCAGCCGTCGGGTATCTCGGGCGCGGGCGTGGTGGGAGCGGGCGGGGACGTCCGGGGGGTGCCGGACGTGGTGGGGGTGGGGGTGGTCGTCCGGCCGCTGGCCGAGGCGCCCTGTCCGTACTTCATCGCGGCCAGCCCGCCCGCGCCCCCGAGGATCGCCGCCGCGACGACCACGACGAGGACCGTGCGCCAGCGCCGGGAGCCGGCCCGCCGGGTGACGGGGGCGGAGCCGGGGCCGGTGAGGGGGCCGGTGGCGGGGAGGTGCGGGGGGCCGGTGGCGGGGAAGTGCGGGGGGCCGTCGGCGCCGGGCGTTCCGGGGATCCGGGCGGTGGAGCCGTCCGGGCCCGCGTATCCGTACCGGCCCTCCTCCGTGACCCGTTGCGTCGGCACGTACTCCTGGGCCGCGCGCGGCTGCCGGCCCTCCATGGCGTCCAGCAGCATCTGCTCGGTCTCGGCGGCCGTGGGCCGGCCGGCCGGGTCCTTGCGGAGGAGCGCGGTGATGACGGGTCCGAGCGGACCGGCCTTGACGGGCGCGGGCGGTTCCTCGGTGACGACGGCCTGCATGGTGGAGATCGGGGACGTGCGCCGGAACGGCGATCGGCCCTCCACCGCGGTGTACAGCGTGGCGCCGAGCGACCAGAGGTCGGAGGCGGGTCCCGGGTCGCCGCCGCGTACCCGTTCGGGCGCCAGATAGTCGATGGAGCCGACCAGTTCACCGGTTCTGGTGATCGTGGAGTCGCCTTCGATCGCGGCGATCCCGAAGTCGGTGAGGAGCACCTGCCCGCTCCGGGCCAGCAGGACGTTGCCGGGCTTGACGTCCCGGTGCAGCACTCCGGCGCTGTGCGCGGCGCGCAGCGCGCTCAGGACGTGCAGGCCGATCCTGGCGGCCTCGCGCGGCGCGATCTCGCCCTTGGCTTTGGCCTCGTCGGCGAGCGAGGGCCCGTCGACGTACTGCATGACGATCCAGGGCCGCTTGTCGTACTCGATCACGTCATGGACGGTGACGACGCCGGGGTGCGTGATGCGGGCCGCCGCGCGTGCCTCCTTCTGCGTACGGGCGTGCAGGACGAGCCGGTCGGCCTCGGCGACGTACAGCCCGGCGGTCAACTCCTTGACGGCGACCGTGCGGTGCAGCACCTCGTCATGGGCGCGCCAGACCTTGCCCATGCCGCCGCGGCCGAGCTCCTCGCCCAGCCGGTAACGCCCCGCCAGCACCAGTCCCGCGGCCGTGCCTTGTGATCGGTCCACCTGTGTCCCCGCCCCCGTTCCTCAGCTTGCCAGATTACGGAGCGCGGGCGGCGGGACGGAACGGGGGATCGCCCACGAGACCGCACTGTGATGGTTGTCGACATCGCACAACGGCCCTGGCGGCCGACCCACGATGACGTGTGGTCAGGCGTTGACCCGGTAGGAGGCGATGGCCTGCTGGTAGATCTCGGTGACCTTGTCGCGTTCGTTCTCCGGGCCGATGACCTGGACGATGTGGTAGCGGCCGTCGACGATCATGGCCAGGTTGCGGACGTAGACCTCGCGGCCGCCGCTGTCCTGCCAGGTGAACTGCCCTTCGGCCATGGCCTGTCGGCCCACGTCGACCCGGCGCAGCCCGGAGGAGGTGGCCCAGCTGGAGTCCCGGAACGGCTGGAGCTCGGGCTGCTTGACCCGCTGGTAGTCCAGCGGATCGCTGCCGCCCTCCTTCACGGTGTCCCGGCCGGGCACGACGAGGAGCGTGAACCCGTCGCTGCTGTAACGGATCTGACGGTCCGCGTTGGCCGGGCTGCGCTGCCAGCCCTTCGGTACGCCGACCTCGAAGCCCTCCGCGTCCTTGCTGAGCGTGTAGCCGGGGGCGAGCGCGACGGCGGAACGGCTGGTCTGCGGCTGCTGGGAGCCGGGGTCGGAGCCGGCGCCGTCGGAGGGTGCGGGTGAGCCGGAGGCGGCCGGTGGTGGCGCGGCGGAGCCGGTGGGCTGCCCCGGCGCACCTTGTCGGGACCCGGTCTCCTGCTTGGGCATGAAGAGGAAGGCGTACGTGATGGCCGCGGCCATCAGCAGCAGGATGAGGATCAGCAGCAGCCGGCCGAGGTGGCGCGGCGAGCGCCCGTCGCGCGGCCGGGAGGGCTCGCGCAGCACCCGGGGGCCCTTGGGCTCGCGCGGTGCGCGGGACGGGCGGGACTCCCAGGCGTCGGCCGGGTGGGCGCGGCCCTGGTCGGGACCGGGTGGCAGCAGCGACTCGTGGCGCGGCGGTGGCTGCCGCAGGTCGTGGCGTTCGGCGGCGCGCTGCTTCTCCAGCTGCTGCCGCTGCCGCTTGCCCTGGCGGTGGCGGCCGTGCGCCGAGCCGCCGCCGAACCGGCCACGGCGCCTGCGGACCAGCTCGCCGCGACGGCGTACGACGGGGAGCCGGGTGGCGTCGGGCGCGGGCAGCGGGACGACGTCGGTGCCCGCCTCCGGCTCGGGCGCGGACCGCACGAGCGAGCGCAGCCAGCCGCGCAGCTCCTCGAAGTCCGGCCGCTCGGTGGGGTCCTGGCGCAGCAGCGACTCGACGACGGGCCGCAGCGGGCCGCACTCCTCGGCGAAGGCGGGCGGCTCGGCGCAGACCATCTGGACGAGCTCGGCCGCGCTCTCCTCCGGGTAGGGCGCGTGGCCCTGGACCGCACGGTAGAGCAGCGCGCCGAGCGCCCACAGGTCGGTGGAGGGACCGATGGGCGGCGCGAGCTGCCAGTTGTCGTGGACCGGACCGGCCTGCTCGGGCGCCCAGCGCTCGGTGACGGGCCCGACGACCGCGATCCGGGCCTGCCGGGCGCGCTCGGCGGCGAGCGGAGTGGCGGGGCCTCGGTAGACGGCCGTCTTGACGCTGCCCGCGACGGCCTCCTCCCAGGTGGAGGAGGGGGCGCGCTCGGCCGGAAGGCGAGGGGCCGGGGCGAGGGACGACTGGCCGGGGCGGCGGGAGTCGGCGCGCAGCGCGTCCGCGCCGGAGCCGCCGGCGGGAACGGGACGGCCGGAGCCGGGCCCGTCGTCCCAGGTGCCCGCGAGATGGACACGGCGGGGCGGACGGGGGCCCTCCTCGTCGTCGTCCTCGTCCTCGTCGTCGTAGGGGTCCTCGGGCGGGCCGCCCCAGGGGCCGGTCAGGCGGGGGCCGGGGAGGCCCGGGGTGGCGGGGGCGCCGGGTTCGGAGCGCTGCGGAGGGAGGACGCCGGTCGCTCCGGCTTCGGGCGCCGGAGGCTCGGGGGCCGAGGGTTCGCGGGCCGGGGGCTCGGCCTCCTCCTTCGCGAGGTTGGCCGGAGTGGTCCCGGCAGCCTGCTGACGGTCCTCGGTGACCCGGGCGGCGGCGCGCGCACCGGCCCGGTAGGCGGCGATGGCCCCGGCACGGGCAGCCCGCAACTGGGCGGCGCTCGCGGCTCCGGGCTCGGCGGGGGGCCGGGGCGTGGGGGTGTAGGGCACGGCGGGCGTGGCGGGACGCGGAACGAGCTCCTGGCCGCCGGGGGTGCCGTGGGCCTCTTGTCCTTGGCCCTCGCTCCGGTCATCCGGGCGGCGGACGTGGTCCTGCGGCTGGGCCCGCACATACGGCGGTACGAGCGGGAGTTCCTGGCTCTCGTGGCTGTCGGCCGACGGCGGCAGGGCGTAGGCGCCACGGCGGTCCGGCGCGCCCGACAGCTCCACCGGCTCGTCGGCGTCGACCGTCTCGACGACCGGTATCCCGAGCGTGTCATCGGTGTTACCGACCCCGGGCCCCGCATAGGCCCCAGGCGCCTCGTACGCCCCCGGTCGGCCACCGTACGTCTCCGACGCCCCTCCGCCGTACGACTCCGACCGCTCTCCGTACGGTTCCGACCCGTCGCCGTACGCGTCCGAGGTGCCGCCGTACGACTCCGCGCCCGCCACCGGCTCCTCGTCGGGCAGCGGCTCGGGGGCGTATCCGCAGAGCGCCTCCTCGGCGGCGCCCGCCGCCAGGCCGGTGAGCATCACGCGGCCGTCGTCGCAGACCAGGACCGTGCG
This sequence comes from Streptomyces sp. NPDC101178, assembly GCF_044767965.1. Lineage (NCBI taxonomy): Bacteria > Bacillati > Actinomycetota > Actinomycetes > Kitasatosporales > Streptomycetaceae > Streptomyces > Streptomyces sp. NPDC101178. The sequence continues at coordinate 103,286 of NZ_JBIWOZ010000005.1, forward strand.
GACGGTGATGTTCCGGTGGGTCCAGCCGTGCGCGTGGAGCACCCGCAGGGCGGTGAGCACGTCGGAGCCGATCTCGGCGGCCCGGAACGGGTTCAGCGGGCGTTCGGCGAGGAGCGCGGCGAGCGGGCGGGCGGCGACGAGCTCGCTGACTATCCAGAGCGAACCGGCCTCGGCGAACACGTCGAAGACCTGGTCCAGCCGCGGATGGTCGGGCACCTGAGCGGCGGCCTGCGCGGCCTCGATCGCCCGCCGGACCGCCGGCTCCGTACTCCGCCGCACCGCCCGCCCGGTGATGCGCCCGCCCGCCGAGGCCCGGCCGTCGGCGTCGACCACCTCGGCGTCCACGATCTCCGGCAACGGCACCTGGCGGACCAGGACTTCCTGACCGCTGTATGTGTCGAACGCCCGGGTCTCGACCAGTTCGTACCCGTCGGACGGCGGCAGCGGAAGGCGGTAGCGGTCGGCAAGCACCCGACCCGCGTAGTCGTCCACGACGCCTCCCCAGAGCGCGCTGTTCCCCCGGCCAGCTGTTCCGGCCATCTGTTCCGTACGAATCAGCCGGTTCAGTCAATTACGGTCGTTCGGTGGGCAATTGACCCACTGTTCCGGCTGCGTACGGTCTCCGTCGTCTTACGATACGTGGCAACGCGCGCAGACGGGCCGGGTCGCGCCAACCCGGCCCGCCCAATACGTACCAAGCGGCCTTCCGACGCTCACTTCGTGGGCGTGAAGGTGGCGTGCGCCGTCTCGCGCAGGGTGCGGCACTCGTCGCCGTCCCACTCGTCGGCCTTGCAGCTGACCATGATCGAGTAGCCGCGCTGAGCGTCGACCTTGAAGCCGCGGTTGAGCACCCGGACCCGGACGCCGTTCTGGGTGCGCTCGAACGTCCAGTCCGCGACGGTCGGATAGCCGTTGTAGTCGACCTTCTCTATGCCGATGTGCTTGTAGTTGTCGCTGAGGAGCCTGACGCTGGCCACGGCCCCGCTCCAGGCGGCGGCCGCGTCGTCCTTGGGAGAGCCGTTGAAGTCGACCTGGACCCGGGGGAAGCCGCCGCGCTCGGCGTTGTAGATGCCGCCGGAGTTGGAGCCCGCTATGGCCGTGCGCCGGAAGGTGTCCGGCATCCCCATGGTGAAGTGGAAGCGGTCGTCGGAGATCTCTTTGTACCCAGCGGGCAGGCCGCCGCCGCCCGGCTCGTCGGTCTTCGAGTCGTCCCCGGCGGGGTCGTCCGCACCCGGGTCGTCCGTCTTCGGGTCGTCCGTAGCCGGGTCTCCGGACGGGTCGCCGGACGGGTCGCCGGACGCCTTGCCGTCCTCGGTGCCCTGGCCCTCCTTCTGACCGCCGCCTTCGCCCTCTCCTTCCGAGCCGCCTGCCGCGGCTCCGGCCGACGCCGCGGTGTCGCCCTTGCCGGCGCCGGTCTTGTCGTCATCGCCGCCCAGCGTCAGCGCGAGGACGGTGCCGAGGATCGCCAGCACGACGACGGCAGCGATGATCGCGAGCGTGCGGCGCGGCACGACATCGGTGATCGAGGCGCGAGTGGTGGCCGGTGAGGTCGGCGGTCGCTGCGGAGGTACGGCCGCGCCCGACGCGGCCCCGGAACCCGCCGGTCCGGCCGCCGCCCCGGGGCCGGCGGCCAGAACGGTGGTGACCGCCGGGCCGGACGCCTTCGCGGCCTTGCCGCCCGGAGCGCCGGGAGGGGTGGCGGGCTTGGGCGGAGCGACCGGAGAGCCACCGGTCGCAGCGGAGGCTTGAGAGGCCTGGGAAGCAGGCGCCTGAGCAGTGGAGGCCGGGGACGCCGAGGCCGCCGCCGCACCGGCCGCACCCGCCGCGAGACCGGACGCCGCCTTCGCACCCCGTACGGAACGGAGCGCTCCGCGCAGCCGGTCCCGCGTGCCCTCACCGGCACCGGACTCGCTCGACGCACCGGCCGGCTTCGGCGGCTTGGCGGTCTTCGCCGCCTTCGCGGCCCGGCCCGCGCCCGGCTCTGCGTCGGCGGGGACCACCGGAAGCGCCATGACCTGCGTGGAGTCGGCGGGCGGGACCGCGGGCGTGTCGGGAGCGTTGATCACCTTGTTGAGCAGTGCTCGCGCCCCGGCGTCGTCCAGCCGCTGGTCCGGGTCGCGGGCGAGGAGCCCGTAGATGACCTCGGTCAGCGGGCCCGCGTTCTTCGGCGGGTCGAGCGGCTCGGTCATCACGGCCGTCAGGGTGGCGATGGCCGAGCCCTTGTCGTACGGCGGGCAGCCCTCGACGCTCGCGTACAGCAGACCGCCGAGCGACCACAGGTCGGCGGGCGGTCCGGGCTTGTGGCCGCGGGCCCGCTCCGGCGAGATGTACGAAGGGGCGCCGACGAGCATGCCGGTGGAGGTGACCGAGGGGTCGCCCTCCACCTGGGCGATGCCGAAGTCGGTGAGGACCACGCGGCCGTCCTCGGCGATCAGCACGTTGGACGGCTTCACATCGCGGTGCAGGATGCCCTGGCGGTGGGCCGAGCGCAGCACGTCGAGGATGGCGAGCCCGACCTCGGCGGCCCGCTTCGGCGTCAGCGTGCCGTCCTCGCGGATGACTTCGGCCAGCGACTTGCCTTCGACCAGCTCCATGACGATCCACGGGCGGTCGTCCTCGTCGACCACGTCGTAGACGGTCACCGCGCTGTTGTTGCGGATCCGTGCGATCGCCTTGGCCTCACGCAGCGTGCGCGTGATCAGCCGACGCTTCTCGTCCTCGTCGATGGCGCCGGGGAACCGCAGTTCCTTCACCGCCACCGTGCGGCCGAGCGTCTCGTCGTCGGCGCGCCAGACCGTACCCATGCCGCCCCGGCCGAGCACTCCCCCGAGCCGGTAGCGCCCCGCGAGGAGACGACCGTTCTTGTCCCCTTGGGGCTCCCGTGCCTGCTCCGCCTCCGACATGCGTCCCCTCTGCGATCAACCCGCCCTGGCAGAGCGTTCATTGTCCCTCACCCCGGGACCGGTCCTGGTGCCGGGTCCGGGCTCCGCCGCGATGCGAGCCGGAGAGGGAATATCCCACAGCCTCCTACCAACCCGGCCTCCCCGTCCAGCGCCGAGCGGGCGGCCACCGCCCCGGAACGGGGCCTCCGCCTCTCAACTGACCGAGGGGTCAAGGGCGGTGACCACCCGGGTGAACGCCGGCCGGCCCCTGGTCAGATCGGCACGATGTCCGGCGCTCCGAGCCGGGCCGCGTCCGCCGTGAGGTCGTCGGGCTGCCGCTGCGACTCACGCTCGGCCTCCACCCGCTTCTCGTAGTGCTCGACCTCCCGGTCGATCCGGTCCTCGTCCCAGCCGAGCACCGGCGCCATCAGCTCCGCGCAGAGGCGGGCGCTGCGGGTGCCCCGGTCGAAGGTCTCGATGGAGATCCGGGTGCGGCGGGTCAGCACGTCGTCGAGGTGGCGGGCGCCTTCATGGGAGGCGGCGTAGACGATCTCGGCACGGAGATAGTCGTCGGCGGCGGGCAGCGGTTCACCGAGGGTGGGGTCGGCGAGGATCAGCTCCAGAATTTCTTCCGTCATTGAGCCGTACCGGTTGAGCAGGTGCTCCACCCGGACGACATGGAGCCCGGTCCGGTCCGCGATCCTGGCCCGCGCGTTCCACAGGGCCTTGTATCCCTCGGCGCCGAGCAGCGGGGTGTCCTCGGTGACACAGGCGGCGACGCGCTGGTCGAGCCCGTGCACCGCCTCGTCCACCGCGTCCTTGGCCATGACCCGGTACGTCGTGTACTTGCCGCCCGCCACGACGACGAGGCCGGGAGCCGGATGGGCGACGGTGTGCTCGCGCGACAGCTTGCTGGTGGCATCGGACTCACCGGCCAGCAGCGGGCGCAGCCCGGCGTAGACGCCTTGGACGTCGTCCCTGGTCAGCGGGGTGTTGAGGACGGAGTTGACGTGCTGGAGGAGGTAGTCGATATCGGCGCTGGAGGCGGCCGGGTGGGCCTTGTCCAGGTCCCAGTCGGTGTCCGTGGTGCCGATGATCCAGTGCCGGCCCCAGGGGATCACGAAGAGGACGGACTTCTCGGTGCGCAGGATGAGGCCGGTGGAGGAGTGGATGCGGTCCTTGGGGACGACCAGGTGGATGCCCTTGGAGGCCCGGACGTGGAACTGTCCGCGCTCGTTGATGAGCCCCTGGGTGTCGTCCGTCCACACGCCGGTGGCGTTGACGACCTGCTTGGCCCGGACCTCGTACTCCCTGCCGCCCTCGACATCCCGCACCAGCGCGCCGACGACCCGCTCGCCCTCGCGGAGGAAGCCGATGACCCGGGCGCCGTTGGCGACCTGGGCGCCGTACGAGGCGGCGGTGCGGACGAGCTCGGTGACGAAGCGGGCGTCGTCCATCTGGGCGTCGTAGTACTGCAGGGCGCCGACCAGGGCGTCCTTCTTGAGTGCGGGGGCGACGCGCAGTGCGTGCTTGCGGGAGAGGTGGCGGTGCACGGGCAGGCCGCGGCCGTGGCCCGAGGAGACCGACATCGCGTCGTACAGCGCGACGCCGGAGCCAGCGTAGAACCGCTCCCATCCCTTGTGCTGCAACGGGTAGAGGAAGGGCACCGGCTTCACCAGGTGCGGGGCCAGCCGCTCCAGGAGGAGGCCGCGCTCCTTCAGCGCCTCGCGCACCAGCGCGAAGTCGAGCATCTCCAGATAGCGCAGCCCGCCGTGGATCAGCTTGCTCGACCTGCTCGATGTGCCGGACGCCCAGTCGCGCGCCTCGACCAGGCCGGTCGAGAGCCCTCGGGTGGCGGCGTCCAGCGCCGTCCCCGCACCGACGACGCCCGCCCCGACGACCAGCACGTCCAGCTCGCGCTCGGCCATGGCGGCGAGCGCGGCGGTGCGCTCGCCGGGTCCCAGTGTCGCTGTCCTCACTGCTGCCTCCCGGTGGATCAGGGTGGTCGGACACGGGAGTGCCACCCGGCCTAGGAGCCGGCCGCCCGTGTCCACCCTTCGATTCTGTCCGCGCTCCCCGACTTCAGCCACCGCCTGTGGACAACACTCGGACGACAGGCGTCACGCAATGCGACATATAGGTCATATTTACGCCTAGTCTGACATTGCACTGTCCACAGCAGTTGCGCTTTCAGCTCTCCGGTCTTAGGGAAGGCGGCCTTCGACATGCCCGCAGACCTCGCCGTCATCGGACTCGGCCACCTCGGCCTCCCCCTGGTCCAGGCCGCCGTGGCCGCCGGGATCGACACCGTCGGCTACGACACCGACCCGCGCCCCGTCGCCGAACTGCGCGCGGGCCGCACGCCCGTCGAAGGCTCCCTCACCGCGTCCGAGATCCGCCGCATGCTCTCCGGCGGCTTCCGCCCCACCACCAGCGCCGCCGAGCTGGGCCGGGTCCGTACCGCCGTGATCTGCTCCCCCACCCCCCTCGGCCCCGACGGCACCGTCGACCTCACCGCACTCCGCGACGCCGCCCGTGCCCTGGCCGCCCGGCTGCGCCCGCACACCACCGTGCTGCTGGAGTCCGCCGTACCTCCCGGCACCACCGAGAACGTCCTGCGCCCGCTGCTCGAAGAGGGCTCGGGGCTCACCGCCGGGCGCGACTTCCACCTCGCCTGCTCCCCCAGCCGGCTCGACCCCGGCAACCGCACCCACACCTACGCCTCCACCCCCAAGGTCATCGGCGGCCTCACCCCCGCCTGCACCGAGTCGGCCGCCGCCTTCTACGGCCGCCTCACCGACAAGGTCGTCCGGGCCAAGGGGCCGCGCGAGGCGGAGATGACGAAGGTGCTGGAGACCAACTTCCGGCACGTCAACATCGCGCTGGTCAACGAGATGGCCGTGGCCTGCCACGACCTCGGCGTCGACCTGTGGGACGTCATCCGCTGCGCCGAGACCAAGCCCTTCGGGTTCCAGCCCTTCCGCCCCGGTCCCGGCGTCGGGGGCCACGGCGTCCCGGTGGACCCGGGCTGCCTCCCGTACAGCGGCCGCACACCCGGCCACCCGCTGCGGATGGTCTCGCTGGCGCAGGAGATCAACGACCGGATGCCGCGGTACGTCATCCAGCGCTGCGCCACCCTCCTGAACGAGCACGGCAAGTCCGTGCGCGGCGCCCGCGTCCTGCTGCTCGGCGTCACCTACAAGCCGGACAGCGCCGACCAGGAGGCCGCGCCCGCCCGCGAGATCGCCACCCGGCTGATGGACATGGGCGCCCAGATCGGCTACCACGACCCGCACGTCCTGGACTGGCGGGTGCGCGAACTCCCGGTCCCGCGCGCCGACTCGCTGTACGAGGCGGCGGCCGCCGCCGACCTGACCGTGCTGCTCCAGCACCACCGCACCTACGACCTCCAGGGCCTCGCGGTGAAGGCCCAGCTCCTCCTGGACACACGGGGCGCCACGCCGGCGGGGGCCGCGCACCGGCTCTGACCATGCGTACCGGCCAGCAACACAGGTGCATATCGGCCATCGGATAGCTAGTGACCAATTTGGCTGCGTACTGCTACCGTGCGGCGTCACAGAGCGCACACGTGTTCGCGTCAAGAACCGCAGCTGCGCATTTCGCCCCAGGGGGAGAACCACCGTGAGCCAGCCCGTGCAGCCGCCGAACCAGCCCCAGCAGCCGTACGGAGGCCAGCCCGTCGACGGCAACCCGTACGCCGCCGGACCGGCCGCCCCCGCCCCCGCGGCCCCGACGGGCAACCCCTACGGCGAGCAGCCCCAGGCCCCCACCGGCAACCCCTTCGCGAACCCGCAGGGCCAGCCCGCCCCGTTCGGCGGCGGCGCCCCCTTCGCCCCGGCTCCCCCGGTACGCAACGGCCTCGCCCTCGGCGTGCTCGTCGCCCTCGGCGCGGCGATCGTCGCGTCCATCCTGTACGGCGTACTCCTCGGCTCCATCGAGCGCGAGTTCGGGTACGCGGCGATCGGCGTCGGCTTCCTCGTCGGCTTCGCGGCGGGCAAGCTCGGCGGCGCCAACCCGGTGACCATCGCCGCGGCCGCCGTCTTCTCGGTCGGCGCCGTCTACTTCGGCCAGCTCATCGGTTACGCCATGGTGATGGCGAACGTCGCCCATGTCCCGTTCTCCGAGGTGTTCTTCGACCACTTCGACGCCGTGACGAGCGCCTGGAAGGAAGAGGCCGACTTCATGCGGTACCTCTTCCTCGGCCTCGGCGCGCTCGCCGCCGTCGGTGGCGCCAAGAAGGCGAACTGACACTTCGCGGGATGCAGACGGAAGGGCCCGTACCGCCACTGCGGTACGGGCCCTTTCCGATCACGTACGAGCGTACGGGCGGGTCAGCGGCGGTGCTGCGAGTCCGCCACCGTCACCTCGACGCGCTGGAACTCCTTGAGGTCGCTGTAGCCGGTGGTGGCCATCGCGCGGCGCAGGGCGCCGAAGATGTTCATCGAGCCGTCCGGGGTGTGCGAGGGGCCGGTGAGGACCTCCTCCGTCGTCCCGACCGAGCCGAGGTCGACCAGCTTGCCGCGCGGCACGTCCTCGTGGACGGCCTCCATGCCCCAGTGGCGGCCGCGGCCCGGGGCGTCCGTCGCGCGGGCCAGCGGGGACCCCATCATCACGGCGTCGGCGCCGCAGGCGATGGCCTTCGGCAGGTCGCCGGACCAGCCGACGCCGCCGTCCGCGATGACGTGCACGTACCGGCCGCCGGACTCGTCCATGTAGTCGCGGCGGGCGCCGGCCACGTCCGCGACGGCGGTGGCCATCGGGACCTGGATGCCGAAGACGTTGCGCGTGGTGTGCGCGGCGCCGCCGCCGAAGCCGACGAGGACACCGGCCGCGCCGGTCCGCATCAGGTGCAGGGCGGCGGTGTACGTGGCGCAGCCGCCGACGATGACCGGGACGTCCAGCTCGTAGATGAACTGCTTGAGGTTGAGCGGCTCGGCGGCGCCGGAGACGTGCTCGGCGGAGACCGTCGTACCGCGGATGACGAAGATGTCCACCCCGGCGTCGACGACGGCCTTGGAGAACTGGGCGGTGCGCTGCGGGGAGAGCGCGGCGGCGGTGACGACACCGGAGTCGCGCACCTCCTTGATGCGCTGCCCGATCAGCTCCTCCTGGATCGGGGCGGAGTAGATCTCCTGGAGCCGGCGGGTCGCCGTCTCGACCGGCATCTCGGCGATCTCGTCCAGCAGCGGCTGCGGGTCGGCGTGCCGGGTCCAGAGCCCTTCCAGATTCAGGACGCCCAGGCCGCCGAGCTCACCGATGCGGATGGCGTGCTGCGGGGAGACCACGGAGTCCATGGGAGCGGCCAGGAACGGCAGCTCGAAACGGTAGGCGTCGATCTGCCAGGCGATCGAGACCTCCTTCGGGTCCCGGGTGCGGCGGCTCGGCACGACAGCGATGTCGTCGAATGCGTAAGCCCGGCGGCCGCGCTTGCCGCGCCCGATCTCGATCTCAGTCACGATGTGTGGCCTTTCCCTCTACGTCTGCGCTGACCAGTATCCCCGACACGCGCCTGAGGGGCGGACCGGAGTTCCCGGTACCGCCCCTCGGTGACGCGCCGCCGCGTTACTTCCGGCTGTAGTTCGGTGCTTCCACCGTCATCTGGATGTCGTGCGGGTGGCTCTCCTTGAGGCCCGCCGAGGTGATCCGGACGAAGCGGCCCTTGCTCTCCATCTGGTCGACGGAGGCGGCGCCTACGTAGCCCATGGTCTGGCGGAGGCCGCCGACGAGCTGGTGGAGGACATTGGCCAGCGGGCCGCGGTAGGGCACCTGGCCCTCGATGCCTTCGGGGACGAGCTTGTCGTCGGAGGAGACCTCGCCCTGGAAGTAGCGGTCCTTGGAGTACGAACGGCCCTGGCCGCGCGACTGCATGGCGCCCAGCGAACCCATACCGCGGTACGACTTGAACTGCTTGCCGTTGATGAACATCAGCTCGCCCGGCGACTCCTCGCACCCGGCGAGCAGGCTGCCCAGCATGACGCTGTCCGCGCCGGCGGCGAGCGCCTTGCCGATGTCGCCGCTGTACTGCAGACCGCCGTCGCCGATGACCGGGACACCCGCCGCACGGGCGGCGAGCGCGGCCTCGTAGATCGCGGTGACCTGCGGGACGCCGATACCGGCGACCACCCGGGTCGTACAGATGGAGCCGGGTCCGACGCCGACCTTCACTCCGTCGACACCGGCGTCGATCAGCGCCTGGGCGCCGTCGCGGGTGGCGACGTTGCCGCCGATGACGTCGATGGAGACGCTCGACTTGATCTTCGCCATCCAGGCGAGGGCGTTGCTGTTGTGGCCGTGCGAGGTGTCGACGATGAGGAAGTCGACCCCGGCGGAGGCGAGCGCCTGGGCACGCTCCAGCGCCTCGGGGCTGGCGCCGACGGCCGCGCCGACCAGCAGCCGGCCTTCGGCGTCCTTGGCGGCGTTCGGGTACTGCTCGGCCTTCTTGAAGTCCTTGACCGTGATGAGGCCCTTGAGGATGCCCGCGTCGTCGACCAGCGGCAGCTTCTCGATCTTGTGGCGGCGGAGCAGCTCCATGGCCTCCACGCCGGAGATGCCGACCTTGCCGGTGACGAGCGGCATCGGCGTCATGACCTCCCGCACCTGGCGCGAGCGGTCCGACTCGAAGGCCATGTCGCGGTTGGTCACGATGCCGAGCAGCTTGCCCGCGGCGTCGGTGACCGGCACACCGCTGATCCGGAACTTGGCGCAGAGCGCGTCCGCCTCGCCGAGCGTGGCGTCGGGGTGCACGGTGATCGGGTCGGTGACCATCCCGGACTCGGACCGCTTGACCAGGTCGACCTGGTTGACCTGGTCCTCGATCGAGAGGTTGCGGTGCAGCACGCCGACGCCGCCCTGACGCGCCATCGCGATGGCCATCCGGGACTCGGTCACCTTGTCCATGGCGGCCGAGAGCAGCGGGATGTTCACGCGGACGTTGCGCGAGATGAGGGACGAGGTGTCGACCGCGTTGGGCAGGACCTCTGACGCGCCCGGCAGCAGCAGCACGTCGTCGTATGTCAGCCCGAGCGTCGCGAACTTCTCAGGCACTCCGTCGACGTTTGCAGTCATGACACCTTCCCCAAATGGTCTTGATCGGTGCGGATGTCCATGCTAACGGGCTCCACGGGTGTCTCATTCCACGATCAAGATCAGTCAGGCGTTCTGTAGTTTCCTACGGGCCGTCCTGCCGGATGTGTCCTACTGCTCGGCCAGCGCCCGCAGCCGGCTGAGCGCGCGGTGCTGGGCGACCCGGACCGCACCCGGGGACATGCCGAGCATCCGCCCGGTCTCCTCGGCCGTCAGCCCGACCGCGACCCGCAGGACCAGCAGCTCGCGCTGGCTCTCCGGAAGGTTGGCCAGGAGCTTCTTGGCCCAGGCGGCGTCGCTGCTGAGCAGGGCGCGCTCCTCCGGGCCGAGGGAGTCGTCGGGCCGCTCGGGCATCTCGTCGGAGGGGACGGCGGTGGAGCCGGGGTGGCGCATCGCGGCGCGCTGGAGGTCGGCGACCTTGTGGCCGGCGATGGCGAAGACGAAGGCCTCGAAGGGCCTGCCGGTGTCCTTGTAGCGCGGCAGCGCCATCAGGACGGCGACGCAGACCTCCTGCGCGAGGTCCTCCACGAAGTGACGGGCATCACCGGGCAGCCGGTTCAGCCGGGAGCGGCAGTAGCGCAGGGCCAGGGGGTGGACATGGGCCAGCAGATCGTGCGTGGCCTGCGCGTCGCCGTCGACGGCCTGGTGCACGAGGGCACCGATCGCCGTTGTCTCGTCGTCGCGCATCGGACCATGGTGCCCTGATGCCTCACGGTCCGCTCCATCGCGTCCCGAGTTGTGCACCGAAGCGTTATGAGCGGGTGCGCCGGATGTCATGTCCTGCGCCCTCCCCTTCCGCTCGACCGAATCGTTCCCACCGTTTCCGAGGAACTCCACGACTCAAGGATGCGTCATCGGCCGGGAAGCGTCACACGGCGCCGTCGTCGGGCGCCCGGATCCGGGGTCGTACCGCTGATGACCCGTCCCGTCACCCCGTCCGCCGGCCTGCGGACGGGGGCGGTCCGGGCCGGGCGTCAGCGGACCAGCCCCCAGCGGAATCCCAGGGCCACCGCGTGGGCGCGGTCCGAGGCTCCGAGCTTCTTGAACAGCCGCCTGGCGTGGGTCTTGACCGTGTCCTCGGAGAGGAACAGCTCACGGCCGATCTCCGCGTTGGAGCGGCCGTGGCTCATGCCTTCGAGCACCTGGATCTCCCGCGCGGTGAGCGTGGGGGCCGCGCCCATCTCGGCGGACCGCAGCCGGCGCGGGGCGAGCCGCCACGTCGGGTCGGCCAGCGCCTGGGTGACGGTGGCCCGCAGCTCGGCGCGGGACGCGTCCTTGTGGAGATAGCCGCGGGCACCGGCGGCGACCGCGAGCGCGACACCGTCCAGGTCCTCGGCGACGGTCAGCATGATGATCCGGGCGCCGGGGTCGGCGGAGAGCAGCCGCCGGACCGTCTCCACGCCTCCCAGACCGGGCATGCGTACGTCCATCAGAATCAGATCCGAACGGTCGGCCCCCCAGCGGCGGAGGACTTCCTCGCCGTTGGCCGCCGTGGTCACGCGCTCGACACCGGGCACGGTGGCCACCGCGCGACGGAGCGCTTCTCGGGCAAGCGGGGAATCGTCGCAGACGAGCACGGATGTCATGACCGGCCTCCGCAGCTGATGCGCGTCACCTTGAGCCTCCAGGCTGATACAAGTCGTCACCTGTGCGGTTGACCCCTTCGGACATGTGCCCGACCTCGTTCTCCGTCAACCGCATCCGCCCTCTTAACGATGGTCACTCGAAAGAGTTACGGGTCGGACCTTCGGGTTCGGCACTCTACGTGAGGGCCCGTACACGGAGGAGAGCGACGCGGGTGATTCACCCGTCAACCGGATCTTCACTCCCCGGCTTGCCCTATTTGGCGAGATTTCTTCCCTTTTAAGGGTGTCTGTGGCTAGATTCGCAAACAGTCATATTTACATCTACTAGCACCGCAGATGTACGGTCGAGACTCAGGTCACCGAAGAGACGATCGCCGATCACGGACCGCCGGTTCACCGGCGGTCGAGGATGCCGCTTCCGACGCAGCACGGCTTCGAGGGGACAAGCGCAATGGCAGATTTCTCCCGCCTTCCCGGACCCAACGCAGACCTGTGGGACTGGCAGTTGCTCGCCGCCTGCCGAGGCGTCGACAGCTCCCTGTTCTTCCATCCCGAAGGTGAGCGCGGCGCCGCCCGCAGCGCTCGTGAGACCTCCGCGAAGGAGGTGTGCATGCGGTGCCCGGTACGCGCCGAGTGCGCGGCCCACGCCCTCGCCGTCCGGGAGCCCTACGGAGTGTGGGGCGGCCTGACCGAGGACGAGCGCGAGGAGCTCATGGGCCGGGCCAGAACCAGACTGATCACCGCGGCGCCCTCCGGCGCCACCACCGCCACCACGGGCTCCCGCCCGACCTGACACCCGGCAGCCCCGGTCGAACGCAGAAACGTTTCTTTGACACAGATCCCCAGCAGTACGGCCCCCAGCCCGCCGTCCCCGGCAGCACGCCCCTCAGCGCGCGGCCGCCAGGGACAGCTGGTCCAGGGTGGCCGCCACCGCCGGAACCCGGGCCAGGTCCGGCAGCGTGAGCGCCACGATCTCCCGCTCGATCGCGGGCTCCACGGTGACGGTCCGCGCACCCTTGGGCCGTACCGACTCGACGGCCAGCTCCGGCAGGACCGCGACCCCGAGTCCGGCCCCCACCAGGCCCATCACCGCCGGGTAGTCGTCGGTGGCGAAGTCGATCCGGGGCGTGAAACCGGACGCCTCGCAGACCTCCACCAGCTGGCGGCGGCAGCGCGGGCAGCCGGCGATCCAGGACTCGTCGGCCAGCTCGCCGATGGAGACGCCCTCCGCTTCCGCCAGCCGGTGGCCGTCCGGGACCAGGCCGATCAGCCGGTCGGTGAGGAGCGGCCGGACCACCAGGTCGTCCCACTCGCCGCCGGAGGCGCCGTACCGGAAGGCGAGCGCGATGTCGCAGTCGCCGTCGCGCAGCAGGTCGACCGAGCGCGGCGGTTCGGCCTCGACCAGCGAGACCCTGGTGCCGGGGTGCTCGGCGCGCAGAGCTGCCAGCGCGCCGGGCACCAGGGTGGAGCTGCCGCTGGGGAAGGAGACGAGCCGGACCCGGCCGGCCCGCAGCCCGGCGATGGCGGCGACCTCCTCCTCGGCGGCGGTCAGCCCGGCGAGGATGCCGGAGGCGTGCCGTACCAGCGCCTCGCCCGCCTGGGTGAGGCGCATCTCGCGGCCGGTGCGGATCAGCAGGGTGGTGCCGGCGGAGGACTCCAGGGCCTTCATCTGCTGGCTCACCGCGGGCTGGGTGCAGCCGAGTTCGCGGGCGGCGGCGGAGAACGAGCCGGTGGTGGCGACGGCGCGCAGGACGCGGAGGTGGCGTGCTTCGATCACGCTCCCACCATAAGAGCTTCTTGGGTGAGAGGCGAATTAATGATGTACCCCTTTGAGGGTTGAGCCATTAGCGTGACCGTATGAGATTGCTGAGCGTGAATGTCGGCCGCCCTGCTCCTCTCCCCTCCGCCGGTGGTCCCGGCGGTCTGAGCGGGATCGACAAGCGGCCGTACGAGGGGGCCGTGCGGGTCTCGGACCCCGGCCCCAAGGGCACGGGCGGCAGTGGGCTCGCCGGGGACGCGGTCTGCGATCTGCGCCACCACGGCGGCAGCGACCAGGCGGTGTACGCCTTCGCGCGGGAGGAGCTGGACGCGTGGGAGCGGCAGCTGGGCGGCCGGGAGCTGGCCAACGGCTCGTTCGGCGAGAACCTGACCACCGCCGGGGTCGATGTGAGCGGCGCGCTGATCGGTGAGCGGTGGCGGGTGGGGCCGGAGCTGCTGCTGGAGGTGACGTCCGGACGCATCCCGTGCCGGACCTTCGCCGACCACATCGGTGAGGAGAAGTGGGTGCGGCGGTTCACCCGGGAGGCGGTGACCGGCGCGTATCTGCGGGTGATCGAGCCGGGCACGATCCGGGCCGGCGACCCGGTCGAGATCGTGCACCGCCCGGACCACGAGGTGACCGCGGCCCTGCAGTTCCGGGCCGTCACCACCGAGCGCACCCTGCTGCCGTCCCTGCTGGCCGCCGCGCCGGCCCTGCATCCGGAGGCGCTGCGCACGGCCCGGGAGTACGTGGCGGCGGGCGGTGGTTCCGGCGCGGGCGCGGGGCACTAACGTGCCGCGTATGACGACTGCACTGATCACGGGCGCGACGGCGGGTATCGGGGCGGCCTTCGCGCGGCGGCTCGCGAGCCAGGGGCACAACCTGGTGCTGGTGGCCCGGGACACCGCCCGGCTGCGCGAACAGGCCACCGAACTGCACGACCGGCACGGCATCGAGGCCGAGGTGCTGCGCGCCGACCTGTCCACGGACGCCGGGATCGAGGCGGTCGAGAAGCGGCTCGCGGACCGTACGCACCCGGTCGACCTGCTGGTCAACAACGCCGGGTTCGGCAACAAGGGGCGCTACCTGGAAGTGCCCATGGCCGACGAGCTGACGATGCTGAAGGTGCACTGCGAGGCGGTGCTGCGGCTGACCTCGGCCGCCGCCACCGGCATGAAGGAGCGCGGCCGGGGCGGGGTGATCAACGTGGCGTCGGTCGCGGCGTTCGTGCCGCGCGGCACGTACGGCGCGTCCAAGGCGTGGGTCGTGCAGTTCACCCAGGGCGCGGCGAAGGACCTGGCCGGGTCGGGGGTGCGGCTGATGGCGCTCTGCCCTGGCTTCGTCCGTACGGAGTTCCACGAGCGGGCCGGGATGGGCACCGGCAACATCCCGGGGTGGATGTGGCTGGACGCGGACAAGCTGGTGGCCTCGGCCCTGGCCGACCTGGCCCGCGGCCGGACGGTGTCGGTCCCCGACCCGCGCTACAAGGCGCTGATGGGGCTGGTCAAGGTCACGCCGCGTGGCCTGCTGGGCGGTGTCACCTCGCGTACGGGGCGCAAGTACGGGCCCCAGTGAGCCCATGCGGGTACGGGCCCCGGCAGGCCCGCGTACGCACCGAGGCCCGGTGCCCCCGCGACGGGGGTACCGGGCCTCAGGCGTACGGAAAGCTGCGTACTAGTGGGAGTGGCCGTGGCCGCCGTGACCGGCGTCGGCCTCTTCCTCTGCCGGCTTCTCGACGACCAGGGTCTCGGTCGTGAGCAGCAGCGACGCGATGGACGCGGCGTTCTCCAGGGCGGAGCGGGTGACCTTGACCGGGTCGATGACGCCGGCCTTGACCAGGTCGCCGTACTCGCCGGTGGCGGCGTTGAAGCCCTGGCCCTTGTCGAGCTCGGAGACCTTGGAGGTGATGACGTAACCCTCCAGGCCGGCGTTCTCGGCGATCCAGCGCAGCGGCTCGACGGCGGCGCGGCGGACGACCGCGACACCGGTGGCCTCGTCGCCGGTCTTGCCGAGGTTGCCCTCCAGGACCTTCACGGCGTGGACGAGGGAGGAGCCACCGCCGGAGACGATGCCCTCCTCGACCGCGGCGCGGGTGGCGGAGATGGCGTCCTCGAGGCGGTGCTTCTTCTCCTTGAGCTCCACCTCGGTGGCGGCACCGACGCGGATGACGCACACGCCGCCGGCCAGCTTCGCGAGGCGCTCCTGGAGCTTCTCGCGGTCCCAGTCGGAGTCCGTGGACTCGATCTCGGCCTTGATCTGGTTGACGCGGCCCTTGACGTCGTCGGCGTTGCCGCCGCCGTCGACGATGGTCGTGTCGTCCTTGGAGACGGTGACGCGGCGGGCGGTGCCGAGCACGTCCAGACCGGCCTGGTCGAGCTTGAGGCCGACCTCCTCGGCGATGACGGTCGCACCGGTGAGGGTGGCGATGTCGCCGAGCATGGCCTTGCGGCGGTCGCCGAAGCCCGGGGCCTTCACCGCGACGGCGTTGAAGGTGCCGCGGATCTTGTTGACGACGAGGGTGGAGAGCGCCTCGCCCTCGACGTCCTCTGCGATGATCAGGAGCGGCTTGGAGCCACCGGACTGGATGACCTTCTCCAGCAGCGGGAGCAGCTCCTGGATCGAGCCGATCTTGCCCTGGTGGATCAGGATGTACGGGTCGTCGAGGACGGCCTCCATACGCTCCTGGTCGGTCACCATGTACGGCGACAGGTAGCCCTTGTCGAAGGCCATGCCCTCGGTGAACTCCAGGTCCAGACCGAAGGTGTTGGACTCCTCGACGGTGATGACACCGTCCTTGCCGACCTTGTCCATCGCGTCCGCGATGAGCTCGCCGACCTGGGTGTCCTGCGCGGAGAGCGCGGCCACGGCGGCGATGTCGGACTTGTCGTCGATCGGGCGCGCGGTCGCGAGGAGCTCCTCGGACACGGCCTTGACGGCGGCGTCGATGCCCTTCTTCAGGGCGGCCGGGGAGGCGCCGGCGGCGACGTTGCGCAGGCCCTCGCGGACGAGCGCCTGGGCCAGGACGGTCGCGGTGGTGGTGCCGTCACCCGCTACGTCGTTGGTCTTGGTCGCCACCTCCTTGACGAGCTGGGCACCGAGGTTCTCGTACGGGTCGTCGAGCTCGACCTCGCGCGCGATGGTGACACCGTCGTTGGTGATGGTGGGTGCGCCGAACTTCTTGTCGATGACGACGTTGCGGCCCTTGGGGCCGATCGTCACCTTGACCGTGTCGGCAAGCTTGTTGACGCCGCGCTCAAGGGCGCGACGGGCGTCCTCGTCGAACTTCAGAATCTTCGCCATGGGCTGTACTTTCCCTCTCAAAATGAACTGCGCCCCTCGCCGCCCGGCTAGTTGTTACGCAGGGGGCCAGGGGCGCAGAACACAGGCAAACGTGGGTGAATTACTTCTCGACGATCGCGAGGACGTCGCGGGCCGAGAGGACGAGGTACTCCTCGCCGCTGTACTTCACCTCGGTGCCGCCGTACTTGCTGTACAGGACGACGTCGCCGGTCTTGACGTCGAGCGGAAGACGCTCGCCGTTCTCGAAGCGGCCCGGGCCCACGGCGAGGACGACGCCCTCCTGGGGCTTCTCCTTCGCGGTGTCCGGAATGACCAGGCCGGAGGCCGTGGTCTGCTCGGCGTCGAGCGGCTGGACCACAATGCGGTCCTCAAGCGGCTTGATCGCAACCTTGGAGCTGGTGGTCGACACGATCCGGTCTCCCCCTTCGGAGATCTCACGGGGTTTAGCAGTCAGTGGGCGGCGACCAGACCGATCCGTCGTCGCGGGTGCCGGACCTGCCCTGTCGCACAGTGTGGTGCTGGCACTCCCCAGGGGGGAGTGCCAGCACTGAGACTATGACCGCGATTAGCACTCGGTCAAGCGGAGTGCCAATTCACCACCCTCGCGCCGTCCCGGCCGGGGCGGGGCGCCCCTCAGACGTAGTCCTCCAGCTTCGCCACCGCGTACCCCTTGTCCGTGATCGTCTTCATGACCAGGCGGATCATGTCCGGCATCGTGCCCTTCCAGGCGCCCTTGCCGCGGAAGTGGGTGAGGACGATGTCGCCGGGGTGCAGGTCCCGGTCCCACTCGCGCCACTCCATATGGTCGGCGAAGGCCTCGGCGGACCAGAGAGGTACGGCGGTGATGCCGCAGGACTTGGCGACGACGAGGGTGTCGCGGTTGTAGTTGCCGTACGGCGGGCGGAAGAGGGTCGGCCGCTTCCCGTACTGCTTGAGGATCTTCTCCTGCTGGCCGCAGATCTCCCGCTTCTGCTCGGCGTAGGAGAGGCCGGGCAGATAGCGGTGGTTGAGCGTGTGGTTGCTGATGACCACCCCGCGCTCCTGCATCTTCCTGAAGTAGCCGTAGTCGTCGTTGATGACGTAGTCGCTGACGAACGCGCTGTACGGGATGGACAGTTCGGTCATCATCCGCAGCAGCGCGGGATCCTTCTCCGCACCGTCGTCCATGGTGAGGAAGACGATCTTCTCCTTGGTGGGGACGGTGGTGAAGACCGGCGGCAGCCCCTCGTCGTCCCGGACCTCGAACCCCTTACGGGTGGTGATGCGCGGCTTCACCTTCGGCGGTTCGGGCGCCGCGAGCGGGACCTTGGCCAGCCCCCACTTCTTCGCGGCGACGGCCCGTGCGGCCTGTTTCCGCTTGAGCTCCTCGGCGTATACGTCCGGAGCGCGGGCGGGCCCGCCCTGCGCGGCCTCGCCCTGCTGGCCGGCGGCGGGCTTCGCCGGTCCGCCCGGGGCTTCCGCACCGCCGCCGGCCGTCTCCGCCGCGCAGGCCGAGGTGACGGTGGCGGCCAGGAGGGCCGCCAGCACGACGGAGACCGGCCGGTGCCGCTTCGTGGGTGATTTTCCTTTTTGTCGTACTAGCTGCATGGCGCCGCATCCTGCCAGCCGCCCGTCCGCCGCCCGTCCCGACACCGCGAGAGGGCCGCGCCCGTCGCCCGACCGGCGGACAGGGGCCGGCGCGCACCGGCCACAATGGACCGGGTGAACGCATCGACCCCCTCCGCCCCCTCGGCCGGCGACCCCGCCCGCGCCGCCTTCGCCGCGCTGCGCACCCCCGAGGGCGGGCACCTGCTGGCCGAGCTGCGCGACCACGACCCGGCCGACGAGCTGGCCACCGCGACCCGGCTGCGGCGTACGCACCCGGCGGAGCTGGTGTCGGCGGCGCTCGGCCAGGCCCGGCTGCGGCAGCGGGCGGTGGCGAAGTTCGGGGCGGAGGACGCGTACCGGATGTACTTCACGCCCAACGGCGTCGAACAGGCCACCCGTACCTCGGTGGCGGAACACCGGGCCGACCGGTTCGCCGCGCTCGGCGTGCGGAGCGTGGCGGACCTGTGCTGCGGCATCGGCGGCGACGCCATCGCGCTGGCCCGCGCCGGGATCGCCGTCCTCGCCGTCGACCGCGACCCGCTCACCGCCGAGGTGGCCCGCGCCAACGCGGAGGCGCTCGGCCTGGGCGGGCTGATCGAGGTGCGGTGCGCCGACGTCACGGAGATCGACACCTCTCCGTACGACGCCGTCTTCGTGGACCCGGCCCGGCGCGGCGGACGCGGCAGGATCTTCGACCCGGAGGCGTACTCACCGCCGCTCTCCTGGGCCACGGCCGCCGCGCTGAAGGCCCCGCGCGCCGCGCTGAAGATCGCGCCCGGCATCCCGCACGAGGCGATCGGCCCGGAGGCGGAGGCCGAGTGGATCTCGGACGGCGGAGACGTGAAGGAGGCGGTGCTCTGGTACGGGGAGGGCATCGCGCCCGGCTCGTTCCGGGCCACGCTGCTGCCGTCCGGCGCCACCCTGACCGCCCCGGCCCCGCTGCCCGCCCCGCCGGTGGGCCCGGTCGGGCGCTATCTGTACGAGCCGGACGGCGCGGTGATCCGGGCGCACCTGGTCGCCGGCATCGTCGAGCGGTGCGGCGGACGGCTGGTGGACGAGACGATCGCGTACGTCACGAGCGATGTGCCGTACTCCTCGCCGTACGTCGCCGGGTACGAGATCACCGATCAGCTGCCGTTCAACATGAAGAGGCTGAAGGCGCTGCTGCGGGAGCGTCAGGTCGGCGTGCTGACCGTCAAGAAGCGCGGTTCGGCGGTCGAGCCGGAGGAGCTGCGGCGCCGGATGAAGCTCAGCGGCCCGAACGCGGCGACGGTGTTCCTGACCCGGGTGGCCGGGGCTCCGACGATGCTGATCGGCCGCCCGCTGGGGTGAGCGCGGCCGGGGTGGGCCGGTCCGGGGCAGGCGCCGTCAGGACGCGCAGTACCCAGCGGCGGTGCGCCAACGCCTTGACGGCGCCGATGAGTCCGGTGAGCCAGGCGGCCATGCCGAGGCCCATGATCAGGGCGACCATGCCGTACGTGTGGTCGCCGGGCCGGGCGCTCGCCGGGCCGACCACGCAGAGCGCCAGCCCGCCCGCCGCCAGGACGAACGACAGCAGCAGCCAGAGCAGGCTCATCCCCGGCAGCCGCAACTCCCGGTCGCGCTCCGGATCCCGGTCCAGCGCGCCCCACTCCACGAGCAGCGCGCGGATCTCCCGGTCCCGGGCGACGTGGAGGGAGGCCAGGACGACGGCGGGGATCAGCGCGCCCGCCCCGAGGAGCAGGGACAGGATTCCGGCGATCCCGCTGAAGAAGTCCGCCGCCGCCTGCTCGACCATGACGAGTCCGGACCCCACGAGCAGCCAGCCGAACGCGGCGAGCCCGGCCCACATCAGCAGCACACCGAGCCGCCCCGGCCCCAGGTGCATCCGCACCAGCGCGTGAAGGATCACCGCCCGGTCGGCGAGCATCGCCTCGCGGTCCGGCCAGGTCCGGATCTCCACGGGAGGCGGGGGCGGGGGCAGGGTGGGGCGGGATGACATGGACCAGACACTATCCGGGGCGGCCCGGAGCCCCGTGGCTCAGGCGTCCCGCAGCGCCTGGACGTCCAGCTTCCGCATCCCGAGCATCGCCTTCATCGTGCGCTCGGCCTTCGCCGGGTCCGGGTCGGCGAGCAGCTTGGGCAGCTCGTTCGGGACGATCTGCCAGGAGACGCCGTACCGGTCCTTGAGCCAGCCGCACTGGCTCTCCTCGCCGCCCTCCGAGAGCGCGGTCCAGAACCGGTCCACCTCGGCCTGGTCGGCGCAGTCCACGGAGAGCGAGATCGCCTCGGTGAACGGGAACTGCGGGCCGCCGTTGAGGCCCAGGTACTCCTGGCCCGCGAGCCGGAAGCTGACGGTGAGGACGGAGCCGGTCTCGCCGGGGGCCTCTTCGCCGTAGTAGCTGATGTCCAGGATGCGGGAGTCGCCGCCGAAGATCGCGATGTAGTGCTCGGCGGCCTCCTTCGCCTGGCCGTCGTACCAGAGGCAGGGGGTGATCTTCTGCATGATGGTCGTCTCCTCGTCCGGCCGCCCCGTGGTCGGGACGGACCTCCTGGAAGGTGGACCGGCCGACGCGCCCGAACTCATCGGTCCGTCGCGTCGCCTCCATGCTCCGCCGCGACGGCCTCGCCGGCCACCGGACCGCCGAAGCCCCGCCCCTCCCCCGGGAGCAGGACGTACGCCGCCAGCGCGGCCACCGCCAGGAGCCCCGCCGCGACCCAGAACGCGGCCGCGTACCCGGAGGCCAGAGCGGTACGTCCGGTGGCGTCACCCGTGACCTGGGCGGCGACGGTGACCAGCACCGCCAGCCCGAGCGAACCGCCCACCTGGCGCGAGCTGTTGAGCAGCCCGGAGGCCATGCCGGTCTCGCCGGGCACCACGTCGGTGGTGGCGGCCGTGCCGAGCGGGACGAAGCAGAGGCCGATGCCGAGCGAGCAGAGCAGCGACGGGCCGAGGATCGCGGTGAGGAAGGAGCCGTCGGCCGTGGCGGTGGCCGCGAACCAGCCCATCCCGAGCGCCGCCAGCGCGCCGCCCACGGCCATCAGCCGCCGGATGCCGAGGACCGCGACGGCGCGGGTGGCGAGGAGAGCGCCCGCGACGACGCCCACGCAGAACGGCAGGAACGCGAACCCGGTGGCGGTCGGCCCGTAACCGAGGACCAGCTGCAGGTGGAGCGAGACGAAGTAGAACGCGCCGAACTGGGCCGAGGCCAGCAGCAGGCAGAACAGGTTGGCGGTGAGCACCGGCCGCCCGCGCAGCAGGCCGGGCCGGAGCAGAGGCGACTCCGTACGGAGTTCCACGGCGGTGAAGGCGGCCAGCAGGAGCACCGCCGCGCCGAGCGTGGAGAGTGTGACGGCCGAGGACCAGCCGTCGTCCGAGGCGCGTACGAGTCCGAGGACCAGCAGCGTCGTCCCGGCCGTGGCGAGGAGTGCTCCGGCGAGGTCCAGCCGGGCGCCGGTCCGCCGCCGCCCGCCGACCGGTCCGGTGCGCGCGGCGGCGGCCAGGGCGAAGGCGACGATCGGCACGTTGACGAGCATCACGGCCCGCCAGCCCGCCGCGTCGGTGAGCACGCCGCCCGCCAGCACCCCGACCGCGCCGCCCGCCGCACCCGCCATGCCCCAGAGCCCGAGCGCCCGGGAGCGGGCGGGCCCGGCCGGGAAGGCGAGGGTGATCAGGGCGAACGCCACCGGCGCGAGGGCCGCGGCGCCGACGCCCTGGACGGCTCGCGCGGCCACCAGCGACCCGGGCGACCAGGCGAGGCCGCCGGCCAGACTGGCTAGCCCGAAGAGGGCGAGCCCGGCTCTCAGGACGCGGCGCGGACCGGCCAGGTCGGCGAGCCTGCCGCCGAGCAGGAGGAGCCCGCCGAAGGCGAGGGCGTACGCGTTCACCACCCAGAGCAGCCCGTCCCGGCCGAAGCCGAAATCGCCGCCGATGTCGGGCAGGGCGACGTTCACCACGGACATGTCCAGCGACACCAGGAACTGCACGGTGAGTGCCACCACCAGCAGCCACCGCGCCTGCCGCGCGGCCGCCCCGTCCGCCTCCTTCTCCGACCCGCCTGCCACCGTGCCGCCGCCCATGACGCGCCCTCCCCTTCGCCACCCTCGGCCGGAGAATTACCATACACGTATAGAAACTAAACCCGCCGGTCCGGAGAAGGACCCGAAAGGGGAGAATGCCGGGGTGTCATGCAGCGAGAAGACCGAGAAGCAGAGCCGGAAGACCGAGCGGAAGAAGAAACCCGTGGGCCGCCCCCGCAGGCTCGACCCCGACGTGATGGTCACCACCGCGCGCCGCATCGTCGAGGAGGAGGGCGTGGACGCGCTGTCCATGCGGCGGGTGGCGAAGGAGCTGGGCTCCACGCCGATGGCGCTGTACCACTACGTGCAGGACAAGGACGAGCTCCTCATGCTCACCCTCTCCGGCACCGCGGCCGCCTTCCCGCGCCCCGAGCTGCCCGAGGACCCGCGCGAGCGGCTGGTGGCGGTGGCCGCGCACATGCACGACATCATCGGCCGCATCCCCTGGGTACTGGACATCCTGGCGCTCGGCGAGCTGACCGACCGGAACGCGCTGTGGATGGTGGAGGAGATCATCGACTGCGCCCTGGCCTGCGGCCTCTCCCCCGCCCGCGCGGTGCGGGCGTACCGGACGATCTGGAGTTACGTCTACGGCGACCTGGTCTTCCGCAGAGCGGCGGCCCGCCGGGCGGAGCAGCCCTCGCGCCGGGAGTTCTTCCCGGAGATGGTCACGGAGAAGGACGCGCTGGAGCTGCCCCGGCTGACCGA
Source organism: Streptomyces sp. NPDC101178 (assembly GCF_044767965.1). NCBI lineage: Bacteria > Bacillati > Actinomycetota > Actinomycetes > Kitasatosporales > Streptomycetaceae > Streptomyces > Streptomyces sp. NPDC101178. The sequence goes on from NZ_JBIWOZ010000005.1 coordinate 126,271, forward strand.
GGTGAGGGAGCACTGGCGGGAGTACGCCGCCGACTACGAGACCGCCGCCGAACTGGACGCGATCGTGGAGGGGCTGATCAGCCGAGGGGCGCGGGGCTGACGGGCCTCGTCAAGACGCCGCTGAAGGCGCCCCTCACCCCACCGCCTCGAACCGCCACCGGTGCACCGGCCGGGTGATCAGGGCGGCGTCGGGCTCGGGGAGTTCGGGGAGGTCGTCGGCGTACGACGCCTGCTCCCACCACGTCATGACCAGCACCCGGTCCTGCGGGGCGCGCAGGAGTTCGCGGCGGGCGGGCTCGCGGGAGAGTTCCGCGGACCGGGCCCGCGCCCACTCCAGGAGCTCGCTGCCACGGCCCTCCACGGCGCGCGCCTCCCACATCAGGACGATGGTCGCGGCGCTCATGAGTACAGGTTGTCCTTGCTGATCTCGTGCACGTGGTCGTGGTCATGCGCGTGCTGGTGCTTCCCCGGAACGTGCGGTTCCGTCACCGGCAGCGAGGAGTCCGCCGACAGCTCCAGGTCGGACGGGCGCCGGTTGCGGGCGACCATCTCCGCGCCGAGCGCCGCGACCATCGCGCCGTTGTCCGTGCAGAGCCCCGGTCGCGGCACCCGCAGCCGGATGCCGGCCCGCTCGCACCGCTCCTGGGCCAGCGCGCGGAGCCGGGAGTTGGCCGCCACCCCGCCGCCGATCATCAGGTGGTCGACGCCCTCGTCCTTGCAGGCCCGGACCGCCTTCCGGGTGAGCACGTCCACCACGGCCTCCTGGAAGGACGCCGCCACATCCCGTACCGGCACCTCCTCGCCCGCCACCCGCTTCGCCTCGATCCAGCGCGCGACCGAGGTCTTCAGGCCGGAGAAGGAGAAGTCGTACGGGGCGTCGCGCGGGCCGGTCAGGCCGCGTGGGAACGCGATGGCCGCCGGGTCGCCCTCGCGCGCCAGGCGGTCGATGACCGGGCCGCCGGGGAAGCCGAGGTCCAGCACCCGGGCGATCTTGTCGAACGCCTCGCCCGCCGCGTCGTCGATCGTCGCGCCGAGCGGCCGCACGTCGCTGGTGATGTCGGGCGCGAGCAGGAGCGAGGAGTGGCCGCCGCTGACCAGGAGCGCCATGGTCGGCTCGGGCAGCGGGCCGTGTTCCAGCTGGTCGACGCAGATGTGCGAGGCGAGGTGGTTGACCCCGTAGAGCGGCTTGTTCAGGGCGTACGCGTACGCCTTCGCGGCCGACACGCCGACCAGCAGCGCGCCCGCGAGCCCGGGGCCGGAGGTGACCGCGATCCCGTCCAGGTCGCGGGCGCTGACGCCGGCCTGTTTCAGGGCGCGCTCGATGGTGGGGACCATCGCCTCCAGGTGGGCGCGGGAGGCGATCTCCGGGACGACGCCGCCGAAGCGGGCATGGGTGTCGACGCTGGAGGCGACGGCGTCCGCGAGCAGGGTGGTTCCGCGCACGATGCCGACGCCGGTCTCGTCGCAGGAGGTCTCGATGCCGAGTACGAGGGGTTCGTCGGCAGCCATCATTCAGTCCCGGTCTCTGGTGCGATTTCCGTTGCGTGTTCGTGCATGGTGAGGCGCATGACGAGCGCGTCGATGTTCCCCGGCTGGTAGTAGCCGCGCCGGAAGCCGATCGGCTCGAAGCCGAACCGCTCGTACAGCTTCTGCGCGCGCGTGTTGTCGACCCGGACCTCGAGGAGCACGGTGGCGCACTCGAAGGCGGTCGCGGCCTTCAGCAGGTCGGCGAGGAGTTCGGAGCCGAGGCCGGTGCCCCACGCCTCGCGGCTGACGGCGATGGTCTGGACGTCGGAGAGGTCGCCGAGGGCGGCGAGCCCGGCGTACCCGGTGATCTTGCCGGTGGCCGGCTCCTCGGCGACGACGTAGTGACGGGTGGCGCCGGGGCCGCGCGCGTGGGCCAGCTCGGACCAGAACATGCCGGGTGACCAGGCGTCGTCCGGGAAGAGCGCGTGCTCCAGCTCCAGGACGGGTTCGATGTCCCACCAGCGCATCTCGCGCAGCACGGTCGTGACGGCGGTGCTCACCGGGGAGTGACCACCTTGTAGTTCTTCGGGACCTGCGCGTCGGGCCGGCGCAGATAGAGCGGCTGCGGCTCCAGCAGCTCCTGCCCCGCCGCGAGCCGTTCGGCGGCGAGCGCGGCGAGCGCGCCGGCGGCCACGTGCTCGGGGCCGCGGGCGTCCGGGAAGGCGTCCGGGTAGAGCACCGCGCCCTGGCCGACCACGGGGAGCCCGGCGAGCGCCCCGGCGATGTCGGCGGGCCGGTCGACGGCCGGATCACCCGTACGGGTGCGGGCGTCCTCGTACCGCGCCCAGTACACCTCCTTGCGCCGCGCGTCCGTCGCCACGGCGAAGGGCCCGTCCAGGCCGCCGTCCCCTCCGGCGGCGTACGCCAGTCCGTCCAGGGTGCAGATCCCGTGTACGGGGACGTCGAGGGCGGAGCCGAAGGTGGCGGCGGTGACCAGGCCGACCCGCAGCCCGGTGTACGGGCCGGGGCCGACGCCCACGACCACGCCCGTCACGGCGTCGAGCTTCACACCGGCCTCGGCGAGGACCCGGTCGACGGCGGGCAGCAGCAGTTCGCCGTGCCTGCGGGCGTCGACCTGGCCGGAGGCGGCGATGACGGACGCCCCGTCGTGCAGGGCGACGGTGACGGCGGGCGTGGCGGTATCCATGGCGAGCAAGAGCACGCAAACAGCCTACGGCTCCGCCGACGGCGGTACGGCGCCCGTCCGGCGTCCCGGCCTGCCCGCCGCCTGCTGCTAACGTCACCGGGTATCCGCGGGTACGACGTAAACGCTTGTACGACATGCGGCAGGGCGCGGTCGAAAGGGGAGTTCACGGTGTCAAGGGGAAGCTCGGGAATGGTGGCCGGGCTCACTGCGGCGGCGGTCGTCGTGGTCGGCGTCCTCGCCTACCAGGCATCGGCGAACGCACCCGATTCGGTGGCGTCCTCCTCCTCGGCCACTCCGAAGACCTCGGCCTCCGCCTCCGCGCAGCCGACCGCGAAGCCGAAGCCCGAACAGGACCCCTTGGCCGTCCCGGCGGCCTCGGGCACCGGCGAGCGCGTCGTCTACGCGCTGAAGGACCGGCGGGTCTGGCTGGTGGAGGACGACGGCAAGGCGCTCCGCACGTTCACGGTGATGCCGAGCCCCGTCAGCCCGCCGCCCGGCACCTACCGGGTCTCCTCGCGCTCGGGCACGGTCCAGGGTTCGGACGGCGTCCCGATCGAGCACGTGGTGCGGTTCGCCAACGTCGGCGAGGTCGCGGTGGGCTTCAGCGCGGCGCAGGACGGCTCGATGGAGGCCCCGGACCCGGCGTCGAAGACCGGCGGCGTACGGATGAAGCGGGCGGACGGCAACGCGATGTGGACCTTCGCGACGGTCGGCGCCAAGGTGGTCGTGGTCCCGTAGCCCGCGCGGCCCGGCGCGACCGCACCGCGGCCTCGGACCCGTAACGCGTTTTTACGCGCAGCCCCGTAGCGCGTTCCTACGCCGCGGCCCGTCCCGCGTTCTTACGCCGCCCGGCGCCGCTCAGCGCTCCCGTCGCCGGTCTCCTCGTCACCGTCGGCCGCGTCCCGCTCGCTCGGCGGGGTGGAGACCGCGGTGGCCGCCGCGCACGAGGCGAGCAGATCCTTCATCGACAGGTCGGACGGCGTCGGCTGCTGCCGCGGCTGCTCCGCACGCTCGGGCGTCGGCATGGATGCCTCCTGGGTTCCGGTGGAGGTCGTGGTTAGGCAGACCTAACCACGTCTCGTACCCATGTGACCACGACCACGGTCCCGTGCGCAACAATTTACCGACAGTCCGTCGGGAAGTGATCTCCGCGTGCGCCCCGGCCGGACACGCCCTACGCCAGCTCCTCCCGCAGCCCCGCCCAGCGCTGGCCGATGCCGACCAGCGTCACCTCGCGCCGCTCGTCGTCCGTGTCGCCCTTCGCTCGGTCGATGAGCACCCGCAGCCGGTCCTCGGCCAGCTCCTCCACCTTGCCGTCGCCCCACTCCACGACCACCACCGACTCCGGCAGCGACACATCGAGGTCCAGGTCCTCCATCTCGTCGAGCCCGCCGCCGAGGCGGTACGCGTCGACGTGGACCAGGGCGGGTCCTTCCACCAGGGAGGGGTGGACGCGGGCGATGACGAAGGTGGGCGAGGTGACCGCGCCGCGCACGCCGAGGCCCTCGCCGAGCCCCCGGGTCAGCGTCGTCTTACCGGCGCCCAGCTCGCCCGTGAGCATGACCAGGTCGCCGGGGGCCAGGACGCGGGCGAGGCGGCGGCCCAGGTCCTGCATCCGCTCGGGCGACTCGACGGTGAGCGTGACGGTGACGGCCTCGGGAACGGCCTCGGTGACGGCTGCCGGAACGGCCGTCCCCGGGCTAGCGGCGGCCGGGCTGCTGTGCGGTGCTTCCATGCTCGCCAACGTTAGCGGCAGCCACCGCTCCGCCGCGTACGAGCAGGTCGGCCAGCCGGTCGGTGACCGCCTCCGGGTGCTCCAGCATCACCAGGTGCCCGGCGTCCGGCACCAGGACCAGCTCGGCCTCCGGCAGCACGTCCGCGATGGCCTCGCTGTGCGAGCTGGGGGTGACCAGATCCTTCTCTCCGGCCAGGATCAGCACCGGCAGGTCCCGGAAGACGGGCAGCGCGCCGCTCTTGTCGTGCTCGGTGAAGGCCGGATAGAACTCGGCGACCACGTCGATCGGGGTCGACTCGATCAGCCGCTCCGCGAACCGGGCGACCGCCGGGTCCACGTCCCGCGAGCTGAACGAGTACCGCTTGATCAGCCCGGCGAAGAGGTCGGCGGTGGCCCGGCGCCCCTTCTCCACCAGCTCCGCCTGCGTCCCCAGCGCCCGCAGCACCCCCGGCAGCACCCGGCGCACCGCCCGCACGCCCGCCACCGGCAGCCCGAAGTTGACCTCGCCGAGCTTGCCGCTGGAGGTGCCGACGAACGCCACGGCCGCGACCCGGTCGCGGATGAGGGCCGGGTACTGGTCGGCCAGCGCCATCATCGTCATGCCGCCCATGGAGTGGCCGACGAGCACGACGCGCCCTTCGGGGGCCGCCGCGTCGATGACGGCCTTCAGGTCGCGGCCCAGCTGGTCGATGGCGACGGGCACCCCGTCCGCCTGGGCGCGCCCGCGCTCGGAGCGGCCGTGGCTGCGCTGGTCCCAGTAGACGGCCCGGACGAGGCCGCGCAGGGCGGCGCGCTGGAAGTGCCAGGAGTCCTGGCCGAGGCAGTAGCCGTGGCTGAAGACGACGGTGACGGGGGCGGGGGCCTTGCGCCCGAAGAGCCGGCGGCGGCGGTTGCCCTCGGAGCCGGTCCGGTCTTCCGGCTGCGCGGGCTCGACCTCGTCGACCTCGTAGTACAGCTCGGTCCCGTCGTCGGCGACGGCCCGGCCCGGTGCCCCGCGCAGGGAGCCGTACGGTCCGGTCGCGTCCAGCGCGAGGCGGGCCTTCTTGCGCATCCCGCGCCCGACGGTGAGCCGCTCCACGGCGACCCCGGCCGCCGCACCGGCGGCGAGCACTCCTATCGCGGCCCCGGCCACGCCCGCCCGGCGCCAGCCGGGTGCCGTCGCGGCGGCCACCGCCATGACGTCCCCCGCCACCGCCCCCGCGCTGCTGTCACTCACGGTCCCGTGCCCCCGCTCGGTTCTGCCGTCTCGTTCACGTACACCCTCGGTACCCGGCCGCCGATCCGGGTGACGATCTCGTACCCGATCGTGTCGGCGGCCACCGCCCAGTCCTCGACGGTCGGCTCGCCGCGGTCGCCCGGTCCGAACAGCACGGCCTCCGCGCCCGGTTCGGGCCGGTCGCCGCCCAGGTCGACGACGAACTGGTCCATGGCGACGCGGCCCGCCGCCGTACGGACCGTGCCGCCGACCAGGACGGGCCCGCGCCCCGACGCGTGGCGCGGGACGCCGTCCGCGTAGCCGACCGGGATGAGGCCGAGCGTGGTCTCGGCGGAGGTGGCGTAGTGGTGGCCGTAGCTGACGCCGTGTCCGGCCGGGACGTCCTTGACCAGCGCGACGGCGGCGGCGAGCGTCATCACCGGGCGCAGTCCCAGCTCGGCGGGGGTGCCCAGCTCGGGGGCGGGTGAGACGCCGTACATCGCGATGCCGGTCCGTACGAGGTCGAAGTGCGCCTCCGGAAGCGTCAGCGTGGCCGGGGAGTTGGCCAGGTGGCGCACCTCGGGCTCGACGCCCTCCTTCTCGGCGTACGCGACCATGTCCCGGAACGCGGCGAGCTGGGCGGCGTTGGCCGGGTGGCCGGGCTCGTCGGCGCAGGCGAAGTGGGACCAGAGGCCGGTGATCCGGATGGTGCCGGTCCGCTCGGCGGCGCGGGCCTCGGCGACGAGTTCCGGCCAGTCGGCGGGCTGGCAGCCGCCCCGGCCGAGGCCGGTGTCGGCCTTGAGCTGGACGCGGGCCGGGCGGTCGGCTCCGGCCGCGAGGATCTCGCGCAGCGCCCACAGCGCGCTGACCGACACGTCGATGTCGGCCTCGATCGCCTCGCGCCAGGGCCCGCCCGGCGTCCAGAGCCAGCACATGATCGGACCGTCGAGCCCGGCGGCCCGCAGTGCGAGGGCCTCGTGCGGGGTGGCGGTGCCGAGCCAGGTGGCCCCGGCCTCGCGGGCGGCGCGGGCCACGGGCACGGCCCCGTGCCCGTACCCGTCGGACTTCACCACGGCCATGAGCTGTGCCCCGGCCGCGCGCTCGCGCAGGGCGCGCACATTGGCGCGCAGCGCGGCGAGGTCGATCTCGGCACGGGCTCTCAGGGACGCGGTCTCGTTCATCGCGCCCAGTCTCTCAGAGGCACCCGCCGCCTCCCCGGCAGTGCACGCCGGTATCCACACCTATGTACGTTTCATCACATGCCGGAGGTGGTCGACCAGGACCGGCACATGGCTGTCGGCGACATCCTTCACGGCCGTGATCAGCGTGACCGGCCCGCCTTCGCGCACGATCCCCACCAGCCGGTCGACGGCCTCGGTGTGGGCCGGGTCGTCCAGTTCGGCGCGGTAGCGGTCGACGAAGGTGTCGTGCCGGGCGCCGGAGCGGTCCTGGTGGTACCAGGACCGCAGCTCGTCAGACGGGGTGATGTCCTTCAGCCACACGTCGATCGCGGCGCGCTCCTTGGAGACGCCGCGCGGCCAGAGCCGGTCGACGAGCACGCGGGTGGAGTCGCCGTCCTCGGGCGGGTCGTAGACCCTGCGTACGCGTACGGGGTCGTCCATGGCCTGAACCGCCCTTTCGCCGGGGCCCGGAGGCATTGAGGCCTGGGGGCTTCCACCCTCTCCCCCGCTCACCCCGCCCGCACGTCGCGCCAGGCCGCCGGGATGGAGTCCGCGACGTCCTGCGCGGAGACCGGGGCGCCGTCGGAGCGGTGCCGGGCGGCGAGTCCGTGCAGGTAGGCGCCGACGGACGCGGCGTCACGCGGGGCCAGTCCGGCCGCGAGCAGCGATCCGGTCAGCCCGGAGAGCACATCGCCGCTGCCGGCCGTGGCGAGCCAGGCGGTCCCGGTCGGGTTGACCCGTACGGGCGTGTCGCGGGCCTCCGCGACCAGGGTCGTGGACCCCTTGAGGAGCACGGTGGCGCGGTAGCGGGCGGCCAGCTCGCGTACGGCGGCGAGCCGCCCGGCCTCCACCTCCTCGCGCGCCACGCCGAGCAGCGCCGCGGCCTCCCCGGCGTGCGGGGTCAGGACGGTGGCGGCGGTCCGGGTCCGTACGGTCTCGGGCTCCAGCAGCCGCAGCCCGTCCGCGTCGACCAGTACGGGGACGTCCGCGCCGAGCACGTCGGCGACGGCCTCCTCCGCCCACCGGCCGTCCCCGAGCCCCGGCCCGATCACCCAGGCCTGGACGCGTCCGGCCTTCGACGGCGGCCCGGCGTGCACCAGCGTCTCCGGGAAGCGGGCGATCACCGCGTCCGCGCCGGGCCCGACGTACCGCACGGCCCCGGCTCCGCCGCGCAGCGCGCCCGCGACCGCCAGGACGGCCGCGCCCGGATAGCGCTCGGACCCGGCGACGACGCCGACCACGCCCCGGCTGTACTTGTCGCTCTCGCCGCCCGGCACCGGCAGCAGCGCCGCCACGTCCGCGTACTGGAGCGCCTCCAGGTCCGGCGGCTCCGGCAGCTCCGGTCCGAGCCCGATGTCCACCAGCCGCAGGGCGCCCGCGTGTTCGGCGGCCGGGTCGATGAGGTGGCCCGGCTTGTACGTGCCGAAAGTGACGGTCGCGTCGGCGCGGACGGCCTCCCCGTGCACCTCACCGCTGTCGGCCTCGACGCCGCTCGGCAGGTCGACGGCGACGACCGGCGTACGGCCGTGCTCCCGGGTCACCGCCCGCAGCAGGGCCGAGGCGCTCTCGCGGAGGCCGCCGCGCCCGCCGATGCCGGTGATGCCGTCCACGACGAGGTCGAGCGGGCCGCCGATGTCGTCCGGCTTGTCGAGGACCTGGCCTCCGGCGGCCAGGAAGGCGGCGAGACCGCCGGCGTGCGCCCGGTCGGGCGAGACGAGGAGGGCACGCACTCCGGCGCCCCGCCGGGCGAGGCGCGCCCCCGCGTACAGGGCGTCGCCGCCGTTGTCGCCGCTGCCGACCAGGAGCAGGACCCGGGACCCGTACACCCGGCCGCCGCGCCGCAGCAGATCGCCGCAGGCGACGGCGAGCCCGGCGGCGGCGCGCTGCATCAGGGCGCCTTCGGGCACCCGCTTCATGAGGGCGGCCTCGGCGGCCCGTACGGTCTCCACGCTGTAGGCACGTCGCATGGCACCAACCCTCGGCGATCACGGGGCCGAACGCCACCCCCACGGCCGGAGGCGGTCACCCCCTCCGTGATCACGACGGCCGGAGCCGCCCCGCGGACCCGGGCCGGTCACCCCTCCGCGATCACCACGGCCGAAGCCACCCCCGCGTCATGGCTGAGCGAGACGTGCCAGCCGCGCACGCCCAGTTCGGCCGCGCGGGCGGCGACCGTGCCGGTCACCCGCAGCCGGGGCTGCCCGCTCTCCTCGACCCAGACCTCCGCGTCGCTCCAGAGCAGCCCGCCCGGTGCGCCGAGCGCCTTCGCGAGGGCCTCCTTCGCGGCGAACCGGGCGGCGAGCGAGGCGACGCCGCGCCGCTCGCCGCTGGGCAGGGTCAGCTCGCTCGCCGAGAAGAGCCGGTCGGCCAACTGGGGCGTACGCTCCAGCGCGGCGCCGAACCGCTCGATCTCGGCCACGTCGATCCCGACTCCGATGATCACGAACCCACCCTCGCCATCCCCATCACGCGGGGCGCGCGCCCCGGCTCACTCCACGGTCACGGACTTCGCCAGATTGCGCGGCTGGTCCACCTCGTTGCCACGGGCCGTCGCCAGCTCGCAGGCGAAGACCTGGAGCGGCACGGTGGCGACCAGCGGCTGGAGAAGCGTAGGCGTTACGGGGACGGTGATGAGGTGGTCGGCGTACGGGACGACGGCCTCGTCGCCCTCCTCGGCGATGACGATGGTGCGCGCGCCCCGGGCCCGGATCTCCTGGATGTTGGAGACGATCTTGTCGTGGAGGACGGAACGGCCGCGCGGCGAGGGCACGATGACGACGACCGGCAGGCCTTCCTCGATGAGCGCGATGGGCCCGTGCTTGAGCTCGCCGGCCGCGAACCCCTCGGCGTGCATGTAGGCGAGCTCCTTGAGCTTGAGCGCGCCTTCGAGGGCGACGGGGTAGCCGACGTGGCGTCCGAGGAAGAGGACGGTGTCGTGGTGGGCGAGGGAGCGGGCCAGCGCGCGGACGGGCTCCATGGTCGTGAGGACGCTCTCGACCTCGGCGGAGATCGCGGAGAGCTGGCGCACCACCGTACGGATCTCGTCGCCCCACTTCGTGCCGCGCAGCTGGCCGAGGTACAGGGCGACGAGGTAGCAGGCGACGAGCTGGGTGAGGAAGGCCTTGGTGGAGGCGACGGCGACCTCGGGCCCGGCGTGGGTGTAGAGGACGGCGTCGGATTCGCGCGGGATCGTCGAGCCGTTGGTGTTGCAGATGGCGAGGACCTTGGCGCCCTGTTCGCGGGCGTGGCGCAGCGCCATCAGGGTGTCCATGGTCTCGCCGGACTGGGAGATGGCGATGACGAGGGTGCGCTGGTCGAGGATCGGGTCGCGGTAGCGGAACTCGCTGGCCAGCTCGGTCTCGCAGGGCAGCCGGGTCCAGTGCTCGATGGCGTACTTGGCGATCATCCCGGCGTGGAAGGCGGTCCCGCAGGCGACGATGACGACCTTGTCGACCTCGCGGAGTTCGGCGTCGGGGATACGGACCTCGTCGAGGCTCAGTGAGCCCTCGCCGTCGATCCGGCCGAGGAGGGTGTCGGCGACGGCCTGGGGCTGGTCGGCGATCTCCTTGAGCATGAACGAGGCGTAACCGCCCTTCTCGGCGGCGGAGGCGTCCCAGTCGACGTGGTACTCGCGCACCTCCGCCAGGTCCCCGTCGAACCCGGTGACGGTGACGCCCTCGCGGCTCAGCTCGACGACCTGGTCCTGGCCCAGCTCGATCGCGGAGCGGGTGTGGGCGATGAAGGCGGCGACGTCGGAGGCGAGGAACCACTCGTCGTCCCCCACGCCCACGACGAGCGGCGAGTTGCGCCGGGCACCGACGACGACGTCCGGCTGGTCCGCGTGGACGGCGACGAGGGTGAACGCCCCCTCCAGCCGCCGGCACACCTGCCGCATCGCCTCCGCGAGGTCCCCGCCCGCCGAGAACGCCTCGGCCAGCAGATGCGCGACGACCTCGGTGTCCGTCTCCGACCCGAGCGCGTGCCCGCGCCCGGTCAGCTCGCGCCGCAGGGCCGCGAAGTTCTCGATGATCCCGTTGTGGACGACGGCGACCCGGCCCGCGTTGTCCAGGTGCGGATGGGCGTTCACATCGTTGGGCGCCCCGTGCGTGGCCCACCGCGTATGCCCGATCCCGGTCCGCCCGGCCGGCAGCGGCCGGTCCCCCAGCTCCTTCTCCAGATTGACGAGCCTGCCCGCCTTCTTCGCGGCGGCGAGCCCGCCGTCCGCGAGTACGGCGACACCCGCCGAGTCGTAGCCCCGGTATTCGAGGCGCTTGAGTCCCGCGACGACGACGTCCTGCGCCGACTGCCCACCGACATATCCCACGATTCCGCACATAGCGGCAGCCTAAGGCCGGAAGCGGCTCGGGGGAGGAAAGCGGACGACACACAATTCCCCGCGGATGAACCACCTGCGACGGGGAGGCGGCCGGACACGTCGGAGCGGCGGACGGACCACGCCGAGCGACAGGAGCAGCCGGCTCGGGCCGAGCGTCACTTCGAGCGTGCGCGCGGTCGGGGCGCGGTCACAGATGCCGAGCGGGTCACCGGGCGGGTCACCGGGCGGAGAAGGACGCCCGGTGACCCGCTCTCCGGCCGGTGGGGCACCGGCACCCACGCACCGGAGGTGGGTGCCGACGTGCCGTCACCGGGCGTGTATCACTAGCAGTACTGCGCCGCCTTGCCGATCGACCGGTACATGCAGTCCGCGTTCTCGATCAGTTGCAGCACCGCGTCCCGGTTGCGGGAGGTCTCGCGTTCGATGACCTCGTCCGGCGGGTAGAAGCCGCCGCCCGAAGCCGAGCGCGGGTACATCTCGAAGGTGTAGCCGAAGATCCGCTGCGAGCCCCACAGCCAGTCGTCGATCGAGCCGTCCGTGATGTACAGGTCGCTGGACTGCTCGGCGGTGTAGCCGTTGCTCGCCGCCATCTTCTGGCCCACCGCCGCGAACGCGTTGCGGTCGTCGGCCGTCATGCCGGGGGCCGTGTCGTTGTACGTGTAGCCGAACGGCCACAGCACCAGCTCGCTGTACGTGTGGAAGTCGATGGCCGCCGTGATCTGCTGCTTCCCGCCGACCACCCGGCTGCGTACGAAGTCCGCCACGACCTTCGTCTCCGGCGCGGACTCGGCGGCCCGGCCCCGGTAGGTGTCCGAGGACGGGCTGGAGGAGGAGCCGCCGCAGCAGCCCCACTTGAAGGCCCAGTTGCGGTTGAGGTCGGTGCCGATCGCGGTGGAGCCGGAGTTGGGCTGCCGGTTCTTGCGCCAGCTGCGGTACGCGCCGGTGGCGATGTCGTACTCGCCGCCGTCCGGGTTCATGTCCGGGATGATCCACAGCTCGCGGCCGTTGACCGCCTGGGTGATCCGGGAGTCGCTCCCGTACCCCGCCGCGAACTCACGGAGCAGGTAGAGCGACATCTCGACCGTCAGGTGCTCGCGGGCGTGCTGGTGGGCGGTGAAGAGGACCTCGGGCTCGGCCTCGTCGGTGGCCACGTTGTCGCTGATCTTGATCGCGACGATGTCCCGGCCCTGGTAGGTCTTGCCGATGACGCGCTTGCTCATGATCGAGGGGTTGGCGGCGACGCGGGCGTCGATCGCCGCCGTCATCTCGGCGTAGTTGTGGTACCGGGAGTCGGCCGGCGGGAAGTCGAGCGCGCCGACGCCCTCCTCGCCGTGGGCGTGGGCGTCGGGCGCGGGCAGCGCCGCCAGGACGTGGCCCTTGGCGCGGAGCTTCCTGACCTGGTCGGCCTTGGCGCTGATCACGATGCCGTGGTCGTGCACCTCGTCGATCGTGACGCCGGTACGGAGGATCTCGGTGCGGGCGGCAGGGGTGGTGCGCCCGGTGATCTCGTACTGGACCGGCCGCTCGTCCGCCGCGACGACCGTGTTCCGGGCGGCGGGCTCGGCGGTGGCGACGGCGGTCGCCGGAGCGGCGAGACCGAGGGCGAGGAGGACGGCGAGGGTGGCGTTCCGCCGGGCCTTCGTCCTGGCCGTGCCGGGCTTCGTTCTGGCTTTCGCCGGGCGGGATTTCCGTGTGTTGGCGAGTCGCATGCTGGCAGTCTCCTGAGTCCGTCGGGATGGGGGGTGGAGCTGTGCGACGGGCACAGGATGGAGCCATGTCATGAGCGGGTCAAGAACTGGGTTTCGGCCACTTCCGCACGGCCCCGGTGTGCTCAGAGGCGGCGGTAGGTGCGGCCGCCCCGCCGGGGCAGCGCCCTCGGGTCGTCCCCGTCCGTCGCGGTGGCCTCCAGGGCGAGGTGCAGTTCGGCTCGCACGGTGGCGTCGGTGAGGTTCTGCCCGAGGCGCTCGGCGCACCGGGTGAGCCAGATCGTCAGGGTGGTGCGGTGGACGTGCAGCTCGGTCGCGGCGGGAGCGGTTCTGGCGTGGTGGCGCAGCCAGCAGGCGAGTGCGATCCGCAGATGGGGTTCGAGCCCGCCGACCAGGCCGACGGCCCAGGTGCGGGCCGCGCCGGTGTCCAGGATCCCGGCGGGCAGCGTCTCCAGCCGGGCCCGGCCGTCCTCCTCACCGGCCTTCTGGAGGCCCTCCTCGCCGCCCCTGTAGGCGTCCTCCCCACCGTCCTCCTGGTCGTCGCACTCTGCCCGACGGTCGCCGTCCTCCTGGTCGTCCCCCCGCGTGGGAGCGCGGAGCGCGAGCAGCAGATGGGCCTGCACCGTGATGTCGTCGAGGTCCGCGCCGAGCAGGACGGCGAGGCCGCGGAGCCGGGTGCGGACGGTGCCCGGCGAGAGGCCGAGCGCGGCGGCGGCACGCGGGGCGCTGCCGGTGCGGAGCCGGACCAGGAGCAGGTGCCGGTGTTCCGGGGTCAGCGGGCCCAGCACGGATCGCGCCCAGGCGGTGTACGGGCCCGGGGGGAGCAGGCGGGCGAGCTGCGGGGTGCCGACGGCATCGGCGGGGACGATGCGGTGGGCGGGGGTGGCGCTGTGCCGGGCCGACCCGGCGTCGGCGTGGGCGGTGGGCATCTCGGCCAGGGGCAGGGGTCCGGCCAGGCCCGCGAGGAGCCCGTGGCGTTCGCTCACCCGGGACACCAGGCGCAGGATCCGCCCGTCGTCGCTGCCGGGGTGGAGCTCGGCGACCAGGAGTTCGCCGTCCACCTCACCGATCAGGGCGCAGGATCCGCCGTGCCCGGCCAGGGACGGGCGGGCGGCCCGCCAGAGGACCTGGTGGGCGGTGGGGACGTCGGGGCCGATGAGCCGGTAGAGCGTGACGTGGGTGAGCCCGCCGGCGCCCACGGTGTTCGTGACGGAGGTGGTGTGGCCGGCCAGGAGCAGCCGCAGCAGGGTGGCGTGCAGCCGCATCTGCTCGGCGCGCAGCTCGGCGGCGCGCTGCCCCCGCACCTCCAGGAGGGCAGCCGTGGTGGTGGCGACGAGCCCGACGTGCTCGGCGTGCACGGTCGGTGCCGGACGCAGGACGAGGACGGCACCGGCCGCCGGGCGCTGCACATGGTGCGGGTGGTCCTGCGGATGGGCCGCGGCCTGGACACCGTCGGCCGCCGCGCCGGCAGGCGTGCTGCAGACGGCACCGGCGATCGGGTCGGCCAGCACCGCCGATCCCTGGACGAGGACGGCGGCCTCGCTGACCAGCTGCGCACCGGACCGTGTCGCGGCCCGCAGCAGCCGGTCCGCCACCGCTTCCCGCGCCGTGCGGACAGCCCTCTGCCCGGCGGCGTCGGGTCCGGTCGTGTACGTGGTGCTCATACCGCGCCCCCTCGGCGGACGGAGCGCGCCGCGCACCCGCGGTCCGGGTGCGCGGCGCGGCGATGACGGGAGATGACGGGAACGGGTCAGGGAATGCGGGCGACGGCTCCCCAGCCGGCCCGGGCGGTCGTGGTGCCGGTGTTCGCGTCGGGCCGCCAGTTCGGCCAGGACACCATCCCCGGCTCCACCATCTCCAGTCCGTCGAAGAAGGCGATGGTGGTCTCCGGCTCGCGGAAGATGTACGGGATCGCCCCGCTGCTGTTGTACTCGTCCTGGACCGCCCGGTGGGCCTCGTCCGAAGCGGTGGAGTGGGACAGGGAGAGGTAACTGCCCGAGGGCAGGCGCTCCACCAGCCGCCGCACCAGGGACAGCGCGTCGTCCCAGTCCACGATGTGCCCCAGCACGTCGGAGATCACGAGGGCGACGGGCTCGCTCAGGTCCAGGGTCTTCGCCGCGCCCTCCAGGACGGCCTCCGTGTCCCGCATGTCCGCCTCCACGTAGGCGGTCGCGCCCTCGGCGCTGCTGGTCAGCAGCGCGTGGACGTGCAGCAGCACGAGCGGGTCGTGGTCGACGTAGACGATCTTCGCGTCCGGGGCTATCCGCTGCGCGACCTCGTGCGTGTTGTTCGCCGTCGGCAGGCCCGCGCCGACGTCCAGGAACTGCCTGATCCCGGCGTCCCGGGCGAGGTAGGTCACCGTACGGCGCAGGAAGTCGCGCGACTCCTTCGCGAACGTCTCGATCAGCGGGTACTTCTCCCGGTAGGCGTCGCCCGCCGCCCGGTCCGCCGGAAAGTTGTCCTTCCCGCCGAGCCAGTAGTTCCACACGCGCGCGGAGTGCGCGACGCTCGTGTCGATCTGCGCGGGCAGTTCAGCCCCGTTCCCGGTCGTACTCATCCTGAAGAACCTTCCTCGTCCGATCCGGACGCATCGCCATCACGCACGAAACGTCCAGCATCGCCTGATATTCCTGTACCGACGGATTGCTGTCCCACACCTCCGCCGTTCCCCGCAGCCCGCCCTCACGCACCACATGATCCGCGATTTCCCGGATCTCCACGCGGTACAGGCTCAAGGCCGGAACTCCGGTCAACGGATGGGGCGGTGAGTCCTCCGAGTGCAGCTGCACCATCACGTCCGGCCGGTCCGCGGCCTCCTGGAGCGCGGCGAGCTGCTCACGCATCACCTCACCGCCGCCGACCCGGCAGCGCAGCGCGGAGAGCGGCAGGAGCGCCCACACCCGCGCCTGCTGCTCCCGCAGCCGCCGCTGACGCATCGCCAGCAGGTCCGCGCGCCGCCGCCGGGTCGCGGCGTCCAGGTCCGGCCGCATCGCCGCGTCCACGGCCATGGCGTACGCCGGGGTCCGCAGCAGCAGCGGCACGAGCGCCGGGTCCCAGGTGCGTACGAAGCTCGTGGCGGACTCCACGCTCATCAGGTCCATGAGCCAGGGGTCCATCGCATCGCGCCACGGATGCCACCAGCCGGGCATGTTGGCCGCGTTGAGCCGGCCCATGATGTCGTCGGTCTCGGCCGCACCCGCCCCGTACCGGTCGAGCAGGGCGGACACCTGCCCCACGTCCAGCGAGGTCTGCGCCTGCTCCAGCCTCCGCAGCGTCGAGGGGTGCCAGCCGAGCAGCTTGGCGGCCTGGGGTACGGACAGGCCGGCGCCTTCCCGCAGGTGCCGCAGCCGCGCCACCAGGACCAGGTGCTGAGCCGTCCGGCCCGACCGTTCACGCGCCACGGCTCCTCCTCCTGCTCCAGCTCGGCATCCGACTCCGACTCCTCCTCCGACTCCGACTTCTGCTCCTGCTCTGCTGCTCCTGTTCTCCTGCTCTCCCGCTCCCCGCTCACGCTCGGGATGCGGCTCCGGCCCCTGCTCCGGCATCCGACACTTCGCGCAACCTGCGCACAGTGCACACAGCGCACCTTGCGACGATCGCGCGCCGCTCCCATCGTGAGTATGTCCGACTCCAACGACCGCAGCACGGCGGAGCGTTCCCGTCCCACCATCATCGCCCGCCCATGGAACGTCAGTTGAGCGGCGGGTGACCTGACCTGCCGGTACGCGACGAGCGGGGCACCGACACCCCTCCCGCGCACCGGACCTGACGGTCCCTTACGCCCGCACCGCACCCTGGAGCCCGCCCCATGACCCACCCGCACCTGATCCACCCGGACCCCCGCCCAGCCCCGGCCCCCGCCCTCGCCCCACCGAGGCAGCTCCCCCGGCGCCCCCTGGACCTCCGCGTCCGCACCCGGCGCATCCAGGTCGAGGAGCTCATCGTCGACGACCCCGGCAAGGTTCTCGACCACGCCCGGCAGGCCGCCCTCACCGCCCCCGACACCGCCGCCGTCCTCGGCCACAGCCCCACCACCCCCCTCACCCTCCCGGCGGCGGCGGCCCTGCTCTCCGCCCTCCACGAACCCGGGGAACTCGCCGAGATGGGCCTGCGCCTCACCGTCCGCACGACCCACGTCACCGCCTCCGACCAGCAGACCGAGCCCGTCTCCCTGGAGCTGTCGTACGCCCCCGCCCCGGAGGCTTGACCTCAAGCCGACTTGAGGTCGGAGGGTGACCTCATGACGATCTCACCGGAAGACCGCACGGCGGTTCAGAACTGGATCAGGAGCACGGCGTACCCCCTCACCACCGCCGACCCCTGGGCGTCCCTGGAAGACCTGAGGCTGCTCCTGGACCTGCTCGGCGAGCGGACGGCCGTGGTCGGTTGCGGGGCCGGCACCCGTGGAGCGCATGAACTCTTCGCCCTCCAGATGCGCGTCGCCAGGCTTCTGGTCGGTGAGGCCGGATTCCGCGCCGTCGCCTTCGACCAGGACTGGACGCTCGGTGTCCGGCTCGACACCTACGTACGCACCGGGGCGGGAGATCCCGTGGCGCT
Source organism: Streptomyces sp. NPDC101178 (assembly GCF_044767965.1). Classification (NCBI taxonomy): domain Bacteria; kingdom Bacillati; phylum Actinomycetota; class Actinomycetes; order Kitasatosporales; family Streptomycetaceae; genus Streptomyces; species Streptomyces sp. NPDC101178. The sequence goes on from NZ_JBIWOZ010000005.1 coordinate 143,655, forward strand.
GCTGGAGTCCGCGGAGCCCTTCTGCCGCACCCGCGAAGTGCTGGCCCTCGTTCGGTGGATGCGCGCCTTCAACGAGGACCACCCGCACGACCCCGTCCGCTTCGCCGGGGTCAGCCCCCACGAGACGGGGCCGTCGGCATACGACACGGTGGCCGGCTATGTGCGCCGGGCCGCACCCGCGCTGCTGGACGAGCTGGAGTCCTGTTACGCCGCCCTCCGGCCGGAGGGCGAGGTGGCCGCGCATACGCGCCGGTTCCGCGCCCTGCCGGACAGGCGGTCCTGGCGCGACCGGGCGCGGGCGGCCCACGCCCTGGTGGCGGGGGTACCGGCCTCCGACGGCCACGCCTGGGCGCTCCACAACGCCCGGGTGATCGTCCAGTACCACGAGCTCCACGACCACGACGACGATCCGCTGGACCCGCACAACATGGCCGCCTACGAGCGGTTCTTCGCCGAGAACGTCCTGTGGTGGCACCAGCACACCGGCCATCAGGTGCTGTTCTGGACCTCCAGCTCCCATTCCGCCAAGGCACCCGGCCGGATCATCAGCTTCCCGCCCGACCCGGGCGGCGCCTCGCGCAACGCCGGCAGCCACCTCCAGGACCGGCTCGGGGACCGCTACCTGTCGATCGGGCTCACCTTCGGCCGCGGCGAACTGGCCACGTACACCGGCACCCCGCCCCACCGGGTGCCCGGACCCGTACCACCGCTGGTGGAAGCGGTCCTGGAGGACGACGCGGCGGGTGACTACCTGCTGAACCTCCGTACGGACGCTCCGGCGCCCGTCACCGACTGGCTCGCCGGGACCGCCGTGTCCCGGGCCATCGGACCACGCCACGACCCGGACGACGACACCGCTCACCACATGACGGGCGGTTCCCTGGCCGAGTGGTTCGACGTCCTCGTGCACCGGCGGCGGGTGACACCGGCACGTCCTCTCCGCAGCTGAAGCAGCCTGGCGGGAGGATCACCCCTCCCCCACCTTCCGCCGCAGCGCCGCCCTCTCCGGCTCGGTGCCCGCCAGCTCCAGCGCCTCCCGATAGGCCACGGCGGCCTCCCCGTCCCGCCCCAACCGGCTCAGCAGATCGCCGCGCGCCACCGCGTACGGCCCGTACGCCCGCAGCCGGGGCTCACCGCCCAGCCCGTCCAGCAGCGCCAGCCCCTCCGCCGGCCCGTCCCGCATCGCCACCGCGACCGCGCGGTTCACCTCGACCACGGGGGACGGGGTCAGGGTGAGGAGCACGTCGTACAGGGCCACGATCTGCGCCCAGTCCGTCGACCCCACGTCCGCCGCCTCGTCGTGCAGCGCGGCGATGGCGGCCTGCACGCCGTACGGCCCGGCCGGTCCGCCGGTCAGCGCCCGCACCACCAGGGCCCGGCCCTCGTCGATCATGGGCCGGTCCCAGAGCCTGCGGTCCTGGTCCTCCAGGAGCACCGGCTCGCCCTCCGGACCGGTCCGCGCCGCGCGCCGGGCGTGGACGAGGAGCAGCAGCGCGAGAAGCCCGGCGCTCTCCCGCTCACCGGGGAGCAGGCGGTGCAGTATCCGGGCCAGCCGGAGCGCCTCCTCGGCCAGGTCCAGCCGCTGGAGACGGGGGCCGGAGCTGGCCGCGTACCCCTCGGTGAAGACCGAGTAGACGACCTGGAGCACCCCGGGCAGCCGCTCGGGCAGTTCGTCGGGGCCGGGCACCCGGAACGGGATCCGGGCCTCGCGGATCTTCTTCTTGGCCCGCACGATCCGCTGCGCCATGGTCGCCGTCGGTACGAGGAAGGCCCGCGCCACCTCGGGGGTGGTGAGCCCGGCGAGACAGCGCAGGGTGAGGGCGGTACGGTCCTCGGCGGCGAGGGCGGGATGGGCACAGGTGAAGAACAACTGCAGTCGCTCGTCCGGCAGTTCATCAGTCCCGGCCGGTGCTGCGACGGCCTCGCCCCGTTCCGCGTCCGCCTGGAGTACGGCGAGCCGTGCCGCGTACGCCTGGTCCCGCCGCAACCGGTCCACCGCCTTGCGCCGCGCGGTCGTCAGCAGCCAGGCCCCGGGCCGGGCGGGAACGCCCTCGGCCGGCCAGTGGCGCAGGGCCGCCTCGATCGCCTCGGACGTCACCTCCTCGGCCAGATCGAGATCCCCGAACCGTCGTACGAGGGAGGCGAGCAGCAGCCCCCGCTCCTCCCGGAACACGGCCTCGACGGCGACCTGCGCATCCCCGGGGTCCGCTCCCTCGCCCGCCACCGCCGTCAGCCCCCGAAGTCCGCGACCGGCCGGACGACGACCGAGCCGCCGTCGCGCGCCCCGGGGCAGCGGGCCGCCCAGTCGAGGGCCGCGTCGAGGTCCGGCACGTCGATCACGAGGAACCCGCCCAGCAGCTCCCGCGTCTCCGCGAACGGCCCGTCCGTCACGGTCCGCTCCCCGGCCGGCGAGACCCGCACGGTGGTCGCGGTCACCAGATCGGCCAGCGACTCGCCGGAGACGAGGATCCCGGCGTCGCGTACGTCCTTGTCGTAGGCCATCCAGTCCTCGACGGTGCACTGCGGCGCCCCGCCCTGCTCGTCGACGGCCCCGCTGTGGATCAGCAGCATGTACTTCATGGTCCGGCTCCTGTCGCCTCGGTGTTCCGAGCCCCTCGGGGCTGCCTTACACCATGACGACGAACGGCCCGGGCCCCGATCGACACGCCGCCCGAAGTTTTCTTCCGGACCTCAGGGAAGGAGCGTCAGCGCGGGCACATGCCTGGGCTTGACCACCGTGAAGTGACGACGGTCGAGGGTCGCGACCCGCTCCACGCCGTAACGCTCAGCCACCGCGATCACTGACGCGTCGACCGCTCCGAGAGGGAAGTCCGCGTACTGCAGAACCAGCTCGCTCATGCGCGCCAGATCGGCGGCCGTGAGGTGCACCAGTTCAAAGGTGCCGCGTCGGACCTCCTCCAGAAACGCGGCCTCCACCTTGGGCCAGCGTTCCAGGAGCCAGCAGACCTCGGTGAGGACGGGGCTGGGGAGCAGTCGGCGGCCGGTGAGGGTGGCCAGGAACCTGCCGCATTCGACGTGGCGCCGGTCCCCAGCGTTGAGTGCCGCAGCCAGCGGGCCGGTGTCGAGGACCGTGGTGATCACTCGGTGTTCCCGAAGCGCCGCTCCATGCGCTCGCGAAGGTAGTCGTCGTGCCGCTCCGCAAGGTCCGCCGGTCCCTGGATGCTGCCGATCAGAGCGATCAGCCCCTCCGGCACCGGCTCGTCCTCGGACGGCTGCTCGGGTGGGACGGCTCCGGCTACCTGCGCCAGCTCCTCGTCCTGCGTCACCAGCAGCCGCAACCGCCGCACCTGGCGGGGCGAGAGCCGGTCCACCAGGTGGTGCATGTCTTCGTAGTCGCGCGCAGCAGTCACTCCAGCAGTGTAGAACCGCGCAACCCCGCGCGAACAGGACAGCGCCGCCTTCACGCGCTCAGGCGAAACGGCTCGGTACCGTCCGCGCGGGCCTCACCGCATCCCCGGCACACCCCCGCCACCGGTGACCGGAACGCCCGGTCGCAGTCCTCGCAGTTCTGCAGGGGCACGACCGGCGCCGCGACGGGCAGCGGCGGCGGGATGAGCGTGATCAGGCGGTGGCGCAGCAGCTTCGCCGGGTGCCGGAGCGGTACGGGCGGGTCGTCGGTGAGCGCCTCCCGTACGGCATCGGGCCGCATCCCCCGCTCCAGCCAGGCCGCGCCCCCGGGAACGAGCCGCCGCACGTCCTCCTCGGAGAGGACGAAGACGGGCGCGGTCCGCCGCAGCCCGGCCAGCAGGTCGGCCGCCGCCGCGTACAGCGCCTCGGTGGGACGGCACGGACCGGGCAGCGGCGGGCGCGGCGGCTTGGCCGCGGTGGGCGGCGGGAGAAGCCGGGGCTCGGGTTCGGCCTCAGGCTCCGGTTCGGGCTCGGCCTCAGGCTCTCGTACGGGTTCGGCCTCGGGCTCTCGTACGGGCTCCGGTTCGGCCTCCGGCTCCGCTACGGGAACGGGTTCACGGTCCCGTGCGGGCGTCGCTTCCGCCCACCGGGCCGCCGCCTCCGGGTGGTTGTACGACTCCGTGCGCGTGGCCACCCGGCCGCCTTCCACCCGCTCCCGGGTGCGGCGCAGGAATCCGTGGCGCTCCAGCTCGCGCAGCCCGGCCGCGATGGCCGTCTCGCCCTCCGGGAAGGTCGCGGCGAGCGCCTTGATGCCGATGCGCCTTCCGGCGGGCAGCGACTGGATGTGGGTGCCGAGGCCGATGGCCAGCAGGGACAGGTCCTGGTGCTGGGAGAGCCGGTTGGAGATGATCGAGTAGCCGTCGGTGAGGCGGATGTTGATGTGCACGACGCCGGAGGACGGGGCGCGCGAGGGCGCGCTAATCTGCTGGGTATCCATCAGGAAGGGACTTCTTCCTCGGTGGTCAGGCCTTCGGTCGGGATGCCAGTCCCGGCCGGGGCCGTCTCATGTCTGTGGTGGTGGTCAGCGTGAGCATATGCCCGCCAACAGGGCCAAAATCCATCCCGGTTGGCACAGTTCACCCGTGTGAGTGACGGCGCCCTCGCGCGCCCCGAGGGTGACCGACGGCCGGTCACGGGTTGGGTTATTTATCCAGTAATGAAAAGCAAGTAATTAAAAGCACGTACTTAAAAGCTTTTACGTCGTGGCCGACCACGTCGCGGCCCACCGCATCGCGGTCCACCGGGTCGCGGCAGTCACGATCCGGTGGAACCACCGACCGTCCTCGTCCCTCAGAGCCGGCGAAGCTCCCACAGACGCCAGACGGCGTCCTCGGCGAGGCGGTGCCCGCCCAGGACGGCTGAGCGCGTCACCACGTGGCGTTGCCGGTGCCAGACCGGGATCAGCGGGGCGTCCTCCGCGATGGCGTCCTGGATGGCGCGGAACGGCTTCATCGCTCGGTCGCGGTCGGCGAACCGCTGCGTTTCCCTGATGACGTGGTCGACCTCGGCCGATGCGTAACCGTTGTCGAGAACGTTCCCGGTCCCCACCAACGGCTGGACGAACGTGTCCGCGTCCGGGAAGTCAGGCACCCATTGGAAGAGATGGATGTCGAAATCGCCTTTGCGGCTGCGCTTCTGGTACGTGGTGAAGTCGCGTTCCTCGATCAGCTCGACCCGGAAAAGGCCGCCTTTCTCGAACTGGCGCTTGAGTTCGCGCGCCTCGATGGCGGCGGTACCGCCCTGGTGGCCCAGCCTGACGCGCACCGGTGGGGTGATACCGGCGGATCGCAGAAGCTGCCTCGCATACGCCGGGTCCGCCTCCGGGTAGCGGTCGAAGAACGCCGTGCTGTGTCCGGCAACGCCTTGCGGGACCAGTGAATACAGCGGCGTCACCGTGTGCTTGAAGACCTCGCCCGCCAGATGTCCGCGGTCGATGAGGGCGGCGACGGCTCGGCGGGCCGCGACGTTCCGCAAGGGCCTGCGCGAGGAGTTCATGTTCAGGACGAGATAGTGCGCCTCGGCGCTGTTTCCGACGGAGAGGCGTACGTCGGTGTCGCCGGGATCGATTCCCGCGAGGGTGGCGGACGGGAGCCCCGCGTAGGCGATGTCGACCGTTCTGGCGTTCCACGCCGCTTCGACGTCCTGCGGGGTCTCGAAGTAGCGGACCGCGACCGCGACGCCCTTCGTGGTCACGGCTCCCTTGTACGCGGGGTTCGGTTCGAGGGTGAGGGATTCCTGCTCCTTGTAGGACGACAGGAGGTAGGGGCCCGAGCCCGAGGCGCTCTTCTCCTCCCGCAGCCGGTCCGCCGGGAACTCCGCCGGGTCGACGATGGAACCCGCTCCCGTGGCGATCTTCGACGGCCAGGTGGCGTCGGCGGTCGTGAGGTGGAACGTCACGAGAGACCCCCGGGCCTCCACGGAGTCCAGGTTGGCGAACAAGGGCGCCGGTCCCAGCGGGTCACGGATACGGAGGATGCGGTCGAACGAACGCTTCACCGCGCTTGCCGTGAGCGGATTCCCGTTCGAGAACGTGAGGTCGCCGCGTATTGCGCATCGATACGTGGTGAGCGCGGATCCGACGAAGGCGCACGACTCGGCCGCGTCGGGTTTCGGTACGGGCGAACCCGGCTCGAAGGTGAGGAGGCCCTGATAGATGTTGTTGTACACCGCCCAGGACCCGTTGTCGTACACACCGGCCGGGTCGAGGCTCGTCAGATGGCTCGACGTACCGATGACGATCGGTTCCTCTTTCGCCGCCTCGGTCTGCGGCAGCTGACAGCCATTGGCGAAGAGAAGAGCGAGAGACCCGGCTGCTATTCCGGGACGGATGAGTTTCATGAACGCGCTCGTGCTTCCTTGGTCCATGGGCAGGGCAATGGGGGTGCCGTGCCACGGTGGCTGGAACGTAAGGGCAGCGCGTGGGGGTTGCCATCCGTAGGCCGGAATCACGGATACGGCACCACGGATCACCGCGCGGGATACGTACGAGATACGTATAGGTGATCGGCCCGCCCCGGATATTCAGGGCCGGAGGCATTTCCTACGTTGGTCATGACCGCGATCCCGAGGAGATGGCGCCATGACCAAGGTCTACTTCCAGGTCAATGTCCCCACCCGGAACGCCGTACAGCCAGAGCGGTGCGGCCTGCACGTCTTCACCGGGGCCGCCGAGACCGAGGCGGAAGCCCTCCGCATCGCGCGCGAGACCTGTGACGCTGCGGCCGTCGCCCGCGCGGCGGGCTTCGCGGTCCCGCGCCGACGGCCGGACGGCTGGGGAGCGCGCGGAGTGCGTTCGGGCTGGGTGTTCGACTGGGCGGGCGCCACCGTGGCCGTGTGGGAGCACGACAGGACGTTCTGGACCTTCCGGGACCGGGATCAGGGAGTCGGTCCCAGGCGGTGAGCGAGGTCGCGGCGGGAGAGCGCGCCGGACTTCCGCATCGCGCCGGCGATGTGCTGCTCCACGGTGCGCGGGGAGAGGTGCAGGGTCGCGGCGATCTCCCGGTTGGTCAGGCCGGAGACGGCCAGCTGCGCCACCTCCTCCTCGCGCGGCGACAGCTGGTCGGCATGGGAAGGACGGCCGGGGGGCCGCCCCTTCCTGGCCGGCTGGCGCGTCCGCAGCAGGGCCCTGGCCCGTGCGGCATCCCAGACGGCCCCCAGATCGGTGAAGCGCTGGGCACAGCCCTCCAGCTCCGCGAGCGCCGCGAGGGTCGCGGCGGTGTCATGGGGGGCTGAGGCGGGGCAAGGGGTCCCCTTCCCCTTGGCGTCCGGGGCCGGGCCGGAGCTCCCGTCACCGGCAGGGGCCGGGTCCGAAGCCGCCGCCGGCCCCCGGACCGCCCCCGAAGTCCCCTCCGTATCCGCCGCGAGCACACAACGCGCCGCGCCCTCCGTCGTCAGTGCCTGCGCGTACGGCCGCGGCAGCTCCCCGTACGCGCCCGCGGCCTCCTCGTACAGCTCGGCGGCCTCCAGCAGGCCGCTCCGGCGCTCCTCGGCCAACGCCTCCGTCTCGGCGAGGACGGCCCGGCTCCAGGTCAGCGCGGCTCCGGCGGCGGGTGCGTCGCGGCGGCCGAGGCCCTGGGAGAAGTTGCGGACCATGGTGTGCGCCGCGGGCCCGTCGCCCGCGCGTGCCACGGCCTCCACGGCCCACGGCGCGAGTTCCGCCGCCCACGGCCAGACTCCTTTGCCGGCCACCACCTTCCAGGCCGCCCGCGCCTGTTCCGCCGCGGCGGCCACCTCCTGCCGGGCCAGGGCCAGCCGGATCACGGCTCCGGCCGCCGCCGCGCCCAAGGGCACCGGCAGCTTCTCCGTGCCGAACGTCCCTTGCTGGGACAGCCAGGACCGCGCCTCGCCCCAGTCACCCTGCGCGAGCGCGAGCAACCCGCGTACGACATAGGCGTCGGAGGCGATGAACGGCATGTCGGCGGTGGCGGCGACGAAGTCCTCGCACCGCTTGTCCAGGCCCAGCCACCGGCCGGTCCACCACTCCTGGAGCAGCCGCGTCCCGAGCGCGCTGTGCTCGGTGTACGGCGCTCCGCTCCGCGCGGACAGGTCACGGCCCTCGGCCAGCAGGTCGGCGCCGCGCTCGTAGAAACCGAGCCAGACCGCCGAGTCCGCGCCGTTGCACAGACCGCGCGCCGCCTGCCGGGCGCAGGCCGGGTCGGTGCTCTTCACGGGCAGCTTCTCCACCAGCTCCCACGCGTCGGGGTCGGCGCAACTCATGGCGAGCCCCACGTGGTTGGCGAGCACCGCCGTACGCATCGGCTCGTCCCCGCTGTCGTCCGCGGCGACCTCCGCCTTGATCAGCCACTCCCGGTGGACATCCACGGAGACGCCCGGCCAGTACGGCGTGACCAGGGCCGCCATGGCACGCGCGGCCAGGACGGACCGGACCTCGCGCAGTTCGCCGGCGGCGACCTCCAGGACCCGCCAACCCTCGTCGGACCGGCCCATCTGGTTGCACAGCATCAGCCCCAGGTCGAGCCGGAGCTCTCCCCGTACGGCCGGCGGGAGCGCCGCGTCCTGCACGATCTGCGCCAGCACCTCCACCGTCTGGTCCGAGCGCAGTCCGGTCACCGCGGTGCGGGCCAGCAGCGGCGCCAGCCGGGCGCGGGCCTGCGGAGGCAGGCCGGGCAGGGCCAGCGTCCGCTCCAGGAGCCCGATCGCCTGCTCGTGCCGGCCGGAGGCCTCCGCCGCCTCGGCCGCCCGCTCCACCGCTCTGAGCCACCGGTGGCTCTCACCGGCCGCCCGGTGGTGCTCGGCCACGGCGGCCCAGGCCACCGGCTGTCTGCGGCTGAGTACGTTCGCCGTCCGCCGGTGCAGATCCTGGCGTACGGGACCGGGCACGGTGGCCCGTACCGCTGAGGCGGCCAGCGGGACCGCAAAGCCGTAGCGGCCCTCGGCCGCCTCCGCCAGGACCGCGCTCTCCAGGGCCCGCAGCAGTGCGGCGCCTCCGGTCGCGGCTCCGAGGCCCGACACCGCGATCAGCTCGTCACGGCCGGCGGGCCCGTCGAGGACGGCGGCCGCCCAGACCACCGGCCGGTGCTCGGGCGACACGGCGTGCGTGCGGCTCAGGACCAGCTCCGCGAGCCGGGTCGGCACACCGGCCGCGTCGATCTCGGCGGCCGTGCCGGTGAAGGCCGGCCACTGCGCGCGGACCAGGGCCAGCAGGTCGACGACGACCCGGGGCACTCCGCCGGTGCGCTCGTGGAGCCGGGCCACGGCCTCGTCCGTACAGCTGCCCTCGCCCAGCGCCTCCACGGCGGCCCGGCGGACGCGCTCCTCGTCCCAGGGCGCCAGCCGGTTCCTGAGGACCGTCAGGCCGTTCGGATACGTCACCGGCGGGCCGCCCAGCGGGAGACCGGGCACCGGGAGTTCCTCGGGGCGGTAGGTCACGGCGGCCGCCGAGCCCGGCGCCAGCTCCTCCAGCAACCGGCGCAGCCGTCGCAGCCCGTCCCCGTCCGCCCGGTGGACGTCGTCCACCAGCCACAGAGTCGCCTCCCGCAGGTGCCCGTCCTCCTCCGGCGGCCCGTCCTCGGCTCCGCACCGCCACCACCGGCGGGCCAGGTCCGGCGGGCCCGGCAGGTCGGCCAGCTCCTGGAGCAGGTGGCTCTTCCCCTCGCCGGCGGCGCCTTCGACGAACATCAGCACCGGCTCGGCGTTCCGGGTGGGCAGCGCCCGTACGAAGGACCGCAAGGCCGAACCACAGGTCGTGATCACGTTGCCGCCCTCACCACGAGATGTCTTTCCTGCCTCCTGGAGAAACAAGTAGATCACTTGTTCCCGATGAACAACAGTGGACCGAACACGTTCGGTGAGCGGCCGTCACTCCCGCCTTCGGGCGGTATCCCGGCAGGCGAACGCACGGGTGCGCGGATGAATGGACGGGTGCGCGGAAGAGCTTTCGGCGCTGCGGCGCGCAGCGGAGCACGCTCGGCCGACTGCTGGAAACACAGGGCGCAATGCCTTCGGCCGGGACTGCCGAAAGCGGCGCGCACAGCTCGTTCCGCACACCCGTGCCCGGACCGGCCGCACCGCGCCCACGCAGGTGTCGCGCATCCCGCTCGCACGTTCCGCACGTCCGGTCGGCCGCGGTCCGAACGTACGCCCTCTGCGCCCACGCCAACATCCGGAAGTGCCGGTCCACGGATACGTAATCAACTCTCACCGCTCACCGCCGGTAAGGAAGTTGTCACGGCGCTCACCGCCAGGCGGACGCTTCTCGGATTCACCCCTCACCTCTGCGCCCGGGCGGACGGGACCGGCCCGGACCGGAAAACGGATCGGAAAACGGGGCGGTGAACGGCCGGTGAATTAAACAGGGATCCGTATACGCGGCACCCGGATGGTCATCGGGATGGCGCGTTCATAGGTTTCCCCCCATCGACCGATCACTCGGACCCCACAGTGATCAGCCGTATCTCGACAGGCTCCCGTCCCACCGGGTTCCCGAGAGCTGAGCATGCGCGTGCCCTTGATTCCGCACCCACGCATGCGCCACCCCCCTCTGATTGTCATGCCCCGTTCGAGCTGGTCGACCTGCTCGATCTGCCCGAACGGATCGAAAGGAACCGACGTGCACGGTTTTACCCCCCTCCGCATATCCGTCGCGCTCGCCACCGCCGCCGCTGTCATGGGCACCGGCGTCGCCTTCGCCGGCAGCTCCCCCGACACCGCCCGCCCGGCCCAGACGTCCGCCCCTGCGGCGTCCGACCCCACCGAGGCCGCCCAGGGCTTCATCGTCGGCTACAAGTCCCATGCCGAGGAGGCCAGATCGAACGCGGCGATCGTGAAGGACGCCAAGGCCAAGGGCGACCGGGCCGGCGAACGCCTCTCCTTCGAACGCCGTCTGGGAACGGGCGCCGCCCTCGTGGAGCTGCCCGACACCGCGAAGCCCGAGGACACCCGGGAAGCCATGGCGGCCTTCCGGTCCGACCCCGACGTCGCCTATGTCGTCCCCGACCGCCGGGTCTTCCCCACCGCGGTCGACCCCGCCGAGTACCGCTACCAGTGGGACCTGTACGAGTCCCGGGCCGGCATGAACGTTCCTTCGGCCTGGAAGCAGGCCACCGGCAAGGGCGTCACCGTGGCGGTCATCGACACCGGCATCACCAAACACACCGAGCTGGGCTCCCGGCTGGTGCCGGGATACGACTTCATCTCCAACTCCTGGACGGCCACGGACGGCGGCGGCCGCGACAGCGACCCGTCCGACACCGGGGACTGGGCCAACCGCGGCGAGTGCGGCCGGGACAGGAACGGCAACCCGGTCCCGGCCCGTGACACCAACAACTCCTGGCACGGCACCCATGTAGCCGGCACCATCGCGGCCACCGCCAACGGCTACGGCACGGTCGGCGTGGCCCACGAGGCGAACATCCAGCCGATCCGCGTCCTCGGCAAGTGCGGCGGATCGACCTCCGACATCATCGACGCGATCACCTGGGCGTCCGGCGGAACGGTCTCCGGAGCGCCCGCCAACAAGACCCCCGCGGCGGTCATCAACATGAGCCTCGGCGGCGGGTTCACCTGCGACCAGGCGTACAACACCGCCATCAAGGCCGCCGTGGACCGCGGAACCTCCGTCGTCGTGGCCGCCGGCAACGACAACGCCGACGCCTCCGCCTACAGCCCGGCCGGCTGCGGAAACGTCATCACCGTCGCCGCCTCCGACCGCGAGGGCAACCGCGCGGCCTACTCCAACTACGGCAGGTCCGTCGACGTCACCGCACCCGGCGGCGAGACCACCGTCCGTGCCGACGACGGCATCTGGTCCACGATCAACAAGGGCACCCGCTCGCTCGGCAGCGAAGGCTACGCCTCCTACCAGGGCACCAGCATGGCCACTCCGCACATCGCCGGTCTGGCCGCGCTGCTGAAGCAGACGAGCCCCTCCCTCACCCCCGCCCAGATCGAAACAGCGATCAAGAACAACACGCGCGGCCTGCCCGGCTCCTGCTCCGGCGGCTGCGGCGCCGGCCTCGCCGACGCGGCCAGGACCCTCACCGCCGTCACCGGCAACTGACCCGGTCCTGAGCACGCCCGCACGGCACCGCACCCCCCAGGAGAAGACGTGAACAAGTTCAGCAAGACGCTGTCGATCGGCGCGATAGCCGGAGCGGTCGCCCTGACCGGAGGCATGGCGGCCGCCTCACAGCCCGCCACCACCGATCCGACGCCCGCACCGACCACCCGTACGCAGCCCACCGGCATGGTGAAGGCGCTCGCCGACTCGCTCGGCGTCTCCGTCGCGGAGGCCGAGCGGAAGCTCGACCGCCAGGAGGCCCAGCAGCGGACCCTGGAGCGCCTCGGCGCCTCCGGAGTGCCCATCGGCAGCGCGTACTTCGACGCCCGGGGCACCCTCACCGTCGACGTCACCACCGCACGGCAGGCCGCCGACGTGAAGGCGGCCGGACTCGCCGCCCGCATCCCGGCCCGCGCCCCGTCGGCGCTCGACCGGATCAAGGCGGAGCTCGACCGGCTCGCCGAGAGGAAGCTCCCGGCCGGCGTGGAGTCGTGGCACGTCGACCCGGCCGGCAACAAGGTCGTCGTCACCGTCCGCGACACCGCCGACGCCACCGGGCGGGCCTTCGTCGCCGCCGCGCGCGCCCACGGCCCGGCCGTCACCGTGGAGACCACCACCGACGACGCCCCGCAGGCCGCCGCCGCCATCGCGCCCGGCAGCAAGATGAACATCAACACCTCGGATGTGAACGGCAATTACTGCTCCGTCGGCTTCGGAGCCCGGGACCAGCAGGGCCGGCAGTACCTGGCCACCGCCGGCCACTGCGTCAAGGGCCCGGACACGCTGTACTTCAACGGCTCGCAGTTCGCCAAGGGGACCAAGACCCGCTTCGCGCACGGCTACGACAGCGTCGACATGGGCATCGCCGCCATCAGCTCCGGCAACTCCGTCACCACCACGGTCGGCGGCTGGCGCGTCGTGGCGGACACCCCGGTCAAGGGGGGCCAGCGGGCCGCCGTCGGTTCGACGGTCTGCAAGTCCGGTGCGACCACCGGGTGGACCTGCGGCACCATCAGCAGCTACAACCACTCGGTCACCTACACCGACCCGGGCCAGCCGCAGACCCTGGTCAAGGGCCTGGCCAAGTCCACCGTCTGCATCCACAAGGGCGACAGCGGCGGCGCCTGGATCACCAACCAGGGCCAGGCCCAGGGTGTGACGTCCGGCTCCAGCAACACCGGCTGCGACGGCAGCTTCGGCAGCGGCGCCAGCTGGATGCAGCCGCTGGACGACCTGCTCCGCCACTACGGCCTGACGCTGAACACCACGTCCTGACCGGAACCCGATGAGAACGGCGGCCACCCGACCCCCCGTCGGATGGCCGCCGCCCCTTGCCCGCGCCCGTGCCCGTGCGCGACCTTGACCTTCGTGACGACCGGCGGGCTCATCCCCTTGCCCGTACCCGTGCCCGTGCCCGTGCCCGGACCCGACGGGTCAGTCGTCCGACTCCACCGACGGCAGCTGGGTCTCCACCACTCCGACCCACGACCCCCAGGACGTCACGGTGACGTTGAGCCGGTCCCCCGTGTCCCGGGCCACCCCGGTGTACTCGCCGGCCGGCTCCCCCACGGCCCGGCCCACCCCCGACGGTGCCGACGACGCCGACGTCATCGCACAGTCCCTCGACGAGCCCGAGCTGTTCGCCGGGCTCTACGACCGGCACGCCCCGGACATCCACCGCTACGTCGCCCGCCGGCTCGGGGAGGGCCCGGCGGACGACATCACCGCGGAGACGTTCCTCATCGCTTTCCGCACCCGGCACCGGTACGACACCGCCCACCGGCTGGCCCGGCCCTGGCTGTACGGCATCGCCGCCAACCTGATCGGCAGGCACCGGCGTACCGAGGTACGGGCGCTGAAGGCGCTGGCCCGTACCGGTCACGACCCCGTCGCCGCGTCCTGGAGCGACCGGGCCGCCGACTACCTGGAGCGGCAGAAGGTCCCGCCGGAGCCGCGCAGCGACCAGCGGATCCACCTCCGCGAGGTGGACGGCGCCTCCGGGAACGCGCAGGCCGTGAAGGAGCTCCGGGAAGCGGGCGTCGAAGTGCCCCCGGAGCTCAGCTCCGACCGGTGGATCCCGTACGACGGCAAGGACGCCGGGAACGACGTGTCCGACACCGACCACCGGACGGCCCGCGAGTCCTACCGCATCGCAGCCGCGCTGCCGGAGAACCCGGAGGCGCTGCTCGCGAAACTCCGCGCGACGTTTCCCACCGGGGACGGGACGGACGGCGGGGAGGAGGAGAGCGAGGACGCGCACTCCTTCCGCGCCGTCTCCGTCCTGCTCCGCTCGTATCCGATCCCGCCGGACGCCATGGCCCGGATCTACCGGGCGCTGGCCACGGTCAAAGGCGTCAAGGTGACCCACCACCTGGTCGAGGACGCGGCAGGCCGGGAGGTCATCGCGGTGGTCCGGCAGGAGCACATGGAGTTCACCCGGACCGATCTCCTGATCGACCCCGTGGACTACGGCTACGCGGGCACCCGCGAGGTCGTCGTCGAGTCGTACGGGACCGTCGGCTCCGACGAGGAGCCGGCCGAGCAGCGGGAGCCCGGCGACGTCCTCATCGACATCGCCCGCACCCACGCCGCCGTCGTCGACGCCAAGGGCGACACGGGCGACAGGGGCGACAGGGGCGACAAGCCCTGACCGTACGGCTCGCAGGAAGCCCGGGCACGGGCCCGGTGTCCGGCACAGGGGAGCGGACACCGCGCCCGCGTCCGCCGTACGGAGGCGGCCCGACATCCACGGGCCCGACACCCACGTGACCGACCCCACCCCCCACTCCGTTAAAACTCCCGCAACAATGAAGGGTGATCACTTCGCCCGCACGGAGCCCGCAGCGCCGCACCGAGCATGCGCCGACCCCTTACGTCGACCTCTCGCGCGACGAGTGGAGCGCCCTGAGGGACAAGACGCCGCTGCCGCTGACCGCCGACGAGGTGGAGCGGCTGCGCGGGCTCGGGGACGTCATCGACCTGGACGAGGTACGGGACGTCTACCTGCCGCTCTCCCGGCTCCTCAACCTGTACGTCCAGGCCACGTCCGGGCTGCGCGGTGCGCTGAACACCTTCCTCGGCGACGCCGGGAACGGGCACGGGGAGCAGCGCGGGACCCCGTTCGTCATAGGGGTCGCGGGCAGTGTCGCCGTCGGCAAGTCCACCAGCGCCCGTATCCTCCAGGCGCTGCTGGCCCGCTGGCCCGAGCACCCGCGCGTGGAGCTGGTGACCACGGACGGGTTCCTGCTGCCGATGAAGGAGCTGCGGGCGCGCGGGCTGACCTCGCGCAAAGGGTTCCCGGAGTCGTACGACCGGCGGGCGCTGACCCGGTTCGTGGCGGACATCAAGGCGGGCAAGGACGAGGTGACCGCGCCGGTCTACTCGCACCTGATCTACGACATCGTCCCCGGTGAGCGGCTCACCGTCCGCCGCCCGGACATCCTCATCGTCGAGGGGCTCAACGTCCTGCAGCCCGCGCTGCCCGGCAGCGACGGCCGGACGAGGGTCGGGCTGGCCGACTACTTCGACTTCAGCGTCTACGTGGACGCGCGCGCCGAGGACATCGAGACCTGGTACCTCAGCCGCTTCCGCAAGCTGCGCGACACGGCGTTCCAGGACCCGTCCTCGTACTTCCGCAAGTACACCCAGGTCTCCGAGGAGGAGGCCCTGGAGTACGCGCGCACCATGTGGCGGACCATCAACAGGCCGAACCTGATGGAGAACGTGGCTCCGACGCGCGGCCGTGCCACTCTGGTCCTCCGCAAAGGGGCGGACCACAAGGTCCAGAAGCTCTCCCTGCGCAAGCTCTGACACTTCCGGGGAAGGTGTGCCGCGTGCTGCATCTGCGTCTCATCGTGCCCGCCGCGACCACCGACGAGGTCGTCACCCTGCTGGAGTCCACCGTCGGCACGGCCCACCTCGTGGTCCTGCCCGGCGCGGCCCGCTCCCCGGCCGGGGACGTGGTGATGTGCGACGTCGCGCGGGAGGCCGGTGACGAGCTGATCGCCGCGCTGCGCCGCCTCGGCATCGACGAGTCCGGGGCGATCAGCATCGAGCACCTGGACCTCACGCTCTCCTCGCGCGCCGACAAGGCGGAGCGCGAGGCGCCGGGCGACAGCGCGGACGCGGTGCTGTGGGAGGAGCTGACGGAGGCGACGCACGAGGAGTCGACGTTCTCCATCACGTACGTCTCCTTCCTCGCGCTGGCCACCATGCTCGCCGCCTGCGGGGTGATGCTGGACAACGCGGTGCTGATCGTGGGCGCGATGGCGGTGGGCCCGGAGTTCGGGCCGCTGGCCGGGATCTCCACGGCCATCGTGCAGCGCGCGCCCCGGCTGGTGGCGCGCTCGCTGTGGGCGCTGGTCGGCGGCTTCGCGCTGGCGATGATCATCACGGCCGGGTTCGCCTGGCTGCTGGACGCCGTCGGCCTGTTCGAGAAGTCGATGATCGAGGCGGAGCGGCCGATCACGGGGTTCATCTGGCAGCCGGACTGGATGTCGTTCGTCGTGGCGTTCCTGGCGGGCATCGCCGGAACGCTCTCCCTCACCTCCGCGAAGTCCGGGGCGCTGATCGGCGTGGCGATCTCCGTGACGACGGTCCCGGCCGCCGCCAACGCGGCCGTCGCGTTCAGCTACTCCGACTACCAGCAGACCGTCGGCTCCGGGCAGCAGCTGCTCGCCAACCTCGGCGGGATCGTCCTCGCGGGCACGCTGACGCTGCTGCTGGAGAAGGGCCTGTGGCGGGTCCGGCGCACGCAGAAGCCCCCGGCGGGCACGCCGGGGGCTTCGGTGCGCAGGTGAGCCGGGGGCTTCGGTGCGCAGGTGAGCCGGGGGCTTCGGTGCGCAGGTGAGCCGGGGGCTTCGGTACGACGGCCGAGGCTTCCGCAGTAGGCCTTTAGGCCTCCGTAGTACGTCCACGGGGCCTCCGTAGCACGTCCACGGGGGCTCCCGTACGCCGGTGAGGCGGCGGCTCAGCCCAGCGCGGACTTCACCACATCGGCCAGCCGGCCCGCGACCGCGCGCGCCTGCTCGATGTCGGCGGCCTCGACCATGACCCGTACCAGCGGCTCCGTACCCGACTGGCGCAGCAGGACACGACCGGTGGAGCCCAGCTCGCGCTCCGCCTCGGTCACCGCGGTGGCCAGCTCGGAGGAGGTGGCGACCCGGGACTTGTCGACGTCGGGGACGTTGATGAGGACCTGCGGCATCCGCTCCATGACCCCGGCCAGCTCGGCGAGGCTCCGGCCGGTGGCGGCGAGGCGGGCCGCCAGCATCAGGCCGGTCAGCGTGCCGTCACCGGTCGTGGCGTGGTCCAGGACGATGACGTGGCCGGACTGCTCGCCGCCGAGCGCGAAGCCCTCGGCCTTCATCGACTCCAGGACGTAACGGTCGCCGACCGCCGTCTGCACGAGCTGGATGCCCTCGCGCTCCATGGCGATCTTGAAGCCGAGGTTCGACATCACGGTGCCGACGACGGTGTCCTTGCGCAGCTGCCCGGCCTCCCGCATGGCGAGGGCGAGCACGGCGAGGATCTGGTCGCCGTCGACCTCCTCACCGGCGGCGTCCACGGCGAGGCAGCGGTCGGCGTCACCGTCGTGGGCGATGCCGAGGTCGGCGCCGTGCTCGACGACGGCGGCGCGCAGGAGGCCCAGGTGGGTGGAGCCGCAGCCGTCGTTGATGTTCAGGCCGTCCGGCGTCGCGCCGATGGTGACGACCTCGGCCCCGGCCCGCGCGAACGCCTCGGGCGACACCCGGGCGGCGGCGCCGTGCGCCTCGTCCAGGACGACCTTCAGCCCGTCGAGCCGGTTGGGGAGGACGCCGATGAGGTGGGCGACGTACCGGTCGAAGCCCTCCGTGTAGTCGGTGACCCGGCCGACGCCCGCGCCGGTCGGGCGGCTCCACGGCTCGCCGGTGCGGTGCTGCTCGTAGACCGTCTCGATCCGGTCCTCCAGCTCGTCGGCGAGCTTGTGGCCGCCGCGCGCGAAGAACTTGACGCCGTTGTCCGGCATGGCGTTGTGGCTGGCGGAGAGCATCACGCCGATGTCGGCGCCGAGCGATCCGGTGAGGTACGCCACGGCCGGCGTCGGCAGCACGCCGACGCGCAGGACGTCGACGCCGGCGCTGGCCAGACCGGCCACCACGGCGGCTTCCAGGAACTCTCCGGAGGCCCGGGGGTCGCGGCCGACCACGGCGGTCGGGCGATGGCCCTCGAAGGTGCCCGCCTCGGCGAGTACGTGCGCCGCCGCGACCGAGAGCCCGAGCGCGAGCTCGGCCGTCAGATCCGCGTTGGCGACACCGCGCACTCCGTCCGTACCGAAGAGTCGTCCCACTGGTGTCCTCCGAAGTGCTCAGAAACCGCAAAAAACAAAGCGAAGCGAAGCTAAACAACCACAACTACAAGAACAGCAAAGCGGCCGGGCAGGCGGCATGACACGGCCCGGGCGGCAGAGTCCGCACGTGCGGGCCGATGAACGTCTTATGCCGTTATACGCCTGCGGGGCCCGATAAACGAACGCCCCAGCAGCACGGAGTGCGCCGCCGGGGCGTTCGGGTAATGCGGACGAGCAGGCGATTTAGCGCTTGCTGTACTGCGGGGCCTTACGGGCCTTCTTGAGACCGGCCTTCTTGCGCTCGACCGCACGGTCGTCGCGGGAGAGGAAGCCGGCCTTCTTCAGCGTGGCGCGGTTGTTGTCCACGTCCGCCTCGTTCAGCGCACGGGCCACACCGAGGCGCAGGGCGCCGGCCTGACCGGAGACGCCGCCACCCGAGATGCGGGCGATGACGTCGTAGCGGCCGTCGAGCTCGAGCACCTTGAAGGGCTCGTTGACTTCCTGCTGGTGCACCTTGTTGGGGAAATAGTCCTCAAGGGTGCGACCGTTGATCTTCCACTTGCCGGTGCCCGGAACGATCCGGACGCGGGCGATGGCGTTCTTGCGACGGCCAAGGCCGGCCGCGGGCTGCGGGTCGCCGAAGCGGCCGGCGAGCGACTCGGAGGTGTACTCACCCTCGACGGGGACCTCCGACTCGAAGGTGGTCACCTCGGCGAAGGTCTCCTCGCCCTCGGTGCCCTCGACGGGGTTCTCAACAGTGGTCTCGGCCACGATTCTCCTCAGATCTTTCTGTACGTCTTAGGGGGTGGCCGGAACTACTGCGCGACCTGGGTGATCTCGAACGGGACCGGCTGCTGAGCAGCGTGCGGGTGCTGGTCGCCCGCGTAGACCTTGAGCTTCGAGAGCATCTGACGGCCCAGGGTGTTCTTGGGGATCATGCCCTTGATGGCCTTCTCGACGGCCTTCTCGGGGTTCTTCGCGAGGAGCTCGTCGTAGCGCACCGAACGGAGACCGCCCGGGAAGCCCGAGTGGCGGTACGCCATCTTCTGGGTCTTCTTGTTGCCGGACAGGTGCACCTTGTCGGCGTTGATGATGATGACGAAGTCGCCCATGTCCATGTGGGGGGCGTAGATCGCCTTGTGCTTGCCGCGGAGGAGATTGGCAGCCGTGGTGGCCAGACGCCCCAGGACGATGTCCTGAGCGTCGATGATGTGCCACTGGCGAGTGACATCGCCGGGCTTGGGGCTGTACGTACGCACTTCGTAGCCTTCGCTTCTTAGTGGATGAGGTCCAGACAACACATGGCACCCCTGAAGCGATCATGCAGCTGGGGCTCACACTGCCGGGACACCGCCCGTATGCGAGCCACTGGTAACTGCTCCAGAGAACCTACGTAGGGGCCCGTCGCGTGAGAACGACGACCCGATACGTATAACAAACCTCGACAGTACCCGCCCGCCCCCGGACGGGTCAAAACGGCCACTTTCAGCCCCGTCGGCTTCCCCAGCCCCGCCGGCGCTTGAGGCGACCTTCCCAGCCCCTCCGGCGTTTGAGGCGACCCTTCCAGCCCCGCCGGCGTTTGAGGCGACCTTCCCAGCCTCGCCGGCGTTTGAGGCGCGGGGGCCCGGGGGCAGAGCCCCCGCAACGGCGCCGCACGGCAACCCGCACCAGCACCCGCCACACCCCACCCCGCCGAGCCGAGCCGACCGCCAAGGTCACCGCACTCGCTGAACCCTCCGCTCATCCCACACCGGCTCAGCCGTCTCCCGCACCACCCCGTCCGACCCGAACACCAGATACCGGTCGAACGACTTCGCGAACCACCGGTCGTGCGTGACGGCCATCACCGTCCCGTCGTACACCTCAAGCCCGTCCTGCAACGCCTCCGCCGACTCCAGGTCCAGGTTGTCCGTCGGCTCGTCCAGCAGCAGCGCCGTCGTCCCCGCCAGCTCCAGCAGCAGGATCTGGAACCGCGCCTGCTGCCCGCCGGAGAGCCGCTCGAACGCCTGGTCCCCCTGTCGCTCCAGCTCGTACCGCCGCAGCACCCCCATCGCGCCGCCCCGGTCCTTCGCGTGCTCGGACCAGAGGATCTCCACCAGCGTCTTGCCGAGCAGCTCCGGATGCGCGTGCGTCTGCGCGAAGTGCCCCGGCACGACCCGCGCCCCGAGCTTCCACTCCCCCGTGTGCGCCACCGGTTCACCGGCCAGCAGCCGCAGGAAGTGCGACTTGCCGGACCCGTTGGAGCCGAGGACGGCGACGCGCTCCCCGTAATAGATCTCCAGGTCGAAGGGCTTCATCAGCCCGGTCAGCTCCAGGCCCTTGCAGGTCACCGCCCGCACCCCGGTCCGGCCACCGCGCAGCCGCATCCGGATGTCCTGCTCGCGCGGCGGCTCCGGCGGCGGTCCGGCCTCCTCGAACTTCTTGAAGCGGGTCTGCATCGCGTGGTAGCGGTTGGCCATGTCGGGGCTGTTCGCCGCCTGCTGCCGCATCCGCAGGACGAGCGCCTTCAGCCGGGCGTGCTCCTCCTGCCAGCGCCGCAGCAGCTCCTCGAACCGCGCGAACCGCTCCTTGCGGGCGTCGTGGTACGTGGCGAAGCCGCCACCGTGCACCCACACATCGCTGCCGGCCGCGCTCGGCTCGACGCTGACGATCTTCTCGGCCGCTCGGGAGAGCAGCTCGCGGTCGTGGGAGACGAAGAGGACCGTCTTACGGGTCTCCTTCAGCTTCTCCTCCAGCCACCGCTTGCCCGGCACGTCCAGATAGTTGTCCGGCTCGTCGAGCAGCAGCACCTCGTCGGGCCCGCGCAACAGCGCCTCCAGGACCAGCCGCTTCTGCTCACCGCCGCTGAGCGTGCGCACCTCACGCCACTGCGCCTTCTCGTACGGGACACCCAGCGCGGCCATCGTGCACATGTCCCAGACCGTCTCGGCCTCGTACCCGCGCGCCTCCGCCCAGTCGCTCAGCGCCTGCGCGTACGCCATCTGCGCGGCCTCGTCGTCGACGGTGAGAATGCGCTCCTCGGCCGCGTCGACAGCCTTCGCGGCCTCCCTGATCCGGGGCTGGGCCACCGACACCAGCAGGTCCCGTACGGTCCGCTCGTCCCGCACCGACCCCACGAACTGCGGCATCACCCCGAGCCCGCCGCTCACCGAGACCGTGCCGCCGTGCGGCTGGAGCTCGCCGGCGAGCAGCCGGAGCAGGGTCGTCTTGCCCGCTCCGTTCGCCCCGACGAGGGCGACGACGGCTCCGTCGGCCACCCGGAACGAGGCGTCGCCGAGCAGCACCCGCCCGTCCGGTAGGTAGTACTCCAGGTGGCCCGCTTCAAGATGTCCCATACAGAGCATTGTCACGGCCCGCGAAGCCATGGCCCAACCGGTTTACGCACCCTCTAGGATTCGCGCATGAGTTCATGGCAAGGGGGGCCCTCCTGGGGGCCAGGGGACAACGGAACTCCGGACTGGGCCGCGCTCGCCGACGAGTCCGCGGCGCGAGCCCGCCGGAAGCGCTGGCTGATGATCGGCGGCGGGATACTGGCCACCGGACTGGTCGGGGCGATCGTGGCGACCGCCGTGGTCACCACGGGCGGCAGGAGCGACCCGACCGGCAGCGCGAGCGAACTGCCGGCACCGGCCGACCTCCCCGAGGACACGTCGGCGCCCGAGCCCTCCTTCTCGTCGGTGGCGCCGCCGCCTCCGCCGGACCCGAAGGAGTACATATCCAGCGCCGGCAAGGACAAGGCGCCGATCACCGTCGGCAGCTTCTTCCCCGGCGAGAAGCTCGCCATGGGTGACCGCGTCCACGTCAAGGGCGCCACCAACCGCACCACCGACTGCGCGACCGGCACCCAGGGCGCCCTCGGCGCGGTCCTCACGGGCAACGGCTGTGAGCAGCTGATCCGCGCGACGTACAGAAAGGACGAAGTGGCCGTCACCGTCGGCATCGCGGTCTTCGACACCGAGGCCCGCGCGAAGAAGACGGTCGACCAGACCTCCGGCGGCCTCGCCTCCCTCAGCGGCGCGGGCGTCCCCACGTTCTGCCGCGGCGGCACGGTCTGCCGCCGCACGACCAACTCCTACGGCCGGTACGCCTACTTCACCGTCGGCGGCTTCACCAACGGCACCAGCGTCACCGCGCAGGACAGGGACGTCTTCGCGGTCGGCGACGACCTGACGAACTTCGTCTTCCGTCAGATCCACCAGCGCGGCCGGGTCCAGGCGTCACAGGCGGCGGCGGAACCGGCGCAGTAGAGGACCGCATCCGGGGGCGGCTCACGCCACACATAAATGAACATGTTCAATAACCCCATGAACACTCTCGGCCCTCGCAGCGTGCCCCGTCTCATCTCCGTCGGCTACGTCGGCCTGGTCCTGGCTGTCGCCCTGGCCGACGAGATCGCCGGTCATCCGTCGGCCCTCGACGCGGCGATGACGCCGGCCGCCTTCCCCGGCTCCATCCTGGTGCTGGTCTCCGTGCTCTACCCGCTGAATCTGCTGGCCGGCGACGACTCGTTCGAGGGGGAGAGCGGGTTCAGCCTCCTGACCCCGCTGTTCCACGGCACCGGCGCCCTGGTCAACGTGCTGATCGTGTGGGCCGTCATCGCCTTCGTACGCCACTTCCGGAACGAGGCCCGCCGCAGCGGCCGCTGACCGCGCACCACCTCAGCAGCACCCGGCGGCCCCCGGCAACGTCCTGACGTTCCGGGCCTCTTCGGCGCGCGCCGCCAGCAACTCGTCCGCCGGATAAGCCACTTCCTCCAGCGTCAGCCCGTGCGGCCGCACCACGTGCACTCCGGGGTCGCGGACCTTCGCCGCGAGCACCTCGGCGGGCCAGGCGGCCGGGCGGCGGCCGTCCCCGACGAACAGCGCCGCACCGATCAGGGCGCGGACCATGTTGTGGCAGAAGGCATCCGCCTGCACGGTCGCGGTGAGGACCCCGGACTCCGCCTCCCGAACCCAACTCAGCTTCTGCAGCGTACGGATGGTGGTCGCGCCCTCGCGCTTCTTGCAGTACGCGGCGAAGTCGTGCTCGCCCACCATCAGCGCGGCCGCCTCGTTCATCGCCTCCAGGTCCAACGGCCGGTCGTGCCACAGCACATGACCGCGCGTCAGCGGATCGACCCCGCCGGGCCGGTCGCCGACCCGGTAGGCGTAACGCCTCCAGAGCGCGGAGAAGCGGGCGTTGAACCCGGCCGGGGCGGGAGCCGCGCGCCAGATCCGTACGTCCAGCGGCAGCCGTCCCGCCAGCCGCCGCAGCAGCTTCTCCTCATGCTCGGCCCACACCGCCTCCGGCAGGTCCACGTGCGCCACCTGGCCGCGCGCGTGCACCCCGGCGTCCGTGCGGCCCGCCACCGTCAGGTCGTACGTCACCGGCGACCGGGTCACGGTCCGCAGGGCGTCCTCGATCTCGCCCTGCACCGTCCGCCGGCTGGTCTGCTTCGCCCAGCCGGAGAAGTCCTTGCCGTCGTACGACAGGTCCAGCCGCACCCGTACGAACCCGGGCTCCGCCTCGTCACTCACCGCGTCATCCTCTCCCTGCCCCTGCTCAGCAGAACGGGCCCGCACCGCCCCGAAGGGAGATGCGGGCCCGTCCCGTGGTCCTTAAGACGCTCAGGCGTCCTTGGACTCCTCGTCGGCCTTCTCGACCGGCTTGGCGTCCTCG
Source organism: Streptomyces sp. NPDC101178 (assembly GCF_044767965.1). Taxonomy (NCBI): domain Bacteria; kingdom Bacillati; phylum Actinomycetota; class Actinomycetes; order Kitasatosporales; family Streptomycetaceae; genus Streptomyces; species Streptomyces sp. NPDC101178. The sequence continues at coordinate 167,588 of NZ_JBIWOZ010000005.1, forward strand.
ACGGCCTCGGTGGACTCGGCCTTGGCCTCGTCCTTCTTGGCGGCGTCTTCCTTGACCGCGCGCTTCGTCGCGGCCTCGGCCTCACCGGTGGCCTGCTGGGCCACGGTCAGCGCCTCGACCAGCTCGATGACGGCCATCGGGGCGTTGTCGCCACGACGGTTGCCGATCTTGGTGATACGCGTGTAACCACCGGGGCGGTTCTCGTACCGGGGAGCGATCTCGGTGAAGAGCGTGTGGACGACGCTCTTGTCCGTGATCGTCTGCAGCACCAGGCGACGGTTGTGGATGTCGCCCTTCTTCGCCTTGGTGACGAGGCGCTCGGCGACGGGGCGCAGGCGGCGGGCCTTGGCCTCGGTCGTCGTGATGCGGCCGTGCTCGAACAGCGACTTCGCCAGGTTGGCGAGGAGCAGACGCTCGTGCGCGGCGCTGCCGCCCAGACGGGCACCCTTTGCGGGACGCGGCATGGTGATTCTCCTTGTGTGCTGCACCGGCCGTATCAGGTACCGGTGTCAGTTCCCGTGAAGCGGACGCCTCACGGAAGTCATAGCTGCCGGACATCGGCCGAAATCGAGCCCGTCCGGCGATTGAGGACAAAGCCTCAGCCCCGGCCCGGGGCACCCTCGAATACCGGGTACCCCAGCCGGGAGGCGACTCAGTACTGCTCGGTCTCCACGAAACCCGCGTCCGCGTCGTCGTCGGCGCCGAAGGCGTCCGCCGCGGCGGTCGGGTCGAAGCCGGGAGGCGAGTCCTTCAGCGCGAGGCCCATACCGGCCAGCTTCGCCTTGACCTCGTCGATCGACTTCGCACCGAAGTTGCGGATGTCGAGCAGGTCCGCCTCGGAACGGGCCACGAGCTCACCCACGGAGTGGATGCCCTCGCGCTTGAGGCAGTTGTACGAACGGACCGTGAGCTCCAGCTCCTCGATCGGCAGAGCCAGATCGGCGGCGAGAGCGGCGTCCGTCGGGGACGGGCCCATGTCGATGCCCTCGGCGTCGATGTTGAGCTCGCGCGCCAGACCGAACAGCTCGACCAGGGTCTTACCGGCCGACGCCATGGCGTCACGGGGACGCATGGCCTGCTTGGTCTCGACGTCGACGATCAGCTTGTCGAAGTCGGTGCGCTGCTCGACACGGGTCGCCTCGACCTTGTACGTGACCTTGAGCACCGGCGAGTAGATGGAGTCGACCGGGATGCGGCCGATCTCCTGGCCGACCTGCTTGTTCTGGACGGCGGAGACGTAGCCGCGACCGCGCTCGACGGTCAGCTCCATCTCCAGCTTGCCCTTGCCGTTGAGCGTGGCGAGAACGAGGTCGGGGTTGTGCACCTCGACACCGGCCGGAGGCGCGATGTCGGCGGCGGTGACCAGACCCGGGCCCTGCTTGCGCAGGTACATCACGACCGGCTCGTCGTGCTCCGAGGAGACGACCAGCTGCTTGATGTTGAGGATGAGGTCGGTGACGTCCTCCTTGACGCCCGGCACGGTGGTGAACTCGTGCAGGACACCGTCGATCCGGATGCTGGTGACAGCGGCACCGGGGATCGAGGAGAGGAGCGTACGGCGGAGGGAGTTGCCGAGGGTGTAACCGAAGCCCGGCTCCAGCGGCTCGATCACGAACCGGGAGCGGAACTCGTCGACGACCTCTTCGGTCAGCGACGGACGCTGAGCGATAAGCATGCGGTGATCCTTCAGTCGTGGGCACCCACTATTTGATGCCCGACAGTGAAACAAGGGTACGGGCGGTACGCCCCGAATGAGGCGTACCGCCCGGACCTGAACGCTACTGACGCACGGCCGTCACCGGCCGTAGCGGGTCAGACGCGGCGACGCTTCGGCGGACGGCAGCCGTTGTGCGGCGTCGGGGTGACGTCCTGGATCGAACCGACCTCCAGGCCGGTGGCCTGGAGCGAGCGGATCGCGGTCTCACGGCCGGAGCCGGGACCCTTGACGAAGACGTCGACCTTGCGCATGCCGTGCTCCTGCGCGCGGCGGGCGGCCGACTCGGCGGCCATCTGCGCGGCGAAGGGGGTGGACTTGCGCGAGCCCTTGAAGCCGACGTGGCCGGCGGAGGCCCAGGAGATCACGTTGCCCGAGGGGTCCGTGATCGAGACGATGGTGTTGTTGAACGTGCTCTTGATGTGCGCGTGGCCGTGAGCGACGTTCTTCTTTTCCTTGCGACGCACCTTCTTGGCTGCGCCCTGACGACCCTTGGGGGGCATGTCTTGACTCCAGATGGAGAGGGGAGGTGATCGGTCCTACAGCGAAGACCGCTGGTTGCTGCGGGTCCCGGAGGACCGGAGATCCGCAGTGCGTCCGCTGAGGACTACTTCTTGCCCGGCTTCTTCTTACCGGCGATGGCGCGACGCGGGCCCTTGCGGGTACGCGCGTTCGTGCTGGTGCGCTGACCGTGGACCGGCAGACCGCGGCGGTGACGAATGCCCTGGTAGCAGCCGATCTCGATCTTGCGGCGGATGTCGCCCTGGATCTCGCGACGGAGGTCACCCTCGGTGCGCAGGTTGGCGTCCACGTACTCGCGGATCTTGACCAGGTCCTCTTCGGCCAGGTCACGAACGCGGGTGTTGGGGTTCACGCCGGTGGTGGCGAGGATCTCCTTGGACCGGGTGCGCCCGATACCGAAGACGTAGGTGAGGGCAACCTCCACGCGCTTTTCGCGCGGGATGTCAACACCTGAAACGCGTGCCATTCAATGGCTCCAGTTGTTAGTTCGGGGGTCTTCCGCAGTACCGCTCCCGACCGCCGACCACCCACGAGGAGTGGTGGTACGTCCGGGTCCCCGGCCCCCGCCGGAGGTGTCGTCAGCCGTGCGGCTTGGACGGGCACTGCGTATGTACGTGCTTACGTGCGTCGCGCGAAGAACTGCGAGATGCAGGGGGTCGTGCGTCAGCCCTGGCGCTGCTTGTGGCGCAGGTTGTCGCAGATGACCATGACCCGACCGTGACGGCGGATCACCTTGCACTTGTCGCAGATCTTCTTGACGCTCGGCTTGACCTTCATGGGATGTCAGGTTCTCCGGGTCAGTGCCATCACCGCGCCGAAACGGGGTGCGGGCAAGATCTACTTGTAGCGGTAGACGATCCGGCCACGCGTCAGGTCGTACGGAGAGAGCTCCACCACGACCCGGTCATCCGGAAGGATACGGATGTAGTGCATCCGCATCTTGCCGCTGATGTGCGCCAGGACCTTGTGACCGTTCTGGAGCTCCACCTTGAACATTGCGTTCGGGAGGGACTCGATCACGGTGCCCTCAATCTCGATGGCACCTTGCTTCTTGGCCACGCTTCGCCTTTCGAATCGGCTACCTTGATCGGCTCCTGCGATCCCCTGTCCTACCTGCGGACATACGGATGCACCGGAGCCGACGAGTCAGTCTACGTCAGCGGACTCCAAAAGACGAATCCGTCAAGTTTGCCCACTGCCGGTGATCCTTAGACCTGCCGGATGGGTTGGTTCACGCGAGAGAGTCGTTCACGCCAGCGGGTCGGGCGCCGCTTCGATCCCGTACTCCGCGAGCTTCGCCCTGCCGCAGTCCGGGGCGGTCAGGACCAGCGGGCCCTGCTCGGTCAGCGCGATGGAGTGCTCCCAGTGCGAGGACCAGGTGCCGTCCGTCGTGATGACCGTCCAGTCGTCGGCGAGGGTCTCCGTACGGGCCGTGCCGAGCGAGACCATGGGCTCGATCGCCAGGCAGACGCCCGGAACCAGCTTGATGCCCTTGCCGCGCTTACGCGAGACGTAGTTCAGCAGGTGCGGGTCCATGTGCATCTCGGTGCCGATGCCGTGGCCGCCGAAGTCCTCGATGATCCCGTACTTGCCGGTGGCCGGACGGGGCTGGCGGCGGATGTACGTCTCGATCGCCTTGGAGATGTCGACGAGGCGGTTGTTCACCTTCATCGCGGCGATCCCGGCCCACATCGACTCCTCGGTCACCCGCGAGAGCTCGACCAGCTCCGGAGCGTGACCGGTGCCCACGAAGGCGGTGTACGCGGCGTCGCCGTGCCAGCCGTCCACGATGGCGCCGGCGTCGATCGAGATGATGTCGCCGTCCTTGAGGACCGTCTTCTCGTCCGGGATGCCGTGGACGACGACCTCGTTGACCGAGGTGCAGATGGTCGCGGGGAACCCGCTGTAACCGAGGAAGTTCGACTTCGCGCCGTGGTCGGCGATCACCTTGCGCGCGACCTGGTCCAGGTCGCGCGTGGTGGCGCCGGGGACGGCCGCCTCACGGGTGGCCGCGTGAATGGCAGCGACCACCAGCCCCGCCTCGCGCATCTTCGCGATCTGCTCGGGGGTCTTGATCTGCACCATTGCTCGGCGCCTCTCTGCATCGTCGGTGACGGGGGACGGGTCCGCCGCGCGCCCGTACCCCACGATACGGGCGCAAGCAGTCGGGCGGGGGGGCGCCGGGGGGGGGCGGGGCCCCGCCCCCCGGCGGGGGGGGGGGGGGGGGGGCCCGGGGGGGGCGGGCTGGTGGTCCGCGCCCCGGGGGGCGCGGGCC